>CAVSRD010000023.1:0-10342 GCA_963730315.1 uncultured Solirubrobacterales bacterium | reverse complement strand
GTCCCTTCGCGCTCGAACAGATCGACGCGCTGCAGGCGGCCACCGCGAAGCGATTGGCGAGGAGCTACCTCTCCGACGGTGCGGCCGCCACCTTCCGGGTGATCGTCAACCCGCTGGTCACCTGGATCTGGGTCGGCGGGCTGATCGCCCTCGCCGGGGCGCTGATCGCGATCTGGCCGGCCCGCGGCAGGCGCCGCCGCCCCGCCGCGATCAGCGAGCTGGAGGCGCTGAAGGAAGCCAAGTACCGGGAGATCCGCGACGCCGAGCTGGACCACGCCGCCGGCAAGCTCTCCGACGAGGACTTCGCCGTGCTCGACGCCGAGCTGCGCAGCGAGGCGGTGGCGATCCTCGACCGGGCGGGCGGGAACGGGGGCGGGCCCAGCGGCAACGGCGCCGGGGACGGTCGCGAGGCAGGGGACGCGGAGGAGAAGCCCGCCGAACCCGTCTAGATCTTCAGCAGCACCAGGGTGTTGACGACGAAGAGGATCGCGAAGAAGATCGTGGCCCGATCCAGATTGCGCTCGACCATCGAGCCGCCGCCGAAGGAGCTGCCCCCGCCGCCGATCCCGAAGGCGCCCGAGAGCCCCGCGTCTTTCCCCGAGTGCAGCAGGATGAGGAAGATCAGGACGCCGGCGATGATCACCTGGAGGAATGCGAGCAGCGTGTACATCACGCGTGATGGTAGCGGGCCGAGCGCGACGGTCGGGGCGTGGGGAGCGCGAACAACCGGCTGAGCCATGTTGTTGTAGTTGACAAAATCAGCTAGCTTGTCAACTACACAGACGGTTTACGGTCATCTGACAAGGAGGACGCCGCCGATGGAGGCAGCGACGCACGCGCACGCAGTCGAGTCTGAGCTCAACCCCGCTACCTGGCACGACCCGAAGCGCTACGCCTGGCTGCTGGGGCTGATCGTGCCGCTGCTGCCGTTCATCGCCTGGGGCCTGGTGGCGCTGACCGGGCTCGGGGTCTTCTGGTTCTACGGCCCGTTCCTCGTCTTCGTGA
This sequence comes from uncultured Solirubrobacterales bacterium, assembly GCA_963730315.1. Lineage (GTDB taxonomy): Bacteria > Actinomycetota > Thermoleophilia > Solirubrobacterales > 70-9 > VRUE01. The sequence continues at coordinate 9,337 of CAVSRD010000023.1, read as the reverse complement.
TCTTCCCGCTGCTCGACTTGGCGATCGGGATGGACGCCGAGAACCCGCCCGACAGCATCATCAAGTGGCTCGAACAGGACCGCTACTACCGCTGGTGCACCTACGCCTTCATCCCGCTCCAGTACGTGGGGCTGGTCTTCGCCTGCTGGCTGTGGGCCGACGGCGGCCTCTCGACCGTCGACTCGATCGGGCTGGTGCTGACCATGGGGATGGTCAGCGGGATCGCGATCAACACCGCCCACGAGCTGGGCCACAAGCGCGCCGACCTGGAGAGGTGGCTGAGCAAGGTGGCGCTGGCGCAGAGCGGCTACGGCCACTTCTTCATCGAGCACAACCGCGGCCACCACGTCCGAGTCGCCACCCCCGAGGACCCGGCCAGCGCCCGCCTCGGCGAGAGCTTCTGGGCCTTCCTGCCGCGCACCGTCGCCGGCAGCCTCCGCTCGGCCTGGGGGCTGGAGCGGGCGCGGCTCGAGCGGGGTGGCCACTCGGCCTGGTCGATCCACAACGACATCCTCCAGGCGTGGGCAATGACCGTGGTCCTGTTCGCCGCCCTGACCGCCGTGTTCGGGCCGGTCGTCCTGCCCTACCTGGTGGGACAGGCGGTGCTCGGCTTCTGCCTGCTCGAGGTGGTCAACTACCTCGAGCACTACGGCCTGCTGCGCGAGAAGCGCGAGGACGGCCGCTACGAGCGCTGCCGGCCCGCGCACAGCTGGAACAGCAACAACGTCGCCTCCAATGTCCTCCTCTACCACCTGCAGCGGCACAGCGACCACCACGCCAACCCGACCCGTCGCTACCAGGCGCTGCGCCACGTCGAAGAGGCGCCGCAGCTGCCGACCGGCTACGCCGGGATGATCCTGATCGCCGTCGTGCCGCCACTCTGGCGCCGCGTCATGGACCACCGCCTGCTCGACCACTACGGCGGCGAGGTCGGCCGGGCGAACGTCGAGCCTCGGGTCGAGCGCCGGGTGCGGGCCCGCTACGGCACGGCGTGATGGCTGCCTGGCGCTGCCCCGGCTGCGGGTACGTCTACGACGAGGAGGTGGGGCACCCGCGAGAGGGCTTTGCGGCGGGGACCTCGTGGAGCGAGGTGCCCGACGACTGGCACTGCCCCGACTGCGGAATCTACGACAAGGTCGACTTCGAGCTGGCGGACGGGTAGGCGGGATGGCCGCCCCCAGTGCGACGATTGAGCGGATGGAGGGCGTCCGCACCCCGTACCCGCAGGCCGCGCGGCAGCTGCTGCGCGAGACCCTGTTCGGGGCGGCGCGCGACGAGCTCCAGCAGCGGGCCTGGTCGGAGATCACGATGGCCGACATCGCGTCCGCCGCAGGGGTCAGCCGCCAGACCCTCTACAAGGAGTTCGGCAGCCGCGACGAGTTCGCCCAGGCCTTCGTCATCCACGAGGGCGAACGCTTCCTCGACGGCGTCGAGGCGGCCGTCCGCGCCCACCTCGACGACCCGCATGCCGCGGTCGGGGCGGCGCTGGAGGTCTTCCTGCGCTCCGCCGGAGAGGACCCGCTGGTCCGCATCCTGCTCAGCGACGACGGCGCCGGCGGCTTGCTGCCCTTCGTCACCACCCAGGGGATGCCGGTCGTCCAGTGGGCGACCGGCCGGCTCACCGCGACGATCGAGGAGGGCTGGCCGGAGGCGCCCGCCGACAAGGCCCGCCTGCTCGCCGAGGCGCTGGTCCGCCTCGCGATCAGCCACATCACCGCCCCCGGCGACTCTCCAGAGACGACCGCCGCGGCGACCGGCGAGCTGCTCGGCCCGTTCATCGACGAGGCGCTCGGCGACGCGTAGGCGCCGTCAGACCTCCACCAGCAGCGTCACCGGGCCGTCGTTGATCAGAGCGACGCCCATGCAGGCGCCGAACACGCCCCTGGCGGCGCCGAGCCGCTCGCAGAAGCGCTCATACAACGGCTCGGCCTGCGCGGCCGGCGCCGCCGCGGTGTAGCTGGGCCGGTTGCCCTTGCGGGCGTCGCCGTAGAGGGTGAACTGGCTGACGCAGAGGACCTGGCGCTCGCCGAGCGGCTCGTTCATCCGCCCCGCGGCGTCGTCGAAGATGCGCAGCGCCCGCACCTTGTCGGCGAGCCGGTCGGCCTGCTCGGCGCCGTCGTCGCGGGCCACCCCGAGCAGCACCAGCATGCCGGGGCCGATTTGGGCGACCCGCTCACCCTCGACGTCGACCGCCGCCTGGCTGACCCGCTGCACCAGCGCCCTCAACTGCCCCTCCTTCGCACCGCTCCCAAGCTACAGGCAGCCCGGATTGGGTAGCGTCGCCGGCCATGGCGAAGTGGGGAGTGCTCGCGGTCCTGGCCACGGCCCAGTTCCTGATGGTCCTCGACCAGGCGGTGATGAACGTCGCGATCTCCCAGCTGGTCGAGGACTTCGACACCACCGTGTCCACGATCCAGGCGGTGATCGCCCTCTACGCGCTGACGATGGCGGGGTTGATGCTGACCGGCGGCAAGCTGGGCGACATCTGGGGGCGGCGGCGTGCCTTCTCGATCGGCCTGGTCGTCTACGGGACCGGCTCGGCGCTGACCGCCGTCTCCTGGAGCGTGCCGGCGCTGATGGTCGGCTGGTCGATCCTCGAGGGGATCGGCGCGGCGCTCGTCCTGCCCGCCCTGGTCGCCCTCGTCGCCGGCAGCTACCGGGGCGGCGACCGCGCCCTCGCCTACGGCGTGCTGGGCGGGGTCGCCGGCGCCGGGATCGCGGTCGGCCCGATCCTCGGCGGTTGGGTCACCACCGAGCTGACCTGGCGGCTGGTCTTCGTCGGCGAGGTGGTGGTGGCGATCGGCCTGCTGCTCGGCACGCGGCTGATCCGTGAGCCGCCCCGCGAGCGGCCGTCACCGCGCCTCGACTGGGTCGGCGGCCTGCTCTCCGCCTCGGGCCTGGCGCTGGTCGTCTTCGGCGTCCTCGAGGCGAGCAACTGGGGTTGGCTGGCGCCGCGCAGCTCGCCGCTCGAGCCCTTCGGCTTCTCGCTGACCCCGTTCGTGATCGCCGCCGGAGGCGCGTTGCTCGCCGCCTTCCGCGCCTGGGAGCGCCGCCGCGAGGCGGGAGGCCTGGAGCCGCTCATGCACTTCCGCCTGCTGCGCGTAGCCAGCCTGCGCGGCGGCGTCTCGACGCTGCTCGCCCAGAACCTGATCCTGATGGGGGTCTTCTTCACGATCCCGCTCTTCCTCCAAGTCGTTCAGGGCCTCGACGCGCTGGAAACCGGGGTGCGGATGCTGCCCGCCTCGGCCGGGCTGTTCCTCGCCGCGATCGCCGGATCCGCCCTGGCGAAGCGGTTCGCCGCGAAGCCGCTGGTGCGGGCCGGGCTGCTGACCGTCCTCGTCGCGATCCTGCTGCTGCTGGGCACGATCGAACCCCAGCTCGACGACGCCGGCTTCCTCGTCGCGATGGGAGTGCTGGGGATCGGGATGGGCCTGATCGTCTCCCAGCTCGGCAACGTGGTCCAGTCCTCGGTGGGGGACGCCGACCGCAGCGAGGCGGGCGGGTTGCAGAACACGGCCCAGCAGCTCGGCTCCTCGCTCGGCACGGCGCTGCTCGGGGCGATCGTGATCAGCGGGCTGATCGCAGCCTTCACCGCCAACGTGGCCGACGATCCGAGCATCTCCGGCGAGGTCGGCTCGAGGCTCGAAGTGAAGCTCAGCGCCGGCGGCAGCTTCGTCGCGGCCGACGAAGTGCGGGCGGGGGCCACCGCGGCCGGGCTCGGCCCGATGACCGTCGACGCCCTCGTCTCCAACTACGAAGACGCGCAGCTGACGGCGCTGAAGACCGCCTTCCTGTTCGCCGCCCTCCTCGTCCTCGCCTCCTTCTGGGCGACTCGGCGGCTGCCGGCGCGGCGCTTCGAGGAGCTCGAGGCGGGACCCGATCCTCCGCCGGCTATGCCGGCTTCGGTTTGATCTCGACCTTCTGCCTCTCTTCCGCCTTCGGCAGCGGGATCGCCACGTCGAGCACGCCGTTTTCGGTGGAGGCCTCGTCGGGCTCGATGCCGGGGATGTCGGCGCGAAGCACCATCGCGTCCTCCCTGCGGACCTCGCCAACCCCGAATGTAGGTAGGTTCGAACCTCGTCATCGGGGAAAAGTCACGATTGGAGGGTGGGAATTCCCCGATGACCGCCGCGGCCGGAAGGCGCAGAATCGGCATATCGAGACCAGCGGCGAAAGGAGCGTGGGGCGATGACGATCCGCGACGTGATCGAGAGACACGGCCACTTCGCCCACGGTGGCAACCCCGAAGATACGGCCGAGACCTGGGCGGAATCCGGGTTCGAGGCGCATGAGGTCGACGAGTGGCTGCTCGCCCGCTGCTACGACCCGAGCGCCGCCCGCGACCTGGCCGACGCCGGCGTCACGCCGGACATGGCGCGGATGAAGACCGAAGCGGGGGCCGGCGACTTCGTCGACACGGTTGGCTTCAAGGTCTGCGACGGCGACCTCGAGGTGGAAGAGGCCCGCGACCTGGTCGGCGTCTACTGAGCAACTCGCGGCGCCGGGGCGCCACCGCGAGGCCTATCCGAGGATCGGGCGGAGGTCCTCTGGGAGGATCGCGCGGATGTCGTCGATCTCGCCGGCCGAGACGTAGCGCCGCAGCACCGAGGCCGCTGCGCTGACCGCGAAGGAGGCCTCGGTCTCGCCGTCCAGCACGGCTTCCTCGCCGACCCGCTCGAGGAACTCGGCGAAGCTGCGGTACTTGATCGGGGTGGAGCTCGGGTTCCAGCCCTCGTAGTAGATGCCGCGGATCAGCTCGGGAAGCTGCGCCGCGAGTTGCGCCGCCTCGTTGACCGGAAGGCGGTCGCGCAGGGCGTGAAGGTAGGCGCGCAGAGCGCGGTAGGCCGCCTGGCGATCCTCGGTGCCCATCTCCGTCGCCATGTCGTTGAACCAGATGTGCGCCTTCTCGACGCTGCGCTCGATGATGCTGGGATCGCCCACATCTCGAAGGTACGGAGTCGCGCGCCGGCCGTCATCGGGGAAAAACCACGTGCGGAAGGCGGGATTGCCCCGATGCTTCGCTCTTCCGAACCGCCGAGAATCGCCTTGAGATGCCCGGGGATCGCTTCGCAGACCGCAAGGACGCAGGGGGGCGGCTGGCCGAGCGCCTGCTGCCGCTGGCGGCCGAGAACCCGATCGTCGTCGCCCTGCCGCGGGGCGGCGTGCCGGTGGCGCGGGAGGTCGCGCTGGCGCTGGACGCGCCGCTCGACTTCCTCGCGGTCCGCAAGCTCGGCGCCCCGCACAACCCCGAGTACGGGATCGGCGCGGTGGCCGAGGACGGCACCCGGGTGATCGACCCGGAGGCGGTGGCGGTGCTGGGGATCAACGGTGGCGCGCTCGACGCGATCGTCGAGCGGGAGACCGCCGAGCTGCGCCGCCGGGTGACCGCGTACCGCGGCGAGCGGCCGCCGCCCGACCTTTCCGACCGCATCGTGGTCGTCGTCGACGACGGCGTCGCCACCGGGGCCACCGACACCGCGGCGCTGCGGGCCGTGCGCCACCAGAACCCGCGGCGAACGATCCTCGCGGTGCCGGTCTGCGCGCTCGAGGCCGCCGCCCGGCTGCACGAGGAGGCCGACGACGTTGTCTGCCTGTTCTCCCCGGCGCCGTTTTACGGAGTCGGGCAGTGGTATCGCGACTTCTCGCAGGTGTCCGACCAAGAGGTGGTCTCGACGCTGCGGGAATTCGACCATGCCGCAGCTTGAGGCGCAGCGGCTGGGCGGCCGGGAGAGCGAGTTCGACGGCCTGCTCGACCTGATCGGCGTGCGCGGCGCCCCCGAGGACGGCGAGGCGGCGGAGCCGCTGCGCGGCCCGCTGCTGGAGCGGGCGATCGGCGTCATCTACCGTCCCGAGACCGAGCGGTTCAGCCACTACTTCCAGGCCGACCTCGCCGGCCAGTTCGACGCCGTCATCCACATTGACGAGAGCCGCGCGGTGGAGCCGCTCGAGCGCAGCGCCGGCTGGGAGCTGGGGGAGCCTCCGGAGACCTACCCGACCGCGCTATGAGGGGCGCCGCGTCAGGCCGGTGAGCATGCGCAGCATCCGTATCGGCCGCCTCGCCGGCATCCCGATCGGCGTTCAGCCACTCTGGCTGGTGATCGTCGCGCTGATCACCTGGTCGCTCGGCGCCGTCTACTACCCCGACGAGGTGCCCGGCCTGGCGCCGGCCGCCGCCTACGGGCTGGGGCTGCTGAGCGCCCTGCTGCTCTTTGCCAGCATCCTCCTGCACGAGCTGGGCCACAGCCTGGTGGCGCGGCGCCACGGCGTCGAGATCGAGGAGATCGACCTCTGGCTGCTGGGCGGCGTGGCGCGGATGACCGGCTACCCGAAGACCGCGGCCGACGAGTTGCGCTTCGCGCTGGCCGGCCCGGCGGTGACGCTGGCGATTGCCCTCGCCTTCGGGATAGTCGCAGCCGCCCTGCCCGCCTCCGCCCCCGACGCGCTGCGGGCGTTAGTCGACTACCAGGTGTTCGTCAACGCGGCGATCCTCGTCTTCAACCTGCTGCCCGCATTTCCGCTCGACGGCGGCCGGGTCGCCCGGGCGCTGATCTGGCGCTGGCGCGGCGACCTGCGCCACGCCACCGCGGCCGCCGCCACGATCGGGCGCGGCTTCGGCTACGGGATGATCGCGCTCGGCGTGCTCACCGCGGCTGCCGGGGCGGTGGGCGGCGTCTGGCTCGCCGTGGTCGGCTTCTTCGTCGTCGTCGCGGCGAAGGCGGAGGAGGGCGGGCTGCGGGTTCGCACCGCCTTCGCCGGGCGCGAGGCGGGACGGTTCATGTCGTTCCCGGCGGTCGCGATGCCGGCCGGGATCAGCGTCGAGGAGGCGGTGCAGGGCTACTTCGTCCGCCACCGCTACACCGCGTTCCCGGTCCTCGACGACGGTCGGCCGGTCGGCCTGATCGACGTCGAGCACGTCGAGCGGGTGCCGGCGCGCCGGCGCGCGGAGGAGACGGTCGGCGAGGTCGCCGTCCTCGACCCCGACCTCGTGGTCGGCGAGCACCAGGACGTCGCCGAGCTGCTCGAGCGGCCCGCCTTCCAGCGGGTCGGGCGCGCGGTCGTCCGCACCGAGCGGGGCGAGATCGGCCTGATCTCGATTACCGACGTCAACCGGGCGCTGCGGGCGATCGAGCTCAGCGCCCCGTCCCCGGCGGCGGGCTGAGGGTTCCGCGCTGCGGTCGTACTTTGTCCCGCTCAGCGGCAAGAAGTACGACCGCAACGGGACTTGGGCGGGCCGGCCCGGTCCCGCCCCGGGCGGATCGGCCCGATCCCGCCGAGCAGCACGGCGAGTGCGACCAGCATCGCGATCTGAAGCGCCATCCCGAGCGGCGAGGTGAGCGCGTCGAGGGCGACCGCCCCGAGGTTGCGCTCGGCGATCGTCGCGACGCTGACGTAAATCGAGTAGGAGACCAGCCGGCCGGAGAAGAAGGCGGCGGTGAGCGGCGGCAGCGGCACGGTCATCAGCCCGGCGGCGGTGAACAGCTGCCCGGAGGGCACCGGCGAGAGCGCGAAGAGTCCGAGGCCGGCGACGGTGCGGGGCCGATTGCCGCTCAGCGACCGCTGGGCGCGATCGAGACGGGCGAGCCGGGCCGCCGAGAGCCGCGGCCGCAGGCGCCGCATGCCGCTCGCCAGGACGAAGCGGCCCGAGGCGGCGGCCAGCGCCCCGGCGACGACCAGCGGCGCCCCCGGCAGGTCGAAGTCGAGGGTGAAGAAGACGAGGATCGACCAGGTCGGCGGGCCGAACGCCGGCAGCAGGTTGACCGCGAAGATCACCGCGATCGCGAGCGCGAATTGAGCAGGCGCCGACATCGGAGCGCCTCACAGCATCGTCGCCGCTAGACGTCCACCTCGACCTCGAACTCAGTTTCCTTAGGGGGGGCGGGGAAGCCGGTGTCGCCCAGACCTCCCAAGCCCGGCATCAGGGTCTCCTCGCGGAACTTGTCCCAGAGCTCCTTCGAGTCCCAGGCCGCGACCACGACCCAGCCGTCCGCGCTCGGCCCGGCATAGTGGTGCGTCTGACCCGGGGGCAGCCCCTCGGGCGGATGGACGACCCCGACCGCGGCTTCGTACTGGTCCCTCGTGCCGCCCTCGAACTCGTGGATGGTTACGAACGCCATCTCTCCTTCTCCTCCTCTCCTTCAGGCAATGCTGCTTGCAAGCGGGGTTCGCGGGCGAGTCTACTCGCGCCTCGGTCCCGGCCTGTCCGGGATCGGCACTCAATCGTCGTGGCGGTGGCGGATCGCCCACGCCTCGAACGCGATCAGCCCGACCAGCAGCGCGCCGAAGGCAACGAAGGGCGGCAGCCAGTCATGCGGCCGCACGACCAGCAGCGCGCCGACCGTGAACGCGTCGGCGACGAGCAGGAAGCCGACCAGCACCGGCCGGATCGCCGACCACCCGGTCAGGCCGTCAGCTCCACCGGGCTGCCGTGGTAGCCGGTCCGGGCGAGGAGGCGGTCCTCACCGCCTGGCCAGGCGGTCAGCCGGACGGTGGCCAGCTCGTCGGCTGGCTCCATGCGCAGCCAGGCAAGCGGCGCCTCGGCGCTCGCCCGCGCGGCGGCATCCTCCATGTGCGCGTTGAACGCCGCCCGCTCCGCCTCGCTCAGGTACTGGAGGACGATCGAGTGATAGACGACTGTCGCCTGGCCCGGAGAGGCAACGGCGAGCTGCCGCTCGATCCAGGTCGCGGCGCTTTCCCGGTCCACGTCGACCGGCGCGGTCTCCGCCGCCTCCAGCGCGGCCCGCAGCCGCTCGATCCGCGTCTTCTGGTCAGGCCACACGTAGGCGAGCAGGGTCTCGCGTCCCTTGCTGGTGGCCGGGTCCACCGGCGAGGCGTCACAGCCGCGGCGCGCGGCGACTTCGATCCGCGCCGCCGTCTCGGGGCGGACCGGGCCGCGCAGCTCGAAGTCGAGCGTCAGCGGCGATCCGATCGGGCCCCAGGCGAAGTCCCCGGCCGCGTAGCGGTAGAGGTCCCAGCGCAGGTTGAGCCCGGCGCTGGCGCCGACCTCCAGCAGGCGCAGCGGCAACCCGGTTTCGACGGCGACCGCGAGGAAGCCGGGCAGCAGCGCCGCGCAGCGGCCGACCTCGTTGGTCTGCACCGGATGCTCGACCAGCCGCGACAGCTCCGCCTCGTTGCGCGCGAGCGCCGCCTTGAAGGCCCGCCAGGTTGCCTCGGGGTCGCGCCTCGTGGCGCCGTACAGCTCGGCGTAGAGGGGCGAGTCGAGCTGCTCGCAGTAGGCGGCCTGGATGCGCAACCGCTCGGGGACCGAGCCGGCCGGCTCCAGCGGCCGCAGCCTCAAGGCGTCGCCGGCGTCGCGGCCGGCGTCGCGGCCGGCGCATCC
>CAVSRD010000022.1:0-14120 GCA_963730315.1 uncultured Solirubrobacterales bacterium | reverse complement strand
TGTTTATGTCGTCGCTGACCCGTCGTGTCTTGCTCCGACCGGCAGCCGCTCACGCTCGGCCATCCAGGGGCGGAGCTGCTCGAAGCCCCACTCGTCCATGCCGACCTCCCTCCGGCGCCCGCCCTTGCCGCGGCGGACGAGGATCGAGCCACGGTGTGGGTCGAGATCGCGCTCGCTGAGCGCGAGCGCCTCCTGGATGCGAAGCCCGCCGCGCCAGAGGACGACGATCAAGGCACGCAGGCGAGCGCCGTGTCGATCAGCTCCGACCTGGCGCATCACGGCGACGATCTCCTCGACCGTTGGCGGGTCGGCAGGGTAGCGCCTCCCCTTGTTGCGTGGTGATCGTCCGACGTGGTAGCCGGGCATCGTCGCCGGCGAGCGGCGGCGTCCGGCGGAGTCGAGAACAGTGGATTCGGTCATGGGATCCTCCTCCCAAGAAGACAGCGAATACCCCACTGCACTATCAGGACGGACCAGCAACCGACGAGCGAGCTGAGCTACGCGATAGGCCGCATTGCGTCGCGCACCGACGGCGCAAGCTGCTGGGGCGTAGTCCCGGAGCTGAAGCTGAGGATCCAGTCGGCGAGCTCGGGATCGGGCGCTTCGACCCGGTAGCCGTTCAGCTCGAGGAACGTCAACATCGCGACGAGCGCCAGGCGCTTGTTCGCGTCGACGAACGCCTGGCTCTCGGCGATGCCGTGCGCCAGGACGGCGGCCTGCAACGCGAGATCGGCGTCTTCGTAGTCGGCGTAGCTGCGCGGCCGAGCAAGAGCGCCCTCGAGAGTTCCCTGATCGCGAAGCTGATCGGCGGCCTGCGCGGGCGTTCCTCTGATGATCGCCGCATACAGCTCGAGCGCGTCGACGAGCTCCAGGTAGATCGGCTCGCCCGTGCCTTCCACCTCGGACACCGGCGATCTACTGTGGAGTTGACTTGGAGTCTGGGTCGTGCTCGGCGAGGATCTTCAACGCCTCGGGGTGCTCGGCGACCACGCGCTCGCCGATCGTGCGGATCCGCTCCCGCAGCTGCTCGGTTGGCAAGATCCGAAGCTCGCCCCCGTCGAGCTCCTCGACCAGCACGGAGGTGCCCGGGGCATAACCGTGGGACTCGAACTCGCGGGGGATCGAAACCACGTTGCTGTTACCGACCCGGCGAACCTTGACAATCTTCATGGTGCCAGTATACACGGGGATATCCCGAGACTTCGGCGCCACGCGGCCTCCTGGATCCGCCAGGTAGAGCGAAGGCCTCGGATCCCAAGCCTGAGCCGAGGCCACCTGAGCGCGTGTCGTCCAGGCCAGGCGTCTTACGTCCGGGTCAACTGACGCTCGCAAACGCGCAATGCAGGAGCGTCGCGGGGGTTCTCGCTCCAGCTTGACCACCGCATCCGCCGCAGCCGGACTCAGACCCGAATGGCGTGGAGACCTTTCCGTTCTCTAAGTTCTGGTTTCGTGCTGGAACCGATCCAACATCTAGCTTCTAGCATGATTCGTAGGTATGCTAAGATGAACCCATGATGGATGGACCCAACATACCGATTGATCTGGGCAACCCCGAGAGCATCCGGGAGAAGGTTCCGGAGATCTCGGAAATCGTTGCGCAGAAACACAAGGCGGCGTTGAAGGCACAGGAGGACTTCGACACCTGGAACCAGTTGCTGACGAGGCTCAAGGCCATGGCGGGACTTGTCGTGCGCATCGAGGAAAACGATGGCGACCCGGAGAAGGTCTCGCCGGAGGCGTTGGACGCCGTGGCATGGGCCGTTGAGCAGGCTGGAACGCGCATCCAGCCCGTGGGTATACATAACGCGCTTGTCGAGGAAGGGCACCTGGTTGCAGGCCGTGAGGCTGTGTTCCACACGCTTGTGGCGGCGGCTCGAGCGGGGCTGCTGAAGCAAGTAAGGGACCGGGCTTTTGCACCATTGGACCAGCCAATTGAGGCACGGGAGATGGTTCCAGTGCCGGAGGCGCACCTCGGCCTCGATGGTCCAACTCCGCAAAGCAAAGCTGAGGCGACGCTACGGGTGCTCGGCAGTGAGAGCAACCGGCCGTGGTCGGCTCCGGAGGTGGCTGCCGTGATGGTCGATAGGGGCTGGGCAGAGGATCCGGAGAGCGAGCTCGCCTCACTCGCCTCAACGCTTTCGCGTCTGCACGCCGAAAGGAAGATCCACCGTCCGGCTCGGGGCAAGTACCAGCTCAATCCGGCGATGGGGAGCGAGGCAGATGAGTGATCGGCTCGGAGTTGATCTTGGCCTCTGGGGCATGCGCAACTGGCGTGCTCGCCGAGGACTCACGGCATTGAGGAACGCGGCTCGCTGTTTACGAAACCCGCAACTCCTCATGAGGCGCTGGCCCGGGCCAGCGTAACGTAGGTGCACAACCGGGGTCTCGGGCCACAGGCTCGGCCCCGGTGCCTACAACCATGTTAGCGGTCGGGCGCGTAGGTCCTTCCCGTGCGCTCGCTCTTCTTTCTTGTGCCTACAACGAAACTCTTGATCTCGAGCTAAGACCCGCTCCTCCAGGCGAGCCTGTCACCTGCTTCCGCGTGGTTGCGAGCATCCCGACCCACCGAGCCATACAGACCCGCTTTGGACGAGAAGGAGATGCCGGTCCCCAATCGACGGGATGCCTGCTCCGAAGGGCCACGCAGCGCTCGGCGGCGCAGCGGTTGGCCTTGGTGCAGCTGAAGCCGGGTGGCTACGGGAACGGTTGATGGCCATGGACGCTCGTCCAAGCGAGCGTCCCCTCGCCTACTTTCGCGCGTGATTGCGGTAGCAGGCGAGCGCTAGGACCAGAACGCGTCGCTCTCGGCCGGTTTCGCGTCGACCATCCGCCACTCGGCGATGCGGCCGTCCGCGACCCGGAGCAGGTGGGCGGCGAAGTTGTGCAGGGAGCGGCCGCCGCGCTCGGCGCGGACCTCGACCATGACCAGGGCTTGGTCTTCGTCAACCGGGACCGGCGGCTGGGTCAGCTCGACGCTGAAGCGGGCCGAGGGGAGGTCCATCGCCTCGACGCGATCGAGGTAGGCCTCCCTGCCCTCGACCCTGTCCATCCCGCCCTCGGCGTTGGTGACGTAGGCGACCAGGTCCTCGGCGAGCATCGCCCGCATCGTGTCGAAGTCGGCGGCCGAGAAGGCCGCGAGGAAACGGCCTGCGACCGCGGCCGGCTCGCTCGATGCCATGAGGGGAGACGATACTCCCGGCGCCTGGGGGCTGTGGGGGCATCGCGGTCGCTTCATCGCGGATCTGACGAGCGGCTCGCCGGCTGAGCGCGCGGGCCGACGGCTAGCCTGTCGGCAGGATGCGAGCGCGCCTGGTTATCTGCGTGTGCCTTGCAGCGCTTCTCGCCGGCTGTGGGCAGAGCTCAGCGCGGCCGTTTCGCGCTCAAGTCCACCTGGCCCGAGTCGCTCACACGGCGATCGCCTGGTACGAACGGGGTCGGGGGGCGCCGCTGGCGATGCTGATCGGCACCGGCTCGACGATGGCGGAATGGGACCCGGCCCTGCTGCGGCTGCTGGCCCGCGACCACCGGCTGATCCTCTTCGACTACCCCGGCATGGGGTTGTCGGGACCCTGGCGCGGACAATCCTTCGGGTCCCTCGCCGAGGCGACCGCCGGGCTGCTGAAGACGATCGACGTGCCGCGGGCGGACGTCCTCGGCTGGTCGATGGGCGGCTTCGTCGCCCAACGCCTGGCGATCGAGCACCCCGGCAGGGTCTCCCACCTGATCCTCGCCGGGACCAACCCCGGCGGCAGCCGAACCGTGCTCGGCACGCCGCAGGCGCAGGCGATCGACAGCGAGCCGCATCCCTCCGACCCGCAGATCCTCCGCGAGCTCTATCCACCGGGCCGCCAGGCCGAGGGCCGGCGCTTCCTCCACCGCCTCGAAACGGCGAGCCAGAGCGGCGAGGCCCCCGACGACTTCCGCGTCCCCGCCGCCGCCACCCGCCGTCAGGTCGCGGCCGAGGACCCCTGGCTGCGCAGCAACCGCAACTATCGTCAGCTCACCGGCCTCGCCGCCCCGACCCTCGCCGCCGCCGGCGCCGCCGACCCGGTGGCGCCGCCGATCAACCTGCGGCGGATCGCCGCTCGAGTCCCCGGCGCCGAGCTCCGGGTCTTCCCCGGCGCCCACGCCTTCCTCTTCCAGGAGTGCCGCTCGTTCGCTCGCCTCGTCGCCTCGTTCCTGGATCGTCCGAGCCGGTAGCTGCCAGCGTGTTATGTTGCCCCTCGATGCTGGGGGGGAGTCAGCGGGGACATCAGTCGTCTGCGCACAGGGCGGCGAGCGGGCGGTTTCGCCTGGGACCGATCGTCGTCCTGATCGTCCTGGCGCTCGCGATCCCCTCCCAGGCCGGAGCCACCGCGCCCCTGCCGACGCAGCTGGTCCTGATCGGCAGCAAACCGGTCGCCGCCCCCCAACGCGGGGCGACTATCAAATGCGACCCGGCGCTCGGCGGTTGCACGACCTTCTCACCGTCCGCCTCGGCCGTTTACCCGTCCGGCTTCCGCGCCCCCGAACACGGCGGGATCGTCTTCGTCGCGATCGGCCACGAGCCGATCGACAACTACAGCTTCCGGCCGGTCCTCGCCCGACCGGCGGGGACCGTCCTGCGGATCGAAGCGGTGCTCGGCGTCCAGACTCCCTTCGGGGTCGGGCCCTGGGGGACCGTGGGACCGGGCGCCGGGCAGATCGGCGTCTACCCCTCGCCGCCGACCCCGGGAAGCTTCGCCGTATGGGACCAGCCGGGCTACGAGGTGAAGAAGGGGGAGCTGGTGGGAATCTCCGCGGCCGGCCCGGTCGGCCCCTCGTTGGAAGCCGACCCGGGTCGCGACAGCGTCGCCTTCAAACCGGCGCTGGAGAGCGGCGCCCTCGCCGCCCCCGGCCCGCTCAATGTCCTCAAGGACCTCTCGCTGGAGGTGCAGGTGGCGATCGAGAAGGCGGCGGCGCTCCGCGCCCATAGCGCCTGGGCGTTCCCCAACCCGGTTACCGGGTTCCGGCAGGGCTCGGCCTTCAGGCTGCTGGCGATCGCCCAGAACACCTCCTCCAAGGCGGCGGCTCGCGATGTGATCGGTGAGGTCGACCTCGCCGGCAAGCCGTTCAAGGGTCTGCCCAAGCTCGGCCCGCCGTGTGATGCGTACTCCTGCCTCAACCTCGGCACGATTCCCGCGGTGGGCCAGCCGAAGGCGAAACGCCCCTTTGCTTGGGGCTGGACCCTGGTGAAACCGCCGCAGCGCGGCAAGGGACGGATCGACGTGCTCTTCGAATCGCAGACGATCGAGAACGACCAGTCGACCCTGGCCAACAACGGCGGCAGCTTCCGGCTGACCTTCAAGCGGGAACGGCGGCCCGCGGGCCGCCCGCCGGGCTGCCAGAGGCTGCGGCTGGGGACCCCGCGCCCCGACACGCTGAACGGCAGTCGCAGGTCCGACACCCTGGTCGGGCTGCAGGCCAACGACACGCTGCGGGGGCGGGGCGCCGGCGATTGCATCGTCGGCTCCGCCGGCGCCGACCTGATGCGCGCCGATGCCGGCAACGACGTCCTGCTCGGCGACGACCCGGCCACCTTCAAGCTCGGCAAGCCGGGCAGGGACAGGATCGACGCCGGCCCGGGCCGCGACTACGTCGACGCCGGCCCGGCGAACGACTCGGTCGTCTCCAAGGACGGCGAAACCGACATCGTCGACTGCGGCCCCGGAAGGCGCGACCGGGTCGAAGCCGACCGCAAGGACCGGCTTACCGGCTGCGAGATCCGGGTCTTCTGAGCGGGACATCGTCGCCCTGCTCCCCGAGGAGCCGGCGCAGCTCGACCAGCTTCCGTTTGAGGCGATTGACCACGAAGACCTCGAGGCCGTCCGCGGTCCGGATCCCGAGGCGCTTGCGCATTCCCGCGGCGAACACGGCGGCATCGCGGCCGACGACCTCGACGCCGGTCACGGCGTCGAGCGGGCGCTCCCAGATTTCCCGGCCGAGCATCATGTCGTAGCGATTGGGTTGGAAGAGGACGCGGCGATCCGTCACGACCAGGCGGCCACCCGACGTGACCGCCGGGCTGAGGAGGCGGTTGGCGAGCGCCTTCCAGCGCAGCGTCTCCCCCGGTTCGAGTCTTGGACGCACCTGGAAGATGCCCATATCGGCGGGCAAGTATGCAGCACGGGCCGGCGGCCGGCCGTCGCGGCCGGCGCGTTGCCGCCGGCCGACAGCCCGCATAGGATGGCCGCGTGATTTCGCCCTCCGCCGGAGCGCGTTTCGGCGCCTTCGCGCTCCTCCTCCCGGCGGTTGTCGCTGTGCTGCTCTCCAGCGGCTGCGGATCGGGGTCTTCCTCCGGCACCGGCGGAAGCACCGAAAGCTCCAATCCGAGCGCCGGCAAGGTTCGAGTCGTCTGGCAGAAGCCGGCGAGCGCCGAAGACGCCACCGGCTACGAACTGCTGACGGCGAGCGGGACGAAGGCTGTCGCGACCGCGCTCGCCGAAGCCTTCGAGCTCCCGCACCCGCTCCTGGTGCGGGGCGTCAACGGGATCGGCGCCGGCCCCATCTACAACCCTGAAGACAACTCGATCACCCTTCCCTACGAGTTCGCCGCGCTCGTCCTCGAAGTCGAGTCGAGCAGCAACCCCGAAATCGGCCCCGAAGAACTCGGCGAACAGGCGGCCGCCGTCGACAACTTCATCCTCGCCCACGAGTTCGCGCACGCCCTGATCGCCAACTTCGAACTGCCCGTGCTCGGCAGGGAAGAGGACGCGGCCGACTCGATCGCCACCGTCCTGCTCCTCGGCGTCCCGGAAGGCGCCGCGTACGCGGCCGACGCCGCCGCCTTCTGGGCGGACTTCTCGAGTCGCCAGGAACCGCCCGCCCTGGTCGAATACGCCGACGTCCACTCGCTCGACCTGCAGCGCTCCTTCAACGTCCTCTGCTGGGTTGCAGGCTCGAGCAAGAGGTCCTTCGAAGAAGTGGCCGAACTCGGCGTCCTCCCCGAATCGAGGCTCGAAACCTGTCCCGAGGAATACGCCCAGATCGTGGCCAGCATCGAACAGGAGCTGAAGCCGCACCTCGAGAACGACGTCAACCTGAAGCCGGCGCAGTAGCTAGCTGTACGTTGACGCGGTGGCGACCGCGGGCGTAGCATCGGCCTCGAGAGCCCACAACGAAGGAGGCCCTGATGGCCCAAAGCGCAGAAGACGTGGCTCGCGAGAGCATCGAGTGCTTCAACGCCGACGACTTCGACCGCCTCCGCTCGATTCTGGCCGACGATTCCTACGAGGAGGAGCTGTCCACGCAGCGCCGACTCGAGGGAGCGGATGCCCAGATCGACGCGGCGAAGGCATGGAAGCAGGCCTTCCCGGATGGCCGTGGAACGGTGACCGGGATCTACGCGGCCGGGGACACGGTGACGATCGAGGTCACCTGGGAGGGCACCCAGAGCGGTCCGATGCAGACGCCCGACGGCCAGGAGCTGCCGCCGTCGAACCGGCACGGCGCGGTCAAAGCGTGCCAGGTCATCGAGACCGAGGGCGGCAAGATCAAGGCGACCCGCCACTACTTCGACCTGATCACGCTGCTGCGGCAGATCGGGGCGATGGAGGGAGCTGCGGCGGGCGCCTAACCGGCACTCTCAAGCGATCCGGTGAGGGGCCGCGTCACGCGGCCCCTTGTTCGTCGGTCACGGGGCCAGCCCGACGGGGGTGAGCAGGGCGCGGCCGGCGAACCCGACCGCGCGGTCGTCGACCGCCTCGTAGTCGTCGCCCAGCGGTGGCAGCGACCGCAGCGACCAGATCACTTCCGCTCCCACCCAGGCGGCGTCGCGCGCCCTCTCGACGTTCCAGACGGCGACGACGTCATCCACCGGGTTGAAGACCAGGTCGAGTTCCTTCAGGAGGCCGGTCATCATCCATGCCTTCATCTTCTTCTCCACCTCGGCGATCAGTGCGTTCACCGACTCGTAGTCCTGGTGCTCCGGGCCGTCGTCGCGTGGCTCGGTCCCGCGCCCGGCGCAGGCTTCGCAGATGCCGATCGCCAGGTCGTGGTTGATGTGTGCGTTCATGCCCGCCAGCGCAAGCTGCACGGGTGCGATGCCGGTCTCGAAGCGGGCCTCGAACAGCGGCTTCCAGGCGTGGAAGGGATATCCCGCCGGCGGCGCGCCACTCCCGGCGGCTTCGAACGCCTCGAAGTAGAGGTTGCCGAAGGCCACGTCGAGCGCCTCGAGGAAGCCTGGCGCCGCCTGACGCCGTCCCGGCACCGACTCGGCCACCTGCTGCGTCACTTCGCGGTAGAGCCTGTTGAACCACTTCACGCCATCGCTGGGCGGCAGCGCCCGATCGATGGCTTCGAGGCGTTCGAGCACCTCGGCGACGGTCGTTGCGACAGATGCCATCTCCGACGACACCGTAACGTGGTCTGCGCGCCTGGCAACCGGAGGGCGGCTGGGAAAAGCTGTTCTGCGGCAAATGCGGCTCGGCGGTCTTCAGCCGCCACCCCGAAGACCACGATCGGATCAGCATCCGGATGGGCAGCTTCGACGCGGATCCCGGCATTGCCCCGGCGTGCGCCAGTTCGTCGCCTACGCGGCAGCCTGGGAGCCGATTCCCGACGACGGCTTGCCCGCCACCAGGAGAGCGCCCAGACCGACTGACTGGCAGTCTGGCTCTGTGTCGGATCCCCGGGAGACGTTGCGCCGCGCCTACCGTGCGTTCAACGCGCGTGAAGTCGACATCGCGACTGACCTCATGCACCCGGAGGTCGACTGGCCCAACGCCTGGGAGGGCGGCCGAGTCGTCGGCCGCGCCGCGGTCCGCGATTACTGGGATACGGGCTGATCGCGCGCATGGACGCCGTCGAGACCTGAGCGCGAAGAAGAGACGCCGGCGGTTCAGCGCATCTTGACGAGGGTGAGGCGCATCGATCGCGTCGCCGAGTGAGCGCTGCCGGCCGTGGTGGGGGTGTAGGTGACCTCGATCTTGACAGTGGCTCGGCCGCTGCGTTGCAGCTTCCTCCTCGTGACGCGGCTGGGAGTGATTGGCAGCGACACATCGCCGGCCAGATTCGCGCGCCGACGAGCGCGCCTGACCCCTTCTCCCTCGAGGTTGAGCTTGCCCACCCCCGGCACGTCCGCCGTAAGGCGCGCGGTGCCGGTGCGACGGTTCAGCTTCGCGCCGGCGAGGCTGAACGCGCTGGAGGGCTCGCCGAACTTCTGAATAGTCCTCAGGGTGACGACATAGACATCGCCTCTCCCGTCAACCGCCAGGTAGTTCGGCGAGGATCGGAAACGACCGTTGCCCCGCCCCGGGCCGCCGATCTCGCCGACGTATACCCCCTCGGGCGTGTAGATCTTGACGTCGCGCGCACGTTTCCCGCCGTCGGAGACGAGGACGCGACCGGAGCGATCCACCGCAACGTCGGTGGGTGCTTCGAGTCCGCCCGTTGCCGGTACCGGGCCGGCCGGCCCGCTCGGCCAGCCGCGTAAGAACGCTCCGTCGCCCCGGTAGATGGAGACGCCGGTCCGGCCGACCACGTAGACGTTGCCACCGTTGTCCGTGGCGACTCCCCATGGGCCGGGAACTTCGAACCGGAGGAGGAGCCGTCCCGTCGAACTGTACTTTTCGATCCGGTTGTCGGCCGTGACCGTCACGTAGACGTTCCCGCTCCCGTCGGTCGCGATGCCGCGCACGGTGGGCCCGCTCGCAACCCCCCAGGCATCGACGAGCCGGCCGTTATCGGTGTATTTCAGAACCTTGTTCTTGGTCCGACCGTGGTTGGAAGCCACTGCGTAGACGTCTCCGGCCTTGTCGGTCGCAAGCCCGGTCACGCGCAAATTCTCCCCGTGGTCGTCATCAACCATCCACTGGGTGATCAAGGCGCCTCGGGTCGTGTACTTCTGGATCCACTGCGAATGGACGCTGGAAGCAGCGACGAAAACGGCATTGCCGTGGGCCGCAATCGCAGGCAGGTCGCGGATTCGCCACTTGGTGATGAAGCCGAATCCCGCTGCCGAAGGAGGTCCGGCCAGAAGGAGAGCACTCAAAAGGATCCCGACGAGGAGCAGCAGCGATGAGGGTCCACGCCGGGCCATTCGCTCTCGGCGCCGACCCTAGTACGAAGCCGGGTGGCAACCATCCGGGGAATTCCACAAGGTTGGTTGGGAATCCGCCGCAACGCTTGCCGCTAGTCGCGCGCGAAGCGGCATCACTCTTTACCCGACATGACGTAGTACGAGAAGATGCCTCATATGAGCGGGGTGGCAATCCTTGTATTCAGCGATCTGGTCGATTCGACCGCTCTACTGGCAAGCCTCGGCGACGATCGGATGGACAGCGTCCGCCGGGCTCATGTGAAGGACGCGACCGACGCGGTCACGCTCGGCGGCGGGCGGGTGATCAAGACTTTGGGCGATGGCGTCATGTCGAGCTTCGACAGCGCTCTGGGTGCGCTGCGGGCCGCGGCGGCGATGCAGGCTGCCGTCGAGCGATTGGATGCCGAGCAGGGTGGGATCGGCGTCGCGGCGCGGGTGGGGGTTGCGGCCGGCGAGCCGATCCCCGACGGAGACGATCTGCACGGGATGGTGGTGGTGATCGCGAGCCGCCTCTGCTCGGCGGCGGGAACCGGAGAGGTGCTGGTACAGGACCTGGTGCAGGCGCTGGTCGCATCGCGGGACGGGGTGGCGCTGGAGGCGGCTCGCGAGTACGAGCTGAAGGGTGTGCCGGCCCCGGTGCGGGCAGCGAGGTTGCGTTGGCGCGAGTTGGCCACCGCGGGCGGTGGATCGGGGAAGGCGGTCGAGTCCGGCGGGGATGGTTCGGCGGCGCACTCGCCGCGGCCTCCGCCGCTGCCACGAAACGGCTCGGCCTCCCCCGGAGGCGTGCGGTTGCCCCCGATGCTTGCCGCCTACGCGGAGGAGCCGCTGATCGGCCGCGACCGCGAGATCGGAGTGTTGCGCGAGGCGACGGCGCCGCGCCCGGGCCGCCGGGCGGTGCTGATCCTGGGTGAACCGGGGATCGGTAAGACCCGCCACGCGGCGGCTGCGGCGGCCGACGCGCACTCCGACGGCGCGCTGGTTGTCCTGGCGCGATGCCCGCCGGAGGCGGTCATGGCCTTCGAGCCATGGGTACGGGCGATCGGCGAGCTGGCGCTCGCGGGGGACGAGGCCTGGCGTGCGAAGCTGGCGGAGGCAGCCGGAGCTGAGCTCTCGGCACTCGTGCCCCAGCTCAGCGATCACGCGAGGGTTGCCGAGCGGGCCGGCACCGGGGAGATGGTGGCTGCCGAGGGCGCCCGCTACCGGCTGCTGGACGGCATCAGCACCGCATTGGCGTGCGCTGCGGGGCAAGCGCCATTGCACCTGGTGCTCGACGACGCCCACTGGTGCGACCCGGCCTCCGCCCAGGCGCTCGGGCACCTGCTGGGCAGCGCGGCGACCCCTCACCTGGTGCTGGTGGTGACCGCACGAGATCGCGAGATGGGGCGCGGTCATCCCGTCTCCCGCGTGCTCTCCGACCTTCGTCGCACCCGCGATCTGAGTGAGCTGCGCCTGGCGGGGCTTGACGCCGGGGGTCTGGCGGCGTTGGTCGGGGCGCAGGTCGGGCGGGCGATCACGCCCCGGCTAGCCGCCCGGCTTCAAGCCCGCACCTTCGGCAATCCGTTCTTTGCTGGGGAGCTGGCGCGCGACCTGGATGAGAGTGGGACGCTGCGTGACAGCGAGGCGCTCGACGAGGCACCGGTGCCCGACGCGGTAACCGATCTGGTCGAGGAGCGCCTGGCACGGTTGGGCCCCGCGACCCAGAAGCTGCTGGGAGTGGCCGCGGCGATCGGCCTCTCGGCACCGGTTGCCCTCGCGGCAAAGGTCGCCGGACTCGAGCGGGAGGAGGCGGATCGCGCCGTGGCGGAGGCGCTCTCGGAGCGACTGGTCGATGACGTGGCCACGGCGCACCCGACGATCGGCTTCCCACACGCCCTGATCCGCGAGGCGCTGATCGCCGGTGACGGCGATGCGGCGCAAGCTCGGCTGCATCTCGCGATAGCTCGGGCGCTGGAGGAAGATCCCGGCGCAGAGCCGGCCGAGTTGGCGCGCCACTATGGCCTGGCGGTGGCGGTGGCGGGGCCCGAGCCCGCGATAGCGGCCTACCGAGCGGCAGCGGTTACGGCCGCCGCTGGCCACGACCACGAGCAGGCAGCCGAACACATGCGCAGCACACTCGCCCTGCTCTCCGACAGCGACCCCATCGCAAGGGCCCCGGTGCTGCTGGGGCTCGGTGAGCAGGAGCTGCTCGCCGCCGATCTGGTGCGGGCGCGGCGGGCCTTCGGCGAAGCGATCGAGGCGGCAAGGACGACGGATGACGCCAGCACGCTCGCCCGCGCCGCGCTCGGCTTCGCCGGCGGCGACATCGGCTTCGGCTGGGAGGTCGACACCGACGATGCCTCGACCGTCGCGCTCTTGCGCGAGGGCCTCGACGCCCTCGGCGAGAGCGAGCCACGGCTGGCGCTGCAGATGGTCTTCCGGCTCGCCTACTCGCTGGTGTATACCGAGGACGACGACGTGATGCCCGCGTTGATCGAGCGCGCCGAGGAGCTCGACGGGCGCCTCGGCGACGCCGAGTCCCAGGTGCTGGCTCGGTTCACGCGACTTGCCGCGGCATTTGCCCGCAGCGCCGACCCGGTGTCCGGTTTCGACCAGTTCGAGGAGGTTTTCGAGCTGGTCGAGATCGCGGAGGGCTGCGGTCGTGAGGAGCTGTTGTTCCGCACGGTCCAGTGGTCGGCGGTGGCCCATTACACGCTGCGTCGCATTCCGGAGTGCGAGGCGGCGATCGAACGCTGCGCGACGATCGCCGCACGCCTGGGCAGTCCCCGCTTCACCTGGGAGGTGGACATCCATCGCGGCGCGCGCCTGATCGATCACGGCGATCGTGCGGGCGGTGAGGCCCTGATTCGCCGTGGAGGGGCGATCCTGCGGCGCCTTCGTCCCGATATCCAGATGGCCGTAGAGCTCACGGGCCTGACCCTGACCGGATGGATATTCGGCGGCGAGGCAACCACGGCCCGCACGGTCTTTGAGGCGATGGATGCCGTTGCGCAACAAGGGTTCGTGACCGCGGGGGCGGCCGTTGCGCCAGCCCTCGAAGGGGACCATGAGACCGGCGGCGAACGGCTGGCGAGCATGCTCGCCGACGACCTTGCGTCGATGCGCCGGCCAGACGGTCACGTGCCGTTTGTCCTCTGCCTCCTCGCGTTTACCGCGACGCTGGTCGGCGACCGAACGGCCGGAGAACGGTTGCGCCGGCTGCTGGAGCCGCTGCGCCCATATCTGATTCAGGCGGCGCCATCGGTGTACCTGGGCAACCTGCCGGAGTGGCACATCGGCCGCCTCGAACTCCTGGCGGGCCGGCCCGAAGCGGCCGTCGAGGAGCTGCGCGAGGCCGTCGGACAGGCCGACGAGCTCGACCTTGTCTGGCTGAGCGCATGGGCCCGCGTGGACTTGGCCAGGGCGCTTCACCACCGCCAGGGCTCAGGCGATCGGGAGGAGGGACGAGAGGTGCTCGCCGAGGGCGAGGAGATCGCCGCTCAGCACGGCATCGGATGGGTCGCGCGCTGCGCCGGCGAAGTCAGAGCAGAGCTCGAGGGGTGGGAGCCCTCGGGGCCCGCGCCGGCCGTCGAGAGGCGCTCTCGCCCGATCCGCGCCATCGCGACTCGGGGCGCGCGCCGCGCTCTGTCCGCGATGGTCGGCGGTCTGGGCGATGCCGACCTCGAGCGTCGCTTCGCCGAGCCCCGCCGCCAGCGGGCGCTGGTCAAGGCTATGGCGCGCGGGTTCCAGCCGGCCCAGGCCGGCGGCTTCAGCGGGACGATCGCCTACGAGCTGGAGCCCTATTCGATCGAGCCGCCCCCAGACGCTCCCTGGCGGTGGGCGGTCGAGGTCGACTCTCGCGCCGGGCGTGCGCGCCTGGTCGAGCCGGCGCCCCTGGACGCCGCGGTGACGGTCCACTTCGGCCTGTCGGATTGGGTGCGGGTGCTCGCCGGCACTGAGGATCCCCTCACCGCCATGGTCGCCGGGCGCTGCAGCGTCGAGGGGGACGTCACTCTGGCCGTGCGCCTGGAGGCGATGTTCGGCGCTCGGGTAGGACCCTGAGCGTGGTCACCGCGGACGCCGCTTC
>CAVSRD010000021.1:0-33729 GCA_963730315.1 uncultured Solirubrobacterales bacterium | reverse complement strand
ACGGCAAGAGCAGCGCGCGCGGCTGAAGAAAGCGCACTGACCCAGTCCCTCGCTCCTGAGCCGACGAAGAACAGCGAGACCCGGGGTGCTGGTCGTCGACGCCGGCGAGCGCTCCGCGGTGGCCGCCTGCGAGTCGCTTTCCCGAGCCGGCTACAGGGTCGGGGCCGCAAGCAGCCAGCGCCCTGCGCCGGCGGGCTGGTCGCGCTACGCGGAGCGTCGCTTCGCCCTGCCCAATCCGCGGGTCGCGGCAGGCGCGTTCGCCTCCCGCATCGCGTCGATCGCCGCCGAGCGGCGCTACCGGGCTGTGCTTCCCTGCAGCGAGGGCGCGCTCTGGGCGATCTCCGGCAACCGGGCGTGCTTCGAGGGAAGCGGGGTCGAGCTCGGTCTGCCCGACGAGGCGACGGTGGAGCGCTGCACCGACAAGATCGAGCTGACCTCGCTGGCGAAGAGCGCCGGCTTCTCCGCCCCCGAGACGGTCGTCTGCGCGAACCAGAAGGAGGTCCACGCTGCGGTGGAGCGCATCGGCCTGCCGGCGATCCTCAAGCCGCGACGCACCGTCTTCAGGGACGGTGACGCCGTGCGCCATCTCGCCAGCGCGCCGATCGACGACGCGGCGGGGCTCGACCGTCGCGGCGAGGAAGCGGGCATGCCCTGCCTGCTGCAGCGGCGCGAACGAGGCCGGATCGTCTCGATCGGCGGCGTATTCGCCGGCGGCCGGTTGCTCGCGCTCGCTTGCAGCCGCTACCTGCGCACCTGGCCGGCGACGGCCGGCCCGGTCTCCTTCTCGGTGTCGATCGACCCGTCGGGGCGGCTGCTGGAGTCCGTCGTGGCGCTCCTGGGGTCGCTGGGGTGGGAGGGGATCTTCGAGCTCGAGGCGATGGAGCGCGCTCCCGGCGATTTCGCCGTGCTGGACTTCAACCCGCGGATCTACGGCTCCCTGGCGCTGGCCGTGAGGGCCGGTGCGCCCCTGCCGGCGATCTGGTGCGACCGGCTGCTCAATGGACGCGATGCGTCCGTGAGGGCACGTCCCGGCGTCTACTACCGCTGGGAGGACGGCGACCTGCGCAACGCGATCGCGCTGCTGCGCGGCCGGCACCCGCTGCGGGCCGCGGCGGTGCTGCGCCCGCGCCGCGGCGTCGCCCACGCCTACTTCCGGTGGTATGACCCGGTTCCGTTCGCGGTCCGGGCCCTGGGACCGCTGCGGGCCGTCCGGAACGCGGACGTCGCCTGACCCGGCGCTAGTAGCATCCGCCGCCGTCCAAGAACCCAAGGAGACCATGCACCGATGAGCGAGCAGACCCACGAGCTGACCACCGACCAGGCCGAGCGCGAGGCGTCCGGAGCGCACAGCTACGGACGCTACCTCGAGGAGTTCGAGGTCGGCGCCGTCTACAAGCACTGGCCGGCGAAGACCGTGACCGAGGCCGACGACCATCTCTTCTGCCTGATCACGATGAATCACCACCCGCTGCACATCAACGACGTCTACGCGGGCGGCTCGCAGCAGGGCCGCAACGTCGTGGTCGGGCCGCTCGTCTACTCGCTCGCCCTCGGCATGTCGGTCTCCGACATCTCCGGCAAGGCGATCGCCAACCTCGCGACCGAGGAGCTCAGCCACCCCAACCCGGTGTTCCACGGCGACACGCTGTTCTGCGAGACCGAGGTGCTGGAGAAGCGCGAGTCGAAGTCGAAACCCGATCGTGGGACGGTCAAGGTCCACACCCGCGTCCTGAACCAGGACGGTCTGCTCGTCGCCGAGTTCAAGCGGTTGGTCCTGGTTCCCCGGCGCGAGCCCGGAGAGTAGGGAGTGCCGCAGTCGGCGCCCCGGCTGGCCACGTTGATGTACCACGACGTAGCGGGCCCGGACGGTCGCGCCGGTGGATTCGACAGCGCCGGCGCCAACGTCTACACCGTGGCGATGGCGGAGTTCGAGCGGCAGCTCGACGGCATCGCGAGCAGCGTCGACTCGCCCCCCCGGCGCATTGACGGAGACATTGGGGACCGCAGTGCGAATGGCGCCTGGGCGCTGACCTTCGATGACGGCGGCGCCAGCGCGGCCGAGGTCGGAGAGAGGCTGGCGGCGCGGGGCTGGAGCGCGCACTTCTTCGTCATCGCCGACAAGATCGGCCAGCCGGGCTTTCTCGGCTGGGAAGGGGTTCGTGCTCTGGCGGCGCAGGGGCACGTGATCGGCTCGCATTCATGCTCGCACCCGGCGCGGATGACGGACCTGCCGCCGGCGCGCCTGCGCGAAGAGTGGTCGCGCAGCGTCGGGCTGCTGTCCGACGCGCTCGGCGAGCCGGTGAGGACCGCGAGCGTGCCAGGGGGGTTCTACTCGGATGCTGTCGGCGGCGCGGCCGCCGGGGCGGGCATACGGACCCTCTTCACGTCCGAGCCGCGGCGCTCGATCGGCTGGGTGGACGGGTGCGCCGTCGCGGGCCGCTTCGCGGTCCGGGGGTCGACCGCGACGTCCAGGGTGGTCGCCGCGGCCGCCGGGAGCTGGAGGCCCTGGATTACGCAGCGGGTCGGCTGGGAGCTGCGTGGCGTCGCCAAGCGGATCGCCGGGACGCGCTATGAGCGCCTCAGAGAAATGTTGCTGGCGCGCCGATGACGGTGGCTGACCGCATCGGAGAAGCTCGTCGAAGGCCCGCGCGCGCGGGCGCTCGCGCTCGCGCTCCCCGGCTTGATCGCGGTCGCCGCCGGCGTGGTGATTACGGCATTCGACGGTGGCTACACGCCGACGGCGTGGTATCCGGCGGGGCTCCTGCTGCTGGCGTTGCTGACGCTCGTGACCGTGCCCGGGGCCCCGCGTGGCTTCCGCCTCAGCTCGCCGGTCGGCCTGACGCTGCTCGCCTATGCCGCCTTCGTCGCCTTCAACTACCTCTCCGTGCTCTGGGCCCAGGTGCCGGGCGACGCTTGGGCGGGGGCGAACCGGGCGCTGGTGTTCGGCCTGGCGCTCGCCCTGACCGCGTCGCGGCCGTGGTCTCGCGACGCCGGGCTCGCGGCGCTCGCCCTGACCGGCTTCGGGCTGCTCGCCGTCGCTGTGGGAACGCTCGTGGTCGGCGCCGTGGGGGACCCCCTCCACCAGTTCGTGGAAGGTCGCCTCTCAGATCCGGCCGGCTACGCGAACGCGACCGCGGCGCTGTGCCTGATGGGCGCCTTTCCGCTGCTCTACCTGGCCGTCGCGAGAGCGTTGGCGTGGCCGCTGCGGGGCCTGGCGCTGGGAGGGGCGACGGCGCTGGTCCAGGTGGCGCTACTGACCCAGAGCCGGGGTGCGGTCCTCGGCCTTGCGGTGGCGGCGATCGTATACCTCGTCCTCGTCCCCCAGCGCTGGGCGTCGTTGCTCTGCGCAGGGGTGGTGGCGGGGCTCACCGCCGTCTCCTTCGGGGTGCTGACGGACCTGGTGGACGCCTCCAGCCCGGCAGTCTTCGAAGCGCACCTCGCCGACGCCCGGGGGGCGATCGCACTCAGCGCGGCGGTCGCCACGGTGCTCGGCGCGTTGGGCGCCGTCTTCGGCGCGCGCCTGCCGGCCGCGGGCGCAGGGACGCGCCGGGCGGGCAACTGGGGGCTCGGGGTGCTCGCCACCGGATTGGCGGTTCTCGCCCTGGTGGCGATCGGCAGTCCCGGCAACTGGGTGACTGAACGGTGGCACGATTTCCGCACCTCCGGCTATTCGAAGGTCGAACAGGGCGGGAACCGCTTCGGCGGGTCGCTGGGCTCCCACAGGTACGACTACTACCGGGTCGCTCTCGACGAATTCGAGCGCCACCCGATCGCCGGCATCGGCTCTGAGAACTTTCTCGTCCCCTATCTGCGGCAGCGGCACAGCAACGAGGCGCCGCATTTCCCTCACAGCATCGCCTTCCGGCTCCTGGTCCAGCTCGGCGTTCTGGGCAGCGCGATGTTCGCCGCCTTTCTCGGCCTCGCCCTGTTCGGGGTCGGGCGGGTTCTGCGCCGCGCCCGCAGGGTCGATGCCGGCATCTGCGCGACCGCGCTCGCGACGTTCGCTGTCTGGATCGGACACGGCATGGTCGATTGGCTGTGGGCGTTCACGGGCCTGGGGGCGATCGCCTTCGCGCTGCTCGGGGTCGCGATCCGGGTAGGCGAACAGCCGACCCCGGACTCGCCGACCCCGGCGCGCCGCCGAAGCGTTCGGCGCCTGTCGCTCGCGGCGGGACTGGTCGTCGCTGCGGTCCTGGCCGTCTCGCTCACCCTGCCGTGGCTGTCCGCTCGCTACGAATCGGACGCCTACGACAGCTTCGCGGCCGGCGAGGTCGATCTCGCCCTGAAGCAGTTCGACCGGGCCGCGGCGCTGAACTTCCTCAGCGCCGAACCTCTGCTGGCCAAGGGCGTGGTCGCTCGGCGCGCCGGCAGGCCGGGGGTAGCCCTGCGGTCCTTCGAGCAGAGCCTCGGACGCGAGCGCGAGAACTGGCTCGGCCATCTCGAGCTGGGGATGTCCCTCGCCGAAGGCGGACGCCGGAGAGACGCAGAGAGGCAGATCGAGATCGCACGTGCCCTCAACCCCCACCAGTCCGTGCTGGACGGCGTGCTTCGCAGGGTCGAAGCCGGGCGGGCGCTCGATCCGGGCGCCGTGGAGCGGGAGCTAAACAAACAGCTGATCGGCAACTTCGAGCCCCTGTGAAAGGGGTCCCCTATTTTATGAGACATTCGTCCAATCGGCGGATTGGGCCCCGGGCCGGCTTTTCCGCCGGGCGCATCGTCCCTATACTCGGTGGCTGGCGAGGTTAACCAGATCGTCGCCTCCCCAAGGTCCAAACCCGCATTGTCGTCGCGTTCGGAGGTATGATCCGCATATGAAGGCCAAACGTCTCTTCATTTCCCTGAGTGTCCTGACGTTGCTGTTCGCGCTGCCCGCGACGGCAATCGCCTCCAGCGCGGCTCAGAGCGGTTACGAAGAATCCGCGCCGCTCGGCACGGTTGCCGAATCGGGGAATGGCAACGCACCGACCGAGGAGATGGGCGCGGTCCCCGCGGCCGCGGCGCCCGAAAGCAGCTCGGTGCTTCCGTTCACCGGCCTGCAGCTGGCGATCATCCTTCTGCTCGGCATCGGTCTGGTGGGCGTCGGGCTGCTGGCCCGGCGGGCAAGTCACTCGCCCGGCCCGTAGGGCCGGGGGGTCGCTCACGCACTTAGCCCGCCGCGCGGGCCGGGCTCTCGACGGCTTCCTCGGCCAGTGACTGCTGCGCCATCGACGCCGTCCCGTCGTGAACGAAACGAGCCGTACTCGCGTCGATCGCGTGGTAGCGATCGCCGAGCGCGGCGGCGAGCGTCTCGGCGAGAATGCTCAGGTCGAACATCGTGGATCTGTACTTGAGGTAGTAGAGGTCATGGCAGAGCTTCCACGCCGATCCAACGTCTGAGCCTGCGTATCCGCACCGGACCTGGGCCCAGCCGGTGATCCCCGGCTTGATCAGGTGCCGCCGCGAATAGAAGGGAAGCATCCCTTCGAGGCGCTCGACGAACTCCGGCTGCTCCGGGCGCGGGCCGACCATGCTCATCTCGCCACGGATGACGTTGAGGATCTGCGGCAGCTCATCGAGGTGCAGCTTGCGCAGCGTGGCGCCGATCCGGGTGATGCGAGGGTCGCCGGGAGACGCCCACTGGCTGTCGAGTCCGGCGTCCACCTTCATGGTGCGGAGCTTGTAGACCTCCAAGGGCTCGCCGCCCTCGCCGATCCGCATCTGCTTGAACAGAGCCGGGCCGCCGTCACGACGGATCAGCAGGCCGCAGACCGCCAGCACCGGCAGGAAGATGAGCCCGAGCGTGAACGCGACGGCCAAGTCCAGCGCGCGCTTGGCGCTGGGAGTGATCGGGCTGTAGCGTGGATGCATGATGTACTGGAACCAGGCGGCGTTTATCTCGGCTACCGGTACGTGGCCGAAGATGTCTTCGTAGAGCCCGGTGAGCTCCACCAGCCGAACCGGCAGGTGGAGGCAGGTGTTGGCAACTTCCTCG
Source organism: uncultured Solirubrobacterales bacterium (assembly GCA_963730315.1). Classification (GTDB taxonomy): domain Bacteria; phylum Actinomycetota; class Thermoleophilia; order Solirubrobacterales; family 70-9; genus VRUE01. The sequence goes on along the minus strand of CAVSRD010000021.1, from coordinate 27,758 downwards.
AAGACCCGGAACCGCGGCACCGTGCTGGTCATCACGATCAGGTCCACCTCGTGCTTGGCGACGATCGAGTCGAGTTCCTCCAGCGAGCCGAGCATGGGGACCTCTGCCGATTTGGAGCTGTCGTCGGCGGTGTACGCGACTCGCCCGACGACGAGGTACTCGGCGACGCGCGCGAGTCGGAGCTCGCGGGACAGCTCGAGGGCCGATTGATAGGAGCCGATCACAGCGATCCGGGTCGCCACCGGAGCTGGGCTGATCCAGTTGCCCAGCAGCGAGGTCGAGAAGCCGAGCAGCGTGGAGAAGGCCAGCACGGCGGCGAACTCGGCCGCGCTCGGCTCTGGAAACCCCGACAGGCTGGAGAGAATGGCCAGCAGCGCCAGGGCGGCGGCGGGCGAAATCGCTTCGAACGCCAGCTGCGGGAGCCTGACCAGGTGCAGCCAGGGTGGATTCGGGTGCAGGATCGCGCCAGCGGCCAGGAAGGCGAGAAAGGAGACGGCCAACGCCGCCGTGGAGCCTGTCAGGACGCCGACCAGCGCCGCGGAGGCAAGTGGCAGGAACAGGCGCTCGAGCCCCGTCCGGGTCGCCCGCACCCGCCGGGTGCGGTCGGAGCGGGTCGGGCTGTATGCGAGACCCTCCCGGAGGGGCAGGGGTCGCTGGATCGACTCCGTGGTGGAGCCCGTCTGTCCGGCGGATCGGATGGGCGACGAGATTCGCATCGATACTCAGGTCCTCTATCGTCAGACCGTCACAGCAGCTTTAAGTATCGCGTTGAATTTTCGTTTTGGCTAATCGGGCGGCCGGGTCGGCGTGTCGGAGCGCTCCACGGAGGCCTCCGGCAAGCGTCTAGACACAGCGCGTGCGAGACCGACGAGAAAGCCCGCTCCCCACGCGTGATGCATGGTCGCGAGCGCCAGCGGAGCCGCGAGCACGGGAGCGCGGCGGCGGCGTAGCGCGCCGGCGGCCCCGATCGCCGTCAGAGCCGCCAAGTAGGCGGCGACCGGCGCGAGCGGGCGGATCCGGCGCCCCCGCAGCGCCACGAGCCCGCACCCCAGATGCACCAGGAGGAGGAGAGGGGGGGCGAGCTGGCGCGGCGAAGGCCGCTGCGCGTGGGCGACCACCGTGGTTGCGCGGCCGAGTCCGTAGAGGAAGTACTGGCGGGCCAGCGCGCCGGGGGTGCTTCGCGGGAAGTACGCGACGCGCAGGCTCTCGTCGAGCCAGATTCCGCCCCCCGCCTTCCGCAGCCGCAGGGAGAGCTCGGCGTCCTCGTTGTGGCTCACGCTTTCGTCGTAGCCGCCCGCCGCTTCCACCGCGGTGCGCGAGAAGCAGCCGTGCATGGCCGAGTCGACCCATCCCGAGTGCGTCCCGAGGCGGTACTCGGAGGACCCGACCCCGACACGGGTGCTCTGGGCGAATGCGACGGCCTCCTGAAACGGGCTTTCGGCGACCGCCGCCGCGTGGAAGCCGACCATCGCGGCTCCGGTGCGCCGCAGCGTGCCGACGGCACGGCTGAGGAAGCCGGGGGGGTAGAGGGCGTGGGCGTCGCAACGCAGGACGCAGGTGGCGCGCGGATCGGCCTGTCGCAGGGCGAGGTTGAAGGCCGCGGCCTGCACCCGGCGCCTGTTTCGCAGCAGGCGGACGCCCGGGAGCTCGCTCGCCAGGCGTTCGGCGATCGAGGCGGTGTCGTCGGACGACCCTCCGTCGACGATCAGCAGCTCGAAGCGGTCACGGGGGCGTGGATCGTCGAGCACGCTGCGCACGCAGCGCTCGAGGTGGGCCTGCTCGTTCAGGGTCGGGATCACGACCGTGACGAAGTCGGCGTACTCGGGACCCACCACCGTGTCAGCGGGAGACGTGCCTGGCTATTCGGCGGGCGGTGAAATCCGCGCCGAAGACGAAGCGCATCAGGGGGCCGAAGCTGGGCGCCGCGGGGAAGCCAGCGAAATAGAGTCCGGGCTCGCTGCTCTCGAAAGAGCGGTTGAGGGTCGGTCCGCCGCCGGTCGTGTCGAGCCCCGCCCGCAGCCCTTCGTCGAGGAAGGGGATCCGGTTGACGTCGAGCCGGTAGCCGGTGCCCGCGACCACCTGACCGACCTCGAGCTCCTCGCTTCCCGCCTCGGACTCCAGTCGCAGCCGGACGAGCCCGTTCTCGGCCCGAGTCTCGGCGAGACGCCGGCCCAGGCTCACGTCGACGCAGCCGTCTATCCGCGGCCGCAGCCACCAGCCGCCCGCCGGCCCCAGCACGGAGAAGGCCTTCTCGAGCCGCCAGGAGCGGGGAGCGGCACGGAAGGCGAGCGCATGGTTGGCGTAGGCCCACTGCGCCCGCCCCTCTCCCAGGCCGGACTCCGGGTATCGCCACCTCTGCAGCAGGGTTCGGTCCCGGCCGCCGGGTTTGGACAGCCAGGCGAGCTGGGGGGCGCGGGCGATCAGGCGGACGGTCCCGCCGTGCTCGTGGATCAGGGCGGCCGCCTCCAGCGCGGACTGGCCGGCTCCGATCACCGCGACACCCGACTCCGGAAACCGGGAGGGATCGACGTGATCGTAGGTGTGCACCACGGCCCCGCCCGGCACGGCCGCCAGCTCGGAGGGGAGGTATGCGTGCCCCTGCAGCCCGCTGGCGACCACCACCCGGCCGGCTTGGAGCGCGTCGCCGTCGTCCAGCTCGAGCTCGAATCCGTCGCCGGAGGAGCGCAGCGCCCTCACCAGCCGCGTGTCCAGGTCCGGCACGAGATGCTCCTGGAACCAGAGGCCATAGCGCGTGAAGGTGTCCGAGCTGATCGGTGAGCCCGTCCTGCCGTACTCGATCCCCGCCTCCGAGCAGAACCGCTCGAGGGTGTGTCGCCCCTCCGGCTCGGAGAGGTTGGTGGCGAATCCCTCGGACTTGAGATACATGCCGCGCGGCATGTGATTGCGCCACGTGTCCATCGGGGTTCCGAAGATCCGGTGCGCGACGTCGCGGCCCTTCAGCTGGGCCGCAATCGAGAGGCCGTACGGCCCGGCGCCGATCACGGCGACGTTTGTGTCCGTTGAGTGCGTCATCGAACGTATATTCTCATTAATGCGCGAGGAGATTGAAGTCCGCCGCGACATCGGCAGTCTCGAACCGGAGTGGGACCGCCTCGCGATCGAGACCGAGGCGGCGCCGTTTTTCCGGCCGGGGTGGATCTCGGCTTGGTGGGACGCCTTCGGGTCGGGATCACTCGAGGTTCTCGCCCTGCGGCTCGAGGGGCGCCTTGCCGGGGTGCTCCCGCTGGTCTCGCGCCGGGGCGTCATCCGCTCCCCGACCAACTGGCACACGCCGTCCTTCGGCGCGGTGGCCGAGAGCGACGATGCGATGCGGGCGCTCTACTCGGCCGCGCTGGAGAGGCGGCCGCGGCGCCTGGACCTCTCGTTCCTGGACGCCGGGGCTGCGGACCCCGGCTGCGTCGAGGGCGCCGCCGGCAGGTACCGGATGCGGCAGCGGCGGCTGATGAGCTCGCCCTACGTGCTCGTCGACCGCGATTGGGAGGCGTACTGGGCTTCGCGCTCGAAGAACCTCAGGGGGACCGTCCGCCGCTGCCGGCGCCGTCTCGCTGAGCGTGGGGACCTGACGGTGAGCGTGGTCGGCGACCCGGAGGGTCTCGACCGGAGGCTCGAGGAGGGCTTCGAGCTGGAGGCGAGCGGGTGGAAGGGAGAGGCCGGGACGGCGATGGCCTCGAGGCCGGAGACGCGCAGCTTCTACCGACAGGTCGCCGCCTGGGCGGCGGAGGCCGGCATCCTCAGCCTCGGCTTCCTGCGGCTCGACGGCGAGGCGGTCGCTTTCACCCTGGGCCTCGAGTCCGGCGGGCGCCACTACCTGCTCAAGCCCGGCCACGACGCGGCCCTGGACTCTCTTGGCCCGGGCACCGTGCTGACCGCGGAAATGATCGAGCGATGCTTCTCGAGTGGCCTGCGTGCCTACGAGTTCCTCGGCGACGCGGATGACTACAAGCTTCGGTGGGCCGACGCCTGCCACGAGCTGCTCAGGGTGCAGGCGTTCGCGCCCGGGGTGGCGGGCTCCGCCGATCGGGCGGTTCAGGTCCACGGTCGAGGGGCTTTCCGGTGGTTGCGGCGGAGGGTGCCCGGGCGGACTATCGCGGGCACTCCAGGCAGATGACGACCATCCAGGCGTGCTTGCGCGCCGCCGGGAGGCGGAAGATCCCCCGGTCCAGCGCCCGCAGGGCGGCTAGGGTTGGCTCGAATGCCCGCGTGTTGCGCAGCGGCACCGCGAGCAGCGTCGACAGATTGAAATAGGAGACCTCGGTCCGCCCGAACCAGGTCCGCGACAGCTCCAGGTCGTCGACCGTCAGCGGGTGCTCGTCCTCGGTACGGAGCTGGGGCGTGCGCCTGCGGTATGCGTTGATCGCCGGGTTGTGTCCCAGGGGCTCGACGAAGACCGCGCGCCCGGTCGGCTCGAGCAGGCGCGCGATCTCGCCGTAGGCCGCCTGGAGATCGAGGTGATGGAGGATCGCCGTCCCGCAGATCAGGTCGAACCCGTCATCGGGGAAACCGGTCTCCTCGGCGTTCATCACCTCGAACTCGCAGCGCGAGGCGACGCCCTCCGCCTCGGCCCGTTCCCTCGCCTGCGCGATCGCGACGTCGGAGATGTCGATCCCGGTCACCGTCGCGCCCCGTTGGGCGAGCAGGAACGCATTGCTGCCGGGCCCGCAGCCGTACTCGAGAGCCCGCCGGCCGGTCACCCCGCCCTCGAGCAGGAGCTCCGCACAGCGGTCCATCGGCTCCCGCTCGACCTCGTAGAACTTCGCCGCAGCGTCGCGTGAGTGGTCGGCGAAGGCGTCGTTGTGGAAATCCCGCTCCCGCTCCAGTCGCGACGACACGGATCGATCCTACTCAACGCCTCCGCTGCGCGCGGCCGGTCAGGGCGTCGTCGTATACGGGCACAAGGCGCTCGATCCAGCGGTCGGCCGTGAACCTCGCCTCGAAGACTTCGCGGCCACGCTCCGCCATTCGCAGCCGCAGATCCCGGCTCTCCAGCAGACGACGCAGCGCTCCGCTGAGCTCGTCCTCGGTCGGCGGCGGCTTGAGCAGCAGGCCGGTCTCGCCGTCCGCGACGATCTCCGGGATGCCGCCGACGGCGGTTGCGACCACCGGGGTGCTGGAGGCGAGCGCATCGAGCAGCGCGGTGGGGAACGCGTCGATCCGCGACGGGTGTACGAGGACATCGACCCAATCGAGAACGGCCGGCACGTCGTCACGGAAGCCCGCCATCACCACCGCGTCGCCGGCGACCCCTAGCTGGCGCTCGATCTCCGCCCGGTCCGGCCCATCACCGAGAACGAGCAGCTTCAGGTTCGGGAAGTCGTCGCGCAACATGGCGATCGCCCGGGCGGCGATGTCGTGCCCCTTGCCGAGCCGCAGCACGGTGACCATCGCGACGACGACATCCTCGCTGGCGATCCCTAGCGCGCGGCGCAGTCCTCTGCCGCCGTCCGGCGCCGGCGCCGGCGCCCTGATCCCGTTGTGGACGGTCGTCACGTGATCCGGACGGTCCCAGCCGGTGGCGAGGTAGGCGTCGCGGGCGGCATTCGACACCGTGATCACCTTCGCCATGCAGTGCCGACGGACGAGGAACATGAGGCGATCCTTGGAGCGCTCTCGCAGCGAGCTACCCCACTCCATTACGTGGATCGTCGAGAGGCTCGGGATCGAGAGCGAGCGTGCGGCGAGGCCGCCGAGGAAGTCGGCGTACCCGAGGTGGGTGTGCAGGAGGTCCGGGCGGACCGAAGCGAGGTGTTCGCGGACACGTTGCCGGTCCCGGCGTCCCAGCAAGCTCGCGATCGGGACGCGTTCCGGCTCGACCCCGACCGCGCGGAGCCGGTCGGCCGTCTGGCTATGCTCGTTCAGGTAGGCGACGCTGACCTCGATGCCGGCGACCCGGGCGCCGCTGACGTAGTCGACGAGGAGCGCCTCGGCGCCGCCCCAGGTAAGCGAGTCTATGAGGACGTGGACGTGCAGGCCAGTTACCTAGGGGCTCGGAGTCCGCGCTTCGATCTCGGCGACGATACGGCCCGTGACGACGTCCCAGGTGAACTGCTCGTGCAGCCGCCGGAAGCCCTCCTGTCCCATCGCCCGCGCCCGGTCGGGGTCGGACGCGAGCGAGCGCAGGGCCTCGGCGAGGGCGGTTGCGTCGCCGTACGGGACGAGCAGCCCGCTGTGGCCGGCGTCGATGATCTCGGGCATTGCGCACACTTCGCTGCCCACGCAGGGCAGCCCGTAGGCCATCGCCTCCAGCAGCGCGTTGCCGAACGGCTCGAAGCGGGAGGTCATCACGAGGGCGGTCGCTTCGCGGTGAAGCGAGTCCATCAGGCGGTCACCGTCCTCCGCGCGCCGGTCAATGGTCCCGTGCCAGTGCACCCCCGGCGCCGGATCCCCAGGCTCTGGACCGACGATCCACAGCTCTGCGTCGGGGTGGGTCTGCCGCAGCATGGAGAAGGCCTCCAGGAGGATCGGACCGCCCTTACGCTCGAAGTCGTAGCCGACGAAGAGGATCCGCAGCGGCGAGAGCGGGCGCTCGGGGATCCTGCTCGGCAGCGACTTTACGTTCGCGCCCGACAGGGTGTTGACGACCTTCTCCGGAGCCTGTTCGAAGTCCTCGATGAACGACCGGCGCAGCCACTCGCTGCGCGTGAAGATGACGTCGAGTCGATCGAAGAGGCGCCGCTCGGCGTCGAATTCTCGCTGGATGTGTCGGGCCGAGGGGTCCTCGATGAACGAGCCCTGGCGCGAGAACAGCGCCAGGTTGGCGTCGTGGAAGGAGGCACGCAGCAGGGGGCCGTCCGCGATCGTGTACCAGGCGCCGATCTGGAGCGTCGTGTACGGGTCGCCTCCGGCGAGGCGCGATACGCGGTGGCTGGCAATGCGGCTGCGCGCCGCCCGGCGCAGGGGGCTGTACTCGTAGCGCTCCACCCAGTGGTGGCGCCGGGGCGCGAAGGAGGTCAGCTTCGCCGCCGTCTCGATCGCGCCCGGCAGCGCTGCGCTGACCGCTCCGAGCAGCGCCTCGCGCCGCTCGAGGGCGGTGAACAGGTGGTAGCTCGTGCCCGACTGGGTGAGCCTGTCCCAGGGATCGCTCGGTGCGATGCCGACGATGCGCGGGGTCTTATCCGGCAAGGAGCCGAGTCTACTGGCGCCTCGGTGGTCGCCGTCGTCAGGACGCGGCCGCTCAGCGCTCGACCTGGCCGCTGGCGGGTACGGTGACGTCAGCCTCCAGCGACGGCGGCAGGCCGCTCTCGGGGAACATCTTCGCGCGCAGGTAGCGAAGGCTGTCGGGCGAGATCAGCAACATCGCGCCCAGGTAGACCGCGGCGCCGACGAGCCCCCCGACGATCATCGCCGGCCAGTACGGATCGATCAGGCGCTCGACGGCGACCAGGGGCGGAATCATCAGCGCTCCGGCGGCGATGCTCGGCCACGTGCTGCGCCAGATGCCGATCGCCGGCACTCCGAGGAAGCGGCTGGCGAGGGCCAGGCCCGCTATCTCGTTGAGGAACGCTGCGCCGGCCTGGACGAGCGCGACCGCATCGATACCGCGGGTGACGACCACGGCGATCAGCCCCGCCACGAGGACGAAGCGTACGACCGCCAGGATCAGCAGAACGCCCGCTCTGCCGGTCGCCTTGAACACGGTGCCCGCCGGTATGCCGACGGTGACCATGAACGCGTACACCGAGAGCAGCTGCATCGGGACGATCGAGTCTCGCCACTGCTCGCCGAACAGCCCGAGGATCATGGGCTGCGCGAGAATCACCAGCCCAATCGTCAGCGGCAGCGCGAACATCATGTTGTAGCGCTGCGAGATCAGCAGGGCGCGGTTGAGGGAGGCCCTGTCCACGGCGGAGTAGGCCGGGAACAGGACACGACCCATCACCACCGAGAGATTGAGGATGATCAGTTCCGGCAGGCGGAACCCCAGCGTGTACAGGCCGAGCGAAGCCGCCCCCAGCACGCGGCCGATCAGCACGTAGTCGATGTTGGCGATCGCCGTCGCCATCAAGCTGACCGCGCTGATCTTGCCACCGAAGCCGAGCATCTCCCTGAGGTGGGAGAGTTTCGGCTGGAACTTGGGCCGCCACGCGACCAGCTTCCAGACGGTGATGTCGAGCGCCACCGTCCCGACCAGATATCCGATCACCAGGCTCCAGGCGCCGAAGCCGGCGAGCGCCAGCGCAACGCCGACGGAGCCGCGCACCACGACGTTGGCGAGCTCGGCGGCGGTCCTGGTGCGGAAATCGAGCGTCTTCTGGGCGATGGCGTAAGGCGTCGCGCCGAGCGCGCGGAGGAAGAAGTTGGCGCCCAGGGCGGCCGCGATCGGCTGCAGCTCGGCGTCGTTGAAGAACGAGGCGACCAGCGGGCTCAGCGCGGCGACGGTCACGCTCAGCACCAGTCCGATCGTCACGGTGCCGGCGAATGCGGTCTCCGCCCGCTCGTAGAGCTCGTCCTCGGGCTGGATGATCAGGGCCGAGCCGAGCCCGAGGTCGGCGAGGCCGTCGAGCAGGGCCATGAAGGTGATCGCCAGTGCGACCAAGCCGAAGTCCTCCGGCGTGAGCAGGCGGGCCAGGATCGCCGTTGAGACGAGGATCAGCACCCGTCCACCCACGTAGGAGCTGTAGGCCCACGTCATGCCCCGCAGCGTTCGGGTTCCGAGGCCGTGCTGCTCAGGTGAGGACACTGCGGAGCCTCTGCGCCGCGTTCCAGACGTGACGCCCGTGGAGGAAGATCTCGCTCTTCAGCCGTAGGCGCGCCCGGTCGTCCTGCTGATGCACACCGAGCCTGGGCAGGAGCATCAGGTTCGGGCGTCCCCCGGCAGCAGGCGTCGGAATGCGGTCGGCCAGCGTCGTCGCCGCCTCGTAGCCGGCTCCGCTTGCCGCGCGGGCCACCCGGGCATCCGCCTCGCCGAACGGGTAGGCCAGGGTGCGGCACGGGGTCCCGGCGCCAGCGGCGCATTCTTCGCGCGAGCGCAGGAGCTCGTGACGCAGCGAGTCATCGTCCAGGGACACGAGGCGGGGGTGGGTGCGCGTGTGGGAGCCGATCTCCCAGCCGGCATCCGCGAGCCGCCTGACCTCGCTCCAACCGGCGCCGGTCAGTTCCCGCTCCCACCTGGTTCCTAGCCACTGTTCGATGCCCGGCCAGGCTCTTATAGCCCCGTCGTCCATGTTCGCGGTCGGCACGAACACGGTTGCCGGCGCGCCGAGCTCCGCGAGCACCGGCAGCGCCAGCTCCGGCACTGAGCGGAAGGCGTCGTCGAAGGTGACCGCGAGGCTGCGGCCCTCGTGGCGGCCAATCGCGTCGGATAGCGTAAGCGGCTCGAAGCCGCGGCTCAGGAGGGCCCCCACCTGTTCGCGCAGGCGTTCGGGGGTCACCGATAGAGCCGAGTCCCATGTCTCGCTCACAGCGTGGTAGCAGAGGGCCAGGAGCAGGCGATCATCATAGACTGGAGAAAGGTTGTCACCGGTGAGCGCGACGAGGCTGGCGAAGGGAACGGTTGAGGTGATCGCCGACGAGGATGCGCTGACCGCTGTAGCCGGGCCGTGGCGGCGATTAGCCGAGTCACGCGGCAATGGCTTCGTCACTCCCGAGTGGTTCTTCGCGGCGCGGCGGTCGCTGGACGATGCATCCGCGCCAGCCGTTGCCGTGGTTCGCGACGACGGGGGGAACGTTCGCGGCGTCTTGCCGTTGCTGGCCAGACGCTCGCGGCGCGGCGCGACCGCGGCCTTCGCCGGCGGTGAGCGCGCCGACCTCGTCCACCCCGCGGCCGCCGAGCAGGACGAGGCCCGCGTCGCCAGACTCGCAGCGACGGGCCTCGCCGATCACCTGGGCTCCAGATGCCGGCTCGACCTCGGCCGGGTCGACACGACGGCGGCATGGTGGCGCGAACTGGCCGAGGGCTGGCCTTCGAGGCTGTCCCCGGTGTTCGGGCCGCCGGAACCGCTGCCCTTCGCCCGGATCGAGGGGCTTACGTGGGACGGCTACCTGGCCACCCGGAGCGGTCAGTTCCGCAATCAGGTTCGGCGCAAGACGCGCTCCCTGGAGCGCGACCACACGGTCGCTCTGCGGCAGGCGTCTTCGCAGGCGGAGGCCCGTGCCGACGTCGAGACCCTGCTTCGCCTCCACGACGCGCGCTGGGGCGAGCGCCGGGACGGCACGGCTCTCGCCGAGCCGGGGGCCCGCGAGCTGCTGTATGAGTTCGCGGCGCAGGCCCACGAGCGGGGATGGCTTCGCCTCTACTCGCTCGATGTCGACGGAGAGACCGTCGCCGCCTGGTACGGCTGGCGGTTGGGAGGGCGCTTTTCCTACTACCAGGCCGGCTTCGACCCGTGCTGGGCGAAGCAAAGCGTCGGCTTCCTCATGCTGGCCCGCACCGTGGAGGCGGCGATCACCGAGGGGGCGTCCTACTACGACCTCCTGCTCGGTGGCGAGGCCTTCAAGTCGCGCTTCGCGACCGGCGAGCGCCACGGGCACACGGTTCTGCTGGCGCCGCCGCTCTCGGCCGCACGCGCCATGGCCGCCGCGAGGTCGTGCGGGCGCTCGCTGGTGCGTGCGTTGCCCGAGGGCCCCCGCAACCGCGTCAGGGACGTGCGGCGCGCGATCACCCGTGGCGGATGATGCCGCCCCTGATGCGACTTGCCGTCTACACCGACTACCTGTACGGACGCCGCGGCGAGGAGGTGCGGGCTGATCGCGCCTTCGCTCTATTCGTCGCTCGCCTGGGGGGTGAGTTCGACCGCGTGATGGTGGTCGGCCGCCTGGACCCGACCGGCGACGCCGCCAAGTACCCGATCGGGGAGGGGGTCGAGTTCGTCGAGCTTCCCTTCTACGCCACGCTGACCAGCGCCCCGAAGGTCCTCTCCGTGCTCGCCAGCTCGCTGCGGGCCTACTGGCGGGTGCTCGACCAGGCGGACGTGACCCTGCTGTTGGGACCGCATCCTCTGTCGATCGCGTTCGCCCTGGCTGCGCTGGTGAGGCGGAAGCGAGTGGTGCTGGGCGTCCGCCAAGACATGGTCCCCTATGTGAAGGCCCGGCGTCCCGGCAGGCGCGGTCTGATCGCGGGCGCCGCGCTCCTCGAGGGCGCATTCCGGCTGCTCGCCAGGGTCTGTCCGGTGATCGCGGTGGGCCCGGCGATCGCCCACAACTATCGCCACGCCAAGCAGGTCCTCGATGTGGCGATCTCACTCGTACCCGCCGCCGACGTGGTCCAGCCGGCCGACGCGATCACGCGAGATTTCGGCGGCCTGCTGACCCTGCTCAGCGTCGGCAGGCTGGACGCGGAGAAGAACCCCCTGCTGATGGCCGACGTGCTGGCGGGCCTCGCCGCGCGCGACGATCGCTGGCGGCTGGTCGTCTGCGGGGAGGGGCCGCTCCGCGGGAGGCTTGCCGAGCGACTCGAGCAGCTCGGCGTCGCCGACCGGACCGAGCTGCTCGGCTACGTCCCAAACGACCAGGGCCTGGATGAGCTCTATCGCTCCAGTCACGCCTTCCTGCACGTGTCGTGGACCGAGGGCCTGCCGCAGGTGCTGCTGGAAGCGCTGGCGGCCGGCCTGCCCGTGGTCGCGACCGATGTGGGGGGAGTGGGGGAGGCGCTCGGGCCCGCTGTGCTCCACGTGCCGCCCGGCGACCCGGCCGCGGCGGTCGCCGCGCTGCGCCGGATCGCCGATGACCCGGCGCTGCGCGAGGCGCTGATCGAGGCCGGTCACAGCTACATGTCGCAGCACACCGCGGAGGCCGAGGCCCGGCGGGTGGCCGCATTTCTCAGCGGCCAAGCCGCCGATTGAGCTACGGATGCCGGTCGAGCGCGGCCGAGACCGCGCCGTCGAAGCGCTCGGCGACCGTCTCCCAGCTGGAGGCGCTCAGGACCCGTTCCCGCCCGACCTCGCCCATCCGTCGCGCGAGGTCCGGGTCGGCGAGGAGGCGCTCGAGCGCAGCGGCCAGCGGGGCGGGGTCCCCGGGTGGGACGAGCAGCCCGGTCTCGCCGTCGGTGACGATCGAGCCGAGGTCGCCGACGGCGCTGGCGACCACCGGCCGGGCCAGGGTCATCGCCAGGTGCGCCACGCCACTCTGGGAGGCGTGGAGGTAGGGGACCGCCACGACTCTCGCACGGCCGAAGATCCGCGGCACCTCGTCGATCGGGATATAGCGTTCGATCAGCTCGACCCGATCCCCGTGGCGGTCCGCCCAGGTGCCGAGCGCCGCGAGGTCGAGGTCCGCCGGGAACGGGGTCCCTGCGAGGGTGAGGGTGGCGGTCGGCCGCCGAGCGGCGATCAGGTCGAAGGCTTCGGTCAGGACCGGGATCCCCTTGGTCGTGCGCCAGTTGCCGAAGAACAGGATGCTCTCGCGCTCACACGGAGGAGGTGGCTCGGCGGCGAAGAGACGCTCGTCGCCGTGTGGGATCGTCGCCGTTCGGGCTCGCGGCCACGCCGTTTCGAACTCCTTGCGGGAGCTCTCGCCGTGCAGCAGCGTCAGCAGCAGGCGGGGGAACAGCCGCTGAAGGATCAGCTTCTGCACCCGCGAGAACCCCGCAAGCTCGCCGTCGCTGGTCAGGCTGAGCGGCCTGGCGTTGTGGCAGATGAAGACCACCGGGGGACAGCGGGGCAGCATCGTGAGGGTCAGGACCGCCATGGCGGCGACCGAGAAGTAGATGTCCGAGTTGATGACCACGACGTCGTGGCGACCGAGTCGCGCCGCTCGCACGACTCCTAGCCAGCAGTGGAGCAGCCGCCAGGCGACCCGGACGCGCTGGGCCAGCCGGCCGGCCGGCCCGCGGGGCCGCAGCTCCGACTCGCGGACGGTGGGGGTGAGGATCGGTCGCATCTCGGCGCTGCCCCGGCGATCGACCAGCTCGTTGTCGCGAGGCGTTATCAGCTCGACGCGGTTGCCCCGGTCGGCGAGGGCGTCGGCCAGCTGGACCGCGTAATGCAACAGGCCTCCGAAGGGCGCCGTCTCGACGAAGGCGATGCGCATGGGCGCGGACTCTTTCAGATCGGATTCGCGTGCGGTCGGGGCCCGCTCAGCCCGTCGCGACCTTCAGGTTCCCGGCCCAGTCGACGGCCTTCGAGAGGTCGAAGGTGTAAACGTCCTTGCCGGTGGAGCCGTCGTGCCATGGCGAGAGCCCGGCGTCGCGGGCGATCTGGATCCAGGGGTCGGGCAGGCCGAAGCTGGTGTAGCTGGAGCCGGACTCGATCTTCAGGAAGCCGCCCCCGGTATCGCCCACATACAGGCCGTAGCGCGCCATCGCCCGCAGGATCGTCTTCTGCCAGGCGGGCTTGGAGAGGGCTTCGATCTGGGCGTCGCTCATGTCGAGGAAGAAGTGCTGGCCCATCGCCGGCGCCCCGGCGTTGGAGAGCCCCATGCTCGAGCAGCTGCGCCCGCTGTTGGAGGCGGCCGGCCACACGGCGCGTCCGTTGGTGCACTTGACGACCATGAACAGGGCGTGTTCGATGCGCCCGGCGGCCAGCTCCTGGGGGCGGATGATCCCGGCGGCCAGGCCGAAGTTCGCGGCCGTCGCGGGCGAGCCCAGCCCTTCGCCGTCGATCTTCGTCCGCCCGCCCCAGCTCACCGTCAGCGTGCCGCCGCCCGCCGACTTCTGGCGGACCTGCCAGAAGTCGTACTCCCAGCCCGAGGACTGGTCGATCACGGCCATGTGGCCGTCGCTTCCGCCGGCCGGGGAAGCGGCGCCGGGGATCTGGATCTGCATTCCCTCGACCGGGCAGCGCCCCCAGGATTCCGCGCAGTGCACGGTATAGACGGGGTCGCCGGGCTGGGCGTAGTAGAGCGGGTGGTCGTAGTCTTCGCGGCTGTCCGCGGTCCCGACGCTGAAGCGCGGCGTCGAGGATCCCCCCGAGGACCAAGTGGACAGCCAGCTCTGGACGATCTGCGCCGAGTCGGAGGCCACCGCCGTGCCGGCACCCAGCGCCGTGTTGAACGGACTGGAGGTCGCGTAGGGCCGCCAGCAGGTGTCGGGAGGGCTGGTCGCGCTGAAGCTGCCGAAGGTCCCCGACCCGCAGACGCCTTCCGGGCTCGGCGCCGGTTGGGGTGCCGGTTCCGGTTCGGGTTCAGGCTTCGGCGTGGGTGCGGGTTCCGGAGCCGGTTCCGGTTCGGGAGTGACTTCGGGTGCCGGCGTCGGCTGAGGAGCGGGTTCGGGAGCGGGTTCCGGTTCAGGCGTCGGGGCCGGTGCAGGTTCGGGCTGGGGCTCGGGCGCCGGGGTCGGTTCAGGCTGCGACGCGAGCCGGAGAGGGGGCTGGAGTTTCGGTTCGGGCTGTGGGGTGGGCCGGGGAGCGGGTTCGGGTTGGCGAGACGGCGGCTCCGGCTCGGGGGCCGGGTCGGACTGGAGGGTCGGCGGTTCCGGCTCGGGCTGGAGGGCCGGGGTCTGCACCGACGTCCCTTCGGGCTCAGAGGTCGTCTGCCTGCACCACGGCTGCCACTGCCACCGCCAGGGCGACCACTGCCACCGCCACCGACAGACCCGCTGTCCCCCTTCGTCTCGGCTGATGGATGCCGCGCCTTGGAGCTTCGGGGGGGCGGAGCGCAAGGCGACGGCTCTCCGGCCGACCGACATCCTGGCGCGGGGGAGGGCGCGAGCTGCGGGTATCCGATCTGCGAGCGGTAGGTTCCGCCTGCGATCGGCGGTCACCCCGCCGGCGCTTGAGCCCGGCGGCACGGACGCCTTGGCCGGCTTCGCCGTCGCGAGTCTCGAGGCCGGTCCGCGTGGGACGGGGAGCGTGAACCACGACACCCCGGCAATTGCCGTTGAGCACAGCAGGATCAAAACGGAAGCTGTCAAGCTCTTACGACGCACCAAGGCCCTCGCCGAACTGCCTATTACCCGGAATTTCCCGCTCGCCACCTTCGGCACACGCTCCCGCCGGATTCGCCGGTGCGGGCCATGGGACGAACGTTACGATAGCGACCTTCGAATATGCGTCCAGGCGCCGCTCGCGGCCGTCCACCACCCGGTGTTCGACCCGCGGGGCCCGCTCAGCCCGTCGCGACCTTCAGGTTCCCGGCCCAGTCGACGGCCTTCGAGAGGTCGAAGGTGTAGACGTCCTTGCCGGTGGAGCCGTCGTGCCATGGCGAGAGCCCGGCGTCGCGGGCGATCTGGATCCAGGGGTCGGGCAGGCCGAAGCTGGTGTAGCTGGAGCCGGACTCGATCTTCAGGAAGCCGCCCCCGGTATCGCCCACATACAGGCCGTAGCGCGCCATCGCCCGCAGGATCGTCTTCTGCCAGGCGGGCTTGGAGAGGGCTTCGATCTGGGCGTCGCTCATGTCGAGGAAGAAGTGCTGGCCCATCGCCGGCGCCCCGGCGTTGGAGAGCCCCATGCTCGAGCAGCTGCGCCCGCTGTTGGAGGCGGCCGGCCACACGGCGCGTCCGTTGGTGCACTTGACGACCATGAACAGGGCGTGTTCGATGCGCCCGGCGGCCAGCTCCTGGGGGCGGATGATCCCGGCGGCCAGGCCGAAGTTCGCGGCCGTCGCGGGCGAGCCCAGCCCTTCGCCGTCGATCTTCGTCCGCCCGCCCCAGCTCACCGTCAGCGTGCCGCCGCCCGCCGACTTCTGGCGGACCTGCCAGAAGTCGTACTCCCAGCCCGAGGACTGGTCGATCACGGCCATGTGGCCGTCGCTTCCGCCGGCCGGGGAAGCGGCGCCGGGGATCTGGATCTGCATTCCCTCGACCGGGCAGCGCCCCCAGGATTCCGCGCAGTGCACGGTATAGACGGGGTCGCCGGGCTGGGCGTAGTAGAGCGGGTGGTCGTAGTCTTCGCGGCTGTCCGCGGTCCCGACGCTGAAGCGCGGCGTCGAGGATCCCCCGAGGACCAAGTGGACAGCCAGCTCTGGACGATCTGCGCCGAGTCGGAGGCCACCGCCGTGCCGGCGCCCAGCGCCGTGTTGAACGGACTGGAGGTCGCGTAGGGCCGCCAGCAGGTGTCGGGAGGGCTGGTCGCGCTGAAGCTGCCGAAGGTCCCCGACCCGCAGACGCCTTCCGGGCTCGGCGCCGGTTGGGGTGCCGGTTCCGGTTCGGGTTCAGGCTTCGGCGTGGGTGCGGGTTCCGGAGCCGGTTCCGGCGTCGGAGCCGGTTCCGGTTCGGGAGTGACTTCGGGTGCCGGCGTCGGCTGAGGAGCGGGTTCGGGAGCGGGTTCCGGTTCAGGCGTCGGGGCCGGTGCAGGTTCGGGCTGGGGCTCGGGCGCCGGGGTCGGTTCAGGCTGGAGGTCGGGGCGGCAGCGGCGATGCTGACAGGACCTGTCCGATCGGACTGCCCGGCCGCTTTCGACGCCGATCGCCCATGCCCCGTGTCGCAGCCGGACGATCTTCGCCGCATCGCGCCGGGCGCTGCGAGCTTGAGGTGCGTGTCCCGGGCGGCTCGCCGCGGTCGAATCGAAGCCGCGGAGTCGCAGCGACGGCACGCTCGGTGCCTGCGAATCTCGCTGGGAGGTTACGGACCGGAAGGTCGCGGTTGCCGCGCTGCCGATACCGGTGAAGAGCAGGAGGCCTATCGCCGTGAGCAACGAGAGCGCAAGGATCAAGCGCGAGAGCAGTGGCTTGTGGGAGTTGGCGATCATCATCAGCGACTGGTTTTGGAGTCGCCGTTCTCATCGACCGCGCGAGAAGCTCCGGCATTAGCCCGCGTCGAAGCGGACGATCATTCGACTGCACGGCATGCTGTCTCGTTCGACCCGCGGGGCCCGCTCAGCCCGTCGCGACCTTCAGGTTCCCGGCCCAGTCGACGGCCTTCGAGAGGTCGAAGGTGTAGACGTCCTTGCCGGTGGAGCCGTCGTGCCATGGCGAGAGCCCGGCGTCGCGGGCGATCTGGATCCAGGGGTCGGGCAGGCCGAAGCTGGTGTAGCTGGAGCCGGACTCGATCTTCAGGAAGCCGCCCCCGGTATCGCCCACATACAGGCCGTAGCGCGCCATCGCCCGCAGGATCGTCTTCTGCCAGGCGGGCTTGGAGAGGGCTTCGATCTGGGCGTCGCTCATGTCGAGGAAGAAGTGCTGGCCCATCGCCGGCGCCCCGGCGTTGGAGAGCCCCATGCTCGAGCAGCTGCGCCCGCTGTTGGAGGCGGCCGGCCACACGGCGCGTCCGTTGGTGCACTTGACGACCATGAACAGGGCGTGTTCGATGCGCCCGGCGGCCAGCTCCTGGGGGCGGATGATCCCGGCGGCCAGGCCGAAGTTCGCGGCCGTCGCGGGCGAGCCCAGCCCTTCGCCGTCGATCTTCGTCCGCCCGCCCCAGCTCACCGTCAGCGTGCCGCCGCCCGCCGACTTCTGGCGGACCTGCCAGAAGTCGTACTCCCAGCCCGAGGACTGGTCGATCACGGCCATGTGGCCGTCGCTTCCGCCGGCCGGGGAAGCGGCGCCGGGGATCTGGATCTGCATTCCCTCGACCGGGCAGCGCCCCCAGGATTCCGCGCAGTGCACGGTATAGACGGGGTCGCCGGGCTGGGCGTAGTAGAGCGGGTGGTCGTAGTCTTCGCGGCTGTCCGCGGTCCCGACGCTGAAGCGCGGCGTCGAGGATCCCCCCGAGGACCAAGTGGACAGCCAGCTCTGGACGATCTGCGCCGAGTCGGAGGCCACCGCCGTGCCGGCACCCAGCGCCGTGTTGAACGGACTGGAGGTCGCGTAGGGCCGCCAGCAGGTGTCGGACGAGCAGTCGCTCGTGACGCTTCTAAGCTGTGCGCTCGAGCGGCGCGCGGCCGGTCGTCCGACCTTTGCGACCGTCGCGTCGCTCAGCTCCGAGCGCATCGGTCGGAGCGCCGCGGCCGGCGCCTGTTGCGGAGTCATGCAGCAGGCAACCAGCAGCGCCAGCAGCAGCAGGGCGGTCCCGGCCATCGTCAGCGATCGGCGGTGGTGGGGGTGGGGCGTGTGTCCCATGACCCGCCTGCCGATCGACACCGGGCGACCGGGCCTTCACCGTGATGTCCGACTCCTGGACGGATGTATTAGCGGCAACCCGCGGCAGGTCGTCTTCCGGTGGCCCCTAGACTCCGAGCCTCGCTTCCAATGTCTGCTCACAGAACCTCGCTGCCGTCACGGCCTCTGCCCCCGGCCTTCTCGTCGCCGACCCCGCTCGCCGTCGCCGGGGCACTCGCCGCGCTGCTGGTCGGCGTTCTGCTTGCGAAAAACGTCACGCTGGGTGCCGCCGCTCTGCTTGGCTTGCTGTATGCGCCCCTGGTCCTCATCGACCTGCCGCTCGGTGTGGCCCTCTGGATCCCACTGGTCTTCGTTGAACGGCTCCCCGTCGCCCGCATCGGCCCGACCGCCGTGGCGATCATGGTCGGAGTCGCCTGGCTGGCGACGTTGCCTGCTCGCCGCTGGACGGTCGCCACGATTCTCCGCCGGCATGCCGGCCTCGTGTTCACCATCCTTCTCTTGCTCGTCTGGGTTTCGTTTTCGCTGATCTGGTCAGTCAACCCATCGGCGACGGCGAGCAGCATCGGCTTCTGGTGGATCGCGGGCGGAGTCTTTGTGATCGTCGCGACGTCGCTGACAAGGCGTCGGCATCTGACGATGGTCTGCGCGGCCTTCGTCGTCGGGGCGCTGATCTCGGTGCTGGCCGGGTACGTGCCCGGGATCAACGTCCCGAGCGATGTCGCCGGGAGCGGTGAAGCCGGTCGCCTGGCCGGCTCCTACGGGGACCCGAACTTCCTCGCAGCCGGACTCGTTCCCGGGATTGCCCTGGCGGTGGGACTCGCGGCGACCACCCGCGTACCCAGTCGACGGGGTTGGCTCGTCGCCTGCGCGGTCGTGCTGGCTGCCGGGTTGCTCGCGTCGGGGTCCAGGGGCGGCCTGCTCGCAGCGGTGACGATCACGATCGGCACGCTGCTGGTCGCCCGCGGCCACCGGCGCAAGATCGTCGCCGTGCTCGTGACCGTGCTCGCCCTCGGCGTCGTGTGGATGGTCGCCTCTTCCTCCTCCTCGAACCTCGATCGCCTTCGCCACTTCGGCACCGGAAACGGCCGCGTGGACCTCTGGACGATCGCGCTACGGATGGGTCGCGCGCATCCGGTCCACGGGGTGGGCCTCGGCGGCTTCCCGGATGCCTCGGCCGACTATCTGCGCCGCCCCGGGCGCCTGCAGAGTGGCCGGCTGGGTGCCCAGCTCGTGCTCGGAAAGCCGCACGAGGCGCACAATTCCTACCTGCAGCTGTTCGCCGAGACGGGGCTCGTGGGCCTGGGCCTCTTCATCGCTGCGGTCGTCTTGTCCCTGAGGGCGAGCTGGATGGCCGCGCAAAGGTTCGAGCACGCCGGCGACCTGCGGTACGCGACGCTGGCATGGTCCGTGCTCCTGGCGCAGGTCGCGGCGATGATCGCCTCGACGTTCATCACCGACCCGACCGACAGGCGAACCTGGATCCTGCTCGGGCTCGGGCCGGCCTTGTTGACGGTCGCCTCGAGGGCGGCGGAGGAAGGAGGGACATCCCGGTGGAACCTGGGTCGCTGATTGACCGGGACGAGCGGCTCCCTGACGATGGGGAGGCGGATGCCTCTCCGGTGGTGGCACTCAACGCCTTCCTCGCGGCGGTCGCGCGCCGCCGCCTGATCTTCACCGCTGTCGTTCTCTCCTGCCTGCTCGGAGCGGGCGCCTGGCTGGCGCACCGGACGCCGACCTATCGGTCCACCGCGGAGATCCTCGTGTCGCCGATTCCGGCCAGGGACGAATCGTTCGTCGGGCTCCCGCTGATCCGGGCCTCGGAACTGGATGCACAGCGACCGGCGGAGACGGCGGCGGCGCTGGTCCAGTCTCCCGAGGCCGCCCGGCTCGCCGCCTCTCAAATGGGCAGTGGCTCCTCTGGATCGGTGTCGGGGAACGTCGAAGTCAGCGTGGTTTCCGGCTCGAGCCTCGTCCAGATCGCGGCGGAAGGCGGCTCGCCCCCGGAAGCGGCCTCGACCGCAAACGCCTACGCAAACGCTGCGCTGCGCATCCGCGACCGGCTCCTCGCCCCCCAGGTGGAAGCCGAGATCAAGGGCGCCGAAGACCAACTCTCGCAGGTGGCGCCGAACGGCCGGGAAGCCAATGCGCTGGAAGAACGTCTGGTTACCCTGCGGTCGGTCGCCGAGCGGGGAGATCCGACGCTGTCGCTTGCCGGGCCGGCTTCCGCCGGCACCTCACAGGCTCTGCCCGCGTCGCGGGTTGCGCTGATCGCTCTGATCGCCGGCCTTCTGCTCGCCAGTCTCACGGTGGTGATGATCGAGCTCCTGGCCGCCGGTCCCATCAGGGCCGAGGCCGAGCTCGAGCGTCTCTATCGTCTTCCGGTTCTGGCACGGGTCCCGGGGGCGCGCGGGTCCGATGCCAGCGCCGCCCGGGATCCGACGCGGCAGGTGCCGGAGGGATACCGGGCGTTGCGAGACCAGCTCGAGCTGCGCGCGACGGATTCGCGGAGCGGAGGTCTCGACGGCGGCCTGGCCGTCCTGGTGGTCAGCCCGGGCGGCGGTGACAGCGGGGCCGCTGAGGCGCTCAATCTCGCCCGTGCCTTCTCGGCGGTCGAGGCCTCGGTCGCGGTCGTCGAGCTCGATGTCCGCAACCCCCGGCTTGCCGCGATGCTCGGAGTAAATCCGGTCGCCGACGTCTCCGCGCTGCTCGCGGGGGAGCCGGCCGGGTCGGTGGCGACCTCCTTCGACTCGGATGGAAGCTGGTTGTTCGCGGCGCCGCCGACGAGCGACCTCGCGATGCGCGAGGAGATTTGCGCCCGGACCGGGGAGATCCTGGAGGAGGTGGGGCGGATCGGCGACTGGACGGTGGTGGACGCGCCGCCTGTCGCCGAGGCGCCCGCGGACGTCATCGCGGCCTGTGACGCGACGGAGCACGCCGTTGTCGTCGTTCACCTAGGGTCGACCCGGCCCGAGGATCTCGCCGCCGTTCGAGACCTCTTCGAGCAGCGGGGCCGGACGCCCGACGGCTATTTGGTCGTCAGCGCGGACGCGCGGCGAGGTCGCTGGTCGGGCTCGGCGACGTAGTAGTCATGGCCGTCGCGCTCGGTTCGGGTCACGCCGACCAGCGCCAGGCCGATCGGCCGTATCCCGCTGCTTGCCAGCAGCTCGGCGAGTTCGCGTATCTTGCTGACACGGCTCTGCCTGAGCCGTACCACGAGGAGAACGGCGTCCGCGTGCCGCGCGAGCGGTAGGGCGTCGACGACGTTGGCCAGCGGGGGCGAGTCGATGACCACGTAGTCGGCAAGGCTGTCCGCCTCCTCGAGCAGGCGCTTGGCCGCGGGCAGCGAGAACAGATCGGCATAGTCCGCTCCCGTCTGGTCGGCGACCAGCACCTGCAGGTTGTCCTGATACGCGCTCATGGGCTCGAGGGCGTCCGTCAGCGAGAGGCGTCCGAGCAGCACGCTCACCACCCCGGGGCGGTCGTCTATGCCCAGGGCCTTTCCGATCGCCGGGCGCCGCAGGTCGGCGTCGATCAGGATCACCCGGTGTCCGGCCAGCGCGAGCGAGGCGGCGAGGTTGATCGCCGTGGTGCTCTTGCCCTCCGATGGCCCGGAGCTGCTGACCAGGATCGAGCGCGGACCGGTCTCGTCGGGGCTCGTCGCGGAGACGGTGGCGCGCAGCGTTCGGTAGGTCTCCCGGGCGACGGGCGAGAGCCGCTCGGGCGTGAGCGGTCCGGCCTGCGGGCGCTCGCGCCGGATCCGGGCGAGGATCGGAAGGTTGAAGAGGGCGCGGAGCTGCTCCTCGCGGCGCAGGCGCGGGTCGAGGATCCTCGCGGCGTAGGTGAGGCCGATGCCGATCAGCAGCCCGCCGATCGCCGCCCCCACCAGCACCAGGATCGTGCGTGGTGAGCTGGGGAGCTCGGCGGGGACGCGGGTGACTCGACCTGGATCGTCGCGTTGCCACTGGCGCGGAACGCACTCAGCGTGGCGATCGTGCTCGAGATGTTGCCCGCCGCTTCCGTGTTTTCAGCTTCCGCCAGGCTGACCCGCAGTTCGGAGACCACGGTTTCGATGTTCGAGGCGATCGCTGCTCGCCGCTGTGCAACCGCGGCTTCGGCGAAGGCGGTTGCCCGAGCCGCTGCCGACTCCGCGGTCGGGCCGCGTGCAGTGACGGTGACGATGTTGCTTTCGGGGATCGGTTCGACGGTCGTAGCGTTCAGGAGTTCGCTCCCCGTCACTCCGCTGTTGAGGCTCTTCGCCGCCCGATCGGCGACGGCTGGGGAATCGATCAGCTGGTTCGCCGTCTCGACGTCGAGGGTGGGGTCGGCCGATTGGGCTATGACCCCCACGGTGGACAGGATCGCTTCCTGGGTGGGCACCGGCGTCACGAGGATGTCGGCTTGTGCTTCGTAGACGGTTTCCGCGGCCAGCAGGTATAAGACCGCTAGCCCGAGGGCTATGACCACGACTAAGACGATGAGGCGGACCCCGTCCCTGAGGTTCTGTAGGAAGTGGCGAAGCCCGCTCTGGGTAAGCGGGGGTTGCAGCCACTCCGTCGAGGAGGGGCCGTGTCTGGGTGCCGATCGGGAGGTGATGACTCCCTTTATACCGCCTGCACGGCCCGGCAACCGGGTGAGCCCGCTCGCGGCTCGCTGACGACCCGCGCTCAGTGCGCCTCGTCCGACGCGTGGGCCGGGGGCGCGACTCCTCGGTGGCGGAGGCGATAGCCCGTCCGGGCAGGGCTGGCTGCGACGCCCGCCAGGGCGGACGCCTAGGTTCCCGATTCGTAGTGCTGCAGGATCGTCGCTCCGGACAGCGCCTTGTCATAGATCGCGACGTCGTCGATGACGCCGTCGAAATAGTTGTTGGAGAAGTCGTTACGGCCCCCCCTGAAGTGCATCGGCTTTGATCCACGCCTTCTTCGCCGTCGAAGTTGACAGCGGTATCGGCCTCGCCTGCCAGTAGCCCGGCGACCCCGAGTTCGGGTTCGTTCATGTAGGTACCGGAAGCGACTTCCTCGGTATCGGCGGCGGTGCTGCCACTGGACTCGTCCAGGCGCCAGTAGCTGACAAAGCCCGGCGTGGTTGACGTCGGTGGACCGCGTTCGGCTTTGCTGATCGAGGCCCGGTCGACGTACAGGGTCAGGTTTCCCGAGCCGTTGCTCCCAGATGAGACAAGGCCGTAGCGAACTCGATTGAAGTCGGTGGAGGAGCCCATGCTTTCGCCGTCGATCTTGAGTTCGGTGAACGCTTCTCCGGATTCATCGTCGAGACGGCGGCTGCGACCCCCGCTCAGTGCGCTTCGTCCGAGGCGTGCGCCGGCGGTCGCGACTCCTCCGCCAGCGAGGTGATCTCGAGCCGGCCTTGGGCGGCGTCTTCGAGCACTTCGGTCGCCTCCTCGGCCGAGCGGGCGTAGAGCTCGACCAGCATGTGGACGACGATCCGCTCCTCCTCGTGCTTGTGGAAGCGCACGTGGGCGAAGAACTCGCGCACCCCGGCCTCGCCGAGGGCGCCGTAGGCGAGCAGCTCGGCCGCTTCCGGCCCGGCGCAGCTCTCGACCCGGTCCTGGTCGACGGTCACCGTGCAGGAGGCGACCCAGGGGGTGCCGGCGACCATCCGCTCCCAGCGGTCCTCGATCGGCACGACGCGGTCGTCCTGGAAGGTCAGGTGGGGCTGGTCGTGCATGCAATCGAGGCACTGCACCGCGGCTTCCTGGATCTCGTCGATCCCCTCGGCGGGGATGCCGGTGTCCGGGTCGACGCGCCGGATCGCATCGTAGTGCAGCTGGATCTCCAGATTGCGGGACCAGCAGCGGTAGCAGCGCAGCCAGGACGCCCGGTCCCCGTCGAGCTCGGTCATGCCCCCATTGTGCCGCCCCGCCCGGATCGGCGCTATGTGAGCGCGGCTTTCGAGCTCGCGTTCGTCCGCGACCGCGGGGTGCTCCGGGAGCGTGACCCGCACCTCGCCCTCTCGTTCGAGACGCCAGCGGGCGTTCAGCAGCTCGATGGAAGTGACGGCGCCGGCCTCGTCGTGCTCGACCACATGCCCCTCGGGCGTCTCGTATGCCCGGGCCGGGGGCCTCCCACTGGGTGGTCCGACGCTCAGGAAGAGCGTGTCGCCACGGGCGTCGTAGCCGTGATGCTCGAAGTGGATGCCGGCGATCGTGATCGTCATCGGGACAACGTCCCCTTCGGCGATCGTCTCGCCGCGGTTCCGGTGAGCGGGCTCTGGCAGGGCGAGCAAAGATGAGTACCGGGGGTGGGAGTACCAAATTTGGTCGTTAGCCCTGCCGATTGCCGCATGGCGCGGACGTTAGGGATCGGCGCTACGCGGGGAAGCTCGAGGCGCACGCCGCGCTCCTCGGCGGTCTCGGGGGTGAGGAAGGCGTTGGTTTCCTCGAGCGTCTGCTCGGCGGCGCGCAGGTCGCTCCAGTCGATCGCCGCGGCGTAGGCCTGGGCGAAGTCGAGCACGCGGACGAGGGGCTGGGGGTTGCCGTTGCGCGAGAGCGCCCGCAGCCCCTGCAGGTAGTTGTCGCGGTAGACGATCGGGATCACGATCCGCTGCTCGCCAATCGCGCTCAGCTCGGCGTTCATCAGCACGCGCGCGACGCGGCCGTTGCCGTCGGTGAACGGGTGCACCTCGCCGATCAGGTACATGACGAAGATCGCCTTCGGCAGCCCGGCCGGCAGGCTCGCGTAGTAGCGGTAGCCCTCGACCAGCGTGCCGACGACGAGGTCGGGGTGGACGAAGGTGGTGTTCCCGACGCGGTTCGGCGTCAGCTTGAACGACCCGGGGTTGACCGACGGCCGCCGTCCCAGCATCAGCGCGTGGTGCGAGCGCAGCAGGTCGAGCAGATCCTCGGGGCCGCTCGGCACGCGTGCCCGCAGGGCGGCGTCGTCGACCAGCTCGAAGGTGCCAAGGACGTCGTGCGCGTCCTCGAACCGCGCCTGCGGGACCATTCCCTCGAAGACGATCTCCTCCGCCTCGTGCAGCTCGAACTCGGTGCCCTCGATCCAGTTCGAGAGGTAGGCCTCGACGAAGGAGAGGGCGGGGAACGAATCCGCCTGCTCGCCTCGGATCGCAAGCGGCGGCGCCTGCATGAGGTGGATGTGGAGAGCTTCGAACAGCTCCAGCCGGCGCGGGTCGTACCCGAGGCCTTTCTGGTGGGCCCGTGCCGCAGCGGTCTCCGGCTGGAACGACCGCGTGCCCAGGATCGCGCCGATCAGATCGTCGAGCGCTTCCATCTCGGCCGCGGCCCGGAGAGGCCCCGCGACCCCCTTTGCCTGGTCGCGGAGCTCGTTCAGCGCCTCGGTCCCGCGCAGCGCGGCGAGTCGGACCAGCTCGTCCTCGAGCTCCACCCGAGAAAGGGTTCGCGCGACCGTTCCCCGGATCGCCCGGGAAGTGCGGATGTTGTCGAGGAATTTGCGAACCGGGCCGGAGAAGTGGAGCCCATCCATAAAGGGCATGTCGCCGGGAACCGGGCCGGGCCCGCTGCGCGGCCGGATGGTCAGGCCCGGCAGCCGAACCGGTTCGCGTCGCGCACGCGAGTCGCCCGTGTCGAGGAAGAGCGAGCCGTCATCGCTTGGCTTCGCGAGGAAGGCGCTGCGATCGACCACCACGGCGCCGGGGAAGTAGAGCGCGGCGATCCGCTGCCAGTTGCGGCGCACCACCTGCTCGAGCGGGGCCTCGGTGTTCCTCGTGTAGAGGCGGGGGCCCACTTTCCGGGCTTCCTCGGCCTTGACGGCGACGCCCACGGCGCGTGACGTGCCGGCGTCGCTGAGGAAGACCTCGGGCTGGTCGGAGAGCAAAAAAGCGGGCGTAAGGGCGGTCACGGTGCCCTTGAGTGTAAATAATTCCGGCCTAAGAGGCGAAAAGCTGCAAAAAACCGTACATAAGGCCGCTCAGGCCGCCGCGCCCGCCGTCGACCGCTGCTCGACCAGGGCGACGATCTCGCCGATGATCTTGTTGAGGTCGAAGTCCTTCGGCGTGTAGACGCCGTCGACGCCGGCCTCGCGCAGGCGCTCGGCGTCGGCGGGGGGGATGATGCCGCCGGCCACCACCGGGGCGTCGACGCCCTCGGTGCGCAGGCGGCGCACGACCTCGGGCACCAGCTCCAGATGGGAGCCGGAGAGGATCGAGAGGCCGACCACGTCGACGTCCTCCTGCAGGGCGGACTCGGCGATCTCCTCGGGAGTCAGGCGGATGCCCTGGTAGATCACCTCCATGCCGGCGTCGCGGGCGCGCAGGGCGATCTGCTCGGAGCCGTTGGAGTGGCCGTCGAGGCCGGGCTTGCCAACGAGGATCTTGATCCGGTGGCCGATTCGGGCCGAGACCTCCTCGACCCGGCGGCGGATCGCCGCCAGCTCCTCGGGGTGGCCGGGGGGCGCGGCGCCGTCGACGCCGGTCGGCGCCCGGTAGGCGCCGAAGGCCTCGCGGAGCACGCCGGCCCACTCGCCGGTCGTCGCCCCGGCCTCGGCCGCGGCGATCGTCGCCGGCATGACGTTTGCGCTCTCGTCGCCGGCGACCCGGCCAAGCTCCTCCAGCGCCGCCTTCACGGCGCCCTCGTCGCGCTCGGCCTTCCACTGCTCGAGCGCCTCGATCCGCTCGCGCTCGACCTCGGGGTCGGGGGTGAGGATGCCGCCGTCGGCGCCCGCCGTCAGCGGCGAGTCCTCGCTCTCCCTGAAGCTGTTCTGCCCGATCACCTTCTGCTCGCCGCTCTCGATCCGCGCGACGCGCTCGCGGTGGGACTCGACCAGGCGGGCCTTCATGTAGGGGACGGCGGCGACCGCACCGCCCTGCTCCTCGACCACCGCCATCTCGGCGCGGGCGCCCTCGGCCAGCTCCTCGACCAGGCCGTCCATGACGACCGAGCCGGCGAAGATGTCGGGGTACTCGAGCAGGTCGGTCTCGTTCGCCAGCACCTGCTGGATGCGCAGGCTCCACTGTTGGTCCCAGGGGCGCGGCAGGCCCATAGCCTCGTTCCAGGCGGGCAGCTGGATCGCGCGGGCGCGCGCGTCGCGCGACAGCGTCACGGCCAGCGCCTCGAGCACGATCCGCTGGATGTTGTTCTCCGGCTGCGCCTCGG
This sequence comes from uncultured Solirubrobacterales bacterium, assembly GCA_963730315.1. Taxonomy (GTDB): domain Bacteria; phylum Actinomycetota; class Thermoleophilia; order Solirubrobacterales; family 70-9; genus VRUE01. Next base: position 790 of record CAVSRD010000021.1, on the reverse strand, counting down.
TCAGGCCAAGCGAGTTGACCTGGACGCCGTAGCGGAAGCGCAGCATCTTCTCGTCGGTCACCCCGTAGCGCTCGCGGCCGATCTCGTTCCACAGCCGGCCCATCGCGCGCAGCTTGGCGATCTCCTCGACCAGGCGAATGCCGGCGTTGACGAAAAAGGAGATGCGGCCGAAGACCTTGGGGAAGTCCTTCTCGGCGACCTGGCCGCGCGCCTTCACTTCGTCGAGCACGGCGATCCCGGTGGAGAGCGCGTAGGCGATCTCCTGCACCGGCGTCGCCCCGGCCTCCTGCAGGTGGTAGCTGCAGATGTTGGTCGGGTTCCACTTCGGGACCTCGTTGACGGTGAAGGCGACCATGTCGGCGATCAGCCGCATCGAGGGCTCGGGCGGGAAGGCGTAGGTGCCGCGCGAGAGGTACTCCTTGATGATGTCGTTCTGCGTCGTCCCGGTCAGCTGGGCGCGCTCGACCCCGTTCTCCTCGGCGACGGTGACGTAGAGGCCGAGCAGCCAGGCGGCGGTCGCGTTGATCGTCATCGAGGTGTTCATCTCGTCCAGCGGGATCCCGTCGAAGAGCTGGTGCATGTCGCCCTTGTGGGCGATCGAGACGCCGACCTTGCCGACCTCGCCACGGGCGAGCACGTGGTCGGGGTCATAGCCCGTCTGCGTCGGCAGGTCGAAGGCGACCGAGAGCCCGGTCTGGCCCTTTTCCAGGTTCTTGCGGTAGAGCTCGTTGGAGCGGCGCGCGTCGGAGTGCCCCGCGTAGGTGCGCATCACCCAGGGGCGGTCGCGCTC
>CAVSRD010000020.1:0-37357 GCA_963730315.1 uncultured Solirubrobacterales bacterium | reverse complement strand
TCTCCCACCAGGAGCGGATCGACCTGGCGTCGCTGATCACGCCGCTGGAGGAGTTCCTCGACCTCGAGCCGCTCGACCTGCCGGTCGCCGAGGAGATCGCCGAGGAGCGGGCCGAAGCGGGCCTCGTCGTCGCCCGCCCGATCCGCATGGAGGCCAAGGCCGCCTCGGCGCAGATCGGCGCCCTGGCCGGCGAGGTCTGCTCGGGTAACGCGGTGCGCAGCGAGTTCCCGCGGGCCACCGACGCGGGCGACCGGGTGCTCGGCACCGAGCTGGCCGGAGCGATCGCCCGCGCGCGCATCTTCGACGACGGTCCGGAGGCTGGCGAGGACGTGCTCGCGGACCTCGAGTTCAACGGCGGCTCGGTTGCCGGCCAGGGCCTCGGCGCCTTCAACTCCTACGGCGTCTCGATCCGGGTAGAGGGCGGCGCCCAGGACGGTGTCGGCAAGACGATGCTGGGCGGCACCATCGCGGTGCTGAAGGGCACGGGCGCCAACGGCCAACGGCTGAACGGCTCGGTCGGCAAGTCGTTCGCCTACGGCGCCCAGCGCGGCCGCCTCTTCGTCCAGGGCTCGGCCGACTCGCGCTTCTGCATCCGCCTCTCCGGCGCCGATGTGGTGCTGGGCGGCGAGCCCGAGGAGGAGCTCGACGACAGCCGCGGCTGCCTCGTCGATCGCGCCAACGCCAAGGGCTTTGCTTTCGAGTACATGACCTCGGGCCGCGCCGTGGTGCTCGGCGACCTCGGGCCCTGGGCCTGCGCCGGGATGACCGGCGGCCGCGTCTACGTCCGCCACGAGGCCTTCGGCATCGACCGCGAGGCGATCGAACGGCGGCTCGGCGAGGGGGCCAAAGTGGAGCTGAAGGAGATCGACTCGGAGGGCAGGCTGGATGTGGAAGAGCTGCTCGGCCACTACGCCGAGGAGCTGCGCGCCACCGGTCAGGACGGCGAGGCCGACCGGATCAGGTCGCTCGCCTCGGATGCCGCCGCGAACTTCCTCATGGTCGTGCCGCACAGGGTGCAGGCGGACCCGAGCATCTCTACCGAGTAGGTGGGGAGCCGCTCAAGAGATCGGCGATCGCGCGGACCTCGCGTAGGAGGCCGTCGAGCATCGCCTCGGTGTTGGTGTGGATGCGCCACTCGGCGTGCTTGCGCTCCTGTTCCCCCTGCTCGATCCGCTGCTCCAGCGCGCTGGTGCGCTCGTCGATCTCGCGGATCTGCTTCCCAAGGCGCTTCTCGGTCTTGCCGACGCGCTTCTTGACGTAGCGGCGGGTCTCCTTGCGGATCGCCTCCAGCTCGCGGCGCAGGGCGGCGTCATCGCCCTGCTGCTCGTCGAGCATCGCCTCGACCCCCACGCGGACGCGCTCTATCTCCTCGTGCAGGCGCTCGCGGGCCTGCGCGGCTGCGGCGGCGGGATCGTAGGCGGCGCTCACGAAGCCCATGCTACGAGGGCCGGTGGCCGGAACCGGCGGGCGCTCAGATCTCGAGCACGAACAGGTGGTAGCGGCCGATCGTCAGCTCGTCGCCGTCGGAGAGCTTGCCCCACTCGACGATGTCGCCGTTGACGAAGACGCCGTTGAGGCTGCGGTCGTCGAGGACGCGCAGCGACTCGTCCGGTTCGGAGACGATCAGCGCGTGGCGGCGCGAGACGCTCGGGTGGTCGAGGCGGATGTCGGCGGCGCCGCTGCGGCCGATCCGCGTCCAACCGCGCTGCACCGCGAAGACCCGCACCCCACCGTCGTCCTCGCGGCAGGCGAGGCGGCGGCTGCCGGGGTCGAGCTGGGCCCGGACCTCTTCCAGCCAGCCGGGTGCGGTCCGCTTGGCGGGCACCGCGAACTCGGCCGTGGTCCCGCCGTGCTCCTGCATCGGCTCGAAGATCGAGTCGAGCCGGAAGATCGTGCCGTCGCAGCGCGGGCACTGGGGCAGACGGTCGTCCTCGCGGAGCGAGAGCTGCGATCCGCAGTCGAGGCAAAAGTACGTTCCTGGGCCGGGAACGGTCCCGGTGGTGTAACTGGGTGATGCTGGGCTGCTGGGGGTGAGACTGGCTGGGATGGCTCTCCTCCTTCCGGCGCCCTCCGCGGGGGGAATCGTATCGTTCCTCGCAAAGTCGTGCCATCGGGATTTTCCCGCAACCCTCGCGCTGAAACGCCGGAACTGGACGCCCGTATGGGCGCTCTGCCGACGGCCCGCCCCCATAGAATCGCGCCGCCGATGGGTCCAGTCAGCGCCGAACTCGAGATCGACGCCCCGCGCGAGCGCGTCTTCGCGGCGCTCGGCGACCTCGCCCGCCGGCCCTCCTTCACCGACCATTTCCTCGCCGGCTTCCACCTCACCCGGCTCGAGTCCAGCGGAATCGGCGCCGGCGCCCGCTTCCGCCTCGAGCTGCCGCCCGGTTCGTCTTGGATGGACACCGCGATCGTCGAGCTGGACAAGCCGCACAGGATCGTCGAGCGGGGCCGTGGCGGCCGCGCCAACGGGATCCCGGCGACCACGGTCTGGGAGCTGTCGGGAGGCGGTGGCTCGCTGACCAGGGTCCGCGTCGTCTACTGGACCGAGCCTTCCAATCCCCCGGACAGGGCGCTGGAGAGGCTCTCGGGAGCGTCGATCCGACTGAAGCGTAAGTGGCGCACGGCGCTGCGCAGGCTGCGCGACCAGCTCGAGTCTCAATAAACTCTCGCCGCCGATGACCCGCCGCCGATCCGACTCCGCCCTGCCGCTGCTCGCCGCCCTGGCGCTCGCCGCCGTTGCGATCGCGCTTTCGGCCTGCGGCTGGTCGAGCGACTCCAAGGAAGTGGCCGAGGGCGAGCCGGTGAAGCTCGGCGAGCTCCAGTACAACGTCGTCTTCTCGCGCTTCCTCAACCCCAACGACAACGAGGACTCCGCCTACCTGGTCGGCCAGCCGCCGGCGCCTCCCGGCTCCGCCTACTTCGGCGTCTTCCTCGAAGTCCAGAACAAGGACGAATCGCCGCACGCGCTGCCCGCCTCGCTGACCGTCACCGACGCCGACAACACGGTCTTCCGGGCGATCCCCAGCAAGAGCCTCTACGCGCTGCCCTTCGGCGGCGAAGTCGAACCGCAGGAACAGGTGCCGGTGCTCGACTCGACACCCCAGCAGGGCCCGATCGAGGGCTCGCTGGTCCTCTTCCGCCTGCCCGCCTCCGCTTCGGAGAATCGGCCGCTGCTCCTCTCGATCCCGGGACCCGAAGGCCCGGCGACGGTCACGCTCGACCTCTAGAGGCCGGCCGAGAGCACCTGGCCGGCTACCGGGGCGGCGACTTCGCCGCCCGCGGCTTCGGCTTCGATGAGCAGCACGCCGACCGCGAGGCGAGCGTTTTCGGCCGGGGCGAAGGCGGCGAACCAGGCGTCCTTGATCTGTTCGGGTTCTTCTTCGCCTTCGGTGCCGGGCTTTGGCCCCAGCTCGGCGGTGCCGGTCTTGCCCGCCACCTGGGCTTGCGGAATCGCCGCCGCGTAGCCGGTGCCGCCGGTGACCACCCCGATCATCAGTTCGGTCAGCTCGCCCGCGATCTTCTTCGACATCACCCGCACCGGCTTCAGCTCGGGCCGCAGCTTGCGGTTGACGACCAGCGAAGTCGGCTCGCGAACGCCGCCGTTGCCGATCGTCTGCGCGATCATGGCCATCTGCAACGGGGTGGCGAGGACTTCGCCCTGGCCGATCGCGCTGACCCCGAGGTCAAGTTCGTCGCCGATCTCGGTCGGAATCGACGAGGCGGGAGGGTCGACCCGTTCGACGGTCTGCGACGCGTAGATCGCCGGCGGCGAGTTGAACCCGAACCGTTCGGCGGTCGCGACGAGGTCGTCGTTGCCGATCTTCGGCCCGAGCGGGGCGAAGTCGGCGTTGCACGACTCGGCGAAGGCTTCGCGGAAGGTGCCACCGCAGACCTCGCCGTTCGCGTTGCTGATGAACCGGCCACCGACGTTGACTCCGTCGGTGAGTTCGAATTCGTCGTCGAGCGAGACGACGCCCTTCTTGAGGGCGGCGGTGGTGGTGACCATCTTGAAGGTCGAGCCGGGCGGCTGCGGCGCCGAGAAGGCCTGCCCGGCAAGCGCCCGGATGTCGCCGCTGCGAGCGTCGAGCACCGCCACTCCGCCGGCCCTCCCGGCCAGGCCGGACACCGCCACCTGCTGGAGGCTGGGGTCGATCGTCGTTTTCACCGGGGCGCCGGCACGCGGTTTGGACTGGGAGATGATCCGTGTCGAGCCGCCCTTGCCGGTCACCGCGAGGAGCGAGCCGCCGGGCCGGCCCGCCAGCCTCACGTTGAACGCTTGCTCGATGCCGCTGATCCCGACCGGAGTTTCCGGTGGGAAGCCGCGGCGGGCGAGGGCGACCTCTTCGTCTTCGCTCGCCAGGCCGACTTCGCCGGTCACGTCGATCGCGGCGCTGCCCAGCGGGTGTTCGCGGGCGTCTGCGGGGCCCTCGGCCAGCGGGGTGCCGTCGCTGGCGAGTATCGGCGCCCGCGGGGCGAGGTCGATCCGGTTCTCCAGGTGTTCGCCCGGTTCGAGGCCGGGGAAGACGAGGCTCGGGTCCCAGGCGACGCCGCCGTCGGCATAGGGCAGATCGAGGTCGGCGCTCACCCTGCCGAAGGCGACCGTGCCGGCTTCGATCGGGACCGGGACGACGGTGCGCCCGCTCGCCTCGACGGCGTCGCCCGGCGGGCCGGCGGAGAGCGTCCGCAGCGTCGCCACCTTCGCTGCTTCGCGGTACGCGGCGGCGAACTTCTTCTGGCCGATCGAGCGCTGCGAGTCGGCGTTCAGCTCCCTGTACATCGCGGCCAGATCGCCATGGGCCCAGGCTTTGGCGAAGCGTTCGGCCGCATCCTTCTCCGGCGAGCCCGGCGCCCCGGCGGAGGCGCCGAGCGCGAAGGAGACGATCGCGATGATCGCGAGGGGGATCGCGCGGGTGACGAGACGGCGGCGACGCTGCACCGCGGTAAGCCGCTGGGGGGTGGGTTGGGGCACTACCCTTCGCTCAACTTTTTCGGTGCTCCGTGTTCGGTCTACCGCGATTGGATTGCCGAAAAAGTACAAGCCGCGCAGGGCATAACCCGCAGCCCACCCATTTTCAGCCGGTGCAGGGTCCGGTATCGACCGGCGACGTAGCCTTGCTCAAAGCTGAGCGGATGACCTCGTTGGGGACGGCGAAGCCGCCCAATGGGCCGGAGGTGGTTGCGGCGAAGACGGTGCCCATGACGCGGCCCCGGGAGTCGACCAGGGGGCCGCCGGAGTTGCCGCTGCGAACCGTGCCTCGCAGGAAGGCGATCGTGCGGCGGATCGGGCCGGCGCCGTAGGAGTCCTCGCTGACCACCGAGCGGGTGTCGCCCATGCGGGCCGGGGCGACCGCGTAGGGGCCGTTCTCCGGATAGCCGAGCACCGCGCCGCTGGTGCCGCGCTGCGGGTCGGGGGCGAACGGCAGGGTTGGGAGCTGGGTGCCGACGCGTAGCAGCGCCAGGTCGTTGATCGGGTCGTAGTAGACCGGGGTCGCTTCCAGCGAGCCGCCGTCCAGGGTGGTCACGGTCGTGTCGTCCTCGCCGGCGACGACGTGGGCGTTGGTGGCCACGGTTCCGGGGGCTGCGACCCAGCCCGAGCCCTCGACGCCGAGGCCGCAGGCGGTGCCCAGAACCCTGACCACGGAGCGACCCGCCCGCCGCACGTCGGGGTCGGAGGCGATCGCAGCTTCGGGCCGGGCGACGGGCGTCGTCGGAGCGGCGATCGAGGGCGCCGGGTCGACTCGGTTGAGCGCGTTGAGGATCGGCCCGGACGGCGGCAGGACGTCGTTGAGGCCGCGCAGGATCAGCGAGCGCTGCACGTCGGCGCGCAGCTGGACGGTGCTCGGTGCGTGCAGGGCGACGGCACCGAACACCCAGGCGATGCCGAGCGAGACCGCGGCGATCAGCGCGGCGCCGCCGGCCCCGTCTGCGAAGTGCAGCGCCCGGCCGCGGATCAGCCGCGCCCGCAGACCCAGCGCCAGGCTCTCGAAGGTCACCGCGACCAGCGCTCCGACCACCAGCGCGCCGAGCGCCGCGAACAGCGGCGCGTAGGGCGATTCCGACCCTTCGCTGAGCAGCAGCGGCCCGACCCGGCTGCCGGCGAGCGCTCCAGCGCCGAAGCCGAGCAGGGTGAGGACGCCGACGATCAAGCCCTGCCGGTAGCCCCAGAGGGCCAGCGCGAGCGTGAATGCGACGATCGCCCAGTCGAGAACGGTCACGGGCGAATACAAGCAGGCCGAACCCACAGGCCCATCGCTTACGTTTAGTAAGCTCGCTCCACGGTGGAGGCGATGCCCACGACAGAGCAGCCGACGGGCGTCTGCCCCCACTTCCACGCCGCGATCGAGCTGATCGGCAAGCGCTGGACGGGGGCGATCGTCTGCGCCCTGACCGAGGGCCCGCTGCGCTTCGGCGAGCTGGCCAAGGCAGTGCCGGGGCTCTCCGACAGGCTGCTCTCGCAGCGGCTGCGCGAGCTGGAGGTCGAGGGTTTGGTCGAGCGCGAGGTCGAAGCCGGGTCGCCCGTGCGGGTCACGTACTCGCTGACCGAGGCCGGGACGGGGCTGCGCCCGGCGATCGTCGAGCTCCGGTCCTGGGCACGCGAATGGAAGCGCGCCGGATAGCCCTGGGGCGTGGAGCTGCCTGGGCCATTTCCGGTCGGTCGCTACGCGAAGACGCTTCGCGATGAGTTGCGCAAGCGGGCACGTGTTCAGCTGATCGGCGAGGTCACCGGCCTGCGGCAGACCCGAAAGCAGACCTACTTCGAGTTGCGCGACAGCGAGGGAGCGGTGCCGTGCACGGTATGGGCGAACGAGCTGGAGCGGATGGAGCTGCCGGACGGCGCGCTGCGCGACGGCGCTGAGTTCGTGGCGGCGGGAGGGCCCGACTATTTCATCGGCAGCCCGACGTCCTCGCCCGGCTTTTCGTTTCGGGTCACGCATCTCCGCCTCGCCGGCGAGGGCGACCTGTTGGCTCGGCTGGAGGCACTGCGCAAGCAGCTCCGTGCCGAGGGCCTGTTCGAGCTGCAGAAGCAGCTGCCGCGTCCGCTGCTGCCGCGGGCGATCGGCGTGGTGACGGCGGAGTCCGGGGCGGCGCGCCGCGACTTGCTCGCCGGCTTGCGGCGCCGCGGCTGGGCGGGCAAGGTGGTCTGGGCGTTCGCCCCGGTGCAGGACCGCCGCGCCGCGCCGGCGATCGGGGCGGCGATCCAGGACCTGGCGGCGCGGCCCGAGGTGGAGGCGATCGTCGTCACCAGGGGCGGCGGCAGCCTCGCCGACCTCTGGGCCTTTTGCGACGAGACCCTGTGCCGCACCGTCGCGATGCTGCGCGTGCCGGTGCTCAGCGCGGTCGGCCACGAGCGCGACTCGACCCTGATCGACGACGTGGCCGCCGTCGCCTGCTCGACCCCGACCCACGCCGCCGAGGCGGCGGTGCCGCTCGACTGCATCGAGGCGCGGCGCGGGCTGGAGCGCTGTGCCGGTTCGCTGCGGCGGGCGGGGGAGAGCGCGATCGGCGTCCGCAGCCGCCACCTCGTCGCCCTGGCCCGGGGACCGGCCCGGGCGCTGCGTCGCGAGCGCGCCGCGCTCAACCAGAAGACGCGGGAGCTGCGCGCTGCCTCGGAGCGCCGGGTCGGCGAGCGGCTCTCCTTCCAGCGCCGCATCGCGCTGGTCGTCCTCGATCGGGTCGGCCGCAGAGCCGTCCAGGGCGCCGCCGCGGAGGCGTTGGGGAACCGCCGCCGCTCGGCGACGATCGACCGTTCTGCCGCCGCGGCGCTGCGCGCCCGGCGCGAGGCCCTGCGCCGCGCCGCGGTGGCGCTGCGCGCCCACGACCCCGAGCGCACCCTGGAGCGCGGCTACGCGCTGGCCGAGGACGCCGGCGGTGAGCCGGTCACCAGCGCCGCCGCCGCGCTCGCCGCAGAGCGCGTCGGGCTGCGCTTCGCCGACGGCCGGGTCAAGGCTAGGATCGAGCGACCCGATGGCGGAACCTGATTCCTACGAGGCAGCGGTCGAGCGGCTGGAGGAGATCATCGACCGGCTCGACTCGAACCAGGCGGGCCTCCGCGAGACGCTCGAGCTGTGCCGCGAGGGCCGCGAGCTGGTCACCTACTGCGCGGCCGAGCTCGACGCCGTCGGCGCCGGCCTGCAGGAGCTGCGGCTCGACGAGCTGGCGGCGAAGCTCGAGCAGGCGCCACCCTGATCGGTTTGATCAGACGCCTTCGGGCCCCGAGCAGAGGCGGCCGAAAAGCGCCGGGCAGCCCTCGCATAGCGCCCAGTCGCGGCGCTGCGGCGGGGCAGGCGGGAACTCGCCGCCGGCGATCCGCTCGATCGTCTCCGTCAGCCGTCGCCGGCCGGCCTCCAGCTCGGGTGGGCCGAGTCTGCTGAGCACGGGCTCCTCCGGTCGCTCCAGGAAGACGTAGGCGACCTCGACCTCGGACGCGCCGCGGGCCTCGGCGGCGGCCAGCGCGTAGAGGTCGCGCTGGGCCTCGTAGCGGCCGGCGCGCTCCAGCGGGGAGGCGCCGTCGAGGCGGTCGGTCTTGTAGTCGACGACCAGCGGTGGCCCGCCCTGGCGTTCGACCAGCAGGTCGATCGAGCCGCGCAGGACGCTGCCCGAGACGTCCAGAAGCAACGGCACCTCGGCCCGCGTCGAGGCGTCTGCCGCGCGGACGCGGTCGCGCAACAGCGGCGAGTCCAGCCAGGCGCGCACCGGGCCGAGCAACCCCTCGACCGGTCCTGCGTCCCCGAGACCGAGTCCGGCGGCGACGGCGTGACGGCGCGCGAGCGCCCCGTCGGGCTCCGCCCATCCGTTCGCCTGGCTCCACTCGAGCAGCGAGTGGACCGCCGCACCCCGCGCTGCCGCCTCGGTTCGATCGGCACGGTCGGCCTGAGGGCCCCCGGTGGCCGGCGCGGTCGACGTTGGGTTCGGTATGCGACTCAAACCTCTACCGCGGTCGCCGAGGTCGAGCACCCTCTCCATGTAGAAGCGGTAGGCGCAGTCCTCGTAGGCGCCCAGTGCCGTGTAGGAGAGGGGGCGGTTGGGGACGGCCGGCGGCCGCCGTGCGACCAGCGGTGCCGGGCCCTCGCCGAGGTCCGGCGCGACGTCCGCCTCGGCCCGCCGCACGGTCAGCTCCGCCGCCCGCTCGGGCGAGGCGAGGTTGACGCGGACGGCCATCTCGGACGGGCCGAAGCCCGCCTCCAGGCCGGCACGCGGCTGCGGCGCGGGCGCCGCGACGGTCGAGTCGCGTTCGCGGTCGATCCCCAACGAGTCGACGATCCGCTCGACTACCGGCGTCCGCAGGTTGGTGTCGCGCCCCGGCTCGGGCTTGACGACGCCGCTCAGCAGCAGCCGCCGCCGCGCCCGCGTCGCCGCGACGTGGAACAGGCGCAGCTCCTCGGCGGCCTCGCGCTGCCGCTCCTCCTCGCGCAGCTCGTCGTATGAGTAGAGGTTGATCGAGGCGGCGCCGAGCCGGCGCAGCTGCATCCCGACGCGTGGCGCGTCGGCCTCGCGCCCGACCGTCAGCAGCGGCGTTCCGGACCCGGCCAGGAGGCTGCGCGCCAGGTCGGGCACGGCTACCACGTCGAACTCGAGCCCCTTGGCGCTGTGCACGGTCATGATCCTCACCCCGTCGTGGCCCTCCAGCGCGGTGGCGGCCTGGGCATCGGCGCCGGCCTCCGAGCGGGCGGCGAGGAAGTCGAGCAGGCCCCGCAGGTCGCGCCCCTCGCGCGACTCGAACTCGGCAGCGAGCCGCATCAGCTTGCGCACGTTGGCGAAGCGGGCCTCGCCGGAGGGGCGCATCAACACCGCCAGGTCGTAGCCGGTATCGGCGACAGCCGCGTCGATCAGCTCGGCGAGAGGAAGCCTGGGGGCGCGCCGGCGCAGCGCGGCAAGCGCAGCCGCGAAGCGACCCAGCAGCTCCCGCTCCGCGGCCGGGATCGCCTCCAGCCGTCCCGGGTCCTCCAGCTCCGCCTCCCCCCGCCCGGCGAGCCGCTCGACCGCCGGCCAGACGTGACGCCCGCGGCCGGCAGCGCCGCGCAGCAGCCAGAGCGTGTCGGGCGTCACGCCGCAGGCGGGCGAGGCAAGCGCCCCGAACAGCGCCTGGTCGTCGAGCGGGTTGGCGATCGTCGCCAGCAGCGCACCGACGTCGGCGACCTGCTGCTGGGACCAGTAGCCGCGCCCGCCGACCACGTAGGGGCGCAGACCTGCCCGCTCCAGCGAGTCCTCGTAGGCGTCCAGGTTGCGGAAGGCGCGCAGCAGGACGACCATCGCCCCGCGCTCGACCCCGGCGTCGGCCAGCTCGCGCAGCCGCGTCGCGAGGAAGCGAGCCTCGGCGAGGGAGGCCGGCGGGGTGCGGGCGTCGACCGCCGGCTCCAGCTCGATTCCCTCCGCATCCCAGCCGTCGCGGCCGGTGAGCAGCAGTTCGACCGGGGTCCCATCGCCGGGGCGGCCATCCTCCGGCAGGGCGCCGACTCGCAACGGCCGGTAGTCCTCGCCGAGCAGCCGCTCGCCGATCGCATTGACCGCGCCGATCAGCTCGGGGCGGGAGCGGAAGTTTCCGCTCAGGGCCAGCGCCCGCGAGCCCGAGTCGGCCTCGATCGCGGCACGCTGCTCGCGGAACACGTCGAGGTCGGCGTGGCGGAAGCCGTAGATCGACTGCAGCTCGTCGCCGACGACCATCAGCTCGCAGTCGGGCCCCTGTAGCGCCTCGACCAGCCGCAGCTGCAGCCGGTTGGTGTCCTGGAACTCGTCGACCAGCAGGTGGCTGAAGCGCGCCCGGTAGGCGGCCCCAAGCTCGGTCCCCTCGAGGAGGCGGGAGGCGAGGATCTGCAGGTCCTCGAAGTCGAGGCCGGCCCGGCGCTCCTTCGCCGCCTCGTAGCGGGCCGAGAACAGCCCCAGCAGCTCCGCGACGTGGCGGTAGGCCTCGCCTCCCTCGCCCGCCTCGGCGGCGCGCGCGACCGCGGCCTCGATCGCCTCGCGGTACCCGGACAGCGCCCTGGCGGAGCTGGCGGTTCGGAGCGCTGCCAGCCGGTCGAGGCCGGGCGCCTCCCCGCCGGCCCGGTCGAGCGTCGCCACGGCCCGCTCGAGCAGCTCGCGACTCGAGTTTGCCGGCCCCAGCTCCGCCAGCGCCTCGGCGGCCGCCGAGGCGGCGCGGCGCAGAGCCGCCTCGACGTCCGGCTGGGGCGGTTCGGGCAGCCGCGGCGAGGCGATCCCGCGGCTGCGCAGCTCGGCGTGGACGCCCCCGACCATCGCCCGCAGGCCGCCGATCCCGAAGGCGGCGACCGTCCCCTCGCGCCGCTCGTCGCCCTCCGCTAGGAAGTCCTCCAGGGCGCGGTCGAAGGCCTCGTCGGCGAGGCGCGCTGCCTCCGGGGCGTCGAGCACCCGGAAGCCGGGGTCGACCCCGGCCGCCACCGGGTGGCCGGCGAGCAGGCGGTTGCAGAAGCCGTGGATCGTCGTCACCCAGGCGGCGCCGATCCCGGTCAGCAGCTCGCGCGCCCGCGCCGAGCCGCCCGCGGCGCGCAGCTCCAGGGCGGCGCGGATGCGCTCGCGCAGCTCGGCGGCGGCACGGTCGGTGAAGGTGAAGGCGAGCACAGCGTCGGCGGGAACCCCCTCCTCGCAGACCAGCCGGCAGTAGCGCTCCACCATCGTCCCGGTCTTGCCGGTCCCGGCCCCCGCCTCGACCAGCACGCGGCGCTGCGCGGCGGCGATCGCCGCCGCCTGTTCGGGGGTCGGTGCGCGGCCGGGCACTAGTCCTCGCCTTCCTCTTCGCGCGGCTCTGCCGGCGCCCGGTCGCGGCGGCAGATCGGCGCGAAGTCGCAGAACGGCGGGCAGATGCCGTGGCCGCGCAGGCCGCGGCGCGGACCGGGGTCGCGGCGAATCTCTCCGCGCCGCATCCGGCCGACGATCTCACCTGCACGCCGGCGCGCCTCGTCGAGCATCGCGTCGAACCCCTCGCGGTCGACGAGGTCGGTGCGGGAGAGGCCGTAGGAGGCGAGCTGGTCCGCCACCTCCTCCAGCACCACGCCGCGGGGCCGCCGCGAGGAGGTGCCGCGCAGCGGGTGGTAGAGGCCGCCGACCGGCTCCTCACCCCACAGCTCGGCGACCGCGACCAGGTAGAGCTGCAGCTGCAGCTTCGCCTCCTCCTCGAGCTTCTGGCGTGCGGTGACTGCGCCGGAGAGCTTGTAGTCGATCACCAGCGCTCGGCCGCTGCGGTCGCGGTCGACGCGGTCGATCGCCCCGTGGAGGCGCCAGCCGTCGATCTCCAGCGCCGGGCGGTCGCTGCCGTCCTCCTCGCCGAAGCGGGCCTCCAGCAGCCAGGGCTCGAAACCGCTCTCGCGGCCGGACTCCTCGGCGAGGAAGCGCTCCAGCAGCCCCTCGACCCGGCGCACGATCGCCCGCTCCGCCGGGTGTCCGCCCAGCTCGCGCTCGGCGGCCGCCGAGCCGAGCAGCTCGCGTCCCCGCTCGGTCCAGGCGCCGAGCGAGGCGGGACGGGGGAGCGGGTCGCCGCCCGGCCGCTCGGCGTAGAGGCGCTCCAGCACGGCGTGCATCAAGCCGCCTTGGAGCAGCGGGTCGGCGACCGGGTCGAGCGGCTGGGGGTCCAGCTCGTGCGAGACGAACCAGCGGTAGGAGCAGAGGTCGAAGCCCTCCAGGGTGGTGCCTCCGTAGGCGGGCACCGCGGCGAGCGACTCGAGCGCCGCCGGGTTGGCGAGCGGTCCGGGCGCGCGCGTGGCGGCCTCGGCGTTCCGCGCCGCCCCGAGCCGTGCCGCGACCCGCTCGGCGGCCGCCCCGGGGGCGCCGGCCGCTCCGAGCAGCGCGTTGGCGTTCGCGCCGGGGCCGCAAGCCGCGATCGCCCGCGCCAGCTCGTGCTCGGAGGGCGCTTCGCCGACCCGGTGGGCGACCCGGGTGAGGTCGCGGCCGCGGGCGAGGGCGGCCTCGAGCGGGTCTGGCGCCTCGCCGCCCGGGGGAGGCTCGAGCAGGCGGCGCACCTCGTCGAGCAGCGGTGAGCGCGACTCGGCGACGCCGTTCTCGTCGCTGTCGCGCCAGGAGAGGAAGAGCCGCTCGCGCGGCAGCGCGAGGCAGGCGTGGAAGAGGTAGCGCTCCTCGGCGTCGGGGTCGCGGCGCGGGTCGAGCCCGAGCGAGGCGCGCTGTGACTCGGAGAGGAACGGGTCGCCGTCGGGGTCGCGGCGCGGGAACTCGCCGTCCTGAAGCGAGGCGACGAAGGCGTGGTCGAAGCGGGCGGCGCGCAGCCCGTAGGGGCTGGCGATCCGTACCCGGCCCTCGACCGGACCGCTCCAGGCGCGCAGCCGCACCGCCTCGATCGCCGCCGCCAGCTCTGGCGCCGCCGGAGTCAGCTCCGCCGCGGCGGCGAGGTCGGCCAAGGCCGCCGAGATCGCCGCGGCGGCCCGCAGCTCCAGGCCGTCGCCGGGGCCTGGCTGCGGCCCGTCCTCCTCGCCGCGCAGCGGGCGGGAGGCCATCGTCGTTGCGAGCCGGCCGACCGAGGCGGCGAGCTGGGCGCCGCCGTCGCCAGCCGCCTTGCCGATCCGCGCCACGTCGTGGGGCGGTTCGCCGTAGCGCTCCTCCCACAGCTCGAGCGCCGCCGCCGCAGTGCCGATCCGGCGGCGCCGCAGCGCCCGTTCGAACCAGTCGACGCGACTGGCCGCGATCCCCGAGGGACCGCGCAGGAAGCGCAGCAGGTCGGCGGCACTGCCCCCGCCGAGCGTCGCGGAGAGCAGCGCGAGCAGCGTCCCGCCCACCGACGTCGAGGCGACCGGCAGCTCCGCCTCCAGCGCCGCCCCGATCCCGTAGGACTCGAGCACCGAGGCGATCAGCGGCCCGCGGCGCGCCGGGTCGCGCAGGGCGATCGCGATCTCGCCCGGGTCGACGCCGCCGGCGATCAGCCTCGCCACCTCGGCGCCGATCGACTCGGCCTCGCCTCGCGCCCCGGCCGAGCGGAGCAGGACGAGCGCTTCGTCGGGCGGGCGGCGCTCGGGCGCGGCGGCGCCGAAGCCGCGCTCCAGGTGGAAGAGGAGGGGAGAGGGCGTGTTGCCGGGGTCGGGATTCGTCGCCGTCTCCTCGGCGACCCCGATGCCGCGCAGCCTCTCCAGCAGCGAGGCCCGCGCGGCGAGCGCCGCGTTGCCCTCCTCGTAGGGGAGGGCAACGGTCACCTCGCTTGCCGCGGCGAGCGAGCGGATCAGCTCGAACTGGTTGCGGGTCAGGTCGTCGAGCCCGTAGAGGAACACCGGGCGCCGCCAGAAGCCGCCCGGCTCGCGCAGCAGCGCGACGGCGCGGCGCGCGATCCCGTGCGAGTCGGTGCGGCCGAGGCGGTCGCGCAGCTCGGCGTAGCCGGCGAACAGCGACGCCAGGTCGCCGAGGTACGCGGAACCCTCAAGCGTCCCGGCGGCGGCCTCGACCGCCGGCGGCTCCAGGCCCGCCCCCTGCAACTCGTCGAGCAACCGCTCGAAGGCGGGCGCGAAGCCTGGGCGCGCGGCCGAGCGGCGCAGCGGCCCGAGCCGGCCGCGCCGCTCGGCGATCGCCAGCGAGACGACCCGCAGCCGCTGCGCCCCCGTCAGCTCCCCGACCGGAGGCTCGCCGCCCGCCGTCGCCACCGTCCGGAAGAGGCCGCTGAAGGTCGTCGCTGCGCCGCCCAGCGCGGCGCCGCCCTCGCACAGCTCCTGCTCGAAGGAGTAGACGTCGTCGACGGTCGGCACGACGAGGACCGGATCGCGATCCAGCGCGGCGGCGAAGCGCCGCCGGATCAGGCCGGCGCGGCCTGAGTTTGGGGGTCCGTGTATGAGCTTCAGCGGCATGGCGGCAAGCGATCCAGCATAGGAGCCCGTCCGGCGTGCGCCCGGCGCCGGAGGCCGCTCCGCGAGGTCGCAAATCGGGCGAATCCAAGCGCTGCTTTGCCGTCTTCGGGCCCCTCTAGATTGAGCCCTGCGAATGTCCCTCTGCTTCGTAGACCCAGCCGACGCGATCCGCGCGATCTCCGACTCGATCGGGCGTGAGGCGCGACGCCAGCTGCTCGGCGAGGCGGTCCGTGCCTGGGTCGACGAGATCCCCGACCACGAGCTGGAGGTCCACTACGCGAAAGCCCTCTCCGAGCTGGACGAGCACGACCTCTCGATGCTCGCCGCCTGGCACGGCTCGCTGGAGATCGGCCAGCCGCTGCCCAACCGCGACTTCCTGATGGGCGCCTTCGGCTCGCTCGGCGAGAACCGCCGCGAGGCGCTGAAACTGGCCGCCGGCTTCCGCGGCGAGGAGGCGGTCGACGCCGGCCTCACCGAGGACGACGCCCTCGAGCTGGTCCTCGGCATGCTCTCCCCGCCCCGCCTGATGGAGCTGGCCGTCGAGGCGGTCGAGCTGTACGTGTGGGACCGGGCGGGGTCGGAGAACTAGGAAGGAGCGGCCGAGTTCAGCGCAGCGCGGATCTCGGCGATCGCCTGCTCGTTCTCCTGGAAGTGGACGCCGGCGATGCCAGCCTTCTGCGCGCCTTCGACGTTGACCAGCGCGTCGTCGACGAACAGGCACTCCTTCGCGGATAGGCCGACTCGGTCGAGGGTGAGCGAGTAGATCCTCGATTCGGGCTTGCGGCAGCCGACGAATCCGGAGTCGACGACGGTCTCGAAGATCTCGTCGACCGGCAGCATCGAGCGCCATAGCGGCTCCCACTCGCGCACGTTGTTGGTCAGCATCGCCATCCGATAGCCGGCCGCCTTCAGCTCCCGCATCAAGTCGATCATCGGCGGGTTGGGGTCGAGCGCCTCGAAATAGATCTCGCGGAAGCGGTGCATCTCCGGACGGTGGCCGAGCAGCGGCTCGAGCGCGTCCGTGAGCTGCCCGAGGAACGCCGCCTCGCTGATCTCGCCGCGCTCCATCTCGAACAGCGGGTTCTCGCCGGAGTTCGCCTCCGTCGCCACCTGCATCGCCTTGCCGAGCGCTTCGGTCGAGATACCGGTCTGGTCCTGAAATGCCATGAACGACTGGACCAGCGGCGTGGTCAGCACGCCGCCGAAGTCGGAGATCACCGCCTCGATCCGGGCGCCGTCCTCAGCCATCTCCGTCGCCGCCGCGGATCACTTCGTAGTGGCCGAGACCCTCGCGCCCCTCGAGCGCCCAGCGGAAGAAGGCGACCTCGGCGAGCAGGCCCTCCCGACGCACCTCCGCGGAGCCGATCAGCGTGCCGGCGCCTCGCAGCGGTTGCCCCTCGTCGTCGAGCCACAGCTCCAGGGTCGCCCGCCGCTGCACGCCGTCCTCGCCGTACTCGGTCGACAGCAGCGCCTCGGAGGCCTCGACGGGTGCGCCGTCCGGCTCGCAGAGGACCGCGGTAACCGCCTCGTCGCCGTGGGCGGGCGAGCCGGGCGCTCGGACGGCATTCAGCGCCAGCAGCCCGCCGTCGGAGAAGACGATCCCGATCGACCGTCGCTGGATCTGTCGGGAGCCGCCCATCGGATCGGAGATTATTGGAGCGCCCTGCCGGGCCGCCGGCGCGGCTACCATGGGCGCATGGCAGACGACCAGATCAGGACCCAGGCGGACGCGACCACCGAGGACGACGTGCTGGAGGCGCTGGAGGAGGTGATCGACCCCGAGCTGGGGCTCGACTTCGTCTCGCTCGGCCTCGTCTACGACGTCGAGATCGAGGGCGAGGACGTCTACGTCACCTTCACGCTGACCACCCCGGCCTGCCCGATCGGCCCCCAGGTCTCCGAGCAGATGAAGGAGTTCGTCGGCGACCTGCCCGGGGTCGCCGCCGTCCACCCGAAGATGGTCTTCGACCCGCCCTGGTCCCCGGAGATGATGTCCGAGGACGCCAAGTTCGCGTTGGGGTTCTAAACCGCTTCGGCAAGCGCAGGGCTGCGGCTACCAGAGGTCGAATGCCCTCGCTCAGCCCGAGCCGCGTCCGCGCTTCACGATCCGCCACCTCCGCACCGCGGCCCTGCCGGGTTCGACTTCCTGGACGACCCGTACCCGGAAGGCCTTCACGCCGGGGCGCAGCCCGGCGTAGCGCTTCGGCGAGGCGCAGCGGCGCCAGACGCGCAGCCTCTTCGGCACCCGTCTGCCGTCCAGCCGGCATTGAAAGTGGATGCCCCGCTGCCTGGAGCGGAAGCGAAACACGGCGGTCCGCCGCGTGGTCCTGCCCCCGAGGCGGCTGAACAGCTTCGGGCGGCCCGGGCGGCGCAGTGCGGGGGCCCCCCGCCATTCGGTCACAAACCGGCCGTCCGGGGTGAACTTCTGGATGCGCGCGAAACCGGAGTCGAACCCCGCGTTGTGGGCAACTTCCGCAGCGTCGACCACGTAGACGTAGCCGAGGGGGTCGGTGGCGACCGACGTCGGCAGGAGGAACTGCCCGGGGCGCCGCCCGCTGCCTCCCCACGCGGTGATGAAGCCGCCGGCCGGGGTGAACTTCTGGATGCGATCGGCGGCGGTGTCGGCGACGTAGACGTTGCCGGCCGGGTCGGTGGCGATGCCGTAGGGGAAGGAGAACTGCCCGGGGCCTTCGCCGGGGGTTCCCCATTCGCCGATGAAGCTCCCGCCCGTGGTGAACACCTCGATCCTGTCGTGGTAGGTGTCGGCGACGTAGACGGCGCCCGAGCCGGCGGCGATCCCAAAGGGTTCGCCGAACTGTCCGGGGCCGCCGCCGTTGCTTCCCCACCTGCCGAGCAGGCTCCCGCTCGGGCTGAATTTTTCGACGCGGAGACGGTTGATCCCGTAGACATAGCCGGCGGCATCTACGGCGATGTCCACGACCGACGCGCGCCACTGCCTGACCAGACCGCCGCCGGAGGAGAACACCCGGATCCGGC
Source organism: uncultured Solirubrobacterales bacterium (assembly GCA_963730315.1). Taxonomy (GTDB): domain Bacteria; phylum Actinomycetota; class Thermoleophilia; order Solirubrobacterales; family 70-9; genus VRUE01. The sequence goes on along the minus strand of CAVSRD010000020.1, from coordinate 19,568 downwards.
CGCGAAAGCCGCCCTTGGCGACGTACACGAAGCCGGCCGCGTCGGCGGCGATGTCGCGGGGTTCGGCGACCGCTCCGAAGTGCCCCCATCTGGCGAGCAGCGTCCCGTTGGACGTGAACTTCTGGACCTGACCGTTGGCCAGGGGGTTCGAGAGGTAGACGTTGCCGGCGGCGTCGACGGCGAGCGAACGCGGTACGGGCTCGAAGCCGATCAGGGGACGGATCTCATCGTGCCGCCCGCCGGACGCCCCGGCAACATCGCCGCCGATCGCGGGGACCGACAGGCACAGGACGAGGGATGCGACGATCGCAGCGCGCAGGGGGAAGCGCCTCCCGGGCCTCGCCACGCCTGCCGTGGGCGGTCGATTCGGTGCCACCAGGCGACATGGTAGATGCCCGGCCGGGCCGCGGCCGCTCGTCTATGTGACCGCCACCGCGTAGGCCTCCTCGGCCCCGAGGAAGGGAGCCAAGATCAAGTAGGTGGCCGCGGGCACGAGGGTGAGCAGCCCACCCAGCCCCTTCGCCTTCACCTGTTCGTAGATCAAGGCGAAGACGGCGGCGATGATCGCCTCCGAGGCGATCGGCAGCGTTTCGGGCTTCAGCTCGTAGCCCCGCGCCAGCAGTCCCTCCAGCCCCTCGGCCGACGCCTCGCGCCGCTCCAGCGCGCTCTGTCCGTCGCCGTAGACCGCCACATAGCCCAGCTGCAGGAGCTCCGGCTCCGCGACAGCGGATGCGAGCATCGCTTCGATCGCGTCGCGCATCGCGTGCGGCCAGTCGGTCGCGCGATGGAAGGCCGGCAGCGCCGCGGTGAGCAGCTGCGAGTAGCCGCTGTCGAGCGCGGCGACCAAAGCGACCTGCTTGTTGGCGAAGTTCTTATAGAAGGTCCGGTTCGACGTCGAGGCACGCTTCGAGACGTCTTCCGCGACCACCTCCGCCAGGCCCTTTTCGCTCGCCATCTCCGCCAGCGCCCGCAGGATCCGCTCCGACGGGTTGGCGGACGCCCGGCGCTCCCCGAAGGAGAGCGTCTGCGGCCCCCGCCTCCGCCGCGCCTTCACGGGACCGGGGGGCGGAGGGCAGGAGAAGATCCACTCCCACAGTTCCGGCGCCAGCCCGGGCAGATCCTCCTCTTCCCCCCGGCGCAGCCGCTTGCGGAACACCTGCTGCACCCCGCCGGCGATCGCCCGCACGAGCTCGGGCGGCATTCCGGCACGATCCGGGGCCTCCTCCAGCGCCCGCCCGGCGATCCGCTCGAACCCTCCCGAGGCCCGCTCGGCGCAGGCCGCCCCGCGTGGCCCGGCCGCGCGGGCTTCCACCAGCCAGGCCTTCGCCGCCACCGGCTGGGAGACGATCAGCTCCACCACCCGCTCGAAGACCCGCCGCAGGTCGTCCAGCCCGACGGCCTGCTCGAGCTCGGCGTCGAACCACTCCAGCACCGGCTCCATCAGCTCCTCCAGGGCCGCTGCGAAGCAGTCCTCCGGGTCGCTGAAGTACCGGTAGAAATCCCTGCGCCCGATCCCGGCCAGCTTCAGCACGTCGGCCACCCGCGTCCCGGCGAAGCCCCCATCCGCCACCAGGGCCAGCATCGCGGCGTACTGGCGCTCCCGCTGGTTGCGTTCGGACTGCTCGCGCGGGATCCACCGGTTGAGCGGCAGCATCCGCTCTCGCAGCTCGCTCGAATTCCCCCAAGGCGTCAGCGCCATCGCGCCGTTCTGGTAAGCGAAGCGCTGGTTACCAAGACATTCAGTCCTCCTTCTAGAGCCCTCATTTATCCAGCTATAGAGCCAAGTAGCAGACTCTCTCGCTTCTTCGGCGGAGCGTAAATCGTAGCAGCGGGTTGACTTTTTGGTTTGCGTATGTTCCAATACCGTCAGCCCGACGGGACGAGCGACTCTTTGCGGTCCGCGGTGTTCCAAGGGGTAGGAGAGAAAACGGGCCCGACGGCCCCGGTCAGGGGACCAGGCGAGAAGCCGGTCAGGCGGGGGAACGAAGGCCAGGGATACAGAGGAGAGAGCTACGTGAGACGCCACGCGAAAGCATCGTTTGCGGGATCGACCCAGGGCAGCGGCACGCGCCGCGGCCTGTTCGGCTTGGTCTGCCTCTGCGTCCTCGACCGCGCCGGCTCGGCCCTGCGCGGCCTCCCGGCTGCCTTCGCCGGCCGTGGTGTGTCCTTTGAGGGTAAGGGGAGCAGTGCGCCCGCGGCCGCCCGCCTCTCGCTGGCCCTGGCCGGCGCCGTCTTCGCCAGCCTGCTGCTCGCCTCCCCCGCCTTCGCCGCGGCGCCGGTGATCAACTCCGCCTCGGCGACCAATATCGGGTCCTCGAGCGCGGTGATCAGCGCGGATATAAGCGACGGTGGGACTGCGACCAACGCCCACGTCACGTACGGGACCACGCCGGGGTTTGGGTCGACCACGCCGGACGCCGCGGTCGGCGGCGGCAACACCCTGATCCCGCTCACCGGGCTCTCTCCCCACACCCAGTACTTCTTCCAGGTCGTCGCCGACAACGGTGACGGCAGCGATACGAGCGCCCTGCAGGACTTCACGACCTACGACACTCCCGGCCCCTTCTCGCTCCCCGACAACCGCGCCTTCGAGCAGGTCTCCCCCCAGTACAAGAACGGCAACGACGTCCAGGTCGCAGACATCTTCTCGGCCCTCTCGGGCAATGGGGCCAGCTTCACGTCCTACGGGGGCTTCGCGGACTCCGCGAGCAACGGTCTGGGGAACTTCTACGTCTCTCACCGCGGCAGCACTCAGTGGACAACGGAGGCGGTCGCCGCGCCCATTCCTCCAACCAACGGTGTCATCGCTGCGGCCTTCCCCAGTGGCTACTCATCCGAGCTGGACCAAGTCATCTCTCAGGTCTTGACCACCGCTGCCTTCCCCGATCCACCGCACCCCCTTATCTTGCGCGACAGCTCAGGGGTCTTCCACGACGTGAGCCCCGGAGTATCGCCGGGCAGTGAACCTAAGTTCCAGGGCGGCACCGGAGATTTCTCCCACATCATCTTTACGTCGAAAGAGTCGCTCTGCTGCAGCGCTCCGAACGGCGTCTCAAACGTCTACGACTTCACCGGCGGCCAGCTCCAGCTGGTCTCGATCGACACTGGTGGGAGCCCCGAGACAGGCGGGGCCACCGTTGAGACCCACTGCTCGTCCCCCGGCCCATGCGACAACGACGTCCCGCCGCCCCACGCGATCTCCGCGGACGGCTCGCGCATCTTCTGGAGGACGCCCGCGGGCAGCAATGTGAGCACCACCGAGATCTACATGCGCCAGAGCCTGAGCTCGACCGTCCAGGTCTCGGCTTCCCAGCGCGCCCCGATCGATCCAAACGGACCTAGCGCGAAGGTGCTCTGGGCAGCCACGCCCGACGGCAGGTTCGCCTTCTTCACCAGCGCCGAGGAGCTGACCGACGACGCGAACACCGGTCCGGCCGACAACGGCAACGACCTCTACCGATACGACATCGAAACCGGGACCCTCGTCGACCTCACGGTCGACAACGTAGACGCGAACGGCGCCCAGGTGCTGGGGGTACTCGGTGCAAGCGACGACGGCAACCGCGTTTACTTTGCGGCTCGCGGCGTCCTCGCCGCGGGGGCGGTCGCCGGCGACACCAACCTCTACGTGCGAGACGGCAACACGACGACGTTCGTCGCGAAACTCGCCGCGGGGAATGCTGACGACAGCAACTGGAACCTGGATAACACCTCCTCGAACCCCCTCGATGCCAAGTCCTCGGAGGTGACGCCCAGCGGGGAGGCCCTTCTGTTCAGCTCGAAGGCCCCGCAGCTCGGCTACGACAACGCCGGCCACATCGAGTTCTACCGCTACGACCTGGGGAGCGGTCAGGGGAGCTGCGTCTCCTGCAACCCGACCGGGACCCCGGCGACTGGCGACGCGGGCCTAACGGTCCTTTCCGTTGGGGCGGACCTCTCCGTCCAGATCCCCACCTCCGGAATCTACGATCGGAACAATCTCTCAAACGACGGAAGCAGGGCCTTCTTCACGAGCCCGGAAAAACTTGTCGCCGGAGACACAAACAACAAACCGGACGTCTACGAGTGGGCGGGCGGCCAGCTCCACCTGATCAGCACCGGGACGAACGCCGACAGCTCGAGCTTCGGCGCTGCCGACCAGAGCGGCAATAACGCCTTCTTCGTCACCCGCCAGCGGCTAACGCTCTCTGACCAGGACACCGAGGTGGACCTCTACGACGCCCGGGTGGGCGGGGGCTTCCCCGAACAGCCGCCGCTGCCGCCCTGCCAGGGCGACCAGTGCCTGGGTCCGGCGGCGGGCGCCCCAGACACGCCGGAAGCGGCCTCGGCTGGCTTCGCCGGCAAGGGCAACGTCTCCTCGGAGCAAAACTGCAACAAGCTGGGCCGCGAAGCGAAGAAGCTCAGCAACCGCGCCAAGCGGCTGCGCAAGAACGGCAAGCAGGCGAAGCGCAACGGCAAGTCCGCGATCGCCAGGAAGCGCAGCAAGAAAGCCACCCGCCTGGCGAAGCGCGCCAGGAACAAGAGCAAGAGCGCCAAGAAGTGTAGGAAGCGCAACCGGGGGGCGAGCAAATGATCGGGCGCCAGCGCAATAAGCGAACCGAGACCTCAATCGTGGACAAGGAGAGAGCACAGATGAAGGCCCCGATGACCCACCGCAACCTGCCGCGCTTCCTCGGCGCCCTCGCGGTCGCCGGCGCCCTGCTGCTGGGCGCACTCGGCGGCGCGCCGGCGTCCGCTGCGATCACGGTTACGAACTTCGACGGCTTCACCAGCCAGGAGAACGGGGACGTGGCGACCCAGGCCGGTTCGCACCCCTTCACGGCGAGCACCGATATCAACTGGGAAAAAGAAGGCTTTAACACTCCAGTCGAGAACGCCAAGGACCTCCACGTCGACCTGCCGCCGGGCCTGATCGCGAATCCCGAGGCGATCCCCCAGTGCACCCGTGAGCAGTTCATGGACGCCGGCGGGCCGGGTTGTCCGCCCGAGACTCAGGTTGGTGTGACCACCCTGGTCGGAGCGCTTCTCGTCCCGCCAAATTCGCCCGTCTACAACATGATCCCGGGCCCGAACGAGCCCGCGCGCTTCGGGTTCGTCGCGGGAATCCCCAGGGTGTTCATCCACGGGAGCGTGCGCACCGGCACCGACTACGGTCTTACCACCGACATCCTCGACACCAGCCAGGCCGCGCCGCTCACCGGGTCCTCGCTGAGCTTCTGGGGCGTGCCCGGCGACCCGGGGCACAATTCCCTCCGCACCGGGCAGGGCTGCCCCAAACCGTGTTCGGTTCCGGGGCCCCACGCTCCCTTCCTTTCCCTGCCGACCTCGTGCATCGGGCCTGGTCCCAACAACTCGCTTGAGACGAAGCTGCGGATCAACTCGTGGCAGGACCCGACCGTGACGGAGGCGAGCTTCTTCAGCCACGACGGGGCCGGCAACTTCGGCGGGCCGACCGGATGCGATCAGCTGGACTTCAGCCCAACGCTTGACCTGGAGGCCGAGAGCAGCTCGACGGACTCTCCGACGGGGGTCGCGGTCGACCTCGGCGTCCCGCAGACCAACGAGGCGGAGGGACTCGCCACCGCCCACTTGAAGAAGACGGTCGTCAACTTGCCCGAGGGCGTCTCGGTCAACCCGGCCGCCGCAAACGGCCTCGAAGGGTGCAGCTTGGCGCAGGTCAACCTGGGCAGCACCGGCGACGCCAACTGCCCCGATAACTCCAAGGTGGGATCGGCGGAGATCGACACACCGCTGCTCCCCGAGCCGATGCCTGGCTCGGTCTACCTGGCGAAGCAGAACGACAACCCCTTCAACTCGCTGCTGGCGATCTACATCGTCGTCAAGGAGCACGGGGTGGTCGTGAAGCTGCCAGGTAAGATCGACCCCGACCCGAACACCGGCCAGCTTCAGGCGACCTTCGACGACACCCCGCGGCTGCCGTTCAGCCACTTCAAGCTGAATTTCTTCGGCGGCCCACGCGCTCCGCTCGCAACGCCGCAGACCTGCGGCACCTTCCAGACTACGAGCCAGGTCACGCCGTGGTCGGCGCCTGACTCGGGGCCCCCGGCGACCCCGTCGTCCTCCTTCCAGATCAACCAGAATTGCTCGACGGGCGGCTTCAACCCGGGCTTCTCGGCCGGGACCATCCAGCCGGTTGCCGGAGCCTACGCCCCGTTCGGCGTCGACGTGAGTCGCAACGACGGCGAACAGAACATCTCGGCGATCGGCGTCACCCTGCCGAAGGGCGTCGCCGCGAAGATCGCCGGCGTGCCGCTCTGCCCGGCGGCCAACGCCGCGGCGGGCACCTGCCCGGCCACCAGCCAGGTCGGCACGGTGGCGATCGCCGCCGGTGCCGGCCCCAACCCGGTCTGGGTGCCCCAGCCCGGCAAGGCGCCGACCGCCGCCTACCTCACCGGCCCCTACAAGGGGGCTCCCTACGGCCTCGCGTTCCGGGTCCCGGTCCAGGCCGGGCCGTTTGACCTCGGCACGGTGGCGGTGCGCTCGACGGTCAACGTCAACCCCGAGACCGCCCAGGTCTCGGTCGCCTCTGACCCGCTGCCGCAGATCCTGCAGGGGATCCCGATCGGCTACCGCCAGATCCACATCGACATCAACCGGCCGGGCTTCACGCTCAACCCGACCAACTGCCAGGAACAGGCGGTCGCCTCGACGATCGTCTCCGCCCAGGGAGCGACGGCCACCCCGGCCTCGCGCTTCCAGGTCGGCAGCTGCGGGAACCTCGGCTACAAGCCGAAGCTCTACACGCGGATCTGGGGCAAGACCAACCGCGGCGCTCACCCGAAGCTGCGGGCGATCCTGCAGCCCAGAAAGGGCGATGCCAACGTCGGCCGCACGGCACTCACCCTGCCGCGCTCGGAGTTCCTCGACCAGGCCCACATCAAGACGATCTGCACCAGGGTGCAGTTCGCGGCAAACGCCTGCCCGGCGGCCTCGGTCTACGGCTACGCGAAGGCCTGGACCCCGCTGTTTGACCAGATGTTCCAGGGCCCGGTCTACCTGCGCAGCTCAAACCACAAGCTGCCCGACCTGGTGGCCGCCCTGAAGGGCCCGGTCGCCTTCAACCTGGCGGGCCGGATCGACTCCAAGAACAAGGGCATTCGGACCACCTTCGAATCGCCCCCCGACGTTCCGGTCACCAAGTTCATCCTCTACATGAAGGGCGGCCAGAAGGGCCTCTTGGTCAACAGCCGCAACATCTGCAACGCGACCTACCGCTCCAACGCCAACCTGCGCGGCCAGAACGGGCGCAAGACGACGCTGAAGCCGGTGCTGAAGAACAACCGCTGCAAGGGCAAGAAGAAGAAGAAGAAGAAGTAAGGCGGAGGCGCCAAGCGGCAATCGCCGCTCGACTGAGCGGCTAAATAGACCCGGCGGCCCCAAGGGGCCGCCGGGTCTGCAGGCGAGCAGAGAGGCCTTGGCTCACCCGCTAGCCTGAGGGACCCGACAGCGTTGGATGGCGGTCGACGCCGGCCAGTGGCTGGTCTGGCCGGGCCGAAGGGGCGAGTGGATCGGAGGAGCGTGGAGCGTCGGTACGCAGGCGCACGCTTATCGCCGCGCGCTCAAGAGCAAAGGAACGCCTTGCGTTTAGGCAACGGTCCGTGTATGTTCCAATTGACGGGGCGTTAGGGGCCGAGAATAGGGACGGTCTGGATCGAGTAGAGCTAGATGAGGAATCCACGCACATTGGTGTCGTTGCCGCGCTTCCTCGGCGCCCTCGCGGTCGCCGGCGCCCTGCTGCTGGGCATGCTCGGCGGCGCGCCGGCGTCCGCTGCGATCACGGTTACGAACTTCGACGGCTTCACCAGCCAGGAGAACGGGGACGTGGCGACCCAGGCGGGCTCGCACCCCTTTACGGCGAGCATCGATATCAACTGGGACAAAGTCGGCAACATTCCCGTCGAGAACGCCAAGGACCTCCACGTCGACCTGCCCCCGGGCTTGATCGCGAATCCCGAGGCGATCCCCCAGTGCACCCGCCTGCAGTTCATGGACAGCGGCGGGCCGGGCTGTCCGGCCGATACGCAGGTTGGCGTGACCACCCTGGTCGGAGCGCTTCTCGTCCCGCCAAATGAACCGGTCTACAACATGGTTCCGGGCCCGAACGAGCCAGCGCGCTTCGGGTTCGTCGCGGGAATCCCCAGGGTGTTCATCCACGGGAGCGTGCGCACCGGCACCGACTACGGTCTCACCACCGACATCCTCGACACCAGCCAGGCCGCGCCGCTGACCGCATCGACATTCACATTCTGGGGCGTGCCGGGCGACCCGGGGCACGACTCCCAGCGCAGCGGGCAGGGCTGCTCCGGGTGCTCGGTCCCCCTCCCCCATCCGCCCTTCCTCACCCTGCCGACCGCCTGCCTAGGGCCGCTCCAGACGACGCTGCGCATCAACTCGTGGCAGGACCCCACCTTCACTGAGGCGAGTTTCCTCAGCCACAACGCCCTCGACGAACCGGTCGGCAACGTAGCCTGCGACAGACTCCCCTTCGAACCGTCGCTCAGCGTGCAATCGGACCCGTCCAGCGCTGCCTCGCCGACGGCGCTGAGCGCCACACTGCGCGTCCCCCAGCACAACGGCAACCAGGATTCCGAAGCCCTGGTCACCTCGCAGCTGAAGGATGCGGTGGTCAGCCTGCCGCAGGGGGTGAGCGTCAACACCTCGGCGGCGTCCGGTCTGGAAGGCTGCTCTGAGGCGCAGTTCGGCCTGCACGCAAACGAACCGCCCCACTGCCCCGACGCCTCGAAGATCGGCACGGCGAAGATCATCACGCCGCTGCTCGAAGACCCGCTGCAGGGATCCCTCTACCTCGCCCAGCAGAACGCCAACCCGTTCGGCGCGCTGCTGGCCGGCTATCTGGTCGCGGAAGGTCACGGGGTGATCATCAAGCACGCCGCCAAGTTCGACCTCGACCCGAGCACCGGCCAGGTCACCGCCAGCTTCGAGAACGTCCCGCAGCTGCCGTTCAGCGACGTCGAGTTGGACTTCTTCGGCGGCCCGCGCGGGGTGCTGGACAACCCGAATAGCTGCGGCAGCCACACCTACACGAGCACCCTCACGTCCTGGTCCGGTCGCACCGTGAGCACGACCGGCTCGTTCAATATCAGCCAGAATTGCTCAACCGGCGGCTTCAACCCGAGCCTCTCGGCGGGCACCGCCAACCCGGTGGCGGGCGCCTATGCCCCCTTTGCCTTCAACGTCGCTCGCAACGAGGGCGAGCAGAATGTCGCGGCGATCGGCGCCTTACTACCGAAGGGCGAGTTGGCGAGGCTGGCCGGCGTGCCGCTTTGCCCCGAGTCGGACGCGACCGCAGGAAACTGCCCGGCGGCCAGTCGGATCGGACAGCTGAGCGTTGCCGTCGGCGCCGGTCCGCGGCCCCTCTGGGTGCCCCAGCTCGGCAGAGCGCCGACGGCGATGTACCTCGCAGGCCCCTACAAGGGCGACCCCTACAGCGTCGTCTTCAGGGTCCCCGCCCAGGCGGGACCCTTCGACCTCGGCATGGTGGCCGTGCGCGCCTCGGTGCACATCGACCCGCTCACCGCGCAGGTCTCGGTCAGCTCCGATTCGCTGCCCCAGATGTTGCAGGGGGTTCCGCTCGAGTACCGCCGGATCCGTGTCGGCGTCGACAGGCCGGGCTTCATGGTCAACCCGACCAACTGCCAGGAAGCGGCGGTCGCCTCGACGATCGTCTCTGATAGGGGAGCGATGGCGACCCCCGCCTCGCGCTTCCAGGTCGGCGACTGCGGGACACTCGGCTTCAGGCCGAAGCTCTACCCTCGCCTGCTCGGCGGCACCAAGCGCGGCGGCCACCCGAAGCTGCGGGCGGTGCTGAAGGCCCGTCCCGGCGACGCCAACGTCGGCCGCGTGGCGCTGACATTGCCTGGTTCGGAGCTCCTGGACCAGAGACACATCAGGTCAGTCTGCAGGCGGGCCCAGTTCGGCGCCGGCAGCTGCCCGCAGGCATCGGTCTACGGCTCTGCGAAAGCCTTTTCGCCGCTGCTCGACCGGCCGCTCGAAGGCCCCGTCTACCTGCGGAGCTCAAACCACATGCTGCCCGATCTGGTGGCCGACCTGCACGGCCAGGTCGACATCGAGCTCTCGGGCCGGATCGACTCGGTCCGTGGGCGCATCCGGACCACGTTCGCGACCGTCCCTGACACCCCGATCAGCGCATTCGTGCTGAACCTGCGGCGCGGCAAGAAGGGCCTACTGGTCAACTCGACCGACATCTGCCATGGGGTGCACCGCGCCAGGGTCCGCTTCACCGGCCACAACGGCAAGCGCCGTGGCGCCCGCCCGAAGGTCAGGGCCGGCTGCAAGCGCAAGCGCCACTGACCGCTGGCTCGCGGTACGTGCAATAACCGAAGCGAGCACCCGTTTACGGCTCTGCATTGGGCAAATCTCCGCCTTCTGGCCTCCGGTCTAAGAGAGAACTGGTATGTTACCGTTCCGATTGATAGAGGCGATCCGGCGGAGCCTGCGCAGCGATGGACCAAGAGACCGGCAGCCACGAAGAAGACGGAGGCGGCAGCGGGCGTGAGTTCGCCGAGTTGCGCGTCGCCCTCGCCGAGGCTTGCCGCGCGCACCAGGAGTGGCCTGAAAAGGTGGCGGCGGGCATCTACGCCGCGCTCGACTTCGCCACCGCCGATCCGGACCGCGCGCTCGTCCTGCTGGCCCGCGACGACCGGCCCGACGGCGAGGCCTACCGCCAGACGGTCGATTGCCTCATCCGTCTGCTCGAGCGGGTTGTCCCCGCGGCGGCGAGCCCAGCCGGCGGGAGCGCCGGCCCGGTGGAGGGGATCGCGATGATCGTCGCCGACCACGTGCGGGCCGAACGTGCCGACGGGCTCGGCGAGATTGCCCCGGTGCTGGTCGAATTCGCGCTTCAGCCCTACCTCGGCTACGCCGAGGCGAAGCGCTGGGCCGACCGGGATGGCGGCAGCTAACGGTAGGGGAGCGTACGCTTATCGGCTCCGCCCCGCGGCAATTACGGTCCGTATACGTTTCAAGTCGTACGGGCCGATACGAGTGGACGGCGCCTACTCGGTCGCCACCGCGAAGGCCTCCTCGGCGCCGAGGAAGGGGGCGAGGGTGAGGTAGACGGCGAGCGGCACCATCTCCGCGAGGCGCTCGGGGCCCTTCTGCTTGACGTGGTCGTAGAAGAGGGCGTAGAGGGCCCCGCCGATCGCCTCGGAGGCGATCGGCAGCGTCTCGGGCTTCAGCTCGTAGCCGGTCGCCAGCAGCCCCTCCATGCCTTCGGTCACCACCTCGCGCTGCTCAAGGGCCCGCTTGCCCGCCGCGTACATCTCCACCGCGCCCAGCCGCGCGTACTCGGGCTCCTGCACGCCGAAGGTGAACATCTCCTCCTGCGTCCCCCGCACCGCGTGCTGCCAGTCGGTCGCCCGGCGGAAGGCCGGCAGCGCCGCCGCCAGCATCTGCGCCGAGCCGCTGTCCAGGGCGGCCACGGTCGCGTCCTCCTTGTTGGCGAAGTGCTCATAGAAGGTGCGCTGCGAGGTCTTCGCCCGCTCGGCCACCTCGGCGACCGTCGTCTCCGGGTAGCCCTTCTCGGCGATCACCGCCGCCAGCGCCCGCAGGATCCGCTCCGGCGGGTTGGCGAAGGCCTGGCGCTCCTCGAAGGCGGGCGTCCGCCGCCCCCGCCGCCGCGGCGCCTTCAGCGGACCGGGGGGCGGGGGGCAGGAGAAGACCCACTGCCACAGTTCCGGCGCCAGCCCGGGCAGCTCCTCCGCCTGGTCGCGGTAGAGCCGTTTGTGGATCACCTTCTGCACCCCTCCGATGATCGCCCGCACCAGCCAGGAGGGCGTGCCCTGGTGGCCGGGCGTGCGCTCCAGCAGCCCCCCGACCAGCTCCTCGAAGGCGTCCATCGTGCGGTCGACCATCGCCATCCCCTGCGGCCAGGCGGCGTAGATCTCGACGAAGCACATCTTCCCCGCCGCCTCCTGCCGCGCGATCGCCTCGATCAGCGCTTCGAAGGCCCGCTGCCCGGCTGCCGTATCGGCGGCGGGCTCCGGCCCGCTGACCATCGCCAGCGCCGGCTCGACCAGCGACTCGATCGCCGCCAGGAAGCACGCCTGCTTGTCCGCGAAGTGGCGGTAGAAGGCGCTGCCCGAGACGCCCGAGAGCTTCACCAGGTCGGCCACCGTGGTCGCCTCATAGCCCTTCTCGGCCACCGTCGCCACCATCGCCGCGAAGAGCCGTTCGCGCTGGTTGCGCTCGGCCTCCTCGGGCGGCGTCCCGCGGCCCGGCCGCAGCATCCTCTCCCGCAGCTCGCTCGAATCTCCCCACGGCGTCAGCACCATCGCCGCGGCACGATAGCCGGATTCGCCGGCGTTCTTCGTCGCGAGCGAATAGGAACATCCAGTGGTACGTCCGTGTTCTCGATTGCTCAGCTCGCGGAGCGGCCGGGCTGCGAGTCCTCAGCGCTAGCCGGAGAGGCGCCGGTCGTCCTCGCCGATCTCCTCGGCCGTCGCGTCGAAGTCATACGGGCGCCCGCTCGAGTCATGGCGCGGCGCCCCGCCGGCGCCGCCGGCGCCCACGGCGACGAGGCGGTGGCCGAAGTAGGCGCGCAACAGGCGTCGCACCGCCGCCCGGGTCGGCGGGAGGAGGAGCAGCAGGCCGGCCGCGTCGGTGATGAAGCCCGGGGTCAGCAGCAGCGCGCCGCCGATCGTGATCAGCAGGCCGTCGGCGACCTCGCGTCCCGGGAGGCGCCGTGCGGCGATCGCTTCGTTGAAGCGGCGCCAGGCGCCCCGTCCCTGATGGCGCAGCAGGGTCGCGCCGAGCAGCGAGATGGCGAGCAGCAGCGCCAGGGTCGGCAGCACCCCGATCAGCCCGCCGACCTTGATGATCACGTACAGCTCGAGGATCGGGACCGCGATGAAGAGGAAGACGAGCAGGATCACCTCGTCAGCCTAGCCACCCAGCTCGCCGAGCCGCTTGCCCTCGCTACGGGAGAGCATCGCGACGCCTGCGATCATCGCCGCAAGCGCCAGCAGCGCCGCGACGAAGCCGGCGACGGTGCTGTGGATCGTCTCCTCGAACAGACCGAGGCCGAGCAGCACCGCGATCAGCGGCGAGAAGATCGACTCGGTGGCGATCGCCGGCGGCAGGTCGCCGGCGTGGAGGGCGATCTGGCTGATCGACATGCTGATCGCCCCGACGATCAGCACCCCCCACACCGCCCAGCTGCCGAGCAGCCCGTCGAGGCCCCCGCCGAGCTGTTCGGTCATCGCCTTGGTGATCGCCCCGTGCAGCCCGAAGAGGACGCCGGCCGCCGTCCCGACCAGCGACGCCTTCGCCGCCGGGTGGCGGTGCAGGCCGGCCGCGGTGAGCGCCGCGGCGATCGCCAGCATCGCCCCGCCCCAGGCGAGCCAGGCGCCCGCGGCCGGTTCGTCGATTCCCGCCTCCGGGTCGCTGATCAGCAGGAAGACGGCCAGCCCGGCGGTGGCGAGCAGCGCCGCACCGAGGTCGCGGCGGCCGATCCGCTGGTCCGAGAGGCGGGCGCCGATCGGCAGCGCGAAGACCACCGTCATCGCCAGGATCGGCTGCACGAGGACGAGCTGGCCGTTGGAGAGGGCGGCCGCATGGAAGCCGAAGCCGACCCAGGTGAGCACGATCCCCACGACCCAGACCGGGTGGCGAGCCAGCCGCAGCAGCACCCAGACGCTGTGCGCTTCGGCGTCGCTGGCCCGCATCGCCACCCGCTGCTGGAGGACCGTGCCGAGGGCGAAGAGCAGCGATGCGGCAAGGGCGAGCGGGACCGGGAGCATCCGGGGCGGGATGCTCTCAGGCCCGGGCGGCGGCAGCGGCGGCGTCCTCCAGCTCGGTCACCGACTCGTCGAGGTCGCGGGCCAGCGTTTCCACGTCCTCCATCGAGTCGTAGTCGGCGAGCAGGCCGAAGCAGATGCGGCCGTTGTAGCTCATGATCGCCACCGCCAAAGCGTGGTCCTGGGGGAGGAAGGCGACCGGGAAGACCTCTTCCAGCTCGCGCCCCAGCACGTAGAGCGGCATCTGCGGGCCGGGCACGTTGGTGACGATCGTGTTGAAGAGGCGGGTCGAGAAGTTGATCCGCGCCGCCTGGGCGAGCAGGGTCGGCGGCGCGAAGTCGTTGAAGCGGGAAATCACCTCGGCGCCCAGCGCCTGCTTGGAGCGCTTCAGCCCCTCCATCTGCTCGCTGACAACCCGCAGGCGGCGCACCGGGTCCTCGACGTAGACCGGCAGCGGTCCGCGCATCGCGGCGAGCCGGTTTCCAAGCTCGCCGCGCTCGTCCGCGGTGCGGATCGAGACCGGCACCAGCGCCCGCAGCTCGAGGCCCTCGGTGCGGATGCCGCGCCGGTGCAGCCAGTTGCGCAGCGCCCCGGTGACGACCGCGAGGACGACGTCGTTGACCGTGCCGCCGAAGGTGTCCTTGATCCGTTTGAAAGTCGCCAGCTCCGAGCGCGACCAGGTGAAGCGCCGGTGCGGCCCGATCTCCTGGTTGAGCGGCACGTGCGGCGCCGGGTCGGCGAGCGCGGCGGCGAACTCGAGCAGCCCCTCGACCGCTTCGGTGGCTCGCCGCGCCGCAGCGTCGGGGTGCCGCACGGCCTCGGCGGCGCGCTCCGCCAGCCTCAACGGTGCCGCCACGGCGTCGGTGGCCCCCCGCACCATCAGCTCGGCCGCGGTCGGCGCGGCGTGGGGCTCCCAACCGTCTTCGACCGGGGCCGGCTCCGGCACCGGCTCGAGGTCGAAGAGCACGGTGCCGATGTCGACCCCCGAGATGCCGTCGACCATCGCGTGGTGGGTCTTGGTGAGGATCGCGAAGCGGTCGCGCTCCAGCCCCTGCACGAGCCACATCTCCCAGAGCGGCTTGGAGCGATCGAGCTGCTGCGAGAAGACGCGGCCCGTGAGGCTTTTGACCTGCGCCTCTCCGCCCGGCTCCGGCAGTGCGGTGTGGCGGATGTGGTAGGTGAGGTTGAAGTTGACGTCGTCGGCCCAGAGCGGCCGGCCCGCCTCCAGCGGGGGGACGGCGAGCCGCTGGCGGAAGCGCGGGACCAGGTCCAGCCGCCCCCTCACGTGCTCGACCAGATCGACGTAGCGCGGCGGCGGCCCCTCGAAGATCAGGATCGCGCCGACGTGCATGTGGCTGGACGAGGTCTCGTTGCTGAGGAACGAGGCGTCGATGGACGTCAGCCGATCGAGGTGGCCTCCTGCGGTGCTCATGGTGCAAGGCTAGCTTCGCACAGCCGTTGAGGCCGATCAGGGAGCCGTGCGCAACGTCCCCATCGCTACCCTGCGCCCATGAGCTCAACCGCCACCTCGACCCCGCGGCGGGTCCTGCTGGCTGCGCCGCGCGGCTACTGCGCCGGCGTCGACCGCGCCGTCGAGACGGTCGAACGGGCGCTCGACCTGTACGGAGCGCCGGTCTACGTGCGCAAGGAGATCGTCCACAACAAGCACGTGGTCGAGCAGCTGTCCGCCCGCGGCGCGGTCTTCGTCGAGCAGGAGACCGAGGTGCCGGAGGGGGAGATGGTCGTCTTCTCCGCTCACGGCGTCGCCCCGGCCGTGCACGAGAACGCCGCGGCGCGCCGGCTGCGGACGATCGACGCCACCTGCCCGCTGGTCACCAAGGTCCACGTCGAGGCGCGGCGCTTCGCCGAAGACGGATACACGATCGTGATGATCGGCCACGCGGGTCACGAGGAGGTCGAAGGGACGACCGGCGAGGCGCCCGGGAGCATCGTCCTCGTGCAGACCGCGGACGAGGTCGAGCGGCTCGAGGTGCCCGACCCCGAGCGGCTCGCCTTCATCACCCAGACCACCCTCTCGGTCGACGAGACGGCCGAGATCATCGCCGCCCTGCGGGCCAGGTTCCCGGCGATCGTCAGCCCCAAGTCCGACGACATCTGCTACGCGACGACCAACCGTCAGATCGCCGTCAAGCAGCTGGCCCGCGAATGCGACCTGGTCCTGGTGATCGGCTCGACCAACTCCTCCAACTCCAACCGGCTGGTCGAGGTGGCGCGCGAGCACGGCGCCGCCTCGCACCTGATCGACAACCACGGCCAGGTGAGCGATGGGTGGCTGGAGGGGGTCGAGACGGTCGGCATCACCTCCGGGGCGAGCGCCCCCGAGGAGCTGGTCGAGCGTCTGGTCGAGTTCTTCCGCGAGCGGGGAGCGGAGGACGTCGCCGAGCTGCGAACCGTCCACGAGGACGTGCGGTTCATGCTGCCCAAGGAGATCCGCGAGGCGCGGGCGGCGAGCTCGGCCTGAGGGGCGGGAGAGCGGCCACTCGTCCTTCGGCTACGGGACGCCGGCCGAGAAGCTGACGGACCAGATGCGAATGCCCGGGGTGGGCTCGAGGAGCAGCTGGTGGCGCTCGTGGCGGGCGTGCTCGGCGAGCGAATAGAGCGCCGGGGCGTCTACCTCGATCGAAGTCGGGGGTGCCGTCGAGGTCGACCGTCAGCCGGCCGGCGCCCTCGACGGTGGCGAAGGCGCCGCCGGCCTCGTAGGGAACCTCGAGGGTGTCGCCGTCCTCGCCGGCGGTCCAGGGGCGCTCCCAGGAGCCGCCGGGGAAGAGCTCGGGGGTGGGGGGCATGACCCTGGCGCCCGGGGCGTCGCCGGGGCGCAGCGGCTCGGTCGGCTCGGGCAGCGCCCGCAACGCGTCGGCCTCCCGCAGCTCGTCCTGGATCGCTTCCTCGGTCGCCCGGTATTCGCCCTCCCCGAAGTGGAACCAGGCGAGCGATCCCCCCTGCCTCCAGAGGAAGAGGCTGGGCCAGCCCTCGCAGCCGTAGGCGTGCCAGAGCGCTCGCTCGGCGTCGATGGCGACCGGGAACTCGACGCCGAGGCGCGAGAGGCCGCTCGCCACCGCCTCGCGGTCGGCGCCGAACGGGAAGCGGGGCGCCTGGACGCCGATCGCGGTCAGGCCGTGCTCGCGGTAGCGGCGTGCCCACTCGGCGACGTAGGGCAGCGTGCGCACGCTGTTCAGCTGGGCGAAGTCGATGAAGTGGACGAGGACCGGCCCGGCGGCGGCCGCAACCGGCATCGACCTGGGCGCCTCGCCGATCCACTCGATCCCCTCGGGCAGGTCGGGGGCGGCGATGTTGTCTCGCTCGGGGCGCATCGGCGGCGGCGGACGTTATCCTGCACCGCTTCCGACGACCGGCGACCCGAGGAGGCACCCGTGAGCAACGACGTCTGGCAGAGGATCGAGCAGGCCCGGGCGCGCTGGAACGTGCTCGAGCATCCCTTCTACCAGCGCTGGTCGGCCGGCGAGCTGAGCCGCGAGGAGCTGGCGGCCTACTCCGGCCAGTACCGCCACGCGACGGCCGCGATCGCCCACCTCAGCGCCTCGGTCGCAGCCTCCGCTCCGGCGGACGAGCGCGCCGAGCTGCGCCGCCACGCCGAGGAGGAGGAGGCCCACGTCGCTCTCTGGGACGGCTTCGTCGACGCGGTCGGAGGCGAGGCCGCCGCGGTGCCGACGCCGCAGACGCAGGAGTGCGTCGAGGCCTGGACCGCGGGCGACGGCCGGCTCTCCCAGCTCGCCCGCCTCTACGCGATCGAGAGCGGCCAGCCGGCGATCTCGCGCACCAAGCGCGAGGGTCTCGCCGCCCACTACGGGATCGGCGACGGACCGGGCAACGAGTACTTTCGGGTGCACGAGAAGGCCGACGTCGAGCATGCGGCCGAGGGCCGCTCGCTGATCGAGGCGCACCTGGACGGCGCCGATCCGGACGCCCTGGTCGCGGCCGCGGAGTCGGCCTTCGCAGCGAACTGGCGGCTGCTCGACGGCGTGAGCCGATTGCGCTAGCTTGTTCGAGCGATGATCGAGGTGCTGATAGCGGCGCTTCCGCTGCTCCTGCTGGTCGGCTCGCTGCTGCTCGGCTTCTATCCGGGCTGTGAGACGGCGCTGCGACTCGCCCAGCGAATCGCCTCGAGGGCGATCGGCAGGGCGACACGCGCCGCGCCGCAGCGACGCCCCCCGCCACCTGCTTCGCACGCCGCCCGCGGCGGTCTATTGCTCGCCTTCGGCCTCTCGGGCCGCGCGCCGCCGGCCTGACCCTCACGAACCCAGGCGCCGTCGACCTTTGAATCGCATAGCGGCTCGAAGGTCGACCGCACTCGGCCAAGTCGATGAGAGGAGATGGCTTTGATGAACCATGCGAGGAAGCTCACCGTGCTGCTGTTCGCGCTCGCCGCGATCGGCGGCCTGGCGGCATGCGGAAGCAGCGACAGCGGAACGAACACCGGCACCGGCACCGGTGAAGGACCGGGCGGCGGCAAGCCCGTGACGATCGTGGTCAAGAACGGCGAACCGGTCGGCGGCGTGCAGGACCTCGAATACAGCGCCGGCGAACAGGTCCGCTTCACGGTGGACTCCGACCTCGCCGACGAGGTCCACGTCCACGGCTATGACCTGATGAAGGACGTTCCGGCCGGCGGCTCCGTGTCGTTCTCCTTCCCGGCCGAAATCGAAGGGATCTTCGAGGTCGAGCTGGAGGCGCATAAGGAGCAGATCGCCGAGCTGCGGGTCAATCCGTGAGCTTCCTGCCGTTCGCGCACGCGCTTGCCGCCCGGCAGGACCTGCCGGTCCCGGCGTGGCTGTTCGCCTGGGGCGCGTCGATCGTCCTGATCGTCTCCTTCTTCGCGCTCTCGGTCACCTGGCGCGCGCCCCGCTTCGAGGAGGGCCACTGGCGCCCCTTCGGGGCGGGGCTCTCGCGGGTCCTGCTCGGGCTGCCGGCGCAGATCCTCTGCGCGGCGATCGGCGTGTTCCTGCTCGGCCTGGCGGTCTACGCCGGGCTGCGCGGCACCGAAGCGCCCGACCGCAACTTCGCGCTGACCTTCCTCTACGTCACCGCCTGGCTCGGCTTCCCGCTCTTCAGCGTCGTCCTCGGCGATGTCTTCCGGCCGTTCAACCCGTGGCGGGCGGTCGGCCGGGTGGTGGGGGCGGGGTTCGCGGCGCTTGCCGGCCAGCCCCCGGCGCACCTCTGCTACCCGGAGCGGCTCGGTCGCTGGCCGGCGGCGATCGGGCTGATCGCGGTCGTCTGGCTGGAGGTCGTCTACGGCGCCAGCGGCGGCGTCGCGGTCGGCCTCTCGCCGCACACCGCCGCCGTCGCCGCGCTCCTCTACAGCGCCTACACGCTGACGATGATGGCGCTGTTCGGGACCGAGCAGTGGTGCCGGACCGGCGAGGTCTTCTCGGTCTACTTCGGCATGTTCGGCCGGCTCGGCTGGTTCGGGACGCGGGACGGCCGGCTCGGGATCCGCAGGCCCTTCTCCGCGGCGACCCGCTGGGCGACCGTGCCCGGCTCGGCCGCCGTGGTGATCGCCTCGATCGCCACCACCAGCTTCGACGGCGCCCAGGAGGGGGCGTTCAAGGGCGCCTTGGAAAGCGTCTACAACCGCCTCGTCGATTGGGGCCTGGGCCTGACCGCGGCGATCCGGCTCGACGACACGATCTTCATCCTGGCGACCTTCGCCGGCGTCGCCGCCGTCTACCTGATCGGCGTGCGCGGGATGTCGACCGTCCGCGGCTCCCCGTCGCTGCGCAAACTGCGGGA
>CAVSRD010000019.1:0-210567 GCA_963730315.1 uncultured Solirubrobacterales bacterium | reverse complement strand
GCCCAGTTCGGCGACTGGAACCTGCTGATCAGCGTCTTCGCCTTCATCCTCGGCGCCGTGCAGCTCGTCTTCCTCTACAACATGATCGTCAGCTGGCGCTTCGGGCCGCGGGCCGAAGCCAATCCGTGGCGGGCGAACTCGATCGAGTGGCAGGTCTCCTCGCCGCCGCCGGTCTTCAACTTCGACGAGATCCCCCGCGTCGTCGGCGGGCCCTACGAGTTCGGCGTCCCCGGCGCCAGGCACGCGATCATGGCCGGCGAGGGCGCCGAGGTGCGCGAGCCGGAGCCGACCGTGGCGGGGTCGCCATGAGCGCGGAGCGAGCAGGCGGACATCTCTGGTTCTTCGCGCCGCGAGCGAAGCCGGAGTCGGTGCAATGAGCGCCAGCGGCGAGAGCCGTCCGCTGCTGGTCTTCCTCAACGAGGTCGCCGGCGGGCGCAAGCTGCTGCAGGCGGTCGCCGAGCGGGCCGAGCGGGTTCCGTTCGTCGCCGTCGCGGCACCGCAGAACCAGCCCGCGGTCGGCCAGCTGATCGATTCGGGCGAACTGCGCGAGGCGGCTCGCGCCCGGGTCGAGGTGACGATGTCGATTCTCTCCGAGTACGGGGTGGAGTCTGTCGGCGAGGTGATGGACCGCGACCCGGCGCTCGCCCTCGACGACGCGGTGCGCGCCCACGAGCCCGGCGAGGTACTGCTCTCCTGCCTGTACGAGACCCGCTTCGGCATCACCCGCAAGGACCTGGTCGAGTGGGCGCGGGCCCGCTTCGAGCCCGAGGTCGCGGTCACCCACATCCCGGTGCGGATCGAAGACGACTCGATCCGCTGGGACGTGACCCACACCCTTGTCGTTGCGACCCAGACGGTGGCGACCCCGGACCTCGTCAGGCGGCTGAAGGAACGGGCCGCCGAGCGCCCGCACCGCTTCACGATCGTCTGTCCGCGAGCCGAGGGCGTCTCGGAGCAGCAGATCGTCCGCGACCTCGCCTCGACCCTGGCCGAGCTCTACCGAGCCGACGTCGACGCGACCGGACAGCCGATGAGCCCCGATCCGTTCCACGCCGTGCAGAACGCGGTCGAGCACTACCGGATCGACGAGGTGCTGATCTCGACCTTCGCGGGCGAGGCGTCGCACTGGCTCGACGAGGACCTGGTCGGCCGCACCCGTGAGATAACCGAGAAGCCGGTCGAGCACCTCGAGGTGGGCCGCCCGGCGGAGGCCGTGGCCGCCGCGGTCGCCGAGGGGGAGGGGGCCTGATGGAGAGCGCAACCGTCGCACTCGGCCACGGCCACGAAGAGCACCACGGGCCCCCCGAGGCGAACCAGAGCTCGCGGATCGACCGCCAGACGCTGGGGATCCTGCTGTTCATCGTCTCCGAGGTGATGCTGTTCGGCGCCTTCTTCGCCTCCTACTTCTTCGTCCGGGTGGTCGTGAGCCCGGCGGCCTGGCCGCCGCAGCCCTACGAGCTGCCGGTCGCGGTCGCCGGCGTCAACACGGCGATCCTCGTCTCTTCGAGCTTCACCGTCCACTATGCGCTGGAGTCGATCCGCCGCGGCAACCGCAAGGGGCTGAAACTCGGCCTGGTGCTGACCTGGATGCTCGGCGCGACCTTCCTCTTCATCCAGATCAACGAGTACGCGCACATCGGCTTCAGCGCCCGCGATCTCGCCTTCGGCTCGATCTTCTACGGCCTCACCGGCCTGCACGGCGCCCACGTCTTCGTCGGGCTGATGCTGCTCAGCTTCGCCACGATCCGCGCCTTCCGCGGCCACTTCGGCCCCGGGGCAAAGAGCCACCTCGGCGTCGAGGTGCCGGGCATCTACTGGCACTTCGTCGACATCATGTGGCTGATCGTCTACACGACGGTCTATATCCTCTAGCGCGCTGAAGATCTCCGAGCAAGCGGTCTTTCGCTGGGTCGTGATCGTCGGGATCGCGGCTGCGTCCGTGATCGCCCTGACGCTGCTGACCAGGCCGCTGGCCGGGGCGCTCTGGGGCCTGGTTCTCGTCGCTGCCGGAGCGCTGCACGGCTACCGGTGGCTGAAACGGCGCTGACGAAAGGCTAGGCACGAGTCGCCGCCGGTCGCGGGGGGGCTTCACGCGACTCCGCCGTGCCCATCGCGGCGGGAGACTCCAGCCCGCGAGGCTCGAGGCGTCCTGCCGTAGCGACGGCCCACAGCATCGCGAGCCAGGTCGTCGTGGCCAGCGCGACGTGAACCCAGACCAGCTCGCCGGGGAGCTTCAGCCACCACTGGACGCCGCCGACCACGCCCTGCAGGGCGAGCAGGGCGATCACCGCGGTCAGGGGCTGGAGGGCCCGTCGGTCGCCGCCGGGGCGGCGCAGGAGCAGCCAGACGGCGATCGCGGCGAAGCCGAAGACGGTGGCGATCGCGGCATGGCGCTGCACGACCCATTCCAGGGTGTCGGCGCCCTCGAAGGTGAAGCGGTGGACGAGCTGGCCGGCGTGGGCGCCTGCGTGGGGCCCCGCGGCGGTGGCGATCGTCCCGGCGAGGATCGTCAGTTGCCCGAAGGGGATCAGGGCGCGCACCGCCCAGACGCCGAGCCGGTCGGAGGAGCGGCGGCGCTCCCAGGGCTCGTAGCGAGAGCACCAGGCGAGCGCGAAGGCGGCGTCGAGTAGCAGCATCGAGAGGATGAAGTGGCTCATCACCAGGCCTGGGGCGAGGTCGAACTTGACAACCAAAGCACCGAGGATCGCCTGGCAGAGCACCCCGAGCGGCAGCAGGGCGCCGAAGAAGGCGAGGTGCCAGCGGAAGGGCCGCCGGAACCAGGCGAGCACGCTGGCGGCGATCACCGCGATCCCGACGAAGCCGGTGAAGACGCGATTTCCGTACTCGATCACGGCGTGGGCGTCGAGCGGCGGCACGGTGCCGCCGTAGCACTTTGGCCAGTCCGGGCAGCCGAGGCCGGATCCGGTGAGGCGGACGCCCGCCCCGGTCAGCACGATCGCCGCCAGGGCCGCGAGGGCGACCAGAGCGACCTGGGCGTAGCGCCGCGGCGAGATCGCGAGGCGGTCTTTGAGGCGGGCGCCCATCGTCCCCCTGATGATGCCAACGGCCGCGCTCCGGCCGCCGCGCTCAACCGCCCTTGCCGCCGCCGGCCTGCGTGCTTTCGATCAGGTACTGAACGAGGTCTTCGAGTTCTTTCGGGGTCAGCGTTTCGCCGAAGTTGGCGGGCATCACGTTGGCCGCGTAGCCCTTGGCGATTGTCGCGTTCGGATCGGCGATCGATTCTTCGATCATCGCCGCGCTCTGGCCCGGCAGCACTTCGTCGAGGTTCGGCCCGGTGACGCCACCCGAGCCGGCGGCGGCCAGCACGTGGCAGCCACCGCAGCCGTTGTTGGCGAACACCTGCGCGCCCGCGCCGCCCTGCACCTGCGGCGGCGCCGCGCCGGGCACGCCGGCGTACTTGCCGACGTAGGCGGCAACGTCGTCGAGGTCCTGACCGGAGACGATGTCGGCAGGCATCGAGACGTTGGCGGCGCCGGTGCTGGGGCGGGGGTTCTCAACCTGCGCCTTGACGATCCCTTCGATCGTCGAGCCGGTCTCCCCGGCCGCGCGGGCCGCGGCAAAGGCATCGTCGAGGTTGGGGCCGATCTGGGCGGTCGTGCCGGCCTGGGCCATTTCGTGGCAGACACCGCATTTCTGTACGAAGAGGTTGCGGCCCCGCTGCACGTCGGCGGTGGTGGTGCCGCAGCCCGAGGCGGACAGCGCGATCGCAGCGAGGGCGGCGAGCAGGAGAAGGAAGCGAGGTGGGTTGAGTCGTTTAGGCATCTGGATTCGGCGCGAGGCGCGCCGGAGTCTATAGGTCGAAGCCCCCCTCGAAGCGGCTTGCGGAACCCGGATAGTCGGTTAGGCTTGATGCGATTCTCACGAAGCCGCGACCCGTGAAAAGGAGGGGAGGTAGATGCAGGTTCGGGATGGGATGTCGGAGGTGGTCCTGACCGTCGGCACGTCGCACACGCTTCGGGAGGCGGCCCGGATGATGGCCGACAAGCGGACCGGCGCGGCGCTGGTCGCCGGGGACGAGCAACCGGTGCCCTGCATCGTCACCGAGCGCGACATCCTCAACTCCCTCGGGCGCGGTGAGGATCCCGACACCGAGTGCGTCCGCGACCACATGAGCGAGGGGGTCGTCGCCGCCTCGCCCGACTGGAGCCTGGAGCGCGCCGCCTCGGAGATGTCGACCCGTGGCATCCGCCACCTGGTCGTCTTCGAGGGAGGGGACATCGTGGGGGTTCTCTCGATCCGCGACATCGTGCGGGTTTGGACCTCAGACGGGGCAACCTCGGGGATGGCTCCGGACTGAGCCGAGCTCAGAGCGTCAGGGCTGCGGAGGGGAGATCGTTTCGACCGGGAGTACCGCCCCGCGGACCTTCTGCCGGCGCGGCCGGCGGAAGTAGTCGCGAGTGGCGCCGCGGATCATGCTGCGCAGGGCGGCGAGCAGCACGACGCCGCCGATGATCGAGTAGATCCAGCCGCGGACCATGAACCCCTCGGCGAAGATGCCGCAGACGGCGAGCGCCGCGGCAAAGGCGAAGATCGCCGGCGCCCAGGAGGGACGCGGCGCGTAGACCAGCTCGCCCGGCTCGGAGACCCCGCGCTCCGCGCTCATGACAACGATTCCCGCT
Organism: uncultured Solirubrobacterales bacterium; assembly: GCA_963730315.1. GTDB lineage: Bacteria > Actinomycetota > Thermoleophilia > Solirubrobacterales > 70-9 > VRUE01. Next base: position 205,927 of record CAVSRD010000019.1, on the reverse strand, counting down.
TCGCTCGCGGCGCGAAGAACCAGAGATGCACGCTTGCTCGCTCCGCGCTCATGACGCGATGTAGAGCATCGCGGTTACGAAGCAGAGGGCGAAGACGCCGGCGGCGATGCCGCCGGCAACCAGGCCGGCCGTCAGGTCGCGTCTTGCGGTCTCGCGGTCCACTGCCCGGGATTTCTACTAGACAACCCGGTCGAGCGGCATCGCCAGGAAGAGCAGCGCCAGGTAGGCGAGCGAGAAGAGGTAGGTGCGCAGCGCCCAGCGTCGGTCGGCGCTGCGCAGCAGCCGCACCGCGCAGTAGATGAAGGCGGCGCCGAGCGCCATCGAGGCAACCAGGTACTCGACCCCGAAGCCGCCTGCGCAGAAGGGGAGCTGCGTCACTGCGTAGAGCAGGATCGTGTAGAGGAGGATCTGGCGGCGGGTCTCCGCCTCGCCTCGCGCGACCGGCATCATCGGCACGCCGGCCCGCGCGTACTCGTCCTTCATCAGCAGCGAGAGTGCCCAGAAGTGGGGCGGAGTCCAGAAGAAGATGATCGCGAACAGGTAGAAGGCGGTGCCGCTCAGCCCGCCCGTGACAGCCGCCCATGCGACCAGCGGCGGCACCGCGCCGGCGGCACCGCCGATCACGACGTTCTGCGGCGTCGAGCGCTTCAGCCAGAGGGTGTAGACGAAGACGTAGCCGAGCAGGCCGGACAGCGAGAGGGCCGCGGCGAGCGGGTTGACGGCGAGCGCAAGCAGCAGCAAGGAGCAGAGCCCCAGCAGCGCGCCGAAGCGGATCGCCGCGGCGGGCGAGATACGGCCGCCCGCCACCGGGCGCTCTGCGGTTCGCGCCATCGTGCGGTCGATGTCGCGGTCGAGCGCGTGGTTGATCGCCCCGGCTCCACCAGCCGAGAGGGCGCCGCCCAGGCAGGTGACGAGGACCAGGCTGAGCGAGGGGTCGCCGGCCACGTACATCGTCGTCGCGGTCGTGAAGAGCAGCAGCGACTGCACCTTCGGCTTGGTCAGCGTCAGGTAGTCGCGCAGGACCGATGCAGCCGCAGCGCGCTGCGAGACCGCCGCGGTCGCTTCCATCGTCGCCACCGGCTCAGGCTACCGTCTGGGACTCGCGCGCCCGGGCCTCGGCGCGCGCTGTGCGGTGGCGGATCGCCTCGCGGATGTCGCGCAGCGGCCGGGCGCTGCGCACGTCGGGCAGCAGGTCGAAGTTGTGCGGCTCGGGCGGCGAGAGCGCGAACCACTCGAGCGAGTCGCCGCCCCAGGGATCGTGGCCGGCCTCGGCGCCGCCCCCGCGGCTGAGGATCGCGTTGACCAGGGTCATCAAGATCCCGGCGGCGAGCACGAACGCGCCGATCGAGGAAATCAGGTTGTAGGTGCTGACGCCTTCGCCGGCGAAGTACTTGTACGCGTCGATCACCTCCCCTTCGAGCCCGCCGGCGAGGAAGAGCGGCACGAAGGTGGCCAGCATGCCGATCGCCATCGTCCAGAAGGAGATCCGCGCCAGGCTCTCGCCCATCGTGCGCCCGGTCATCTTCGGGAACCACCAGTACAGGGCCGCGAAGCCGCCGAACACCCCCCCGCCGACCAGGGCGAAATGGGTGGCGGCGCTTGCGTCGACGGTGTTGTTCAGCTGCCAGGCTGCGGCGACCATCGAGTGCTCGATCTCGGCGGCGAGGCCGATCGAGATCGAGACGATCGCGCCGGCGGCGAACAAAAGCGGCGCCCGCATCTGCACCGCGCCGCCGATCAGGGTCGCGATCAGGTTGAAGAAAACGAGCCCGAACGGCACGATCAGGGCCAGCGCCATCGTCATCGCGAAGTACATCCAGCCGATCCCGATCGGCGCGGTCAGCATGTTCTGCATCCAGGCGAGCGTGCAGAGCACCGCGATCGCCGCCAGCGAGCAGATCACGACGCTCCGGCCCGCGAGCGGCCTGCGGGCCAGCGCCGAGACGATTTCGGCGATCGCCGCCAGGGCGAAGATCAGGATCAGCGCGTAGGCGCCGCTGAGAAAGATCCAGCTCAGGTGCTCCCAGAGCAGCGGCGACCCGCCGGCGTCGCCGGCGAAGAAGATGCCGTCGAAGTTGCGGTCGATCAGCAGCATCGTGATCGCCGCCAGCATCACCGGCCCGATCACGACCAGCAGCCAGGAGCAGATCGCCGCCGCCCACGAGAACACCGGCAGCCGGCGCCAGGCCATCCCCGGGGCGCGCAGCGTACGCAGCGTCGCAACCAGGTCGATCGCGATCAGCACGAAGCCAAGCGTCGCCAGGCCGGTTGCGGCGCACCAGGCGTCGACCCCGTTGTTGGGCAGGAAGGCGATCCCGGAGAGCGGCGGCAGCGGGTTGACGCCGGCCTCGGACGGGGTATAGAGGAAGCCCGTGTAGAGCACCGTGGCGCCGGCCAGGTAGAGCCACATCCCGAGCTGACCGAGGCGCGGCAGGGCGGTGCCGCGGGCGCCGATCTGCAGCGGCGCCACGTAGTAGAGGATGCCGAGCGCCAGCGGGATCGCGAAGAGGAAGATCGCCGTCGCCCCGTAGAGCGAGAGCATCCGGTTGAAGGTGACCGGGGCGAGGAAGGTGTTCTCCGGGATCGCCAGCTGCAGGCGCATCAGCAGCAGCTCGACCAGCGCCATGAAGAGGAAGCCGAGCGCGGCGACGACCATCACCCGGCCGATGTCCTTGTGGTCGGCGCCGGTCGCGATCTGCACCCAGCGGCGCCGCTGCGGCGGGAAGCCGTCGACGACCAGCTCGGGCTGCCCGTTTACTGCGCTCACGGCGCTTCCCCTCCTTCGACCAGGCCGACGACGCGGTCCTGGGCCGCCTGGATCTCGTTCTTGCGCTGTTCGAGGAAGGTTTCGTAGGTCTGCGGTGAGACGACTTCGACCTCGGCACGCATCGCCGCGTAGGCCTGGCCGGAGAGGGTTGCCGCCCGGCCGAAGTAGCTGCCTTCTTCGTCGGCGCGGAAGAAGAGGTGGTTGGTCTTGCCCGGCACGGCGTCCGCCTTTCCGGCCAGGTCGGGGACGTTCCAGGTGTGGATGACGTCGGTGCTGACGAGGTTCAGCTCGACCGCGGTGTCGACCGGGACGACCAGCTTGTAGTAGGAGAAGGCTTCGTTCGGGTAGTCGTAGCGCCACAGCCATTGCTGGCCGGTGACGGCGATCTGCAGCGGTTCGGAGTGGGCGACCTGCAGGCCGGCCGTGCCGGTCGGCGCCTTTTCGCGCGCCCGGTCGGTGAAGACGATGCTGAGGACGAGGATCGCGGCGGCGAAGACGGTCAGCGTCGCTCCGACCCGGAACTGGACGCGACGGCTGTCCGCGAGGTGACGCGGCTCGGCGCCGCGCTGGGCCCGGTAGCGCCGCAGGGCGTAGACCAGCCCAACGACGACGGCGACCACGACGATCGCCGCGGCGACGAAGCCGATCCAAAGCAGCGTTTCGATCTGGTCCGTGCCAGGAGAGTGGGGCGCCAAAGCGCGGCCATTCTAATCACGCACGAGGGCGCCCCGTAGCGCGCGCGTCGGTTCGCCGCCCGCCGACCTGCTCCTATACTCGCCGACCTGATGAGCGGGACCGCCAGCCGAGCACCGGCGCTGCGCAAGGCCGCGCGCAGCGGGGCGGCGGCGGCGATCGGCCTCGCGGTAGCCGTCCCGCTGCTGCGCCGCCGGGCGCGCATCCCCGCCGCGGCGACGGTCGCCGCCTGCGCAGCGGGACCGCTGGGCCTCGCCGTCCTGCACCCCCGGTCCCGCAAGCGCGACGTCGCGATGTACGCCCTGCAGATGTGGGCGTTCACGATGGTCCACGAGCTTCCTTACGACGATCCGGAGCGCCTCCGGGCGCGCCTTCGGATCCGCTATCCGATCGTCCTCGACCGGGCGATCGGTCTCGGCCGGCTGCCCAACGCCCGCCTGCAGCGCGGCCTTTCGCGCATGCCCGGGGTAAGGATCTTCAACCGGTTCCTCACCTGGGCGCACTGGCTCTGGTTCCTCGAGCCGTACCTCGCCCTGGCCTTCGTCCTGCTGCGCCACCCGCAACGGTTCCCTCGCGCCGCCCGCCGGCTGGCCGCCGTCTTCGACGTCGGCTGCGCCGTCTACTTCGCCGCGCCCACCGCGCCGCCCTGGTGGGCCTCGGAGCAGGGGCAGACTGGGGAAGAGGTGCGCCGGATCATGATCGGGGTCGGAGAGGAAACATGGAAGTCGGCATGGCCGGCGATGTACGGGGCGCTGGGCGGCAACCCGTGGGCGGCGATGCCCTCGCTGCACTTCGCCACCTCGGTGACGGTCGCGATCTCCCTGGCCGAGACGGGCCGCACCGCGGGCGCCATCGGCTGGGCCTACGCGCTCACCCTCGGCTTCGCCCTCGTCTACCTGGGCGAGCACTACGTCACCGACCTGGCAGCGGGTGCAGCCCTGGTCGTCGCGGTGCGGCGCGGCGAGCCGCTCGTCGAACCGCTGGTCCTGGGCGTCAACCACGGTCTGCAGCGCCTCGAGCGGCTTGCCAGCGGATAGATGAACTAGCTTCCCTGGGGTGTCTCCCGAGCGCTCGGTGAACGGCAACGGCGCCTTCGAACTGCCGCTGTTCACGCCACGACGCGTGGTGCAAACGGTGCTCGTCGTCCTCGCCCTTCTGATCGGGATCTACTTCCTCTTCCCGAAGCTGGTCGGGCTCGGCGACGCGCTGAGCAAGCTGGGCGACGCGGACGGCCTCTGGATCGGCATCGCGATCGCTTTCAACGTGGTGGCAATCGCCACCTACGTAGCCCTGTTCAAGGCGGTCGTCGGCGGCGACGCGCTGCGGTTGACGTGGGCTGAGACCTACGAGATCAACATGGCGGGGGTGGCGGCCACCCTGCTCTTCTCGGCGGGCGGGGCGGGGGGCATCGCGCTCACCTACTGGGCGCTGCGCAAAGCCGGGATGCGGCGCCGCGACGTGGCGCGGCGAATGGTCGCCTTCCTCGCCCTGCACTACGTCTTCTACCCGCTGGCCCTGATCGTCTTCGGGGTGCTGCTGCGAACCGGCGTGCTGCCCGGCAACCACTCGGTCGAGCTGACGGTCATCCCCGCCGCGGTGGCGGGGCTGGTCCTGGTCGGTGGGGCGCTGGTGGCGCTGATTCCGGCGGACCTCGGCCGGCGGGCGGCGCGGCACGCGCGCGGCGAGCGGGGGCAGGCGATCGCCGCCAGCATCGCCAAAGTACCCGCCACCGTCGCGGAAGGCCTCCGCTTCACTGCCGGTCTCTTCACCAACCCCTCGCGGGGCGGCCTGGCGGTGATCGGCGCGGCCGGCTTCTGGGCGGCGAACATCGGCATTCTCTGGGCTTCCTTCCACGCTTTCGGGGTGGAAGTGCCGCTGGCCGTGGTCGTTCAGGGCTTCTTTCTCGGCATGGTCGCCAACCTGTTCCCACTGGCGCCGGCCGGGGTGGGGGCGGTCGATGCCGGGATGATCGGCGCCTTCGTTCTCTTCGGCATCCCCGAGGAGACGGTCTTCCCGGCGATCCTGATCTACCGCTTGGTCGCCTTCTGGATGCCGATCCCTCCCGGGATCGTCGCCTTCTTCCAGCTGCGGGCGCGGGTGACGCTGTGGGAAGAGCAGGGGTTGCCGATCGACCGGCACGGACCGCGAGAGTCGACCTTGGAACCCGCGGCGAACTGACGCGATACTATACAAAGTGAAGTATTAGACTTCCGGCAGCGGAGAAAGCCGATGGCAGAGAAGAGAAGAGTCGAGAACGTGATCGTGGTCGGGAGCGGCCCGGCCGGCTACACCGCGGCGCTCTACACGGCGCGCGCCAACCTCGAGCCGCTCGTCTTCGAGGGCTTTCAGTGGGGCGGCCAGCTGCAGAACACGACCGACGTCGAGAACTACCCCGGCTACCCCGAGGGAATCATGGGGCCGGAGATGATGAGCGAGTTTCGAGCCCAGGCGGAGCGCTTCGGGACGCGCTTCGTCACCGACGACGTCGACCGGGTCGAGCTGAGCGACGGCGGGGTGCAGCGGGTCTTTCTCGGCGATGAGGAGCACCGCGCCAGGACGGTGATCCTGGCTATGGGGGCCGAGCCGCGACGGCTGGGCGTACCGGGCGAGCTGGAGCTGAGCGGCTGCGGGGTCTCCACCTGCGGCGTCTGCGACGGCGCCTTCTTCAAGGACAAAAAAGTGATCGTGATCGGCGGCGGCGACTCGGCGATGGAGGACGCGATCTTCGTCTCCAAGTACGCCAGCGAGCTGACGATCGTCAACCGCCGCTCCGAGTTCCGTGCCTCGCAGATCATGCGGGAGCGCGCCGCCGAGCGCCCCAACATCGACTTCAAGACGCCCTTCGTGGCCGAGGAGTTCGTCGGCGGCGAGGACGGCAACCTCGACCACGTGCGGCTGCGCAACGTGGAGAGCGGCGAGACCGAGGACCTCCGGACCGAAGGCGCCTTCGTCGCGATCGGCCACATCCCCAGATCGGAGATCGCCGACGGTCAGGTCGACACCGACGAGGACGGCTACATCCTCACCGAGGCCGGCTCGACCAGGACCAACCTGGGCGGCGTCTTCGCGGTCGGCGACGTCGTCGACCGCACCTACCGCCAGGCGGTCACCGCCGCCGGCACCGGCTGCATGGGCGCGCTCGACGCCGAGTGGTACCTACGCGACACCCCGCCGATGGCCGAGGCCCACTGGATGCCCGGCGGCGAGCCGACCGAGATAGCCCCGGCGCCGGGCTCCTAGCGCAATCCACCTCCGCCCGGAGCGGACGCCGGGGCCGGCCGGCGGCGCTAACCGGGAAACGCCTCCGCCTGCCGCTCTCCCTGCACGTAGCCGGACTCGGGCTCGAGCATCTCGCGGACCTGCTGGCGCAGCTCCGGCGTGTCCTCGTGCCCGTGCGCGGATACGGCGTGCTCGGCGGCGGCCGCTATCACCTCGTCCTCTTCGCCGATGATCGTCAGCGAACAGTTGATGTCGCTCTCGAAGCGGCGGCAGTCGGCCATCACTCGGGCCATCTTGAACCTCCAGTCGTAGGTGCGGGAGGGAACCCGCGGGTCCGTCCGGTTTACACCCAGGCAGGGCATACGTCAAGCGCTAAGGTCGGCGGACGGCTCCCGCCTGCCCCCACATCGTCGAGATCGAGTACTTCGACCTGCCGGCCGAGGTCGCGGGCTGCGAGGAGTGCCTCGCCCTCGGGATGCCTTGGGTCCACCTGCGGATGTGCCAGAGCTGCGGCCACATCGGCTGCTGCGACCAGTCGCCCGGCAAGCACGCCAGCGCGCATCATCGCGAGTCCGGCCACCCGATCGCTCGCTCCGCCGAGCCCGGCGAGAACTGGAGCTGGTGCTATGTCGACGAGGTGATCTTCCGCCTCAGCCGCGGCTGAGGCTCACTCCGGGGTGACGATCGCGAAGCCGGGGTCGGGCTCGTCGAGCAGCCCGAGCAGCTCGCCCAGCCTGGCGCCGTCGCCCTCGACCCGCAGGCGACCGCCCTCGAGCAGCTCGGCGATCTCGGCCGTTTTCAGCAGCAGCTCGTTGAGAGCGGCGCGCTGCACGACGAGGGCGGCGTCGGCTCGCTCATGGCGACCCGGCCGGTGGCGGAGGACGCCGTTGCGGACGGTGATCGCATGCGTCTCGTCGGGGTCGGTGACGACCCAGTCGATCCGCAGCTCGATCTCCCAGGCGCGCGGGCCGTCGAGCCGGATCGCCATCGCGTCGAGCAGCTGAGCGACCGAGAGGTTGGCGAGGACGTCGGCGGGCGCGGTCGCGGTCGGCGCGGCGCCGATCCCCTCGCGCAGCTCGTGGGCCCCCATCAGGAAGAAGTTGCGCCAGGTCGCGTTCTCGGCTCCGTAGCCGAGTTGCTCGAGCGCGTCGGCCTGAAGCTCGCGCGCCTCCCGGTTCCCCGGCTCGGCGAAGACGACGTGGTTGACCACCTCGGCTACCCAGCGGTAGTCGCCCACCTCGAAGGACTCGCGCGCCCGCTCCAGCACCGCCTCGGCACCGCCCATGCACTCGACGTAGCGCCGCGCCCGCTCGACCGGCGGATGCTCCCAGAGGTGCGCCGGGTTGCCGTCGAACCAACCCATATAGCGCTGGTAGATCGCCTTCACGTTGTGGCTGACCGAGCCGTAGTACTCGCGGCAGTGCCACTCGCGGGCCAGGCCAGGCGGCAGCTCGATCTGCTCGGCGATCTCGCTGCCGGTGTGCCCTTTGTTGAGCAGGCGCAGGGCCTGGTCGTGCAGGTAGGCGTAGAGGTCGCGCTGCTTCTCGAGCAGATCGACGATTCGCTCGCGGCCCCAGCAGGGCCAGTTGTGCCCGGCGAACAGCAGCTCGGAGCGGTCGCCGAACAGCTCGATCGCCTCGTCGAGGTAATGCGCCCAGAGGCGAGGGTCGCGGACCAGCGCGCCGCGCGGGGTGAGGATGTTGTGCATCGAGCGCACCGCGTTATCGGCAATGCAGAGGGCTTCCCGCTCGGGCAGGTGGAAGTTCATCTCGGCCGGCGCCTCGGTGCCGGGGGTGAGCTGGAAGCCGAAGCGCACGCCGTCGACCTCCTCTTCCTGGCCGGTCGAGGCGATCTCCCGCGTCGGGGGGAGAAGCGAGATCGTGCCGACCGAGTTCGTCTGCCCGAGTCCCGCGCTGAGCTGCCCATCGGGCCCGCGCCGCAGCCGCGCCCCGAACATGTACCCGGCCCGCCGCCCCATCGCGATCCCGGCGAAGACGTTCTCGCTGACCGCGTGGTGGAGGAAGCCGCCCGGAGCGAGGATCGGCACACCTCGCTCCTCCGCCTCCTCGGGCGCGATCACGCCCCTCGCGCCGCCGAAGTGGTCGACGTGGCTGTGGGTGTAGATCAGGCCGGTGACCGGTCGCTTGCCGCGGTGCTCGCGGTAGAGGGCGAGCGCCGCCGCCGCGCACTCGGCGCTGATCAGCGGGTCGACGACGACGATTCCCCGCTGGCCCTCGATCACGTGCATGTTCGAGATGTCGAAGCCGCGCAGCTGGTAGAGGCCCGGCGCCAGCTCGAACAGCCCGGCGATCCGGTTCAGCTGGCCGAGCCGCCAGAGGCCCGGGTGGGCGGTATCGGGCGGCTCGCCGTCGAGGAACCCGTAGGGGCGGAGGTCCCAGGTCGGGTGCCTTCCCTCGCCCTCGACGAGCGGCGGCTCGAAGGCGGCGACCAGGCCGCGGCGTGCCTCCTCGAAGTCGCGCTCGGCGTTCGGGGGGAGCGAGTCGAGCGCCTCGCGATTGCGCCTCGCGGTGTGCGCGGTGGCCGGCTTGCGGTTCGCGTTCACGCGCCTTCCTCCTCGGCTGCGGCGAGCAGCCGCGGGGCCGGGGCGTAGGCCTCGCCGAGCCGCCCGTGCAGCTCCTCGAGCAGGTTGACCGCCCGCCGCGCACCGATCAGGCCTGTGAACTCGAGCGGGCCGAGCGGCCAGTTGAAGCCCTGCCTCATCGCCGCGTTGATGCCGGTGGGCGTGCCGATCTCCTCTTCGAGCGCGAACGCCCCCTCGTTGGCTATCTGGGCGACCAGGCGCAGGAGGATCTCGGCTGCCGCCGGGTCGACGTCGCGCAGCTCCTCGGCGTTCAGGGTCGGCGCCATGACGCCCAGCTCCGGGTCCGGCGCACGGTAGCCGTCCTCCTCGTAGCTGTAGAAGCCCGAGCCGCTCTTGCGGCCCAGCCGCCCCGCGGCGACCATTCGTTCCTGGATCGGGCTCGGGCGCCAGCGCTCCGGCCGGCCCGCCTGCTCGTAGAGGGAGCGTGCGACGCTGAGGTTGACGTCGAGGCCGATCAGGTCGAGCAGCTCGAACGGCCCCATCCGAAAGCCGCCGCCGATCCGGCAGACCCGGTCGATCGTCACCGCGTCGGCGACCTCGTCGGCGAGCATCCGCAGCGACTCCAGCGAGAAGGGGCGAGCGAGGCGGTTGGCGAGGAAGCCGGGGCCGTCCTTGGCGCGGATCGGCATGCGGCCCATCCGCTCCGCCGTCTCCGCCGCCGCCCCGAGCGCGGCCTCCGAGGACAGCTCGGTGGCGACCACCTCGACCAGCTTCATCCTCACCGGCGGGTTGAAGAAGTGCATGCCGACGATCCGCTCCGGATGGGCGACGCCGGCGCCGATCTCGGTGACGCGCAGCGAGGAGGTGTTGGTGGCGAGGATCGCCTCCGGCCGGCAGGCGGCAGCCAGCTCGGAGAAGATCTGGCGCTTCAGCGACAGGTCCTCGGGCGCCGCCTCGATCACCAGGTCGCAGTCGCCGAGGTCGGCGATCCCCTCGGCCGGCGCCAGCCGCTCGGCAGCCGCTTCGGCCATCTCGGAGTCCCAGTGCCTGCCGCCGCCTTCGGCAAGGGTTTCGCCAACCGTCACCTGGGCTTCGATCAGGGCTCCCTGGTCGGGGTCGTGGATCAGGGTGGCGAAGCCGCCGAGGCAGCTCGCCAGCGCGATGCCGGTCCCCATCGTGCCGGCGCCGACGATCCCGATCTTCTCGACCGCGGTCACGCCCGTTCCCGGCTCCGCGCTCACCGACCCTCGAACCTCGGCTCGCGCTTCTCGAGGAAGGCGCGCATTCCCTCGACCCGGTCCTCGCTTGCCATCGCCAGCTCGTAGAGGCGGCGCTCGCCCTCCAGGCCGGCCGACAGCGCGGTCTCCTCGGCGCTCAGCACCGCCTGCTTGGCGAGCCGCGCGGCGATCGGCGGCCGCGCGGCGACGCTGTGCGCCAGCTCGAGCGCCTCGGTCAGCCAACGGTCCTTCTCCACGACCCTGTTGACCAGGCCGAGCCGCAGTGCCGTGTCGGCGTCGAAGCGGCGGCCGGTCAGCACGTACTCCATCGCCCGCTGCTTGCCGATCGTCCGGGCCAGCCGCTGGGTACCGCCGCCGCCCGGGATGATCCCCAGGGTGATCTCCGGCTGGCCGAATCTGGCGGTCTCCGAGGCGACGACCATGTCGCAGGCCAGCGCCAGCTCGCAACCGCCGCCCAGAGCGTAGCCGGAGACGGCCGCGACCAGGGGCGTCTTCACCGCGGCGACGCGGCGCCAGAAGGAGGCAGCTGGGTGGCGCAGCGTCTCGGCGAAGCTGCGCTCGCTCATCGCCTTGATGTCGGCGCCGGAGGCGAAGACCCGCTCGGAGCCGGCGATCACGATGCAGCGCACCTCGGGGTCGGGGTCCAGGCGCTCCAGCTCGGAGGCAAGCAGCTCCATCGCCTCCGGCGAGAGGGCGTTGCGCGCCTCCGGCCGGTTCAGCCGCAGAAGGGCGACCTTGTGCTCGTCGAGCGTCGTCTCGACAAGCTCGGCCACGGGGCTATTCCGCCTCCAGCGGCACCATCGCGTTGATCCCGGTCGCGGCGCGGCCGATGATCAGCTTCTGGATCTGCGAGGTCCCCTCGTAGAGGGTGGTGACGCGGGCGTCGCGCAGGTAGCGCTCGACCGGGTAGTCGTCGACGTAGCCGGCGCCGCCGTGGACCTGGATCGCCAGGTTGGCGCACTCGACCGCCGCCTCGGTCGCGTACAGCTTCGCCACCGAAGTCTCGGTCGTGTTCGGCTTGCCCTCGTCCTTCAGCGCCCCTGCCCTGTAGACGAGCATCCGCGAGGCGTCGCGTTTGAGGATCATCTCGGCGATCATCTCCTGGACCAGCTGGAAGCGGGCGAGCGGGACGCCGAACTGCTTGCGCTCCCTGGCGTAGGCGACCGAGGCGTCCACACAACCGTCGCAGATCCCCACGCAGCCGGCGGCGACGCTGTAGCGGCCGTTGTCGAGGGCGCTCATCGCCACCTTGAATCCGTCCCCGACCTCCCCCAGCATCGCGTCGTCGCCGACCTCGACCTCGTCGAGCGACAGCTCGGCCGTGTCGGAGGAGCGCAGCCCGAGCTTGCCGTGGATCTCCTGCGTGGAGAAGCTGTCACTGTCGGTCGGGACGAGGAAGCAGGCAAGTCCCCGGTGCTTGCGCTCGGGGTCGGTCTGGGCGAAGATCAGCGCCACCTCGGAGTAGTTGCCGAGCGAGATCCACATCTTCTGGCCGCTGATCGACCAGCCGGAGCCGGTCTTGATTGCGCGGGTGCGCAGGTTGGCGGCGTCCGAGCCGGTGTCGGGCTCGGTCAGGCCGAAGCAGCCGAGCGCCTCGCCCGAGCAGAGGCGGGGCAGCCAGCGCTGCTTCTGCTCCTCGCTGCCCCAGCGCTCGATCGAGCCGGCGACCAGCGAGGTCTGCACGGAGACGACGGTGCGCGCCGAGGAGTCGGCGCGGCCGACCTGCTCGACGATCAGCCCGTAGCCGATGTAGTCGAGGCCGCGGCCGCCGTAGCGCTCGGCGACCGGCGCCCCCAGGTAGCCCACCTCGCCCAGCTTGCGCGCCAGCTCGCGATCGAAGCGGGCGGCGCGGTCGTTGTCGCGCACCCGCGGGACGATCTCGCGGTCGGCGAAGTCGCGTGCCGCTTCCGAGATCAGCCGCTGCTCGTCGCTCAGCTGGAAGTCCATCTCTGTGCGTCCCCCTCGGTCGTCATCGGAGCTCAGAGCTCGCGGCCCAGGGTCGCGGCGAAGGCCTCCTGCGCCTCGCGGGTGCGCGGGCCGGGCGCCTCGGGCAGCTCGCGCCCGTCGATCGCTGCGACGGCCTGGATTTCGCGCGTGGTCGAGGCGAGGAAGGCCTCGTGGGCGGCGCGCAGGTCGGCGACCTGCCAGGCCCCTTCTTCGACGTGCAGCGCCTTGACCAGCCGGTCGCGGGTGATCGACTCGAGCACGCCGACGTCGAGCGCCGGAGTGCGCAGCCCGCCCTCCGGGGAGACCCAGAAGACCGCCGCGGTGGGGGGCTCCAACACCGCGCCGTCGGGTCGCACCAGCACCGCCTCGTCGGCGCCCTGCGATCGGGCGAGGCGGGTTGCCTGCATGTTGGCGGCATAGGAGAGCGACTTGACGCCGTCGAGGATCACGTTGGGGCTGTAGGCGACGGTCGCGATGCGCAGCGTCTCGGCGTGGGGGGGCAGCGGCTCGGTCGCCGCGATGCGCCGGCCGCCGCGGGTGACAATCAGCCGTAGCTGGCCATCGAACCCGCCGGCCTCGGCGAGCAGCGAGGCGATCTCGCCCTCCAAGGCGCCGCGGTCGAACTCGAGTTGGATCGCCGCCGCGGAGCGCTGCAGCCGGTCGAGGTGGTCGGCGAGCGCGAAGGGCCGGCCGTCGTAGACGCGAATCACCTCGAAGGCGCCGTCGCCCCGGTAGAGGCCGTCGTCATGAAGCGGCACGGTCGCCGCTGCGGTGCGGGAGATCGCCCCGTCGACGCTCGCCAGTTCGGTTGCGGTCGCGGTCGCCATCGCCGGGCGAGGCTACACGGCCTCGAAAACGGTCGCCAAACCCTGGCCGACCCCGACGCAGAGGGTGGCGAGGCCGTATCGGCCGCCGCGGCGGCGCAGTTCGTGCAGCAGGGTGGTGACGAGGCGGGCGCCGGAGCAGCCCAGCGGGTGGCCGAGGGCGATCGCGCCGCCGTTCACGTTGAGGCGCTCCTCGTCAAGCCCCAGCTCGCCGGCGCAGGCCAGCACCTGCGAGGCGAAGGCCTCGTTCAGCTCGATCAGGTCGATCTCCTCGATGCCGAGGCCGGCGGCCGCGAGGGCCCGCGGCACGGCCAGCGCCGGGCCGATTCCCATGTACGCGGGGTCGACCCCCGCGACGCCGAAGGAGACGACCCGGGCCAGCGGCTCGGCGCCGAGCGCCTCGACCCCGGCCTCGGAGGCGACCAGGGTGCAGGCGGCGCCGTCGTTGAGGGTCGAGGCGTTGCCGGCGGTGACCGTGCCGCCCTCGCGGAAGACGGGGCGCAGCCTCGACATCGCCTCCAGCGAGGTGTCCGGTCGCGGCCCCTCGTCCGCCTCGACGGTCGCCGTCTCACGATCGCGGCGGGCCTCGATCGGGACGATCTCCTCGGCGAAGCGCCCGCTCGCCGTCGCCTCGACGGCGCGCCTGTGGCTGCGCAGCGCGTAGGCGTCCTGCGCCTCGCGGCCGATCCCGTAGCGCTCGGCGACGTTCTCGCCGGTCTCGCCCATCGACTCGGTCGAGACTCCCAGCTCGCCCATCCGCGCGTTGACGAGGCGCCAGCCGAGCGTCGTGTCGTGCAGCGTCCCATCGCCGCGGGGGAAGCCGCGCTCGGGCTTCGGCAGCACCCAGGGCGCGCGGCTCATCGACTCCACGCCGCCCGCCAGGTAGAAGTCGCCCTCGTCCAGCTTGACCGCCCGGGCCGCGACGTTGACCGCCTCCAGCCCGGAGGCGCAGAGCCGGTTGACGGTGGCGCCCGGAACGCTCTGCGGCAGTCCGGCGAGCAGGGCGGCCATCCGCGCCACGTCGCGGTTGTCCTCGCCCGCCTGGTTGGCAGCGCCGAAGTAGACGTCGGCGAGCCTTTCCGGGTCGACCCCGGTCCGGCTGACCGTGGCGCCGACCACGTGCGCGGCGAGGTCGTCGGGGCGCACGCCCGCCAGCGCCCCCCGATAGGCGCCCATCGGGGTGCGTACCGCGTCGACCACGAACGCCTCCGCCATCCGTCGGATTAAAGGGAACCGGCACATCCGGCGTATCCTTGCCCCGTGTGGTTCGTCCTTGGAACGCTCGCCATGCTGGCGCTGATCGTTGGGGTGCTGCTGCTGATCGGGCACTACTACCCGGGCAGCAGCGCCGAGCTGGTCGACTGGAGGCCGACGCGCTCACCCGAGGTGGAGGCGCAGAACGAAATCGACGACGTGCGGCAGATGCTCGAAGCCCAGAACGCGATGCGCCGCCGTCGCGGCGCGCCGGAGATAGACGAGGAGGCGCTGCGGGCCGAGGTCGAGCAGGAGGAGATGGAACGGCTGCGCCGGGGCGATCCCTTCGACCCGGCCTGAGCGGGGTGGGGCGATGGCGCGAGCGCTGATCGTCGGCTGCGGTTGCCGCGGGCGCCTGCTCGGCAAGCGCCTGCTGGCCAAGGGCTGGGAGGTGCGGGGCACGAGCCGTCGCGATGAGGGCCTCGCGGCGATCGAGGCGGCGGGGATCGAGCCTGCCTTTGCCGATCCGGCCGACCCCGGCTCGATGCTCGAGGTGGCCGGCGACGTGACGGTGGTCGCCTGGATTCTCGGCTCGGCCGAGGGGACGGCGGAGGAACTGTCCGCGCTCCACGGCCCGCGGCTTGATCGGGTGCTGAAGAAACTGGTCGAGACGCCCGTGCGCGGCTTCGTCTACGAGTCGGCGGGGAGCGTCGACTCGATCCTGCTCGCCCGCGGCCGCGAGACGGTCGAGGCGGTGGCTGAGACCTGGCAGATGCCGGTCTCCTACCTGCTCGTCGACCCGTGCGACTCGGCCACCTGGGAGGATCCCACGATCATCTGGACCGACACCGCCGCCGGCGGCGTCCTCGGCGTGGCCGAGGGCTGAGCTCGATCCCCGATATCTCTAAACTCCGATTGGGATTAGGCCCAATTGGGGAGGTCACGGAATCGGAGGTTGCGGATGAGCTATGCGAAGGATGTCCTTGTCGAGACCGATTGGGTCGCCGAGCACCTCGACGACGACTCGATCCGCATCGTCGAGGTCGACGAGAACCCAGAGCTGTACGCGGAGGCGCACATCCCGGGAGCGATCGGATTCGACTGGCAGACCGACCTCCAGGACCAGGTGAAGCGCGACTTCCTCGGCCCCGAGGACTTCGGCGCGCTGATGGGCAGCCGCGGCATCTCCAACGATCACATGGTCGTCCTCTACGGCGACCGCAACAACTGGTTCGCCGCCTACACCTACTGGTACTTCCGCTACTACGGCCACGACAAGGTGAAGCTTGTCGACGGGCCGCGCGACAAGTGGATCGCCGATGGGCACGAGACGAGCACCGAGCTGCCCGACCATCCCGCGGCGACGTTCACGGCCCAGCCCGGCGACGACTCGATCCGCGCCTACCGCGACGAGGTCAGGCAGGCGATCGACTCCTCGACCAACCTGGTCGACGTGCGCAGCCCGCAGGAGTACTCGGGCGAGCTGATCGCGATGGCCGGCTACGAGCAGGAGGGCGCGCAGCGCGGCGGGCACGTCCCGGGCGCCGCCTCGGTTCCCTGGGCGCAGGCGGTGAACGAGGACGGCACCTTCAAATCGGCCGACGAGCTTCGCGAGCTGTACACCTCGAAGGGCGTGATCGACGGCGACAACCCGATCATCGCCTACTGCCGGATCGGCGAGCGCTCCGCTCACACCTGGTTCGTCCTGCACGAGCTGCTCGGTCAGGGGGACGTCAAGAACTACGACGGGTCGTGGACCGAGTGGGGGAATCTGGTCGGGATGCCGATCGAGAAGGACGTCTGAGCGCCGTCGCGGGCCGGCTCACGCGGGTTTCTGCAGGAAATCGCCGAGGATGCGGGCCGTAGCTCCCCAGATCATGTGTCCTTCCACCTCGTACGTGGGCGTGTGGAGTGGGATGCCGCGGCGGATCAGGCGGCGCATCGCGTAGCCCTCGCGGAGGACCTCCAAGGAGAACGTGAGCACCGTCTCCACCTCGTCCGGGTTCGGCCTCAGGTCGAGCTCGCCGGGGTGGGGGATGCGGCCGACGAAGGGGTGGATGCGGTAGCCGGTGACGAAGGTCGCGGTGGGCGGCAGCTCCTCGCCGATCTCGACCGACCCGGGGTCGAGGCCGATCTCCTCCTGGGACTCGCGCAGGGCGGTGGCGGCCAGGTCGGCGTCGCCCTCGTCTCTCCGCCCCCCGGGAAACGAGATCTCGCCAGCGTGGCGGCGCAGGTCCGCGCGGCGCTCAGTGAAGACGAGCCCCGGCTCGTCGGGCCACCCGTAGAGGGGCAACAGGACCGCCGCGTCGACCTCCCGTCTCAGATGATCACCTGGACGGTGCCGCCGTCCACCGACCAGGCGGCGCCGCTGACGTAGGAGGCGCGCTCCGAGCAGAGGAAGACGATCGCGGCGGCGATCTCTCCGGCCTCGGCCAGGCGGCCGATCGGTCGTTTCGAGCCGGCGGTCGCCAGCGCCTCCTCGCGGCTCCCCGCGCCCGACATCTCCCGCGACTGGTCGAGGAGACCGCCCGGCTCCATCCACAGCTCGGACTCGACCGGGCCGGGACAGACCGCGTTGACGAGGACGCCCCGCTTCGCGTAGCGGTCGGCAAAGAGGCGGGAGAGCGACAGCTCGGCCGCCTTCGCGACCGAGTACTCGGGCATCGCCGCGGAGGGACGCTTGCCGGCGGTCGAGCAGACGTTCACGACCCGGCCCCAGCCGCGCTCGGCCATCGCCGGGGCGGCGGCGCGCATCGCCCGCAGCGGCGCCATCACGTTCAGCTCGTACTGGGCGCGCCAGTCCTCGTCGGGCACCTCGTCGAGGTCGCGCCAGCTCGCTGCGCCGGCGTTGTTGACGAGCACGTCGAGGCTGCCGAAGCGCTCGCTCGCCGCCGCCAGCATCCGCTCGCCGGCGTCGGGGTCGGTGACGTCGAGGGCGAGCGTCTCGGCGCGGCCGCCGGCCCCGGCCGCTTCCTCGGCGGCGTCCGCAAGCCGCTCCTCGCCCCGGGCGACCAGCAGGACGTCGGCTCCCTCGGCGCAGAGCAGTCGCGCCGCCTCGCGGCCGATCCCGCGGCTGGCGCCGGTGACGACGCAACCGCGACCTCTCAAGCCGAGGTCCATCTACACCGGCTCGGCCCGCTCGGAGATCGTGACCTCGGCCTCGCCGGCGAGCAGCTTGTGGACCGGGCATTTGCGGGCGATGACCAGCAGGCGCTCCCGCTGCTCGTCGCTGAACTCATCCGGCAGGTCGATCGAGGCAGCGAACGAGGTCGGGACGAAGCCCTCGTAGGCGACGTTGACATCCACCCCGACTTCCCCCAAATCCCAGCCTTTGCGCTCCGCGTACATCTCCATCGTGATCGCGATGCAGCTCGCCAGGCCGGCGGCGACCAGCCGGGTCGGGGCGGGCCCCGCGTCGGTGCCCCCGGCCACCTCGGGCTCGTCGACGACGAGGTGGTGGGCTCCACCTTCGATCTCCACATCGTGGACGAATCCCTCGCGGCGGCGGGCGCTGACCTTCATCGCGCCCCATCCCGCCGCCTGCCCTCGAACAGGGCCGGGTCGTCGACGTCGGCGAAGCGGGCCATCGCGTAGACGAGGTCCGAGGCGCGGTTGACGAAGTGGACGATCGTCTCGCCGGCCAGCTCGCCGGCCTCGCCAAGGGCGCTGATCCGGCGCTCGGCGCGGCGGATCGTCGCGCGGGCCACGTCGAGCTGGGCGGAGAGCTGGTTGCCGCCCGGAATTACGAACTGCGGCGGCAGGTCGACCTCTCCCATGTAGCGGTCGATCCGCCCCTCCAGCCACTCCACCATCTCCTCGGTCGTGCGGCTGACCCCGTCTTCGAGCCGTGCCGCCGCCTCTGGCGCGGTCGCCAGCTCGGCGCCGGCGACGAACAGGTCATCCTGGAGGCGGAGCAGGTCGCCGGCCAGCTCCTCGGCCCCCTCCGCGCCGCACAGGGCGCGGGCCACGCCCAGCACCGAGCCGGCCTCGTCGAGGGCCCCGTACGCCTCGGTGCGGCCGTGATGCTTGGGGACCCGCCCGCCGTACCAGAGCGAGGTGGTGCCGTCGTCGCCCTTACGCGTGTAGATCTTCACCTGGGGCCCATCCTACGGAGAGCGCACCTCAACCGACCGGGTTGAAGACCAGCCCGGTCGGCACCTTGGGGAAGAAATAGGTCGACTTGGGCGGCATGTTCTCCTCGCTCTCGCAGATCGCCCGCACCTGGTCGACCGGGATCGGGCGGAGCAGAAAGGCGACGTCGTAGGCGCCGCGCTCGATCAGCCCGAGCGAGTCCTCGACGCTCTTCGCGTAGCCAAGGCCGCGCTTGGCGAGGATGTCGTCCTCGCTCAGCCCGGCGATCCCCTTCAGCACCAGCGTCTCGAGGATCGCCACGTCGAGCCGGCGGAAAGCCTCGGGCCTGCCGGCGAGCTGCCGGTCCAAAGCGGCGATCGCAGCGTCCTTCAGCCGCAGGCGGTAGCCCTGCCGATGGTGGGCGTCGTAGAGGCCGAAGACGCCGACCCCCAGCTCGCCGAGCGGGTCCAGCTCCCCGGCCGGCACCTCGGTTGTCTCGAACAGCTCGCGCAGCCCCTCGCCGAGCCGCCGCTGGCGCTCGGGATCGTCGCGGAAGCCGGAGAGCAGCCGGTGGGTGGGGAAGACGGTGAGGCCCGGGTCGTCGAGCCCGGTCAGCGCCATCAAGGTGTAGTCGTGGTCGCCCTCGCCGCCGACCTCGTCGCGGTAGGCGATCGCCGTCTCGTAACGGTGGTGGCCGTCGGCGATCAGCAGCTGGGCGCCGGCCAGCAGCTCGCTCACCTGCGAGTGGATCGCGGCATCGCCGACCCGCCAGACGCGGGTCACGGTGCCGCCCTCGTCGGTCGCTTCGCCCCACGGGGCTTCCAGGTCGATCCCGGCGGCGACGAGCGGCCAGGGGTCCGCGGTGCTGAGCGAGAAGATCGGCGAGAGGTTGTGGCGGGTTGCGCGGGTCAGGTCGAGGCGGTCCTGCTTCGGCCCGGGCAGGGTCCGCTCGTGGGGCAGCACCTGTCCGGCCGAGAAGTCCTCGACCCGGACCCGGGCCAGGATGCCGTGGCGGGTGCGGGCTGTTCCGTCGGGACCGGTGTACGCCTGGGCCATCGCCCAGATCGCCGGCTCGGAGTCGCTGACGAGCGCGCCGGCCTCGCGCCATGCGGCCATCGTCTCCGCCGCCCTCTCGTAGGGGTCGCCCTCTGTCTGCTGCGGCCCGGTCTCGCCGTAGGGTTTCGGCAGGTCGATCGCCACCGCGTTGTAGGGGGAGCGCTCGAGCAGCTCGGCCCGCTGGGCCGCGTCGATCACGTCGTAGGGCGGCGCCGCGACCTCGTCCAGCGAGCCGACCACCCCGAGGTCGTAGTGGGTCGCATAGATCGGGCGCACGTCGGCCATCTGGGCGGAACCTAGCGGTTGCCGAGCCGCTCGCGTCGCGCCGCCCAGGTGGCTTTAAGATCGAACCAGCGGGGCGTGGCGCAGCCTGGTAGCGCGCGGCCTTTGGGTGGCCGAGGTCCCCGGTTCGAATCCGGGCGCCCCGATTCTCGGCGATCTGTCATCTTGGGGCCGCTATCCGTCAACGCATGGGGTCAAGCGAGGCGGCGCGCGAAGTCGCCACTCCCGACGCCACCGAGGAGGCGCTGCTCCGCGCCCGGGAGCGCCTGCTCTCTCTGCAGAGCGCCGACGGCTGGTGGCAGGGCGAGCTGGAGACGAACGTCACCATGGACGCCGAGGATCTGCTCCTGCGGGAGTTCCTCGGTATCCGGAAGGCTGACGCGAGCGAGCGCTCCGCCGCCTCGATCCGCTCCCGGCAGCGACCCGACGGCTCCTGGGCCAACTTCCACGGCGGCCCCGGCGACCTCTCGACCACGATCGAGGCCTACGTCGGCCTGCGGCTCGTCGGCGACCCGCCCGAGAGCGAGCATATGCGCGCCGCCTCCGCCTTCGCCCGTGAGGCGGGGGGCCTCGAGGAGGCGCGGGTCTTCACCCACATCTGGCTGGCCCTGTTCGGCGCCTGGCCATGGGAGCGGGTGCCGGCCCTGCCCGCCGAGCTGATCCTGCTGCCGCCCTGGTTCCCATTCAATCCCTACGACTTCGCCTGCTGGGCTCGGCAGACGATCGTCGCGCTCTCAGTCGTGCTCTCCTACCGGCCCAGCCGCCCGTTGCCGTTCGGGCTGGAGGAGCTGCGCGGCGAGCGGCCCTGGTCTCCGCCGGCGCCGGCCTCGCTGCGTGGACGGGCGCTGGTCGGCCTCGACCGACTCCTGCACCTCTACCAGCGCCGCCCGCCGCGGAGGCTTCGCGAGTCGTCGCTCGGCCGCGCGGAGCGCTGGATCGTCGACCGCCAGGAGGCCGACGGCTCCTGGGGCGGCATCCAGCCGCCCTGGGTCTACTCGCTGATCGCGCTCAGCCTGCGCGGCTACGAGCTCGACCACCCGGTCATGCGACGGGGCCTCGAGGGGCTGGAGCGGTTCGCCGTCGAGGACGGCACCCGCCGCATGGAAGCGTGCCAGTCGTCGGTCTGGGACACCGCCCTGGCACTGGTCGCGCTGACCGACGCCGGCCTGCCCGGCGACGAGGAGCCGCTCGTGCGCGCCGCCGACTGGCTGCTCGGCGAGCAGATCCTCGCCCGCGGAGACTGGTCGATCCGCCGACCAAACCTCGAGCCTGGCGGCTGGGCGTTCGAGTTCGAGAACGACAACTACCCCGACGTCGACGACACCGCCGTGGTCTCGCTGGCGCTGCGCCGGGTCGAGCATCCGGACCCCTGCCGCGTCGCCGCGGCGATCGAGCGCGGGGCGGCCTGGGTCGAGGGGATGCAAAGCGGCGACGGCGGCTGGGGGGCCTTCGACGCCGACAACCGCCGCTCGCTGGTCCGCGAGCTGCCCTTCTGCGACTTCGGCGAGGTGATCGACCCGCCGAGCGCCGACGTCACCGCCCACGCGCTGGAGATGCTCGCGACGCTCGGCCGCGGCAGCGCCGAGTCGGCGCGGGGCGGACTCGACTGGCTGCTGGCCGCCCAGGAGGAGGACGGCTCCTGGTTCGGGCGCTGGGGCGTCAACCACGTCTACGGCACCGGGGCCGCCGTGCCGGCGCTGGTCGCCGCCGGCATGCCGCCCACGGCCGAGCCGGTGTGCCGCGCGGTCGCCTGGCTCGAGCGGCATCAGAATCCCGACGGTGGCTGGGGCGAGGACCCGCGCTCCTACGATGACCCGGCCTGGATCGGCCGCGGCGAGAGCACCGCCTCGCAGACCGCCTGGGCGCTGCTGGCGCTCGACGCGGCCGGCGAGCGGCGCGGCGGCGCGGCGCGGCGCGGCGTCCAGTGGCTGGTCGAGACCCAGCTGCCCGACGGCGGCTGGGAGGAGCCGCAGTTCACCGGCACCGGCTTCCCATCCGACTACTACATCAACTACCACCTCTACCGTCTCGTCTTCCCGATCATGGCGCTGGGCAGGTGCCTGCGATGAGCCCGGCGAGCGCCACGCGCGAGCGCAGCGGGGCCGGTGGGCTCGTCGTCCTGGCGCCGCTCTCGATCGAGGCGCGCGCCGCGCGCGCCGGCGCGCCCGGAGCGCTGGTGCACCGGGTCGGAATGGGCCCGCGGCGGGCGGCGCGCTCGGTGCGGCTGGCGGGCGAGGGGGGTGGCGGCACGCTGCTGATCGCCGGCTTCTGCGGCGCCCTCGACCCCCAGCTGGAGCCGGGCCACATAGTGCTGGCCACGGAGCTGCACGGCCCGAACCGGACGATCGCCTGCGCCGACCCAACGCCCCTCGCCGGCGCGCTGCGCCACGGCGGCCTGCACGTCCGGGCCGGTCCGATCGCCTCCAGCCGGCGGCCCGTGTTGGGCAGGCGGCGGCGCGCCCTGCGTGGCGGCGGCGCGCTCGCGGTCGACATGGAGTCCGCATGGCTCGCCCCGGCCGCCCGTGGCCGCCCGCTCGCCGTCCTGCGCGTCGTCGTCGACACTGAGCGCCACGAGCTGTACCGGCCGCTGCGCACCGTCGCCTGCGCGGCGATCGCCTACCGCACACTGCGCCGCGCCTGCGGCCTGGCCGAGGAGTGGGCCCGGGACGCCGCTCGAGAGGCGGGCTGACCCGGTGCCCGTCCCGCTCAGACAGACCGCCCGCATGGCCGCCTACCTGGCGACGCAGAGGCTGCGCAGGCGCGACAAGTTCCCGCTGATCGTCGAGCTGGAGCCGCTGTTCCAGTGCAACCTGGCGTGCGCCGGCTGCGGCAAGATCCAGCAGCCCGATCACGTGCTGCGCCGCCGCATGCCGGTCGAGCAGGCGATCGGCGCGATCGAGGAGTGCGGCGCGCCGATGGTCTCGATCGCCGGTGGCGAGCCGCTGATCCACCCCGAGATCGACGAGATCGTGCGCCGCCTGATCGAGCGCAAGCGCTTCGTCTACCTGTGCACCAACGCGATCATGATGGAGCGCAAGCTCGACCGCTTCGAGCCGTCCCCCTACTTCGCCTGGGCGGTCCACATCGATGGGCTGCGCGAGCGCCACGACGAGTCGGTCTGCCGCGAGGGCGTGTTCGACACGGCCGTCGCCGCGATCCGCGCCGCCAAGGGGCGCGGCTTCCGGGTGACCACCAACACCACCTTCTTCACCCACGACTCGCCGCACACGGTGCGCCGTGTGCTCGACTTCCTCAACGACGAGCTAGAGGTCGACCAGATGATGATCTCGCCGGCCTACGCTTACGAGAAGGCGCCCGACCAGGACCACTTCCTCGGCGTGCGCCAGACGCACGAGCTGTTCCGCGCCGCCTTCGCCGGTGGGCGGCGACGGCGCTGGCGGCTCAACCACTCGCCGCTCTTCCTCGACTTCCTCGAGGGCAAGGTCGACTTTCAGTGCACCGCCTGGGGCATACCCAGCTACTCGCTGTTCGGCTGGCAGCGACCCTGCTACCTGATGGCCGACGGCTACGCGGAGACCTACCGCGAGCTGCTCGAGACCACCGATTGGGACTCCTACGGGCGCGGTCGCGACCCGCGCTGCGACAACTGCATGGCCCACTGCGGCTACGAGCCGACCGCGGTGCTTGCCACCACACGCTCGCTGCGACAATCGCTGCGGGCCCTGGCGAAGAGCTGATCTGCCCGTTGCGCCCGGCCGTGCAGGGCGCGAGACTGGGTCGATGAGCGGCTGGCGGCAGGCTCGGGCAATCGCGCTGCTGCCGGGCAATGTGACGATTGTCGTGCCGATTCTGATCCTGCTGCTCGTCGAAGGTCCCGAGATCGGCTGGCGGCTGGGCGGTGCGGCCGCCGTGCTCGTCGCGCTGCTCGGGCTGGCCCTGATCGTCGCCGGCTTCTCGATCTGGCTGTGGACCGTGCGCCTGTTCAGCCGGATCGGCAGGGGGACGCTGGCGAGCTGGGACCCGACCTCGCATCTGGTCGTCGAGGGCCCCTACCGCCACGTGCGCAACCCGATGATCGGCGCCGTGGCGACCCTGCTGACGGGCGAGGCGGTCTTCTTCGGGTCGCCTTGGACCCTCGGCTGGGGGGCGCTGTTCCTGGTCGTCAACTTCGCCTACTTCGTGTTCGTCGAGGAGCCTGGGCTGGAACGCCGCTTCGGCAAGGAATACCGCGCCTACAAGCGCGCCGTGCCGCGCTGGCTGCCGCGGCGCGATCCCTGGCGCCCGACCTGAGCGCCGGCGTCCCACCGGGGGTCGCTGGACGGTTGTTCGGTCGCGAAACGGCTGCAAGTGGCCGATAGGCGCCCGGTGGAGGCCGAATCGAGTGGTGGCCACCCTCGGGAACGGATCTTGTTCGAAACCGACAATCACGTCGTCGTCGGCGACGTGACGCTGCCGCCCGAGGGCTACCAGAGCCGCTTCTCCGATGCGATCAACCGGGCCGACGTCGCGTTCCTGCCCCTGGTCGACGTCGAGATCGGCCCGCGGGGCGGCGGCGAGGTGGAGCACCACGACTTCATCGTCCTCTCGAAGGCCCACGTCCACTTCGCCTACCCGCTCGACGGCCGATAGGAGGCGGCCGGCCCCTACCGGCCGGCGCCGTATCCCCGTCGCCGCCTGCGGCCCCCGGCGAAGGCGCCGAGGTCGATCAGGAAGGCGAGGGCGACGATGAACCACTCGAAGCCCTTTACCCCTTCCGAGGACGCCCACATCCCGGCGTAGGCGAGCGTCGTCCAGGGCAGCAGGAAGAAGCCGAGGAAGGGGACGACCCAGCTCTCGAAGGCGCGGCTGAGCAGGTCGCTGAGCAGCCAGAGGACGAACAGCGCCAGGCGCGGCGAGATCAGCGCGAGGAGGAGGGCGAGGCAGCCGATTGCGAGACGTTATCCGCAGCGGCCGCGGCGCGATAGCTTCGCGTCGTGACCGGTACCGGCAACGGGCTCTGCGACCGCTGCGCGCAGCAGCGCCTGGTCCCCAACACCCGCGGCTCGGTCTTCAGCCTCTGCCGGCGCTCCGGCGACGATCCCGCCTACCTGCGCTACCCGCGCGTCCCGGTCGTCTCCTGCGCGGGTTTCGAACGCCGCGAGGCGGGCCCGGCGGGCCGTGTCGATTCCGGCGGGCCTCGTTCGTCGCAGGGGTAGAAGGGGAGAGAGGGCCGCCCGCGGACCCCACGAGACAGGCGAAAGGAACCGAGATGCGAGTGATGGCGATAGTCAAGGCAAGCAAGAACTCCGAGGCCGGCGCGATGCCGAGCGAGGAGCTGCTCGCCGCGATGGGCGAGTTCAACGAGGAAATGGTCAAGGCCGGCGTGATGCTGGCGGGCGAGGGGCTGCACCCGTCGTCGCGGGGCGTCCGGGTCAGCTTCGGCGGGGACGGAGAGCGGTCCGTGATCGACGGCCCCTTCGCCGAGACCAAGGAGCTGATCGCCGGCTACTGGCTGATGGAGGTCCGCTCCCTCGACGAGGCGGTCGAGTGGATCAAGCGCTGCCCCAACCCGCACGACGAACCGGGGGAGATCGAGATCCGCCAGGTCTTCGAGGAGGAAGACTTCGGCGAGGAGTTCACCCCGGAGCTGCGCGAGCGCGAGCGGCGCCTCCGCGACGAGATGGAGGGCAACCAGTAGCGGCCCCGGAGGCGCGGCGGGCGTAGGTTGCCGGGACGATGGCTGCCGAGGACGCCCGCCGCGCTGTCGATGCGGTCTGGAGGATCGAGTCGGCCCGGCTGATCGCCGGGCTGGCGCGGGTGGTCGGCGACGTCGGCCTCGCCGAGGACCTGGCCCAAGACGCGCTCGTCGTCGCGCTGGAGCGGTGGCCCGCGAGCGGCGTGCCCGACAACCCCGGCGCGTGGTTGATGGCGACCGCGAGGAACCGCGCGATCGACCAGCTGCGGCGCGAGCGGATGGCGGCGCGCAAGCAGGAGGAAATCGGGCGCGAGGCCGAGTTGCGGGCGCGCTTCTCCGAGCGCGACCTTGCCGCCGCGGATCGTGCGGGCGAAGCGGACGCTGGCCGAGGCCAAAGTGCCGATCGAGGTGCCCGGCGCCGCCGAGCGCGCACAGCGCCTCTCCTCGGTCCTGGAGGTGATCTACGCGATCTTCAACGAGGGCTACGCCGCGAGCGGCGGCGAGCAGTGGATCCGCGCCGACCTCTGCCAGGAGGCGATGCGGCTCGGCCGCGTCCTCGCCGGGCTGGCCCCGGAGGAGCCGGAGGTCCTGGGCCTGGTCGCGCTGATGGAGCTGCAGGCCTCACGCTTCCCGGCGCGGACCGGGCCGGGCGGCGAGGCGATCCCGTTGCTCGAGCAGGACCGCTCGCGCTGGGACTTCGTCCTCATCGGTCACGGGCTGAGGGCGCTGGAGCGGGCCGAGGCGCTCGGCCGCCCGCTCGGTCCCTACGCCCTGCAGGCGGCGATTGCCGCCTGCCACGCTCGGGCGCGCACCCCCGAGCAGACGGACTGGGAGCGGATTGCCGCCCTCTACGACGGGCTCGCCGCGGTGACGGGGTCGCCGGTCGTGAGGCTGAACCGGGCCGTTGCGGTGGGGATGGCGTTCGGCCCGGCGGCCGGTCTGGAGCTGCTCGACGAGCTCGAGGACGAGCCGGCGCTGCGCGGCTACCACCTGCTTCCGGCGGCGCGCGGTGAGCTGCTCGAGCGGCTCGGGCGAGAGCGCGAGGCGCGGGCGGAGTTCGGCCGCGCCGCCGCGCTGAGCCGGAACTCGCCCGAGAGGGACCGGCTCCGGGCCCGCTCTGCGCCCCGGTGATCGCGGCGGGGAGCTCAACCCGGTCCAGCCGCCTGGCGCCCCCCTGTAACGTGATCGGTGCATGAGCCGACTCGACAGGCTGGTCTCGATGCTCAACGCGCCGAAGACGCGTACGCCGGCGCCGGAGGAGACGCTGCCCGGTCGCAGCGAGCCGGCCTTCGAGGTGCCAGAGCGCCACGCGGTGCTCGGCACGCCGCTGAAGCCGCCCTTCCCGGAGGGGATCGAGACGGCCTACTTCGCGCTCGGCTGCTTCTGGGGCGCGGAGCAGCTGTTCTGGGGGCTGGGCGGCGTCTGCACGACCGCGGTTGGCTACATGAACGGGACCACGCCCAATCCGACCTACGAGGAGGTCTGCACGGGCAGGACCGGGCACACCGAGGCGGTGCTGGTCGCCTTCGACCCGAAGCGGATCTCCTACGCCGACCTGCTCAAGGTGTTCTTCGAGGAGCACGACCCGACCCAGGGGATGCGCCAGGGCAACGACGTCGGCACCCAGTACCGCTCCGGCGTCTACTTCACGAACGACGCCCAGCAGGCGGCCGCGGAGATGGCCCTGCGCGCCTACGACGAGGCGCTTCGCGCCACCGGCCACGGGCAGATCACCACCGAGGTCGAGCCGGCCGGCCCCTTCTACCACGCCGAGGACCACCACCAGCAATACCTGCACAAGGTGCCGAACGGCTACTGCGGGCTTTCCGGAACTGGCGTCTCCTGCCGCATCCCGGCCGCCGCCTCCTAGCCCTCGCCCGCCCGGCGCGCCGAATAGCATCCCGCGCCGGTGACCCCCTCGCTCGGCTCCTACATCGGCGGCTGCTTCGCCGTGATCGGCATCGTCTCGGCGGTCGGCCTCGGCGGCTACTGGCTGCGGCGTTGGATCGCGCCCGAGTTTTCGGGCGCCCTCGGCCGCCTCGCCGACGCGACAATCGCCGTCGCCCTGCTGCTCGTATCGCTCGAGCTGCTCGGCTCGCTCAGCATCCTCACAGTCGGCTGGATGATCGTCTTCTGCATCGGCATCGGCCTGCTGGCGGCGCTGCTCGGTTGGAAGATGGCCGGTCGCGACGGGCGGGAAGTGGCGGCGCCGCGGGTGCAGACGATCGCCCTGCTGATCGCGCTCGGCGTCGCCTCCTTCACGGTCGCGGAGTGGACCTTCCCATCGCAGCTCGACCTCGACTTCGGCATGTTCGGCGGGGACACGACCTGGTACCACATGCCATTCGCGGCCCGGTTCGCGCAGGAACACTCGACCGTGCACCTGCACCTCACCGATCCGCTGCGGCTCGCCGCCTGGTTCTACCCGCAAAGCTCGGAGCTGATCCACGGCAGCGCGATCGTCATCTTCAAGACCGACTGGCTGTCACCGCTGATCAACCTGATCTGGCTCGCGATCGCGCTGCTCGCCGCCTGGTGCGTCGGCCGCCCCTACAAGGTCGGCCCGGCGAGCCTGGTCGCCGCGGCGATCGTGCTCGACTCGGGCGTGATGATCGAAACCCAGCCCGGCGAGGGGCGCAACGACATCATGGGGCTCGCCTTCCTGATCGCCTTCGCGGCCTTCTTGATCAACGGCCACCAGCGCCGCGCGCCGGCCGCCGGCGCCGTGCAGGACGCGCCGGAGCGCGACGCGCCGCTGCTCGACCGCGGACCGCTGGCGATCGCCGGGGTCGCCGCCGGTCTCGCCGCATCGGTGAAGCTCACCTTCCTGATCCCCGTCGTCGCGATCGCCGTCGGCGTCGTCGTCTTCAGCGGCCGCGGGCGCCGCCTCACCACCGCCTGGGTGCTCGGCCTCTCGGCCTTCGTGGTCGGCGGCTACTGGTACGTGCGGGCGGCGATCAAGACCGGGGGCAACCCGATCCCGCAGATCGGCTGGGGCCCGCTGCACCTCCCGACGCCCCACCAGATGCCGCTCGACCCGCGCCCGCGCTTCGCCGTCTCGCACTACCTGACCGACCCGACGATCTACCGACGCTGGTTCTTCCCGCGGCTCGACGACGCCTTCGGGCCGCTCTGGCCGCTGATCCTGATCGTCGCCGTCGCCGTCGCCGTGTTCATCGCGGTGCGCTCCCGCAACCGGATCCTGCGGGTGCTCGCCGCCGCGGCGCTGCTCACCGCGGTCGTCTACGTCTTCACGCCGCTCACCGCGGCCGGCCAGGAGGGCTCCCCGACCGGCTTCTTCACCAACACCCGCTACCTGATGCCGGGGCTGGTTTTGGCGCTCACCCTGCTGCCGATCGCCCGACCGCTGCGCGCCCCCGACTCGCGCGCCTGGCAGACGCTGCTATTCCTCACCGCGGTCTACGCGATCACCGTGCTGAGCACGCCCCGCTGGTTCCCGAACTACCTCGCCGGCACCGTGTTCCTCACCTTGGCCCTGGCCTGGACGCCGGCCGGGCTGGCCCTGTTGCGGTCGAGGCGCATGATCGGCCGCGGCGCGGTTGCGGCGGTGGCCGGCGTCGTCGTGCTGCTCGCGGTGGTGCTCGGCCGTGCTCAGGAGGTCCAGTACTACGACCAGCACTACACGCGGGTGCTCCCGTTCCTCCAGGAAGGCGGGCCGCGCAAGGCCTACACTTTCGCCCGCAACCGGCACGGGGCCCGGATCGGCATCGCCGGCTCGGGCGAGATCTTCTTCGGCCAGTACGGCTTCTACGGGGCCAACCTCGACAACCACGTCCAGTACATCGGCGTGCCGGGGCCGAACGGGACCTACCGCCTGGCGACCAGCTGCCGCCAGTTCCGCCGCCGGGTCAACGCCGGCAACTACGACTTCCTGATCGTCAGCCAGTACACCCAGGACTCGCCCGAGGCGCCCTACTGGTATCCGATCTACGCCTGGCTGAAGACCAGCCCGGCGCTCGAACTGGTGATCGATGAGCCGGAAATCACCCCCGAGCCCGACTACGTCTTCAAGGTCAAGGGCAAGCTCGACCCGAACGAATGCGCCGAACTTGGCAAGAGCTGACGGACGCCCGGAGCCTTAACCTTGAGGAGCCCGCCCCCGTAGCTCAGTGGACAGAGCGTCGGACTTCTAATCCGAGGGTCCCAGGTTCGAATCCTGGCGGGGGCGCTAGCTATAGAGCCAAATACGCCGTCCTCCGGGGCGGCGTTGGCGTCTCGGGGCAACGTCTAGGGCAACAGGGCGCAGGCGAAGCGCAGGACAGTCTGGTCAAGCGGAAGACCTGGGATGCGCTGCTAAAGCGGGCCGCAAAGCCTAAGCGCCCCGAGTAGTTCCGCAAATATGGTGTGTGTGCGCACCATCGTCTACATCGACGGCTTCAATCTCTACTACGGAGCCTGTTGCAGGGTCGGTCGCAAATGGCTTGACTTGTCGGCTCTATGTGCGCGGCTCTTGCCGAATGACCAGATATGCGAAATCGCCTATTGCACGGCGAACGTCAAGAAAGACCCGGACGACCTCGACAAGCAGAACAGACAGCGGATCTATCACCGGGCACTCAAGACAATCCCCAATCTCAAGATCTATTTGGGCCGCTTTGTGGGCAAGGAAGTGAAGGGGGACTTGCTTCAACCGCCTCCGCCGCCCCCGAAAGGTCTTGTGGATACCTACGAGGAGAAGGGAACGGATGTCAACCTGGCTTCCCGTCTCCTTAAGGACGCGCACGAGGGCCGCTTCGAGTCGGCGGCGGTGATTTCAAATGATGGCGATCTCAAAATGCCGGTGAAGATCGTTCGAGCCGATCTTGGTTATCCGGTCACGATCATTAACCCGGTGCTGGACCCTAGAAAGCCTCGCTCGGCAGCCCTTTCGCCTAATCCGCTCCCCCAAAATGCCCGCTTCATTCAGATGCGTGCTTCCGACGTCAAAAGCTGCCAATTTCCAGCGGAACTGCGCTCCCCCAAGGGCAGGCTCTTGGTCAAGCCTCCCACGTGGTAGGCCTTGAAATATCCGGCGCTTGCTCTAGTATTTGGCTCAACCCCCCCGCTGTTTCGTCAGCGGGGCGCGAGGCCGCCGGGTTGGCGGCCTCGGCATATCTAAGCCTCAGCCGCCCGCCTCAGTAGTTGCTCGAACAAGCCTCCCGGCTCCCGCCGAGCGTTGTAGCGTCGCGGCCCAAGGGCGGCCCGCGGAGTGCCGCGTGGACGCTAGCATCGCGGCGGACTCGCGAGGAGAGGAGGCGGCATGGACAGAGTTAAGGACCGGCTGCGCGAGCTGGGGTCGGCGATCGAAAGCCTGCACGCTGCGGTGCGGGAGATGGCTGGCGACCAGCCGAACCCGAAGGTCGAGGAACACCTTGGGTGGGCGAGCAGTCACCTACAGACCTTCGGCCAGATGCAGCAGATCGAGGAGTAGTGGGGGACGGCCGACCAGCCGCCTGAGACGGGATTGCCGGCCCCTACTAGGCGGCTTCGCGCGCCCGCCGGTCGTGTTCGTGGAGCGGGCGCTGTGAGCCCGTCGCCCACGCGCGATAGGTGGCGATGACTCCGGGAGACTCCCACCACTGCTCGGGGAGCTTGCCGGCCAGCGCTTTGATGCTGCCTGCCTCCCGCGCGAGGGTCCACCAGGGCCACGCGCCTATCGCCGCCCAGAGCCTCCGACCCCTGGCGACATCGCGGCGATCCATGCGCTCGGCGTCCTGATCCGAGTAATCCGTGGGGCCGAGCCGTGCGGCACGGAGGGCAGCCTCGCTTTGCCCCGCAAGGTCGCGCGCGACGGCAGCGTCCAGGGAGCGCACCTCCGCAGCCGCATGGGACGACTTAGCGACCTCCTCAGCGGCAAGGTTGCTCGCGATGGTGTCGGTGGAGAGGTACAGCGCGGTGGGCCGTTTCAGGACTGAGCGCGGGTCGAGCTGGTAGAGGGTCGCTTCGGCGGTCCAGGTGAGTATGGGCACCGCGGCCCGGCCCAGGCGGTACACGGGTCGATCGCGGCCCAGGCCGGCGAGTTGGGCGACCAGGCGACCGGAGGGGACAGATTCGAGCGCGAACTTGTCCGTTGGCAAAGTGGACTTGGGGGGCGATGCTGTTGCCATGAGCGCTAACAGTAGGCAAAGCGCCGGATCTTCCATTCGGCAGCTGCGTCGGGCCGCCGGTCTTACGCAAGAGGCGCTGGCCCGCGAGGTGGACTGCTCGACCGCCTATGTGCGAGTGATCGAGGGCGGCTATGAGCCCGACCCCGAGGTAAGCCCTGTTTTCGAGCGAGTGCTCACGCGCCTGACAAACGACGACCCCGCCGGCAAGGGCGAGGCCGTCCAAGATCGGCGAAGGGACCGCCGACATGACGCAGCCTAGCGCCCCGCCGCCTCGACAGATTCCGCCTCAGAACATCGAGGCCGAGGAATCGGTGCTGGGCGCGATGCTGGTCGCTGAGCCGGCGCTGGAGCGCGTGATCGACGGGGTGAAGCTGCGGGCGGCCGACTTCTATCTCGACAAGCACGCGGCGATCTACAAGGCGGTCCGCGACCTCTACACGGCCGCCAGCCCGGCCGACGAGCTGACCGTCCATGCCGAGCTGGAACGCCGCGGGGAGATCGACGCTGCGGGCGGCAAACACTACGTATCCGAGCTGGCCGCCAAGGTGCCGGCCGCCGGCAACGCCAGGCACTACGCGGAGATCGTCCAGCAGAACTCGCTGCTGCGGCGACTGCTCGGCGCCGGCCAGGAGATCCAGGGGTGGGTGCACCAGCGCGACGGCGCTCCGCACGAGCTATCCCGGCGAGCGGAGCAGATGCTCGGCAATATCCGTGCGACCGGGAGTAATGCGGAGCCAGCCTCCATCGTGACGGCGCAGGAGTTCGCGGCGGTTGAGGAGCCCGGAGCTGAGCCGCTGGTCGGTGAGGCTGGCGAGGCGGTTGTCCCGGAGGGTGGGGACGTGATGTTGTACGGGGACGGCGGCGCGAGCAAGACGACGCTCGGCCTCGACCTGGGCGTCCACCTTGCGGCCGCCGACCCCTGGCTTGGCATTCCGGTCACCCGTCCGGCGACGGTCCTGCTTGTCGAGGCCGAGGGTCCGCGGCCGCTGTTCCGCGACAAGGTGCAGCGGAAGATCGCCGCCTGGAACGGCTCGGACCTGGGTGGCCGGCTGCTCGTCCTAGAACGGCCCTGGGCCGACTTCCGCTTTCCCGACGCCGCCGAGATCGCCGACCTGATCGGCGAGCGCCAGGTCGACGTGCTGATCGTCGGCCCGCTCACCCGCGTCGGCATGGAGGAGCTGGGGACGTTGCAGCAAGTCCGTGACTTCATGGCCGAGGTCGATCGCTTTCGGGAGCGCTCAGGTCGGCGGCTGACGGTGTTTCTGGTTCATCACGAGAACAAGGGCGGCAGCGTCTCGGGTGCCTGGGAGGGCGCTGGCGACACGCTGCTGCACGCCCAGGTTCACGCGCCCGGCAAGACGACCCTCACCTTCCAGAAGGCGCGCTGGTCGAGCCGCTGGCACAAGCAGACCCTCGAGCTTGACTGGACCGAGGGCGAAGGCTTCGAGGTCGTCGAGGAGCCGGCCCGCGACCTGGGCGCCGAGGTCGAGGCATGGCTACGCGAGAACTCCCACTCGACCGCGAAGGAGATCGCCGTCCGCCGAGTGCTCAAGCAGCCCGACGGCACCGAGGAGGTCATCCAGGGCATCGGGGCTCGGGAGGAGGTCGTCAGCGAGCTGCTGAACGGCCGACTCGACATCTTTCGGGTGCGTACCGGGCAGGAGGCGAGAGAGGTCGGCCGACACCCAACCGCCCGCGTCTGGGAGATCCGCAAAGGTGCTCCCACCGCCTCGGAGAACCTCGGAGCACCTACCCCGCCGGGGGAGGTGCAGTAGCAGGTGCAGGTGCTCCCGCCCCTAAAGGGGAGCACCTGCACTTGGAGCACCTACCCCCGAGCCATCGAGCTGCTCCCGATGGCGCGGAGCACCTCGCCGAGGAGGTCCGGCGTGAGTAGCAACCGGCGCGATCTACAGACCGAGGCCAGCGAGGCCGCGCTGAGGGCAGCGAAGGCTCAGGGTTGCGTCTGCCAGCCGGACCTGAGGCTGGCTGAGTTCAAGCCGGGCCTCTACTCGGTGACCCTTGCGCACGACGAGTGGTGTCCGCTGCTGCGGGCACGGAAGGATCGCAACTGATGCCCGCCGCTGCCGAAGTGCTCGCGAGGCGCAGCGGCCATTGCAAGAACTGCTCTCGCCCCATCCGACGCGGCGAACCGATCGCCAGGGCTGCCGGCGCTTGGATGCACTCAGGGTGCGCCCATCGCTATCGCCAGATCCTCAGCGCGCACGGGATGACCGCCTGATGACCGCGCTCACCATCGACTTGTCGCCCGAGCTGCTCGAGCAGGTCGCCGAGCGCGCCGCCGAGCTGCTCGCCGAGCGCCAGGCCGAGCCGGTGCAGGATGGCTGGCTCCGGGGTGCCGACCGGATCGCCGAGTACCTCGACTGCAGCACGAGCCGCATCTACGCGCTCAACAGCGCTCGCCGTCTCCCGGTCTCTAAAGACGGCTCGGCGCTGATCGCCAGGAAGTCGGAGCTGGATGCCTGGCTGCGGGAGGGGGGAGACCGATGCCCGTGAAACTGCCGACCCGCTGGCCCGCTCGCCAAGCGCTGATCGAGTGGGGGCTCAAGCCTTGCCCGACGCCCGGTTGCAGAGTGCTGGTCAACGTCGAGGTGACCGGCGTGCCGCACTGCGTCGAGTGCCGGAGCCGCCACCGGAATCGGAAGGGGCGGCGGCGATGACTCTCCTCCGGGTCTGCCAACACGGCCGAAAGGCTCCGAGGGGCGGGTGTCCTCAGTGCCGAGCGGAACGCAACCGCCGCAAGCGCGAGAGCCGGGAGGCGCGAGGCCAGCGTGTCGGTTCTACGCGTGCCTGGCGAAAGCTGCGAGCGCGGATCCTCGCCGCCAACCCTTTCTGCGCCTACTGCGGCGCCCCGGCGACCACGGTCGATCACATCGTGCCGGTGTCGAAGGGCGGGGCCGAACTGGACCCGGCCAACTGTGCGCCGGCCTGCGCTACCTGCAACGCGCGGAAGGGGGGTCGGTCTTTTTGAGGGGGGAGGCCGGACATCCCCAAGCCACCCCAGAACGGACAGGTTTCGGCAACTTAGGGGGGCTACCGTAACGAAAACGTTGCAAGTGGCCTGAGCCGGCGAGAGAGCCCCGGAGAGACCTTAGTGCCTGCGAGAGAGAAGTCGTGGGAGCGCCCCTCGGCCACGCTGAGCTGTTCGCCCTTCTTCTTCTCGACAACCAACCCGAATCCAACCCCTAGGCTGGGGAGAGCGGGGGGATAGGAGAGGGGGGCACCTAGGTCATCGAAGACCTTGTCGGGAGCGACACCCCGCGCCATAACATTTCTCCCCCCGCGAGATATAGCCGCCAAATTCCCATTGCAGAGCGGAATGACGGGCTCATGCCGTCGCCTGGGGGTAATGCCTTTGTGCTTCGGCTTGGTTGGCGAAGTCCGCGCAGTCGTAATCGATCGCCTTGGCCGGTGAGCCGGGCAGTGCGAGCAGGGCAAGGGAGCCGGCGAGCAGGGCGAGGAAGGTGGCGCTGGGGATCAGGCGATGATCTGCTGGTTGGCTCGACGCTACCTGGTCTGCGGAAGACGTTGGCGACCCCAGCGAAAGGGAAGGCTCTCTCCGAGGCCCTCGACCCCCGTCCAGCTACCTCGCGATATTCGGAAACCAGAGGAATCCGCGGAAAGCGCTTCCGTGGGCCCAGCGACATATTCGCTCAGCGACTGTGTGGGCGCTTGGGATCAAGCGAGGTCGCGAGCGGTTCGGCCAGCGGCCCCGCGATTGACCTGAAGCGCCGGGAAGAAAAGTGGCCGCTGCCTCGTCCAGAGATCGAACGGGTCACCAATCGCCACTTCAGAGACCAAGTTCGGCCTTGCGCCTGAGTGGGCGTAGGCAAGCGCGGCGGGAGATGGCCGATCAAGACCACCCCCAACCGAGGAGGAAAACGATGTCCCAGCACCCATCCCCCAACCCCGCACCTGCTCGCGGTGCTCTGCGCCCTGCCCATCCCCGTGGGCTGGTCAAGAAGCTGGCGGTCTTGGCCTGCGCGATCGCCCTGCCGCTCGCCTTCGCCGCAAACGCTCAGGCGGTCACGCTCGAGACGACCGTCGAGTCAGTTGACCAGGAATTCATAGACGAAACCTGCCCAGGACTGCCGCTCGACGAGCACGCCACCGGTAAAAACATCACGGTCAAAAAATACGACGACGAAGGCGATTTGATCAGCTGGGTGATTCACGCGCCGCGCATCGCAACGATCACAAACCCAGAAAACGGAAAGACGGCGACCGGCCACCAGGGGCTCACCGTCAAACTCGATCCGGCCAGCGGGGCGCCTCTATGGATCTCGGGGCTGCGGTTCATCCTCACCGTGCCTGGGCTCGGTGTCGTCCTGCAAGACGCGGGGCTGACGGTGTTCGGTGAAGAAGGGATCGAGTTCCACGGCAAGCACCAGCTGATACGTGGCGAAACGGACGGATACTGCGCCTACTTCGAAGATCCCTGAGTCGCGGGCACAGTATGTAGTCAGCAGGGGTGATCAGGCGTCCTTAAGGTCAATGGAGAGGCGCCTGTGATTCCGGACGCCCGGCGCACGCCGGGCGTCCGCGTGTCCTGAGGGTTCAACAATCTGGCCTGGATCCTCAACCAGCTCCAGGCGACTGCAGGCGTTGTCAGAGCCGCTACCAGATGAATCGGGGAGCCGATCGCGTTATCTTGTTAAGGCGGGAATCCAAGGGGGACGCATGAAGGCAGTCGGACCGGCAGTCCAGCCTTCGACCACGCCCATCTTCGACGGCGAGGAAGGCGGCAGGGGCGGGCGCGGTGCTTACGGGCGGTGCAACCTGGCCGGCTCGACGTTCAGCAACTGCTGCGTCCTGGCTCTGACATGCCCGCCAGAGGGGATTGCCACCCGCCCTTGCCGTGCGGCCTGGCGAGGACCATGCTGTCGCACGCCTTGACGGGGGAGGAGAGGAGATGTGAGTCAACCCCCGGCTGGGCCTGGGGGGAGAACTGACAGCCCGAGATGCGACCTCGGCGGAGGATGCCCGGCTGGTGGCGCTCTGCCGGGAGGGCGATCAGCGAGCCTGGAACCAGCTCGTCGATCGCTACTCGAGCTATGTCTACGCGATCGCGGTGCGCGGCTTCCGGCTTGGGAACATGACGCCGAGGATCTCTTCCAGGAGGTCTTCGCGCGCACCTACGAGCGGCTCGGCCAGCTTCAAAACCCCGGTGCGCTCCGCGCCTGGATCGGCCAGCTCGCCCGCCGGCTGGCACTCGATCGGCTGCGCGGACGCAGGCCGCAGGTTGGCCTTGAGCAGATCCCCGAGCCCGAGGCGGCCGAGGATGCGCTGGCCGAGATCGACGCCGCGCTGTGGGTGCAGCAGGTGCTCGGCCGGTTGCCAGAGCCCAACCGAGAGATCCTCGATCGCTTCTTTGCCCGCGGTGAGAGCTACCGCCAGATCGCCGCAGAGCTGGATCTCCCTCCGGGTACGATCGCAAGCCGGGTCTCGCGTGGGCTCGAGAAGCTTCGCGTCCTGGTTGAGGAGGAAGATAATTGACGCCCAAGCCGTCCGGGGAAAAAGAGGCCAGGTGACTCATCCCAACGAGAACGAACTCGCCAGACTGCTGGAAGCGCTCGCTCCGGCTCCCGCTGCCTGGGTCGAGGCGGCCAAGGAGCTGCCGCGGATGCACTCGGAGATCGATGGGATCGTCGAGCGCGCCTCCCGCGATGGCGCCTACGCAGGGCTGTGATGAAGGCGATGGAGAAGTCGCTCGCTGAGACCACCGACGAGTCCCAGCGACGGTCCCCTCGATGCGCTTCGGGAGCGGCTCGGCGCAGCTGAGGATCCCTGCGAGGATGACGTCTGAACGGGCGCCATGGATGCGGGAGGACCGCCTCGAGGCCTTGCTCGGCGAGCTTCTCGATGACCTCGCCAGCGAAGCGGTGAGCCCGGCGGCCTCGTCGGTCGCCGGGCTCTCCGTCGCACTCGCCGCGGCGCTTACCGCCAAGTCGGCGCGTCGCTCGGGGAAGGCAATGGAGTCTGCCGTTGCCGCCGCGGCGCAGGCCGACTCCCTGCGCCGTCGCGCCCTGGCCCTCGCCTCGCTGAACGCCGAAGCCTACGAGCAGGCGATGGCGACGCTTCCGAGGCCCGCCAGCAGCGAGGGGACGCCGCCGGCCGGTGCCAGCCAGGATCGCGACCTGGAGATCCGCGACGCCCTGACCGGGACCAGCGAGGCCCTCTGAGCCTGCTCGATGTCGCCTGTGACGTATGCCTTCTGGCCGAGCTCGTGGCGAAGAAAGGCGAGCCAGCCGCGCGAGCGGACGCCGCCGCGGCGGCGACGCTGGCCGAGGCTGGGGGGTGTACGGCGGTACAGCTGATCGAATAAACCTGTTGGGCGGCGAGCTGGATGAAGCCAAGAAAGAAGCAAGCGAGGCCCTGGCGACGGCATCGGGGGCGACCGGACGGGCTCAGGCGGCGCTGTTGCCCACCTCGCCATCTCGTGGCCAACTCCCTACCTCGTCGGCTGCCGCGGGCTCGTCTTCGCAGTCGTGATCCCAACCTGGCCGAGCTTGAACTTCACCAGGGTGTCCTGATTTGGCTCGTGCGGATGAGTTGCCTCGATCGAGTTCAGCGATGCCGTTGGCACCGTCGAGGCAGGGCCAAGCCGCTCAGGCCGCGTCTCCGTTGGGCGGCTCTTGGATTGAGGAAAGGGTCCAGATTCTGATCGGAGCCTCACGCCCGCGCACGGGCATCTCATCGACGTAGGACAGTCCATCCTGTCCGCTGTGCTGGGACTCCTGGTCGACTCAGCGATGAATATGGAGTACGGGGTTCCCTTGGTCATTTCCTCAATCCGGGCCGCTGCGTTCGTTGTGTCCCCGACTGCGGCGTACTCCATGCGCCACTCCGATCCGAACTGCCCCGACATGACCTCGCCACTGTTCAGGCCGATCCCCATCCGAAAACCCTCGCCGAGCCCCTGCTCGCGGATCCACTTGTTGAATCGCGGTAGACGCTCGGAGAGCATCTCGCGGCTCGTTGCCAGGGCGCGATCGGCGTGGTCGGGCTGGTCGATCGGCATCCCGAAGACCGCCAAGATCCCATCCGCCATGTAGCTGACGAGCGTGCCGCCGTGATCCCTGATCGCCTCGCTCATCTCCGTCAGATAGCGGTTAAGGCATTCGGCGACCCGGTCGGGCTCATGGCGCTCTGAGAAGGAGGTGAAGCCGCGCAGATCGCTGAACATCACGGTGCCAACGCAGCGCACGGCGCCGAGGCGGTAGTTCTCATCGGTGCGGGCAAGGACGTCCTCGACGACAGCCTCGGGCACAAAGCGCGTGAAGGTGTCATGGACCCATCGGCGTTCGAAGGCGGTGATCGCCGTCGTCACCGCCAGCGCCCCGACCGCTGAGAGGGCCAGGGCACCAATCGGGTAGACGACCGTGAGGATGCGCCCGGCGTCGAAGGCGAGTTGGGCGGCGATGAGGTAGAGGGCCGCGAGGCCGAGTGCGAGCGCCAGGGCCGCGAGGGTCTTTGCCGCCAGCTCGCCAAGGGTGGAGCGAGGGCCATCAGCAGGATCACCAGCAGATCGAGGGCCAGGGGCGCAGAATGAAGCGGGAAGCCATGTTGTGCCGTCCAGATCGCATTTGCCTCGACCTCTGCGCCCGACATCACCATTTCGCCGGAAGTCGGTGTTGTGTGGGTGTCCTGAAGCGAAGGTGCCCCGGCGCCGACGATGACGACCTTGTCGCGGAACTCGCTCGCCGGCACCCGCCCTCGCAAGACTCGCGAGAAGGAGAAGGTCGGAATCGTCCCGGGAGGTCCGCGATAGTCGATCCAGGCCAGTGCTCGTCGGCAGGCCGCGCGCCCGATACCTTGCGCCTCGTCGCCGTTTCGACCGTTGCCACGGCGAAGCCCACCAGCCCGCCGTGGGAGACTGGGATCCTCCGCAGCGCCCCGTCGGGGTCGGGTTTGACGACCGCACTGCCGGCGCGCGCCCGATGCGCCGCAGGATGTCGCCGCCACCGAGGACGCCGGTGCGGCCTTGGACGTCGGCCTCGGTGGTCGAGAGGATTATCCGGCCGTGGGCCCTGGCCACCGCCTCGATTAGGGCATCGTCCTCGCGGCGAGTGGTGGGCTCGGTGAACTGAATGTCATAGGCGATTGCCTTCGCGCCGTCACGGCGCAGGCGATCGATCAGCTGGGCGTGCAGGTGGCGGGGAACGGCCGAGTCTTGCCAAGCTGGCGAAAGGTCGGGGCATCGATTTTCACAACCGCCAGATCGTTGGGCACGGCCCGGGTGCCGCGAATCGAAAAGCGAGCATCGACGCTGCTCAGCTCCTGGCGGCGCAGCAGATCCGTGCCGAAGGCGAGAACCGCGAAAGCTGCTGAGGCGATGGCGACCGCCGCCAGAGCGCCGGCGCGCTGGCGCCTCAGCCGCCGGGCTCGCATCGGCGCGGCAGGTTGTGCTGTGGGGTGCGCAGGCTCATCGGACTCGCGAAGTCGCAATCCTCCAGCGTTTCTCTGGGCCGGGACGACCCGGTTCTTCCCACCAGACTGCCACCTAATCGCTGTAAGGCATCCGCGCCCCCTAGCGCGGTGACCCAACAGATTATGGAGACGAGGAGGGTCGCCCTGGTGCCCAGCCGCATCGCGGCGTCGAAGCACAGTCGCAAAGATCGTGGTCGGTCCACGATGCCGAGCCAGGAGGATCGGCGTATCTTCGGGAAGGGTCGGGAAAAAAACTGGCCACTTCCCCGTCATGGGATCAAATGGAAATTGCCCTGACGCCCAGAGACCAAACCATGGGGCACAGATGACCAACGCACGCCAAGCTGGCCTTCCGCAGGGCAGCCGCGCAATCCTCTTCCTCGCCTCGATCCTCACCTTGGCACTGACCTTGACGCTCGCCTCGCGCGCCGAGGCGCGCGTTTACTGGACTAACCTTGAATCCCCCAGCCTCGGCGGCGCGATCGGGCGCGCCGGCCTCGATGGCTCGGGCGTCGACCAGAGCTTCATCACCAGTGCGACCTTCCCCCAGGACGTCGCGGTCGACGGAGCGCACGTCTACTGGTCCCGACCTTTAACGATTCTTTGCAGACCCGCTGCCGATGAACCATGCAGCAGCGCGATCGGGCGCGCCAACCTCGACGGCTCCGGCGTTGAGCAGGACTTCCTCTTTGTCGCGGATTTCATAAGTGGGGTAGCAGTCGACGGCGCACATATCTACTGGTCTCGGTCGGCGACGGAGTGCGCCCCCTTCGGAGAGTGCGAGCACGACTCGATTGCGCGCACCAATCTCGACGGCTCGGGCGTCCAGTATTTCTTCATCGACTTGGGGGGACAGGTGTCCCCGTAGGCATGGCAGTGGACGAAACGCACATCTACTGGGCCAACCCTGAAGGCGGCACGATCGGGCGCGCCAACCTCGACGGCTCCGGCGTCGAGCAGAGCTTCATCACTGGTGCGACCCTCCCCGCGAGCCTGGCGGTAGACGTAGCGGTCGACGAAACGCACATCTACTGGGCCAACCCTGAAGGCGGCACGATCGGGCGCGCCAACCTCGACGGCTCCGGCGTCGAGCAGAGCTTCATCACTGGTGCGACCCTCCCCGCGGGCGTGGCGGTAGACGAAGCGCACGTCTATTGGACAAACTGGGAAACTCGCACGATCGGGCGCGCCAACTTCGACGGCTCCGGCGTCGACCAGAGCTTCATTACCGGCGCCAGTCTACCTGGCGGCCTAGCGGTCGACGCGCTCCCCGACGTGCCCCCCAACACCTCGATCGACTCCGGTCCCGCCGCGGGCTCGACCATCAACGGCACCACTCCGACATTCACCTTCTCCTCGAACAGGCAGGGCTCGAGCTTCGAGTGTCGCCTTGACTCGAGCCAGGAGGGCGACTTTCAGCCCTGCACCTCGCCGCACATCACCGACCCCCTCTCCGAAGGCACATCTTCGAGGTTCGGGCTATCGACCAGGAAGACACGCCCGATCCCACGCCGGCGAGCCGCACGTTCACAGTCGACACCCAGCCTCCCCTCAAGCCCACGATCACCGATATCGATCCCGACTCCCAGGCCAACGACAACAACCCCGCGGTGAAGGGGAACGTCCCCGCCGACGCCGTCCAGGTGAAGCTCTACAGGGACGACGCCTCCTGCACGGACCCCCCCGCCGCCTCCGGCACCAAAGCCCAGTTCGAGGGAGCGGGATTTACGGTCAAGGTCGCCGATGATCAAATCACCCAGCTGCGTGCCCGGGACGCAGACGCCGCCGGCAACCCCTCGCCCTGCTCGGCCCTATTCAACTACACCGAGGACTCGACCCCGCCGGCGTCCCCCGTGATCACCGATATCGATCCCGGCTCGCCGACAAACTACAACTTCCCGCGGATCAGAGGCTCGGCGGCCGAGGGGACGGTACGGATCTATGCAAGCCTTGATTGCTCGGGCCCCGCGAGCTCGGGAAGCGCCGCCAGTTTCACGGACTCTGGGATCATGGCCCCCGTGCCCGACGACTCAAGCACCAGCTTCAGCGCCACCGCCAGCGACGCCGCCGGCAACCCCTCGCCCTGCTCGGCCGACGGGGTCACCTTCATCGAGGACTCGACCGCGCCCGAGACCCGGATCGACTCCGGTCCCGCCAGCCCCACCAACCATCCCACCCCGAGCTTCGCCTTCTCCAGCGAGGCCGGCGCGAGCTTC
Organism: uncultured Solirubrobacterales bacterium; assembly: GCA_963730315.1. Classification (GTDB taxonomy): domain Bacteria; phylum Actinomycetota; class Thermoleophilia; order Solirubrobacterales; family 70-9; genus VRUE01. The sequence continues at coordinate 163,688 of CAVSRD010000019.1, read as the reverse complement.
GAGTGCCGCCTCGACGGGGGCAGCTTTCTCGGCCTGCGGCTCGCCGCACACCACCGCGCCGTTGCCCAACGGCCCCCATATATTCGAGGTGCGGGCCAGCGATTCGGCTACCAACACCGATCCCAGCCCCGCCTCACGCAGCTTCACGGTCGCTGCGCTTCCCTCTCCAACCCGCGGTAAGACCGTCATCGTCGCGCCGGTCAAAGGCGTCGTCCGCATCCGCGAGCCCCAGGCCAGGCGCTTCCAGCGCCTGCGCGGCCAGCAAGCTGATCGCAGTCGGATCGCGGGTCGACACGAGCCGCGGCCGGATCCGGCTCACCTCGGCAACCCGCCGCGGCAAGACGCAGACCGCCGACTTCTACCGTGGCGCCTTCCAGGTCCGCCAGCGCGCCAAGGGCAAGCCGACGATCGAACTGAGGCTGCTGGCCAAGCGCTCTAGGACCCGCCGAGGCCATCGTGGCCGCAACGGTGGTGGCGGTGGCCTCTGGGGCAACGGCCACGGCGACTACACGACGCACGGCAAGTACGGCTCGGCGACCGTGCGGGGGACGATCTGGTTCACCCGGAACCTGCCCACGGGGACCTTCTTCAAGGTGAGGCGCGGAGTCGTCGAGGTGAGGGACTTTCACCCGCCACCGCCGGCTCAAGCTGCGTCCCGGCCAGCACTACCTGGCTCCCGCCCGATGCGGACTATCGTCGGCGCCGATTCCGGTCGGGAAGGTCGAGACCCGGTGAGCCACCGAACCGCCAACGATTTCGCCAGGGCGCTGGAGGCGCCCCCCCGCCGCCCCCGCCACCTGGGTTGAGGCGGCCAAGGGGCTTGCGCGGATGGGCTTGGATGAATGCTACGAAGAAGCCGCAAGCCACGCTGCCACCCAACACGGCGCCACCCAAGGCCAAGTTCTTCGGCAAGCGAAGGCAGGAGGCGGGCAAGCCGATCGAGATCGTGGTGAGCTGCGCGTAGGACTGCGCGCTCGTCGCCACCGGCAGGGTCGTGGTCTGGGGCGCTCACCACACGGGCGCCGCTCGCGCCGCCCGCGGGTCGAAGGCGAGGTTCGGGCTGAGGAAGGTCGCCCGACAGCTCAGCGGGGGGTCAGACCGCCACCCTGAAGTTGCGCCCGAGGAGCAGGAAGGCAAGGCGCAGGCTGAGGCGGCTCATCAGAAGGGGCGGGAAAGCTCAGGGCGAGGATCAAGGTTGACTACTCAGACCGCGCCGGGAACGCGAGCACAGCGAGGCTGACGATCAGGCTGCGGAGGAGATAGAGGCGGCAGGGGCTTCGGGCTTGAGTTCCGCGGGGAAGGCGCGTCACCGAGATCGGCGCCAGGGGCTACGCCGAGCGGACCGCGGGGGAGTTGGCGGTAGCGACGAGCTAGCGAGGGCCGCTCGCCTCGCGTTATCCGCCCAGGCGGCGGTAAGCCGGCGGGGGCCGCGACCAGTTGCCCTGGACTGCCGTTGCCCCCTCGTGAGGGGGGGTACCCAGGTCATCGTGAAAGCATCCCGACGCTTGTTCACCCGCGCCATACCTTTTCTCCCCCCCGTCACATATAGATGGAGGAACCGCTCTAGCAAGCCGAAAACGGCTAAGTGCGGACATAGAGAGCATTGGCGGCAAAACGGAGGCGCAAGCGCAGCCTCCAAGACCGCGCTAGGGAACGCCGTCGGGTCCGGCTATCGCCCGAGGCTCGAGGCTTATGATGCGCACCACCGTGCGCTTCGCAGGCGCCTAGCTCCATTTGTGGGCAGCGGACAGGGCGATTTGCGCCAAGTGCGGCGAGCCGATCGCCCGCGGCGCATTCAGGGATCTTAACCATCGCCACGATCTCACCGGTTACCTGGTCGCACCGGCTCCCGTGGGCGGCTCCCGTGGGCGGCTCCCGTGGGCGGCTACGTGGCGTGCTGCAGCTGTTGGGCGATAGCCTAGCCCGCGAGCATGAAAACGACTAAGAGCGAAACGATCCGAGGTCATGGCGCCTTCATATGGAGCGTGGCGGACCTCCTCCGGACTAAGTACAAGCAGTCCGAATACGGGAAGGTGATCCGCCCCCCGACCGTCCTCCGGCGAATGGTTCTTGTGCGCGAGAAGCTCGGAGTGGCCACCCCGTGACGCTCCGCAAGTCAGATCTGTACGGCTCGCTCTGGAAGAGCTGCGACGAGTTACGCGGTGGGATGGACGCATCCCAATACAAGGACTACATCCTGACGCTGCTGTTCGTGAAGTACGTCTCGGACAAGCAGAAAGCCGACCCGGAAAGCCTCATCGACGTACCTCCCGGTGGCTCGTTCGACGACATGGTCGTCCCTCAGGGGCAACAAAGAGATCGGCGACAAGATCAACAAGATCATCGCCAAGCTTGCCGAGGCCAACGGCCTGCAGAAGGCCATCGACCAAGCAGACTTCAACGACGAGGAGAAGCTCGGCAAAGGCAAGGAGATGCAGGACCGGCTCTCCCAGCTTGTGGCCATCTTTGCCGACCTGGACTTTCGCGGCAGCCGAGCAGAGGGCGACGATCTTCTGGGGGATGCCTAAGAGTATCTCATGCGGATTTCGCCACCGAGTCCGGCAAGAGCAAAGGGCAGTTCTACACGCCTGCCGAGGTCTCCCGCATCCTCGCCAAGGTCGTCGGCATCGCCCCGAGACCCGCCAAGACGAAACCGTCTACGACCCGACCTGCGGTTCCGGCTCACTCCTCATCAAGGCTGCGGCCGAGGCCCCTGGAGGCTTGTCGATCTATGGCCAGGAGAAGGACAACGCCACCTGGGCGCTGGCGAAAATGAACATGATTCTCCACGGCTACGCCGGCGATGCGGACATCCGCAAGGGCGACACCATTACCAATCCACAGTTCACAAAAGGCGCGCGGCTCACGACCTTCGACTTCGTCGTGATGAACCCGCCGTTCTCATTGAAGTCATGGAGCAACGGACTCGAGAATGAGTATGGCCGCTTCGAGTTCGGCAAGCCCCCCGCCAAGAACGGCGACTACGCCTTCCTGCTGCACGCGCTCAAGTCCCTCAAGAGCACCGGCAAGGCCGCCGTCATCATGCCTCACGGTGTTCTCTTTCGGGGCAACTCGGAAGCCACGATCCGCAAGGCGCTACTCCAGCGCGGCTACATCAAGGGCGTCATCGGGCTTCCGCCGAACCTCTTCTACGGCACAGGCATTCCTGCCTGCATCGTCGTGCTCGACAAGGAGAACGCCCAGGCACGCACCGGCGTCTTCATGATCGACGCCTCCAAGGGCTTCATGAAGGACGGAGCCAAGAACCGGCTTCGCAGTCAGGACATCCACAAGATCGTTGACGTCTTCACCAAGCAGGCCGAGATCGACGCTATTCGCGGATGGTGCCGCTCAGCGAGATCGCCGACCCGAAGAACGACTTCAACCTCAACATTCCCCGCTACATCGACTCCTCGGAGCCTGAGGACATCCAGGACCTGCACGCCCACCTGCACGGCGGCATCCCGGAGCGTGACGTTGACGCTCTCAGTGACTACTGGAACGCCTTTCCTAAGTTGCGCAGCCAGCTCTTCAAGCCTAACCGCCCGGGCTATGTCGATCTGGCGATCGATGTCGCTGACGTGCAGCAGACCATCCTTGACTCGCCAGACTTCCAGAACTTTGCCGACAGCGCGAGACTCACCGATAATTGGTTCGCTGCGCACCGTCCAAGCCTGGCCGCCATCACCAGCGACACAAATCCGAACGAGTTTATTCGCACCATCAGCGACGATCTTCTTGAGCGCTTCAAGCCGATGCCACTGCTCGACGAGTACGACGCCTACGAGCAACTCATGGACTATTGGCACAGCATCATGCACGACGACTCTTCCTCGTCATGCAGGAGGGATGGTCGACGCAGCAAAGCCGCGCCTGGCGATCGAGGACAAGGACCGCAAGCTCACCGAGGAGCCCGATCTTGTGATCGGGAGCGGGAAGAAGGCGACCAAGTACAAGATGGACCTCGTTCCACCCGCCCTCATCGTCGCGCGCTATTTGCCGACGAGCAGTCCGAGTCGACGATCTCAACGCGAAAGCCGAAGTCGCCACGCAGGCGGTTGAGGAATACGTCGAGGAGCACAGTGGTGACGACGGACCACTCGCCGCTGCGATGGACGACGACAAGATCACCAAGACCTTTGCTGGGGGACGCCTCCGCGAGGCCAAACGAGAGGAGGACGCCGACCCCGAAGAGATCGCCGCGCTGGAGCACCTGGTCCAGCTCTACTCAGATGAGGCAGCTGCCAAGAAAGCGGCGAAGGAAGCCCAGACGGAACTCGATCGGGCCACCCTTAACAAGTACGCGACCTCGCCGATTCGGACATTCAGCGCTCGTGCTCGACGACAAGTGGGTCGGCGAATCGGCAATCTTATTGGTAATCTAGTGAATGCCTCTCCCTGAGCTCGTCGCGCGGATCCAGCAGCTTGGCGAGCGTTATGCCGAGACTATCGGAGCACTCGATGCTGAGCTTGAGGAGCTCGAGGCCAAGGTTGGGGAACACCTGGCGGACATGGGCGTCGTGTAATTGATGGGGGGCTGGAGGACTGTCCGCGTTGTGGATCTTGCAGCCCCAGGTTCTACCTCGATGGCAACAGGACCATTCGGCTCAAGCATCAGTTCGAAGTTCTTTCGCAGATCGGGCATGCCTGTCATTCGCGGCGGCAATCTGAGCGCAGACTCGATCACTCGACTCAGCGATAAGAATTTGGTTTTCCTCGACCCAGAGAAGGGTGCCGAATTCACACGAGCAACTGTGCACCGTGGGGACCTGATTTTCACTTGCTGGGGCACGATCAATCAGGTAGGCCTCATTGATGAGTCTGCTGGCTACGACACGTACATCATCTCCAACAAGCAGATGAAGCTTACACCCGACCCTTCCCTGGCTGATGCAGAGTTTCTCTACTATCTCTTTTCGTCGCCGAGAATGCAACAGATCATTCTCGGCGGGTCCATCGGGAGCTCAATTCCTGGCTTCAACCTGACAAGGTTGAAGTCACTGAAGATCGCCCTTCCCCCTTTGCGTGAGCAGAAGCAGATAGCACTCGCGCTCACGACGATCGAGAGCCTGGAGGCTGCCTTCAGTAACGGGATTCTTAAGAAGGAGATGATCAAGCAGAGCTTGATGCAAGAATTGCTTACAGGTAGGAGGCGACTTTCCCGGATTCCAATACGTGCATGGAGTAACATTACCGTCGTTGATTCAGTCGAGGTCCGCTCTGAAGGCACGAATTGGCTGGCAGGGGCTTACAACTGCGGAGTACAGGGCCAGCGGTACCCACCGCCTTGTCGGAGGAACCGAGTTCGTTGATGGATCTGTTGATTGGAGTGGGCGACGCCGTTTGTTAATCCAGTGGCGCTACGAAGGCAAGACGAGTGGCATACCAACTGCAGCCAGGCGACGTCCTCCTCACCATGGGAGGATGGCTCTATCGGCAAGACTGCATACGTGGACGGACCTGCCAGGACCAGCCACTCTCAACAGCGGCGTCTTTGTGATTCGACCAATCAAGCCGAGCCTAACAAACGACTCTCGTTTTCTGTATTTCATGCTGAGATCACGCGCATTCGCCAGGGTTCCGCTGGCACGAGCTGTCTTTAGCGGGCTCAGACCATTTCCCATCTGTACCAGCGGGACCTTGTGGGGCTTGTCCTGAAGGTCCCGGCGACGCTCGAGGAGCAGCGCGCAATCGCGGATGTGCTGCGGGGACATTGATAGCTGAGATCACTGCCCTAAGAGCCAGCCTCGATAAGGCCCGCTTCGTCAAGACCGGGATGATGCAGGTGCTTCTCACTGGCCGCACGCGCCTGCCATCAAGGAGGCCGCGGCATGAGCAACGTCGGGCAGATCGAGCGCATGGCGCAGGCCGGGTGGTCGAGCTGTTTCGCGAAGGCCTGAACTACGAGTACCTCGGCAACTGGGAGTACCGAGAGGGCAACTCCAATGTCGAGGTTCAGCTATTGGAGTTGAACCTGGAAAAGCGCGGCTACGGCGCGATCCACATCAACAAGGCGGTTGAACGGCTGAAGAGCGATGCTTCTCTCGGCGGCGGCCGTGATCTGTACGAGGCCAACCAGGACGTCTATCGCCTGCTCCGCTACGGCGTGAAGGTCAAGCCGGAGGCGGGCCATCTGACCGAGACCGTCTGGCTGATCGACTGGGCGAACCCTGAGGCCAACCACTTCGCCGTGGCCGAAGAGGTGACGGTGCTCGGCCAGCACACCAAGCGCCCCGACCTTGTGCTCTACATCAACGGCATCGCCATCGCCACGATCGAGTTGAAGCGCTCGAAGGTCGCCGTCTCAGAGGGCATCCGGCAGACGATCGGCAACCAGAGGCCGGAGTTCATCCGCCCTTTCTTTACGACCGTCCAGCTCGTGATGGCCGGCAACGACGTCGAGGGGCTCCGCTACGCAGTGATCGACACGCCTGAGAAGAAATGGCTTGCGTGGAAGGAGGACAGCGAGATCGAGGGGCCACTGGATCGCGCCCTGACACAGATGTGCTCGAAGGAGCGGCTCCTGGAGATCATCCACGACTTCATGGTGTTCGATGCGGGCGCCAAGAAGGTGTGCCGGCACAATCAGTACTTCGGCGTCAAGGCCGCGCAGGATCGGGTCGCCAAGCGCGAGGGCGGCATCATCTGGCACACCCAGGGCTCGGGCAAGTCCCTCACCATGGTCTGGCTCGCCAAGTGGATCCGCGAGCACCAGAAGGATGCGCGCGTGCTCCTCATCACCGATCGGACCGAGCTGGACGAACAGATCGAGGGCGTCTTCAATGGCGTCGGCGAGAAGATCTACCGCACGACGAGTGGCGCGGATCTGCTGGCCACGCTGAATCAGACCGAGCCCTGGCTGATTTGCTCGCTGATCCACAAGTTCCGGGGCTCGGAGGACGAGCAGCACCGCGACGAGGCCGAGGCCGACTTCATTGCCGAGCTACACGCCAAGCTGCCCGCCGACTTCCGGGCCAAGGGCAATCTCTTCGTCTTCGTCGACGAGGCCCATCGCACCCAGTCCGGGAAGATGCACGAAGCGATGGAGCAAGTTGCTGCCGGGAGCGATGTTCATCGGCTTCACGGGCACGCCGCTGTTGAAGCGGACAAGGAAACGAGCATCGAGACCTTCGGCTCGTTCATCCACACCTACAAGTTCGACGAGGCTGTCCAGGATGGCGCCGTCCTCGACCTCCGCTACGAGGCGCGCACCATCGACCAGGACCTCACGTCCCCGGCGAAGGTTGACGCCTGGTTCGAGGCCAAGACCAAGGGCATGACCGACCTGTCCAAGGCCGAGCTCAAGAAGCGCTGGGGCACGATGCAGAAGGTCGTCAGCGCCGAACCGCGCGCCCGCCAGATCGTCGACGACATCCTCTTCGACATGGAAACCAAGCCGCGGCTGATGAACGGCCGCGGGAACGCGATCCTGGTCGGGTCGAGCATCTACCAGGCCTGCAAGTTCTACGAGCTGTTCTGTCAGGCGGGCTTCAAGGGCAAGTGCGCCATCGTCACCTCGTATGACCCTCAGGCAGGGGACATCGCCAAGGAGGACTCCGGGGAGGGCGCGACCGAGCGGCTGCGCCAGTACGAGATCTACCGGCAGATGCTGGCCGATCACTTCAACGAGCCCGCCGACACCGCCGTGAACAAGGTCGAGCTCTTCGAGAAACAGGTCAAGGAGCAGTTCCTCACCAATCCCGGCCAGATGCGGCTGCTGATCGTTGTCGACAAGCTGCTCACCGGTTTCGATGCCCCGAGCGCCACCTATCTCTACATCGACAAGAAGATGCAGGACCACGGTCTCTTCCAGGCCATCTGCCGCGTCAACCGTCTCGACGACGACGACAAGGACTACGGCTACATCGTCGACTACCGCGACCTCTTCAACTCCCTCGAATCGGCCATCACCGACTACACGGGCGGAGCGCTCGACGGATACGAGAGGAACGACATCGAGGGCCTGCTCTCCGATCGGGTCGAGAAGGCCCGCGAAGATCTAGACGAGGCCCTGGAGCGGATCCGCGCGCTCTGCGAGCCGGTCGAGCCGCCGAAGAACACGCTCCAGTACCAGCGCTACTTCTGCGCCACCGACCAGGGGAACGCCGACCAGCTCAAGGCCAATGAGCCGAAACGGGTCGAGTTGTACAAGGCCGTCGCGCGCTTGACCCGTGCGTACGCGAACCTCGCCAACGAGATGGAGGCGGCCGGGTACTCCGATGCCGAAGCCGACAGCGATCAAGGCCGAGGTGGCCCACTACGCCAACGTTCGCGACGAGGTGAAGCTCGGCGCCGGCGAGGATGTCGATTTCAAGCAGTACGAGGCGGGTATGCGCCGCCTGCTCGATACCTACATCAGCGCCGATCCGTCGGAGGTCATCTCCGACTTCGGCGACGCCGGCCTCATTGAGCTGATTGTAGAGCTCGGCGCCGGAGCAATCGACAAGCTTCCGAAGGGGATCAAGAAGGACCCTGAAGCTGTTGCCGAGACAATCACGAACAACATTCGCAAGGTGATTATCGACGAGCGGCCGCTGAACCCGAAGTACTACGACCGGATGTCCGAGCTGCTCGACGCCATTCTCGAGCAACGACGGCAGGGCTCCCTTGACTACAAGGACTACCTGGCACAGCTCTTGGAGCACGCCAGAAAGCTCGGCAAGGGGGAGTCGGACACCGAATACCCGACGTGGGCCGACAACGGTGGCCGCCGAGCGCTTGTCGACTTCTTCGAACCCGAGACGAGCTTGCCGCAGACGTCGACGAGACAGTGATGCGGTCGAAGCCAGATTCCTGGGTTGGCAATCCGCTCAAGGAGCGGAAGGTCAAACGAGCCATCAAGACCTCCCTCCCCGGCGACTTCGACCATCTCGATGAGCTGTTTGATCTCGTGAAGGCCCGTGATGAGTACCGCTAGCGCCTACCTCACCGTCGCGGGCATAGCGTCGATGTTGTCTACAAGGACATCAAGAACCTCCACGTAGGGGTCTACCCGCCGGTCGGCCGGGTCCGGGTGGCGGCGCCGCTGTGGCTCGACGACGAGCAGGTTCGCCTGGCGCTCGTGCAGCGCCTCCCCTGGATCAAGCGTCAACGTGAACGCTTACAAGCTGCCGAGCGGCAATCCCAGCGCGAGATGGTCACCGGCGAGTCGCACTACGTGTGGGGGAGCCGCTACCGCCTCAAAGTGGTAGCACGAGCCGGTCGTTCGCACGTCGAGCTCGACGGGGATCGGTTGGTCCTCTATGTTCCCGAAGACACCTCAACAGAGCGACGCCGCGAGCTGCTCGACCGCTGGTATCGCGAGCGACTCCGCGAAGCCACCGCGGGCATCATCTCCAAATGGGAGCCGACGATGGGCGTCCAGGTTCCCCGGTGGACCATCCGGCGAATGAAGACCAAGTGGGGCTCCTGCAACCGCGAGACCGGACGCATCTGGTTCAACATCGAGCTGGCCAAGAAGCATCCCGACGGCCTGGAGTACATCGCGGTCCACGAGATGACCCACCTTCTTGAGCGCGGTCACGGAGAGCGATTCACCGAGCTGATGGACGGTTTTCTCCCTGATTGGCGGGCAAGACGCGACCAGTTGAACGATGCCCCAGTTGCCCACGAGGAGTGGAACGCTTGACGGGTTTCTTGACGTAGCGGCCCGTTCGACCCTTTCGTGACGGCGATTATCTTGGCTGGCTTTGCCGCCGCAATGCAACTTGGTGCTGCAGCGTGCTGGCCCGGCGGAACCTTGAGACCCAGTTCGGCCCTGGCTGAGAGTCTCGCCGGAGCGTAATGCTCGGCGACGGCTGCGACCGACCCGATGCGTTGGCGTGCCGTAAACGAAAGCGCCCCCAAGCAGCGCTCGCACGCCGACCGAGAGGCTGAGACACAGGAGAATCGGCTCCCATGCCCTACAGATAAGCTTACGGACACCAGGGTGGCGCTGATTGCTAGGTTCAGCAGCTCGCTCTACAGGGCGGCTCGCACCGCCCGCAGCATCGAATCGCTCATCTCCCGAGCAAGACAGCCCGGAGGGGGGCCGCTGTGGACCCCCTCTCAGGTTTGGGGCATGGACTTAATAAAGCGTCCGACCCTGAACGACCTGTTCGTTCAGGACGTGGGCGCTTTAGCCACCGAAGCAAGCGTCGATGACGAGCCCTTCTCCGATGGCGAACGCGGTGGGCGATTTGTGCAGCGGGCTCGTATCAAGATGTGATTGGAGCGCCACGCAGGCGGTCTGGACATTGGCCCCCGGTTGCTCGGGAAAGGTTTCTCCCGGCGCACCGGCGTCGGCCAGCGCCGAACTGGCGCTGACTGCCATGAATGCAGCGGCAACTAGGCCTGAGAGGATTCGGCGCTTCATCTCTGGTTTCCTCCTTGCTCGTATTGGAGAACGCTTGGGGACTCGCCCCACGACCCCAAGACGGCACAAGTCGGAGCTTTCTTCCCGCCAATAGTTGCCGGGCAAACCGACATGTCGCGCGTGGACCGGCTATCCCTGTGCCATTGACCGACCCGAGGCGTAGGCTTTGTGCCCGAAGACGAAAAACGCCCCCCGGCAGCGCGCTAACGCCGACCGGGGGGCTGAGACACAGGAGGATCGGCTCCCATGCCCTACAGACAAGGCTACGGACACCAGGGGTGGCGCTGATGGCTAGGTTCGGCAGCTCGCTCTACAAGGCCGCGCGAGCCACGCGCTCGATCGAATCACTCAGCTCTCCGAGCAAGACAGCCCGGCGCGCCAAGAACGTCGCCGTGGGCCGCTCTCTGGCCCGTGGCGGCTTCTGGAACTGGCTGTTCGGAGGGGGGAAACGCTAATGGCGACGCTGACCAAGACCAAGACGCCCGGCATCTTCCGCCGCCACGTCAAGGGCTGCGACGGCCAGGGCCGCTGCGAGTGCTCCTACGTGGTCGTCTGGCGACACCGGGGCAAGCAGCACAAGGAAACCTTCCGCACCTACGCGGAGGCAAGCGAGGCACAGGGCGACCGCAAGGCGGGCGACCGTCGCCCCACGTCGAAGATCAGCTTCGAGGACTACTTCGCCGAGTGGATCGACTCCTACGCCGGCCGCACGGCGCGGGGGTTCTCGGAGACGACCCGGCCGGAGTACCGGCGACCGATCGAGGCGCACGCGATCCCGAAGTGGGGAACCTGGCGGCTGGCCGAGGTCGAACCGGCCGACGTGCGGGAGCTGTTCGGGAAGATGCGCCAGGACGGCAAGAGCACGTCGGCGATCCGCAAGCTGCGCGCCGCCCTCTCGGCGATGTTCGCCACGGCGGTAGAGGACGGCATGCTGCGCTCGAACCCCTGCCAGGGCGTCCGCATCCCCGCTGGACGCGCTGAGGAGCCGGGAGAGGACCGGGCGAAGGCGCTCACGCGAGAGGAGCTGAGGCTGCTCCTGGCGGCGCTCGCCCGAGGACTGGCGGCTGTTCTTCGAGTTCCTGGCCGTCACCGGCCTGCGGATCGGCGAGGCGGTCGGGTTGACGTGGGAGCACGTCGAGCTGGGCGATCGTCCGCACGTCCAGGTTCGCGAGCAGGTCTACCGGGGCGAGCGGCGCGCGCTGAAGTCGCAGGACGGCCGCCGGGACGTGCCGCTGGCCGAGGATATGGCCGGGAAGCTGCTCGCCCACCGCCGCGACTCCTACAGGGGCGCTCAGACGCCCGTGTTCGCCGTCGCGGGCCGGGACGCCGCTGAACCCCTCGCAACGTCCGCCGTCGCGTCCTGGCGCCCGCCAGGGAGGCCGTAGGGCTGCCCTGGGCGACGTTCCACAGCCTGCGCCATACCTGCGCGTCGATGCTGTTCGAGGAGGGCCGCAACGTGAAGCAAGTCCCCGAGTGGCTGGGGCACGCCGACCCGGCCTTCACGCTGCGCACCTACGTCCACCTGCTCGACGCCGGCGTCGGCGACGGGCTCAGTCTGGACGCTCAGGGCAACACCGGGGCAACACAAGGTCTGCAAACGACTGCAAATCCGAGCGAGGCTGAGGAGCCGGAAACCGCTTGATAGCAGGGGAAACGTCGAACCCCTGCAAAGCGCTGTAAGCGCCGGAGCGGACTTCTAATCCGAGGGTCGCAGGTTCGAATCCTGCCGGGGGTATCGGAAAGACCCGGCGCGCCTCACGGTGCCGCTCGCGCTGACAGGACAGCTTCTCTTTCAGGGAGCCGCGCGCGGGAGGGGGGAGGCGGGGTGCCGCCTGAGTCCGGTGTACCCCGTGCAGCGCGCGGGCGGCGGTCTTGATGAGCGACTTTTCGTTGCCGAAGACGACGACCGTGGTGCGACCGGTGAAGATTTCCATCGGCGAAACTTCGTAGTGGCCGCCGCCCCCGGTTGCCTTCGCCCCCCGGAACTCGTACAGGTGGCGCTTGCGGGACTTAATCGAGCTGAAGGATCGCACGCAGGCGCTCCAGACCTGGACCTCGAGGGGCGGCGCGCAGCCACCCTCAGTCGGTGGAGGGGTGCAGTCGCCATAGATGAAGGTCCAGTAGATCGCTCGCCGGCCCTGGCGGCGCGCATGCCGATTGGTCGCTCTGCCTTGAGTCAGGGATTCGAGTGGGAGTCCGGCGACCTCCGGGCCCGAGTAGTAGAGCCGGTACGAATCGAACGCCTGCGCATCCGCCAGGGTCAGATCCTCCTTCGCGGCAGCGCTGGCGGGAAGCGCGGCGAAAAGAGCCAGGCAGAAGAGAACGGCGATTGCACGGAACTTCCTTGAGCCAATAGTGCCTTGAGCCTACAGCGCGGGACTCGTCGAGCTGGCAAGAAAGCGATCGTTAGGGATTCGGCGGCAGCCGCATGCTCCGGCGGAAGCCATGCTTCATGGGCGCTCGTTCCAGGCGCGGTCCATCTGCCGCATCAGCGCCGGGTAGACCACCCAGTAGCGGAACGGCTTGATCAGGGCCATGTAGGCCCTGCCGGAGGCCCCTCTGGGCTTGACGTAGACGGCCATGCGGCCCTCGTAGCGGCCTTCGCCCTGGTCGACCCAGCCCAGGTGGGCGACGCCGTGGACGGTCTTGTTCGAGAGTTCGGCGCCGGCCTCGCGGTCGGTGCGATAGAGGGGAATGAAGGGGAGCGAGCCGAAGGTCACCTCCGATGCGGTGCCGCGCAGGTCGGGTGGGAGGCGGTCACGCAGGGAGGTCTCGGCGGTGCCGGGGATCGAAAGCTCGCCAGCCCCCTGTCCGTCGACCGGCGTCGACACCTCACCGAGGCCGAGCCACCTGCCGAGCCGGTCGCGGAAGTTCCAGAGGAAGCGGGTCGGTCGCGACTCGGTCTTGGACGGGTCGAAAGAACCGGCCAGCTCGAGCAACGCCTGGAAGTCCTCGGGGCCGCCGTGCACGGGCAAGGCCCAGACGTCCTCCAAGGTGAAGTCGGGAACCAGGTCGTGGATGCGCCAGGGATGGCATTCGTGCTCGGCGTTCGAAAGCTTCATCTCGGGCCTCCTATCCATACGCTGTCGTATGGACATTAGGCAGATGACTTGCATCTGTCAATACGGTGCCGTATAGATTGACCGGTGGCCAAGGTTCGGACTCCCCGCGGCGCGTCGGTCGATGCGTCGTTGCAGGCGCTCGCAACCGGAGGCCCGGACGCCATCCGGGTCGCCCGCAGCATCCTCGCCTTCTCTCTCTTCATCGACAGCACCGCCTGATGGCGACCGGCCACGCGAAGAGGCGCTCAGTGCTGGTCTTCGACGGCGACTGCGCCTTCTGCACGAGTTGCGCACGCTTGCTTGAGCGAATCGGCCCAGAGGCGGAGATAGTCGCCTGGCAGGTCGCCGACCTGGACGAGCTGGGGATCACCTCGGCGCAGGCGGCAGAGGCAGTTCGCTGGATCGAGCCCGACGGCACCGTCCGCAGTGGCCACGAGGCGATCGCCGCGGCGTTGGGCACGGCGGGAGTGCCTTGGCGAATCGTCGGCCGAACCCTACGGCTCCCGGGGATCTCGCCGCTGGCAGCAGCGGTTTACCAGTTGGTCGCCCGAAATCGCCAGCGGTTGCCCGGGGGAACGCCCGCCTGTGCTGCCGGACGAGACGGCGTCAAGTGTCGACACCGTGCTCGCTGACCGCGCGGCGGTAGCGAGGGTCGAGCCGGATGACGGTGCGGAGGGCGCCGGGGACTCGGCGCGCCATCGCAGCGGCGACGCGGTCTGTGGGGCGCTGGGCGGTGCTGGCGCCGGGGGTCTCGATCCTGGCCAGCCCTCGCTCCTCCTCGCCTGCGCTCGAGCCCTCGGGCGCCACCGCGAGCAGCTCCCATTCGCCAGGCACTCCCTTCAGCCTGTGGATGCCGCGATCTTCAAAGGCGAGGCCGGAGCCGACCACCAGGTCGCGGATCGTCCGCGAGACGAGGATCTCGCCGGGCGCCGCTTCGGCGCAGACCCGCGCCGCGAGGTGTACCCCGAGGCCGCCGACGTCCTCGCCGATCCGCTCGATCTCGCCGGTGTGCAGGCCGGCGCGGATCGGGATCCCCTCCTGCGCAAGCGCGTCCCGCACCGCCTCGGTGCAGCGGACCGCGGCGGCCGGCCCGCCGAAGGTCGCCAGCTGGCCGTCGCCGGTGCTCTTCACCGCTGTCCCACCGAACTCACCCACGTGCCGGCGGGTCAGCTCGTCGTGGCGCTCGAGCAGCGCCCGCCAGCGAGCGTCGCCGAGCTGCGCCGCGCGCTCGGTCGATCCGACGATGTCGGTGAACAGCACCGTCGCGAGCACCCGCTCCGGCCGAGGGGCGTGTCGCGCCCCGGTCAGCAGCTGTTCGACCTCGCCCCCGATCTCCTCGGGGCTGCTGAACCAGGGGGCGTGGTCTTCCCCCTCGACTTCGAGCAGCCGGGCGCCGGGGATCCGCCGCGCCATGAACCGCGAGAACTGCACCGGCACCGCCAGATCGTCCCGGGCGTGGACGAGCAGGGTCGGGACGTCGACCGACTCGAGCAGGTCGGTGACGTCGAGCCGTATCGCCGAGGCCATCGTCGCCCGGGCCATCCCGGGGCTCGCGCAGAGCCGCTCCAGCAGCCCGAGCTGGGCCTCGTCCCCTTGGTGCGGGACAAACGCCTTCAGCGCCTTGCCCTCGCCCCAGTCATCGAGCACGTGCCGGCCGATGCGGCGCGAGCGCTCCAGCTGCGCCGCGTTTGGGATCTCGTCCTCGCGCAGCCCGATCTCCGCCGCCCAGCGGCGCACGTCATCGATGCCCGGCGAGGAGTCCACGGCCTCCCGGAGGCTGGACGGCTTCGTCCCGACGAACATGGTCGGATAGGTGTCGAAGAGGACCAGCGCCTCGGTGCGCTCCCGCCTCGTGGTGGAGAAGAAGATCGCCATCGGGCCGCCCTCCGAGAGGCCGATGATCGCGGCTCGCTCCATGCCGGCGGCGTCCATCACCGCCTCGACCTCCCCGGCACGCTCCTCCAGCGTGGGGACCGCCGACACCGGGTCGGAGAGGCCGGTCCCGGCCTTGTCGAAGATCAGCAGGCGCGAGAACGAGGCGATCCGATCGAAGAAGGACTTGGCGGCGGGGTGCGCCCACCAGAACTCTATGTGCGAGACGAACGAGGGGACGATGACGATGTCGATATCACCCTCACCGACGACCTGATAGGCCAGACTCAACTCGCCGTACCGTGCGTATTCGGTCTTGGGTGCCACGGTGGCCCAAGGCTACGACAAACCCCTCGGCTTGCCCACGCTGGGGACGGCTTACACTTCCCACCATGGACGGGCAGCGAACGGCCGACCCGTGGCGTGACACTGACGTGATCGACGAGCGTGCGCCGCGCTTCAACCAGCTGGTGGTCGGGCTCGTCGCGCTCGCCGGGGTGGTCTTCGGCTGGCCGCTGGCCTGGGCGCTGATGGGGGCGCAGCTGCTGATCGGCCTGACCCTGGGCCGCCGCTTCTGCATCTCCTGCGTCGCCTACTTCACACTGATCCAGCCGCGCTTCGGCGAGGGGCCGCTGGAGGACTCGCGGCCGCCGCGGCTCGCCAACGCGATCGGCGTCGTCTTCCTCGGTGCCGCCGGGTTGGCCTGGTGGCTGGGCTCGCCGGTTGCCGGGACCGTGCTGGGCGCGATCGTCGCCGCTCTCGCCCTGCTCGCCGCGACCAGCGGCTTCTGCGCCGGTTGCGAGCTGTACAAGCTCGGTGCCCGCGTGCGGGGCATCTCGCCGCGCCACCACAGCCACGTCGAGCCCGCCGACTTCGGGGCGCTGGACGGGGCTGCTCGGGCCTTCGTCGAGTTCACTCACCCGCTCTGCTCCGACTGTCGTGATTGGGAGCGGCGGCTCGCTGCGGAGGCCGATCCGCTGTTCACGGTCGACGTGCGCGAGCGGCCGGAGCTGGCGCACAAGTACGGAATCGCGGTCGTGCCCACGGTGCTGGCGGTGGCGGCAGACGGCACCGTGCTGGAGCGCCTCGCGCCCTGACCCGCAGGCGACGATCGAGTACCTGCGCCGCGCGCTCGCCGAGGAACGCGGCAGGTGAGAGGCTTGGCTGCGTGACTCCCTGGAAGCTGCCGTTGATCGTCGCCGCGATCGCCGTCCCCGTCGCAGCGGCGTTCGCCTTCGGTGGCCCGGGGGTCGGCGTGGCGGTCGGCGCGCTCGCCGGCGTCGCGATCCTGGTGGTCGCGGCGCGGCAGCGGCCGCGCGGCCCGATCGTCTCCGCCGCCTTCGCCGGCGACCGCCGCCACGTCCTGGTTGTCGTCACCTGCCCGGTCGACGAGCCCGAGGCGGTCGGCGAGATCGCCCGCACTGCGGGACTCGGCGGCGGCGTGGGGGGCGCCGAGGTGCTCGTCCTCGCGCCGGTCCGGATCGGCTTTCTCGACCGCTGGGCCTCCGACGTCGAGGGGGCGCGACGCCGCGCGCAGGAGAGCCTCGTCGCGACGGTCGCGGCGCTCGCCAAGGCGGGCATCACGGCAGAGGCGCGGGTCGGCGACGAGGATGTCGTGCAGGCGGTGGAGGACCAGCTGCAGAGCTACCCGGCGAGCCAGGTGGTGCTGGTCGGCGACGGTGGGGAGGAGAACGAGCCGGTCGACGCGGCGGCGGCCGAGCTGCGCTCCCGCCTTCAGGCGGAGTTCCGCCGGATCACGTTGGACGGCGGTTCCGTCACTGGTTGAAGCGGGCGGGCGGGGGCTGGCTCGGGGGGCGGCCCGAGCAGCCGGTTGATCAGCAGGATCGCGGCCGGGACGGTCGGAACGGCCATCACGGCGAGCAGCCAGAGCTGGCCCGCATCGGTCCCCGCACCCAGGGTGTGGACGATGCCGAGCACCCAGAAGGCGGCGACGAAGCGGTGCAGCATCCGCCAGCGCGACGCGCCGATCCAGTCGCGCGCGTAGTAGGAGAGGCCGAGGACGGCAAGGCCCCAGCCGCCGACTATCCCCAGTCCGGTCCAGAAGGGACGGTAGGCGGTGGTGAACGGGATTGAGATTTCGATCGGGCTGGGATGGAGGTAGCTGTCGCCGAGCAGGGTCACGCCGTGGACGGCGAGGGCGGCGAGGGTGGCGAGGGCGAGCGCCTCGTGCAGCACCCGGGCGTCGCCGCCCAGCAGTCGCCGCGGCTCGCCGCGGCTGCGGATCATCAGCCCGGCGCCGAGCGAGGCGCTGGAGAGGAAGAGGGCGGCGATCCCCGCCGCCCGGCTGGTGATCCAGAAGAGATGCGGCCCGACCGACGTCACGATGAGCCGGTGATCACAGGCGCCGGTTCGGGTTCTTCGTATTCCGGTTCCGGTTCTTCGTATTCCGGTTCGTATTCGTATTCGGACCCGGTTTCGGGTTCGTATTCGTCGTATTCGTATTCGTATTCGGGTTCCGGTTCGAGCGGCGCGGTTTCCGCTTCGGCTTCCGGCGCCGGTTCCCGGCCGGCCTGCTGCTCGCGCGCCGGGGTGGCCCGCGTCGTCCCCTTCTTGGACTTGTTGCTCTTGCTGAGGGCCGGGTCGTTGCCGGATACGAGCTGCACGAAGACGATCCCCCAGAGCACCGCGAAGAGCGCCAGCGAGCCGCGGACCGTGCGGCTGCGGATCGACGCTGCGCGCAGCCGCCGCGAGCGCGCCTTGGCGCGTGCGAGCCCCTTCGCCTCCAGTCGACGGTGGTCGTCCACGCGCCCAGCATCGGCCGCGGCCCATAAGCCGAGTACAACGTTGCCTTAGAGATCTCTAAGAGTTTTCAGTGGACGTGCCCTCGTGGACACGCAGCTTTTCCACTTCGAGCTCGCCGATCTTCAGCTTGCCGACGGCGGCGCGGCCGACCGCCAACCGGCCAATTCCGAGCCGCCCGATCGCGAAGCCGCCGACCGCGGCGGCCCCGATCGCCAGCGCCCCGATCGCCAGCGCGCCGCGGGCCTGGGCGCCGGTGGCGCTTGCCTTGCAGGCCTGCTGCCGGAGGATTCCGACTCCGCGTCGTCGAGCCACACAGCAACGGTAGCGGGTTAGCTTTGCAGCGATGCGCGGCGACAGGCCGACCTTGCTGGCGATCCAGCACGTGCCCTGGGAGGGTCCGCACCGCATCCTCGATGCCTGCGGCGACTTGGCGCTGCGCCGCGCCGCGCCGCTGGCCGGCGAGTCGCTGCCCGACCACGGTGAGGTGTCCGGAGCGCTGGCAATGGGCGGGCCGATGAACGTCGACCAGGTCGACCGCCATCCCGCGCTGGCGGCGGAGCGCGAGTGGCTGGCGGAGGCGGCGCGGCTCGGCATGCCGGTGCTCGGCGTCTGCCTCGGCGCGCAGCTGCTTGCCAGCGCGCTGGGCGCGGAGGTCGAGCCGGGGAAGGGGCCGGAGATCGGCTTCGCCCCGGTCGAGCTCCACGACCCTGGCGATCCGATTGTCGGCGCCCTCGCCCCGCGCACGACTGTCCTGCACTGGCACGGTGACGTCTTCGAGCTGCCCGCGGGAGCGCAGCCGCTTGCCTCCTCGGTGCAGACCGAGCACCAGGCGTTCCGCACCGGCAACGCCTGGGGCCTGCTCTTCCACGCCGAGGCCGACGCGGCGCTGGTCAAGGGCTGGCTCTCGGTGCCGGAGATGGCCGACGAGGCAAGGGAGGCGCTCGGCGCCGACGCCGCAGCCGATCTGCCGCGTCGGGCCAGCGAAGCCGAGCCGGACCTGATCGCCCGTTCCACCCCCGGCTTCCGCGCCTTTGCCGACCTGGTCGCTTCGTTCCGGGCCGCCTGACCGCCGACCGGCCCCTCCAGCAGGCGCGCTAGATTGAAAGCCGCGCGGTGGACGTAGCTCAGCTGGTAGAGCTCCTGGTTGTGGTCCAGGCGGTCGCCGGTTCGAATCCGGTCGTCCACCTCTCGTAGAAGTGCCTGCAAACGAGCAGGTTTGGATAGGCGAAACAGGCCGAATTTCGTTCCAACCACATTAAGAATGCCGCTCCGTTTCAGGCACTTCTGGGCGATTAGTGCCTGAGATTGCGCTGGTGCGCGAGGGATTGGCGGCGATTCTCGGTTATTCGGCCCTGCTGTCCCGTGTCGACAAAAGCATCCGACCGATGCTCATGATCGGATGTGGGAATGACCAAAGGACGGAAGAGGCCGCGACCGAAGGGTGGACAGAAGATCCTCGCCCGAGGCACCCCGGCGGTCTGGAGAGTCGCATGGCATCCCAAGGCGCTCGATGAGAAGAACGCCATCGAGGATGTGGCCGAGCGTGTGGCGATAGCGCATGTGATCGAGAAGCTGGAAGTCGACGGCCCGGCCCTGTCGAGCCCGCACCAGAGCGGGGTCATGGGCGAGGAGGGGTCGGGCTTGCGAGAGCTGCGACCCCGGCGAGGCAGGAGCCGGTGGCGGCCCCTCTATCGCCGGGCCGAAGAGGCGTTGTTCGCGATCCTCGCCATCGGACCCGAGGCGGAAATCGACAAGGCGGGCTACGCCAAGGCCGTACGCCTCGCGAAGCAAAGGCTCAAGCGGCTGGAAAAAGCCAAAGAGAAGGAGTAGCCTGGATGGCAATTACAAGCTTGTTATTGGGGATTTCGAGGTTCGAGCATGGCTGATCAACTCATATCCAGTGAGGACGTTCTCGCGGAGGAGTTGCGCGATCCCGAGTTCCGCGCGGAGTGGGAGCGGACGGCGCTGGCCCGCTGGCTCGCCGTCGAGGTTGCCCACTACCGGGCCGAGCAGAGTCTCTCCCAGCGACAGCTAGCGGAGCGGCTCGGAGTTCATCAGTCCGATGTCGCCCGCATGGAGACCGGCGAGCACACGCCCAGCTTGGAGCGTCTGGTCAAAGTCGCCAGCGGCTTGGACATCGAGCTGATGATCGACATCCGCCCCAAGAAGAAGAAGGCCCAGCTGCCGAAGAAGCGAGCGCTCAACGCGGGGTCATTCGCCTTAGGCGGCTGCGAGATCGTTCTCGCAACCGCATAGTGCCTCGTCAAAGCGCGCGATTCGTCGAAGATGTCGTCTATGGCACGGCCAACCGGCAAAAGCGCCTGGGCGAAAGTTGAGGCCAAGCTTCCGAGCTACCTCGAAGCACTGCTCGCATCCGAGGTCTTCGGCCGCGGCCCAAATCGCACGCCACCGCCTCGCGAGCACGGCGTCTATCTGTTCTCCGAGGCTGGCAGGCATCTCTACGTTGGCCGATGCGGCCTCACCGAGCGCGCGGCGAAGCGGGGAGGAGGCCGCCACTCTAACTTCCGGACCCGCCTCGCGCCACACACGCCGCTCTTCCGCGCACAACCAGGCGACTTTCGCCTGGCGGCTTGCAGTGGAGTCGGTCGATGGCAAGTTCGAAGACTTGCCGACCATTCGTGCTGAGCTACAGCAGGACGACCGCTTTCAACGGGAGTTCGTACGCCACCGGTCGGGTACCTGGGCTTGGTGCCTTGACGCGCCTGCGCCCGGCAATCGTGCGACATCTAATGGTGTATACTGATGTCGTGAGTAGAACGCAGATTTACCTGGGCGAGGATGAACTGGAGCTCCTTGAGCGCGCCTCTCGCGATACGGGGGCATCCCGCTCGGAGTTGATCCGGCGCGCAGTACGCGGCACCTTCGGCGAGCAGGGCAGAGAGGAGAAGCTGCGTGCGCTCAAGGCTAGCGCCGGCTCTTGGCGTGGACGACGTCGCAGCGGTGCCGAATACGTCGACGTGCTGCGTGGCGCTGATCTAAACGAGCGCTTGGCCCGGCTCGGCGTCAAGTGAAGCTACTGGACACCAGCGTTGCGGTCGACCATCTGCGTGGCCTGCCCGCCGCCGTTGAGCTGCTGCAGGAGCTGATTGCCGAGGAGCCCGTTCTCGCCAGCGAGGTTGTGCGCTTCGAGCTCCTGGCTGGTGCGCGTGAGGCCGAGGTCGAGGTCTTGGAGCAGTTCTGTTCGGCGATGTCTTGGGTGCCGGTGGGGGAGGAGGTAGCGCGATCGGCCGGCTCGCTCGCGCAGAAACACCGTGGTGCCTACAGCGGCATCGATGACGCCGACTACCTGATCGCCGCCACCGCGCTTCTCCTTGAGGGCGATCTGCTGACCACTAACGTTCGCCACTTCCGGATGCTTCCCGGATTGACGCCAGCCTACTGACTCTCGCAAGAGCCGCCTTCGGTCGCTACCCTGCGTCAAAGGGATAACCCCGCGTCGATCGAGGGTGCGTTCTGACCACCGCAAAGCGGGGGTTTCGCATGCCTAGCTTTCTCAACCTGCCGGCTCGAAAATGCCCTCGTGCGCCAAGAAGTCAGCCTCGGTCCGTCTCTCTCCCGGACCTCGATTGCAGGGGACCCCGCCGACGGCTGTAAAGGGCTGCGAAGGAATTGCCCTTCGAATTGAACCCTTGGACTCTTTGCAACGTAGGACCACGGGACCGACCCCGATCGAGGAGCCTCAAAATGCAACCCAGAGCCAGGTCTCATCGACGCCGCCCACTGATCCCGCTCGCGCTGGTAGCGCTGATCGCCCTTCTCGCGATACCGGCGTCGTCAGGGCTCGCCCGGACCGCCGGCGCCGGGACGAAACGGGTTGCGAAGATTCAGCAATTGGGAGATGGCGGCTCCGTCCTCGCCAACCTCAGGGGCCGGACCCTGTACAGCCTCAGCGTCGAGAAGCACGGCAGATTCGTATGCGTGGCCAGATGCCTCTCGAAGTGGCACCCCCTGGTCGTGTCAAGGAAAGTCAAGCCGAGGGGTCCGGTGAAGCTCGGCAGGGTGAAGCGACCCGACGGGCAGTTCCAAGTGACCTATCGGGCCCGCCCGCTCTACGTATTCACCGGGGACGCGAAGAAGGGCGAAACCAACGGCGAGGGCTTCAAGGACGTCGGCACCTGGCACGCGGCCAAGCGGAGCGCCGCGTCGGCGCCACAGCCGACCCAGCCGGGACCGTATCCGACCGCGCCGTCCTCGCCGACGGCGCCAGCCCCGGCACCGAGCAACTCGACCCCGCAGAGCCCACCCTCGGGGTCGCCCCCACCCTCGGGGTCGCCCCCTCCCTCGGAATCCCCACCCCCGGAATACCCTTGTCCGACATTTCCGTATTGCTACTGAACAGCCGCGCTCAGCCCACCGCATGGGCTTGTACCGGGTGCATCGAAAACCCCCGCAAAGCGGGGGTTTTCTATATTTTAGGCGCCTATTGCACAAGCTCTCGCCGGGGACTCAAAAGGGACTCAATTTTGCTCGCCCTGCCCTGTCACAAACGCTGGATGAAGCTGGCGGGCGAAGCGAGGGCTCCTGTCAGCGAGCGAGTCGACGTCAAGCTCGCCGGGGAGCGCCTCAGTCGCGCTTCGCGGACAAGCCTCGCTCCTCGCTGGCTTGGGCGCTCGCGATGTATCGGAGGTATGCTGCAAGACGGTGGGGAAGGCCAACGATAGGCGCCACGGGACTGCCGGAGCCGACCGGCAAGAGCAGCGCCGCTCGCAGGCCCATGCTGTCGCCGCGCTCAACGCCTTCACAGCCGGCCACGGCGCGGAGGAGCGCGACAGGCTTGGCCTCGCCGCGCCGGACGAAGCCCTGGGCGAGCTCGCCGCCACGGCTGACGAGGACTCTCTACGCGTCCCCCGTCTGTTCGTGCTCGACTCACTGGTCAAGCTCGCCAGCCGGCACGGGGACCTCGGTACGTACGGGCCGGAACTCGACAAGCTTCTCGATGGGCTTGCCCGGGCCGGCGGCGTACCCAGGGAGGAAGTCGCAGACGCGGTCGCCACCACGCGCCAGGCGCTCGAGTCGGTTGTGCGGCTCGGGGACGCCGACTCGACTCGCCGCCCCTGGCCGATGTTCGCCGAGCAGGCAGCCGGCGCGTTGCGCCTGACCAGGGCGGAGGCCGAGAAGCCGCAGTGCAACGACGAGGAGGTCGTGCTCAAAGACGGCGACGAAGCCACCGGGGTGACTGTCGAATTCCACACCGGCGCCACCCCGGGCGAATTGCGTCACTTCTGCGATCCGATGCGCTGGCACGAGCGCAGCGCCTACCAGGGCGAGATGAGATCGGTCGAGGGTGGCATCGATGTCCAGCGCCAGGACGGCTGGCGCCGCGATCTCTGGGAGGTGGTCGAGCTCTCGCCGGCGAAGACGCTCGTGACGCCGCTACGGTTCACCCACTCGATCCAAGCGGAGGCCACTCCCCGCTGGGTGCATCTGGACTACGTACTGCTTGAAGGAACGGAGGATATTGCGGTCGACGAGGGGTCCCTCGACGTCAGGTTGGTGACGAGCGGAAGGCACAAGGGACGCACGCGGGTGAGCGCGAAGAAGGCGATTCTCTTCACCGAATCGATGCTTCAAGATTGGACGAGCGTTGCATGCGACACTTTCTGGACCGACACGGTCATCGCCGCCGCACTTGACGGCCCGCCCGATTAACACCAGCTATCCGGGAAGGAGCCACGATGGCAGACGCCAAGGCAGACAAAGACAGGCTCGACAAAGTGATCGAAAAGGCCACTAAGTCGGCCCAAGAGTCGGTCGCCACCTATGCCGGCCTCGCCAAGGAGGCTGCGACGCAACTCACCGGGGATGCTCCTGCTGACGCGGGAACTTGGTTGCAATTGACCGCGAAGGCTTACGCTCAGGCCGCCGGGGATGCGGCCAGGGCGTGGACCACCTCGAACGAGATGCTGCAGGTCCTGGCGAGTCAGACGGGATCGCGTCCGTCCTCGGAGCAGGCGGAGTCCCCGCAGTCGTCCGATCAGTCGGGTTCGCCCTCGGGTTCCTGATGACCGACCGGGTCGACGACCTGACAGCCGACGCCGTCGGGGCCTGGGCGACCGCCGCAAGGGACTGGATGGAGGCGGTCAACGAGATCTGGTTGAGCTGGTTGGACCTGGCGGCCGTAGAGAGTGGGCAGACGGGATTCAACCAGGAGGTCGTTGTGGTCAAGGCCCAACCGGCACCGACCGATTTGCGTCCTGGGCCCTTCACCGATTGGGACGGCAATGAGCTCCCACGCGACGCGGTGACCGTCGAGCCGTCTCGGGTTGCCGCGGGTCAGGAAACCACGGTGCGCGTGAGGGTCAAGTCGTCGCGCGGCCTGGCAAGCGGTACCTACACCGGCCCGCTCCTGAACGCGTCCGACGACGCCTGCTTGGTCGATGAGATCGGCGTCTACGTGGTGGGCGATCGAGTCCCGTGAGCCCTGGTCACGGTGTCGGGTGAGCGCCTAGAAGGTTCGATTGGGAGGCTGCTAGACGACGCTCGCAAAGCGACGGCCCAGGGCGACTGGTCTTCGGCCCGCGCGCTCGCCGAGTCGGTTCTCGTCCTCGATCCGACCAACGAAGCCGCGCTGCAACTGCTCGATGACAGCCGATCGGGCGTCGCGGAGGCGGGCGAGTGGCGCCAGCTCACCGTGATGTTCTGCGACGTGGTCGGCTCGACGAAGCTCGCCGCCGAGCACGATCCCGAGGTGTTCCGCGACGTGCTGCGGGCCTTTCAGGGGGCGGCGAACGCGGCCGTGAGCCGCTACGACGGGCACATTGCGAAGTACATCGGCGACGGCATACTCGCCTACTTCGGTTACCCGACGCCGCACGAGGACGACGCCCGCCGAGCGGTGAAAGCGGGCCTCGACCTGCTCGCCGCTGTGGGCGACGTCGCCGACGATGCCAGGCAGCGGCACGGGTTCGAGCTCGCGGTGCGTGCCGCGATCCACACGGGAATGGTCGTACGCGCCGAGATGGGGGCGCCGGGGAGTCCCGACCGCGATGCAGTTGTCGGCGAGACGCCCAACGTCGCGGCCCGCCTCCAGGATCGCGCTCGGCCGGGGACGCTCGTGATTAGTGGTGACACCCGCCGCCTCGTGCAGGGGTTTTTCGATCTCGAGCCGCTCGGAAGCCTCGAGTTGCGCGGGGTCGCTCAAGCCGTCGATGCCTACGAGGTCGTTGACGAGGCAGCGGCAGCCGGGCGACTCGAGACGCAGCCGGAGCTGAGCCCATTCGTCAACCGGCACGACGAGCGCGAGCGCCTCAGCGCCCTCTGGCGGCAAGCTGCCGCAGGCGACTCGAGGGTTGCGGCAATCCGAGGCGAGGCCGGGATCGGCAAGTCACGCCTGATGGACGAGCTACGGGCGGAGGCGATCGCCGAGGGGGGCTCAGCGCTTGCCTGCCGCTGCTCGACCTTCCATGCCACCACTCACCTGTACCCGGTCCGCCGGCTGGCCGCGGATACGTGCGGGGTCGACCTCTCGGCCGATCTCCCGGGGGCGGCGCCGCGCGCGCGCTCGATGCTTGCGCGGTCGGGTCTCGAGCGCCACCTGCCGCTGTTCGGCGCGCTGTTGGGCATCCCGCCCGGGGCCGATTCTCCGGCTCCCGAGCTCGACGGCCAGCTGCTGCGCGAAGCCACGCTGGCGGCCCTGGTCGAGTGGATCGAGGCTGAAGCGGCGCGGTCTGCCGCCGTGCTGACGGTCGACGATCTCCAGTGGGCCGATCCGTCCACGCTTGAGCTGCTCGAGCGGCTCATCGGGCGCCGGCCTCCCCGCCTGTACGTCCTGCTGAGCGGCCGCGCCGGGTTCGAGTTCCCTTGGGACTCGATCGAGGTGCTCGAGCTCGGTCCTCTGGGCGGCGAAGACCTCAACCGGATCGCAGCCGGCTCACCAGCCTCGCAGCGGCTGGCGGCGGGCCAGGTGGAGAAGATCGTCCGTCGCAGCGACGGCGTGCCCTTCTTCCTTGAGGAGCTGTTGCGCGTGGAGGGGCAGCCCAACGGCTCGCCCGCTCCCCACTTGGCCAAGAGTCAGGTGGCGATTCCCCCGGCCCTGCTCGATCCGCTGCTCGCCCGGCTCGCCGCGCCGGGCGTCGACCTCGCCCTCGTGCAGACGGCTGCCTGCATCGGCCAGGAGGTTCCCCATGACCTGCTGGCCGCGGCAACCGACCAACCCGCCGACGAGCTTAGAATCGGCATCGACGGGCTCGTCGCAGCAGGCCTCCTCGACCGCGACGAAGGCGAGACCCCGACCTACCGCTTCCGTCACCAGCTGCTCCAGGAGCTGGCCTACGACACCCAGCTAACGCCGGCGCGAATCCAGCGCCACGCCCGGATCGCGGACGCTCTCCAACAGCGGCTCGGCGGAGACCGGTCGGCCGACGCCGTCAGGCTGGCGCAGCACCTCGAGCGGGCCGGGCGCCTCAGCGAGGCGATCGGGGCGCGTGTTGAAGCGGCTCAGACCGCTCAGTCGCAAGGCGCGTTCGCGGAGGCTGCCGAGATCCTCGATCACGCCCTCAAGCTGGTCGCGCGGATCGGGGACGAGCAGGCGCGGTTGACGCTGGAGCTCACCGTTCGCCGAGCCCTAGGCTTCTCGATGGTTGCGACGCTGGGTTACGCCGCGCCTCAGGCCGTTCACGAGCACGAGCGGTGCCTGGAGCTCTACCGGTCGCTTGATCCCGGCCCCGAGCACATGCCAGACCTGATCCCGGTGTGGTCGTACTACCTGCTGAAGGGGGACTTGGGGAGGGCCGAGGAGGTGGTCTCGGTCGAGCGCCGACGGATCGGCGGCGGCGGGGTCGACGAACCGCCCAAGGAGCTTTTCACCGGCTTCAACCGCTACTTCCGCGGCGACATCGTGGGCGCCGTGGACGACCTCGAGTCCTACCTGGACTCAGACTACGCGCGACAGCCGGGCATATCCCCGCAGTGGCCACTGCCCAACGATCCGACCGTCGCCGCCCGGATGCTGTTCTCCATCGCCGTGCACCTCAGCGGGGATCCAACCGCTGCCCGAGAGGCGATCGCCGACGCCGAGGCTCGCGCCTCCGAGCTGCCGTTCCCCTGGGGGCCGTTCTCCATGGCCTACGCCAAGGCCTACGGCATCCTGGTCCGCAAGCTGGCCGGCGACCATGAGGCCGCCGACGCCGAGACGGCCGAGCTGCTCGAGCTGGCGGAGCGTCACGGCTTCATGTTCTTCATCCTTCACGCGCAGCTGCAGACCGCGATCGCCGCGTTGCGGCGGGGCGAGACGCGGGAGGTGGGGGCGATCACCCAGGCGCTCGCCCTCTGGCGCATCGCGGGTGGCGAGGTATGGGTTCCCTCCATCCTCACCGAAATCGCCAGAGACCAGCTCGGGGGAGGGGACCTCGACGGGGCGCGGGCGTCGCTGCGCGAAGCCGAAGCGATCGGCGGCCGATCAGGCGCCCGCTTTTGGGCGCCGGAGACGGCTCGCGCGCTCGGAGAGGCGAGACTGGCGTCCGGCGACGAGGGCGGCGTCGAGGACTTACGGGCGGCTGCCGAGCTCTCCGCCGAGCAGGGCTCCCTCGTCTTCGAGCTGCGAGCACGGACCGCGCTGACCGGCGCAGTCGCGGGTCGCGAAGACCTCGATAGGCTCGCGGGCTTGGTGGACAGCTTCGGCGATCGAACCGGCCCGCCGGAGCTCGCGGCGGCACGGAAAGCGCTCTCTGGCGAGCCGCCCCGCTGATGCCCCGGCGCGTCGCGATCCTCGGGGGCGGCATGGCCGGACTGGCAGCGGCCTGGCGGCTCAGCGAGCCGGACGGAGAGCGACCGGAGGTCACCGTCTACCAGCGTGGGTGGCGGCTGGGCGGAAAGGGGGCTTCGTCCCGTGGCCCGAACGGCCGGATCGAGGAGCACGGGCTGCACGTTTGGCTCGGCTTCTACGACAATGCCTTCCGCCTGCTTCGCTCCTGCTATGAGGAGCTCGATCGTCCGCGATCGGATCCGGGGTGCCCGATCCAGGGTTGGCGCGATGCCTTCCGGCCGGCAAGCACGGTCGGGCTGGGGCGCACTGGCGAGTCCGAGTCACCGCTCTGGCTTGCCCAATTCCCCGAGAACGATCGGCTGCCGGGGGGGCCGCCCGGCGCCGACGAGCTCACCACGGCCGATTTCCTGGAGCGCGGCCTCGCGCTGCTGGGGCGTTTCGGTGGCTCGCTCGACCCGCCCTGGGCGCCGGCTCCCCGCGCGGCGCTGACGTCCTCGCCGATTCATCCGTCGCTCGGTCTGCGCCGCACCCCGTCGGGCGTCGAGGTGCTGCGAGGGGCGCAGGTCGGACTGCGAGCGGTGGCCGGCAGCGATGTGGCCGCCCGCCGCACCGCCACCCTCCTCGAGCTGCTTGCGACGATACTGCGCGGGATCATTGCCGACCGGCTGACCGTCCGCGGCTACAGCAGCATCGATCACCTGGACCTTCGCGACTGGCTCACTCGCCACGGCGCCTCGCAGCGCGCAATCGAATCGCCGATCGTTCGCGGCCACTATGACCTCTCCTTCGCGTATGAGGAAGGTGACCTGTCCCGGCCGCGCTTCCCGGCCGGCCTCGCGCTTCACCTCACGATGCGCATGTTCCTCGACTACAAGGGTGCGCTGTTCTGGAAGATGAGGGCCGGGATGGGCGACGTGGTGTTCGCGCCGCTCTATCAGGCGCTTCGCCGGCGCGGCGTGAGATTCCGCTTCTTCCATCGCCTCGATCACCTGCACCTCTCGCCTGGAGGACGGTCGGTTGGCGCGGTCAGCCTGGGGCAGCAGGTGAGCTTGCTGGCCGGCGAATACGACCCGCTTGTCCGGGTGCGTCGGCTGCCCGTGTTCTCCGATCGGCCCGACCTGAGCCAGCTTGGGGCCGACGAGGATCTGCTCGGCCACGACCTCGAGTCCCACTCGTGCGACTGGCCCGATGCGGGGCGGGTGACCCTGGAGGCGGGGCGCGATTACGACACGCTGGTGCTCTCCGTGTCGCTGGGCATGGTGCCCCACACGTGCGGCGAGCTGCTCGAAGCGGACGAGAGGTGGCGATCGATGGTCGAGCGGGTGGGCACGGTCGCCACCCAGGCGTTCCAGGTGTGGCTGCGGGCCGACGAGCGGGCGCTGGGCTGGCGTTCCCCAACCGCGACCGTAACCGGGTGCGGGGAGCCATTCGACACCTTCGCTTCGATGAGCCAGGTGCTGCCGTTCGAGGATTGGCCCGCAGACGAACGACCCCTTACCGCCGCCTCTTTCTGTGCGGCCTTGCCGGAGGCCCGGATTTCGGAGGGGGGCGAGCAGCGCGACGCCGTGCGGGCCGATGCGGTGCGCTTCCTCGAGAGCCGCGCCCCGATCCTCTGGCCCGGGGCGGCAGCTGAGGGCGGATTCCGCTGGGACCTGCTGTGTGCCGATGGCGCCGAGTCCAACGGTGCGGGGCGCTTCGACTCCCAGTACTGGCGGGCGAATTCAGACCCGTCCGATCGTTACGTCCAGTCCCTGCCGGGCAGCGCGCCGTACCGGCTTCGCGCCGACGACAGCGGGCTGGACAATCTCTTCCTTGCCGGTGACTGGATCGACACCGGCTTGAACGCCGGCTGCATCGAGGCCGCCGTGCTCGGCGGTCTGCAGGCGGCCAACGCAGTCGAAGGCCGGCGGCTCACCGAGAGGACGTCGGGCGGATATCGGCCCCGTGGAGCGCCCCACCGTGCCTGATCGTGACCAGCTTGCGGGCCTGCGGGCGATGGCCGACGTCCAGCGCCGCGGTCTGGAGATCGCTGAGGCGGTCGTCGAACGCATGCTCGAGCTCGGCCGGCAGAGCGCTCGCGCGCCATTTCCCTTCTATCTGCCAGCCGAGCCAGTCGAGGAGAACGGGGACGGCCCGGACTCAGCGGGCGATCGCGGGCGCGACGTCCGGCGGCTGAGGGCCGACGCCGAGCGTCTGCTCGAGCTGTTGGGCGAATCGATGCGCGTGCTGCTCGATGTGGCCGCGGACGCCGCGGAGGCGGGTGTCGACGGGCGGGGCGACGTTGCGGATGAGCTGGCGCTGGGTCCAGTGCCGCCGGGCGCCGCCGCTGTCGGACGGGCGTGGCTGCACGTTCTCGACGGCCCACCCGGCTCGCCGGCGCAGCTGAACGCCACCTCGTTCACCGCGCACAACGCCGCCGCGATCGAGGCTGGGGCGGCGAGCTTCGAGCCGCCCCTGCTCGACACCTTCGCCCTTCGCTCGAGCCAGGAGGTCCGCGTCACCGTCCAGGTGCCGGAGGGGGCGATGCCAGGCGTCTATCGCGGACACATCCTTGCGGCCGGCCTGCCCGAGGTCGGCCTCCCCGTCAGGGTCGAAGTAGCGGGATGAGCGAGGCGCTCACGTCGGCGGTCGAGGCCGACCTGGCCCGCTACGGGGCTATGACTCGCGAGGCGATGAGCCTCTACCTGCCCGACCTGGAGCCTCGTCAGCACCTGCAGGACCTGGTCGCCGAGTATCCGGGACGGGGCGGGAAGGCGATTCGGCCGGCTCTCTGCCTGGCAGCCAGCGTGGCGTTCGGCGGCGACGTGGACGAGGCGCTGCCGTCGGCGGCCGCGCTCGAGCTGCTCCACAATGCGTTCCTCGTCCACGACGACATCGAGGACGCCAGCCTGCTGCGCCGAGGACGTCCCACGCTGCATGCCGAGCACGGTGTCCCGCTGGCCATCAACGCCGGAGATGCACTCGTCGTCCTCGCCGGCTCCGCCCTGCGCGACAACCGGCGACGGCTGGGCAGCCGGCTCGCGTCGCGGGTCGCCGACGAGTTCGATCTGATGGCGCGGCGAACGATCGAGGGTCAGGCGCGGGAGCTGGGCTGGCGTCGTGACGGCGTCTGCGACCTGGGGCCCGACGACTACCTCGATCTGATCATGCACAAGACGTGCTGGTACACGACGATCCACCCTTTGCGAGTGGGTGCGCTGATCGGTTCGCTCGACCGTGTCGACGTCGATCCCCTGGTCCGATTCGGCTTCTTCCTTGGTGCGGCGTTTCAGATCCGCGACGACCTGCTCAACGTCGTCGGCGACGAGGCGAAGTACGGGAAGGAGTCATGCGGCGATCTCTACGAGGGAAAGCGGACGCTGATGGTCATCCACTTGGTCCGCGAAGCACGCAACGGCGACCGGCGAACCGTCGAGCGGTTCCTGAAGATGGAAAGGCCGCAGCGCACACCCGACGACGTCGCTGAGATGGTCGGGCTGATGCGCCGCTATGGAAGCCTGGACTTCGCGCGGGCGTTCGGTCTCGGGATTGCCGATGCCGCGACCGATGCGTTCGAGGTCGCATTCGCCAACGTCTCGGACTCGCCCGAGCGCCGCTTTCTCCACCGCCTTATCGCCTGGATGCTCGAGCGCGATGCGTGATGGCAGTTAGCCGTCAAGCGTTTCTAGGTGCTCGGTGGCAAGAATCCCACCCACGCCGACATCTTGGAGCCGGATCACTCGAAGAGCGCCTCGGCACCAGCGGGACGTTGTGTCGCTCCTCGCACGAACCGATAGCCCCTTGGGGTCCCCTCAGCCTCGAATACGATAGCCGCGTGGACGAGGGGGCGCTTACCTTCGCGGGGTTGGTCGGGCAGGCGGAGGCGATCCGCGGCGGTCGGGTTTCCTCCCGTGAGCTGGTGACGGCGTGCCTCGACCGCATTGCGCGACTGGACCCGGCGTTGAATGCATTCCGCACTGTGTACTCGGCGCGCGCGCTCGCCGAGGCCGACGGGGCCGACCAGCAGCGCGCCACGGGGGAGGAGCTGCCGCTACTCGGCGTTCCCGTCGCAATCAAGGACGACTCTGACGTGGGCGGCGACCTGACGCTATTCGGCACCGCGGCCGACGACCGCCGCATGCAGGCCGAGTCGGAGGTCGTCCGCCGCCTGCGCGGGGCCGGGGCGGTGATCGTGGGCAAGACGAACGCGCCGGAGTTGTTGATCTGGCCCTTCACCCAGTCGCTCACTCACGGCATTACTCGCAACCCCTGGAACGTGGCGCGAACGCCGGGCGGCTCGAGCGGCGGGTCGGCTGCGGCCGTCGCCGCGGGCATGGTGCCCGTGGCGCTCGGCTCCGATGGCGGCGGTTCGGTCCGCATCCCCGCCGCCTGCTGTGGGGTCTTCGGGCTCAAACCGCAGCGCGACCGGATCTCGACCGCTCCCCACACCGACGCCGACCACACCTATCACGGCCTGGCCGTCTACGGTCCGCTGGCCCGAAGCGTCGAGGACGCAGCGCTCTTCCTCGATGTCGCCGCGCAGGAGGGAGACGGGTCGTTTCTGGCCGCTGCACGACGGCGCCCCGCACCCCTGCGGGTAGCCGTTGCGCTGAAGCCGCCGCCTGGTGCCAGGCTCGACCCGGAGGCGCTGCAGGCAACCGAGGAGATCGCCGCCGTCCTGCGCTCGCTCGGCCACCGGGTCGAGCACAGGGACGTGCCGTGGCTGTGGGCCCTCCCGCAGTTTCTAATTCGCTTCCTGCGGGGAATCCGCGAGAGCGGGCGGGCGCTGCCATACCCGGATCGCTTCGAACCGCGCACCAAGGGGATGATGCGCCTCGGCAGCCTGATTCCCGAGCCGGTGTTGTCCCGGGCTCGAGCCCGTGAGGCGGCGCTGACGGCGAGGCTCGGCGAGGTCTTCGAGGACGCCGACGTGCTGCTCACCCCGGCTCTGGCGGGACCGGCCCACGAGGTCGGCCGCTGGGCCCGCCGGGGCGCCGTGTGGACGAGCAACGGGGCGGCTCGCTTTACCCTCATGCCGGTGCTGGCGGCGTGGAACGTCACAGGCCAACCGGCTGCCGCCGTGCCCGCCGGCCTCTCCAGGGACGGCCTTCCCCTGGGGGTCCAGCTCGTCGGGCGACCGCGCGACGAGGCGACGCTGCTCTCGCTGAGCGCCCAGCTCGAGGCGGAGCTGGCGTGGACCGATCGACGCCCACCGCTCGACGCGGACCACACTGCTTAACCGGATTTCGGGGAGGAGTAACTCCCATCGGGGGTCGCTCCTCGCGCATTGCGGGAGCGAGTTGCTCGCACCCGCGGACTCTCCCTTCGCTGCGCGGGCGGTTGCTCAGCTTTGGTGGGTGTGTGAGACTGTCGCCCGATGGTCGAGCTGGCCGCAACGGGGCAGGACATCACGCCGATGGAGCTCGCCCAGGCGACGCGCAACCGGGGAATGCCGCTGGAGGCGCTAAGGCACGACATCACCCCGGTCGGTCTGCACTATCTCCTCGTCCACTTCGACATCCCGGCGCTGGACTCGGCCTCGTGGCGACTGCGCGTGGGGGGCAAGGTCCGCCGGGAGCTTGAGCTGACGCTCGAGCAGATCAGGGCACGGCCGGCTACCACGCTGCCGGTGACGCTGGAGTGTGCCGGCAATGGCCGAGCCCGAATGGAGCCCCGGGCAATGTCGCAGCCATGGCTCAACGAGGCGGTCGCAACGGCCGAGTGGACGGGCACCGCGCTCGCGGGAGTCCTCGAGGAGGCAGGTGTGGAACCAGACACGATGGAGATCGTGTTCACGGGCGCCGACCACGGCATCGAGGGCGACGAGGAGCTCGATTACGCGCGCTCCCTCCCGCTCGGGGAGGCGACGTGTCCTGAGGTCCTCCTCGCCTACGAGATGAACGGCCGACCGCTGGAGCCCCAGCACGGATTCCCGCTACGGCTGCTCGTCCCCGGCTGGTACGGAATGACGAGCGTCAAGTGGCTCTCGAGCATCGTCGCCGTGGCCGAGCCGTTTCGCGGCTTCCATCAGGCCGTCGCCTACCACTATCAGCGCTCCGAGGAGGATCCCGGCGAACCGGTCACCCGTATCCGCCCGCGCGCGCTGATGATTCCCCCGGGTTTCCCCGACTTCCCCGAGCGCCAACGGTACGTCGACCGCGGCTCCGTGGCGATCCGGGGCCGGGCCTGGAGCGGGAGCGCGCCGATCGTCCGCGTCGAAGTTGGGATTGACGGCGAGTGGTTCGAGGCAGATCTCGCCGAGCCGCTTGGGGAGTGGGCGTGGCGATCGTGGTCGTACGAGTGGGAGGCTGCGCCGGGCGAATCGGTGCTCTCATGCCGCGCCACGGACGCGACCGACGACACCCAGCCCACAGAACAGCCGTGGAATCTCCAGGGCATGGGAAACAACCTGGCCCAAGAGGTCCACGTCACGGTTCGGTAAGCGCTGGTTCCCCGGCCCCCGTGGGCTGGGGGCTTGCCTTGCAAGCGCTATATCGCCCCGCGCTTGTTGCGCGGCCGAAGCCACAGACCGATCCCGGTCGGGCCCCCGGCCTCCGCCATGGGATGCACCAATCGCCCGGCGAAGGGCGGGTAACCAGCCCTTAGAACTCGTTCAGAGGTGATGCTGATGGGCAGTCAGACCTAGAGATTCGCCTCCTCCATGCCTCGCTCAAGATCCTCGCCGTTCATCGCGGGTGTGACGAAAACGGATGCGCCGAGGCCTTGGAACATCGGCTCGACGATTGACGGCAACTGCCACGAGCCTTCCATGTCGAAGATGAAGAGACCTGTCCGCTTGCCGTCCTCTGGGAAGAAGTAGGTCGCCTCTGGCTTTAGCGCCTCCGCCGCAGACTGGAACGTTTGCTGCATCGCCCCGCTGTTGTAAGCCTCGCTCCCTCTCTCGACAGGGATACTGACTTTAAGCACCATTCGCATGCTTGCTCCTTTTTGCCTTCCGGGGCCAGGGTGGTCCCAGGGAACGCCGATACTAGAGCCGTTCGGGGGCTGGTCGGCGCCGGCTCATCGTGAAACGAGTCCTACGGATCATTGGCTTGAGAAGAATGCGCCGATCGAGAAGCTTCGATCTGAGGCCCAGGGGACCGGCCGGCGACCAAGCCCTGGTGGTCAATGCGGCGATCCCGACCGGGTTAGAGGCGACGGTGAAGCTGCAAAGGGAATTTGACGAGCGCCCGGGCGACGCTTGCGCGAAGGCCCGGGCGCTTGCAGCGCTTGCTGCTGCTAGTTACCGCTCCAGATGGCGGTGTAGTCCGTATCCCCGGGGGCTGAGTGTTCGCCGCCTGGCGAGCCCGTGCCATCGCCGTTCGTGGCGTGGTTGGGGACGTTCCCGTTGAACGTTTCCTTGGAGCCGGCGTTACCCGGGCCAAACGTGTACTCGCCTTCGCCGATTTCGTTGAAGCGCCCTTCGGTGTGGCTGACCGCATTTTCATCGACGGTCAGCACCGGGCATACGAACGGGTCTTCGGCGCGTTCCGGCGGTTGGGCCATCGCCGAGCTTGCCGAAAGACCAGCGAGGATCGCCACGACACCCGTCGCGATCAGTAGCCGCCTTGGCATTGCAACCTCCTTGTCGGATTGACAGCCGCCACCCTCCGGCGGCCTGTCATCAACCTTTCCAGGGAGGTGTTACGAGTCGGTGACCTCAAGCTTACGATTCCATTACCGCGACGGATCGGGTCACTGCCGCAGGGAGCCAGTGAAACGCACGACCTGCCTGACACAGCCCAGGGGACGAAGGTGTGGGGATGACGGCACGAACGTCAGGGGGCGATTCAAGCGGCTGACCGATCGGTCCACCGGCGAAGGGCCGCCGGTCGCCGGCCGGCGCGGATCAGCCGCAGGGCGACGAGGCGACCGGAGATCGCGTTGACGCCTGCCCCGGGCCAGGTGCCGGCTCCCACCACGTGGAGACGGTGAACAGGGAGCCGGTACCCGGACATGCCGGGGGCAGGGCGGAAGAGCGCGTTCTGGGCGAGGTGGTGGCTGCCGCCGACGCTGTCGCCGCCGACAAGGTTTGGATTGGCCGCCTCCAGGTCGTCGGGCGCCAGAACGGCCCAATCGATCAGCCGCTCGCGCAATCCGGGGGCATAGGCCTCGAGCTTGGCGAGGACCCGTTCCGCGTAGGGTCGCTTCGCCTCCGGCCACTCCCGGGCCTCGATCTCACCGCCGGCGTCGCCGCGGATCGAGGCGGGCAACATCCGCACCTGGATCCACAGCACGGTCCCGTCCTCGGGGGCGCGCGAGGCGTCGACCGCGCTCGTCTGGCCGACGACGAGGAGGGGGCTCGCGGGCAGCCGGCCGTTCATCGCCTCGGTGTAGGTTCGCGCCATGTCCTCCACGTAGGGGCCGAGATGCACGTAGCCGAACTCGTGCAGGCTCTCTCCGGCCTCCCAGGGCACCGAACCGCGGAGCGCTGCGTGGACGACCATCGTTCCCGGCCCGTACGAATAGGCGGCAAGCCGCCGGAGGGCCGCCCGGGGGAGCGCTCCGGTGGGGAGCAGCCGAAGGAGCGGCCGGGGGGTCAGGTTGGCGATCACCCCGCGGCGGGCGTGCAGCAGCTCGCCGTCCTCGAGCTCGGCTCCGACCGCGCGTCCGTTCTCGACCCTGATCTCCCGCACCGGGCTCGAGGTGCGGATTTCCCCTCCCGCGGCGTGCACCACCGCGGCCAGGGCGGCCGGCAGCGCCGAGGCGCCGCCCTCGACCACGGCCATGCCGTTGTCCATGTCGGTAAACGACTCCAGGAACGGGAAGAGGGCGCCCATCGCCGTGTCGGGGCCGAAGTCCAGGTGCATTCCCCAGGCGGCGAGCATCGACTTCGTCTCGGGTGTGCTCAGGTACGCGTCGCCCAGGGCTCTGGTCGAGCTGAGCACGAGCTGGGCGAGCTCGAGCAGGCCGCGCCCGCCGTGCGCTCTCACCGTCTTTGCCAGCCAGCGGGCCATGCTCGCCGACGGCAGCCTGGTCCCGTAGAGATCGAACAGAGAGGGCGCGAAGCGGTCGTAGAGCGCAGCCAGCCGATCCCACCCCTCCGCGTCGCTCGGGTCGTGGGCCGCGATCGTCGCCCGCGTCTTCGACCGGTCCTGGTAGACCCGCAGGCTCTTCCCGTCCGGGAAAGCGCTGGCGAAGGGCCTTGGGGTGCTGGCGAAGGAAAGGCCATGCGCCGCCAGCTCGCTCCCGAGCTCGGCGAACGCAGGGGAGCCGAGAAATAGGTTCATGTTGGTCGCGTAGAGATCGTGCACGTAGCCCGGCGCCGTGAGCTCGCCGCTCGCGACCGCTCCCCCCGGCTCCGCGTTGCGCTCGGCGACGACGACCCGAAAGCCGGCGCGGGCCAGATACGCCGCCGCCACAAGGCCGTTGTGCCCGGCCCCGACGACAACGACGTCATATGTGTCGGGCCGGTTCATTGAAGCTGCTTCATGATCCATACGAGGATATGATCAAATAACTCTTGGAGTCGCTCTCCGACAGACTGGCCACTCTGACGACGGGGGACAGCCATCGCACGCTCGCCGAGCAGGCGTTCGCGACCGTCCATCAGGCGATCGTGACCGGAACCCTAGAGCCGGGGGAGCGACTCCCGATCGAGGAGCTGGCCGAGGTGATGGAGATGAGCCCGATGCCGATCCGGGAGGCGCTCCGCCGCCTCGATGCGGCCGGGATGGTGGAGCACGTGCCGCATCGCGGCGCCCGGGTGACCGAGCTCTCGATCGAGGATCTGCATGAGGTCTACACGGCGCGGCTGCAGCTCGAGCCGATCGCCGTGTCGGAGGCCGCGGAGCGCTTCACCGACAGCGAGGTCGAGGCGTCGACCACGGCCCTGGAGACCTACCGGGAGGCGGTCGACTCCAAACACCTCGCCGACGCCTGGAACGCGCACACGGCGCTCCACTTCAGCTTCTACCGTCCCTCGGGCAGCCGCTGGCTTATACGCCTGATCACGCCGCTATGGGAGACGAGCGAGCGCTACCGTCATGCCAGCGGCTCGATCGAATGGCGGCTCGAGGAACGCCATCGCGAACACGAGCAGATCGTCAATGCCTGCGTCCAGCACAACGGCGAGCGGGCCGCGGTGGAGCTCCACAATCACCTCGTGCGCTCGGCCAATCACATTGCCAAGCAGATGGGGGGCCAGCTCCTCTTCGAGGAGCTGGCGGTGGGCGACGGGTCGAAGCTGACGAGCCCGGCCAAATGAAACGCTCAGGCGAGCGCTAGGCTCGCGGCGGCGTCCACGAGACGAGCGGCGAGGCGCCGCCGTCCCTTCCGTTCAGTTCGCGCAGCCCCAAGGCGTGCTCCGCCTGGAGCATCTTGTGGATCTGTGAGGTGCCCTCGTAGATGACCGGCGCGCAGGCGTTTCGAAGGTAGCGCTCGACTCCGTACTCCGCCGAGTACCCGTAGGCGCCGTGCACCCGCACCGCGTTCTCCGCAGCTCGCAGCGCGCACTCGGTCGCGTGGTACTTCGCGAGCCCGGTCTCGCGGCTGTTGCGAACGCCGCGATCCTTGAGCCAGGCCGCCTGCATGACGAGCAGCTTCGAGGTCTCGTAGCCGACCACCATCTCGGTGATCATGTCCTGGACGAGCTGGTTCTCGCCGATCGCCCGCCCGAAGGCGTGGCGCTCGCGGGCATAGGAGGTCGATCGCTCGAGGCAGGCGCGGATCACGCCGCACGCCCCGGCCGCGACCGTGAAGCGCCCCATGTCCAGCGAGGCCATCGCGATCTGGAACCCCTGGCCCTCCTCGCCAAGGCGGTTCCCGGCCGGCACCCGAACGTCCTCGAAGAAGAGCTCGCCGGTGGACCCGGCCCAGACGCCGAGCTTCGGGCCCGCCTCGACGGAGGAGACTCCATCTCGCTCCGTCTCGACCACGAAGGCGGTGATCCCCCTGTGGCCCGCGGAGGTATCCGTCTTGGCGAAGACGAGGGCGTGATCGGCGACGGTCGCGTAGGAGATCCAGGCCTTCTGGCCGTTGAGTACGTACTCGTCACCCTCGCGGCGCGCCACCGATCGCATCGCGGCGACGTCCGAGCCCGCGTCGGGCTCCGTGAGCCCGAAGCAGGCGAGCTTCTCGCCCCGAGCCTGCGGGGCGAGCAGGCGCCGCTTCTGCTCCTCGGTGCCGAAGCGGAGGAGGGAGAGCGAGTTCAGTCCGACGTGGACCGAGATCAGCGTCCGGAAGGCGGACTCGCCGCGCTCGATCTCCTCGCAGGCGAGCGCCTCGCTGACGAAGTCCATGCCGGCTCCGTCGTACTCCTCGGGGATGACGATCCCGAGCAGCCCCATCTGCGCCATGTCGCGGATCACCGAGCGGTCCAGACGGTGGGCGACGTCGTTCTCGACCGCTTGGGGCAGGATCCGCTCGTCGACGTAGCGGTTCACGGTCTCCTGTACGTCGCGCTGCTCGTCGGTCAGGGAGAGGTCCACGAGCGTCAGCGGGGCCGGGCCGGCCGGGCGGCGGACCCCGGGGTCGAAGCGTCAGTCGCACCGATCCTTCGCACTTGTCATATTTGATCACACCCGCCTTTTGCCGACGAGCTCGATCACACCGGCTCGGCCTCGAGGCCGGCCAGGTCCTCGCCGGTGTCGACGTCGCCGGGGTGGCCGAGGTCGTCGCAGGGGAGTTCGCGGACCCGAACCTCGCCGAGCAACCCGCGGGCGCCGCGATCGCCGCGAAGAGCGCGCAGGCGCGGGAAGAGCTCCGCCTCCAACAGCACGGGGTGACCGGGGACCCCCCCGTAGGTCGCCCGCACCGCGCTGGCTCCCGGCCCGCGCGCTTCGATCACCCGGGAGATCGCTCGCGGCGAGAGCAGCGGTTGGTCTCCGAGCCCGACGACGACCGCCTCGGCGCCGGGCAGCGCGTCGAGGCCGGCGCGCAGAGACGCCGACTGGCCCTCGCGCCACTCCTCACAGACGACCGGCTCGGCGCCGTCCGGGTCGATCGAGGCGAGGATCCGCTCGTGGTGCGCCCCGAGGACGAGCACGAGGCGGTCCAGCGGCGCCCGGCGCATCGCCGCCAGCGCGTGCTCGAGAAGGGGCCGCCCCCGGAAGGGCGCCAGCTGCTTGCAGCCACCGAAGCGCCGCCCCTCTCCGGCGGCGAGCAGCAGCCCCCCGATCACGCGCCTCAGGCCCGCACCGGCGGGCGCGGGTGGATCGGGCCGCTCTCCTCGCTCAGGCTGCGGCCGCTGCGGCCGGTGCGCGTCGAGATCACCTCGGCGAGGATCGAGGTCACCGTCTCCGCGGGGGTGCGGGCGCCGATGTCGAGGCCGCAGGGGGCGTGGATCCGGGCAATCTCCTCCTCGTCGAGGCCCGCCTCCCGCAGGCGCTCGACGCGCTTCTCGTGGGTCCGTCTGCTTCCCAGCGCGCCGACGTAGCCGGCGCCGCTGCGGAGGCCGGCGATCAGGGCGGGCTCGTCGAACTTCGGGTCGTGCGTGAAGACCAGAAACACGTCGCGCGGCCCCAGCTCGCGTCCCTTCATGTATCGGTCCGGCCAGTCGACGACGACCTCGGCGGCCTCGGAGTAGCGCGGGCTGGCGGCGAAGGCGCTGCGCGCGTCGCAGATCGTCACCCGGTACCCCAGCTCGGTCGCCACCCGGGCCATCACCGCGGAGAAGTCGATCGCGCCGAAGATCAGCATCCGAGGCGGTGAGGAGAAGGCCTGGATGAGCACGGGGACATCCGACCCCATGACCTCGCCTCCGGGGCCGTAGCGGCGCACTTCCGAGAGCCCCTCGTCGAGGAATCCCGCGGCCTCCCGTCTGACGGAGCGGTCGAGCAGCTCCGTGACCCCGAGCGAGCCCACCGACCGATCCTCGAGCACGGCCATCTTCGCACCCGCCCGCTCTCCGTCGAGCAGTGTCGCGAGAGCCGCGGGGCGCCCCTGGGACGTCGCCTTGGCCACCTCCCCGAGGGCCTCGCGATTCCGCGGGTCGAGCTCGTGCACGAAGACGTGGACGTTGCCGCCGCACATCAGCCCCACGTCGGCCGCCTCGGCGTCGCTGACGCCGTAGCGCACCACGCGGGGCCCGCCCCCGCCGAGGACCGCCTGCGCCTCCTCAAACAGCGCCGCCTCGACGCAGCCACCGGTCACCGTGCCCTCGATGCGATCCGTGTCGTCGACCAGCATCTCGGCGCCGGGGTCGAGCGGGGCCGAGCCGATCTTCTCCACCAGGGTCGCGGCGACTACCCTGCGCCCCTCGTCGAGCCATCGGGAGGCAATCGTCTGTGAGCCGGAGATCTCAGCCATGGAACCCTCCGCGGTCGGGAGGCCTCGCTTCGATGCTCCATCGTAGCCAGTGCCCAGACTCGCCCATTCGGATCGGCGATCTGTCGACCGGGAGGGAAAGGGGGAAGGTCGGCCTTGCATCGGCACGATGTATTTGATCAAATGTCTGAGCATTGAGCTGCGTGGAGGAGACATCGGGATGTAGGCGTTTCCGCTACGCGAGGGAGGCGTCTTCCCTGATCCCATCCCCTGGTCGCCGAGCCGGACCACCCGCCCAGAGGAGCCGAGTTAGCTAGCCATGGCCGTCCCGTTCCGCATCAGCGTCATGCAACTCACGATGGAGCCGGTAGCCGAGATCCTCGAGCACGCCCGGAAGCTGGACCGCTGCGGGTTCGACGCCATCTGGCTCGCCGAGGCGTATCCGTGGTGGCGGAAGCACCACATGGAGGCGCGTTCCTCCACCGCCCTCTCGCCGCTGATCGCAGAGCACACCGAGCAGCTCACTGTGGGGTGGGGGATCATCTCCCCATATACGCGGCACCCCGTCCAGGTGGCGATGGACGCGCGGGTAATGCAGGAGATGACCGCGGACAGCGAGGCCCCGCGTTTCCTGCTCGGCTTCGGTGCGTCGAAGATCTTCATGAATCACGCATCGATCGGGACGGGTGAGAGCAGGGCCCGCCCCTACACGGTCACAAGGGACGCGATCACGATCGTTCGCGGTGTGCTGGAGGGTGGCGCGTTCGACTACGACGGCAAGGAGCTCTCGGGGCATGTGCCCGCGCTCTCCGAGGAGGCGGAGTCGCCGCGCGGGCAGGTCCCGATCTACGTGGCCGGCACGGGGCCGCGCATGCAGGAACTCGCGGGCGAGCTCGGCGACGGCCTGCTCACCGCGAGCATCACCACGCCCGCCTTCGTCGAACACTCCAGGGAGAACATGCGCAAGGGGGCGGAGAAGGCGGGCCGCGACGTCGAGCGGCTCGACCTTGGCTGCACGATCGTGGCCTCGATCGACGAGCAGGACTCGGATCGCGGCCGCGAGGGCGCGCGCGAGATCGCCGGCATGTACCTGGCAAACAAGGTTCAGAACATCAAAGGGTCCGCCGACGTCCTGCTCGAGAAGGCGGGCTTGGAGATGGAGGAGATCCAGCCCGTCGCCGAAGCGATGGAGCGGGGCGGGCGCAAGGCGGCGGCGGCGGCCGTCAGCGATTCCGTCCTCGACAGGTGCAGGCCGATCGCGGGGACGCCCGACGAGTGCATCGAGGCGATCGAGGAGTACCGTGCCGCCGGCTGCACGCACATCATGCTGGAGCTGTGGGGCGAGGACAGGGATCGGCAGATCGAGCTTTTCGGCGAGCACGTGCTGCCCGCAGTCAGGGTGGGAGCGAGGACGTAGTGGCGGTGACGGCTATCGACGAGGGGCTCGAGTCGCGGATCCTCGACAGCGTCAGCGAGCAGCGACTCGTGGAGACGGCCTGCTCCCTCGTCGGCACCCCGAGCCCGACCGGCAGCGAGCTGGAGATGGCGGAGCGGATGCAGGGGCTGCTGGCCGAGCTCGGCATGCAGGTTGCCTGGCAGGAGGTGGAGGACGGCCGCCCGAACGTGGTGGGCTGCCTGGATGGCGCCGGGGGCGCCCCGACGCTGATGTTCAACGGACACATGGACACCTCCTACTCGGGGCGGGAGTGGTGGCTTCAGGGCAAGATCGGCTTCCGCCCGGAGCCGGTTGTGCGCGACGGCCGGATTTACGGGCTCGGGATCTCCAACATGAAGGGAGCGCTGGCCTGCTACCTGGAGGCGGCCCGGGCACTGCGCGACGCCGGCGTGCGGCTGGCCGGTGACCTGATCATCGCCGCGGTGGTCGGCGAGATCGAGAAGACCCAGTGGGGCGAGGAGTTCCGCGGGAGCCGATACCGCGGTTACGCGGTCGGCAGCCGGCACCTGCCGAGTCACGGTGGCGCCGCCGACGTCTGCATCCTCGGCGAGCCGACCGAGAAGCGCATCGTCCTGGGCCACTACGGGACGCTCTGGGGGCGGATCTCCACCGCCGGGCCGTTCGTGCACACGGCGTTCTCGGAGGGACGGCTGGGGGAGAACTCGATCGTGCGGATGCAAGACGTGACGGCAGCGATCCTCGAGTGGGCTCCGGGCTGGGAGGAGCGGGCCCGCTACGGGGACCTCAAAGCCGTGGTGAACATCGGCGCGATCCGCGGCGGCTTCCCCTGGCGGGTGAGCCGCACGCCGCACCGGACCGACCTCTTCCTGGACCTGCGCGTTCCCCCGACCATGCCGATGGCGGAGGCGCGGCGCGAGTTCAA
The DNA here is from genome assembly GCA_963730315.1 of uncultured Solirubrobacterales bacterium. GTDB lineage: Bacteria > Actinomycetota > Thermoleophilia > Solirubrobacterales > 70-9 > VRUE01. The sequence continues at coordinate 120,389 of CAVSRD010000019.1, read as the reverse complement.
GGACCTCGGCCGTGAGCTCGCCCGGCGCTTCCCCGACTACGGGATCGAGAGCGAGGTGTACGTGACCGCGCCCGGCGCGGAGATCGATCCCGGGCACCCCCTTGTCGAGGCGATCGACGCAGGTCACCGGAGGGTCTTCGGCGAGCCTCCGGAGCGGGATCGGGTCCGCTGGTTCTCGGATGCCTCGGCGCTGACCCGCTACGGGATCGAGACCGTCAACTACGGGACTTCGAGCGGGCTTCCCGGCCCGGACGGCGAGAACCTCGACATCGCCGGACTCGTCGACATCGCCGGCGTCTACGCGCTGGCGGCGGCCCGGATCTGCGAGGCGGGGAGATGAGGCTGGCGACCTTCACGGATCCCTCTGCCACGAGGCGGGTGGGGACGATTCGCGACGACCACGTGCGGACGATCGACGTGCCCGACATGCGCACCCTGTTCGAGCGCGGCGACGCCGGGATGGAATTGGCGCAGAGCCCCGCCGGCCCCGTTTTCCCGCTGGCGGACGTGCAGCTGGAGGCCCCGATCATCCCGAAGAAGTTCTTCCACACGTCCGGCAACTTCCGCGAGCACGAGGAGGAGTCCAAACGTGTGGACTGGTCACACGAGATCGCGCCGTGGATCGTCTTCTTCCAGAACCCCGATGCGATCATCGGCACCGAGCAGCCGATCGTCTACCCCGAGCACCTGACTTCCGAGCTCGACTACGAGCTCGAGCTATGCGTGATCCTGGGTCGCGGCGGCAAGAACTTCGGTCCCGAGGAGGCGGGCGGCTACGTCGCCGGCTACACGATCTTCAATGACATCACCGCGCGCGACATCCAACGTCGCGAGATGCGCTCGGGCGTCTTCTCCTTCTGCAAGTCGATCGACACGTTCAGCCCGCTGGGCCCCTGGATCGTCACCGCCGAGGAGATTCCGGACCCGCAGAGCCTGGAGATGGAGCTGCGGGTCAACGGAGAGGTTCGCCAGCAGTCCAACACGAGTCGCATGTCGGTGACGATCGAGCAGCTGCTCGCCCACTATTCGCCGCTCGTCTACAGCCCCGGCGACGTGCTCTCGACCGGAACCGTCTCCGGGGTCGCCGGCTTCCGCGAGGACGCGAGCGAGTACTACCTGAAGCCCGGCGACGAGATCGAGTGCGAAATAGGGGGGATCGGCGTGCTTCGCAATCCGGTCGTCTCCTGGCAGGAGGCCTACGGAGAGCCGGTGCCCGTCCAGGTCGGCTCCTGAGCATCAATGGCCTGGCCGGTCGACGAGCCGAAGCTGGCGCGGGTTCGCGAGCTGTTGGCCGAGCGGGACGTCGACGCGCTGGTCTGCCGTGCGCCCGACAACCTCGTCTACCTCGCCGACTACTGGCCGATGAAGGGCTACGACCACGTCGTCTTCCCGCGCGACGGAGAGCCGACCCTGGTGGTGATCGAACCCCAGCGCGAGGAGGCAGCCGGCGGCGCGTGGACCGACGACGTCCGGCCGTTTCGCTTCTACGACGAGTCGGACCCGCGACCGCCGCTCGCCCGCTCCGTGGATCTCACCCTGGAGGTGCTGCGCGACCGCGGCCTCACCGGCCGCATCGGGGTCGAGCTGGCGCAGGGCAGCCAAAGCGCGGACCGGATGGTGGGGGAGCCGACCGTCTACGGCCGCGACTACTTCGAGGCGTTCTCGGGCGCCGCCCTGGAGGTGGTCGACGGCGGCCAGCTGCTCGGTGAGGTGCGGACGGTCAAGACCGAGCAGGAGATCGAGCGGATGCGGCTGGCCAACGAGCTGGCGGCGGCGGCCATGGAGCAGGTGCGGGAGCGGATCCGGCCGGGGATGAAGGAGAGCGAGGTCGCCGCGATCTGGGAGGGCCACGTGCACGAAGTCGGCGTCGGCTACCGGGGCAAGGTCGAGATGGCGCGGGGGTTCTCGCTGGTCTGGTCGGGTCGCGGGATAAAGACGTTCACCGCGACGAGCGATCGCCCCGTCGTGAAGGACGCCCCAACCCTGCTCGAGATCTGGGTCTGCGCGGACGGCTACTGGTGCGACCTGACCAAGAACGTCTGTCCCGGGACGCTCGAACCCGCGTACGAGGAGCTGCTCGAGGTGCTGCTCGAGATATACGGCAACGCGGTCGAGCGGCTGCGCCCGGGGACTCCCCTGGCCGAGATCGACCGGTCGATTCGGGAGGGGATCGCCGCAGCGGGTTACCCCGGCCAGCCCTCCCACCCGGTCGCCCACGGGGTGGGCGCCCGCGCACACGAGCCGCCCTGGGCCCACCAGGCCGGGGAAGGTGCGGTGGGGGAGGGGATGGTGCTCGCGATCGAGCCAGGCGTCTACTGGGAGGGGGGAGGGGGCCTGCGGCTGGAGGACAACTTCCTGGTTGGCGCGGACGGGACAGAGCGGCTTTGCCGGTACCCGGACGACTTCCGCTGAGATCCGGCCCGGCCGCCAGGGGCCTTGTCGCCGCCGTCGCGATGGGCGCCGGGGCGAGCTGGAACCTCGCCAACGTCGGAGCCGCGGCCGAGCCGGTCGCCACCCACTATGGCGTCAGCCTTGCGACCGTCGGGCTTTTCACCACGGTCCTCTTCGCCGCAGAGCTGGCCTCGATGGTGGCGATCGGGCCGCTGGTGCGGGCGCATGGCGCCAAGCTGGTCGGCGTCGCCGCGCTCGGGCTTTGCGCGGTCGGGAACCTGCTGACCCTGGCGCCGGTCGGCGTCGGCGCCGTTCTCGCTATCCGCTTTGCGGTCGGCGCCGGTGTCGGGCTCGCCTTCGTCGGAGGCACCGCCTACGTGCAGCAGTCCGGCGGCGGGCCCCTCGCACAGGGCCTCTACGGCGGGGTCTCCCTGGGGACGGGCGGGGCGGCGGTCGCTGCGATACCGAGCCTCGTCGACCCACTCGGGTGGCGGGCCCCCTTTCTCTCCGCGGCGGTCGTCGCTTTCGGGGCACTGGCGGTGGCGCTGGCGGGGCCCACGGTGCGCAGCGACGCTGGGGAGGACGGGGCCGGCTTCCTGCGCCTCCTGGGCGACCGGCGGCTGCTGCGCTTCGCGGTCGTCCAGACGGCCGCCTTCGGCCTCGGCATCGTGCTCTCCAACTGGGTCGTCACCCTGCTCATGAGACGCGGAGGCTACGGCGCCGAGACGGCCGGGCTGATCGGTGCCCTGATCCTTGCCCTCGGCATCGTCGGCCGGCCGGCCGGCGGCCTCTTCGCGCATCTGCGCCCCGATCATACGAGGGCATTCCTCGTAGCAGCGATGCTGGCCGGCGCGGCCGGCTCGCTGCTGCTCGGCTTCGCTCCACCGTTGGCACCGGCGGTTCTCGGCTCGCTTCTGATCGGGTTCGCGGCGGGGATCCCGTTCGGCCCCCTGGTGGCCGGGCTCGGACGCGTTTTCCCGGGATCGCCGGCCGCGGCGTTCGGCGCGATGAACACGTACGCGCTGCTGACGATCGTCCTCGGCGCTCCGCTCGTCGGCCTCAGCTTCGATCTGCCCGGCAATGGGCTGATCGGCTTCGCGGCCGCCGCTGCCTACTGGGCGCTGGCAGCCCTGCTGATGCCCGAGCGCGCGCTGTTGAACCACTCCTCCGGATCGCCGCCCGGGGGCCGGCGGACGTGACTTGCATCTGTGCGACCTCCTTGATCAAATATCGAGCAGATCGTGATCGACCGGAACGAGATCTGGACCGGGGGAATCAACGAGCTCGCGATGGCGAAGCAACCGCTCCGTCCCGCCGGTCGCATCGGCCTCTACGACACCACCCTGCGCGACGGGGAGCAGACCGTCGGCACGGTGCTCGACCCCGAGGCGAAGCTGCAGATCGCCCGAGCGCTCGACCAGCTCGGGATCGAGCGGATCGAGGCCGGGTTTCCACGCGTCTCCGAGCAGGACCGCGAGGCGATGCGGTCGATCATGGAGGCGGGCCTCGAGGCCGAGGTGTGGGGCTTCTCGCGCGCCCACCCGAAGGATCTGGAGGCGCTGCTCGAGCTGGGAATGCGCGCGGCGGTGATCGAGGCGCCCGTCAGCGAGGGCAAGCTGGCCGCCTACGGGATGAGCCGGGAGAAGATCACCTCGCGCATCGTCGAGGCCGTCTCGCATGCCGCCCGCGCTGGCATGACCGTGGCCTTCTTCGGAGTCGACGGCTCCAGGGCGGAGCTCGACTTCCTGGAGCGCATCTACACCTCCGCGGTCGAGGCCGGCGCGGCCGAGGTGGTCATGGTCGACACGCTCGGCGCGGCGACGCCAGAGGCTGCCTCCCTGCTGGTCTCCGAATGCCGGCGCTGGGTTGGGGGGCAGGTGCCGATCCACTGGCACGGGCACAACGACTTCGGCCTGGCGACGGCGGCCGCCGTCGCCGCCGTTCGCGCGGGGGCGACCTGGATTCACGGGACGATCAACGGCATGGGGGAGCGCGCCGGCAACGCCAACCTGGCAGAGGTGGCGATCGCCCTGGACGCGCTCTACGGGGCGGAGCTGGGGATCCGCTTCGAGCACCTGCTCGAGACCTCCCGACTCGTCCGAGAGCTCTCCGGATACGAGCTGGAGCCCTACAAGCCCGTCACGGGCGAGAACCTTTTCGTGAGGGAGAGCGGCGCTGTGGCGAGCCAGTTCCACGAACCCGCCGCGATCGAGCCCTTCTCCGCCGAGGTCGTCGGCGCCCGGCGCGAGATCGTGCTGGGCAAGAAGAGCGGCCTCGACAGCATCCGGATCAAGGCAGCCGAGCTGGGCCTCGAAGTCCCCGAGGAGGAGCGGGAGGGGCTGCTTGCCGAGGTCAAGGAGCTGGGATCGCGCAAGAAGGGCCTGGTCAGCGACGAGGAGTTTCGTCGGCTCGCGGGGCGACGCGGCGTCGGGGCCGGCGCGTAGGCGATGGCCATCCGGCGCGTCTGCGTGATCGGGGCGGGAACGATCGGCAGCCTCTACGCGGGGCACCTCGCCGCCGTCGCCGAGGTGAGCGTGCTGACGCGACGCGAGGAGCACGCCACGGAGCTCAACCGCCGGGGACTGCGCGTGACGGGCAAGAGCGAGCGCCACGCCACCGTGAAGGCCAGCTCGGACCCCGACCGCCTGCCGGAGTTCGACCTCGGCATCGTCGCCACCAAGACCACGCATCTGGAGCAGACCGCAAAGCGCCTGCGGGGCCGCTTTCCCGACGCGGCGATGATGACCGTTCAGAACGGCCTCGGCGCGGAGGAGGTGCTGCGCCGCCACGGAGACTGGAAGCTGATCAGCGCGGTGACCTTCATGAGCGGCAATCGACATGGGGACACCGAGGTCGAGTACGAGCTCGACACCGCGACCTGGCTCGGGCCGTACGCGGGGACCGAGACGCCGCAGGAGGTGGTCGACGAGACCTGCCGGCTGCTGCTCGCCGCCGGGCTCGAGGCCGAGGCGATGCCGGACCTCCGCCCCGCCCAATGGTCGAAGCTGATCTTCAACGCGGCGGTGAACGGGGTGGCGGCGCTGACCGAGCTGCCGCACGTCAAGGAGTTCGCCGAGCGCGAGCGGCCCACGGACCTCGGCCACCTCGTTCACGGGTTGATCGAGGAGGGAGTGCGAGTCGCCGAGGCCGTCGGGGTGGAGCTGCACGAGGACCCCTGGGAGATGAACGTCCGGGCGGTCGCCCGCGGCGAGACCCAGCGCAGCTCCTACGCACACCTTCCCTCGATGCTCGAGGACGTCCTGGCGCGGCGGCCGACCGAGGTCGACGCGATCTCGGGCGCCCTGGTGCGGGAAGGCGAGGCGGCCGGCGTCCCGACGCCCCTCAACGCCGCGGTTTGGAGGCTCGTTCGCGGCAGGGAGCTCTCCTGGGCCCGCGCCGGCGCGCCGCAGGAGGTGGTGCACGCATGAGGGTCTGCGTCATCGGCTGCGGCGCCGTAGGCAGCCTCTTCGCCGCGCATCTCGGCCAACTGGACGAGCTCGACGTCTGGGCCTACGACCTGGACGAGGCGCACGTCGAGGCGATCAACCGGGACGGGCTGCGGATCTCCGGCGAGTCCGAGCTCGTCGCTCGCGTCAGGGCGACGTCGAAGGCGGAGGAGGTGCCGGCCGCCGACTTCGGCATCGTCGCGACCAAGAGCATGCATACCCGAGCGGCGATCGAAGCGACCGCGGGCGCCTTCTCCGACGGGGCGGTCGCCAGCGTCCAGAACGGGATCGGCAACGAGGAAGTGATCGCCGAGAGCTGCCCCCGCGTGATCCGCGGCACGACCTTCCCGGCCGGCCATCTGGTCGAGCCGGGTCACGTCAGCCAGGACACCGGTGGCAAGACCTGGCTGGGCCCGTTCGAGTCCCGCCCCGCGACCATGGAGGAGGTCACCCGGCTCGCCGAGCTGCTGACCCGCAGCGGCATGGAGACGCTGGCGCTGGAGGACGCGCGCGGCGCACAGTGGACGAAGCTGATCTTCAACGCCGCCACGAACCCGATCGGCGCGCTCACCCATCTGCCCCACGGGGTCGCCTGCGATCAGCCGCGTGTGCGGGAGCTGATCACCGGCCTCGCCGACGAGGGAAAGGCGGTGGCGGCCGAGCTCGGGATAGAGCTTGACTCCGACCCCGACGACCTGGTGGATCATGGCCGCGAGGTCGCCTACCACCACAAGGCGAGCATGCTGCAGGACGTGCTCGCCGGGCGCCGCACGGAGGTCTCGGCGTTGAACGGGGGCATCGTCCGCTTCGGGCGGGAGCAGGACGTGCCCACCCCGCTCAACGAGGCGGTTTGGGCGCTGGTGGAGGCTCTCGAACACTCCTGGGAGCTGCGGCCGGGCGAGGAGGGGGCGCGGAGATGACGGAACCATCCTGGAGCCCCAGCCCGGCCGAGATCGAGCGCCGCCACGGCAACATCCGCGCCGCGGCCGAGCAAGCCGGCCTCGACGCAGTGCTGGTCTGCGGCAGCGAGTACACCGGCTTCGAGGGGGCGGTGACCTACGCCTCCGGGTTCCGCATCCTGCACCGCTACGCCTACGTCCTGATCCCGGTCGAGAGCGAGCCGGCCTGCCTCTTCCCCCAGGAGGCGCGCTGGGTCGGCGATCACGACGAGACCTTCGTCGAGGAGTCGGTGTTCGCGCCGGCGCCTGGGGAGTGGCTGCGCGACCGCTTTCGCGAGCTGGGGTTGCGCCGCGTCGGCGTATACGGGCTCGACTACGTGATGTGCGTGCGCGACTACCGGGCTCTCGCCGACGGCCCGGCTGAGCTGGTGCGCTTCGACGAGCAGTTCGACCTGGCGCGCGCGGTCAAGAGCGAGGAGGAGGTGCGTTCGGTCCGGCACAGCATGGAGATCAACAAGGCCGGCGTCTTCGCCGTCCTGGATGCCTACCGGCCCGGGCGCACGGAGGCCGAGCTGATGGGCGCGGCCGAGCAGGTCTTCGCGGCGCGCGGCACCGCCCGGCTGACCATGGACATGGTCCTCACCGGACCGGGAGGGTCGGTCGGGCCGGAGATGACCTTCCCCAGCGCGCAGCGCCGGGTCGAGAAGGAGGACCTGTTGATCTACGGGCTCGAGGTCGCCGGGCCGGGAGGTCACTGGGTCGAGTTCTCGCGCCCGCTGGCCCCCGCCGGCGCGAGCGAGGAGACGCGGCGGATGCTGGACTGCTACCAGCAGTACTTCGAGATCGCCGCCGAGGTGATGAGGGAGGGGGCGAGCGCCGCAGAGGTGCATCGCGCCGTCTCGAAGCCGTTCACCGAGCGAGGCTACAGGCTGGGCCACGTCACCGGGCACTCGATCGGCATGACGATGATCGAGTTGCCGCGGATCGGCGAGGGATCGGACGTGGAGCTCGCCGAGAACATGGTCTTCTCGATGCACCCCCACGTCATCTCCGAGGACGGCCAGAGCTGTCTGTACTTCCAGGAGACCTGGCGTATCGGGGCACGCGGCGGCGAGGCCCTCTCCGGGGTGGCCTGCAGAATCTTCGATGGGTCCGAGGTGAGCGAGTCCGGCGCACCGGTGTCTGCCGAGGTTCGCCGGTGATTTGTTATCTGATCAAAATATTGGTAGGGTCGGATTCGGGCTCCCAAGATCGGTGCTCCCCGCCCCGGTGCATGCGCCAAGAAGAGTGAGTGGTCAGGATGAGATTCAGCATCTACAGCGAGATCCAGTACCACGGTGGCAAGCCCGAGGCGCAGCTGTACGAGGAGGTCCTTGAGCAGATCGTCAACGCGGACCGCCTGGGATACGACTGCTACGCGGTGATCGAGCACTTCTTCTTCCCCCAGTTCTCGATCTCTGCGAGTCCGTGGTTGATGTTCGGCAAGGCCTCCGAGCGCACCAGCCAGATCGGCTTTCGCACGCTCGGCCACCCGATCCCCTACCTGAACCCGACCCTGCTCGCCTCCCAAATCGCGCAGTTCGAGCTGATGGTCCCGAACCGCTACGAGTTCGGCGTCGTGCGCGGGCACGGCTGGATCCCGCCCAAGGCGGGCGTGACCTTGGAGGACACGCGCGACATCTACGAAGAGGGCCTGGAGGTCCTGATGCTGGCGCTCGAGAATGAGCGCTTCTCCTACGACGGGGAGCACTACAAGATCGACGACTCCCACATCGTCCCGCGGCCCCCCGAGGGTCGCCGGTTCCGGATTTTCGTCGGCGGCACCAGCGATCGCACCTACGAGCTCGCCGGTGAACGCGGCTGGTCCGTGGCCGTGCCGCCGCTGCTGCCCTACGCGGCGCTGCGCGACCAGCTCGACATCTATCGCGAGACCTGTGCGCAGCACGGGAACGAGCCCGACATCGTCTGGATCCACGCCTGCTACGTCGACGAGGATCGCGAGACGGCGCGCCGCGAGGCGGAGCAGAGCATGCGCGGTTTCCTCGTCGGCAACGCCTCGCCCCTGCTGGCGGAGAACGAGCTGGCGCCGGCCGATCGGCTCGAAGCCTCCGGCTACGGCTTCTACACCTCCGGGATCATGGAGAAACTTGCCGAGACCCCCTACGACGAGATGATCGACGGTGACATCGTATGGGTGGGCACGCCCCAGGATGTCGTGGAGCGGATCGAAGCGGTCCGCCAGGAATGCGAGGGGTTGACGGAGGTGTCGATCACCGTCAACGCTGGAGGGGCAGAGCACTGGAAGGCGATCAAGGCGCAGGAGCTGTTCGCAGCCGAGGTCATCCCCCACTTTCGCGAAAAAGGAGTGAAGGCAGCGCCGCCGGCCAGCGAGGTTGGCGCAGCGTCGTCGGCCTGACAGGCGAGCCGTGTCGGTTTGGCTTGGACACGGGTAAGGAGGAAGTCGGACATGAGACGAACGTTTTTTTTCACCGGGCTCGCGCTGGTGGTTTTCGGCGCTTCGCTCGGGCTGGCCGCATGCGGCGGCGGCGGTGAAGATACGACGGGCGGAGAAGCGCAGAGCGGCCCAGTCGTGATCGGGGCCGCCATCGACGAAACCAACCTGATGAAATTCTTCGACGGCCCGGCACTCGCCGCGGCGAAGATCGAGGCGGAAAAAATCAACAAGGAAGGTGGGGTCGACGGTCGCAAGATCGAATTCCGCACCGGCAACACCCGCCTCGAACCCGCCCGGACGAAGTCGGTCGCCGAAAACCTGGCGGAAAACGGCGCAGAAATCATGTGGGTGACCTGCGACGTCGACTGGGCGACGCCGTCGACGCAGGTCGGCCTGAAGGACGGCATGCTCACCGTCGCTCCCTGCATCGGGACCGACCAGATGGGCCCCAAACGGTTCGGCAAGGAAGGCGAGCTTGCGTTCAGCTACGGCAACCTGGCCCAGGACGAAGGCGCCGCGCTGGCGGAGCTCTTCAACAAGAAGGGCTGGAATACGGCGAACGTGGTCACCGACCAGTCGATCGCCTACACCCAGGACGTCTGCAAAGCCTTCAAGATCCGGTACGAAGAACTGGGTGGCGAAGTCAAAGCCGACGAACAGTTCACCGAGGGTGACGGCACGATCGGCAGCGTCGTCAACCGCGTCGACAACTCACAGGCGGAATCGATCCTGATCTGCGCGACGACCCAGACCGACCTGCCGACCTTCGTCTCCGGAGTGCGCAGCGCCGGCAACCAGACGCCGATCGCCGGCCCGTGGTCGATCGACGGCTCGTTCTGGCTGCCGAAAAACCCGAAATTGGCGAACAACATCTGGGTCACCACCTACGCCTCGATTTACGGGGACGATCCCAGCGCGGAAGTCCGCGACCTGATCGCGAAACTCACCAAGGAGGGCCAGGAACCCGCGACCGGCGGATTCGTGACCGGCGCCGCGGCCGTCGACGGGATCGTCGAAGCGATCAAGGAAAACGAAGGGTCGACCGAAGGCAAGAAGCTCGCCGAATCGACCCAGGGGTTCAATGACCTCGAAACCATCTCCGGCAAGGTGAGCTTCTCGCCGGAACTGCACACGGTGTTCGGTCGCCCCTACCGGGTGATCGAAATCAAAGACGGGAAGCCGCGGTACGTCGAAATGGTCGAAGCGGGAACCCCGGTCGAATTCAAGTAGCCACCCGCTAGATGAGCCGGCCTCGCATCCAGCGCGATTGGGGAAAGGGAAACGGCTCGTCAGCACAGCGGCGGCCCGGAGGCGAAAGCTTCCGGGCCGCCGACGTCTCCCGCTCCTTCGAGGGAGTGCGCGCACTCGAGAGCGTCAGCTTCGAGCTGCGCCACGACGAGGTGACCGGCCTGATCGGCCCGAACGGCGCCGGTAAGACCACCCTCGTCAACGTCATGACCGGCTTCGATGTCCCCGACGCGGGTCGGGTCGAGTTCGAAGGCATGGACATCACCTCGTGGAGCGCCACGCGGCGCGCCGATGCGGGCCTGGCGAGGACCTTCCAGCACGGCCACCTGTTCGAGGGGCTCAGCGCGCGCGAGAACGTGGCCGTGGCGGCGATGGGCGTCGGCGCCCGGCCTCGTCCTGCGGGCCGCCGCTCCGACGAGCTGCTGGAGATGCTCGGGCTCACCCACCGCGCCAATACCGAAGCGCGCGCCCTGCCCCACGGCGAGGCCTCGAAGCTCGGCGTCGCCCGGGCGCTCGCGGCCGACCCGAGGTACGTGCTGATGGACGAGCCGGCGGCGGGCCTCTCGGAGCCGGAGGTCCCCGCCTTCGTCGAGGTGATCCGCTCGGTTCGCGACGAGCACCACGCCGGCGTGCTGCTGATCGACCACAACATCGCGATGATCCTGGAGGCCTGCGACCGGATCGTCGTCCTCGACGAGGGCAGGGTGGTGTCGGAGGGAACGCCGAAGGAGGTCCGCGACGACCGACACGGTCGCTGCCGCGTACCTCGGAGCCCTGCCCACTGAGGCCGGTGCGGGCGATGGGTGATCCGATCGTCGAGATCCGGGGGCTGGAGGTCCGCTACGACGGAGTTCCGGCCGTGCGCGGGATCGATCTGGAGGTCGAGCCGGGCGAGATCGTCGGGCTCGTGGGCCCGAACGGCGCCGGGAAGAGCACGACGCTGCTCGCGATCATGGGCAGCGCCCCGGTGACCGGAGGGGACATCCTCTTCGACGGCCACTCGATCGTCGGCAGGAGGACCGAGGACATCGCCCGCTCGGGGGTCGCGCTCGTGCCCGAAGGGCGGCACATCTTCCCCCACCTGACCGTGGCGGAGAACCTGAGACTAGGCCTCGTCGCCCGCCCCAACGGCGAGAAGGAGCTCGATGCGGAGCTCGAGGTGGCCGAGCTCTTCCCGGTCGTCGAGGAATTCCGCGAGCGGCACGCGGGCGCCCTCTCGGGCGGCCAGCAGCAGCAGCTCGCGATCGCCCGCGCCCTGCTCGCCCGCCCGCGGCTGCTCCTCCTCGACGAGCCGACCCTCGGCCTGGCCCCCTCGGTGGTCAGCGCGGTCTGGGACGCCCTGCGGGCGATCAGGGATCGCGGCGTGACCATCCTGCTGATCGAGCAGCGGGCCCAGATCACGGTGGCGCTTGCGAACCGAACCTACGTGATGAACAACGCCGAGATCCGGACCACGCTGACACCGGCCGAGGCGGAGGACACTGACCGGATCGCGACCGCCTACTTCGGGGCCACCGCCCAGAAGGGGCTGCCGTGAACGTGCTGCAGACGCTGATCGACGGAGTCGCGCTCGGCACCGTCTACGCGCTCGTGGCAATCGGCCTGGCACTGATCTTCGGCGTCATGCGCCTGATCAACTTCGCGCACGGCGAGCTGATCACCGCGGCCGGCTACACCCTGGTCGTGGCGAGGGATCTGCCGGTTGCCGTCGCGATCCTGCTGGCGATCGCCGTCGCCGTGGCGCTCGCCTGGCTGATGGAGAGGTTCGCCTTCCGACGCCTTCGCAACGTGGCCCCGGCGACCACGCTGGTGGCGACGTTCGCGGTCGCCTTCGCCCTGGAGGCGGTCTGGCTGATCGCCTTCGGCGTGAGGGGCGAAAGCGCCGACGTGCTCTCGAGCCTCAACCAGACGGCGATATCGGGCGAGATTACGGTGCGCTGGGTGACGATCACCATGCTCGGCGTCGGCGGGCTGCTGTTGGCCGGCACGGTCCTCCTCCTCAACCGAACCGGGATCGGCCTCCAGATGCGCGCCGCTGCCTCCGACTTCCGCGCCGCGAGGCTGCTCGGCGTCAAGGCGGACTCCGTGATCAGCATTGCCTTCCTGATCTCGGGCGTGCTGGCGGCCGCGGTGGCGATCCTGCTCACCGCCCAGCAGCCGCTGGTGACCCCGACGTTCGGCCTCGAGGTGACGATCCTGGCCCTCGTGGGAATCGTGGTCGGCGGCATGGACCGGCTTCCGAGCGCCACGCTCGGAGGCTTCGCGATCGGCTTCGTCACCTCGGTTCTGGGGGTGGTGCTGCCCTCCAACGAGCGCGTCTTCCTTCCCTCGGCGGTCTTCCTGTTCGTGATCATCGTCCTCCTCTTGCGGCCCGCCGGTCTGTTCGCGCCGCGCAGGGCGGGCGCGGTGGAGCGCGTATGAGCCTGTCGGAGAGGCTGCGCCAGTTCCTCGCCCCGGCGCTGCTGATCGTCGCGATCGGACTTCTCGGCACCACGGTGTCGGCGGGCACACGGACCGAGTTCACCGGCGTGCTCGTCAACGTGACGATCGTCATCGCGCTCTACGTGTTCATCGGCAACTCAGGCGTCATCTCCTTCGGGCAGATCAGCTTTGTCGCGCTCGGCGCCTTCGCGGCCGGTGTCATGACGATCTCCGCCGCGGTGAAGCCGACCGTGCTGCCCGAACTGTTCCCGTTCCTGGCCGACCACTCGATCAGCAGCTTCGAGTCGTTGCTGCTCGCCGCGGGCCTCGGCGCGCTCTTCGCGCTGATCGTCGGGGCCCCATTGATGCGGCTGTCCGGCCTGGCCGCCGGTATCGCCACGTTCGCCGTGCTCGAGATCACCCACAACGTGCTCCGCTTCTGGGAAAAGATCGGGCCGGGGGCGAAGTCGCTTGCGCTGATCCCGGAGACGACGGGGCTCTTCGAGGCGGTGCTGGGCGCGCTCTTTGCCGCCGCCGTGGCCTTCCTCTACCAGCACAGCCGGCCGGGGCGGTTGCTGCGGGCCTCCCGCGAGGATCCCGAGGCGGCACGCGCGATCGGCGTCAACATCCACCTGCAGCGGCTGCTCGCGTTCATGGTCAGCGGCGGGCTGGCGGGCCTGGCCGGCGGCCTCCTCGTCCACCAGATCGGCAGCATCACCACCGAACAGGTCTACCTCGAGCTGACCTTCCTCACCCTGGCGATGCTGGTGGTGGGCGGTGTCGGCAGCCTCTGGGGAGCGGTCGTCGGGGGGGCTCTGGTGAGCTTCCTGGACGTCTACCTGGCGAAGGCGGAACAGGGGATGTCGGTCGGACCGGCCAGCGTCAACCTGCCGGGCGGAACGAGCCTGCTGATCCTCGGGGTGCTGATGGCGGCGATTCTGATCCTCCGCCCAAGCGGCATCACGAGGGGGAGGGAAGTGACGCTGCGGATCTCGCGGCTGCGGTGGTGGTCAAGAGGCGATCGTCGGGCTTCGGCGGAGGGGGCATTCGGCGGCGACGGACCGATGAGCGGGTCGGGCGCGTCGTCGCCCGAGCGCCGTTCGAGGAACTGAGGTGTGCGAGGTCATTTCTTGACTCTTGATCAAATCTTTGGAAAGATCGCCGCGCGTGAGGGCTTGGACGTTCAGAGCGTGAATCATGCTGCTTGAGTCGATCGAGTACACGCGGCCGGCCGACATCAAGGAGGCGTTGACCGCTCTCGGCTCGAGCGAGGGTGCGGCGCCCCTCGCGGGCGGGCAGAGCCTCGTGAACGTGCTCAAGCACCGTGTGGCCTCAATCGAGCTGCTGGTCGACATCAGCCGCTTGGAGGAGCTCCGCTCGATCGACGTGGGCGAGGATGGGGTCGAGATCGGCGCCTGCGTCACCTACGACGAGATAGACCGCTCGGAGGCGGTTCGGGGCGCGCTTCCGATCGTCTCCGAAGTGGCCGCCCACATCGAGGACCAGCAGATCCGCAACCGGGGCACGATCGGCGGCAACTGCTGTCTCAGCGATCCGACCAACAACTTCCCGCCGCTTCTGCTCGCCCTTGGGGCGGTCATGAACGTCGAGTCGGAGTCGGGTAAGCGCGAGGTGCCGGCCGAGGACTTCTTCCGCGGCTACTTCATGACGGCCGTCGGGCCCGGAGAACTGCTTCGCAGCATCTCGATCCCGCGCTACGGGCCCGACAGCGGGGCCGGATTCCAGTCCCTCAGCGTCGCCTCGGACTCGAAGGCGATCGTGCGGGCATCGGCCAGGGTGACGCTGAACGACGGTATCTCCGACGCCCGCATCGCGCTGGGTGTAGTCGGGCCGGTGCCGGTGCGCCACACCGGCATGGAGGATGCGCTGCGGGACGGGCCGGCCACGGCGGACGCCGTGCGTGAGGCCGCGGAGTCGATCGGCGAGGACATCGAGCCGATCTCAGACACCCACGGCAGCGCCGATTACCGGCGCAAGATGGCCCGCGTGATTGCCCGCCGCGCCGTCACGCAAGCAATAGCCGAAGCCGGAGGAGGCGAATGAGCGAGGTTGGCGACAAAATCCATCCGATCAGCGTCACGATCAACGGCGAGACCTATGAGCGGACGGTCGAGGCGCGGCAGCTGCTGGTCCACTTCATCCGCGATGCGCTCGGGCTCAAGGGGACGCACATCGGCTGCGACACCGGCAACTGCGGCGCTTGCTCGATCATCTTCAATGGCAAGCTGGTCAAGTGCTGCATGCTGCTCGCAGTCCAGGCCGACGGGGCGGAGATCGAGACGGTCGAGGGCCTCGCCTCCGACGGCGCGCTCGACCCGGTCCAGGAGGCCTTCCACGAGCATCACGGCCTCCAATGCGGCTACTGCACGCCCGGCTTGCTGATGGGCGCCACCTACCTGCTGCGCGACAACCCGAAACCGAGCGAGGGAGAGATCCGGCGCGCCGTCCGCGGCAACATCTGCCGCTGCACCGGCTACGTCAACGTGGTGCGCTCCGTGCGCGCCGCTGCGGGCGAGGACGTTGCCGAGTTTCCCGCAACCGGCGCGGAGGGAGGCTCCCCATGAGCAGGGCGCCCGCGGCCGAGACCGCCGCCCCCCCTGTGGAGAAGGGCGAGCGGCTGGGCAAAGCGTCAGGGAAATCGGTCCGCCGGACCGAGGACGGGCGCCTGCTGAAGGGGCAGGGCGAGTTCACGGACGACATCTGGATGCACCGCCAGGGCTTTGCCCACTTCGTGCGCTCGCCCCACGCGCACGCCAAGATCCTCTCGGTCGACACCTCCAGGGCGATGTCTCTGGACGGCGTCTACACCGTGCTGACCGGCGCGGAGGCGAAGGAGATGTGCGAGGTGCCCTTCTTCCAGATAGCGCCACCGCCGGCCGGACAGATGGAGGAGTGGCCGCTCGCGGTCGACAAGGTGCGCTACCACGGCGACGCGGTCGCCGTGGTCCTTGCCGAGACACGCGACATCGCTCGTGACGCCGCCGAGCTCGTCGACCTCGAGTACGAGCCGCTGCCGTCCGTCGTCGACACGGTGAAAGCGGCCGACGACGACGCGCCGATCCTGCACGAGGAGGTCGGCAACAACGTCGCCTGGCACGGCGTCTTCGACTACGGCGACATCGACTGGGCCCTGGATAACGCCGACCACGTGGTCAGGATCGACCGACTGCACTTCCACCGCTTCTCGTCGACGCCGCTCGAGTGCAACGCCGCTGTCGTGAACTGGGATCCCGGGACCGGCGTGGTGCAAATCGAGTCCAACAACCAGATGCCGATGTTCGCCTCCATGGTGATCGGTCCGACGCTCGGCGTGGGGAGCAACAAGCTGCAGTTTCGCTCGCAGGACATTGGCGGCGCCTTCGGGATCAAGATCGGCAGCTACCCGCAGATAGCGGCCCTCGCCCTGCTTTCGCGCAAGGCGGGGCGTCCGGCCAAGTGGACCGAGTACCGCTCCGAGCACATGCTCTCCGCCGGGCACGGCAACGAGCGCACTTTCCTCGACGTCGAGGTGCCGGTGCTGAGCGACGGAACGATCCTCGGCTTCAAAGTGCGCGCCTTCGACGATGCCGGCGCCTACCTTCACTACGAGCCGTTGGGTGCGGTGATCTGGTCGCAGGTGACGCCCGGCTGTTACAAGTTCAAGCACGTCAGCGTCGACTACACGGAGACCCTGACCAACAAGTGCCCGACGGTCCCGAACCGCGGCTACTCCCGACTCCAGCACCTGTGGATGATCGAGCGGATCGTCGACGTCGTAGCGACCGAGCTAGGCCTGGACCCGGTCGAGACGCGCAAGAAGAATTTCGTACAGCCTGACGACTACCCGTACGAGACCCCGAACGGCTGTGTCTACGACTCGGGCGACCTGCCTGCCTCGCTCGACCTGGCGCTGGAGCTGATCGACGTCGAGAAGTGGCGTGCGAAGCAGAAGGAGCTCGGCACGGGCAGCGGCAAGCGGATCGGCATCGGCATCGGCTCGACGATCGACTCCGGGACCAACAACTTCGGTCAGGCCCAGATCATCAACCCGGAACTCCCCTTCTCGGGCAACGGCGAGGCCGCCTACGCGAAGCTCGATCTCTACGGCGAGGTCAACGTCGACCTGGGGACCACGCCGCAGGGTCAGAGCCACGAGACGACGGCGGCGCAGGTCGTCGCCGACGTGCTCGGCGTCGACCACTCCGCGGTCAACGTGACCGCGGGCTTCGACCAGCGGCACAACACCTACGTCGGCTTCTCAGGCACCTACGCCAGCCAGTTCGCCGTCACCGGCCTGGGCGCGGCGCTCGGCGCGGCGGAAATGCTGCGCAAGGAGATCGTCACCCTCGCCGCGATCGCCCTCGAGTCCTCGGAGGAGGAAATCGAGCTGGAGGGCGGCGAATGCTACGTGCGGGACGAAAGGGAACGGGCGATCCCCTTCATCGGCATCGCCAACATGGTCTACTCGAACAACACCGTGATACCGCCTGACCTTCGAGAGCGGATCGGCCTCAACTGCCGCTACGTGTACACGCCGCTGTTCGAAGCACCCGACAAGGAGCGCAAGACCGGGAACCTGACGCTCACCTATGCGACTCAGATCCACGCGGCGGTCGTGGAGATCGACGAGGACACCGGCAGGCTCGAGATCCTCGACTACGCCGCCGCCGACGACTGCGGACGGGTGATCAATCCCCAGATCGTCCAGGGGCAGGTGCATGGCGCGACCGCGCTGGGGCTGGGCGCATCTCTCTACGAGGCGTTCGAGTACGACGCGGACGGGCAGCTGCTGCAATCGTCCTTCTACGACTACCACGCCCTCACGGCGCTCGACATGCCGATGATGAAGTACGGCGACATCGAATCGCCCAGCCCCTTCACGCCCACCGGGGCCAAGGGCATGGGGGAGGGTGGCGGTGCGCCTCTGAGCACGATCTGCAGCGCGATCCAGGACGCGCTGAGCGACTCCGACAGCGTCGTCGCGGACACCCACAATCCCTGGTGGCGGATCCACGAGCTGCTCTCGAGCGGCGCCGCGAACGTGCCGCGAGGGGTGCAGACGGAAGCCCGCACGTGAGCCGCTCTGCCACGCCGCTTGCGGTCAGGGAGCCGACCGGTCCGAGGGGGTCCCGGTGATCCTCTCCAACCAGTTCACGGTCGGAGCCGACGTCGAGACCGTCTGGCGCCACCTGCTCGACATGGAGGGAGTGGCGAGCTGCCTGCCCGGCGCGACGATCGACGCCGCGGAGGAGGAGAACACCTACGACGGCTCGATGCGGGTCCGAATCGGGCCGATGACCGTCGATTACAGGGGCACCGCGAGCTTCGAGGAGATCGACGAGGAGGCCCACCGGGCGAAGATCTCGCTTCGCGCCCGCGAGGCGAAGGGCCAGGGTACGGCGATGGCAACGATCCAGAACCGGCTCGAGCCGCACGAGGAGGGAACCCGCGTGATCGCCGAGACCGACCTGCACATCACCGGACCGCAGGCGCAGTTCGGCCGCGGCGTGCTCGAGGACGTCGGCGGCCGCGTCCTCAGCGAGTTCTCGAGCCGCCTCGAGCGGAGGATCGCCGGCGAGGGGGAGCACGGCGCCGAGAGCAACGGCTCTCCCCGGGCGGACAATGGCGCCGGGCCCCGCGGGGGCGGCGGGCCCACCGAGGCTGGGGACGACGATGCGCTTGACCTGGGCCAGGTCCTGTCCGAATCCGTGCTGGGCCGCTACGCGCGGCTCGCCGCAGCGGCCGTCGGCATCTTCGCTGTCCTCCTCGTGCTCCGTGCCGTCTTCGGCAGACGCTGACGCCGGCTCCTCGCGCCGGACGCGCTGCGTCCCGCCTATCGGCCTGCGCCTCGCAGCAGGCTGCCGAGGCGCTCCGGCAGCGACCGCCTCAGCAGCCGCATGGCGACGATCCGGCCCGAGGCGGCGTTGAGACCCGGGCCCGGGTGGGTGCTGGCCCCGCACTGGAAGAGGCCCGGCACAGGGGTCCGGTGCGAGCCGAATGCCGGGAGCGGCCGCCACAGGAAGGACTGCGCGAGGTCGGTCGCGCCCGCGTAGATGTCGCCGTGCACCATGTTCGGGTTGCGTTCCTCGATTGCGGCCGGCGAGAGCATCGCCATCGACTCGATCGCGCCCGGAAGGTTCGACACGTGAGCGGAGAGCCGCTCGAGTATCCGCTCCGCATACGCGGCGTCGAGCCCCTCCGTCCAGGAGCCGTCGCCGACGTCGATCTGCCCGGCCGCGTCGCCTCGCGGCCGGTGGGGTACCTCCTGAAGCTGTATCCAGAGGATCGCCTTGCCCTCCGGGGCACGGCCCGGGTCGAGGGCCGTGGGCTGGCCGCATACGACGGTGGGCTCCGCCGGCAGCAGGCCGCTTCGCGCCTGCGCGCAGGCGAGGCCGACGGCATCGAGCCCATCGGTGACGTGCACGACCGGCGTTTCGCCGAGGCGCTCGTCGTCTCGCCAGCGGAGCGGCTCGGAAAGCGCCAGGTGGATCTGCGCCCCCGAACGGGCCCCGTAGCGGAAGCGCGAGGCCTCGGCGTTTGCGCGGGGCGGCGCTGCCTCGGCGGGGAGCAGGCGCCCGTAGAGCTGGGTGGGGGTCGTGTTTGCGATCACGGCCCGTCGGGCCCCGATCTCCTCGCCGCCCACGACGACCCCGGCAGCGCGCCCCTCGCGGATCGTGATCCGCTCCACCTCGGCGCCCGTCCGCAGCCGGCCTCCGTTGTCCTCGATGAGCGAGACGAAGGCGTCGACGAACTTCGACGAGCCGCCCCGGACCACCGGCAGCCCCACCTCGTGCAGGGCGCCGGCAAGCGCGAGCACCTGGAAGCCGGAGTTGGCGTCGTCCGGGGTGAGGCCGGTGTGGAGGACCCAAGGCGCGAGCAGCCTGGCCACCTCGTCCCCCTCGAATCTCGTCGTCAGCCAGCCACGCGCGCTCGAGAGCGCCTGGGCGGCGAAGGCCCGCGTGCCGCTCGGCCCCAGACGCCGCAGCAGTCGAAGCGCGAGTGAGACGGCCGCCGCCGAGTGCAGCTCGGTGGCCAGCAGCTCGCCGATGATGTCCATCTGGGCGCCGAACGACTCGAGGTCCTCGGCGTAGGCCGCGGCGTCCGAGTCCGGGAAGGCCTCGACGGTCTTGGCAGGGTCGCGGTCGGCCAGGATCGGCGGAGCTCCCTCGGCGACGCTCGCCGTGACCACGCCCCCGGTGTTCACGTATTCGAGCCCGCGGGAAGCCAGCTCCTCGCCCAGCTCCGCGTAGGCAGCGGAGAGATGGAAGAGCGGGTGCCAGCTCGAGAAGGTGTCGTGGCGGAAGCCCGGAGCCGTCAGCTCCTCGGTCGCCACCGCGCCCCCGGGCCGATCGTTGCGCTCGAAGACCTCCACCTCCCAGCCAGCGCGTGCCAAATACGCCGCGGCGACCAGCGCGTTGTGTCCGCTGCCGACGATCGCGGCATCGACGCGTCGCCTCATGCCAACTCTCTCCATCTCGGCATCGTCTCGCTCCCTGGCCCCTATTTGATCAGACCTTGCCGTCGGTCGTGGGGCCGCGGAGCAGCGCGCCGGAGAGGGCAGGCCGATCAGGAATCGAGAAGCGCCGGTTCGTCCCCGCGGCTAAGGTCACGGCCATGGACATCGCCATTCATGCCCCCTTGCTCCCCCGGGCCACCGCCGACCGGGAGCCGGTCAAGGAGGTTCATGGCAATGGCTGAGCGGAAATCCGCAAAGAAGGCCACGCGGAAGTCCGCCAAGAGCACGACGGGCAAGGCGTCCAAGGGGTTCACGGACGAGGAGCGAGCAGCGATGAGGGAGCGCGCCCGGGAGCTGAAGGGGGGCAAAGCCGACGGGGAAAGCGACGTGCTCGCGAAGATCGCCGAGATGCCCGAACCGGATCGCGCGCTTGCCGAGCGGCTCCATGCCATCGTCAAGGCCAGTGCGCCGGCACTCTCGCCGAGAACCTGGTACGGGATGCCCGCGTACGCCAAGGACGGCAAAGTCGTCTGTTTCTTCCAAAGCGCGCAGAAGTTCAAGTCGAGATACGCGACGTTCGGCTTCAGCGACAAGGCGAACCTCGACCAAGGCAATATGTGGCCCTCCTCCTTCGCGCTGAAGGAGTTGACGGCCGCCGAGGAGGAAAAAATCAGCGCCCTCGTGAAGAAGGCGGTGAGCTGAGGGCCCCAACGTCTCCTGTGTGGAGGGGATGAGCGATTCGCCCGCACGCGGCCCGATGCCGAGCCAGCGGAGGGGGGTGACACGTCGCAGGGCGTCGGTCAGTGCGCCCTTTGAGCGGTCCGGGGCTTACTTTATGTAATACCGCGTTTATCGCGTATCGCCGTTGCTCAAGGGGGCCACTGAGGCAAGGAAAACGGCCGGTTCCCATAAAGCATTGCGTGGCACTTGACACGCGCGGGGCAGTTCGGTTAGATATATGTAACAAGCCGTTTACCTGGAGCGCTGCCTTTCGCTCCGGGTGGCGGGTGAAACAGGGAAAGAAAACAGGGAAGCGACTGAGTCTGAAGGTCGTCCGGGCGCCCGGGGGGGGCCGGGACGGGGGCCGGTCTGGATCGAGGAAGGCTTTTGGTTGACTGTTCCGCGCACCTTTGCCGAGCGACGCCGTTCTGCTTTCCCTGGCAGCGGCCTCGAGGAGCCCCGGAAGCTCCGACACGCAGCAGCGGGGAGCGGTCCGTCCACGCCGTCCGGGCTCCTTGTCCCCCCGGCGGCGCCGGACCGCTCGCCGCTGCTTCCCCGCGCCATCGAGACAACAGATGAGGAGAGAGCCACGTGAGACGCTACGCGAAGGCATCGTTTGCGGTATCGACCCAGGACAGCGGCGTGCGCCGCGGGCGCATCGGCTTGGTCTGCCTCTTCGTCCTCGGCCTCGCGGCCTTCTTGGGGAGTGGTGCGTCCTCAGCCGACGCTGCCTGCCCCAACGAAGCCTTCCGCCAGGGCCCCTCCGCAAACCTCCCCGACTGCCGCGCCTACGAGATGGCCACGCCGGTCGATATGGAAGGGGAAGAGCCCGCCGCAGAATGGAGTGAAGCCGAGAGTGGCCCGGAAGCGGCAGCAAACGGGAGTGCGGTCGCCTTCTCGGCGTTCGGCACGTTTGGAGAAGCCACTTCCAATAGCGCCGTCAACGCGTTCCTCTCCCGGCGCGGCGCGGGCGACTGGAGCACCGAACAGGTCTCTCCCCCGTTCTCCCCGACCCTCAACATCTCCATCACCGTTGCCGAGGCGTTTACCCCAAACCTCGACAAGACGGTGAGTTTCGACGGGGGGGTCGAACCACCGCTGACCCCCGATGCCTCCGCCGGCACCTCCAACCTGTACTTGCGGGACAACGCCAGCCGCACCTTCCGGCTGGTATCGGTGGGTTTGGGTGAAAATTTGGGATATACGGAGTCGCGCACCAAAGGCCTGTCCGCCGACGCCAGCCACGTGGTCTTCGAGCAGACGGACCACCATGAAATGGCCGGCTCGAACTGCGCCCCGCCGGCCAAAACCATCCTCTGCGACTGGAACGCGGCGACGGGCGCGGTCAGCCTGATCGGGATCTCGCCCGGGGGCGAAGTCCTCGAAGACAGCCCGGTCGCAGTCGCGGGACCGGAGTGGGCGCGCAACGTCTCCGCAGACGGCTCGCGGATCTTCTTCAAAGGCGGCGGCGCGGGCGGCGCCGGGGAATGCGGCATTTGCGTTCGCATCAACGGCACGACGACGCAGCTAATCAGCGACGAAGGCACCTTCTGGTTCGCGAGCAGCGACGGCTCGTTTGCCTTCGTCACGGTGGGCGGAGAACTCTTCCGCTACAACGTCAACACCGACGAACTGGGTCCCTCCCAGGCAGGCGAAGTGCAGGGCGTGCTCGGCACCTCCGCCGACGGCTCGCGGGCCTACTTCGTGTCCAAAGAAGCACTCGCCCCGGGAGCGACGGGCGGGGAAAACAACCTCTACCTGTGGACCGAAGGCGGCGGGGTCAAATTCATCGCGACCGGGAACACCAGCACCAGCTTCAAAAACAACTACAGGCAGACCAGAAACCCGAACTCCCGTGTGACCCCGGACGGGATGCACCTCGCTTTCACCGCCAACAACAGCCTCACCGGCTACCCCCACACAGGCATACCCGAGGTCTACATCTACAGCGCCGCCACGGGCGAACTGGTCTGCGCCTCCTGCAACCCGAGCGGCGAACCCGAACCGGGAGGCTCCGGCGGCTCCATCGAAGTCGGCGGGGGAGCCCCTGGCCCCGACGGCGAAATTCGCCTGCGGCGAAACCTCTCCGATGACGGCGGGCGCCTGTTCTTCAACACCGACGAAGCGCTGGTTCCGCGGGACACCAACGGCCTGCAAGACGTCTACGAGTACGACGCGGCAAGCGGGCAGGTGGCGCTGATCTCCACCGGGACCGCCGGCGAAGAGCAGCCAGTAGGAACCACCGGCTTCGCCGACGCAAGCCCGAACGGCGACGACGTGTTCTTCCAGACGCGCCAGCGGCTGGTCGGGGTTGCCCAAGCCGGAGTCCTCAACATCTACGACGCGCGGGTGGGCGGCGGCCTCGCCTCCCAGAACCCGCCGGCGTCGGCAGCGCCCTGCGCGGGCCAGAGCTGCCGCAGCGAAACGGCTCCCCTGCCCAGCCAGCCGAGCGGCGCCTCGGCCGGCTTCGTCGGCAAGGGCAACGTCTCCCAGAAGCAGAACTGCAACAAGCTGGGGCGCGAAGCCAAGAAGCTCAGCAACCGCGCCAAGCGGCTGCGCAAGAACGGCAAGCAGGCGAAGCGCAACGGCAAGTCCGCGATCGCCAGGAAGCGCAACAAGAAAGCCATCCGCCTGGCGAAGCGGGCGAGGAACAAGAGCAAGAGCGCCAAGAAGTGTAGGAAGCGCAACCGGGGGGCGAGCAAATGATCGGGCGCCCACGCAACAAGCGAAGCGAGACCTCAATCGTGGACAAGGAGAGAGCACAGATGAAGGCCCCGAGAACCCACCGCAACCTGCCGCGCTTCCTCGGCGCCCTCGCGGCAGCAGCCGCCCTGATCCTGGCGCTCGGCGTAGGGAGCGCCAGCGCGGGGCCGCTCGCGATCGAAAGCTTCGACGGCGAAGTGATCCAAGAAGGCGGCGCCCCGGCCAGCCAGGCCGGCGAACATCCCTACGAAGCGATCACGGAATTCGAACTCAACAGGGAAGAAGCATTCCCCTTCCTCCCGGAAGGGAGCCTCAAAGACACCGAAGTGAAGCTCCCCCCCGGCTTCCTCGGCAACCCGAGGGCGGTGCCCTTCTGTACGCAGCAGCAGTTCCACGAAGGTGGCTTGTCTTTTGGCTATGGGGGCACCGACTGCCCGCCGTCCTCGGCAGTCGGCACGGCCGTGCTGGGAACCGCACTCTTGCCTGTCGTAGCGACCGTCTACAACCTCGTGCCCGGCCCCAACGAGCCCGCCAGGTTCGGCTTCTCCGCCCTGACCGCGAGGGTCAACATCCACGGGACGGTTCAGGTTCGATCCAATGGAGACTACGGGTTGAAGGTCACCATCCCCAGCGCCTCGCAGGGTCTGCCGGTCACCTCCAACGAACTTCGCCTCTGGGGAGTGCCGGGCGACGAAAGCCACGACCCATTCCGCGTCGGGCCCTTCGAAGGAGGAGTGGTGCGACCCTTCCTCAGCAACCCGACCTCCTGCGTCGGGCCGGTGCTGACCAGCCTGCGGCTCAACTCCTGGCAGGAACCGGGCAACTACCAGGAAGCCAGCTTCCTCAGCCACAACGCCGCGATGGAACCTGTTGGCACCGAAGGCTGCGACAAACTCAGCTTCGAACCGAGCCTCAGCGTGCAGTCGGATCCGCCCAGCGCTGCCCAGCCGACCGCGATCAGCGCCACGGTCCACGTCCCCCAGCACAACGAGGACCCCAACGGCCTGGTCACCTCGCACCTGAGGAAGGCGGTCGTCAAGCTGCCTCAGGGCGTGACGATCAACGCCTCCGCCTCGAACGGCCTCGGCACCTGCAGCCAGGCGCAGTTCGGGCAAACCAGCCCCGACCCGGCGAGCTGTCCCGAGGACTCGAAGATCGGCACGGCAGAAGTGGTCACCCCGCTGCTCGAACAGCCGATGACCGGCTCGCTCTACCAGGCCGAGCAGGGCTCCAACCCGTTCGGCACCCTGCTGGCGGTCTACATGGAGGTCCAGCAGCAGGGGGTGAGGGTGAAGCTGGCCGGCAGGATCGACCTCGACCCGGTGACCGGCCAGGTCACGACCACCTTCGACAACAACCCGCAGGTGCCGTTCGACGACTTCAAGCTGAACTTCTTCAAAGGAGTGCTGAGCAACCCGAACGGCTGCGGCGATAACACCTACACGGGCGCCTTCACCTCCTGGTCGGGCGGCCCGGTGGTCAACACGAGCAACTCGTTCTCGATAAACCAGAACTGCGGCACGGGCGGCTTCAACCCGGGCTTCGTGGCGGCCAGCTCGCAGCCGGTGGCGGGTGCCTACGCGCCGTTTGGCCTAGACGTGGCGCGAAACGACGGCGAACAGAACGTCGCCGCGATTGGCGTCACACTGCCGAAGGGCCTGGTGGCGAAGATCGCCGGGGTGCCGCTTTGCCCGGAGGCGAACGCCGCCTCGGCAAGCTGCCCGGCGGCCAGCCAGATCGGGCGCTTGAACATCGCCGCCGGCACCGGCCCCGAACCGGCCTGGGTGCCCCAGCCCGGCAAGGAGCCGACCGCCGCCTACCTCGCCGGCCCGTACAAGGGCGCCCCCTACAGCCTGATATTCAAAGTGCCGGTGCAGGCGGGGCCGTTTGACCTGGGCACGGCGGTGGTGCGCGCGACGATCCAGATCAACCCGGACACCGCGCAGGTCACGATCACCTCCGACAACACCATCCCGCCGATCCTGAAGGGGGTGCCGCTCACCTACCGTCATATCCAGGTGATCGCCGACCGGCCGGGCTTCATGCTCAACCCGACCAACTGCTCCACCCAGGCGGTCGCCTCGACGATCGTCTCCGGCCAGGGAGCGGCGGCCACCCCGGCCTCGCGCTTCCAGGTCGGCAGCTGCGGGAACCTCGGCCTCAAGCCGAAGCTCTTCACGCGGATCTGGGGCAAGGTCAATCGCGGCGCGAACCCGAAGTTCCGGGCGGTGCTCGAAGAGCGAAGCGGCGACGCCAACCTGGGCCGCGTGGCGCTCACCCTGCCGCGCTCGGAGTTCCTCGACCAGGCGCACATCAAGACGATCTGCACCAGGGTGCAGTTCGCGGCGAACGCCTGTCCGGCCGCCTCGGTCTACGGCTGGGCGAAGGCACGCACCCCGCTGTTCGATCAGATGTTCGAAGGCCCGGTCTACCTGCGCAGCTCGAACAACAAGCTGCCCGACCTGGTGGCCGCCCTGAAGGGCCCGGTCGCCTTCAACCTGGCGGGCCGGATCGACAGCAAGAACAAGGGCATTCGGACCACCTTCGAATCGCCCCCCGACGTGCCGGTCTCCAAGTTCATCCTCTACATGAAAGGCGGCCAGAAGGGCCTGTTGGTCAACAGCCGCAACATCTGCAACGCGACCTACCGCTCCAACGCCAACCTGCGCGGCCAGAACGGGCGCAAGAAGACGCTGAAGCCGGTGCTGAAGAACAACCGCTGCAAGGGAAAGAAGAAGGGCAAGTAGCGCGAGAAGCAGAGGTCGGGCTTCAACCGCTTATCGGGCGACCCGCCGCCGCAGCTCCGCCTCGAGCAGGGCGCCGGCGGCGATCGCCCGCGCGTCCTCGCCGGCGGGGGCGACGAGCTGGAGGGAGGCGGGAAGCCCGTCCTCGGCGGGCCCGCACGGCAGCGCGAGCGCCGGCCAGCCGAGCGCGTTGAAGGGGTAGGTGAAGCGGATCACGGCCTCGCGGATCTCACGGTCGTCCTCGACGGCGGGCGGGGCGACGAAGGCGAGCGTCGGCGTGAGCAGCAGGTCGATCCCCTCGAAGGCCGCCGCCGCGCGCTCCCGGTACTCCTCCAGGCTGCGCCGCCCGGCCTCGAGCTCCGCATCGGTCACCGCCACGCATCGCTCCAGCTTCGACCGCACGTTCTCGCCGTAGGCCTCGGCCCGCTCGGGGAAGAGGCCGCGGTGCGATTCCGCGACCTCCCGCATGAACACCGCGCCGACCCCCTCCGGGAAGGGGAACGTGACTGCGCGGCGGCGCGGGAAGAGCTCCGCAGCCGACTCGAGCCGCGTTCTCACCAGCGGCTCGGCGTGCTCCAGCCAGGCGACCCCGACCTCGACCTCGGCGAGCGATATCGGCTCGGCGCGCTCGAAGCCGGGCGCGAGCGCCTCCAGCATGCGCGCGCACGTCTCCACGTCACGCCCGATCGGCCCCGCGTGGTCGAAGCTGGGGGCTAGGGGGAAGCACCCCTCCATCGACACCAGCCCGTGGCTCGGCTTGAAGCCGACGATGCCGCAGCAGGCGGCCGGGATGCGGATCGAGCCGCCCGAGTCCGAGCCGAGCCCCGTCTCGGCGTGGCCGGCGGCTACCGCGGCCGCCGAGCCGCTGCTCGACCCGCCCGCCATCCGCCCGGAGGCGAGCGGGTTCTCGACCGCGCCGAAGTGCGGGTTGTGGCTGCTGACGCCGTAGGCGAACTCGTGCAGGTTCGCCTTGCCGACGTTCGAGTAGCCGGCCGCCTCGAGCCTGGCGACCGCCTCGGCGGTGCGCTCCGGGACGTGATCGGCGAAGAGGATCGAGCCGTAGGTGGTGCGTAAGCCGGCGGTGTCGAACAGGTCCTTGACGGCCAGCGGGATCCCGTCCCCGGTCCGTTCCGGTCTGGCGAGGAAGACGGTCACGGTCAGGCGATGCTAGCTCGACGGAGCGCGCCAGATTTGCAATCTTCAGCGGGTGCCTGGTAGAGCTGAGGTCGCTGCCCCCGCGCGCAGCGGCAGGCTGGTGAACTCGTACGTGCAGGGCGTCTTGTAGCGCACCAGCCGGTCCGCCAGGTGCTCGCGCAAGGCTTCCTCGTCAATGCGGCCGGTGTCGGTCTGGACGATGGCGTGCACACGCTGTCGTCTCCACGGCCTCGCTCACGTTCGCCTCCTTCAGGCTCGTGCCTCGATCGTCTTCTTCTTGCCTGAGTGCGGGTGGCGGGGGATCTCGGCGACGCACTCGATCCGTATCGGGGGCGCCTGCGCGCCGCTCTCGGCGAGCGCCTCCGCGAGCCGCGCCTTGACCTCGCGACACGTCCGCCTGCGGTCGCTTGCGCCGTTCAGCACCGCATCGACGCGCAGCTCTCCTCTTCCGTAGACGATCCTGTACTCGGACAGCGCCGCGATCCTGCTCAGCGGGCTGCGCAGGGTGAGCGGGTGGATGCTGACTGTGCCTCCGGCGGTCGCGGGGAGCTCGAGGAGGTCGTCGCTGCGGCCATCGACCGACTCGAGCAGCGGGAAGGGGCGGCCGCAGGGGCAGGGATCGGGAGAGAGGGTGACCAGGTCGTCCAGCTCGTAGCGGATCAGCGGCTGGGTTCGGTTGAACAGGTTGGTGAGAAGCAGGCGGCTGCCTGGCTCTCCGGCCGGGACGGGCCGGTACTCGTCGTCTACGACCTCGATCTGGGCGAGGTCCTCGAAGACGTGCAGGCCCGCGTGGCGGTCACACTCGGCTGCGAGCCCGGCGCCGCTCTCGCTCGCGTTGTAGAAGTCGAAGGGCGCCCGTCCCCAGGCCGCGACGATCCGCTCCTCCATCTCGGGGCTGCGGACCTCGGCCCCCGTCGTGACCACGCGCGGAGAGATGTGCAGGTCTCCGGAGAGCTGGCGCTCGGCCAGCAGGGCCGCGGTGGAGGCGTAGGCGCTCAGGCCCTCGGGCTGGAACGCGTTCAGCTCCTCGACCAGTGAGTCGAGGGGGGCGCGGACGTCGAGGCGCTGAAAGCGATATGGGCTGATGCCGGTGTCGAGAGTTCGGGCTGCCCGTCCCGAGATGTGCAGGGGGCTTTCGGCCCATATCGTCGTCAGGCGGCTGCGCGGCAGCCGCGGCGCCAAGCCGAAGTAACCCCTGCTCAGGCGCACCGCACCGCTGAGCACCGTGTTCCAGTCCTCGTACCCGTAGAGGAATACGCCGCGCCGTCCACTGCTGCCGCCGCTCGCCACGGTGCGGTATGCGCCGGAGAGCTTTGGATCGGCGCCGGGGCCGGCGCGCTCCAGCTCCGCTAGGTGTGCCTCTACGCCGTCCAGGGTGAGACGGCGGTCGGTGACCAGGTCGTCGAAGTTCTCGAGCATCGTCGCCTTGTCGAGCCTCGGCAGCGCGGTCAGGTCGAGATCGTCGCTCAGCTCGATGTCGGCGAAGCGCTCGCGGTAGTAGGGGGAATTGGCGGCCGCGTGGCGCACGATCGCCAGCAGGCGCTGGCGCTGGTAGGCGCGCAGCTCCTCGACGCTCCACCTGTCATGGGCCGCCAGCCGCCGTCCCGCGCGAATGGCGCGGGCGACTTCGGGAAGCTGGCGCAGCCGGCCGATCATCGCTGCTTCCGGTCGACGTTTGCGCCTCGACGCAGCGCCAGCTGCGCATCCACGTAGAGGTCCTGCGTCA
Source organism: uncultured Solirubrobacterales bacterium (assembly GCA_963730315.1). Lineage (GTDB taxonomy): Bacteria > Actinomycetota > Thermoleophilia > Solirubrobacterales > 70-9 > VRUE01. The sequence continues at coordinate 91,025 of CAVSRD010000019.1, read as the reverse complement.
CCTCGACGGGCGCCAACAGGCTCTCCACGGTCAGCCCGATGTTCAGCGACATCATTGCCGTCGCCAGCTGCCGCGGCGACATCGCCAGCCGGACCCCGGTCTTCTCCAGCGCGCCCCGAATCACCGAGGCGATCGCCTCGCGCGACGCGTCGTGGTGTTCGGCGTAGCGAGCTCGAAGCCCCTTGTCGCGGCCGACGACGACCATGAACTCGACCACGGTCGCCGACCAGTCACGCTCCGCGACCGCCTGGGTCGCGTAGCGGCGCGAGAAATCGGCGAGGAGGTCTTCCGGATCGGAATCCTGCGCGATCACCTCCCGCATCACCTCGAGCCGCCGCGCCGCTCGCGCCGCGATCAGCGCCAGCATCACGTCGGCCTTGGAGTCGAAGGTCGAGTAGACGGCGCCGGTCGTGAAGCCCGCCTCCGCGGCAATTCGGTCGAGAGAGGTGGCGTGATAGCCGTTGCGGCGGAAAGCAGCTTCAGCGGCCTCGAGCAGGCGGCGGCGGGTCTCCGCCTTCGCCTCGGCGCGGCTGAGCCGTGGTGGGGCCGTCGTGTCGTCCAACAGGTCGATAGTAACGCTACTTATATAGCGCCATTATTTGAAAGTCAACGATAAGACCTGTCGAACGAGACGCCACGACCTCGCGGCCTGAAGCCTCCTGTCTGCCTACCGACCGGCCCTCTCGGCGTTCCTGATGTCATGAAGGTGAGCGCCAGGACGCCGAAGGCGGTCAGCATCACCTGAGAGAGGGGGCTCGGTGTGGGCGCCGAGCGCGAAGGCGATCGCCTCGAGGGCGGGGACCTGCTCAGCCGCGTCGACGGCGACGGTGAGGACCCGTCTCTTGGCATCGAAGCCCAGGTCGAAGAACGCCCTCTCCCATCCGCGCGTAGCGCTCGCGTTGGGCGACCAGGCCGTCGAGATCGAGGCTGCACGACGGGGCCTCGTCGGAGGACGAGCAACACTCCCCCTCGCACCGATTCTCGACGAATTCCGCGCCGTCGAGCGGCGAGCCGACGCAGCAGCCCTCCCCGCGCCAGGCCTCCCGGCCCTCCTTGACGGCGACCGCGGCGATCAGCAGGCCGACGAACGGGTCCAGCCACCAGGCGCCGAGGAGCGCGTTCCCGAGCAGACCGACGAGCAGGGCGGCGGCCAGATAGGCACAGAGCATGTTCTGGCGGCCCTCGCCCTTGGTGGCGGCCGAGCCCAACTGGTCGGCGAGGCGTTCCTTGGCGATCCCCAGGATCGGCATGAAGGCCACCGAGCCGGCCGCGAGGCCGATCCCGACCCAGCTCACGTCGGGGCGCTCGGCGCCGATCAGCGCCTTGACCGACTCGAAGGCCAGGTAGGGAGCGAGGAGGAAGAACTGCACGGCGACGAGCCTCTGCGCCCGCTGCTCCGCGGCATGGGAGAAGACCCGGTGGCCGCTGAAACGCCAGACGATGATCACGCTTGCCACGCCCTCGACCACCGAGTCCAGCCCGAAGCCGACCAGGGCGATCGAGGAGGCGAGGATGCCGGCGGTGATCGCCACCGCCCCCTCGATCGACATCCAGCCGAGCGAGAGCCAGGAGAGCAGGCGGACGCGGGCGGCCAGCCGCTCGTAGCGATCGCGCGAGATCGAGGCGACCGGCGAGCGACTTGGTGCCGGGGCGGGGATCGTCGGAAGCTCGAACGGGCTCACGCCGCGATCCCCTGCGCGGCCACCGCCGCCAGCAGGACACGGCCACGCTCGGTCAGCTCGCTGGAGATCCGCGTGCCGCGGGCGTCCTCGAGGCTCACCGGTGCGCCGGGCTCCGCCCGGCGAGCAGCTCGAGGGCGTGGGGCAGCGCTGCGGCGATCGCCGCCCCGGCCTGCTGGATGCTGCCCGGGCTGCCGGGGAAGTTGACGATCAGGGTGGAGCCGCGGATCCCGGCGACCGCGCGGGAGAGCATCCAGTGCGGGGTGTGCTTGCGGGAGGCCTCGCGCATCGCCTCGGCCAGCCCCGGCGCCTCGCGCTCGATCACAGCCCGCGTCGCCTCCGGGGTGACGTCGCTGGGGGCAAAGCCGGTTCCGCCACTGGTCAGCACCACGTCGCACCGCTCCTCGTCGGCCCAGTGGCGCAGCCGCGCTTCGATCGCCGCGCGGTCGTCGGCGATCAGGTCGCGGCCGGCGATCTCGGCGCCCAGGCCGCGCGCAAGGGCCGCCAGCCGCTCGCCGCTCTCGTCGCGGCCCCCCTGCCCGCCCGACCTGGAGCTGCTGACGGTGATCAGTGCGGCTCGCATCGGCGGCTCAGCCGGGCGCGGGGGCGTCGGGGTCGAGCTTCCAGTCCGAGCGGCCGCCGGTCTTCTCGAGGAGGACGACATCCTCGATCCGCACCCCGCGCTCGATCCCCTTGACCATGTCGTAGACGGTCAGTGCCGCCACCGTGCAGGCGGTCATCGCCTCCATCTCGACCCCGGTTCGGGCGACGGTGCGGGCCTCCGACACCAGCTCGACCAGGCCGGCGTCGACGTCGACCGTCGCGCTGACGTCGGCGAATCCGAGGGGGAGCGGGTGGGCGAGCGGGATCAGCGCGCCGGTCCCCTTCGCCGCCTGGATCCCGGCCAGCCTGGCCACGCCCAGCACCTCGCCCTTCGGCGCGTTGCCCTCCAGCACTGCCTGGGCCGTCTCGGGCGCCATTCGCAGCCGCGCCCGTGCCCGAGCCCGACGCTCGGTCGGCCGCTTGGCGTTGACGTCGACCATTCGCGCCCGGCCGCCCTCGTCGAGGTGGGTCAGCTCGTCGGTCATCGCCCTGCTCCGACCTCGGTCTTCCAGATCGGCGCCTCGGCCTTGATCCGGTCGATCGCTTCGCGGGCGCCCGCGAACGCTTCGTCGCGGTGGGCGGCGGAGGCAGCGACGATCACCCCGGGCTCGCCCAGGGGGACGGCGCCGACCCGGTGCTCGGCGGCGGCGGCCTCGAGCCGGTGGCGCTCGACGCACTCGCCAAGGATCGCTGCGATCCGTTGCTCGGCCATCTCGCGGTAGACCTCGTAGTCGAGTCGCTCGACCTCGCGCGTCACGCCCTGGAAGCTGACGATCGCTCCCGCCCCCGGCCGGCCGACGGCCCGCGACAGCGCCTCAAGCGACAGTGGCTCGGCGCTGACCCGGGCGTGCACCTGCCCGGCGCCGCCGCTGACCGGCGGAATCAGGGCCAGCTCGTCGGAGGCGCGCAGCGGCGTCTCCGACGTCGCGTAGTCGCGGTTCACCGCGACTCGCACCGGCAGCCGCCGCAGCAAGTCGGCCAGCGAAGGCTCGGCGCCGAGCCGCTCCAGGGCGTCGCCGACGGTCGCGCCCTCGTCGAGCTGGAGCGAGATCGAGTCGCTGCCGGCGCGCTCGCGCAGGATCGCGAATAGACGAACCTCTACGTCCACCCCGCCCATGCTAGGGCCTCGGCCTAGGTCTTCAGTAACTCGACCTCGAGCAGCTCTCCGGCCCGCAGCGAGCCGCTCTCCGCCGGGGCCAGCGCCAGGCAGTCGGCGCCAAGCATCGAGGTGAGGACGTGCGAGCCCTGGTGCGGCGCCGGCGCCGCGTGCCAGCCGTCCTCGCGCAGGCTGAGGCGGCAGCGAATCGCGTGCGCGCGGCCGGGGGCCTTCTCGTAGTCGCGGTCGAGTATCGCGGCCGTCCGGGTCCGGTCCGGCGCTGCGCCGGCCATCGCGGTCAGCGCGGGGCGGACCAGGAGGATGAAGGTCACCATCGCCGAAACCGGATTGCCCGGCAGGCCAAACACCAGGGTGTCGCCGCGGGTCCCGAACCAGGTCGGCTTGCCGGGTTTCAGCGCCACCCCCCAGAAGCGCTGCTCGACGCCGAGCTCGGCCAGCGCCGCCTTGACGTGATCGTGCTCGCCGACCGAGACGCCGCCGCAGATCACCGCCACGTCGGCGTCGAGGGTGGGCGCGATCGCCGCCCGCGTCGCCTCGAGGTCGTCGGGGGCGGGGCCGGCAAGCGCCGTCGTCGCCCCGGCCCGCTCGGCCAAGGCCGGGACCGAGTAGGCGTTCGAGTCGCGGACGGCGCCGGGGCGCATCGACTCGCCCGGCTCGAGCAACTCGTCGCCACTCGTCAGGACCGAGACCTGGGGCCGGCGATGGCAGGAGACTCTCGTCGTGCCGAGTGAGGCCAGCACGCCGAGCTCGACGGGCCCGATCCGGGTGCCGGCGGCGAGCACCGCCTCGCCGACCCGGATGTCGTCTCCGGCGCGGCGCAGGTCCTGGCCTTGCTCGACCTGCTGTTCGACGACGATCCGGCCATCCACGACGTCCGCCGCCTCGACTCTGAGGACGGCGTCGGCGCCGCTGGGCAGCACGGCGCCGGTCGAGATCCCGATCGCCTCTCCGGCCGCGAGTGGAACCGCCGCCGGGCGACCGGCGCGCGACTCGCCGGTCAGGCGCAGGGCGATCGGCGCCCCGGGCCCGGCGCCGCGCGTGTCCTCGGCGCGCACCGCGAAGCCGTCCATAGCCGAGTTGTCCTCGCGGGGGACCGCGTCGGCGGCGACCGCGTCGGCGGCCAGGTGTCGATCCAGAGCGTCGCGCAGCGGCACGTGCTCGGCGCCCAGCGGCTTCGCCGCGGCGAGCACCGCGTCGCGCGCTTGCTCGATGTCGACCAGCTTGGCTGCCACGGATTCGTCTCGACGTCGAGACTAACCTCCGCTGCCAGACTGTTGGCGATGGCCGAGCCCACCGGCAGAGAGCGACGGTCCGAACCTGCGGTCGGCGCGGTTCTCGCCGGCGGGCGCGGCAGTCGGATCGGCGGCGCCAAGGCGCTTGCGAGGCTGGGCGGCAGCCCGCTGATCTCCTACCCCCTCGCCGTTGTCGAGGAGGCGGGCCTCGAGCCGCTGGTAGTCGCCAAGGCCGACTCCGAGCAACCGCCGCTTCGGTGCCCGACGATTTGCGAGCCAGACAGCCCGCGCCATCCCCTCTGCGGGATCGTCGCAGCCCTGCGACACGCGGGCGGGCGCCCCGTGGTCGCCATCGGCTGCGACATGCCGTTTGCGAGCCCGGCGCTGCTCCGCTGGCTCGGATCGGCCCCCGAGCCGCTGGTCGTACCTAGGGCGGAGGGCAGCCTGCAACCGCTGCCGGCGCGCTACGACGATGCGCTCCTGCCGGCCCTGGAGGAGGCGCTGGCGGCCGAGCGGGCTCTGCGGGGGACGCTCGAATCGCTGCGGCCGCGGATCGTCGCCGAGCCCGAGCTGGCGCGCTTCGGGGACCCGCGGCGGCTCTGCTTCAACGTCAACAGCCGCGCCGACCTCAGGCGGGCGGAGGAGATGCTGGCAGTGCCCGATCGCTGAGCGCTCGCCAGGCGGCGCGGGCCGCGAGCGCCGCCGCCCCAACTCCGAAGCCGATCGCCAGATTGCCGGCTAGCAGGGTCACGAGGCCGACCCCGGCGGCGATCAGGCGGTCGTCGAGGCGCTCCAGCTGCCCTGCCAGCAGCCCGTGCTGGATCGCGACGTAGGCCAGCATCCCGGCCAGCGCGCCCGGCGCCAGAACCTGAAGCAGCGCCGGCAGCGAGGATCCCAGGCCGAGCCCCAGGCCGGCGAAGATCACACCCGCGGCCAGGGTCGCGCGCCCCGTGCGCGCCCCCAGCTTGTAGTGGGCGGTGACCCCGCCGGACCCGTGGCAGAGGGGGAGCGCGCCGGTGAGGCCGGCACAGGCGTTGGCGACCGCGATCGAGAGGGCCAGCCGGGCGGGGCGCACGCGCCGGGCCATGCTCCCGAAGTAGCTGCGCTCGGCGTCGGCAGTGGCCACGATGGCGTTGCCGAAGGTGAGCGGCAGCTGGGCGATGACCAGCGAGGTGAGGGCCAGGGCGAAGGCCCCCCCGCCTGGAACCGAGAGCGAGACCGGCGCCGGCCCGGCGTGCAGCTCGGGGAGGCCGCTGACCGCCAGTCCCACGGCGGCGCCGCCGCCGAGCACGACCAGGCTGCCCGGCAGCGAGAGCCGGCGGCAGGCGAAGAGCAGCGAGCAGGCAATCACGGCCATCGCGACGCCGAGGCCGGGAGAGAGGGGCGGCAGGCCGGGCCAGTTGCCCTGCTCGGCGAGGTTCACCGCCGCCTTGGCGAGCAGCAGGGCGACGCTGGCCTGAATGCCGCGGACGAGGACCAGCGGGAAGCGCTCCGCCAGCCAGTCGGCGAGGCCCCCGGCCGCCAGCACCGCCATCGCGGCGGCCATCAGCAGCGCTCCGGCGGCGAGCGTCGCGGCCGAGAGGTGCAGGGCGATCGCCGCCGCCGCGAAGGCCTTCAGCGGCTGCACCGGGACCGGCACCCTGAAGTAGAGGGCGGTGCCGGCATAGACGAGGCCGGTGACGACGAAGACCGCGGTTGCGTTGAGGCCGTTCAGGGCGATCATCGCGACCGCGATCGGGATGAAGATGCCGCTGTCCCCGAGCCCCCCGGCCAGCTCGTCAAGGGCCCGGCGGGCCGTCCCCCTCGCTCGGTCCTTTGCGATGCCCCGCACCTCAGCCCCCAATCGCCGACATCGTGCGCGCCGGCTGCACGAAGCCGGGGTCGTTGACGCGGTGCTTCAGCTCCTTTCGCCAGACGGCCTCGCGGACGATCTCGGCCAACTCGTCCTCGCCGGCGCCGTCGCGCAGCGGGGCCCGCAGGTCGGTCTCGCCGAGCGAGAAGAGGCAGGTGCGCAGCTTGCCCTCGGCGGTCAGCCGGAGGCGGTTGCAGTCGGCGCAAAACGGTTCGGAGACCGGGTTGACGAAGCCGATCTCGCCGCTGCCGTCGGCGAAGCGGAACACGCGCGCGGTGGCCGCGGGCTCACGGGGCAGCTCCTCGAGCGGGTGGATCGCCTCGATCCTCCGCCGCAGCTCCCCTCCGGTGAGGACGGCGTCAGGCGTCCAGGCGCGGTCCGCGTCGAGTGGCATGAACTCGATGAAGCGGACCTGGAAGGCGCTCGCGCGGGCGAACTCGCAGAAGCGCTCGACCTCGGCCTCGCTGAAGTCGCGCATCGCCACCGCGTTGACCTTGATCGGCCGCACCGACGGGTGCGCGGCGATCGCGTCGAGGCCGCGCAGCACCTGCGGCAGGGCGTCGCGGCGGGTGAGCTGGAAGAAGCGGTCGCGCTGCAGCGAGTCGATCGAGACGTTGACCCGGTCGATCCCCGCCCCGACCAGCGCCTCGGCTTGCTCCTCGAGCAGGTAGCCGTTGGTGGTCAGTGAGAGGTCGCGGAGCCCGCCGATCCCGGAGAGCATCTCGACCAGGCGGGGAAAGTCGCGGCGCACCAGCGGCTCTCCTCCGGTGAGGCGGACATCCTCGACCCCAAGCCGAACAAGCAGGTCGACCAGCCGCTCGATCTCCTCGAAGCTGAGGATCTCCTCGCGCGCCAACCACGGGAGCCCGGCCGCCGGCATGCAGTACTGGCAGCGGAAGTTGCAGCGGTCGGTGACCGAGACGCGCAGGTCGGAGATCCGCCGTCCGTGGCCGTCGACGAGAGGCTCGTCAGCCAACATCGGCCGAGCTTGGTTGTGGTGCCGCCGCCCCATCCACATCCCCCGCTCCGTCTTCGGCGGAGGCGGCCGGGGGCCCGGCGACGCCCGTGGCGAGGCCGGCGCAGAGCCAGGCGAAGGCGACGAGGAAGACGAAGCCGAGCACGAACTCGCCGGTGCTGTCCTTGACGATGCCCATCACCAGCGGGGGGAAGAAACCGCCGAGCCCGCCGGCGGCGCCGATGATCCCGGTCGCCGCACCCGTCGTGCGCGGGAAGTAGACCGGCACCTCCTTGAACACCGCCCCGTTGCCGAGACCGAGGAAAGTCGCCATCGTTAACGAGAATATCGTCACCGGCACGATTGCCGGACCGGAGGCCTGCCAGGCGAGCCCGATCGCGTCGAAGCCGACCCCGGCGAAGACCGCGACCAGCAGCGCGCGAGCGCCGATCCGGTCGGCCAGCCAGCCCCCCAGCGGTCGTGCCCCGGTGGCGAAGACGGTGAACCCGGCCGCCCGCAGGCCGGCGTCGGCGAGCGAGTAGTCGAACCAGTCGGTGAGCAGCTTCGGCAGGAAGATCGCCATCGCGACGAAGCCGCCGAAGGTGACGAAGTAGAAGAGCGACAGCCGCCACAGGTCCCAGCCGGAGCGCAGCACCTCCATGTAGGGGATGCGGTGCGAGTGGCGGCCCGGGGCGTTGCGGGCGAGCACCGACCAGAGCAGCGCGTAGGCGCCGATCACGATGGCGAAGACGACGCCCGCGGTCGCCTGCCCGGCGGCGTCGCGGATCGCCGGCACCGAAAAGGCCGCCACCGCGGTGCCGATGTTGCCGACGCCGTAAACGCCGAGCGCGAAGCCCTGGCGGCGCTCCTCGTACCACTCGGCGACGAAGGGGATGCCGACCGCGAACGAGGCGCCGGTCGTGCCGAGCAGGAAGCCGGCGCCGAGCAGCGCCGCGTAGCTGTGCGCGAAGCCGACCAGCAGCGCCGCCCCGGCCGAGTAGGCGAGCATGCCAGTGAAGACGAGACGTCCGCCCACCCGGTCGGTGAGCAGGCCGAGCGGGATCCGCAGCAGCGAGCCGAGGATCACGGGGATCGCGATCATCACCGAGGTCTCGGTGTTGGAGAGGCCGAGGTCGTCCTGGAGGCCAGGCGCCAGCGGCGCCAGCATTCCCCAGGCCGAGAAGCAGACGGCGAAGGCCAGGGTCGCCAGCCACAGGTTCGGAACCTGTCCGCGCGGTGCGGATTCCATGGTCAAGACACCTCGCTCGGTTGACGGGGAGCCTTGGCGGGCGTCGGCCGCCGCGGCGCACCCCGGCGCCTGCCCCGGCTCCGGTATTGGATTGGACTGCGACGAAGGAAGTCGACCGGGATGCTCCAGGCGTGGACCAGCCGGCTGAACGGCCAGAGCGCGTAGAGGAACCACACGCCGACCACGTGGACCTGGAAGATCGGGCTGACGCCGCCGCCGGTCATCAGCTCCGGCTGTGGATCGAGGACGAAGATCTGGCGGAAATAGGGGGCCACGGTCTCGCGGTACTCGACCGAGTCGCCCAGGTTGGTCAGCGTGGCCAGCAGGCCGGTAACGATCCCGAAGCCCAGCAGGGCGAAGATCGTCAGGTCCATCCGCGTCGTCGTCACTCGCACCCGCGGGAAGCGCAGGCGACGGTAGAGGAGGGTCAGGAAGCCGATGCTCACTGCGGCGCCCGCGGTCACGCCGCCGGCGACGGCGAGTGCGTGGTAGGCGCCGTCGGACACCCCCAGCGCCGCGGTCCAGGAGCGCGGCACGAGGATGCCGAGCACGTGGCCGCCGATCGCCGCCAGCACACCGAGGTGGAAGATCGTGCTGCCGTAACGCAACGTCCTGCTCTCCAGAAACTGGGTCGAACGGGCGCCCCAGCCGTACTGGTCGTTGCGGTAGCGCCAGGCGGTGCCGACCGCGAAGACGGCGATCGCGGCGTAGGGAAGCACCGTGTAGAGGAGGACGGATCCCTGGCTCACTCGCGCCCCCCGATCAGCGGCTGCGCCTGCATCCCCTCTGCGACCGGCATCACCTCGGGCGGGGCGAACGGCTCGAGGCCGACCCGTTCGCTCGGCGGTCCCTCCGACGCGAGGCGCCTGACCCGCGCCAGCTGCCTCTCGGTCAGGCCCGGAAGGCCGTCGACGACGGCGTCGAGCAGCGCCCCGAACGGGCTGTCCTCACGGTGCAGGCTGTCGCGGATCAGCTCGATCGCCGGCCGGTGGCGGTCGAGCAGCTCGCGCCCGGCCGGCTCGGGGGCGAGGGCGCAGAACTCGAGCATCAGCGGCAGGAAGTCGGGCAGCTCCGCGGCGTCTCCCTCCAACCCGGCGGCGGCATAGGCCTCCTTCAGCCTGGCCAGGGCGAGCCCGCGCTGGCGGCTGTCGCCGTGCAGGTGGTAGGTGAGGTGGAGGCTGCGCTGCCTGGCGAAGTCGAAGGTCTCGACGTAGGCGGCGCGCAGCTCGTCCAGCGAGCGCTCGCGGTACCAGACGAGGAAGGAAGCGATGCGGTCGGCCTGGCGGCCGCGCAGCGGCGCCAGCTCGGCCGAGTCGAGGCCGGCGACGGCCTCGCGCGCGGCGGCGCTCGGGTACTCGAGCAGCACCGAGACCAGCTTCAGCGGGTGGACCGGCTCAGCGGGCACCGTTGCCGCCCCTCTGCACGAGCTGGTCGCGGATGTCGAAGTCGGGCTCGGGTTCTCCCGGATGGGACATGCCGGGGGGCAGCGCCGCGCCGTCTGCGAAGTCGATCCCGCAGGAGCCCTGCTCGGCGAAGGCCGCCGGCGAGGCCTCGCCGTGGCGCCTGGGGATCACGTAGCGCTCGTCGTAGTCGCCGATCGCGACCATGCGGAACATCGCCTCCAGCTGGGCCGGCTCCATCCCCACCTCGCGGGCGATCTCCGGATCGGCTTCGCCAGCGACGTTCTCGGCCCGCATGTAGCGGCGCATTGCGACCAGGCGGCGCAGCGAGCGCCGCACCGGCTCGGGGTCGCCGGCGGAGAGGAAGCCGGCCAGGTAGGAGACCGGGATGCGCAGCTCCTCGATCGCCTCGAAGACGTCCTCGGGATCGCCGCCGTCGCGGACCAGCGACTCGCCGAGGCTCTCCACCGGCGAGAGCGGCGGCACGTACCAGACCATCGGCAGCGTGCGGTACTCCGGGTGCAGCGGCAGGGCGATCCGCCAGCGCTTGCACATCGCGTACACCGGCGAGCGGCTCGCCGCCTCGAGCCAGTCGTCGGGGATTCCTTCGCGGCGCGCCCGCTCGCGGACCTCCGGATCGTCGGGGTCGAGCATGATCTCGAGCTGCGAGGCGATCAGGTCGCGCTCGTCGGCGACCGAGGCGGCCGCCTCGACGCGGTCGGTGTCGATCAGGACGACGCCGACGTGCCGCAGCCGGCCTACGCAGGTCTCCGAGCAGACGGTCGGCAGGCCGGCCTCGATCCGCGGGTAGCAGAAGTTGCACTTCTCGGCCTTGCCCGTGCTCCAGTTGAAGTAGACCTTCTTGTAGGGGCAGCCGGAAACGCAGAAGCGCCAGGAGCGGCAGGCCTCCTGGTCGACGAGTACGATGCCGTCCTCCTCCCGCTTGTACATCGCGCCCGAGGGGCAGGAGGCGACGCAGGACGGGTTGACGCAGTGCTCGCAGATCCGCGGCAGGTACATCATGAACGCCTGCTCGAACTCGAGCTTCACCTCCTCCTCGAGCGCGCGCCGGTTGGGGTCCTTGGCGGCGTGCTCGCGCGAGCCGGCCAGGTCGTCCTCCCAGTTGGGCCCCCACTGCAGGTCGAGGTTCTTCCCGGTGACCTGCGACTTCGGCCGGGCGGCCGGCTGGCGCTCCCCCGCCGGGGCCGAGATCAGGTGGTCGTAGTCGTAGGTCCAGGGCTCGTAGTAGTCCTCGATCCCGGGCATGTCCGGGTTCCAGAAGATGTTGGCCAGCTTGTGCAGCCGCCCGCCGGCGCGCAGCTTCAGCTTGCCTTTGCGGCCGAGCTTCCAGCCCCCGTGCCACCTCTCCTGGTCCTCGTAGTCGCGCGGGTAGCCGCGGCCGGGCTTGGTCTCGACGTTGTTGAACCAGGCGTACTCCATGCCGCGCCGGTTGGTCCAGACGTTCTTGCAGGTGACCGAGCAGGTGTGGCAGCCGATGCACTTGTCGAGGTTCATCACCATCCCCATCTGGGCTCGCACGCGCATCAGTACTCGACCTCCGTGCGGCGCTTGCGGACGATGATCATCTGGTCGCGCTGCGGGCCGGTCGGCCCGTAGTAGTTGAAGCCCCAGGAGAGCTGCGCGTAGCCGCCGATCATGTGCGTCGGCTTGATCGAGATCCGGGTCAGCGAGTTGTCGGTGCCGCCGCGCGCGCCCGAGGTCTCCGAGACGGGCACGTTCACGTGGCGGTCCTGGGAGTGGTAGAAGAGCGCCACCCCGGCCGGCACGCGGTGCGAGACGACGGCGCGGCAGGCGACGACGCCGTGGCGGTTGTAGACCTCGAGCCACTCGTTGTCGGCGACGCCGATCCGATCCGCGTCGGCGACCGCGAGCCAGATCGCCGGGCCGCCGCGAAACAGGGTCAGCATGTGCAGGTTGTCCTGGAACTCGGAGTGGATCGACCACTTCGAGTGCGGGGTCAGGTAGCGCACCGTCACCTCCAGCCCCTCCTCGGCGGCCGGCTCGCCGGCCAGGCCGAGCAGCTGCCCGGCATCGACCGGGGGGCGGTAGGCGGGCAGGCCCTCGCCGAGGTCGAGCATCCACTCGTGGTCGAGGTAGAGCTGCTGGCGACCGGTCAGCGTCCGCCAGGGGATCGAGTGCTCGACGTTGGCGGTGAACGGCGAGTAGCGGCGCTCGCGCGACTCCAGCCCCGACCACTCGGCCGAGGGCATTACCTTGCGCGGTTGGGCGACGAGGTCGCGGAAGGTGAGGCGTTCGTCGGCGTGCTCGGAGGGGATGTCGGCGAGCGGCCTGCCGGTGCGCTGCTCCAGGGCGCGGAAGCTCTCCACCGCGAGGCGCCCGTTGGTCGTGCCGGAGAGTGCCAGGATCGTCTCGCAGACATCCAGGTCGCGGCGCAGCCGCGGCCGCCCGGCGGCGACGCCATCGCGCACCAGGCCGTTGCGCGCGCCCAGCGCGGCGACCTCCTCGGCCGGCTTCCACGAAACGCCCTTCGCCCCCGTACCCATCGCCTCGACCAGCGGCCCCAGCGCTGTCATCTTCTCCGCCACGGCGGCGTAGTCGCGCTCTACCGCGGTCAGCCGTGGCAGCGTCTGCCCGGGAACCGGCTCGCATTCTTCCCTGCGCCAGTCGCGCACCCGGCCGCCGGGCTGGCCGAGCTCGTCCGGGCTGTCGTGCAGCAGCGGGGTGGCGACGACATCGGTGCGGGTGCCGAGGTGCTTGGCGGCCAGCTCGGAGAAGCGGGCGGCGATCGCGTTGAAGGCCTCCCAGTCGGACCTGGCGTCCCAGGGGGGCGGGATCGCCGCGTTGAACGGGTGGACGAAGGGGTGCAGGTCGGTGCTGGAGAGGTCGTGCTTCTCGTACCAGGTGGCCGCCGGCAGGACGACGTCGGAGTAGATGCAGGAGCCGTTCATGCGGAAGTCGATCGTGGTGAAGAGGTCGAGCTTTCCCTCCGGCGCGTCGTCCCGCCAGCGCACCTCCTCGGGACGGTCCTCCGGCGCCGACTCCGCCGAGCGCACGGCCGCGTCCGGGACGCCGAGCAGGTGGCGGAGGAAGTACTCGTGACCCTTGCTCGAGGAGCCGAGCAGGTTGGCCCGCCAGAGGTTGAGCACGCGGGGGAAGTTGGCCGGGTCGTCGGGGTCCTCGCAGGCGAAGCCGAGCCGCCCGGCGCGCAGCTCCTCGACCGCGTGCTCGGCCGGCTCGTGGCCCGCCGCGCGGGCCTCGTCGGCGAGGTCGAGCGGGTTGCGGTCGAAGCTCGGCGCGGTCGGCAGCCAGCCCAGCCGCGCCGCCTGCGCGTGGCAGTCGACGGTGTGCCGCCTGCCGAGCGTGCCGGGGCCGGCGGGCGAGCTGAACTCCTCGGCGCCGAAGGTCTCGTAGCGCCACTGGTCGGTTGCCAGGTACCAGAAGGGGGTCGCCGGCTGCTGGCGAGCCGGCCGGTTCCAGTCGAGGGCGAAGGCGACAGTCTGCCAGCCGGTCAGCGGCCGCACCTTCTCCTGGCCGACGTAGTGCGCCCAACCGCCGCCGTTGACGCCCTGGCAGCCGCAGAAGAGGACCAGCGAGAGCATCGCCCGGTAGGTCTGGTCGGAGTGGAACCAGTGGTTGGTGCCGGCGCCCATGACGATCATCGAGCGTCCGCCGGTTCGCTCGGCGTTGGCGGCGAACTCGCGCGCGATGCGCAGGCAGCGTCCCGCGTCGACCCCGGTAAGCGGCTCCTGCCAGGCGGGGGTATGAGGCTCGCTACCGTCCTCGTAGCCGCTCGGCCAGGAGCCGGGCAGGCCCTTGCGGCCGACCCCGTACTGGGCGAGGGCGAGGTCGAGGACCGTGGTCACCAGCTTGCCGCCGATCCGCACGGCGGGGACGCCGCGGCGCATCGTCGTGCCGCCCTCGCTCTCGCCGCCGTCGAAGCGGGGCAGGGTCACCTCGACCGCCTCGTCCTCGCGGCCGAGCAGCGTCAGCGCCGGCTCGATCCCCTCCAGGTCCAAGTTCCAGCTGCCCTCGCCGCGCTCGCCCCAGCGATCGCCGATCGTGCCGTTGGGCACGGCCGGCTCCCCGCTGCGCTGGTCGAGCACGACCCCTCGCCACTCGGCGTTCTCCTCCTCCCCGCCGAGATCGGAGGAGCGCAGCAGCGCGTCGCCCGCGTAGGTGCCGTCCTCGCGCTCGCGCAGGGTGACGAGAAAGGGGAGGTCGGTGAAACGGCGCGCATAGTCCTCGAAGTAGTCGACCCGGCGCTCGACGAAGAACTCCTTGAGGATGACGTGGCCCATCGCCATCGCCAGGGCGCCGTCGGTGCCGGCGCGGGCGGGCAGCCAGTGATCGGCGAACTTGGTGTGGCCGGCGTAGTCGGGCGAGACGACGACGACCTTCTGGCCGCGGTAGCGCGCCTCGGTCATGAAGTGGGCGTCCGGGGTGCGGGTCTGGGGGATGTTCGAGCCCCACAACATCAGGTAGGAGGAGTCCCACCAGTCGGCCGACTCGGGGACGTCGGTCTGGTCGCCCCAGACCTGCGGCGAGGCCGGCGGCAGGTCCGCGTACCAGTCGTAGAAGCTGAGCGAGACACCGCCGATCAACGAGAGGAAGCGGGTGCCGGCCGAGTAGGAGACCATCGACATCGCCGGGATCGGGGAGAAGCCGACGATGCGGTCGGGGCCGTAGCGGCGGATCGTGTGCACGTGGGCGGCGGCGATCAGCTCGACGACTTCGTCCCAGTCGGCGCGCAGGAAGCCGCCCTTGCCGCGCTGCGACTTGTAGGCGCGCGCCTTCTCAGGGTCCTCGACGATCGCCGCCCAGGCCTCGACCGGATCGCTGAGCCGCTCGCGTTCGGCGCGGAACATCTCCAGCAGTACCCCGCGCACGTAGGGGAACTTGGGCCGCAGCGGCGAGTAGATGTACCAGGAGAAAGAAGCCCCCCGCGGACACCCGCGGGGCTCGTAGTCCGGCGTCTCGGGACCGTTGGAGGGGTAGTCGGTCTGCTGCGTCTCCCAGGTGACCAGGCCGTCCTTGACGTGGATCTTCCAGGAGCAGGAGCCCGTGCAGTTCACCCCGTGGGTGGAGCGCACCACCCTGTCGTGCTGCCAGCGGCGCCGGTAGGCGGCCTCCCAGTCGCGCGAGTAGGTCGAGCGCTCGTTCCAGCCGTCGGCCGAGCGCCGGCGCGGCTCGAAGAACTGCCGTGCTCGCAGGAACGCTCGCCCGTCAGGCATTGCTCCCCTTTCGCATCCGGTATTCCCCTGCTATCAAGTTGGGCCGTGAAACCGGAATCGCCCTCCGTTTGGGGTGTCCTGGACGGAGTCCTATCAGGTCAATGTATCTTTTTCACAGGACATATGTACAAAAGACGATTCCACCATGGATCTGCCCTCCGGTAGCGGCCAGGTTCTCGCGCAGGCGACCCGGGCGCGGATCTTCGCTCAGCTCGTGGAGTTCCGGACGGCCGTCAGCACCGGGGAGGTGGCGAAGCGGCTGGACAAGCACCCGAACGGGGTGCGAAGGCACCTCGAGCGGCTGCACGAAGCGGGCCTGGTCCAGCGGTTGCAGCGCAAGGGCGCGAGAGGGCGCCCAAGCGATCTCTGGGCCATCGCATCCGGCGCCCGCCCCGGCGGGGGTGATCCCAGCGACTACGCCAACCTGGCCCGTTGGCTCGCCCGCGCGACGCCGAGCGGCCCGACTCGTTTGCGCATCATCGAGAACACCGGGCGCGAGATCGGCCGCGAGCTGGCGCCGGCGACGACGGAGGACCCCGTCGAGAGCTTCCGGGCGGTCTTCGCCGCCCTCGGCTTTCAGCCGATGATCGAGACGAGCGACGGCGGTTTCACCTGCAGGCTTGAAAACTGCCCCTACCGGGCGTCGGTGCGCGAGAACCCCGATGTGATCTGCACGCTTCACCGCGGCCTTTCCGCAGGGCTGCTGTCGAAGCTCGATCCGAAGGCGAAGCTGATCCGGTTCGAGCCGCGCGACCCTGACCGCGCCGGTTGCCAGGTCGGCGTCGAGGGGATCGGGGCCGAGTGAAACGTGCCGAGGCACTCCGCCCCCTCTCCCGCGAGCACCTGGTCGCGCTGCTCGCGGCGAAGAAGCTCAAAGAGGCAGACGGCCTCGGGGAGGCGACTGGAGCCTTCCTCGACTTCTGGCACGCCGACGGGCGAAGCCACTTTCGGGTCGAGGAGGAGATCCTGCTCCCGGTCTGGGCAATGCACGCCGAGGTCGACCGGGACGGCGTGCGGCGGATGCTCGACGAGCACCTGGCGATCCGTCGCGAGGCGCTGCGACTGGAGGCCGGCGAGGCCAGCCTGGCGGAGGCTCGCGAGCTGGGCCGACTCCTGCACGACCATGTCCGCTTCGAGGAGCGCCAGTTGTTCCCCAAGGTGGAAGCCGCGCTCGACGCAAGCGCCCTCGCCGGCCTCGCCGCGGCGATCGAAGAGGCCGAGGGCGCTGCCCCGCCCGGTCGCTGAGTCGAGTGACGTAATGGATTCGTCACCTCTGGTGTAGAGACTGCCGGCCCATGGCCCACCTGCTGGTAATCGCCAAGGCCCCTGTGCCGGGGCGTTCGAAGACCAGGCTCTGCCCCCCCTGCACACCCGAGCAGGCGGCGGCGCTGGCCGAAGCGGCGCTGGTGGACACGCTCGCCGCCGTGGCGGAGACGCCCTGCGACGGTCGGACCGTGGTCCTCGAGGGCGCCCGCGGCGACTGGCTGCCCGACGGCTTCGAGGTGATCCCACAGCGGGGGAGGGGGCTCGACGAGCGCTTGGCGGCCGCCTTCTCGCACCGCGACGGGCCGACCCTGCTGGTCGGCATGGACACCCCGCAGGTCAGCCCCGGCCTGCTCGGCGAGGCGCTCGAGGAGCTCGAGCGACCGGGCACAGACGCCGTTCTCGGGCCGGCCGAGGACGGCGGCTACTGGGCGATCGGCCTGCGCTCGCCGCGGCCCGCCGTTTTCGAGGGGGTACCGATGAGCAGCCCGCGGACCGGCGCCTGCCAGCGGGACCGGCTCCGCCGGCTGGGGCTCGCGGTGCGGGACCTGCCGACGCTCCGTGACGTCGACTACATCGACGATGCCCGCAGCGTGGCGGCCGAACGCCCGCTGGGCGAGTTCGCGCGGGCCCTGGGGGGGCTGGAACCGAGCCTTGTCTGACCTCGGCCTGCCAAGCGTCACCGCCCTCTACGAGAGCGGGCTGGGCGACGGTCGCCCGCCCCCGACCGCGGTCGATTACCACGCGATCGGGGACGACGGCACCCGCCGCCGCCTGCCCTTCGAGCGCTGGCTGCAGCGGGCCGCCGACGAGGAGGAGCAGCTGTTGGAGTGGGCGGTCGGGCCTGTGCTCGACATCGGCTGCGGCGTCGGCCGGCACCTGGTCGCGCTGCGGCGTCGCGGGATGGCGGCGACCGGCGTCGAGGTCTCGGCGCGGGCTGTGCAGATCGCCCGTGCCAGGGGCGTCGGGGTGATCGAGGGCTCGATCTTCGACGTCCCCAGGCGGACCGGCTGGGGCACCGCACTGCTGCTCGACGGCAACGTCGGCATCGGCGGCGACCCCGAGCGGCTCCTCGCAAGGGTCGCGGGGCTCCTCCGATCCGGCGGCAGGGCCCTGGTCGAGCTGGACCCGCCCCGCTCGGAGACCCGCATGCTGCGCCTCAGGTTGGAAGGGCCGACCGACGTGAGCGATTGGATCCCCTGGGCGTGGGTAGGCGTCGACGCGATAGGTCCGATTGCGGGTGTAGCGGGCCTCGCCCTGGAGGACGTCTGGTCCACCGAGCACCGCTGGTTCGCGCGGCTTCGCCGCGAGCCGGCGCCTTGACGTCGTTGCGGCGACTGGGGGGCGACCGGGTTCCCGCCCTGATCGCCGCCGCGACGCTGCTGACGATCGCGGTCGGCCTGACCGCCAAGGCGGCCGGCGTCGACTGGCGCACCCCGGCGCAGCCGCTCGACATCATCCTCCGGCCCAGGCTCTCGCCCTGGGCCGTCCTCGGCGTCGCCGCCCTGGTCGCGTCGCTCTATGCCGCCCGGCGCCTGCACGGAGCGGGGATCGGCGCCGTCTGGTTCGGCCTCGCCGGCTTTGCCCTCACCCTGCTCACCCGGCTGGCGCTCAACGTGATGCGGATCGGTCCGCCGGGCTGGTACGAAGTGTTCGTCGTCCGCGGGCATGGGGAGGGGCGCACCGAGTACCTGCCGGCGCTGCCGGCGCTCGATCGCGGGGTCGGGCACTTCCTCGACCGCTTCGACTCCCTGGTGCCCACCCTGCCGGTCCACGCCGCGGGCAACCCGCCCGGGCTGCTGCTCGGCATGCACGCGCTCGGGATCGACACCGCCCAGGGCCTGGCGGCGCTGACGATCGTGGTCGGGGCGATGGCGACGCCGGCCCTCTACGCGCTGGCGCGCCAGCTGTTCGGGGAGGCGACCGCGAGGACCGCCGCGCTGCTCTTCGTCTTCGTGCCGACCTCGCTCCTCTATGGGGCCACCTCGGCCGACGCGATGTACGTGACCCCGGCGATCGTCGCGGCGGCCTGCCTGGTCTCGAAGCGGACGCCGGTGGTGGTCCTTGGCGCCGTCGCGCTGGCGCTCGCCTCGTTCTTCTCCTACGCGCTGCTCGCGATCGGCGTCTGGGTCGCGCTGCTGCGCTGGCGCCGCGACGGCCTGGCGATGGCGCTGCGGGTGGCGCTCCTCTGCGGCGCGGCGGTCATCGCTTTCTACTTGGCGCTCGAGCTGGTCAGCGGCTTCGACCTGCTCGCCGCGCTGCGGGCGACCGACCGGCGCTACCGGGACGGCATCGCCCACGTCCGGCCCTACCTCTTCTACCTGTTCGGCTCCCCGGCGGCCTTCCTTGCGATGCTCGGCCCCGTCGCCTGGTTCGCGGCGCGCTCGCTGGGCGCAAGGGAGACGACTGCGGTCATGCTCGCGGTGGTTGTCGCGGTCGCTGCGATCGGCGGCTACACGAAGGGGGAGACCGAGCGAATCTGGATCTTCCTCGTGCCGCTGGCCTGCCTCGCCGCGGCACGCTCGCTGCGGGGGGCGGAGCGCCTACCGCTGATCCTCGCCCTGTGCACCGCGCAGGCGCTCCTGATCGAGGCGCTGTTCGCGACCAAGTGGTAGGGCGCGGTCTACCGCAGCTCGGCGCCGGCGAACTCCCGCATACCCGTCTCGAGGTCGACCGCGGCTGTGAAGCCGAGCTGCGCCTCCGCCTTGGAGGCGTCGGCGAAGACGTGGCGGACGTCGCCTAGCCGGAACTCGCCGGTGACGCGCGGGGCCGGCGCTCCCGGCCCGGCGGCCTGCACGAGCAGGTCGGCCATCGTCTCGATCGAGCGTGGGTTGCCGCTGGCGACGTTGAACGCGCCCTCGGACCCGGTTTCGGGATCGAGCGCGATCAGGTTCGCCCGGGCGATGTCGGCTACGTGGACGAAATCGCGCAGCTGGCGTCCGTCCTCGAAGACCGCAGGGGGGTGCCCGGCGGCGATCGCGCTGCGGAAGATGCTGGCGACGCCGGCGTAGGGGGTGTCGCGCGGCATTCGCGGCCCGTAGACGTTGTGGTAGCGCAGCGCCGTGAAGCGCACCCCCTCCTGCTCACGAGCGAAGAGCCCGCAGAGATGCTCCTGGTGGAGCTTGGTCGCCGCGTAGACGCTGCGCGGATCGAGCGGCGCCTCCTCGGTGACCGGGCGCGGCTCGAGCGGGTCGCCGCAGCGCGGGCACGGAGGCTCGAAGCGCCCGGCCTCGAGGTCGGCCCTGGCGCGGGGCGGCGGCCGCACGGGACCGTGCCGCCGGCACTCGTAGCCACCCTCCCCGTAGACGACCATGCTGCTGGCGAGGACGAGCGGGCCGCGGAAGCACCGCTTGGCGAGCGCGGAGAGCAGCCGCGCCGTGCCGAGGTCGTTTGCCGTCGCGTAGTCCGGCACCTCGGCGAAGTCGGTGCCGAGGCCGACCATCGCCGCCTGGTGGCAGACCGCGTCGACCCCTTCGAGCGCCGCGGCGACGGTGTCGGGATCGTTGACGTCGCCGATCCTCGCCTCGGCGACGGGATTGAGGTAATCGGGGCGCCCGCTGTGCGCGGCGGGGTGGAGGCAGTCGAGCACGCGGACCTCGCGGCCGGCCTCGACCAGCAGGTCGACGATGTGGGAGCCGATGAAGCCCGCTCCACCGGTGACGAGGACGCAGCCTGGCACCGGCGCAGCCTAGATGCTGAACCCGCGAAACCGGTGCGCGATTCACAGACTGTTCACCGGCGGCTGCAAGGCTGGCCTCGTGAACCGCGGCCTCCTCCTGTGCGCCCTGGCCGTGCTCGCGAGCCTCGCATCGGGGTGCGGGAGCGGCAGCGGGTTCCGGCGCGCGGCCGAGCCGGCGGCCTCCCCGCCTGTCCGGGCAAAGCCGGCGGGGATGGTCGCGAAGCTGGTCGGGAAGCCCGAGGGGATGGCCTTCGATCGCGACACCGGCCTGCTCGCGGTTGCGATCCGCGCTCCGAGCCGGCTCGACTTCGTCGATCCCCGCTCGCTCGCCATCGCAAGGCGGGTGCCGCTGCCGGCGCCGGCCCGCCACCTGGCCCCGGCGGCTTCCGGGGCGGCGGTCCTTGTGCCCGCCGAGGCGGCGGACGCGCTGCTCGAAGTCTCGCCGCGCGGGGTGCTCTCGCGCACCCCGGTTGGCAACCATCCCCACGACGCCGCCGCGGCGGCCGGGTCGGTCTTCGTCGCCGACGAGCACTCCGACCAGGTGTCGGTGCTGCGGGGCGGCCGCATCGTCGCCACCCTCGGCGCGCCCGTGCAGCCGGGCGGGATCGCCGCTGTGGACGGCCGCTACATTGCCCTGGTGGCCGTCGCCGAGCGGGTCATAGAGGTCTACGACGCCCGGACGCTGGAAACGCTGGGGACCACCTCGGCCGGGAACGGACCCACCCACGTCGTCGGCCTCGGCGAGGACGCCTACGTCGCCGACACCGAAGGCGGCGCGGTTCGCAAGTACCGGATCGGTCCCGGGCTACGCCAGGTGGCAGTGGCGCCCGCCTCCGGCGCCCCCTACGGGATCGCAGCCGACCCTCGCCGGCAGCGGCTCTGGGTGACGCTCACCGCCCGCAACCGCCTGGTCGGTTTTGCGGTCGGCGGGCGGCGGCCGCGCCGGATCGCGACCTACCCGACGGTTCGCCAGCCCAACTCGGTCGAAGTCGACCCGCGCAGCGGCGACGTCTTCGTCGCCGGCGCCGAGGGCCGGCTCGAGCGGATCTCGCCGCGGCATGGGGGGTCCCAGTGAAGCTGCGCCCGCCGCGGCTGCCCGCGGAGCCGCCGCCGGGGCCGAGCCGTCCGGGCTTCTGGCGCAGCCCCCTGCGCGGGCCCTGGCTCACCTCGCTGCTCGGCTCGGCTCTGCTGCCGCTGGTGATTGTCTGCGCGGTCACCGGCTTTCTCTCCCAGGCCGCCTATGACCCGTCGCTCGGCGGCAACTCGCTGCTGCCGCCCGGCGGCCTCGGCATCGACATCTACTTCTTCTCCTGGCCGACCAGCCCCTCGTTCCTCTACGCCCTGACGCAGGGCCTGCACGTGACCACGGGCCTGATCGCGATCCCGCTGCTGCTGGCGAAGCTGTGGTCGGTGATGCCGAAGCTCTT
Source organism: uncultured Solirubrobacterales bacterium (assembly GCA_963730315.1). GTDB lineage: Bacteria > Actinomycetota > Thermoleophilia > Solirubrobacterales > 70-9 > VRUE01. Next base: position 69,356 of record CAVSRD010000019.1, on the reverse strand, counting down.
CGAGTGGCCTCCGGTCCGCTCGATCGCGCACCTGCTGGAGCGAGCCTCGCTGGCGCTGCTGGTCGGCGGCAGCCTTTTCGTCTTCCTCACCGGCCTGCTCAACATCCAGCTCTACTACCCCTGGCCGTTCAGGTTCCTCACCGCCCACTACTACGGCTCCTTCGTCTTCCTCGCCGCCTTCGCCCTCCACGTCGGGCTGAAGCTGCCGACCGTGTTGCAGTCGTTCAGGGAGCGCGGGGTGCTGCGACCGCTGCGTGCCGACCTGCGCCACACGGTCGCCGAGCCATACCGGGAGGGGAGGACGGCGCCGCTGGAACCGGAGGCGCCGACGATGTCGCGGCGCACGCTGATCGCCACGGTCGGCGCCGCCTCGATCGGCGCCGGCGTGATGGGGGCGGCGCAGGCGATCGGGGGGCCGCTGCGCTCGCTGGGACTGCTGGCCCCGCACGGGAGGGAGGCGGGCAGCGGCCCGAACGGGTTCCAGATCAACAAGACGGCGGAGTCGGTGGGGATCGAGCAGTCCCAGATCGGCAGGGGGTGGAGGCTGAAGCTCGCCGGGCGGAGCAGCGTCGCACTGACCCGCGATCAGCTGCTGGCGATGCCGCAGCGCACCTACGACCTGCCGATCGCCTGCGTCGAAGGCTGGTCGACCACGCAGGCCTGGACGGGGGTGCGGCTGCGCGACCTGGCGGCCGCGGTGGGGGTCGAGGACGCCGACCAGGTGGTGGTCGAATCGCTGCAGAGCGCGGGGGCGCTGCGCAAGGTCACCCTCAGCTCCGGCCAGGTGGCCGACCAGCGCAGCCTGCTCGCCCTGCGGGTCAACGGCGCCGACCTCTCTCCCGACCACGGCTACCCGGCGCGGGTCATCGTCCCCGGGGCGCCCGGGGTCCACTGCACCAAGTGGGTCTCCTCGATGCAGTTCGAGGCCGCCTGAGATGCGCCGCCTGCGCGAGAGCTACGGGGCCTCGCCGCTGCACGTGCTGGCCGTGATCGCGAGCTTCGCGGTGGCCGGCTACGGCTTCCTGCGGATCGCCGAAAGCCCCTCGGCGCTGGGCACTTTCCTCTGGTTCGGGGCGGCGATCTTCGCCCACGACCTGCTGGCCTTCCCGTTCTACTCGACGCTCAACCTGATCGCCCACCGCTCGCTGGTCAAACCGAGCGACGAATGGCTGGAGAGCCGCCGGGTGCCCGCGATAAACCACCTGCGGGTGCCGGCGATCCTCAGCGCGGTCTCCTTCCTCATGTTCTTCCCCCTGATCCTCGGTCTCGACTCGACCAAGTACATGGAGTACACGGGCCAGAGCGGCGACGTCTACCTCGGTCGCTGGCTGGGTCTCTGCGGCGCTCTCTTCCTCGGCTCGGCGCTGATCTACGCGATCAGGCTGCGGCGGGCCGGCTCGCCCGGCGAGCCCGAGCCGAGCGGGGGCTGAGCGTGCCCGACGTCGTCCTGCCGGTCCTCGACGAGGCCGAGGCATTGCCGGGGGTGCTGGCCGCGATGCCGGCCGGCTACCGGCCGATCGTCGTCGACAACGGCTCGGCTGACGGCTCGGCGGAGATCGCCGCCGAGCTCGGCGCCGAGGTCGTCGCCGAACCGCGGCGGGGGTTCGGTGCGGCCTGCTACGCGGGCCTGGTCGCCGCCGGCGCCGAGGTTGTCTGCTTCATGGACTGCGACGGATCGGTCGACCCGGGCCAGCTGCCCGAGTTCGCCGAGGCGCTGACCCGCGGCGCCGACCTCGTGGTCGGGGCCCGCCAGCCGGAGCGGGGCGCCTGGCCGGTTCATGCCCGGGTCGCCAACCGCGCGCTCGCCCTCGAGCTTCGCCGTCGCACCGGGTTGAAGCTGAGCGACAACGGGCCGATGCGCGCGGCCCGCCGCCTCGGCCTGCTCGAGCTCGACCTCCGCGACCGGCGCAGTGGTTGGCCCTTGGAGATGGTCCTGCTGGCGAACGCCGCCGGCTGGACGATCGCCGAGCTGCCGATCGCCTACCGCCGCCGCGCCGGCCGCTCGAAGGTGACGGGCACGGTGCGCGGGACCGCGCAGGCGATCGCCGACATGTCGGCTTTGCTTCGCGGTCTCGACAGCAATCGGTAGGACCGACCTCGGGTCCGTGTCAGGCCTGCGCAGGCTCGGGCTCCGGCTCCAGCGCCCCGGCCGGCGTCTCGCGCTCGATCTCGCCCTCACGGACCAGCCAGAACGCCAGCCCCGCGCCGGCGAAGGCGAGGATCCCACCCAACAGGAGGATCTCGTTGAGGCCGTGGAGGAAGCCCTGCTCCGCGGCGCCGCGGGCCAGACCCCGCGCCCCCTGGGGTATGGCCGAGAGTGCCTGGGGGAGGCCGCCCGAGGATGAGGCTTCGACCAGGTGGCGTGCCTGGTCGCCGCCGAGGGCGCCGCCCGCGGCCTGCTGTGTCTTCGAGGCGCCGGCGCCGAGGAAGATCGCCCCCCAGGCGGCGATCCCGACAGCGATCCCGACCTGGCGGAAGGTGTCGTTGATCCCGGCCGCCATCCCGCTCTGCTCCTTGGGGACAACGCTGAGGGCGACGTCCGCAACCACCGGGTTGATCAGGCCGACGCCGATCCCGGCGACGACGAAGCCGACCAACAGCGCGGTCCATTCCGAGCTCATGCTCAGGTTTCCCATCAGCAGCAGCCCGAGGCCGGTGAGGGCGAGGCCGGCGCTCATCAGGTAGCGGGCCTGGACCCGCGCCAGCGCCATCCCGGCCAGCGGCGCGACGAAGAAGGTGCCGAGGGTGATCGGCAGGTAACGGACGCCGGCCTCGATTGGCGAGAAGCCGAGGAAGCTCTGCAGGTAGAGCGTCAGGTAGAGGAACAGCGCGAACATCGAGCCGGAGACGGCGAAGGCGGCCAGCTGGACGCCGGTGAAGGCGCGGCGGCGGAACAGGCCGAGCGGCAGCATCGGCTCGGCGACGCGGCGCTCGATCGCGACGAAGGCGACCAGCAGCAGCGCGGCGGCGGTGAACAGGGAGACGATCGGGGTGCTGCCCCAGCCCTCGTCGTTGCCGCGCACCAGCGCCAGGACCAGGACGAACAGGGCGCTGGAGAAGCTGAGCAGGCCGCCCCAGTCGATCCGGGTCGCGTCGGGATCGCGGGACTCGGCCAGCTTCCAGTAGGTGACCGCCAGCGCCGCGGCGCCGATCGGCACGTTGAGCAGGAAGACCGACTCCCAGCCGAGGCCGTCGGTGAGCAGGCCGCCGAGCAGCGGGCCGATCGCGACGGCGACGCCGATCGTCGCCCCGTAGACACCCATCGCCATCCCGCGCTCGCGGCCGGCCGGGAACTCCTGGGCGATCAGCGCCAGGGAGACGGCGAACATCACGGCGCCGCCGACTCCCTGCAGGCCGCGCGCGAGATTGAGGAAGGTCGGATCGGGGGCCAGCGCGCAGAGCAGCGAGGCGACCGAGAAGACCGCCAGCCCGAAGGCGAAGACGCGCCTGCGCCCCAGCCGGTCGGCCAGCGAGCCGGCGGTGAGGACCAGTGCCGCCAGCGAGAGGGCGTAGGCGTCGATCACCCACTGGAGGTCGGCGAAGCTGCCGCCGAGGTCGCGCTGGATCGCGGGCAGGGCCGTGTTGACGACCGTGATGTCGAGCAGAAGCATGAAGGTGGCGACGCAGACGGCGCCGAGCGTCCACCACCTGCGGTTCGTGTTGGAGTGCATCCGAGGTCTCCTGAGCGTCGAGTACAATTCGTAAGAATGCCTTGTCAGCTGCCTTGACCAGGTGACCTTATCAGGCTTCCTGATAATATGTCTTCCAGACCCCGAAAACCCGACGCCCGGATTCCTCTCACCGGCCTGCTCGACGTCGCCCTGGAGGCGCTGCTGGCCGAGTTCAGGGTCGAGCTCGCGAAGACGGAGTTCAGCGACGTCAGGCCCACCCATGGCTGCGTCTTCCGCTTTGTCAAAGGGGAGGGAATGCGGCTGACCAGGCTGGCGGAGCTGGCGAGCATGACCAAGCAGTCGGTCGGCGAGATCGTCGACGACCTGGTCGACCGCGGCTACGTGAAGCGCGTGCCCGACCCCGGCGACCGCCGCGCCAAGCTGATCTGCCTGACCGAACGTGGCGAAGAAGCCCAGGCCGCCGGCTTCGGCCTCTTTGCCGAGGTCGAAAGGCGCTGGATCGAGCGCTACGGCGAGGAGAAGATCGCCAAGCTGCGCGAGACCCTCGAAGAGATCGCCGCCGCCGAGGCGCCCGACGCCGTGCCCGAGCTCGAGCGGCCCGAGCTGGCGGGCGTCTGACCGCGGTCGTGCCCTCGGCGACAAGCACGCCGCGGTTGCTGCGCGAGATCGCGCCCGAACTTTGGGTTGCCGAGCAGCCGCTTCGCTACCTCGGCTTCGAGATGGGACGTCGGATGGCAGTGGTTCGGCTGGCGGGCGGCGAGCTGCTCGTCCACTCGCCAGTCAGCCTCAGCGACGGGTTGAGAGACGAGCTGGCTGCGCTCGGAGAGGTTCGCTTCGTGGTGCCGGCGAGCATCCTCCACGGGCACCTCTACATGGAGCAGTACCGGGACGCCTACCCGCAGGCGAGGCTGTTCGGCGTGCCCGGCCTCGAGCGCAAGCGCCCCGACCTGCGCTTCGACGGAATGCTCGGGAACTCACCCGAGCCCGAGTGGAGCGACGAGCTCGACCAGGAGCGCTTCGATGGGCACCGCGTCGCCGGGCGCGTGCTGAACGAGGTCGAGTTCCTGCACCGGGGGACCCGCACCCTGATCAGCGGCGATCTCTGCTTCAACATCGCCTCCGAGTGGCCGCTGAAGACCCGCCTGCTGGCCTGGGGGCCGCGGATGCGCAGGCGGCTCGGGCCGACCGTTGCCTTCCGGCTGGGCATCCGCGATCGCGGGGCCGCCAAGCGATCGGTCGAACGGATCCTCGAGTGGGACTTCGACCGCATCCTGCCCGGCCACGGCGAGATCGTCGAGGCGGGTGGGAGGGACGCGTTGAGGCGGGACTTCGCCTGGCTCCTGCGGTGAGGCGGCGGGGGTGCCGTTCAGGGCGCATCGGTCGAGTCCAGCGGTACCGGAGCGATCTCGCTGCTGAACTCCCGCATCAAGCTCGCGAGCGAATCGGACCGGGGCGATCCCGGCGCATTGCCCTGGCTGCGGCCGGCGAGTGCGAATAGCCGTTCGGTGAATTCCTGCCAGCGCAGCGCCGGTCGCATCTGGATTCGGAGGTGTGCCGGCTGCCCCCCGACGTTGCTGGAGCTGTGGGGCATACCGGCTGGCGCGACGATTGTCTCTCCCACCTCGACCGTACGTGCGACTCCGCCGATCTCGAACCGCACGCTTCCGGCGATCACCTCCCATCGCTCCTCCATCGCGGGGTGGACGTGCGCGGGCGTGCGGTGGTCGGCCCGAGCCCAGAAGTCGTCCATCTCCAAGAGCGCTCCATCGGTCTCCTCTGCCGTACGGAGGAAGGCGATGCGCTCGCCGGTGACCGGGTTTTCGATCTCCCTACGTGAGTGGCTCACCTTTACCGGACCCTAACCGCTCGCCGTCGTGCCCAGCGGCGGGACGCTCGGCTGCTCGCCCTCCTCTCCGGCTACCTACATTCAGCCGAAGAGCGCCCGGTCCAGTGCGTACACGACCACCGGATCGCCGAGCAGCACGTCGTCGCGAAGCGGGGTCAGCCCGAGGCGCTCGGCGACGCGGATCGAGCGAACGTTGTCGGGGTGGATCATCGCGGTCAGATACGGCATCTCGAACTCGGAGAAGCCCCACTCGGCAGTGGCGCGTGCGGCCTCCGTCGCATACCCGTGGTCCCAGGCGTCCCTTCGCAATGCCCAGCCGAGCTCGGTCTCCCCGAACGGCGGCCAGTGCCTCAACCCGCACCTACCGAGGAAGGCGCCGGTCCGCCGGTCGAGCACCGCGAGCAGGCCGTGTCCGCGCTCGGACCATTCGGTCCGGTCGCGGTGGAGTCGCTCTTCCGCCCCTGCGCGATCGAGCGGACCTATGAACTCGGTCACGGCCGGATCTGCGTGCAGCGCGACGAACTCGTCGAGGTCGCCCATCTCCATCGGGCGCAGCCGCAGTCGCCGGGTCACGATCACGCAGCCGGTGGGCGTCAGCGCACCTGGAACGAGCCCGAACGGAGATAGGACGCCAGCAGCTCGAGCGCGTGCGCGGTCGGAGGGTGGAGGGGTTGGGGAGGCGCGCCCGGCTCGGCGAACCTCGCTGCGGTCGACTCGTCCGGTCGGGATTCGCCGCATTGCAAGGCGACCATCGCGCCGGGCATGAGGACGAGGTCGTTGCCCACCGTTTGGCGCAACCGCCAGAGGTATGAGTCTCGGTGAACCACGTTTAGCGGCCCCCGAGATTTCGCAGTGCCTCGCCTTCGAGGCGCAGCGCGCGCCATTCCTCCAACGGGGTTGCGCCCAGCCCCTCGTAGAAGCACAGGGCCGGCTCGTTCCAGTCGAGCGCGGACCACTCGAGGCGCGTGCAGTTGCGATCGACGGCGATTCCCGCGATGCGAGCGAGGAGGGCGCGGCCGATGCCCTGCCCCCGCCGCGCCTGCTTGACGAAGAGGTCCTCGACCCACAGCCCGGGACGGCACTCGAAGGTCGAGAAGGTGGCGAAGAAGACCGCGTAGCCGACTGCCTCCCCGTCGACCTCGGCGAGCAGCGCCTCCGCCGCCCTGCGGTCGAAGAGGCCCGCCGCGAGCAGCTGCGCGTCGCCCTTGACCGCATCGGCGAGCCCCTCGTAGTCGGCAAGCTCTCCGATCAGACCAAACAACAGGGTCGCGTCCTCGGGTTGGGCGACCCGGATGCGCGGCTTCCCGCCGGGGACCGTCGACCGGTCGTCCTGGAAGGTATGGGGATCGCTCACCGCGGAAGGAGTCTAGATCGCTGTGCGGGCGAGCGGCTTTCGCTCCATCCGCCGTCGCGCCAGCGAAACCGAGCGTTCCGCCCTCTTGCGATCGTCGCCGAAGCCGACGAAGAGGCTGACGCCCATCGCCGAGAAGTGCTCGATCACCTCCTCGAGCGTGAGCAGGCGGGCGAGCACCCCCGTGATCATCCCGTGCGAGGCGGCCCAGAGCTGAATCCCGAGCGATTCCGGATCGGCCGGGAGGAAGCGCCCCGCCTCGATGCAGCGGGCCACGGTGGCGATCGGGCGCTCCACCGCGGCGCGTCCGATCGCCTCGTCCGCCTCGTCGATCGGCGCCTCCAGGAACACCGCTCGGTAGAGCTGCGGGTTGGCCACCGCGTTGAAGCAGTACGCCCATCCCAGCGCGGAGAGGTCGGCGACCGGATCGCGGCTGGAGCGCACCGACTCGAAGTAGCCGGTGAGCCGGGCGAAGCCCTCCTTTCTGAGCTCGCGGCGCAGCCCGTCCATCCCGCCGAAGTGCGTGTAGACGGCCATCGTCGAGGCGCCGACCTCGGCTGCAAGGCGCCGGGTCGTGAGCGCCGCCGGGCCCTCGTCGACGAGCAGGCGGGCGGAGGCGTCGATCAGCGCCGCGCGCACCTCCGGGTCGGCGAACTTCGGACTCATCGTTTGACAGTTTCGCATAGCAGCGTTATGGTTACAAGCTGTAACGACGTTATAGAACTGAGGAGGGAGCAATGTCCGCAGGCAATCCCGAGGATCTGGCCGGCCCCCCGGCCTTCGAGCAGCTGAGCTACGAGGAGGACGGGCCGGTGGCGCGGATCACGCTGAACCGCCCCGAGCGCCGCAACGCCCTCTCGATGCAGCTCTCCGACGAGCTGACGGCGGCTTTGGAGAGGGTTCGCGATTCCGGCGCGCTGAAGGTTCTGGTCATCGGGGGCGCCGGGGAGACCTTCTGCGCCGGCGACGACATCACCGAGATGGGCCAGTGGGGCGACGCCAACCAGATCGTGCGGCGGGTGCGCGGCTACCAGCGGATGGCCGACACCCTGGAGGCGCTCGACAAGGTGACGATCGCCGCGGTGGACGGCTACGCAGTGGGCGGTGGCCTCGAGATCACGATGGCCTGCGACTTCGTGATCGCCACGCGGCGGGCGATCTGGGGGATGCCGGAGGTCGACGTCGGCATCACCCCCGGCTGGGGCGGCACGACGCGCATGTCGCGGCTGATCGGGCGGCGGATGACCAAGGAGATCAACCTGCTCGGCGCCCTGCACCCGGCTGCGCGCGCCGCCGACCTGGGGCTCTGGAACCGGGTCGTCGACGAGGACCGGCTGGACGCCGAGGTCGAGGCGCTGGTCGAGGTCGTGCTCGGCAAGAGCCAGCAGGCGGTGCGGCAGCTGAAGTTCATCATCGACAACGGGGCCGAGGCCGACCTGCACACCGCGCAGGCCTTCGAGGCGCTCTCGGCGGGGTTGACCGGCGCCGTCAACGGCGCCTGGCAGGTGCCCGACGCCGACCAGGCCACCGGCATCGTCAGCTTCGTCGGCGACGGGGAGCAGTGGCGCGAGCGCCGCGCCGCCTCGCGCGCCTTCTGGACCGACGGCCCGGTGGCGGCGAAGCGCCGGTGAGGGAGGTTCGGGGCAAAGACGTGCTGGTAGACGTGCTGGTGGTCGGGATCGGCACCTCCTTGGCGGCCGCCGGCAGCGTGCTCGCCTCGTTGCGGCTGCAAGGTCGACGACCAAGAGCTCGATCGCCCTGCGCCGCTGACCGGATAGCGTCGGTGGATCGAGCGGATGATGTCTACGGTTCGCCTGTGGCTCCGACGATCGACGAGCTGAGCGTTGCCGACCCGCCCGATGCATGGTCGGCGCTCGGGTTCGAGGTCGACGGCGACACCTGCGTCGTTGGCGACGTGCGGATTGGGCTGGTAGGCCAGGACGCGGGCAGGGGGCTGACCGGCTGGTCGCTGCGCGAGATCGGGGGGACCGAGCTGGACGGCCTGCCGACGACGAGGTCGGATCGCCCGCCGCCGAGCGAGCGGCCACAGCACCCCAACGGCGTTACGGCGCTCGACCACGTAGTGGCGATCACGCCGGCGCTCGAGCGGACGGTCGGGGCGCTCGAGAGCGCCGGCCTCGACCTGCGCCGCATCCGCGAGGAGCCGACGCCTGCCGGCGCCCCGCGGCAGGCCTTCTTCCGCCTCGGCGCGACCATCCTCGAGGTCGTGCAGGAGCCGCCGGAGGCGATCGAGCGCGCCGGGGGCGATCACCCGGCCTTCTTCTGGGGGCTCGCCTTCCTCGCCCCCGACCTGGAGGCGACCGCTGCCGGGCTCGGGGACCGGGTCGGCGAGAGCCGCGCGGCGGTCCAACCCGGCCGCCGCATCGCCACCCTGCGCCGCTCCGCCGGCCTCGCCGTGCCGGTTGCGCTGATCACGCCGCCACCCGGCGACGACCGGGTCGGGTATCCATAGGGGATGGACGTAAAGCGGCCGCTGCTGGCCTTCGACCGCTTCCAACAGCGCCACGCCTCGCTGGCGATGCCGGTCGCGGTGTTGAAGAAGCTCGGCGACGACCGGGGAGGCAACCTCGCCGCGCTGATCGCCTACCGCGCCTTCTTCTCGCTGTTTCCGCTCCTCCTCCTGCTCACTACCGTGCTCGGCTTCGTGCTCGCCGACGATCCCGGGTTGCGCCGCGAAGCGGTCGACTCGGTGCTCGCCCAGTTCCCGGTGATCGGGGAACAGATCGAGGTCGGCTCGCTGCAGGGCAGCGGGGTGGCGCTGGCGGTCGGCATCGCCGGCTCGCTGTGGGCCGGCTTCGGCGTCGTCCTCGCCACCGAGCGGGCGCTGGACCGGGTCTGGGCTGTGCCCCACCGGGACCGCCCCGATTTCCTCCGCTCCCGTCTGCGGGCGCTTGTCCTGCTGGCCGTGCTGGGAACGCTGACGATCGGCTCGACCGTCGCCTCCGGCCTGGTCGGGGGCGGCGCCGGGCTGCTCGGTCCGGTGGGCGGCATCGCCGTCTCGGTCGGCCTCAACCTGCTCGTCTTCGGCGCGCTCTTCTCATTGCTCGGCTCGCGACCCGCTTCGCCGGCCGTCATCTTGCCCGGCGTCGTCCTCGCCGCCGTCTGCTGGGCGGGGCTGCAGCTGGTCGGCGGCTACTTCGTCGCCCACCAGATCCGCAACGCGACGCCCGCCTACGGCACCTTCGCCCTGGTGCTAGGTCTGCTCGTCTGGGTCCACCTCGGCGCGGTGCTGACCGTGATCAGCGCCGAGCTGAACGTCGTCCGCGCCCGCCGGCTCTGGCCGCGCAGCCTGCTCGGCGTCGGTCGCGAGGAGGACGAACGGGTGATGCGCGCCCTCGCCGAAGCCGAGGCGCGCGACGAGCAGCAGCGGATCCGCGTCGAGTTCGACCGGCGGTAGGCGAAGCCCGGCCGCCTACCGGGACCCGTCCTCGACGAAGCGCCGGTCGAGCACGTCCTGGTAGGCGGCGAGGGGATCGTCGGTGCCGAGGACGCGGAACCGGCAAGCGTCGCCGCCCAGCGAGAGCAGGGAGGTGCGCTCGGCCCGCAGGCCGGAGACCGCCGGGTCGAGCGCCTTCATCCAGTTGGCATCCCAGGCGCAGAGGACGGTGGTGACGAGGGTCGCGTCGTGGCGGGAGAAGAAGTCGCGGAAGAAGCAGCGATCGACCCGCATCTCGAAGGTCTCGGCGTCCGGCCGCTCGAAGTCGAACCGGAAGTAGGACCCGTACATCGCCGAGCTCTTGCGCATTGCCTTCTCGACGGCGTCCAGCGGTGCGTCCCGCTTGGCGAGCGCCTCGATCACGATCTCGATCGAGCGCTGCAGCACCTCGCCGAAGACGTGCTGGAGGAAGAGGATCGTGCGCCGCTCGTCGCCGTCGAACTCGGGGCGGAGGACCTCGAACGCGGCGAGCACGACGGCGGACATCGCCAACATCCCCTTCGCTGCGCCGTCGACCGCCAGGTCGCCGTCCTCCTCCACGAGCTCTTCGGCCCGGGCGCCGATCTTCTCGACCAGCTCCTGCGAGCGGTCGGGCGCGACGACGGTCAGATGACTGTCGATGCCCTTCAGCAGCCGGTGGGGGACCACGCGACCCATCAGCCAGCGGCCCTCGGCGGCGAACACCTTGTCGCTGAGGCTCACAGGCGCATCCTATGGGCTTGCCCGCTACACGCGGCGCGCCTCGGCGATACTGCCGACCGGTGGGCGATGGAGAGGACGTCGCAGGCGGGCCGGGCGCCGGAGTAGCCGTTGCGGGGACGCGGCGGGCCGTGGTCGTCGCCGCGCTGGGGACGATCATCGAGTGGTACGACTTCAGCCTCTACGTCTTCCTGGCGCCGATCTACGCGCGGGTCTTCTTCCCCGGCGAGAGCGGCCTGGACGGCGTCATCGTGACCTTGGCGATCTTCGCGATCGCCTACCTGGCCCGCCCGGTGGGGGCGATCGTCTTCGGCCACTTCGGCGACCGGATCGGGCGCCGGGATGCGCTGCTCATCTCGGCTTCGATGATGAGCGTCGCGCTGCTGCTCAACGGCTTGCTGCCGAGCGAGGCGAGGATCGGCCTCGCCGCGCCGATCGGCCTCTTCGTGCTTCGGTTGGCGATGGGGTTCGCGGTGGGCGGCGAGTACTCGGGCATCCTGGTCTACCTGCTGGAGATCGCGAAGGTCCGCTCGCGCGGCCTTGTCGTCAGCTTCGCCCCGGCGGCCTCCGGGATCGGGACGCTGATCGCGGTCGGCTCGACCGCGATCGTCAGCGCGGCCCTCTCCCAGCAGCAGGTCGACGACTGGGGCTGGCGGATCCCGGTGCTGCTCGGAGCGGCGCTCGCCGTCACGATCCTCGTGCTGAGGAGGTCGCTCGCCGAAACGCCGGCCTTCCACCGCATGCGCGAATCGGGCCGGATGTCGACGCATCCGGTGCGCGACGCGGTCGTCAGGGCGCGGTGGGCGGTGTTCGTCGCCTTCGGGCTCTCCGCGGTCGGATCGATCGCCTACTACCTGGGCATCACCTACGTCCCCACCTTCCTCGAGTCGTTCGGCAAGGCCTCGCACGACGACGCGCTGATCTGGTCGACGGTCGCGACGGCGATCTACGTGCTGCTGACGCCGCTGGCCGGCTGGTGGGCGGATGCCGGCGGCCGGCGCGCCAGCCTCGGTGTCACCGCGCTGGCGCTGATCGTCTTCTCGGTGCCCCTCTTCGCCCTGCTCGCCGGAAGCGCCGCCCTTCTGCAGCTGGCGGCGGCCGTCGCCCTCGCCGCCGGTGCCGCCGCCTGGTGCGCGATCGCCTCATCGGCGATCCCGGAGCAGTTCGGCACCGCCGACCGCTTCAGCGGTCTGGCGGTCGGCTACAACATCGCCACCGCTGTATTCGGCGGCCTCTCGCCTCTCGTAGCCACCCTGCTGATCCGCCTCACCGGCTGGGACCCGGCGCCCGGCCTGATGCTGGCGATCGTCGCGCTCGCCGCCGTGCCGATCGTTCTCGGCCTGCCCGAGACGGCGCGCCGCCCGCTCCGCGAGGACTGATCCGGCGAGGCGATCTCACCCGCTCGCCCCGACCTCGCGCAGGCGGTGCGTGTCGACGTCGTACACGAAGCCGCGCACCTGATCGCGGTGGGGGAGGAACTCGGAGCGGCGGACGCGGAGGATCGACTGGCGGACGTCGGCGTCGACGTCGGAGAACGACTCGATCGCGAAGCTGGGGGAGACGCCGGTCGCCTCCCGCAGCTCGGCTCGGAAGCCGTCGTTGCTGACCTTCTGCATGCCGCAATCGGTGTGGTGGATCAGCATCACCGCCTCGGTTCCCAGCCGGCGCTGTGAGATCGCCAGCGAGCGCCCATCGGCGCGGGACCCTAGCCGCGATCGCGCCTCTCGCTGCTCACCCGTTCTTGCGAACGCCGCCCATCTCGCTGAATACCGCGGTCGGACCGCCGTCTTCGCGCTGCTCGTCGGCGATCACGTGGGAGACCGCGTTGATCAGCGCCAGGTGCGTGAAGGCCTGGGGGAAGTTGCCGAAGTGCTGCACGGTCCTCGCGTCCAACTCCTCGGCGTAGAGGTCGAGCCAGCCGGCCGCTTCGAGCAGCCGCTCGCACAGCTCCCGCGCCCGCTCGGCCTCGCCGATCTCAGAGAGCGCCGAGACCAGCCAGAAGGAGCAGATCAGGAAGGTGCCCTCCTCGCCGCTCAGCCCGTCGTCGGTCTCCTCGACCCGGTAGCGGAGGACGAGGTCGTTGCGGGTGAGCCGCGCGGCGATCGCCTCCACCGTCGCCCGCACCCGCGGGTCGTCGGGGGGGAGGAAGCGGACCAGCGGGATCAGCAGCGTCGAGGCGTCGAGCGCGTCGGTCTCGTAGTGCTGGCGGAAGATTCCGTCGCGCACGCCGCGCTCGATGATCTCCGCGCGGACCCGCTCCGCGGTCTCCTCCCACCGCTCGGCGAGGTCGTCTTTGCCGACGCTGCGGGCGAGGCGCATGCCGCGGTCGACCGCGACCCAGATCATCAGCTTCGAGGAGACGTAGTGCTGCGGCTCGCCGCGCGACTCCCAGATCCCCTGGTCGGGATGCGGCCAGGCGGCGATCGCCGCCTCGACCTGCGCGCGGACCAGTTCGCGGTCGGCCGGGGTGTCGGTGCCGCGCAGCGCCTTCTCGTGCAGGTAGATCGAGTCCAGCAGCGCGCCCCAGACGTCGTTCTGTCGCTGGTCGTAGGCGCCGTTTCCGGTCCGCACCGGCCGCGCGCCGCCGTAGCCCGCGAGGTGGTCGAGCGTGCGCTCGGTCAGCTGCTTCTCGCCGCCGATCCCGTACATGATCTGCAGCCGCGGGTCCTTGCGGCAGAGCTCGATCACGAAGCGCATGAAGTCGCGCGCCTCCTGGTCGAAGCCGAGCGTGTGCAGCGCCCAGAGGCTGAAGGTCGAGTCGCGGATCCAGCTGTAGCGGTAGTCCCAGTTGCGTTCGCCGCCCGGGGTCTCGGGCAGCGAGGTGGTCGGCGCGGCGACGATCGCCCCGGTCGGCGCGTAGGTGAGCCCCTTGAGGACGAGCGCCGAGCGCTGCAGGTGGATGCACCAGGGGTGGTCGGGGAAGTCGCCGTCGCGCAGCCAGGCGCGCCAGAACTCCGTGGTCGACTCGATCCGCTCCCGCGCCTCCGGGGCGCTGCGCGGGCCGCCGACCCCGCCGTGGCTCCAGGTCAGCGCGCAGAAGCCGGTTTCGTCCTCGCGCAGGCGCAGCCGGCCGCGCGCCGCGCCGCCGTCCAGGCTGAGGTCCATGTCGCTGTTGAGCAGCAGCTTGACGCCCTCGCCGCCGCTGGCCACCGCTTCCCCCAACTCGCCGCCGCTCCACTCGGCCGCCTCCGCCCCGTAGGCGAAGCGGGGCAGGCACTCCATCTCCAGCTCGACCTCCCCGTCGACGCAGGTCGCCGTTCGCAGCAGCGAATGATCCGATTCGTGCGCCGTCTGCGGCCGCGAGCCCGGCCCTTCCTGCGCGGCCCATTCGCAGATCGTCAGCGCGTCGTGGACGACCACCCAGCCGGTCGGGGTCACCCAGGTCGTCTCGACCACCAGGGTGCCCGGCTCGTAGCGGCGGCTGATCGGCACCACGACGCCCGCCGGCGCCAGCTTGAAGTGGCCGGCGCTCCGGTCGAGCAGCGCGGCGAAGGTGCTGGGCGAGTCGAAGCGCGGCACGCAGAGCCACTCGACCGCACCCGAGAAGGATACGAGGGCGCTGGTGTGGCAGTCGGAGAGGAAGCCGTAGCTGCCGATCGGCGGGAAGCGGTGGTCACCGACGTTTGGTCGCTCCGCGCTCAAAGCGCTGCCAAGCTACCACCGGTCGCGGGTGCCGCTGCCGGAAAACCGCGTCGCTACGCTGAAAGCCGTGAGTCTGCCGTTCGCCCACGTCGCCGGTGCCGTCGTGCCGATCGAGGCAGTCCCGGTCACCGTCGCCGGCGTCCTCTACTGGCACCGGGTGATGGTGCTTTCCTGGGACGGTCGCCGGGTGCCGCTCTGGCGCCAGATCTGCTTCGGCGCCGGCCTGCTGACGATCGCGATCGCCCTGTTCAGCCCGATCGGCCACATCTCCGACGAGCTGCTGATCGCCCACATGGTCGAGCACCTGATGATCGGCGACCTCGCGGCCCTGCTGCTCGTCCTCGGCCTGACCCGCTCGCTGCTGCAGCCGGTCCTGGCGATCCCCGCCCTCAACCGCCTCCAGATCCTCGTCCACCCGGCTGTCGCCTTCCCGCTCTGGGCGATCAACTTCTACCTCTGGCACATCCCGCCGCTCTACCAGGACGCCTACGGGGCGGCGCCGGTGCACGCCCTCGAGCACACGGCCTTCCTCTTCTTCGGCTGCCTGATGTGGATGCCGGTGTTCGGCCCGCTCCCCAAGCCGCAATGGTTCGGGGCCGGCTGGAAGGTCGCCTACGTCGTCGCGGTGCGCTTCACCAGCGCGATCCTCGGCAACGTGCTGATGTGGTCGGGGACCGTGCTCTATCCGATCTACGCGCCGGGCGAGCGCTACTGGGGCATCTCCCCGATCGCAGACCAGAGCACCGCGGGGGTGATCATGATGGTCGAGGGGACCTTCCTAGCGCTCGGCGTGCTTGCCTGGGTCTTCTTCGAGGTCGCACGCGAAGGGATCGAAAAGCAGAACCTGCTCGACCTGGCGCGGGAGCGCGGCGTGCCGCTGGACGAGCGCCGCGCCGGGCGCGCCGTCGCCGCCGGCCACGGCGCCCTGCTGGAGGAACGACTGAGCGCAACCGGCAATGACCCCGAGCCTGAGCCGCGCTGAGCGGGCGCTGCTGCCGGCGCTGATCTTCGCGGTCGGCGCCGCCAGCCTCGGGGCCGAGATCGCCGCGGCGCGCCTGCTCGCCCCCTACTTCGGTGCCTCGACGATCGTCTGGGCGAACACGATCGGGGTCGTCCTCGTCGCCCTCTCCGCCGGCTACTGGTTCGGCGGGCGCTTCGCCGACCGCCACCCGCACATGCGCGGGCTCTGCCTGATGGTGCTCGTCGCGGCGCTGCTGATCGCCGCTGTGCCGTTCGCCGCCCGCCCCTTCCTCGGCTTCTCGGTCGACGCCTTCGACACGGTCTCGGTCGGCGGCTTCGTCGGCTCGCTGTTCGGGGTGCTGGCGCTGGTCGCGGTGCCCGTCGCCCTGCTCGGCGCGGCCTCGCCCTGGGCCGTCCGCCTTGCGGTCGGCGAGGTGGGGCGCTCCGGCGAGGTGGTGGGGAGGCTCTACGCGATCTCAACCGCCGGCTCGCTGTTCGGGACGATGGTCGCCGCCCTGCTGTTGATCCCCGAGCTGGGTACGCAGCGGACCTTCCTCGTCTTCGCGTTTGCCCTCGCGCTGGTCGGCGCAGCGGGCCTCGGCTGGCGCTTCGCGCCGCTGCCCGCGGCCCTGGCGCTGGCGGTCGCGGTGCCGGTCGGGACGATCAAGGCGGCCGACACCGGCAGGGTGCTCTACGAGGCAGAGACCACGCAGCAGTACGCGCGGGTAGTCGAACGGCCCGACGGCTCGCGGGCGCTGGAGCTGAACGAGGGCCAGGCCGTCCACTCGCTCTACCGTCCCGGCAGCTTCCTGACCGGCGGCTACTGGGACGGCCACCTGGTCCTGCCCTTCGCGGCGCGGGCGCGGCCGCCGGACCGGATCGCGATCCTCGGCAACGCCGGTGGCACCGTGGCCCGGGCCTTCGGCCACTTCTTCCCCCGCACCGAGGTCGACGCGGTCGAGATCGACGGCGAGCTGACCGAGCTGGGTCGCCGCTTCTTCGGGCTGCGCAACCCCCGCATGCGCGTCTTCTCCGAGGACGCCCGGCCCTGGCTGGCGCGCTCGCCGGGCGGCTACGACGCGATCATGGTCGACGCCTACCGCCAGCCCTACATCCCCTTCTACCTGACCAGCCGGGAGTTCTTCGAGCTGGCGCGGGAGCGGCTCGCCGCCGGCGGCGTGGCGATCGTCAACGTCGGCCATCCGCGGGGCAGCAAGGCGCTGGAGCGGGTGCTCGGGAGGACGATGGCGACCGCCTTCCCGCGCGTCTTGCGCGACCCGATCGAGCCGACCAACACCCTGCTGGTGGCGGGCGCGGGGCCGCTCTCTGCCGCTCGCCTGAGAAGCGCTGCCGGAGGGCTGCCCGCGGAACTGCGGACGCTGGCGCGCCGCGAGGCGGCCCGGCTGGCGCCGCGGCTGCCCGGCGGCGAGGTCTACAGCGACGACCGCGCCCCGGTCGAGTGGCTGGTCGATTCCTCGCTGCTGGAATACGCGAATGGCGAATAGAGCAAGGGCATGGCTGGTCACCGGGCCGCTGGGGCGCGGCCTTGCCTTCGCGATCGACTTCGCGGTGGCATTCCGCAATACGAGGCTCACGAAGCGAGCGTCACGATCTGATTCATCGCGAGCGGAGTGAGCCGAAGCCCGCTGGTGTCGGGCGGCGACGGAGTGCGCGATAGGGTCCTGCGCTCCATGGAGCCTAACGTCAAAGAGCTTCCCGGGTCGCGCGTCGAGGTCGAGGTCGAGGTCCCGGCCGCCGACGTGGAGCGCGCCGTCAGCCGCGCGGCCCGCGGGCTGGCGCGCGAGATGCGGATGTCCGGCTTCCGCAAGGGAAAGGCACCGCCCTCGCTGGTCATCCAGCGGGTCGGGTATGCCGCGGTGCTGGAGGAGGCGATCCGCGAGGCGCTGCCGGAGTGGTACGAACGGGCCCTGCTCGCTTCCGGCATCGCCCCGGTCGGCGATCCCAGCGTCGAGGTGGTCTCCAGCCCCGAGGGGGAGGGCGAGCCGCTCGCCTTCAAGTTCCAGATCGGCGTCCGGCCGAAGGCGAAGCTCGGCGCGTACACGGGCCTCGAGGTAGGGCGGGCCGAGCCAGAGCCGCCGGGGGAGCTCGTCGACCGCGAGGTCGAGCGGATTCGCGAGGGCTTCGCCAGGCTGGAGCCGGTGGAGCGGGCGGCTGCCGAGGGCGACGCGCTACTGGTCGACTTCGAGGGCCTGGTTGACGGCAAGGCGTTCGAGGGCGGTACGGCGACCGACTACCTGCTTGAGCTGGGGGGCGGCCAGCTGGTCGAGGGCTTCGAGGAGCAGCTCGCCGGGGCGAGCGCCGGCGAGGCGCGCGAGGTCGAGGTCAGCTTCCCCGGGGACTACCGTGCCGAGGAGCTGGCCGGCAAGGACGCGGTCTTCAAGGTCGAGGTCAAAGAGGTGCGGGAGAAGCTGTTGCCCGATCTCGACGACGATTTCGCCTCCGAGGCCTCGGAGTTCGACACCCTGGAGGAGCTGCGCGCCGACATCGGCAAGCGGCTCGCGGAGGTGGTCGGAGAGCGGATCGAGCAGGACTTCCGCGTTGCCGCGGTCGATGCCGCCGCGGCGCAGGCGACGGTCGAGCTGCCGGAGGACCTGGTCAGCTCCCGCGCGGCGGAGCGCTGGGAGCGGGTGGAGCGACAGCTCGCGGCGCGGGGCATGAGCCCCGACTCCTACCTGCAGATGCAGGGGCAGACCCGCGAGCAGATAGTCGAGGACTCCAAGCCCGACGCCGAGGCGGAGCTGAAGCGCGAGGCGGTGCTGGCCGCGATCGCCGAGGGGGAGGGGATCGAGGTCTCCGAGGAGGAGATGCTCGAGGCGCTAGCGCACACCGCCGAGCACGAGCGAACCAGTCCCGAGAAGCTGCTGAAGCGGCTGCGCGAGAGCGGCCGCGACGCGATGGTGCGCGAGGACATCCGGATCCGCAAGGCGATCGACCTGGTTGCCGAGTCGGCGAAGCCGATACCGCTGGAGCGGGCCGAGGCGCGGGAGAAGCTGTGGACGCCGGAGAAGGAGCGCGAGGAGGCCGGATCGCTCTGGACCCCGGGCTCGGATTGAGGGCGGCCCGCCGGGTGCCTTCTATAGAGTGGCGGGGCATGAGCCCGTTGGTACCGATGGTGGTCGAGCAGACCTCGCGCGGCGAGCGCGCCTTCGACATCTACTCGCGCCTGCTGGGGGAGCGGATCGTCTTCCTCGGCACCCCGATCAGCGAGGACATCGCCAACCTGATCGTCGCCCAGCTGCTGCATCTCGAGTCCGAGGACCCGGACAAGGACATCAGCCTCTACATCAACTCGCCCGGCGGCTCCGTCTACGCCGGCCTGGCGATCTACGACACGATGCAGTTCATCAAACCGGACGTGCAGACGATCTGCGTCGGCATCGCGATGAGCATGGGGGCGCTGCTGCTGGCCGGCGGCGCCGAGGGCAAGCGGATGGCGCTGCCCAACTCGAAGATCCTCATCCACCAGGTGTCCTCGGGGTTCGAAGGCCAGGCGACCGACATCGAGATCCACGCCAAAGAGATCATCGACGTCCGCCGCCGCCTCGACGAGATCCTCGCCAAACACACCGGCCAGCCTTTCGACAAGGTCACCAAAGACACCGATCGCGACTACTTCATGAGCGCCGAGGAGGCGAAGGAGTACAGCCTCGTCGACCGGGTCATCGAGCACCACTGAGCGGTTGGGCGCCGATCCGGGCAGAGGTTCCGCCTAACTTTTTGCGAAGGGGCGTGAAACGGCTGGCGCCCGGAGCGGGGCGCGCAAACAGTACAAGACGCTCCACCCCTGCCCGAATCGGCTTTCT
The DNA here is from genome assembly GCA_963730315.1 of uncultured Solirubrobacterales bacterium. Lineage (GTDB taxonomy): Bacteria > Actinomycetota > Thermoleophilia > Solirubrobacterales > 70-9 > VRUE01. The sequence goes on along the minus strand of CAVSRD010000019.1, from coordinate 49,945 downwards.
TCTCGCGGCCGTTGCCCTGATTCACCCCGTAGTCTCGTCTGCGAGCGGGGGTAGAGACGGTGGCACCGCCTTTTTCGCGCACGTCTTCCCGGTCCGCGGCCCGCACTGGACGCGCGGCGCGATCGGCGAGTTCGGCGCGCCGCGCAGCGGCGGCCGCACCCACGAGGGCTTCGACATCGTGGCCGCTTGCCGCACGCCGCTGGTCGCGGCGGCGACCGCCCGGGTGCTGCGCTCCGGCTACGACCCCGTCCTCTATGGCAATTACCTGACGATCAACGGCCAGGGCGAGCACCGGGCTTACTTCTACGCCCACTTGGCCCGGCCGGCCCGCGTCCACCGCGGCGAGCGGGTCTGGGCCGGCGAGCGAGTCGGGGTCGTCGGCGAGACCGGCAACGCCCGCACGGTCGGCTGCCACCTGCACTTCGAGATCCACCTGCGCGGCCGCCCGATCGACCCGGCGCCGGCGCTTCGCCGCTGGGACGGCTACGGCCGAGGCACTACTTCTCCGTACTGCCTGGGCCTGCAGGAACTCGCTGCTTTCGCTTCCCGCGATTTGCGAGCGCGTCGACTCTAAGACGTAGACGTCCGAACATCGCGCGAGGGGGGCAGCGGCTCCGCGTAGCCGCGCGGCTTCCGATCGTCGGGCAAAGGTAGAGCGCGATGCGATTAGTTTCGACGCGTCTCCCGGTCATAGGAGCACCAAAACCGAAGAAAGGACATGACTTGTGGGCAAGCTGATCTACTCGATGAGCGTCTCGCTCGACGGCTACATCACCGGGCCGGACGGGAGGTTCGACTGGTCGGTGCCTAGCCAGGAACTCCACCGTTTCCACAACGAGCGCACCCGCGAGCTCGGCTGCCACCTGCTCGGCCGGAACCTCTACGAAACGATGGTCTACTGGGAGACGGCCGACCAGAACCCGGAGCTCGGTGAGGTCGAGCGCGAGTTCGCGGGCATCTGGCAGGAGCTTCCAAAGGTCGTCTTCTCGACGACGCTCGAGGAGGTCGAGGGCAACACGCGGCTGGTGAGGGACGGCGTCGTCGAGGAGGTCGAGCGCCTGAAGGCGGAGGAGGGAGGGGACTTGGGGGTCGGCGGCGCCGGGCTAGCCGCGACCCTGATTAAGGCCGGCCTGGTCGACGAGTTTCAGCCGTTCGTCTACCCGGTGATCGTCGGCGGCGGCACGCCGTTCCTCCCCGACCTGGAGGAGACGTTCGACCTGGAGCTGGTCGAGACCCAGACCTTCGGCTCGCGGGTCGTCTCCATGCGCTACCAGCGGTCCCGGCGAGAATGAGCCAGCCAGGCCGACGAGCGGCGCCGCGGAACCGCCTTGCTCGCACAAGCTCGTGCGCCACATGGAGCGCGGAGGAGCTGATGGAGCTCAGCCGCGCCGCGTTCGATCGCAACACCCAGGCGTTCGAGCGAACAATGGCCGCGCTGGATCGCCATGAGCAGACGGTCGCGGACCAGGCGACCTCCATGCGCCGAGCGCGACAGGGAGAAGGCCGAGCGCTAGACCGACGAGATCCTCGCCTGCTGCGGACTTGCGCCAAGAATCGCGGGCCCAGCGTCAGGCGCTCCTCGCCATGATCGATCGTTTGCCGCCCGCCGACGTCGCTTGGCGCCCGCAAGGCCCCGCCCGGATGAAGGGACGGCGGCGGCGACGGAGTAAGACGAGCGGACCGACAAAGCCGGGTTGCCGCCCCCTCTAAGCTTTGGGGCCGCGACGCCGGTAGGCGACTACCGACCCGCAAGGAGGGATTCCCCTGGCACGCCCGACAGACTCGAACGAGCAGCTCCTCTGTAGCTTCTGCGGCAAGTCGCAGCGCCAGGTCAAGAAGTTGATCGCCGGCCCGGGCGTCTACATCTGCGACGAGTGCATCGACCTCTGCAACGAGATCATCGACGAGGAGCTGTCGCCGCCCTCCGGGGGCGTCGAACTGGAGAACCTGCCGAAGCCGCGCGAGATCCACGAGGTCCTGCAGGAGTACGTGGTCGGCCAGGAGACCGCCAAGCGCGCCCTCTCGGTCGCCGTCTACAACCACTACAAGCGGGTGCAGATGGCCTCCGGGAGCGAGGACGGCGAGGTCGAGCTGGAGAAGTCGAACATCCTGCTGCTCGGGCCGACCGGCTGCGGCAAGACGCTGCTCGCCCAGACGCTGGCCCGCATCCTCAACGTCCCCTTCGCGATCGCCGACGCGACCGCGCTGACCGAGGCCGGCTACGTCGGCGAGGACGTCGAGAACATCCTCTTGAAGCTGATCCAGGCCGCCGACTACGACGTCAAGAAGGCCGAAACGGGGATCATCTACATCGACGAGATCGACAAGATCGCGCGCAAAGCCGACAACCCGTCGATCACCCGCGACGTCTCCGGCGAAGGCGTGCAGCAGGCGCTGCTGAAGATCCTCGAGGGGACGACCGCCTCGGTGCCTCCGCAAGGGGGGCGCAAGCACCCCCACCAGGAGTTCCTCACCCTCGACACGACCAACATCCTCTTCGTCTGCGGCGGCTCCTTCGCCGAGCTGGACAAGGTGATCGAGCAGCGGGTCGGCGACCGCGGGGTCGGCTTCGGCGCGGCGATCTCCTCGCGGGAGCAGAAGGACAGCGGCGAATGGTTCGAGCAGGTGCTGCCGGAGGATTTGATCGAGTACGGGTTGATCCCCGAGTTCATCGGCCGCCTGCCGGTGGTCGCCGCGATCCACCAGCTCACCCGCCAGGACCTGATCACGATCCTCACCGAGCCGCGCCACGCCCTGACCCGCCAGTTCCAGCGCTTCTTCGAGTTCGACGACATCGAGCTGGTCTTCGCCGAGGACAGCCTGGACGCGATCGCAGACAAGGCGCTGGAGCGCGAGACCGGCGCTCGCGGGCTTCGCTCGATCCTCGAGGAGACGCTGCTCGACGTGCAGTTCGAGCTGCCCTCGCGACGCGACGTGACCAAGTGCGTGGTCACCCGCGAGACGATCGTCCAGGGGCGCCGGCCCACCCTGGTCACCGAGGCCGCCCACCAGGACATCGGCGAGGCGGACGGCGGGCTGGGCGAGGAATCGGCCTGAACGCCCCGCCGACGGGACGATTTCACCCCCTATAGCGTCTGTTTTCGGCCCGTCGGCGATGGGTGGCCGGACTAGACTCGGCGAGCGATGGCCGATCGGCGCCTAGGCGAGCTGAAGCAGAAGACCCGCTACGACGCGGCCGATGTCGAGGCGCGCGTCTTCGCCGAGTGGATCGAGGGCGGCTACTTCCACCCGCCGGCCGAGGGGACCGCGGCGGAGAACTTCTCGATCTCGATCCCGCCGCCGAACGTGACCGGCGCCCTGCACATGGGCCATGCGCTGAACGGCTCGATGCAGGACGCGCTGGCTCGGATGAACCGGATGCGCGGGCGCAACACGCTCTGGCTGCTCGGCACCGATCACGCCGGGATCGCCACCCAGGCGGTGGTCGAGAAAGAGCTGCGGGCCGAAGGCACGAGCCGCCGCGAGCTGGGCCGCGAGGCGTTCGTCGAACGGGTCTGGGCATGGAAAGAGGAGTACGGCTCGCGGATCGTCGAGCAGTACAAGCGGCTCGGCGCATCCTGCGACTACGAGCGGGAGCGCTTCACCCTCGACGCGGGCTACGTCCGCGCCGTCCACCGCGTCTTCAAGCAGCTGTACGACAGGGGCTACGTCTACCGCGACCACTACATGGTCAACTGGGACCCGGGCTCGCACTCGGCGATCTCCGACCTCGAGGTGGAGAACCGCGAGCTCACCGACACGCTCTACTCGATCGACTACCCGGTCGAGGAATCCGACCGGGCGCTGACCGTGGCGACCGTGCGTCCGGAGACGATGCTCGCCGACACCGCGGTGGCGGTGAACCCCGGGGACGAGCGCTACGCGGATCTGGTCGGGCAGCATTGCGTGCTGCCGCTGGTCGGGCGGCGGCTGCCGATCATCGCCGACGATCACGTCGACCCGGAGTTCGGCACCGGGGCGCTGAAGATCACCCCCGGCCACGATCCCAACGACTTCGAGATCGGCCGCCGGCACGGGCTCGAGGAGATCGGCGCGATCGGCCCCGACGGGCGGATGAGCGAGGAGGCGGGCGAGCGGTTCGCCGGCTTGGCCGCGGCGGAGGCGCAGGAGGCGGTGGTCGCTGCTCTGCGCGAGGAGGGCAAGCTGCGCGGGGAAGAGCCATACACGCACTCGGTCCCCTTCTCGCACCGCTCCGGCGAGCGGATCGAGCCGCTGATCTCGCTGCAGTGGTTCTGCCGCATGGACGAGCTTGCGAAGCCGGCGATCGAGGCGGTCGAGCACGGCGAGGTGCGGATAACCCCACCGCAGTGGAAGCGCGTTTACCTCGAATGGATGCGGGAGATCCGCCCCTGGTGCATCTCGCGCCAGCTCTGGTGGGGGCACCGGATCCCGGTCTGGTACTGCGACGCCTGCGAGGAGACCTACGTGGCCGAGTCGGCGCCCGAGCGCTGCGGCGCCTGCAGCGGCGAGCTGCGCCAGGAGGAGGACGTGCTCGACACCTGGTTCAGCTCGGCCCTGTGGCCGTTCGCGACGCTGGGTTGGCCCGACGACACGCCGGAGCTGCGCGCCTTCTACCCGACCAGCTTTCTCACCACGGCGCGCGAGATCCTCTTCCTCTGGGTGGCCCGGATGATCATGGCCGGGATCGAGTTCGCCGGCGACGTCCCCTTCCGCGACGTCTACGTGCACTCGGTGATCCAGGCCCGCGACGGGCGGCGGATGTCGAAGAGCCTCGGCACCGGGGTCGACCCGCTGGACGAGATCGACAGGCACGGCGCCGACGCGCTGCGCTTCGGCCTGCTGGCGATGTCCTCGACCCAGGACGTGCGGTTCTCCGACGCCAAGGTCCAGCAAGGGGCCGACCTCGCGAACAAGCTGTGGAACGCGTCGCGATTGATTCTGATGAATGTGAAATTCGATCAGAATCAATCGCACACCAATGCGCGGCAGGGCCAATTCCCTGCCGCGGCTGCGGGTGGGCCAGTCGAGGACAGATGGATCCTCTCGCGGCTCGAGGCGACGATCGCCTCGGTCACCGCGAAGCTGGAATCCTACGACTTTGCCCACGCCGCCCAGGAGGCCTACGCGTTCTTCTGGTCGGAGCTGTGCGACTGGTACCTGGAGATCGTCAAGCCGCGGCTCTACGAGGGAGAGCCAGGCGTTTCGGCGATTCTCCTGCGCGTGCTAGAGCGGGTGCTCGCCCTGCTGCACCCGATCATGCCCTTCGTCACCGAGGAGATCTGGTCCTACCACCCAGCCCGCCGCGGCCACCTCGTTGTCCACCCCTTCCCCAAGCCCGACGAGTCGCTGCTCGACGCCGAGGCGGAGGCGGAGGTGCGGGCCGGGATCGAGCTGACCCGCCGCCTGCGCGCCTGGCGCGATCTGGTCGAGGCACCGGCGGCGACCGTGCTCGCCGCCCGCGCCGAGGGCGTCGAGCCGCGGGAGTTCGTCGGCCGCCTCGCCCGCGTCGAGTTCATGGGCGACGGGAGCGACCCGATCGCCGCGGTCGGCCCGGTAAAGATCCTCGCCTCGGCCGAGATCGACGCCGAGGCGGTCGCCGCTCGGCTCGAGGCGCGGCGCGAGGAGCTGCGCTCCGAGGTGGCGCGGGCGGAGGGCAAACTCGCCAACGAGAAGTTCGTCGCCCGTGCCCCGGCCGATCTGGTCGAGGAGGAGCGCGAGAAGCTCGGGCGCTACCGCGCCGAGCTCGAGGAGCTCTCCGAATAGACTCCGAGGCCTACCTCGACTCGCTCGAGCCGATCGGCTGGAAGCTGGGGCTGGAGCGGATGCGCAAGCTGAGCGCCGTGCTCGGGCTGCCCCAGCATCGCTTCGCCTCGATTCACGTGGTCGGCACCAACGGCAAGTCGTCGGTGTCGCGAATGGCCGCGGCGCTGCTCGAGGCGCACGGCGTCAGCGCCGGCGCCTGCATATCGCCGCACGCGGAGCGCTGGTCGGAACGGGTGCTGGTCCGCGGCGAGGAGGTCGGGGCGGCCGAGTTCGCCGCCGCGGTGGAGCGCGCCGCAGAGGCTGCCGAGACGGTCAACCGCACGCTCGAGGAGGGCGAGGCCGTGACCCAGTTCGAGCTGGCCACAGCCGCGGCGTTCGTTGCTCTTGCCGCCGCCCGGGTCGAGGCGGCGGTCGTCGAGGCCGGGCTGGGGGGCAGGCTCGACGCGACCAACACGATCCCCTCGCGGGTCACCGTGCTCACCACGATCGGCCTCGACCACACGCAGTGGCTGGGCGAGAGCGAGGAGGAGATCGCGGCCGAGAAGCTGGCGGTGCTGCGCGACCAGACCACGCTGGTGGTCGGCCGGGTCAGCCCGGCTGTAAGGGCGCTGGCGGAGCGCACCGCCGGCGAGCGCGGCGCCCGGCTGATCGCCGCGCCCGAGGACCCCGGTCCTGAGGTGCGGCTGCGCGCCCCCGGGCGCTTCCAGCGACGCAACTTCGCACTTGCCTGCGCCGCCGCCGAGGCGTTTCTCGGCAAGCTGGACCCCGAGCGGGTCGCCGCGGTCGGCGCCCGGATCGAGATCCCCGGCCGCCTCGAGCTCGTCGCCGCCGAACCCCCGACATACGTCGACGCCGCTCACAACCCCGACGGCGCCGCGGCCTTGGCCGAGGCGCTGAGCGAGATCGCGGCCACGTCGGTCGTCGCCTGCCTGGCGCTGCTCGACGACAAGGACGCCGCGGCGACGATCGAGGCGCTGGCTCCCGCCGTCGACCGGGTCGTCTGCACCGAACTTCCGCGCGCCGTGCTGGCGGCGCGCGGCAGGCCCGGTGCGGCCTCGCATCGGGCCGCCGCCTTGGCGGCGGCCTGCGCAGCGGTCGAGCTGGAGGCCGAGACCGAGCCGGACCTGGCGGTCGCGGTGCGACGGGGCCGCGAGCTGGCCGGGTCCGCCGCCGGCATTCTGGTCGTCGCCGGCTCGCACTACGCGTTGGCGCCGGCCCGCCACGCTCTGCAGCACTGACCGTCCCCTGCCGGGGTAGGCTCTAGGCGTGAATCGCAGCGCCGGATCCGAACTGCTCTCGATGATGGCCCTGGTCGCCGCGGTCGTCGCCGGGGTGATCCTCATATTCTTCGGGCTCGGCTATCTGTTCGGCCGGCTCTTCCTCTGACAGGTCTCGCCGCGGCCGCGTCGAAGTAGACTCACCGCTCCCCCCGGCGGGACGCCCAGCCATGGCACTAGCGATCTTCGGCATCAGCAACGGCGGCCTCAACCTGGTCGTCAACCTCCTCGTCCTGATGCTGGTCGTCGTCTGGCTGGCGCTGATCGTCTTCACCTATCTCGACGCCAAGCGCCGCATCTCCGATCCCTTCCTGGTCGGTTGCGCAACCCTCGCCTCCTTCATTCCCTACCTTGGCACGGCTGTCTACGCGATCGTCCGACCGCCCGAGTTCCTCGAGGACGCCCACGAACGGGAGCTTGAGATCAAGGCCGCGGAGCTGCGGGTGCGGCAGCTCGAAGAGCTGTCCTGCCCCGGTTGCGGCTTCCCGGTTGAGAAGTCCTACCTGCGCTGCCCGCAGTGCCAGCGCCGCCTCAAGGATCCCTGCCACAACTGCGGCAAGCCCGTCGATCGGCGCTGGGCCCTCTGCCCCTATTGCGAGACGGCGCTCGACGAGCGTGAGCCGCAGCGACGGAAACGCGGTGGCGGGGAGCGCAAAGCGGGCGGCGGAGAGCGGCAGCGAGCGACCCGGGAGGAGCGCAAAGCGCCGAAACGAAAGCCCGAGCGCGGCAAACGGGCCGCCTCCCCCGCCGAGAAGGAGCCCGGCCGCGCCGCCGCCAAGCCGCCTGAGAGGCAGAAACGAACGCAAAGGAGCCCCAGCCGTGAGCCGGACCCTGATCCTCGTAAAGCCTGACGCCTTCGAGCGGGCCCTGACCGGCGAGGTGATCGCCCGGTTCGAGCGCAAGGGGCTGCGGATCGCTGCGCTGAAGACGATGCGGGCCGACGAGCCGATCGCCAACAAGCATTACGCCGAGCACACCGAGAAGCCGTTCTTCGGCGAGCTGGTCTCCTTCATCACCGCCGGCACCCTGGTCGCGCTCGTGCTGGAGGGTCACGAAGCGGTCGCGGCGGCGCGCCAGGTGATCGGCGCGACCAACCCGGTCGAGGCGGCGCCCGGGTCGATCCGCGGCGACTACGCGCTCGAGGTCACCTACAACATGGTGCACGGGTCGGACTCCGATGAGTCGGCCGAGCGGGAGATCGAGATTTGGTTTCCGGAGCTGGCGTAGCGGGTGAGCCCGCGCGTCACTCTTGCTTCAGGATCGCCGCAGCGGAGCGAGATCCTGCGGAAGCTGGGGGTCGAGTTCGAGGTCGTGGTGCCCGGGGTCGAGGAGTTGAGCGGGGGGGAGCCGGAGATCGAGGTGATCGAGAACGCGCGGCGCAAGGCGAGGGCGGTGGGGCGAGCCGGGTTCGTGATCGCCTGCGACACCGACGTCGTGCTCGACGGCAGGGCGCTGGGAAAGCCGGCTGACGAGGCGGAGGCGCGGCGGTACCTGGAGCGGATGTCGGGGCGGGCGCACGAGGTCTTGAGCGGGTTGGTGGTGCTGGTCGACGGCGAGGAGCGGAGCGGGCTGGAGCGGACCGCAGTGCTGTTCGCGGAGCTCGACGAGGCGGCGAAGGAGCGCTACGTGCGATTCGGTGAGTGGCGTGGCAGGTCCGGCGGGTACGCGATCCAGACGCTCGGGTCCACCTTGGTGGAGCGGATCGAGGGAAGCGTGTCGAACGTGGTCGGCCTGCCGGTCGGCCTGCTGGCCGAGCTGGCCCCGGCGCTGCTCGAGGGCGGTTCGCCCCCGTAGGGCGATCGCTCCTTCCTGTCCAGCCCGCAAATTGGGCCAATTTCGGGTCGACCTCGGCCATCTGGGATGATTGCGCTGCAATTTCCGATCTCCCATGGGCGTCCTTGGCAATCTCACCGGTCTTGGCGGCCGCGACATGGCGGTGGACCTCGGCACCGCGAACACGCTTGTCTACGTGCGGGGTCGCGGCATCGTCCTCTCCGAGCCGTCGGTCGTGGCGATCGACTCACGCAACGGCCAGGTCCACGCGGTCGGCGTCGAGGCGAAGCGGATGCTGGGTCGCACGCCCGGCACGATCACGGCGATTCGGCCGCTCAAGGACGGGGTGATCGCCGACTTCGACGTCACCGAGCAGATGCTGCGCCACTTCATCAAACAGGTTCACTCCAATCGCTTCGCACACCCGCGGGTCGTGGTCTGCGTCCCGTCCGGGGTCACCGGGGTCGAGAAGCGAGCGGTCGAGGAGGCCTGCCTCTCGGCCGGCGCCCGTAAGGCCTACTTGATCGAGGAGCCGATGGCGGCGGCGATCGGCGCCGGCCTGCCGGTGGCCGAGCCGACCGGCTCGCTGATCGTTGACGTCGGCGGCGGCACCACCGAGGTGGCGGTGATCTCGCTCGGCGGGATCGTCGTCTCGCAGTCGATTCGGGTCGGGGGCGACGAGCTCGACGAGGCGATAGTCAACCACTGCAAACACCACTACAAACTGGCGATCGGCACGCAGACCGCCGAGGAGGTCAAGCTCGAGGCCGGCTCGGCCTCGGACCTGGCGGAGGAGGTCGAGGTGGAGATCCGCGGCCGCGACCTCGTCTCCGGCCTGCCGAAGACGATCACGCTCGGCTCGGCGGAGGTGCGGGAGGCGCTCGACGAACCGATCGGCCACATCGTCGACGCGGTCAAGGACACGCTCGACCGCACTCCGCCGGAGCTGGCGGGGGACATCATGGACCGAGGCATTACCCTGGCGGGAGGGGGCGCGCTCCTGCAAGGACTCGAACAGCGTCTCCGCGACGAGTGCCAGATGCCCTGCCAGCTGGCAGAGTCGCCACTGACATGCGTGGCTGTCGGCTCCGGGATCTCCCTGGAGGAGTTCGAGACGATCCATCGCGCCAGCAAGATGAACTCGGGAACGACGCGCGTTGCCTAGGCGCCGTTCACGCAAAACGCCAAACTTAGGGTTCAGTTGTGTACCGCAAGCAAGTACGCCGCCGTAGGGCGGTTCTGACGCTTCTGATCATCGGGTCCTTCGTCCTGCTGACGATCACCTACGGGCAGAGCTCGGGGGGCTTGCAGCGGGGCGTCAGCACGGTCTTCAGCCCCCTGCAGACGGTTGCCGATCGCGCCCTGAAGCCGGCTCGCGACCTGGTCGGATGGTTCGACAAGACGTTCGACGCGAGGGGCGAAAACAGCCGCCTCAAGTCGGAGCTGGCGAAGGCGCGCGAACAGTCCGTTGCCGGCCAGGAGGCGCTGCAGGAGAACCGCCAGCTGCGCAAGCTGGTCGCGTTGGATCGTGGGCCGGCGCTCGCAGCCTCCGCCTACGAACCGGTTACCGGCCGGGTGATCGCCCGCTCCCCGACCGTCTGGCAGTCGACGGTGACGATCGACATGGGCAAGGACGACGGCGTCCGGGTCGACGACCCGGTGGTCAGCGGTGACGGGCTGGTCGGCAGGATCGCCTCCGTCGAGGGAGGCTCCTCGCAGGCGGCCCTGATCACCGACCACGCGAGCGCCGTCTCGGCCAAGGTCGTCCCCGGCGGTGTGCAGGGGGTGACCCGGCCCGACGTCGGCAATCCCGAAGAACTGATCCTCGACTTCATCCAGTCGAGCAAGGACATCCACGTCGGCCAGGCCGTCGTGACAGCCGGCTGGCGCGCCCAGGGCCTCGCCTCGCTGTTCCCGCCCGGCCTGCCGATCGGCGAAGTGATCAGCGCCTCGATCGTCGAGCAGGAGGCGAGCCAGCAGGTCCGCCTGCGGCCCTACGCCGACCTGGCCAACCTCGACATGGTGCAGGTGCTGACCGGGGGTTCGCCTCGATGATCGTCACCCCGAAGATCTTCGCCCGCCTCGTCGCGATCGCGATCCTCGGCGTGCTGCTGCAGCTCTCCTTCTTTTCACGGGTCGAGCTGTTCCACACCAGCCCCGACATCCTGCCCCCCCTGGTGGTGTCGCTGGGCCTGCTCGGCGGCAGCTTGGCCGGAGCCGTCTCGGGCTTCTCGATCGGCCTGCTGGTCGACTGCTTGCTGGTCGCGCCGCTCGGCGGCTCCTCGCTGGTTCTGCTCAGCGCCGGCTATCTCGCCGGTCTCTTCCGCGAACGCTTCGAGATCCACAGCTCTCTGGTCCCGCCGCTGCTCTGCATGGGGCTCACCCTGCTCGCCGAGCTGGGCTTCGCTCTGGTGCAGGTAATGCTCGGCCTCGACGCCCCGGTCAGCTCGCTGGTCGTCCGCGACATGCTGCTGAAGAGCATCTACGCCTTCTTCCTCGGCTGGCCGATCTACCTGGCGCTGCGGCGCCTGCTGCGGCCGGCGCTGGTCGAGGAGCCGAAGGTGAGGCGGCGCAAACAGCCGACCGTGCTGGGAGCCTAGGGGAAGCCGATGTATCTCCGCTCCGACGAACGCAGACCGGCGATGAGCAACAGGCTGGCGCTGCGGATCGCGCTGTTCGGCGGCGTCGCGCTGGCCCTCCTCGGCCTGCTCTTCTTCCGCCTCTGGTTCCTGCAGGTGTTGGACGGCGAAAAGTACCTGGCGGAGGCGAACAACAATCGCACCCGCGAATATCGGGTCAGCGCGCCGCGCGGCGACATCCTCGACCGCAGCGGCCGCGTGCTGGTCGACAACCGCACCAGCCTGGCGCTGCAGCTCAACCCTCGCAAGCTGCCGGTCCGACTGACTCGCCGCCGGGCCGAGCTGGCCCAGCTCGCCGAGCTCACCCACAGCTCCCTGCGCCGCGTCCGCAGGCTGATGCACGAACAGCTCGTCACGGCGCCGAGCGCGCCGGTGACGCTGCGCCGCGATGTCGGCCATTACCTCGTCTACTACCTGGAGGAGAACCACGACCGCTTCCCGGGGGTCGAGGTGCAGCGCGTCTTCGTGCGCCGCTACCCGCACGGCACCCTCGCCGCCCACATCCTCGGCAACGTCGGCGAGGTCTCCGAAGAACAGCTGAAGGAGCCGCGCTACCGCGGCCTCCAGCCGGGCGACGAGATCGGCCAAGACGGGGTCGAGGACACCTATGATCGCTTCCTGCGCGGCAAACCGGGGCTGATGCGAATCCAGGTCGACGCCTTCGGCCAGCCGACCAGGAACGGCCAGCTGGTCTCCAAGCAGCCCGTCCCCGGCGAGGATCTGAGGCTGTCGATCGACTCGGCCGTGCAGGAAGCAGGCGAAGCGGCGCTGGCCGCCCGCGGGCTGCCGGGCGGCTTCGTGACGATGAACGTGAACAGCGGCGAGATCCTCGGCCTCGGCTCATTCCCGACCTTCGACCCGGCGGTCTTCACCAGGCCGCTGACCCAGGGTCAGGTCAACGCGCTCTACCGCGACCCGGTCGCCGCGCCGCTCACCGACCGGGCGATCGCCGGGCTGTACCCGACCGGCTCGACCTTCAAGCTGATAACCGCGATCGCGGCGCTGAGCAGCGGCGCGATCACGACCGGCACGCCGATCACCGACGGCGGCTCGCTGACCGTCGGCGGCCAGACCTTTCGGAACGCCGGCGGCGCCTCCTACGGCACGCTGACGCTCGTCCCGGCGCTTCAGGTCTCCTCCGACGTCTTCTTCTACACGCTCGGCCTCGACATGTGGGACACCGGCGCCCTGCAGCGCTGGGCCCACATGCTGGGGATCGGCCGGCCGACCGGGCTCGACCTGCCTGGCGCCGCGGTCGGACTGCTGCCGACCAAGCGTTGGCGCGACAAGCTCTACGCGGCGGGCGAAACCGACCGACCGTGGTCGGCGGGCGACAACATCCAGCTGGCGACCGGCCAGGGCGACCTGCAGACCAATCCGTTGCAGATGGTGATCGCCTACGCGGCGGTCGCCAACGGCGGCACCGTGGTCACCCCGCACGTCGGCCTCCAGGTCGACGACGCCGCCGGCCGGGTGGTGAAGGAATTCGAGCCGAAGGCGCGCCGCCACGTCCACGTCGACGCGGGATACCGGGCGGCGATCCTGGAAGGGCTGCACGAGGCGGCGCAGGCGCCGGGCGGCACCTCCTACGCGGTCTTCGGCGGGTTCCCGGTCCCGGTTGCGGGCAAGACGGGAACCGCGCAGCGGATCGGCCACGCGGACCAGTCCTGGTACGTGATCCTCGCCCCGTATCCGAATCCCCGTATCGTCACCGCTGTGACGTTCGAGGAAGGCGGCTTCGGAGCCGAATCGGCGGCGCCCGCCGCACTGCAGATCCTCGAAGCCTATTTCGGCAAGCACAGCTCTGGCGAAAGCGGCCCCAACGGCGGGAGCCCAGGCTGATGTACGCGACCCGCACCCGCCGCGCCCGCCCGGAGCCGTTCGCGCTGCGCCCGGGAATCGCCGAGCGGCTCGGCCTTCCCTACATGGACGCCGCGCTGGGCATCGCCGCGCTCGGGCTAGTCGCCTTCAGCGTCTTCACGCTCGGCCAGGCGACCCTGCACGACGTGCCCGGCAAGCCGCATTACTTTGTCGACCGCCAGGCGGTCTACGGGGTCCTGGGTCTGGTCGGCATGTATCTGCTAGCCCGGATCGACTACTCGCGCTTCCGCGAGCTGCGGGTCGGCATCTACACCTTCCTCTGCGCCAGCGTCGCGCTGGTCTTCGTCTTCGGCGTAGCGGCGCGCGGCTCGCGGCGCTCCTTCGAACTTCCCTTCTTCAGCTTCCAGCCATCGGAGCTGGGCAAGGTCCTGCTGGTGCTGGCCCTTGCCGGCTTCGTCATCGATGGCGCCCGGCGTGGCTCGGCGAGGCAGCGCACGGTGCGCTACCTCTGCCTCGGCTTCGCCCCGGCTGCGCTCGTCTTCCTGCAGCCGGACCTCGGCACCTCCTTGGTGTACGGGGCAATCACCCTCGCCGTGATGTACGTGGGGGGCGTCCGCTGGACGCACTTCGCGGTGATCGGCGCGGCGCTGGTGGCAACCGTCGCAATCGTCCTCGTGGTCGCTCCCGCAGTCGGGACCCCGATCCTCAAGGGCTACCAGGAACAGAGGCTGACCTCCTTCCTGCATCCCAGCGCGGACCCCGCCGACGCGGGCTACCAGCAGAACCAGGCCAAGATCGCCATCGGCTCCGGGGGAAAGACCGGACGAGGCGATCGGGCCACCCAGACGCGGCTCGACTTCGTCCCCGAGCGGCACACCGACTTCATCTTCGCGGTGATCGGTGAGCGCTATGGATTCCTCGGCGCCGCGTTAGTCCTATCCCTATACGCCCTGCTTGTCTGGCGGGCGCTGCGGATCGTGACGCTTTCGAAGAACTCCTACGGGACCCTGGTGGCAGGCGGGATCGCCGCCATGCTGCTCTTCCAGGTTTTCGTCAACGTGGGGATGAACCTCGGGATCATGCCGATCACCGGGATCCCCCTGCCGTTGCTCAGCTACGGGGGGTCGTCCGTGTTGGCGACCCTCCTCGCGGTGGGAGTGCTGCAGAGCATCCACGTGCAAGCGCGCCTCAGCCAGAAGGGCAGGTTCGCCTGGTGAGCCTCGAATGGTGCCCGGCGATGCGTACCTACCTGAACTGAGTTGAATCGATGAAGAAAACCATCCTGGTGTCCGCCGATCGCGGCGAGACCCGAGTCGCCGTCCTCGAGTCGAAGACGAAAGGCGGCAAACGGAGCGTCGCGGAGCTGTACATAGAGCGGCGCGGCCGGCGTTCGATCGTCGGCAACATCTACAAGGGCAAAGTCGACAACGTCCTCAACGGAATGGAGGCCGCCTTCGTCGACATCGGCCTCGAGCGCAACGGCTTCCTCCACGTCGACGAGATCGTCCTGCCGAACGGCCAGCAGGCGCCGAAGCGGGGCCGCGGCAGCGGCCGCCGGATCGGCGAGCTGCTCAAGTCCGGCCAGGAGATCCTGGTCCAGGTCGTCAAGGACCCGCTGAAGACGAAGGGCGCGCGGCTCTCGATGAACCTCTCGATCGCCGGCCGCTACCTGGTCTACGCGCCGCAGGGGGGTGGGGTCGGGATCAGCCGGCGGCTGTCGGAATCGGAGCGCGACCGGCTGCGCAAGATGGTCGACCGCACTTACAAGGGCCCGGGCGGGCTGATCGTCCGCACCGCCGCCCACGGCGCGAAGAAATCCGACTTCGTGCGCGAGATCGGATACCTGCACAAGCTCTACGAGGTGCTGGAGCGCCGCAACGAGCAGACCAAGGCGCCGGGCCTGGTCTTCCAGGAGGCGGACCTGCCGGTCCGCGTCCTGCGCGACGTCTTCCTGGTCGAGTTCGAAACGGCGATCATCGACTCGCCGAAGCAGCTCGACCGAGTCACCGGCTTCTTCCAGCGCACCGCGCCGGAGCTGGTCGACAAGGTCGAGCTCTACAAGGGCAAGAAGCCGCTGCTGGAGAAATGGGGTGTCGACAAGGAGATCGAGTCGACCCTCGAGCGGCGCGTCGACCTGCCCTCCGGCGGCTACCTGGTGATCGACTACGCGGAGGCGCTCACCGTGATCGACGTCAACAGCGGCAGCTTCACCGGCCGCGGCAAGGGCGGGCTGGAGGAGACGATCACCCGGGTCAACACCGAGGCCGCCGAGGAGGCGGTGCGCCAGCTGCGGCTGCGTGACATCGGCGGGATCATCGTCATCGACTTCATCGACATGGCTCGCGCCAAGAACCGCGACAAAGTCCTGAAGACGATGCGCAAGGCGCTCGACGCGGACAAGTCGAAGAGCTACGTGGTCGAGGTCTCGCCGCTGGGCCTGGTCGAGATGACCCGTCAGAACGTCACCGACGGGGTGCGGGAGATCCTCACCGCGCCCTGCCCCACCTGCGACGGCGAGGGCGTCGTCCTCTCCTCCGAGACGGTGGCGCTGGAAGGGCTGCGTGAGATGCGCGACCTCGCCGACCGCGACACAGAGGCGTTCCTGCTGCGGGTCAATCCGAAGGTTGCGGCGGAGCTGATCGAGCCCGACAGCGGCCTCGCCGAGCTGGAGCGGGAGACCGGCAAGCAGTTCCACTTCGAAGGCACCGATGCCCTGCCGATCGAGACCTTCGAGCTGGTCGAGACCGGCAGCCGGGCGGAAATCGAGGAGCGGGCGCTGCCGTTCAAGGTCGGCGAGGAGGTGCTGGTGACGATTGAGGAGCCGCACATGTACAACCCCGACGACGCGGTCGCCCGGATCGACTCCTACGTGGTCAGCGTCACCGGCGGCGGCCGGTTCGTCGGCGAGCGCAAGCTGGTGCGGATCGAGAGGGTCGAGCGGGCCGCGGCGGTCGCCTCGCTGCCCGGCGCCGAGGCGGGCAACGGCGCCGGCGGCGCCGACGGGGGCGAATCGCAGCCGGAGGCTCTAGAATCTCCCGCCTCGCGCAGCAGCCGGCGCCGCCGCGGGGGCGGTCGGTCGCGCTCCACCTCGAAGAGTGGTAAGGACGGATGAGCACGTACGCGGTCATAGAGAGCGGCGGCAAGCAGTACAAGGTTGAGAAGGGCACATCGCTGCTCGTCGACCGTCTCAGCGCGGCGCAGGGCGACAAAGTCGCCCTGCGGGCGGTGATGTTCCGCGACAAGGAGGTGATCGCCGAGCCGAAGGAGCTGGAGAAGGTGAAGGTCGAGGCGACCGTCGCCGAGCACCTGCGGGGCCCGAAGGTGAGGGTCTTCAAATACAAGCCGAAGAAGGGATACCGGCGGCGGGCGGGGCATCGCTCGGAGCTGACCCGGCTCGAGGTCACCGAGCTGAAGCTGGGGAAAGCCGCGAGGGCCAAAGCGGCGAAGGCCGAGCCGGCGGCGAAGGCTGAGGCGAAGGAGAAGCCGGCGGCGAAGAAACCGGCGAAAGCGAAAGCGAAGAAAACGGCGGCGAAACCGAAAGCGGCTGCTAAAAAACCTGCTGCGAGGAAAACGGCGGCGAAAAAATCCGCCGCCAAGAAACCGGCCGCGAAAAAGGACTCCGACGATGGCTCATAAGAAAGGACTCGGCTCCAGCCGCAACGGGCGCGAATCGAACCCCAAGATGCTCGGGGTGAAGGTGTTCGCCGGGCAGAAGGTGTCCGGGGGGGAGATCATCGTGCGCCAGCGCGGCACCCGGTTCTGGCCCGGCGACGGCACCGGGCTCGGGAAGGACCACACGATCTTCGCGACCCGGGCGGGGAGGGTGGACTTCAAGCCGTCGCGCAGGGGCCGCACGATCAGCGTTCTGGCTGACTGAGTAGGACTTGGCGGGAGGAGGTGGGGTGCCCCTCCCGCTTGCTGGGTTTTTCGCCTTGCGCGCTGCGTCTCTCGCCGAGTGGTCTGTGCGAAAAACAGGACGCCGCTGCGCGGAAGGGACACCCCACCTCCTCTTACTCTCTCCATAGCTCATGCACGACAAGGCCAAAATCTGGGTCCAGGGGGGAGCCGGTGGCAACGGGTGCGTCAGCTTTCGGCGGGAGGCGCACGTGCCGAAGGGCGGGCCCGACGGTGGGGATGGCGGGCACGGTGGGGACGTCGTGTTGGTCTGCGATGCCTCGCGGCGGGATCTCGGCGCCCTGCGGGGGAGCAAGCACTTCCGGGCCGGGCGGGGGAAGCACGGGGAAGGCTCGAAACGGCATGGCGCGCAGGGGGACGATCGTGAGATTCCGGTCCCCCCCGGAACTCAGGCCGAGGCGGTGGACGGGAGCCGGGTCGACCTGGTCGAGGTCGGGCAGCGGGCGGTCGTGGCACACGGGGGGCGCGGCGGGCACGGGAACCGGCGGTTCGCGACCTCGACCCGGCAGGCGCCGCGGTTCGCCGAGAAGGGGACGGGCGGCGAGAAGGGGTGGATCGAGGTTCGTCTCAAGCTGCTGGCCGACGTCGGCCTGGTGGGGCTGCCCAACGCCGGCAAGTCCTCGCTGCTGGCGCGGCTGACCCGGGCCGATCCGAGGGTCGCGGACTATCCGTTCACGACGATCTCGCCGGTGCTGGGGACGATCGAGGGGGAGGAGCGGCAGGCGGTGCTCGCTGACATCCCGGGCTTGATCGAGGGCGCGGCGGCGGGAGCCGGGCTCGGGCACGAGTTCCTCGCCCACGCGGAGCGCTGCTCGATGCTCGTCCACCTGGTCGACCTGGCGCCGCTGGAGGGCGATCCGGTGGCGAACTACGAGGCCGTGCGGGGAGAGTTGTCGGCGTACGGGGCCGGGTTGGAGCAGCTGGCGGAGATCGTGGTCCTCTCGAAGCGAGATCTGCTTCCGGACGAGCAGGTGGCGGAGGCGGTTTCCGAGTGGCTTGAAAGTCATGATCGTGTGCTCGCGGTTTCGTCCGTCACCGGCGAAGGTCTGGAGGAGTTTCGTCGGGCAATCTTCGCCGCCCTGCCCGAGGAGGCGCCGGCGCGGCCGGAGCGCTCCGAAACGGGCCCCGCCGAGTTCGAGGCGGAGCACCGGGTCTACCGACCGGTCGGCGAGGGGGGGTACTCGGTCGAGCGCGAGGAGGACGGCGGCTTCCGCGTCCTGGGCCGCGGCGTCGAGCTGCTCTTCGAGCGCCACGACCTCGCCAACGAGGAGGCGCTCGCCTACCTCGAGCAGCGCCTCAACGAGATCGGCGTCGTCGCCGCCCTGCGCTCCGCCGGCTTCGAGCCGGGCGACGACGTCCGCGTCGGCGAGCACGAGTTCGAGCTGCATCCGTGAGGATGGGACGATGAATCCGACGCAGGAGGAAAAGGGGCGCGCCTTTCGCGCCCTCCACGAGGGCGAGCCTTTCGTCATTCCCAACCCGTGGGACGCGGGCTCGGCGAAAGTGCTGGCGGCGCTCGGATTCGAGGCGCTGGCGACGACCAGCTCGGGATTCGCCTTCACGCTCGGCCGCCCGGACGGCGACGTCGGCCTGGAGGAGCTGCTGCCGCACGTGCGGGCCGTCGACCGCGCCACGAGCCTGCCGGTCTCGGTCGATCTCGAGAACGGCTTCGGCCGCGCGCCCGAGGACGCGGCGCGGGCGATCGCGAGCGCCGCCGAGGTGGGCGCGGTCGGTGGTTCGATCGAGGACTTCGGCGGGCAGGACGGGATCTACCCGCTCGATCTCGCAGTCGAGCGGGTCGCGGCGGCGGCCGAGGCGGCGCGGCGCCTCGACTTCGACTTCACCTTTACGGCGCGAGCGGAGAACCAGATCCGCGGCAACCCCGACCTCGACGACACGATCGCCCGCCTGCAAGCGTTCGAGCGGGCCGGCGCCGACGTGCTCTACGCGCCGGGGCTGGGCGGCGCGGAGGAGATCGGGGAAGTGTGCGCCGTGGTCGGCAAGCCGGTTAACGTCCTCGCCCGTCCCGGCCTCTCGCTGGCGGAGATGGTCGAGGCCGGGGCACGCAGGATCAGCGTCGGCGGCAGCCTCGCCTGGGCCGCGGTCGAGGCGATGGCGCAGGCGGCCACGCGGGTACGCGACGAGGGCGACTTCTCCGGCCTGGCAACGCCCGAGCGGATCAGGACGTGGCTGGCCGGGTGAGGCGATTCTCGCCGTCCCCCCGCCGGGCTACCCGCTCATACACTTGCCGGGTGACCCTGGTCGTCAAGCTCGGTTCCTCGATCGTCGCCGCCGACGACGGCGAGCTGCGCGCCGACGTGCTCGACTCCGTCTGCGCACAGGTGGCGGCGCTGGAGCGGGGGGGCGAGCGGGTGGTGATGGTCACCTCGGGGGCGATCGCCCGCGGGATGCGGCTGATGGAGCTCGGTGTGCGGCCGCGGGCGATGGACGAGCTGCAGGCCGCCTCGGCGATCGGCCAGGGCGACCTCTTCCGTGCCTACGAGAGCCGGCTGACCGGTCACGGGACGCGCGCCGCGCAGGTCCTGCTCACCGCCCCCGACATCGCCGCCCGCAGCAACTACCTGAACGCGCGCCAGACGCTGCGCCGGCTGGTCGAGTGGGGGGTGGTGCCGGTGGTCAACGAGAACGACACCACGGCGACTGACGAGATCAGCTTCGGCGACAACGACTTCCTCGCCGCGCAGGTGGCGATCCTGCTCGACGCCCGCCTGCTCGTCCTGCTCTCCGACGTCGACGGCCTGCACAGCGCCGACCCCCGCACCGACCCGGGCGCGGAGCCGATCGCCCTGGTCGACGACTTCTCCAAGCTGGAGGGGCTCGAGATCGGCGACCGTACCTCGGCCTTCGGCTCGGGCGGCATGCGCAGCAAGGTCGCTGCGGCGGAGATGGCGGCGGAGGCCGGTATCCCGGCAGTGATCTGCAACGGGACGACGACCGAAACGCTCGGCGCAGCGGCCGGGGGCGAGCCGGTCGGCACCCGTTTCTCAGCCCAGCCGGGCAAGGCCTCCAGCTTCAAGCTCTGGCTCAAGTACGCGAAGCCGGCGCGGGGTCGCCTCTCGGTCGACGACGGGGCCGCCCGCGTCCTGCGCGAGAAGGGCTCCAGCCTGCTGCCGGTCGGGATCGTCGAGGTCGACGGCAGCTTCGAGGTGGGCGACGCGGTCGAGGTGACCGCCGACGGCGCGGTGATCGGCAAGGGGATCGTCGACTACTCGGCGCAGGAGCTGGGTCGTGTGCTCGGGATGAAGAGCGCCCAAGTTCGCGAGCTCTTGCCCCACGCCGCCGACGAGGTCATCCACCGCGACAAGTTCGTCCTGCTGTGACGCCACCCCAGCTACCCTTAGCCGCATGGCGACCACCGCGATCGGCGTGCGGGAGACCTGCGAGGCCGCGCAGAGGGCGGCGCGGGAGCTGGCGAGCGCGCCGACCGCGAGCAAGGACGCCGCGCTGGAGGCGACCGCGAGGCTGCTGGGAGAGCGAACCTCGGAGATCCTCGAAGCGAACGCAGCCGACCTTGCCGACGAGCGGGCGGAGGGCCTCAGCGCCGCGTTGCAGGACAGGCTGGCGCTGAGCGAGGAGCGGATCGCGGCGATGGCCGAGGGCGTGTGGGCCGTTGCCGCGCTCGGGGACCCGGTCGGCGAGGAGCTGGAGCGCAGGGAGCTGGACAGCGGGCTCGATCTGGGAAAGGTCCGCGTGCCGCTGGGCGTCGTCGCCGTGGTCTACGAGGCGCGGCCCAACGTGACGATCGACTGCGCCGCGCTGACGATCAAGAGCGGCAACGCGATCGTCCTGCGCGGGTCGCACTACGCCGAGCGGACGAACGGGGCGCTGGCGGCGATCGTGCGCGAGGCGCTGGCCGAGGTCGGGCTGCCCGAGGACGCGGTGCTGCTGCTGGCCGGCGGCGGGCACGAGGACCTGGCGGAGCTGGCCACCCAGGAGGAGACCGTCGACCTGCTGATCCCGCGCGGAGGGGAGGGGCTGAAGAAGGCGCTGAAGGAAGTGGCGACGGTGCCGGTGATCTACGCCGCCGCCGGCAACTGCCACGTCTACGTGCACGCCGACGCCGACCTCGAAGTGGCTCGGCGGATCGCGGTCAACGCGAAGGTCGCACCGGCCGGGGGTCTGCAACGCCGCCGAGACGCTGCTGGTCGACGCCGCGGTCGCGGCCGACTTCCTGCCCGCCGCGCTGGCCGAGCTGCACGAGGCGGGGGTCGAGCTGGTCGGCGACGAGCGGGCGCGGCAGCTCGCCGGCGGGGCCGAGATCGGCGTGGCCACCGAGGAGGACTGGGACGCCGAGTACCTCGACCTGAAGCTGGCGGTCGCCGTAGTCGATTCGCTCGAGGACGCGGTCGACCACGTCAACCGCCACGGCACGCGTCACTCGGAGGCGATCGTCAGCCGCTCGGCGGAGGCGGCCGAGCGCTTCATCGCCGGGGTCGACGCCGCGGTCGTCTACACCAACGCCTCGACCCGCTTCACCGACGGCTTCGAGTTCGGGATGGGAGCGGAGATCGGCAACTCGACCCAGAAGCTGCACGCGCGCGGCCCGATCGGGCTGCGCGAGCTGACCACCTACAAGTACGTCGTCCGCGGCGACGGCCAGGTGCGTGAGTAGCGCGCCGGCGCCCGAGGCCCCCGGCATCGGCGTCCTCGGCTCGGCGTTCAACCCGCCCCACCTCGGGCACCTGGCGCTTGCCCAGGAGGCGCTCTGGCAGCTCGGCCTCGACGAGGTGGTGCTGGTGCCGACCGGCGAGGCGCCCCACAAGCGCATCCTCGACGACCCGGGGCGCGAGCTGCGGCTGGCGATGACCCGGCTCGCCGCCGCCGACGACTCCCGCTTCAGCGTCTCCACCCTCGAGGTCGAGCGCGAGGGGCCGTCCTACACCTGTGAGACCTTGGAGCTGCTTGCCAGCGAAAGGGGAGAACCGGATCTGGTGTTCGTGATGGGGGCGGACGCGGCGGTCGGGCTGGAGAGCTGGCGCAAGCCGGAGCGCGTGGCCGAGCTGGCGCGGCTGGCGGTGGCGCGCCGGGCGGGCGTCTCCGACGCCGACGTCGGCGCGGTGCTGCGCAGCCTCGACGCCGAGGGCCGGGCGACGATGCTGGAGATGCCGCAGTTCGGCGTCTCCTCCTCGGCGGTGCGCGAGCGGGCCGCCGCGGGCAGGCCGCTGCGCTACCTGGTCCCCGAGGCGGTGGCGCGGTTCATCGAAGAGAAGGGGATCTACGCATGAGCGGGTTCGAGTCCGAGGCACTGGCCCGGCGGCTGGCCGAGCTGGCCGAGGCGAAAGGGGCGGGCGAGGTCGTCGTCCTCGACATGCGCGGGCTCGCCTCCTACACCGACTTCCTGGCGATCTGCACAGCCCGCAACGAGCGCCAGGCGCGGGCGATCGTCGACGAGGTGAGGCTGCGGCTGAAGCAGGAGCACGGGCTGCTGCCCGGCGGGGTGGACGGCGACGGGGCGGCCGGCTGGATCGTCCTCGACTACCTCGACGCGGTCCTGCACGTGTTCACCGACGAGGCCAGGCAGCGCTACCGGCTGGAGGAGCTGTGGCACGAGGCGCCGCGGCTGGAGCTTGCAGCTGTCCTCGAGATGGCGTCCGAGGGCACCTCTACGGTGCCGCGCATGGGTAGCTTCAAGAGGGCGCTGCTCGGCTACCGGCGTGCCGATGTCGACGCGGCGCGTCTCGTTGCGGGACGCGCGAATCTGGGCCCTGGAGCGCGATCGTGGGGAGGCGAGCGAACGGGCCGCGAGGCGTCCCAGGCGGCTGCGAGGGCGGAGCAGGAGTCGACCTCCCTCTCCGGCATGGTGATCGAGCGCGAGCGCGAGATCCGCAGCCTCGGCGAGCGCCTGCAGGAGGCCGAACGAGCGCCACGACCGCAGCATCGCCTCGCTGGAGGCGGTCGCGGCGCGGCTCGACGAGATCCAGCCGCAGGCGCGCGGCCAGGCGACGCGGATCCGGATGAAGGCGCTGCGCGAGGCGGTCGAGGTCAGCCGCCGCGCGCAGGAGCTGGCCGAGGCCGCACGTTGCAGCGGAGGGCCGGCCGCCGCGGCCGCAGAGCGCCGCATCCGGCGGCGAGCGCCGAGCGGCCGGGTCAAGCTGGAGATCGGGCCGCTCGGCGACTTCTCCCAGCTGGTCGGGTTCGAGGACGCGATCGGCCGCCTGGGCGCCGCGGAGATCTCGGTCGAGCGCTTCTCCGAGGGCCGCGCCACCCTCTCGATGCAGCTCGACGAGCCGGTCGACCTGCTGCGCGAGCTGGAAGAGAGCGCCGCCCTTCGACTTCCGCATCCGCCGCACCGCCGGCGACGACCTGATCCTCGACCTCGACGAGGACCAGGGCCCCGAACAGCACGCCGCGTAGCGGCGACGGGCTCGATCCGGTCCCCCGCCCCGTTAGACTGGCGGGCACGTCCTGGGGCTGTAGCTCAGCTGGAAGAGCGACGCGCTGGCAGCGCGTAGGTCACGGGTTCGAGTCCCGTCAGCTCCACTCCCGACCCGGGCGGTAGCCATGAGTCCCGACATCGAGCTCACCGGAAAGATCGCTGTCGTCACCGGCGGCGGCTCCGGGATCGGCCGCTCGACCGCGCTGCTGCTCGCCCGCCACGGGGCGAAGGTCCACGTCGCGGACATCGAAGCGAAGACGGCCGAGGAGGTCGCCGGGGAGATCGAGGCCGCCGGCGGCAGCGCCGTGGCCCACCCGCTCGACGTCTCCGACCCCGACGCCGTCGAGGCGTTCGCGGCGGCGGTCTTCGAGGCAGACGGTGGCGTCGACATCCTTCACAACAACGCCGGCATCGCCCACGGCGGGGATATCGAACACACGACGGTCGAGGACTGGCAGCGGGTGATCGGAGTCAACCTGCTCGGGGTCGCCTACGGCATCCAGGCGTTCGTCCCGCGGATGCTCGAGCAGGGCCGGCCCGCGTCGGTTGTCAACACGGCCTCGATGGCGGGCCTCGTCCCGTCGGCGAAACTGGCCCCCTACTGCGCCTCCAAGTACGGCGTAGTCGGACTGACCGAGTCGCTCAACGCCGAGCTCTCCAAGCGCGGCATTCACTTCAGCGCGATCTGCCCCGGGATCATCGACACCTCGATCGTCGCGACCGGGGTCATGCGCGGCGGCCTCGCGGAGAGGCACGACCGAATCACCGACTTCTACGAGAAGCGCGGGGTCTCGCCCGACGAGGTGGCGGACGCCGTGCTGGGGGCGATCGTCAAACACAAGCTGATCGTCCCGGCGCCGCGACGCCAGGTCACCGCGCCCTACCTGCTGCACCGGCTCTCGCCGCGGCTGGTGCAGCCGATCGCGCGCAACCTGGAGCGACTCATCAGCAGGGGCTGACCTCTCCGGCGACCGGCTCCCGGCGCTAAGCGCGGCGCCCGGGGCTGCCGATGGTCTAGCGATGAACGGCTCCAACGAGCATGTGTTCTCGCATGGGATGCGCGACACGCGGGAGGCCTTCGCGGTCTGGAACGAGCGGCCGTGGGCAGTGCTGCGCGGCTGGGTCGCCCTCAGCATTGCGATCGCGCTGACCCTCCTGGGCGCTGTCTGGGTGGTCTCCGGGCTGCTGACGCCGGACGTCACGCCGGTCCACCTTCCGGGGCTGACCGAACCGTCGGACCCGGGCGACCTGCTGCCGATTCTCTGGCGCAACTCGCTGGTCCTCGCGCTGCACGCGACGGCGTGCGTCGCCGGCTTCATCGCCGGCGCCTCGATGCCGATCGTCGCCGCCCAGCGCACCGGCCTCTCGCGCTGGGTGCACGTGAAGGCGGGCCAGTTCGCGATCCTCTTCGTCGCCGCCGTCACCCTCTTCTCGCTTTCCACCCAGGCCTTCTACCTGGGCTTCCAGGGCGCGACGATCGCCTTCCAGCTCGACATCTCCCGCGCCGCTCTCGTCCTCAGCGTGCTGCCGCACGCGATCCCCGAGCTGACCGCGCTCTTCCTGCCGCTGGCGGCCTGGCTGATCGCCAGCCGCCGCGGCGAGTGGAACCGTCTCCTCGCGGCCACCTTGATCACCGTGCTGCTCGCCGTCCCGGTGCTGGTGGCGGCGGCGACGGTCGAGGTCTACGTCTGGCCCCACATACTCGAAGCTCTCTCGCCCGTTGCGTGAAGGGAAGGGGGCAGGGTGTCCCTGCCCTCATGCCGCACCTACATAAGATCGAGCGTATGAGCGGATACGAGCCGCGCGCGATCGAGCAGAAGTGGCAGCGGATCTGGGCCGAGGAGCGGACCTGGGAGGTCGCCAACCCCGGGCAGCCCGGTTTCGAGGGCGGCAGGCCGAAGTCCTACGTGCTGGAGATGCTGCCCTACCCGTCCGGCGAGCCCCACGTCGGTCACCTCAAGTGCTACGCGGTCGGCGACGCGATCGCCCACTTCCGGCGCCGCCAGGGCTTCGAGGTGATCCACCCGATGGGCTACGACTCGTTCGGCCTGCCGGCGGAGAACAACGCGATCAAGACGGGCGAGCCGCCGCGGCAGGCGACCGAGGGCTCGATCGAGTCGTTCCGGCGGCAGTTCCGCGAGTGGGGGATCTCGATCGACTGGTCGCGCGAGCTGGCCACCCACACGCCCGAGTACTACCGCTGGACGCAGTGGATCTTCCTGCAGCTGTTCGAGCGCGGCCTCGCCTACCGGGACGAGGCGCCGGTCCAGTGGTGCCCGAAGGACGCCACCGTGCTCGCCAACGAGCAGGTCGTCGACGGACGCTGCGAGCGCTGCGGCACGCCGGTCGAGCAGCGGCGCCTCGAGCAGTGGTTCTTCCGGATCACCGATTACGCCGAGCGGCTGCTCGCCGACTTCGACCTGCTCGAGTCCTGGCCCGAGCACGTCGTCACGATGCAGCGCAACTGGATCGGCCGCTCCGAGGGCGCCGAGGTGACCTTCCGCTGCGACGAGGCGGACCTCGACTTCCCCGTCTTCACCACCCGCCCCGACACCCTGTTCGGCGCCACCTTCTTCGCCCTCGCCCCCGAGCATCCCGAGCTGGAGCGGCTGATCGCCGGCACCCCGGCCGAGGCGGCCGTGCGCGAGTACGTCAACGACGTCGCCCGCGAGTCGGCCGAGGAGCGCGCCGACGAGGAGCGGCCGAAGACGGGCGTGCCGCTGGGGCGCAGCGTCGTCAACCCGGTCAACGGCGAGGAGATCCCGATGTTCGTCGCCGACTACGTGCTGATGGAGTATGGGACCGGGGCGATCATGGCGGTGCCCGCCCACGACGCGCGCGATTACGAGTTCGCCCGCACCTTCGAGCTGCCGATCAGGCGGGTGATCGAGGGGGAAGACCCGGCCGAGGCCCGCGATCCCGATGGCCTGCCCTATTCCGGGGACGGCGCGATGACCGGTTCGGGTCGCTTCGACGGCAAAGGCAACCGCGAGGCCTACGAGGAGATCGTCGAGTGGCTCGCCGCCGAGCGGCGCGGCCACGCCTCCGTCAACTACCGCCTCCGCGACTGGCTGGTCTCCCGCCAGCGCTACTGGGGGGCGCCGATCCCGGTCGTCTACTGCGACGAGTGCGGCATCGTCCCGGTGCCGGAGGATCGGCTCCCGGTCGAGCTGCCGGCGGTCGAGGACTACGCACCGCAGGGCCGCAGCCCGCTCGCGGCCGCCGAGGACTGGGTCGCCACCGAGTGCCCGCGCTGCGGCGGCGGGGCGCGGCGCGAGACCGACACGATGGACACCTTCGTCGATTCCTCCTGGTACTTCATCCGCTACCTCGACCCGCGCAACGACGCCGCCGCCTGGGACCGCGAGGCTGCGGCCCACTGGCTGCCGGTCGATCAGTACATCGGCGGCGTCGAGCACGCGATCCTCCACCTGATGTATGCGCGCTTCTTCACCAAGGCGCTCGCGGACATGGACTGGCTCTCGGTGCAGGAGCCGTTCGCCAGCCTGTTCACCCAGGGGATGATCACCCGCGACGGAGCGAAGATGTCGAAGTCGAAGGGCAACACGGTCAGCCCGGCCGAGTACGTCGAGCGCTACGGCGCCGACACCGCCCGCACCTACATCTGCTTCATGGGCCCACCGGAGCGAGGGGGCGATTGGTCCGACGAGGGGGTCGAGGGGGTGAACCGATTCCTCTCCCGTCTCTGGCGGCTCTGCGAGGAGGTCGAGGTTCGGCCGGACAGTGAGCTGGGGGCCGCCGGAGAGGGCTACGCCCGGCCGCTGCTCGCCAAGGCGCACTGGGCGGTCGACAAGGCAACCCGGGACTTTCAGCGCGGCTTCCAGTTCAACACCGCGATCGCCGCGACGATGGAGCTGGTCAACGAGACCTACCGTCTCAAGGACGGCCTCTACGGCGAGCCGGGCGGCGCTGCCGCGGTACGCTTCGCCACCGCCACCGCCGCCTCGCTGATCTTCCCCTTCGCCCCCCACCTCGGGGCGGAGATCTGGGAGCGGTTGGAGGGGGGACGGGTCTGGGAGCAACCCTGGCCGCAGGCCGACCCCGAGCTGCTGGCCAGCGACACCGTGACTTTGGTGGTGCAGGTCAACGGCAAGCTGCGCGACCGGATCGAGGCCGCTGCCGACGCCCCCGAGGCGGAGTTGCTGGCACTCGCCCGAGCAAGCGAGAAGGTGCGGCGACACCTCAACGGCAGGGAGGTGGTCAAGGAGGTGGTCGTCCCCGGCAAGCTGGTCAACCTGGTGGTGCGATAGGCCACCGATCCGCTTGTTTTCCGCGATCTCGGGTCCCATCTGGTACAAAGCCGCCGAATGCTGGTGAGGCGCCATTCAGAAGCCCCCGCGGAGGACTGGCACCAGCTCCGCTACCGCGTCCTGATGGACGCCGGGGAGATGGGGGCGCGCAACATGTCGGTGACCTGGCTGGAGATCCCGGCCGGGGCCGAGCAGACGCTGCGCTCCGACGAAGAGGCCGAGCAGGTCTACGTCGTGGTTCGCGGCGCTGGCACGATGTCGGTCGCCGGCGACACCCAAGGAGTCGGGGAGGGAGACCTGATCCTCGTCCCGCCCGCAACCGACCACTCGATCGCCAACCAGGGCGATCAGCCGCTGGTCTGCGTTTCCGCTCAGTCGCCTCCGGTGGCCTCCTCGGACCTCTACAGCGATCAGCTGGCTGAGGTGAGCGGCTACGACGAAGACGCTGAGCCGCGTTAGGCGGCGCATTTCGCGACTCAGTCGAGGCTGAAAATCTTCAATTGGCGCGCCACGTGCGCGGCCGGCTCGTGAACGCTCTGCCCCATGCCGGAACTGAGCCGTTCGCAGATCGTCGTCTACGGGGCGATCGCCATCGCCCTGCTGCTGGTCGGGGCGCGGGCCATCCGGGCCGAGGGCAGCGCCGGGCCCACCGAGACCCGGTCGCCGGCCTCCTCCGGCGGATTCAGCATCGCGGCGGACGGCGGCGGGCCGGACGTCGTCGTCGACGTCGCCGGGGGCGTGCGGCGGCCCGGCGTCTACCGACTGCCGGCCGGCGCGCGAGTCGTCGACGCCGTGAAGAGGGCAGGAGGAGCGGAAGCCGGGGCGGCGCTGGAGGCGATCAACCGCGCCGCCCGCCTCGCCGACGGCCAGCAGGTAGTCGTGCCCGAGCGGAGCCCGGGAGGGACCGCTGCGGCCGCCGCCGGCCCCACGGCGAAGGAAGGGCCGATCGGCCTCGGCAGCGCCACGGTCGAGCAGCTCGACACGATCGACGGGATCGGCCCCGTGACCGCACAGAAGATCGTCGAATACCGCGACCAGCACGGCGGCCTCGCCTCGATCGACCAGCTCGACCAGATAAGCGGGATCGGGCCGGCGACGATGGAGTCGCTGCGCGCTCGCCTCCAGCCGTAGATCCAGCCGCCGATGCGCGACCGCTGGCCGCCCCCGCCGCTGTTGCTCGGCGTCGCGGCCGCCGTCCTTTTGGCGCTGGCGCACAGCGGCGAGATCCGCGCTCGTGCCGAGGCGGCGCTGGGCAGGGGGATGCCGCCACGGGAGGCGGAGTTGGCGCGGGGCTTCGTGCTCGGCGAGGACGAGGGGGTCGACCCGGCGACGGTCGAGGACTTCCGCCGCTCCGGGCTCAGCCACCTGTTGGCGGTCTCGGGCCAGAACGTCGCGCTGCTCGCCCTGCTGGCGGTGCCGCTGCTGGCGGCGCTCGGCATCCCGCTGCGAGCCCGCCTCGTCTGGGTGCTCGCGCTGATTGCCGTCTACGTGCCGCTGGCCGGCGCCGGCCCGACGATCCAGCGCGCCGGGCTGATGGGGGCGCTGAGCGTGCTGGCGACCCTGGCCGGGCGGCGCGCCTCGCGCTTCTACGCGCTGGGTGTTGCGGCTGCCATCATGCTCCTCCTCGAGCCCGGGATCGCGGCCGACATCGGCTGGCAGCTCAGCTTCGCCGCGGTGCTCGGGATCCTCCTGCTGGCGGCGCCGCTGAGGGAGGCGATCGCGGCGCGGATCGGCGCGCGGGGCTGGCGCCGCGCGCTGGCCGACGGCGCGGCGATGACGATCGCGGCGACGCTAGCCACGGTCCCGCTGATCGCCTTTCGCTTCGAAGCTCTTTCGACCACGACTCTGCTCGCCAACCTGCTGGCTCTGCCGGCGGTGGCGCCCGCGATGTGGCTGGGAATGCTCGCCGCGGCAGCCGGCCAGGTGCCGGGCTTCCCGGTCGAGGCGCTCAACGCGGTCGACGCCCCGTTGCTCGCCTACATCGCCCAGGTCGCCGCCTGGTGCGGCCGGCCGGGCTGGGCCTACGTGCACGTCCACATCGGCCCTGGTGCTCTCGCCGCCTCCTATCTCACCATCGCCGCCGCCTGCCTGGCGGCCCGCTCCCTCGCCCGCCGCCGACCCCCCGCCGACGGGACGATTTCGGACGCTATGCATTCGTTTTCATCCCGTCGGCGGAAGGTTGCCGGGTTGCTGGCAGCCTTCGCGGCCGCGGTCGGGATTGCGCTGGTGCTGCACGGGCAGGGCGACGGCTCGGGGCCGCGGCCACCAGCCGGACTGCGGGTCTCGGTCCTCGACGTCGGCCAGGGGGACGCGATCCTCCTGCAGCCGGCGGGCGCGCCGGCCGTTCTGGTCGACGGCGGGCCGCCGGGCGACCGCCTGGCCGCGAAGTTGCGCGCCGCCGGGGTCGTGCGGCTCGGTGCCGTGGTCGTCACCCATGACCAGTCCGACCACGCCGGTGGCATCCGTGAGCTGCTCGGCACGATGCCGGTGGGCAGGCTGCTCTACGCGCTGCTCGACCGGCAGCTGCTCGGGCAGGCACGCGCGGCGGGCGCCGTCCCCCGCCGCCTGGCGAGGGGAAGCGAGCTGCGGATCGGGCGTCTGCGGATCGACGTGCTCTGGCCACCGCGCGAGCTGCTTGCCGATCCGCTCCGCGGCGAGGATCCCAATCGCCTGGCGATCGTCGTGCTCGTCCGCTGGCGCCGCTTCAGGATGCTGCTCACCGCCGACGCCGAGGCCGAGTCGACGCCGCTCGACCCCGGACGGATCGACGTGCTCAAGGTCGCCCACCACGGCAGCGAGGACGCCGGCCTCAAAGAGCTGCTCGATCGCGTGCGCCCCAGGCTGGCAGTGATCTCGGTCGGCGAGAACAACCCCTTCGGCCACCCGACCCCCGCCACGCTCGCCACGCTCGCTGCCCATCGAGTCCCCGTCCTGCGCACCGACCGCGAGGGCACGGTGATCCTCGACGTGAGCCGGCAGGGGGTTCGGGTCGGCGGCAGCTGAGCTTTGAGGCGTCGCCTAAACGAATCTTCGAATCGAAAGTGGGGCTTATCGGCGCCTCCCTATCGCCCGGCACGCCGCCCGCCGATAACCGTAGAGGTGCTCTACATACGAGTACAGCGTCTGGTGCGGCGGCTCGCCGGAGTCAGCGTCTTCGGCGACGGGGTGCTGGAGCGGGCGCGGAGCACCTATCTCGGGCTGCTCGGCGGCACCGCCGCGATCGGTCTCGCGATCGTCGCTTTCGTCCTGCAGCTCGGCTGGCCGATCGGCGCCGACCGACCCTTGCCGAGTGCCCCACCGAAGCGTCAGGCCGTCGCCGCGGGGGTCGCGGTTGCCGCCGCGCCCTCGCGTCCCGCCGCCTCGCGGCGCAGTCGCGGCGGGAGGCCCGCCGCGCGGCGGGCCGGCAGGCAGGCGCTCGAGCCGACCGGCCCCCAGCCCGGCACGGGAAGCGAGCTGGTCGTCTCGCAATCCGAGCCGGCCGCGTCACGTCACGGGCACTCCCAGGGGCATGAGGAAGCTTCGCAGGGACCACCGGCAGCCGCACCGCAGGAACCCCGGGCACCGCAGGGAGGGTCCGCTGCCTCGAAGCCCCCGTCCGCTCCGCCACCCCACCCGGCTCCGGCACCAGAGCCCGAACCGTCCCCGGAACCGGTCGCCGAAGCCTCCGCGGTGCCGGGGGTCGGCAACGCCTACGGCAAAGGCAACGGGAACGGTCCGCCGGCGCCGCCACCGGCGGTCGGCAATCCGCACGACGGGGTCGCGGGATCCCCGCCCGGCCACTCGGGCGGCTGAGCGGCCGATCGCCCGGACTGGCATCTAGACTCGGCTCAATGGCCGCCGAGATGCGCCCGCTGTACCTGATCGCCGGGACCGACGGGGCGAAGATCGATGCCACCCGGGCGCGGCTGCGGGCGCGGGCGGAGCGCGACGGGGGCGCCGCCGCGCTTGCGGTCTTCGAGCCCGGCGAGGGGCGCGGCGCCCCTGACCACGAGGCACTGCTCGCCGCGATCCCGGCGATGTCGCTGACCGAGTCGCGCCGTTACCTGCTCGCCGACGGCGTCGAGCGCTGGCGCGAGCGGCAGCTCGAGGCGGTGGCGGCGGCGCTCGCCGAGCTTCCCGCCGACCTCAGCGTCGTCCTCATCGCCCGCGCCAAGGCGCCGGCCAAGCTGGTCCGCGCGGTCAAGGCGGCGAAGGGCGAGATCCATGAGTTCGAGGCGCCGAAGGCGCGCGAGATGCCGCGCGTCCTGGTCGGCGACGCGAAGCGGCTCGGCTTCCGCCTCGATCCCGCCGCCGCCCGCATGCTGGTCGACCGGATGGGAGCCAACCCGACGCGGCTTCGCCACGAGCTGGAGCGGCTCTCGCTGTGGGCGGGGGAGGGCGGCGAAGTATCCGCCGCCGACCTCGACGCGATGGTCGCCGACACCTCGGAGGCGGCGGTCTGGGCGCTCTCCGACGCGCTGCTGGAACGCGACCCGGGGAGGGCGCTCGGCATCGGCGAGCGGCTCGTCTCCCAGGGCGAGAGCGTCACCAGTCTGGTCTACGGCCTCGCCTCGCGGATGCGCAAGGCGTGCGCGGCCGCCGCCCAGCTGGCCGAGGGGGTGCCGCCCAAGCAGGTCGAGTCGAGTCTCGGCATGCACCCCTACGCGGCCAAGCAGCTCGTCGCCCGTCTGCAGGGCACCGGCGTCGAGGAGCTCCGCGACGCGACGATCGCCCTCGCCGATCTCGAGGTCTGGTGCCGCGGCGGCGCCGACTACGGCGACGAGCTGGCCCTGACCCTGGCGCTACGAGCCGCTGCCGGCTAGCTTCGCCGCCTTCGACTTCTTGCGCGCGCCGGTGTTCTTGTGCAGGGCGCCCTTCTGGACCGCCTTGTCGATCCGCGAGACGAGCGCCCTGTGCTCGGCCTCGATCGCCGCCGCGTCGCCGCCCTCGATGGCGCTCTCGAGGCGTCGGAAGTAGGTCTTCACCGTGCTGCTCAGCAGCCGGTTCTCGGTTCGCTCCCGCTCGCTGCGTAGGATCCGCTTCTTCTGTGAGGCTATGTTGGCCATGAGTGGCGTCCCTGAGGCGGGCCGAGCCGGCTCCGGGCGGCCGCCGACTATAGCGACTGAGGCCCAGCTTGGAGACGCCCCCGACGCCTGACAGACCCCACCGCGAGCGGGCCGCGCTCGCCTCCGACGCCGCCGTGCGGGCCGCCGAGGCGTTCGAGCCGGGCGAGGAGACGACCGGCGATCCGGCCCCCGGACGGCAGGCCGGCCGCATCGCCCGCTCGACCGCCTTCTTCTCGGTCGCCACCGCCGCCTCGCGGATCGCCGGCCTGGTCCGCGAGATCGTCGCCGCCAGCTACTACGGCGTGACCGGCCCGATGTCGGCCTTCACGATCGCCTTCCAGGTCCCCAACCTCGTCCGCAGCCTGTTCGCAGATGCGGCCTTGCAGCCGGCTTTCGTGCCGATCTTCACCGAGCAGCTGGAGAAGAAGAACTACAGGGAGGCGTTCCGTCTCGCCTCGACCCTGCTGCTGCTCGCCACCCTCGTCCTCGGCGCGATCACCGCCCTCTTCGTCCTGCTCGCCCCGGTCGTGATGCCGCTCTTCGCGCCCGGCTTTGAAGGAGAGCTCCTCGACCTCACCGTCACCCTCTCCCAGGTCCTCTTCCCGATCCTGATCCTGCTCGGGGTGAGCGGGGTGGTGGTCGGCATCCTCAACAGCTACGACCGCTTCGGCGCCTTCGCGATCTCGCCGCTGTTCTGGAACCTGACGATCATCACCGTCGTCGTCCTGCTCGTGCCGGCGTTCCACGGCAGGGACCGCATCTACGCGTACGCCATCGGCATCCTCGCCGGCACCCTGGTCCAGCTCATGATCCCCAGCTTCGACCTGCGCAACACGCCCTTCAAGTTCAGCTGGAGCTTCGAGTGGCGCAACCGCGACGTGCGCCGCGTCCTGCTCCTGATGCTGCCGGTGACGATCAGTCTCGGCCTGATCAACTTCAACCTGTTGATCAACAGCCTGTTCGGCAGCCTGGTCAGCGACCAGGCGCCGGCGGCGATCGACAAGGCGTTCCGGATCTACCAGCTTCCGCAGGGGATCTTCTCGGTGGCGATCGCCACCGTCCTCTTCCCGACCCTGGCCCGCTTCGCGGCGCGCGGCGAGCACGAGAACCTGCGCGCAACGATGGCCAACGGGATGCGGCAGATCCTCTTCGTGCTCGTGCCGGCTGCGGCTGCCGTCCTCGTCCTCTCCGAACCGATGATCCGGCTCGTCTACCAGCGTGGCGAGTTCACGCCCGAGCAGACGACCCTGGTGGCCACGGCGCTCTTCTGGTTCGCCTTCTCGCTGCCCACCAACGGCCTCTTCCTGCTCCTCACTCGCACCTTCTTCAGCCTGCAGCGGCCCTGGGTGCCGACCGCGATCGCCGGCGCCAACCTGGCGGTGACGGCGCTCGCCGCCCTCGGCCTCTACCGGCTCGGGGTCGGCGGCATCGTCGCCTCGACGGCGATCGCGACCACGGTCAGCGTGGTCGCACAGTGCGCGATCCTGCGTCGCCTGCTGGGCGGCCTCGAGCTGCGCCGCCTGCTCGACACCGGCCTGCGCATCGCCCTGGCGGCGGCGGCGCTCGCCGCCGTCGCCTTCGCCATCTGGGACGTCCTCGACGGCGCCCTCGGCCGTGGCCTGGCCGGGGAGATCGTCTCCCTGGGCGGCGCTCTCCTCATCGGGGGCATCGTCTACGTCGGCGTCGCCAGGCTGCTCCGCGTCGGCGAGCTGGAGCAGGTGGTGCGCCTCCTGCGCCGCCGTTAGAGCGATGCTGGACCTGCCGCGCTACCTGCTGGGCGTAGCCGACATCCTCCTGCTCGCCGGTTTCGCTCTGCTCGGCGGATCGACCTTGCGCCGGATGCTGCTGCCGCGCTTCTCGGGTCCCCCGGCGTGGATCGCCACGGGGGTGATCGGACTCGCGCTGCTGATCTGGACCGCTGAGATCCTCGGCAGCTTCGGCTGGCTCGACCCGCTGCCATATGTCGTTGTCGTCGCGTTGGCCGGGGTCGGTTGTCGAGCGCTCGTCCCGCGGGTGGCGGGGAGAGGGCGCCCTTCAGACGGCAAGGGCGCCCTCTCCCCGACGGGACCCGCGGGCAGGGCGCCCGATCCCATCACCTTGATCGCTTTGCTCGTCGCAGTGGCCGCGGTCGTTCACTTCGCCGTCGACGTGCGGGCGAAGCTGCTGACCGGGATGACCGGGTTCGACTCGACCTGGTACCACGGGCCGTTTGCGGCCGGCTTCTTCCAGAGCGGCGACACGTGGAACCTGCACTTCATCGCCCCGCAGTTCCTGGCCTGGTTCTACCCGGCGAACGCGGAACTGTTCCACGCCGCCGGGATGCTGGCCTTCGGGCGGGACCTGCTGTCGCCGCTGTTGAATCTCGGCTGGTTCGTCGGGTGCTTGCTGGCGCTCTGGTGCATCGGCAGGCCGTACAAGGTGGCTCCATGGTCCCTCGCTCTGGGAGCTGCGGCGCTGAGCGTGCCGGCGCTCTCGGATCAAGCCGGGGAAGCGCGCAACGACATCGTCGGGATCTTCTTCCTGCTTGCCGCCGTCGCTGTGCTGGTCAACGCTCGCGGTGGAAGCGTCGAAGGCAGCGCTGGAGGAGCCCGGGAGGATGCGGGGGGGAACGGGGTGGCAACCGGCGCTCTGATCGTCGTCGGCCTCGCCGCCGGACTGGCAGCCGGGACCAAGCTCAACTTCCTCTTACCTGCTTTCGTTCTGATCGTCGGACTTGCCGGCATCGCTCCGCGCGGAATGAGATGGCGAGCGCTTTGGGCTTCCGGCCTCGCCGCCCTGAGCGCCGGCGGTTACTGGTACCTGCGCAACCTGGCCCACACGGGGAACCCACTGCCCTGGTTCGACCGGCTCGGGCCGATCTCGCTGCCAGCGCCCGAACAGGCGCTGGGTGGGCGCCAAGGGCACAGCGTCTTCGGCTACCTGGCCGACGGCTCGGTCTGGTCCGAATGGTTCCTGCCCGGCTTGCATCACGGACTGACGATCCTCTGGCCGCTGCTCGCGGCCCTGGCGCTGGCCGGTCTCGCGCTCTGCCTCACGCGTGACGCGAGCCCGGTGCTTCGGGTTGCCGCCCTCGCCGGGCTTGCGACGGGGGTCGCCTGGCTGATCGCCCCGACCTCAGCCTCGGGCCCGGCCGGGATGCCGCGTGGCTTCGAATCGGGCCTCCGCTACCTGGCTCCGGCCCTGATCCTCGGCCTGGCGCTGGTGCCGGCTGCGCCCGCGCTTCGAGGCCGCTTCGCCCGATTCAGTCGAGTGCGGTCGACGTTTGAACCGCATAGCGACTCAAATCTCGACCGCGCTCTTCGATGGGCCCGGCCGGCGCTTGCCCTCGGCGTCGCTGTCGCCATCGCACTCGGCTATCCGATCCAGCGCCACTACCTGCGCGACCGCTACTCGGACCCGACCTTCGCCGCCCCTGGCCTCAACGCCGCCTTCAGGTGGGCCCGCTCGATCGCCGACTCCCGCATCGCGACTACGAGCACCCGCCAGTATCCGCTGTACGGCACCGACCTCTCCAACCGCGTCCAGTACGTGGGGGTCGAGAAGCCCCACGGGGGCTTCGTGCCTCCGACGACCTGCCGCGCCTGGCGCCGCCTCTTGAACGCCGGCCACTACGACTACGTGATTGCCAGCCGCGACCGCATCGAACCCGGCGAGCCCCCATATCCTCCTGCTGCCGTCTGGACCGCCGGCCCATGGGCGGAACCCGTCTTGTCCAAGCCGCCGACCAAGGTCTACAGGCTCATCGCTCGTCTGGATCCATCGGCCTGCCCCTGAGCGTGTCGCCTTAGTCTCGCCATGCGAGAACAAGTCGCCACAAGGGGGCTCTCCCCGACGGCACCCGCGCGCCGAGCGCCATACTCCGCAGGCCGATGGACCACATACGAAACTTCTCGATCATCGCCCACATAGACCACGGAAAGTCGACCCTCGCCGACCGCATCCTGGAGATCACCGGTTCCGTCGACCCGAAGAAGATGCGGGCCCAGGTGCTCGACTCGATGGACCTGGAGCGCGAGCGCGGGATCACGATCAAGGCGCAGGCTGTGCGGGTCGAGTACCGGGCCGCCGACGGGCAGGCCTACCACCTGCACCTGATCGACACGCCCGGGCATGTCGACTTCTCCTACGAGGTCTCGCGCAGCCTCGCCGCCTGCGAGGGCGCGCTGCTCGTCGTCGATGCCGCCCAGGGGGTCGAGGCGCAGACCGTCGCCAACACCTACCTGGCGGTCGAGAACGGGCTGGAGCTGATCCCGGTGATCAACAAGGTCGACCTGCCGGGCGCCGAACCGGAGCGGGTGGGAGGCGAAATCGCCGACCTGCTCGGCGGCGAGCCCGGGGAAGCGCTGCGGATCTCGGCGAAGACGGGTGAGGGGGTGGTCGACGTGCTGGAGGCGATCGTCGCCAGGGTGCCGCCGCCCGGCGGCGATGCGGCGGCGCCGACCCGGGCCTTGATCTTCGACTCCGAGTTCGATCAGTACCGCGGAGTGGTCGCCTACGTGCGGATCGTCGACGGCGCCTTCCGCAAGGACGAGCGGATCGTCGCGATGCAGAACGGCACCGAAGCCGACATCGACGACCTCGGCTTCTTCCGGCCGGCGATGACGCCCGTCGAGCGCATGGAGGAGGGCGACGTCGGCTACCTGATCACCGGCATCAAGGACGTCGCCAGGCTGCGGGTCGGCGACACGCTGACATCGCGCGAGCGCCCTGCCACTGAGCCGTTGGAGGGCTACCGCGAGGTCAGGCCGATGGTCTTCTGCGGCCTCTTCCCGATCGACACCGACCGCTACGAAGACCTCCGCGACGCGCTCGACAGGCTGGCCCTCAACGACGCCGCGCTCTCCTACGAGCCGGAGACCTCCGAGGCGCTCGGCTTCGGCTTCCGCGCCGGCTTCCTCGGCCTGCTCCACATGGAGATCGTCCGCGAGCGGCTGGAGCGCGAGTACGGGTTGGAGCTGCTGGCGACGACCCCGAACGTGCTCTACGAGGTTCACCTCACCGACGGCACCGAGGTCGAGGTCCACAGCCCCACCGAGCTGCCCGACCCCGCGACGATCGAGGCGATCGAAGAGCCCTACATCCGGGCGACGATCATCTGCCCGACCGAGCACGTCGGCGCGGTGATGGAGCTCTGCCAGGCGCGGCGCGGCACGCACGTCGACATGCACTACCTGAGCCCGCAGCGGGTGCAGATCCACTACGACCTGCCGCTGGCCGAGATCGTCCTCGACTTCTTCGACAACCTGAAGTCCTCGACCCGCGGCTACGCCTCGCTCGACTACGAGCCGATTTGCAATCGCCCCTCCGACCTGGTCAAGGTCGACATCCTGCTGGCCGGCGATCAGGTCGACGCGCTCTCGATCGTCGTCCACCGTGACTTCGCCTACGAGCAGGGCAAGGCGCTGGTCGGGCGGCTGCGCAAGACGATCCCCCGCCAGCTCTTTGACATCCCGGTGCAGGCAGCGGTCGGCTCGCGGGTGCTGGCACGCGAGACGGTCAAGGCGCTGCGCAAGGACGTCACCGCGAAGCTCTACGGCGGCGACGTTAGCCGCAAGCAGAAGCTGCTGAAGAAGCAGAAAGCGGGGAAGAAGCGGATGAAGCAGGTGGGGCGGGTCGAGGTCCCGCAGGAGGCTTTCCTGGCGGTGCTCGAGATCGACGAGTAGGTAGGGTCCCTGCCCATGGCGATCAAGACCGAGGCGGTAGGGAAGGAATGGCCCGCAACGACGTACGAGGTGGGCAAGGAGAAGGTGGGGGAGTACGCGCGGGCGGTCGGGCTGGAGAACCCGGTGCACTTCGACCGGGAGGCCGCCGAGGCGGCCGGCTACCGCGACGTGGTCGCGCCGCCGATGTTCTGCGTCGTCTACTCCGCCCCGGCGCTGGGGCCGGCGATGTTCGACCCGGACGTCGCGATGAACTTCGCCGCGATGGTGCACGGGGGCCAGGAGTTCGAGTGGGGCGAGCCGGCCTGCTCGGGCGACGAGATCACGACCAGGGCGAAATGCCTGGAGATCTACGAGAAGGACGGCAAGGGCTTCTACGTCTTCGAGACCGTCTCGACCAACCAGGACGGCGACGAGGTCGTGCGCGGGACCTGGACCAACATCGTAAGGGGGGTGTGAGATGGGCGAGCTTGAGGCGGGCGACCAGATCGCCGAGCTGAAGGTGACGCCGGACAAGTACCTGCCGCACCGCTACGCGGGCGCCTCCGGGGACTTCAACCCGATCCACATCGATCCCGAGTTCGCCAAGGGGGTCGGCCTGCCCAACACGATCCTCCACGGCCTCTACATGATGGGCTTGGTCGCGCGCGCCGCCACCGAGGCGGCGGGCGGCGACCCGCGCTCGCTGAAGCGCCTCTCAGTCCAGTTTCGCGGCATGGGCGCGCCCGAGACCGAGATCGCCGTCAGCGGCACCGTCGAGTCGGTCGAGGACGGCCGGGCGACGATCGACGTCGTCGCCGCACAGGGCGACAACCAGACGATCCGCAACGCCGAGGCGGAAGTCCAGCTCTGACTGGGGCGGCGACGGGGCACACCCGCGCCCGCTTCTACACTCTGAGCATGCTCTCGGAGCGACAGGAGCTGATCCTGAGGCTGGTCGTCGACGCGTACCTCGCGTCGGGCAGGCCCGTGGCGTCGAAGCCGATCGCCGAGAAGCGACAGGTGGAGTGGGGGTCCTCTACGGTGCGGGCGGAGCTGGCCGCGCTGGAGGCCGCCGGGTACCTGACCCATCCCCACACCTCGGCCGGCCGGGTGCCGACCGAGACCGGCTACCGCTACTACGTCGATCGGCTGATCGCATCGGAGGCCCAGGCTGCCGACGCCGAGGTCGAGCTGGAGCTGTCGCGGCTGCGCCGCGAGATCGACTACGCGATGCGGGAGACGACGGCGGCGCTCGCCCGGGTCACCGACCTGATGGCGCTGGTCACCGCCCCGCCGCTCGGCGACGCGCTCTTCGTTCACGGCGTATCGCGGCTGCTCTCGGAGGAGCATCTGGCCGAGCTGCCGAGGGTCGACGAGCTGATGGGTGCCCTGGAGCGCCGTGTCGACGTGCTCGGGATGATGCGCTCCGCCCTCGATCAGCGCTCGGTCTTCCTGTGGATCGGCGGCGAGAACCCGCAGCCGGAGCTGCGTTCGGTCAGCGTGGTCGGCGCCAACTACGGCCTCGGCCACCGCAACCTCGGCTCGGTCGGCGTGGTTGGGCCGCTGCGGATGGACTACGCGACCGCGATTGCCTCGGTGCGCGGTGCAGCCAGCGAGCTGTCGCGCTACTGCGAGACGGTTTACGGCTGACGAGCGAATGCCGCGCGACTTCTACGAGCTGTTGGGTGTCGAGCGCGACGCCAACAAGGCGGAGCTGAAGACGGCGTTTCGCCGTCTCGCCCGCGAGCTGCACCCAGACGTCAACGACCACGACCCCGAGGCGGAGGAGAAGTTCAAAGCGGCGGCGGAAGCCTACGAGGTGCTCTCGGACCCCGAGCGACGCCGCGCCTACGACGCCTTCGGCAAAGAGGGGCTGCGCGCCAGCGGAGCGCCGCCCGGCGGCGGCTTCGGCTCGATCGAGGACATCTTCCAGGCCTTCTTCGGGGGCAGCTTTGGCTTCGAGGTGCGGCGCGGTCCGATGCGCGGCCAGGATCTGATCGACCAGGTCGAGATCTCGGCGGTCGACGCGATGCTGGGAACGAAGCTGAGTATCCCCGGCCAGGAGGGCGAGCGCGAGATCGAGCTGCCGCCCGGCGTCCAGCCCGGCTCGCAGTTCGCGCTGCGCGGGCAGGGGATGCCCGGTGCCAACGGCGGCCCCCCCGGCGACCTGGTGATCGCCGTCCAGGTGATCGTCCCCGGCGAGCTCTCCGAGGAGCAGCGCGAGCTGGCCGAGAGGCTGGGAGAGACGCTCGAGCCGCGCAACCTGCGTTCGCGGCGCGGCGGCGAGGAGAGCTTCTTCTCGCGCGTCCGCCGCGCCTTCGGTTGATACGCCTCGCCGTCCGCTGCGCGCCCGAGCAGGCGGAGCTGGTGCTCGCCGAGCTGACGGTCCTGGCGCCCAACGGGGTCGAGGAGGAGCGGGGGGACGGCTACGTCGAGTACGCGATCTACGGCGGCGAGGGCGAGCTGCCCGAGCTGGGCGAGGTTGAGGCGGCTGCCGGCGAGAGCCTGGTCGAGGTGGTCGCCACCGAGGTCCCCGACGACTGGGCCGACCGCTGGCAGGACTTCCATCGCCCCATCGTGATCGGCGATCGCCTGTGCGTCCGACCGTCCTGGGAGCGAACCGATCGCCGAGCGGGCGATGCGTCACAGCCTGATTCTTCGCGAGCGAGCGAGGCGGTCGGCAATGTTCCTGCCCTCGACGTCGTCGTAGACCCCGGCCGGGCCTTCGGCACCGGCGCCCACCCGACGACCCGGCTCTGCCTCGAGCTGCTGCTCGATCTGGAGGCGGCGGGGGAGGCCGGCGGTGCCCTGACCGACCTCGGCAGCGGCTCGGGCGTGCTGGCGATCGCCGCCGCGAAGCTCGGCTGGGCTCCGGTGCGCGGCTGCGACCACGAGGCTCCGGCGGTGGAGGCAGCCAGGGAGAACGCGGCGGCGAACGGCGTCGCGGTCGAGTTCGAGCGCCGCGACCTGCGCCAGGCCCTGCCCGATCTGGCGCCGACCGTCGCCGCCAACCTGACCGCGCCCGTGCTGAAGGCCGTCGCTGCACGGTTTGACCGCGACCGCGCGCCGCGGACGCTGGTCTGCTCCGGGCTGCTGCCCGCGGAGCTGGACGA
This sequence comes from uncultured Solirubrobacterales bacterium, assembly GCA_963730315.1. GTDB lineage: Bacteria > Actinomycetota > Thermoleophilia > Solirubrobacterales > 70-9 > VRUE01. The sequence continues at coordinate 8,307 of CAVSRD010000019.1, read as the reverse complement.
GGCCGCGGCCGCCTTCGCACCCGCCGGCCTCGCCGAGGCCGAGCGCCGGCGGGACGGCGACTGGGCGGCGCTGCTTCTCCGCGCCCGCTCGCCCGTGTAAGTTTTCCGCCGATGACGGCGACGATCACCGCCTACGGTGTTGGCCTGTTCCTCCACGTGCTCGCGGTCGTGGTGGCGATCGGGCCGACCTTCGCCTACGGGATCTTCATCGGCACCACCGAACGCAGTGCGCCGCAGAGCGTCCCCGGCGTCCTCCGTGGGATCCAGACGACCGACCGCTACCTGGTCAGCCCGGGGCTCATCGTCGTCCTCCTCGCCGGCATCTACCTGATGGCGGAGGGCCATTGGGATGCGAGCGAAAGCTTCATCGCGGTCGGCTTCGCCGGGATCGTCATCCTCTTCGGCATGCTGCACGGCTTCTTCCGGCCGAACACCGAGCGGGCGCTGGAGCTGGCCGAGCGCGACCTGGCCGCCGGCGACACGCTCAGCGCCGAGTACGCCGCAGTCTCCAAGAAGCTCGACAACGCCGGCAAACTCGCCGGCCTGATCGTCGCGATCGTGGTCTTCTTCATGGTCGTCCAGCCCTGACGGCCCTGCCCGCGCCCGCCGCCAGCCTCGACTCCGCTCAGCCGATCGCGATGTTCGACTCCGGGGTCGGCGGCCTCACCGTGCTGCACGAGTGCCTCGTCTCGCTGCCGGAGGAGGATTTCGTATACCTCGGCGACACGGCGATGTTCCCCTACGGGACGCGCGATCCCGATCACCTCCGCGAGCGGATCGGCGGCATCGCCGGGCTGCTGCTCGACGGGGGCGCCAAGCTGCTGGTGATCGCCTGCAACACGGCGACCTCGATCGGCGAGGACGTGGCCCGCGAGGTCGCCGCGCGGCGCGGGGTGGAGGTGGTGCCGGTGGTCGAGCCGCAGGCCGAGATCGCCGCGGCGATCACCGACAGCGGCAAGGTCGGCGTGCTCGCCACCCCGAATACGGTCGAGAGCGGCGCCTACCGGCGCTCGCTGGAAGCCCAGGGGCGGGCGCTCGAGGTGACCGAGGTCGAGGCGCCCGATCTGGCCCCCTTCATCCAGGACGGCTCGCCCTTCGACGAGGCGGTCGTCGACATGGCACGCGCCTACTGCGCGCCGCTGAAGCGGGCCGCGGTCGACACGCTGATCCTCGGCTGCACCCACTACCCGCTGGTGGCGCCGATGCTGCAGCGCATCCTTGGCCGCGACGTGCGCCTGGTCAGCGGCGGCCACGCGGTCGCCGCCGCCGTCCAGCGCTGCCTCGGGCAGCGCGACCTGGCCTGCCCTCCGGGCGGCGAAGGCGACTACCGCTTCCTCTGCAGCGGCGAGGTCGACTCGTTTCGCGAGCTGGGAACCCGCTTCCTGCAGATGCCGCTGGGAGAGGTGGAGCGGATCTCACTGCCCGGCGACTACCCTTAGCGACGATGAGCGTTCTGGAAAAGGTCCAGGCAGACGTGCGCACCGCGATGAAGGCGGGCGAGCGTGATCGTGCCGGGGCGCTGCGGATGATCGTCGACGCCTTGCAGCAGGACGCGAAGCTCGGCAAAGGCGACGAGGTCGCGGTCCTGCAGCGGGAGCGCAAGAAGCGGCTCGAGGCGGCCGACGCCTACCACGAGGCGAACCGCGCCGAGCAGGCGAGCAGCGAGAGGTTCGAGGCGGAGCTGATCGAGGCCTACCTTCCGGCTCAGCTCTCCAACGAGGAGCTGGCCGAGCTGGTCGACGCGGCCGTCGCCGAAACGGGCGCCTCCGAGCAGCGGCAGATGGGCCAGGTGATGTCGGCGCTGATGCCGAAGGTCGGGGGGCGTGCCGACGGCAAGCGGGTCAGCGCGGCGGTGCGAGAGCGACTTGGCGCGTAGGCAGCTGACCCTCGACAACACCGTAGCCGCCGAGCTGGCGGGCTCGGAGGACGCCGTGCTGCGGGCGCTGCGGGGACGTCTGGACTGCGACTTCCACCTGCGCGGCAACGTCCTCACCCTGGACGGCAACGCCGGCGACGTGCAGACCGCCGCCACCGTGGTCGACGAGCTGGTCGACCTGATCGAGCAGGGGCACGAGGTGGCGCCCGGGACGATCGAAGCGGTGACCGGGGCGCTCGACGCGCACGAGAGCCCGGCGCAGATCCTCGAGGACGTCGTCTGGCGACACCGCAACACCAAGGTGGCGCCGAAGACGCTCAACCAGAAGCGTTACGTCGACTCGATCCGCCGCCAGACGATCACCTTCGGGATAGGGCCCGGCGGGCACCGGCAAGACCTTCCTCGCAGTGGCGATGGCCGCGGCGGCGCTGGCCGAACGCGAGGTGCAGCGGATCATCCTCACCCGTCCGGCGGTCGAGGCCGGCGAGCGGCTCGGCTTCCTGCCCGGCGACATTCAGGCCAAGGTCGACCCGTACCTGCGGCCGCTGTTCGACGCGCTCTACGACATGCTCGACCCCGACCGGGTCAACGGCTACTTCGAGCGCGGCGTGATCGAGGTGGCGCCGCTGGCCTTCATGCGGGGCCGGACCTTGAACGACTCGTTCGTGATCCTCGACGAGGCGCAGAACACGAGCCCCGAGCAGATGAAGATGTTCCTGACCCGGCTCGGCTTCAACTCGCGGATGGTCGTCACGGGGGACATCACCCAGATCGACCTGCCGGCAGAACAACGCTCCGGGCTGGTCGTCGTGCGCGACATCCTCAGCCAGGTCCCCGACATCTCCTTCATCCGCTTCGGCGGCGAGGACGTCGTCCGCCACAAGCTGGTGCAGCGGATCGTCGCCGCTTATGGCGAGCATTCAGAGAGGAAGACCAACCCGCCAGCAGCGGACGCGGGAGCGAGCGAGCGAGATCTCCGGGGATCATGAGCGCAAGCGAGGGAGAGCGAGCACGCCGGCGGAATTGGCGTGGTTGACGTCGGCGACGTGCCGGTCGAGCTGCGCGGGGCGGTCGCCGCGGCGCTCGCGGCGGCCGGCGTCGCCGACGGTCACCTCGCGGTCGAGATCGTCGACGCGGGGCGGATCCGCGCTCTGAACCGCGAGCACCGCGGCCTCGACGAGCCGACCGACGTGCTCGCCTTCCCGGTCGACGAAACCGGCCCGACCGCCGGACCGCGCGAGCTGGGCGACGTGGCGATCTGCCCCGAGCACTGCACCGACCTGACCGAGGCCGCGGTCCACGGCGTCCTCCACCTCTGCGGCTATGACCACGAGGCCGACGCGGGCGAGATGCTCGGCTTGCAGGAGAAGGTCCTGCGCTCGTTAACAGCCCCGCTGCCTCCGGACGCGGGAGCGAGCGAGCGAGATCTCCGGGGATCATGAGCGCGAGCGAGCTGGAGCAGATGAGGAAGCGGAGTGGTTTCGTCGGCCTCGCTGGGCGGCCCAACGTCGGCAAGTCGACCCTGGTCAACGCGATCGTCGGCAGCCGCGTGGCGATCGTCTCGGTACGGCCGCAGACGACCCGGCGGGCGATCCGCGGCATCGCCACCGACACCGAGGGCGGCCGCCAGCTCGTCCTCGTCGACCTGCCCGGCGTGCAGCGACCGCGCGACGTGCTGACCGAGCGCATGCAGCGGCGGGTCGAGCGCGAGCTGGCCGACTCCGACCTGGTTCTGCTGGTTGTCGACGGCGAGCAGGGGATCGGCCCTGGCGACCGCTTCATCGCCCGCACCCTGCTCGGCGCGGGCGCCGGGGTGCCGACGATCTGCGCCGTCAACAAGGTCGACCGGGCCGGTCCCAACGAGCTGGTGCCGGTGCTGGCCGAGGCGGCGGAGCTCGAGGGCATCGACGAGGTCTTCCCGGTCAGCGCGCGCAGCGGCGATGGGCTGGACGCTCTGGTCGAGCGGCTGGGCGAGCTCGTCCCGCAGGGCCCCTATCTGTACCCGCCGGAGGAGCGCAGCGACCAGCCGGGGAAGACGATGCTGGCCGAGCTGATCCGCGAGCAGGTGCTGAACCGGACCCGCGAGGAGATACCTCACGCGGTCGAGGTCGAGGTGACCGGCGTCGAGCACCGCGAGGACGGCCTGGTCGCTGTCCGCGCCGACATCTGGGCGGAGTCGGAGTCGCAGAAGGGCATCCTGATCGGCAAGGGAGGCGCCAAGGTCGGCGAGATCGGAGCCGCCGCCCGCCGCTCGCTGGAAGCCGAGCTCGAAGCCAAGGTCCACCTCGACCTGCAGGTCCGGGTACGCAGTCGCTGGCGCCGCGACGAGGGGCTCTTGGATCGGCTCGGCATCGAGTAACTACGATTGCCCGATGTTCGGCGAGGTCGAATTCGACGAGCGCGGCCTGGTGCCGTGCGTGGCGCAGGACTTCACCAGCGGCGAGGTGCTGACCCTCGCCTATGCGAACGAGGAGGCGCTGCGGCTCAGTGTCGAGACGGGCGAGATGCACTTCTTCAGCCGCTCGCGGGGGGAGATCTGGAGGAAAGGCGAAGAGTCGGGCAACGTGCTGAGGCTGAAACAGCTCCGCTACGACTGCGACGGGGACGCGATCGTCGCCCTGGTTGTGGCGACCGGTCCCGCCTGTCACACCGGCGAGCGCTCGTGCTTCTACCGCGAGCTCGGCGGGTCGGCGTCGACCGAGAAAGACGCCCCCGCTGCCCCCGGCGAGCCCGCGCCGGTCGCCCACGAGGCGCTGGCGGTGCTGGAGCGCACGCTTCGCAGCCGCGCCGCCGAGCGGCCCGAGGGCAGCTACACGGTGAAGCTGCTCGACGATCCCCGGCTGATCGGCGCCAAGGTCGAGGAGGAGGCCGAGGAGGTGGTGCGGGCGGCGCGCGAGGAGTCCGATGAGCGGGTAGCCGAGGAGGCGGCCGATCTGCTGTACCACCTAGGCGTGCTGCTCGCCTCGCGCGAGGTGCGGCAGTCGGCTGTGATGGAGGTGCTGAATGGCCGTCGCGGCTAGTGAGTCGGGTGGGGTACTGGTGGCAATCTGATGATGTCCAGTGCCTCGCACGCACGAACGCGTGATTCCACCGCTGAGCTGCGGATCGAGCCCAGCCTCGAGGAGGCGCGACGGCTCGCTACCGAGGGCAACGTCGTGCCGGTGCGCGCCCGCTTCGTCGACGACTGCGAGACGCCCGTCTCCGCTTTCCTCAAGCTGCGCGCCGGCGAGCCCGAGGGCGCGCCCTGCTTCCTGCTCGAGTCGGCCGAGCAGGGCCAAGTCGGCCGCTACTCGTTCGTCGGCATCCGGCCTCGCTCGGTGCTGCGCTGGAGCGACGGGGTGCTCGCGGAGGCAGGGGAGGCCGACCGCGAGGCGGCCGACCCCTACGCCGCGGTCGCCGAGCGCCTCGGCAGGTTCCACCTAGCCCCGGTCGAGGGCCTGCCGCCGTTCGCCGGCGGCGCGGTCGGCTTCTTCGGCTACGACCTGGTGCGCACGGTGGAGCCGCTGGGGGAACCCAACCCCGACCCGCTCGGGCTGCCCGACATGGCGCTGATGATTACCGACGTGCTGCTCGCCTTCGATCACCTGCGCCACGAGGTGACAATTATGGCCTGCGCCTTCGCCGCGGAGGAGGACGGGATCGACGCCGCCTACGAGCGCGCCGTGGCGGCGATCGGCGACGTCCGCGGCCGGCTTCGCGGCGCCGTGCCGCTGCCGGAGCGCCCCGCCGCCGCCGAGCCGCCGCACTTCGCCTCCAACATGGAGCGCGAGGAGTTCGAATCCGCGGTCGAGCGGATCGTCGAGTACGTGCACGCGGGCGATGCTTTCCAGGTCGTCCCCTCGCAGCGCTTTTCCGCCCCGGCGCCGGTCGAGGCCTTCTCGGTCTACCGCGGCCTGCGCGCGATCAATCCCTCCCCCTACATGTACTTTCTCGAGTTCGGCGATTTCCAGATCGCCGGCGCGTCGCCCGAGCCGCTGGTCAAAGTCCACGACCGCAAGGTCGAGACACGGCCGATCGCCGGCACCTACCCGCGCGGCGGCGACGAGGAGGAGGACCGCCGCCTCGCCGAGCGGCTGGTCAACGACCCCAAGGAGCGGGCCGAGCACGTGATGCTGGTCGACCTCGGCCGCAACGACCTCGGCCGTGTCTGCGAGTACGGCTCGGTCCAGGTCGACGAGCTGATGGTGGTCGAGACCTACTCCCATGTCCTGCACATCGTCAGCCAGGTCTCCGGGACGCTGCGCGAGGGGGTCGGGGCGATGGACGTGCTGCGCTCGGCGCTGCCCGCCGGCACCCTCTCCGGGGCGCCGAAGGTACGGGCTATGCAGATCATCGATGAGCTGGAGCCGGTGAAGCGCTGCTCCTACGGCGGAGCGATCGGCTACCTCTCCTGGAACGGCGACCTCGACACGGCGATCCACATCCGCACCGTCGTCGTCAAGGACGGCCAGATTCATGTCCAGGCGGGCGGGGGCACCGTCGCCGACGCCAAGCCGGCCTACGAGTACAACGAGTCGGTCAACAAGGCGAAGGCGGTCTTCCGCGCCGTCGAGCTGGCCTGCGAGCAGCCGGACTGGGCATGAAGGCACTGGTCATCGACAACTACGACAGCTTTGCCTACAACCTCGTCCAGTACCTGGGTGAGCTGGGGGCGGAGGTCGAGGTGGTCCGCAACGACAAGGCCTCGGTCGAGGAGCTGCTGGGTCGCGGCCCCGACCGCCTCGTCGTCTCGCCTGGGCCCTGCACCCCGGCCGAGGCGGGGATCTCGGTCGAGGCGATCCGCGCCTTCGCCGAGGCCGGCACGCCGGTCCTGGGGGTGTGCCTCGGGCACCAGTCGCTGGTCGAGGCGTTCGGCGGCCGCACCGTGCAGGGCGAGCCGATCCACGGCAAGGACGCCGAGGTCGTCCACGACGGAAAGGCGATCTACACCGGCCTGCCCAGCCCGCTCGTGGCCGGCCGCTACCACTCGCTGATCGCCGACCCGGAGCTTCCGGCCGAGCTGGAGCTGACCGCCAGCCTCGGCGATGTGGTGATGGGCGCCCGCCACCGCGAGCTGCCGGCCGAGGGCGTCCAGTTCCACCCCGAGTCCGTCCTCACCCCCCAGGGCAAGCACCTGCTGGAGAACTTTCTTGCCTAACGAAGTCGTGACCCGGGCGATCGACGCGGTCTGCGCCGGCGACCACCTGACCGCGGATCACGCCGCCGCGGTGCTGGCCGAGATCATGGCGGGCCGGACGAGCGAGGTTCAGAGCGCGGCCTTCCTGATCGCCCTGCGGGCAAAGGGGGAGACCGTCCCCGAGCTGGTCGGCCTGGCGCGGACGATGCGGGCGCTCGCCGCTCCGGTCGAGACTGAGCGTAAGGACCTGGTCGACACCGCCGGCACCGGTGGCGGGCCCTCGACCTTCAACGTCTCCACCACGGCGGCGCTGGTCGCCGCCGGTGGGGGCTGCGCGGTCGCCAAGCATGGCAATCGCTCCAGCACCAGCCGCTGCGGCTCCGCCGATCTCCTGGAAGCGCTTGGCGTCAACATCGAGCTGGAACCCGCCCAGGTCGGCCGCTGCATCGACGAGATCGGCTTCGGCTTCATGTTCGCCCCGCGCCACCATGCCGCGATGGCCCACGTCGTGCCGGTGCGCAAGCAGCTCGGGGTGCGGACGATCTTCAACTTCCTCGGCCCGCTGACCAATCCGGCCGGTGCCGAGCGGCAGCTGCTCGGCGTCTCCGACCGCCATTACCAGGAGACGATCGCCGAGGCCCTGCTCGGCCTCGGCAGCGTCAAGGCCTTGGTTGTCTCGGCCGAGGACGGCGTCGACGAGCTCTCGATCTCGTCCCGCACCAGGGTGATCGAGGTCGCCGCGGGTCGCACCGAGGAGTGGTTCGTCGAGCCGGGCGCGTACGGGCTCGCCGCGGCGGAGCTGGAGGAGGTGGCGGGCGGCAGCCCGGAGGAGAACGCGGCCGCCTCGCGCGCGGTGCTGGGGGGCGAGCGAGGCCCGCGCCGCGACCTGGTCCTGCTCAACGCGGGCGCGGCGATCTACGTAGGCGGCAGCGCCGCGAGCCTCGGCGAGGGGGTCGAGAAGGCGGCGGAGGCGGTCGACGCCGGCGCCGCCCGCGAGCTGCTCGACCGACTCGTTGCAACGACGGCGGCGCTGGCCCACTAGGCTTTCAGCTCCACGTGGGAATGATCGAGCAGCTCATCGCCGCTGCCCGCGACGGGGTGGAGGAACGCCGCGCCCAGACGGCCCAGGCGGATCTCGAGTCGAGGCTGAATCGCCGCGGCGAGGACCGGCCGTTCAGCGAGGCGCTGGTCCGGCCCGGCCTCTCGCTGATCGCCGAGTTCAAGCGCCGCTCCCCGAGCGCCGGCGCCAACTGGGCGACGACGGCGACGGTCGCCGAGCAGGTGCGCGCCTACGAGCGCGGCGGGGCGGCCGCCC
>CAVSRD010000018.1:0-144359 GCA_963730315.1 uncultured Solirubrobacterales bacterium | reverse complement strand
CGGGCATCGCGGGCGTGCAGCTCCTTGCCGCAGGCCTCGCAGATGCCGCGGTCGTTGACCGGGCCGCCGCACTCCTTGTGGACGATCAGCATCGGTGGACCGCCGGGGGTGGGGGAGTGGCGGTCGCCCCAGGCGAGCAGGGCGATCAGCGCCGGCCAGAGGTCGAGTCCCTTCTCGGTGAGGAAGTACTCGTGGCGCTCCGGGCTCTCCTGGTACGGGCGCCGTTCGAGGATCTTCTCGTCGACCATCCGCTGCAGCCGGGCGGCGAGCACGTTGCGCGCCACCCCGAGCGAGCGCTGAAGCTCGCCGAAGCGGCGGTTGCCGTTCATCACGTCGCGGACGATCAGCAGCGTCCAGCGCTCGCCGACCACCTCGAGCGCCTTGGCGATCGAGCAGACCTGGCCGGGATAGTCGGCGCGAAGCATCAGAGTGATCTTCTCACACAAGGTTGCTTCAAGCAACCGAGTCGGCTACAGTGCCCTGAGAAGAGTTGCTTGAAGCAACCTATGCCGACGAAGCCGACTGGAGGCGCTGAGATGAGGCTGAAACCGAGGCACAGGCAGCACCACCGCAAGCCACCGCGGATCGCGATAAGCCAGGAGGAGATCGCCGCCGACCTGCACTATCCGGCAAGCGTGCGGGCCAGCTCGACCAGGAGACGGACGCCGAAGCCGCTGGCGTCGTCGCCGGTGTAGGGGCGGCCGACGTCCCAGGCGGTGCCGGCGATGTCGACGTGGGCCCAGGGGGTCTCGCCGACGAACTCCTCGAGGAAGGAGCCGGCGTAGATCGTGCCGGCCTTGCGCTTCGCCGCGGCGTTGACGAGGTCGGCGACCTTGCCCTTGGTCAGCTCCTTGTACTCGGGGTGGAGGGGGAGGCGCCAGACCAGCTCGCCGGTCGTCTCGTCCGGCCTCCTCGACCTCGCCGGCCAGCTCGTCGTCGTTGGAGATCAGCGCCGCGTAGGTGGAGCCGAGCGCCATCAGCACCGCGCCGGTCAGGGTCGCCAGGTCGACGATCCGCTCGGCGCCCAGCTCGACCGCGTAGGCGAGCGCGTCGGCGAGGATCAGGCGTCCCTCGGCGTCGGTGTTGTTGATCTCGACCGTCTTGCCGCTGTACTGGGTGATGATGTCGCCCGGCTTGATCGCCGTGCCCGAGGGCATGTTCTCGGTCGCCGGGACGACCGCGATCAGGTTGACCGCGAGGCCCAGCTCGGCGATCGCCGCGACCGCCTCGAGCACCGCCGCGGCGCCCGACATGTCCATCTTCATCTCCTGCATCGCAGGCCGAGGGCTTCAGCGAGATGCCGCCGGTGTCGAAGGTGACGCCCTTGCCGACCAGGCCGAGGGTCGGGCCGGAGCCGCCGCCCTCGTAGCGCAGCACGATCAGCCGCGGATCCTCGGCGCTGCCCTGGCTGACCGCGACCAGGCCGCCCATCCGCTTGGCGGCGATCTGCTCGCGGCCGAGCACCTCGGCCTCGACCGCGTCGCTGCCGGCGGCGATCTGCTCGGCGCGATCCGCCAGGTGGGACGGGGTGGCGACGTTGGAGGGCAGGCTCTGCAGGTCGCGGGCGCGGTTCTGCGCCTCGGCGCAGACGCGGGCGGCCTCGGCGGCGGCGGCGACGCCCTGCGGCGCCGAGCAGGGTCAGCGACTCGAGCCGCGGCGGGGTCGGCCGGTCGGGGTCGGCGCTCTGGAAGCGGTCGAAGCGGTAGGAGCCGAGGATCGTGCCGGTGACCAGCGCGGCGGCGGCCGCCTCCGCGTCGCCGGAGTCCGGCAGCAGCCAGGCGAGGCTGGCGGCCTCGCAGGCGGCCCGCCTCCTTGGCGGCCAGCGCCGCGGCGACCCGCAGCCGCTCCGGGTCGGCGTCCCCGCGCTTGCCCGAGCCCGACGACGAGGACCCGGCCGGGGCGCTCCGGGTAGAGCAGCGAGAGCTTCTCGAAGCCGCCCTTCGCGTCGGCGGCGCCGGGCGCGCCGGCCAGCGGCTCGGGCAGCTCGCCGTCCTCGTAGAGCCCGACGACGAGTAGCTCGGCCTCGACTTCGGCGGGCTCGTCCTGGCTGACGGCGACTTCCACGGCGCGCGAGTCTATGCGCTTGCTCGCGCCGTCCCCTGCGCGCAATCGCTATCGTCCCCGATCAGGGCCATGCGGCCCGTCCGAGCCGAGACCCGGCATAAACCGACACAGAAAGGCCGCCAGAATGCCCAGCACCGTCATCCTCGGAACCGCGCGCACGCCCTTCGGCAAGATGGGCGGAACCCTCTCCTCGCTCGACGCCACCGACCTCGGCGGCCACGTGATCGAGGCGGCGCTGGAGCGCTCCGGCGTCGACCCCGAGCAGGTCCAGCAGGTCGTCTTCGGCCAGGTCCTGCAGGCCGGCCAGGGGCAGATCCCCTCGCGCCAGGCCCAGATCAAGGGCGGCATCCCCAAGGAGGTGCCCTCGGAGACCGTCAACAAGGTCTGCGCCTCGGGCATGCGCTCGCTGGGGATCGCCGACATGGCGATCCGCGCCGGCGACACCGAGGTCGCGGTGACCGGCGGCATGGAGTCGATGAGCCAGGCGCCGCACCTGCTGCCGGGCGCCCGCTTCGGCTACCGGATGGGCCACGTCGAGACGATCGACGCGATGGTCCACGACGGCCTCACCAACCCCTTCACCGAAAAGCAGATGATCGAGGAGGCGAGCGAGGTCTCCAACGAGCTGGAGATCACCCGCGCCGACATGGACCGCTTCGCCGAGCGCTCGCACCGGCTCGCCGCCGAGGCGACCGACGCCGGCCGCCTTGCCGAGGAGATCGTCGGGGTCACGGTCAAGTCGCGGAAGGGCGAGAACACGATCGAGGCCGACGAGGCGATCCGCCCCGAGACGACGGTCGAGACCCTGGCCGGGCTGCGGGCGATCGGCGGCGAGGACGCCACCCACACCGCCGGCAACGCCCCCGGCGTCAACGACGGCGCCGGCGCGATCGTCGTCAGCTCGGCCGAGTGGGCGGAGCAGGAGGGCCGCGAGCCGCTCGCCCGGGTGCTCTCCTACGGCACCGTCGCCGACGACTTCGCCTACCTGGCGAGGACCCCCGCCAAGGCCGCCAAGCAGGCGCTGGAGAAGATCGGCAAGAGCCCCGAGGACGTCGACCTCTGGGAGATCAACGAGGCCTTCGCCTCGGTGGCGCTCAACTCGATGCGGATGCTCGGCGTCGACGAGGAGGAGGTCAACGTGAACGGCGGCGCGATCGCCCTCGGCCACCCGATCGGCGCCTCCGGCGCCCGCATCGTCGGCGCGCTGGTGCACGAGCTGCAGCGGCGCGGCGGCGGCCTCGGCGTCGCCGCGATCTGCTCGGGCGGCGGCCAGGGCGACGCGATCGTCCTCGAGGTCTAAGCCCGTGCAGCGGGCCGCTGCTTTCTTCGACTTGGACAAGACCCTGATGGCGGGGTCGTCGGGGATGCAGTTCGCCCGGGTCGCGACGCGGCACGGGCTGGTCGGGCGGCGGCAGCTCGCGAGCTGGGGCCTCGAGCACCTGCGCTACCGGCTGCGCGGCACCACCGACGAGCGCACCGCCGAGGTGCTGCGCGGGGCGCGCGAGCTGATCTCCGGCGTGCCGCTGCGCGAGCTGGAGCGGATGAACCCCGAGGTGATGGCGGCGATCCTGCCGCGCGTCTACCCGCAGATGCTCGACGAGGTCTACGCCCATCAGGACGCCGGCCGCCCGACCTTCATCGTCAGCGCCGCGGGCAGCGGCGTGGTCGAGCCGCTCGCCGCACGTGCTCGGCATGGACGGCGGCGTCGGCACCCGCTACGAAGTCGGCGAGGACGGCAGCCTTCACCGGCCGCTTCGACGGCCCCTTCGTCTACGGCCCGGGCAAGGTCGAGGCGATCGAGGCGTTCGCCGCCGCGCACGAGATCGACCTCGCCGAGTCCTACGCCTACTCGGACGCGCTCTCCGACCTGCCGATGCTGCGCGCGGTCGGCCATCCCGTCGTCGTCAACCCCGACCCGGCGCTGGCCGAGATCGCCGGGCAGGAGGGCTGGCAGACGATGCGCTTCGAGCGGCTCGGCCGCCGCCTGGTCGCGGTCGCCGTCACCCTGCTGGCGACGATCGCCGGCTTCGGCGCCTCGCGGATCGCGGCGCGCCGCAAGTGACCGCGCGCGGCCGCCTCCCCGTGCGGCGGTAGCGCGCCGTCGGAGTCAGATGCCGATGTGGGCACTCAACTCCCGGCACGTGCGGCGGGCTCCGCGACGATCCTGCGGCTCAGCCGCCGCTCGCGAGCCGCGGTTCGGCGTTGTGCGGCTTGTGGCGAGCGCAGGAACCTGAGCACGGTCTCCGGGTCGCGCACGGCGCCGCCGGCGACGAGGACCAGGAAGCCGATCCCGGTGAGCAGCAGGGCGATGCCGATGACGATCCCGAAGACCGAGAGCCGGTCGGCCATGTAGCTGGCGTTGAGCGCCGTCTAGAGCGCGGTCTGCCGTCACCCAGACTTCGCGCTTCGGGGTTGTCGGCGAAGTAGGTCCGGTTTCGGGTTCGATCGCGGCGAACTCTTCGCTGTCGGTGCCGCCGCCTTCGGCCAGCTCGCTCTTCGGCGTGTTCGGCTTGGCTTCGAAGCGGCCCATCTGCGCGTAGGTGTAGCCGCCGGTCGCCTCCAGCGCGTGGATCGCGGATGTATTCGGCGAAGCAGCGAGCCCGGTCGCCGTTGTCGATCGCCTCTTCGGCGACTTCGCAGGTCGGCAGCTCGGGTCGGTGCGACAGATCCGGCTTCTTCGACTTCCTTGGCGAGGTCGCCGCGGGGTCATGTCGGGCGTGCCGACGATCTGCTCCCGGGCGAGTTCTGTCGTTGACCGTGCTGGCTTGCCGTCGGCCCCCATCACGATCGCCACGACGCCGAAGACGATCAAGACGATCGCCGGCGACAATCCCGCCGATCTCCAACCCTTTACGCATTCTTGGCACCTCCGCTTTCAGTTGGCTGAGTTCGTTGACATGAATGCCTGCAGTCGTGGACGTTCTCACGTGGGCCCACGCTCGCGCCTCCGTGTCTGCACCTGATTCGCCTCGGTGCACTCCGCAGTCGGCCGCAGCCTATTCGCGCTCGGAGCGGAAGCTCCAGCGCAAGCCTCGGCCCTAGACTGTCGGCATGGCGACGGAGCCGCGGCAGAAGCCGCTGGAAGCAGCGCGAGGCCGAGTTCACGACGATCTCGGGGCAGCCGGTCGAGCCGCTCTACGGCCCCGAGGACGTCCGCGGCCGCGCCCGAGGAGACGATCGGGCGGCCGGGCGAGTACCCGTTCACCCGCGGGCCGTACGAGTCGATGTACCGGGGGCGGCTGTGGACGATGCGCCAGTTCGCCGGCTTCGGCACGGTCGAGGAGACGAACGAGCGCTTCCACTACCTGCTCGACCACGGGCAGACGGGCCTCTCGGTCGCCTTCGACATGCCGACCCTGATGGGCTACGACTCCGACCACGCCCGCAGCCTCGGCGAGGTCGGCCGCGAGGGCGTCGCGGTCGACAGCCTCGACGACATGGAGCAGCTCTTCGCCGGCATCCCGCTGGGCGGCGTCACCACCTCGATGACGATCAACGCGCCGGCGGCGATCCTGCTCGCCTTCTACGTGCTGGTCGGCGAGCAGCAGGGGGTGCCGGCCGAGAAGCTGGGCGGGACGATCCAGACCGACATCCTCAAGGAGTACATCGCGCAGAAAGAGTGGTGCTTCCCGATCGAGCCGGCGATGCGGCTGGTGACCGACATGATCGAGTGGTGCTCGCAGCGGATGCCCCGCTGGCACCCGGTCTCGATCTCCGGCTACCACATCCGCGAGGCCGGCTCGACCGCCCAGCAGGAGCTGGCCTTCACCCTGAAGGACGGCTTCACCTACGTCGAGCGCGCCCTGGAGCGCGGCCTCGACGTCGACGACTTCGCCCCCCGCCTCTCCTTCTTCTTCAACGCCCACATCGACTTCTTCGAGGAGATCGCCAAGTACCGCGCGGCGCGGCGGATCTGGGCGCGCGAGATGCGCGAGACCTACGGCGCCAAGCGCGAGGAGTCGATGCGGCTGCGCTTCCACGCGCAGACCGCCGGGGTCTCGCTGACCGCCCAGCAGCCGCTCAACAACGTCGTCCGCACCTCGCTGGAGGCGCTGGCGGCGGTGCTCGGCGGCACCCAGTCGCTGCACACCAACTCCTTCGACGAGGCGCTGGCGCTGCCGACCGAGGAGGCGGTGCGGGTGGCGCTGCGCACCCAGCAGATCATCGCCTTCGAGTCCGGCGCCCCCAACACCCCCGACCCGCTCGGCGGCTCCTGGTTCGTCGAGAAGCTGACCGACGAGATGGAGGCCGCCGCCTACGACTACTTCTCGCGGATCGACGAGCTGGGGGGGATGGTCGAGGCGATCCGCCGCAACTTCCCGCAGCGCGAGATCGCCGACGCCTCCTTCGCCTACCAGCGCGCGGTCGACGAGCGCCGCCGGATCGTGGTCGGCGTCAACGACTTCGCCGCCGAGCAGGAGGAGCCGACCCCGATCCTGCGGATCGACCCGGCGCTGGAACGCAAGCAGGCCGAGCGCCTGGCGGCGACCCGGGCGCGGCGCGACGGCGCCGCGGTCGAGGCCGCCCTGGCCGAGCTGAAGCGCGCCGCCGCCGGCGAGGCCAACCTGATGGAGCCGATCGTCGAGGCCGCCCGCGCCCGCGCCACCGAGGGCGAGATGATCGAGGCGCTGCAGGAGGTGTTCGGCACCTACACCGAGTCCCCGGTCTTCTAGCGGCGAGTCCTGCAAACCGGCGCATCTCGCGAGTTTCGGTCGGCCTTGCCTGCGGATCACGCACGAAATAGCTAGCAGCTCCCCGGGTGCGTCGGCCTACCCTGCATCCCCCGACCGTCGCTTGTGTTGTTCGGACGTCGTTACGGAGTTCGACTAATGTTCAGTCGCCCCAGTGGAGGCAGCAACCGCCCGCAAGATCCGCGTCGTCGTCGCCAAGCCCGGCCTCGACGGGCACGACCGCGGCGCCAAGATCATCGCCCGGGCGCTGCGCGACGCCGGCATGGAGGTGATCTACACCGGCCTGCACCAGACGCCGGAGCAGATCGCCGAGACGGTGATCCAGGAGGACGCCGACGCGGTCGGCCTCTCGATCCTCTCCGGGGCCCACATGACGCTGGTGCCGCGGGTGGTCGAGCTGCTCGCCGAGCAGGGCGTCGACGACGTCCTGGTCACGGTCGGGGGGACGATCCCGGCCGAGGACATCCCCGAGCTGAAGCGGCTCGGCGTCGCCGCCGTGTTCACGCCGGGAGCGGGGACCGACGAGATCGTCGAGTTCATCGAGAAGGGCGCCGCAGAGCGCCACGAGCAGGAAGGTTAGGGGCCGTGTCCCGGTAGGGGTTCCACTTAACTTTTTCCGAAGACAATTGTCGGCTGTCCGTCGGCCTGGCCGCGGAAAAAGTACAAGACGTTCCACCCCTACCGGGACACGCCCCTCCGTTTCTAGCGTGATAAGCATCACGGTCGAGCGTCACACCGTCGCGTGTAATAGATAGACTGATTGACTGGTCAGTCAACCGGCCTGAGCAACCAGCCAAGGAGGGCTTGAACTTGAAGATCTGCGTCCTGGTCAAGGAGGTACCGGACGCCGCCGTCCAGAAGCGAATCGACCCCGAGACGATGCGCCTGGACCGCAGCGGCGAGAAGAACCTGAACCCCTTCGACACCCATGCGATCGAGGCCGCCATGCAGATCAAGGAAGGCGGCGCAATCCCGGTCGATGAGGTCGTCGCGGTGACGATGGGCCCCGAATCCGCCGTCCGCGCCCTGCACAAGGCGGTGGCGCTCGGCGCCGACCGCTCGGTGCACCTCTCCGACGACGCGCTGGCCGGCTCCGACGTCTGCGCCACCGGCTACTCGCTGGCCAAGGTGCTCGAGTCCGAGAGCCCCGACCTGGTGCTGCTCGGCCAGCAGTCCGACGACGGCGAGTGCTACACGATCGGCGCGGTCGTCGCCGACCACCTGCAGATGCCCTCGCTGACCCAGGTGATCAAGATCGACGTCACTGACGGCAAGCTGCGCTGCGAGCGCCAGGCCGAGTACGGCTACGACACGGTCGAGGTCGAGCTGCCGGCCGTGATCAGCGTCGGCGACGCGATCAACGAGCCGCGCTACCCGAGCCTGAAAGCGATCATGGGGGCGAAGAAGAAACCGCTGGACGGCAAGGCGACCGGCGACGTCGGGATCGACGCCGCGATGGCCGGCGAGGCCGGCTCGAAGACGAGCGTCCTGGCGCTCAACCCGCCGCCCCAGAAGGAGGCCGGGGAGATCATCGAGGACGAGGACACCGCCGAGACGGTCGAGAAGATCGTCGCCTGGCTCGACGAGAGGAAGCTGATCTAGATGAGTGGCATCCTGGTTTACGCCCTCCACGACGACGAGGGCAACTTCAACAAGAACTCGCTCGGGGCGATCTCCGAGGCGGCGAAGCTGGCCGGCGAGGTGGGCGGCGAGGCCGCTGCGCTGGTGGTCGGCGAGGTCGCGGACGACGCCTGCGCCGCGCTCGGCAACTGGGGCGCGGCGAAGGTCTACCGGGCCAAGGGCGCGCCCGAGGGGCTGGCCCAGCCGATCGTCGACGCGATGGCCAAGGTGATCCAGGACCAGGGCTTCTCCTACGCGCTGTTCGGCGGCGGGCTGCTCGGCTTCGAGATCGGCGCCGGGCTGACCGCGCGGCTCGAACGCCGGCGTGACGATGGAGGTCACCGAGGTGACGGCGCAGGACGGCAAGCTGGTCGCCAAGCGGCCGATCCTCCAGGACTCGCAGGTCGCCGACGTCGGCTACGTCGACGAGCCGGGGATCATCATCAGCCGGCTCAACGCCTTCGACGCCGAGGAGAGCGGCGGCAGCGCCGAGCTGGTCGACGTCGAGGTCGAGCTGTCGCCCTGGTCGACCAAGGCGACGATGGTGCAGCGCGGCGAGCAGCGCGGCGCCGACGTCAACATCGAGGACGCCGAGATCCTGGTCGGCGGCGGCCGCGGCCTCGGCGCCGCGGAGGGCTTCGAGCTCTGCGAGCAGCTGGCCGAGGCGATGGGCGGGGCGGTCGCCGCGACCCGCGCCGTGGTCGACGCCGGCTGGTACCCCTACGCGGCCCAGATCGGCCAGACCGGCAAGACCGTCGCGCCGAAGCTCTACCTGGCCACGGGGATCTCCGGCGCGATCCAGCACAAGGTCGGGATGCAGAGCTCGGAGAACATCCTGGCGATCAACAAGGACCAGAACGCGCCGATCTTCGAGTTCTCCGACCTCGGCGTGGTCGGCGACCTGCACAAGATCGTCCCCAAGCTGACCGAGGCGATCAAGGCGAAGAAGGGCGGCTGAGCCGCCGGCTCAGCCTTCGCCCCAGACGTGCAAAGGAGTCCAGATGCCCGCCGTGAAGCCCAGCGAGTTCCCGCCGCCGTTCGATTCGGCCGACGTGATCGGTCCGCCGACCGATCCCGAGGAGGACCGGATCGAGGTCGGGGTGGCGATCGTCGGCGGCGGCCCGGCCGGCCTCGCCTGCGCGAACAAGCTGATGCAGCTGCTGGAGGACGAGCCGGAGCTGACCGAGAAGCTGGGCGAGGTGCCGGTGGCGGTGATCGAGAAGGGCAAAGTCGCCGGGGCGCACCTGCTCTCGGGGGCGAACATGAAGCCCTCGGCGATGGAAGAGCTGTTTCCCGACCTGCCGAAGTCCGAGTGGCCGGTCTACCAGGAGGTGACCAAGGACGCGGTCTACCTGCTGACCAAGAGCAGAGCGATCCCGCTGAAGCCGCCGCCGCCCAACTTCCGCAACCACGGCAACTACGTCACCTCGGTCTCGAAGCTGGGCCGCTTCCTCGCCGACAAGGCCGAAGAGGCCGGCGTCTACGTCCTCTCCGAGACCGCGGCGACGAAGCTGCTGGTCGAGGACCGCGTCGTCAAGGGCGTGCGCTCCGGCGACCGCGGCCGCGGCAAGGAGGGCGAAGAGCTGAGCAACTTCGAGCCCGGCTCCGACGTGGTCGCCAAGGCGACGGTGCTGGCCGAGGGCACGGTCGGCCACCTGACCTACGCGGCCTACGACTACTTCGACATGCACGGCGCCGACCCGATGCGCTGGGAGATCGGCGTCAAAGAGATCTGGGAGGTGCCGAAGCCGCTCGACCGGGTGATCCACACGATGGGCTGGCCGCTGCGCAAGTCCGCCCGCCTCAACGAGTTCGGCGGCAGCTTCATCTACCCGATGGGCGAGGACAAGGTCTGCCTCGGCCTGGTCGTCGGTCTCGACTACACCGACGCCACCTTCTCCTGCCACGACGCGCTGCAGCTGATCAAGACCCACCCGTTCATCGAGAAGATCCTCGAGGGCGGCAAGCGGGTCGCCTGGGGGGCGAAGACGATCCCCTCAGGCGGCTACTACGCGATGCCGAAGCGACTCGCCGTGCCCGGCATGGTCGTCGCCGGCGACGCCGCGAGCATGGTCAACATCCCGACCCTGAAGGGCGTCCACTACGCGATGCACGCCGGGATGTACGCGGCGGAGGCGATCGTCGAGGCGCTGAAGCAGGACTCGGTCAACTTCGAGGCCTACGACGAGAAGGTCCACAACTCGCCGATCGAGAAGGACCTCCAGAAGTCGCGCAACGTGCGCCAGGCGTTCTCCAAGGGCTTCTTCGTCGGCGGCGCGATCGCCAACGGCTGGGCGCTCACCAACGGCATCTTCCCGCGGCGGCCACTGGAAGCAGGAGGACGACGCCGAGAACGCGATGGAGTTGGGCGACTGCGGCCGACATGTACTCCCAAGCCCGACAACGAGCTGACCTTCAACAAGCTCGACTCGGTCTTCCTCTCCGGCAACGCGACCCGCGACGACGCCCCCAATCACATCCGCATCCAGACCAGGGTGCCGCGCGAGGTCGCCCAGACCTGGGTCTCGATGTGCCCGGCCCAGGTCTACGAGATCCCCGACGAGCAGCTCGAGAACGGCGCCGCCGAGGTCGACGTCCACGTCACCGCCTCCAACTGCGTGCAGTGCGGCGCGATCACCGCCAAGGGCGGCCGCCTCACCCTGCCCGAGGGCGGCGACGGGCCGCTGTACCAAGAGACCTGACGGCCGAGCGTGCGCGGGTCCTGTCGCCGGGTGGGGGTGTCCGCGTCGCTGGGTTTTTCGCCCGCAGGTGGGCCGTCCGAGATCGGGCGGGGCGAAAAAAGGACGCCGCGCCGTCGGACACCCCTACCCGACGCCACCCGCGCGAGCTACGTCTCCGGTTGACGGATAGCGTGCGCGCGTGATCGCCCTCGGCATCGTCGCGGCTGTTGGAGCTTCGCTGCTCTACAACACGTCGATCGCCTTGCAGGCGCTGGAGGCGCGGCAGGTGTCGCACGACCACTCGCTGCGGCTTTCGCTGTTGGGGCGGCTGCTGCGCAACCGGCGCTGGCTGGGGGCGACGGCGCTGGGGCTGCTCGGCTGGCCGCTGGAGATCGCGGCGCTGCTGCTGGCGCCGCTGACGGTGGTGCAGCCCTGCGTCGCCGCCGGGCTGATCCTGCTGCTCTGGCTGGGGGCGACGCGGCTCGGGGAGCAGCCCGGGTGGCGCGAGGGCGTGGCGGTGGCGGCGATCGTCGCCGGGGTGGCGGGGGTCGGCTGGGCGGCGCCGGAGCGGAGCACCGACCACGCCGGGACGGCGGCGATCGCCCTGGCCCTGGCGCTGGTCGCGATCCCGGTCCTGCTGCCCTACGCGCTGCGCCGCCGGCCCGACGGGATCGGCCTGCTGATGGTGGTCGGCGCCGGCTGCGGCTACGCCTGGACGGCGATCGCCAGCAAGCTGCTCACCGACCAGCTCGCCGCCGGCGCCCTGCTGGTCGCGCTCGCCTGGCTCGCCACCGCCGCCGCCTCGGAGGGGCTGGCGCTGCTCAGCGAGATGAGCGCCCTGCAGAGGCGGGCGGCGACCCACGTGGCGCCGGTGATGTTCGCCGTCCAGGTCGTCGTCCCGGTGCTGCTGGCGCCGCTGATCTTCGGCGAGTCCTGGCGCGACACCCCGCTCGGCGGGGCGGCCCTGGCCGCCTTCATGGCGCTCGCCCTCGCCGGCACGATCCTGCTGGCCGGCTCCCGCTCGGTCGGCGCGGTTCTCGGCTCCGCCCAGGCCCGCGAGCGAGGCTGGGCGTCGCGCCGCGGATCTTCGACCCTATAGCCACGGCAGGAGTCAACAGTCGGTCTGCGTCCGGTCCGGGCTCCGCTGGTAGATTTCGCGCCGCTGACAAACGGCCGGGTGTTTCGTCCTGCGCAGGCAACCCCAGCCAGACGCAAGGAGCCACCGTAGGAGCCGCAGAGACAACCCGGTTCGACGCGAGCAGGTTCGCGATCGGCTTCGACCACCGCGACCGCGGCCGCCTGTTCGAGCTGTGGACCGAGGTGCTCGACTCCGAGCAGTGGTCGGAGGGCCGCATGCTCGACGCCTTCGAGCGGCGCTGGGCGGAGTGGAACGGCCTGCCCAGCCTGGGGCTGTCGAGCTGGGCCGGCGGCGCCCTGGCGGCGCTCGAGTTCGCCGGGGTGCGGGGGGAGACGGTGCTCTGCCCGTCCAACACCTTCATGGCGACGCCGCTGGCGGCGATCAAGGCGGGCGCCGAGGTCGAGTTCGTCGACTGCCGCCGCGACGACCTCTGCATGTCGTTCGAGGATTTCGAGGCGAAGGCCGAGCGGCACCGGCCGCGGGCGGCGATCCTCGTCCACGTCGGCGGCCACATCGCCTTCGACTCCGAGCGGATCGCCGCCTACTGCCGCGAGAAGGGGATCTTCCTGCTCGAGGACTGCGCCCACGCCCACGGCGCGGGCTGGGACGGCCGCCGGCCGGGCGGCTTCGGCGATGCCGGCGTCTACTCGCTCTACGCGACCAAGACGGTCTCCACCGGCGAGGGCGGGGTGCTCGTCTCCTCCGACCCCGAGCTGATCGAGTTCGCCGCCAAGTTCCGCAACTACGGCAAGTTCGAGCACGAGGTCGACGGGCTCAACTTCCGGATGAGCGAGTTCGCGGCGGCGCTCGGCCTGGTCCAGGCAGACCGGATGGAGGAGATCGTCGCCTGGAAGAACGAATACGCCCGCGAGCACCTCGACCCCACCGCACCCGGCCCGCCTCGAGCTGCCCGAGGGAATGACCTCGGGCTACTACAAGTACGTCGTCTTCGAGCCGATAGAGAAGTCGACGGGGCGCGTCTACGAGCAGCCCTGCCACCGGATCATGGGGCGCGACGCGGACCTGCCGAACACCGACTGGGTAGCCGAGAACCACTGGTGCGTGCCGCTCTACTATCGGCCGGAGAGCCGCGAGCGACGCCCTCGGCACGGAAGATTCCAGATGAGGGTCCTGGTCACCGGCGGCGGCGGCTTCATCGGCTCGCACGTCGTCGACCGGCTGATCGAGCGCGGCGACACACCGCGGATCTTCGACCTCAGCGCCTCGCCCTACCACTCGCCGCTGGAGGTCGAGACGTTCACCGGCAGCATCACCGACCCCGCCAACCTCGACCTGGCGATGCGCGACTGCGACGCGGTGATCCACCTCGCCGCGGTCGCCGACGTCGCCCACGTGCTTGCCGACCCGGTGTTGGCCGAGGAGGTCAACACGCGCGGCACGCTGAACGTGCTGGAGGCCGCCTGCCGGGTCGAGGTCCCCCGCGTCGTCTACGGCTCGACCACCTGGGTCTACAGCGACTGCGCCGAGCAGGCGGTCGACGAGTCGACGCCGATCCCGGCGCCGCGCCACCTCTACACCGCGACCAAGCTCGCCGGCGAGACCTACTGCGCCGGCTACGCCGAGCTCTACGACCTCGAGTACACGGTGCTGCGCTTCGGCATCCCCTACGGGCCGCGCGCCCGCGCCGCCGGGGTGGTCGCCAAGTTCACCGACCTGGCGCTGGCCGGGGAGGCGCTGACGATCGCCGGCGACGGCAGCCAGACACGCAGCTTCATCTACGTCGAGGACCTCGCCGACGGGATCGTTGCGGCGCTCGCCCCGGCCGCCGCCGGCCGCACCTACAACCTCTCCGGCGACGAGGTGGTGACGATCCTCGAGATCGCCGAGACCGTGCAGGAGATGACCGGCGGCTGCGAGATCGTCCACACGCCGCCCCGCCCGGGCGACTTCCCCGGCAAGCAGATCTCCAACCAGCGGGCGCTGGAGGAGATCGGCTGGAGGGCGGAGACCAGCTTCCGCGAGGGGGTGCGCCGCTACGCCGAGTGGGTGCGCAACACGACCCGCCCGCCCGACCCGGTGCCAGGGCTGAAGCCGGTGCTCAGCCACAACGGCAGCGGCAGCGGCAACGGCAACGGCAGCGGCCGGGCTGCCGGCGCGCTGCTGGAGGGGGCCGGCGAGGAAGCCGCCCCGCAGCCGCCGCGGGTGCTGGTGCTGACCGCCGACATCGGCGAGGGGCACGACCTGCCCGCGCGGATGATCAAGGCGGACGTTGAGCGCGAGATCCCCGGCGCCGAGGTCGAGATCGCCGACGGCCTGCAGGCGATGGGCCGGATCGCCTCCTCGGTCGCCCGCGACGGCTCGCGCGTCACCTTCCGCTGGATGCCGTGGCTGTTCGACATCCAGTACTGGCTGATCACCAAGTTCGGCCCGACCCGCTGGCTGACCCACCACCTCAGCTACCTGCTCGGCGCACGCGGCCTGCTGGGGACGATCGCCGCCCAGCGGCCCGACGTGGTCGTCTCCACCTACCCGGGGGTGACCGCTGTGCTCGGCATGCTGCGCGAGAACCGCCGCCTCGAGGTGCCGGTGCACTCGGCGATCACCGACCTCGCCGGGCTGCGCTACTGGGTCCACCGCGGGGTGGACCTGCACTACGTCACCCACCCGGAGTCGATCGAGGAAGTCGAACGGCTCGCCGGGCCGGCCAGCGTCGAGTGGATGCGGCCGCCGATCGCACCCGAGTTCCTGATGCCCCGCACCCGGGTCGACGCTCGGCGGACGCTCGGCGTGCCGGCGCACGGGCGCCTCGTGCTGGTCTCCGGCGGGGGCTGGGGGATCGGCGACCTCGAGGGGGCGATCCGGGCGGCGCTGTCCGACGCTGACACCACCGTCGCCTGCATCGCCGGCCGCAACGAGGTGGCCCGCGAGAAGCTCGAGCAGCGCTTTGCCGGGGAGCCGCGGGTGCGGGTGCTCGGCTTCACCGACCAGATGAGCGATTGGATGGCGGCAGCCGACGCGATGGTCCACTCGACCGCCGGGCTGACCGTGCTGGAGGCGCACATCCGCGGCTGCCCGGTCGTCTCCTACGGCTTCTCGGCCGGCCACCTGCGGGCCAACAATGCCGCCTTCGAGCGCTTCGGCCTGGCCGAGGTGGCGCGCTCCGAGCACGAGCTGGAGTCGGTGTTGCGCCACATCACCCGCGAGCGCCGTCCGCCGGACTCCTCCTTCGCGTCGCTGCCGTCGATCGCCTCGCGGGTGCTGACCGCGCGGCCGCGGGTCAAGCCGCAGCCGGTCTGGCGGCTGCGGATGGAGCGGGTCGCGACAGGGGTCAGCCTCGCTCTGGTCGCCGTGGTGATGCTGCTCGCGGCGATCCACCGCGAGACGCCCTACCGGGTGATCGCCAAGCCGCTCGAGGGCCGCATCCACATCGGCAAGGACGAAGACACGGGCGAACCCGGGCCGAAGGAAGCACGGCGGGCCACCGCGCGCAGCGCCGCCGGCGAAGGGCGTTGATCGGCAGGGCACTCGGCGCCGCGGCTGCCGCCGGTGCGCTCTTTCACGCCGGTCCGGCGCCGGCCGCCGTGCTGCCCGGGTTGGGGCCGAGGCTGGGAATCGTGCAGCGCCTGGAGGGCGCCGCGGGCGTGGCGCTCACCTTCGACGACGGCCCCCACCCGCAGGGCACGCCGCTCGTGCTCGAGCTGCTGCGCGAGGCGGGGGCGCCGGCGACCTTCTTTTTGGCCGGCGAGCAGGTCGAGCGCCGCCCGGCGCTGGCCGCCGAGATCGCCGCCGCCGGCCACCGGGTCGAGCTCCATTGCCACCGCCACCGCAACGCGCTGCGGCTCCGCGGGCGGCAGGTTCTCGAGGACGCCGAGCGCGGCCGGGCGGCGATCGAGGAGGCGACCGGCAGGCCGGTCGCCGACCACCGGCCGCCCTACGGCATCTACAGCGGCCCGGCCCTAGCGGCGGTGCGGCGACGCGGTTGGCGGCCGGTCCTCTGGTCGCAGTGGGGAAGGGACTGGACGCGCCGCGCCACGGCGCGCTCGATCGCGCGCCGCGCCACGGCCGGCCTGCGCGACGGGGACATCGTCCTCCTGCACGACGCCGACTACTACAGCGCCCCCGGTTCCTGGGCGCGCACCGCGGCGGCCCTGCCGATCATCCTCGAGGAGCTGGAGGGTCGCGGGCTGAGGTCGATCTTGCTGCGCCGCTGAGTCGGCGGCGCGGGCGTCCACTGCTCGCAGCCCGCGAAGGCTTCGTCGAGGCGCCTCGCCATCGCGCTCCTGGGCCGGTACTGGTCGAAGATTTCCCTTGGCATCGGCTCTCCTCCGTAGGGGGCGTCGGAACAGTCTCCAACCCTTGTCAGACGAAAAAGGCGCAACTAGCGGAAAACGCCACGGGAACGGTTCGAGAAAGACGCCGCAGGGACCGTGCGGCTATGGGGACTCGGCGGCGAAGGCGGCGATCTCGTCGGCCAGCAGCTGCGGTTGGTCGAGCGGCACGAAGGTGCTCGCGTCGGGGACGCGGACGAGCTTCGCGTTGCCCGCTTCGGAGGCGAGCCGCTCGGCGTAGGAGATCGGGAAGAAGCGGTCGCCGGGCGCCCAGGCGAGCAGGATCGGCAGCTCTGAGCCTCGCAGCTTCTCCGCGGCCTCCAGCGTGTAGCGCTTGTTCATCCCGATCGCGAACTTCTTCGTGTCGTGGCGGACCGCCCGATCGTGCAGGGCGGGGGCCGCCCACGACTCGACATGGTCGGCCGGGATCGGCGTGCGCGCGAACGGCTTGTAGAGGGCGCGCGCGACGGCCCCGATGCGCGCCGGGGCGAGCAGTGCGGGTATCGCGCCGGGGAGCCTGGCTAGCGCCGGCATCGCCTTGAAGACCCCTGGTGGGAAGTTGTCGTGGGTGTCGCAGTTGGTGAGCACGAGGCGGCCGATCCGCTCCGGGTGGCGGGTGACCAGCACCTGCGACATCGCACCGCCGGAGTCGTTGCCGACGATCGTCACGTCGTTCAGGTCGAGCGCGTCGAGGAAGCCGGCGATCAGCGCGGCGATCCCGTAAGGGGAGAGGTCGGCGTCCGGCTTCATCGCGACCTGCTGGGAGCCCATCGGCCAGTCGGGGGAGAGGCAGCGACAGCGGTCGAAGAGGCGGTCGACGACGCCGTCCCAAAGCCGCCCGTCGACCAGGAAACCGTGCACGAAGACCACGGGCTTGCCCTCGCCCGCCTCGCGGTAGCGGATCCGCCCGGCCGGCAGCTCGATCTCGCGGCGCTGTTCTGACTGGCTCATCGCATCCTCCTCGGAGAGTTCCTTCCGCCGACGGCGCGGCTAAAATACATACAGACAGTATGAATGTCAAACGGACCCAGGTTCAGCGTTCGGAGGCGACCCGCAACGCCCTGATCGAGGCGGCGCGGTCGCTGTTTGCCGAGCGCGGCTACGCCGGCGTCGGCACCGAGGAGATCGTACGCGCGGCCGGCGTCACCAGGGGTGCGCTGTACCACCACTTCGACGGCAAGCGGGACCTCTTCGATGCGGTCTACGAGAGAATCGAGGTGGACCTCGCGCAGCGGATCGCCATCGGGGCGCTGGACGGTGGCGCCGGCGATCCGCTGGCGGCGATGCGGGCCGGCGCGGAGACGCTCCTGCGGGCCTGCACCGAGCCCGAGGTGCAGCGGATCGCCCTGCTCGACGGGCCGTCGGTGCTCGGCTGGGACCGCTGGCGTGAGGTCGCCGCCGAGCACGGCCTCGGGTTGATCGAGGGGACGCTGCAGGCCGCGGTCGAGGCGGGCGCGATCCCCGGGCAGCCGATCCGCCCGCTCGCCCATCTGCTGATGGGCGCGCTGGACGAGGCGGCGATGCTGGTCGCCCGCGCCGAGGACCCGGAGCGGATGCGGCTCGAGGTCGGCCGCACGCTCGACAGGCTGCTGGCCGGGCTCAGCGCGGCGTAGGGCGAGGGGGCTTGCGCACTTCTCTAAACTGGTCGAGCGATGAAAGCAGGGATCCACCCCGAATACACACTCACCCACGTGCACTGCTCGTGCGGCAACCAGTTCTACACCCGCTCCACCGAGGCGGACCTGCACGTCGAGCTCTGCTCGGAGTGCCACCCGTTCTACACCGGCAAGCAGAAGCTGGTCGACACCGGCGGCCGGGTGGAGCGGTTCCAGCGGCGCGCCGCCAAGCACGCCAAGGCCTCCAGGTAACCGATGGGGGCGGAGACAGCCTCTCCGCGGTCTGAGGCCTCCTCCTCGAACGGCGCCGACCCGCTGCGCATGCCCGACGGCGCCCTGGTCGCGAAGCGCGACGCGCCGGTCGGCGGGCAGGCGGTGCTGGAGGGGGTGATGATGCGGGCCGTCTCGACCTGGGCGGTCGCGGTGCGCAACCCCGAGGGCCAGATCGAGCTCAGCTCCGAGCCGCTGGTGCCCTGGGCGAAGCGCCACCGCCTCTGGCGGATGCCGGTGCTGCGCGGCGTCGTCGCGCTCGGCGAGTCGCTGAAGATCGGCTTCCGCGCTCTGGCGATCTCCGCCAACGCGCAGATGGAGGAGGACGAGGACGGAGAAAAGGAGGAGATCGGCGGCTGGATCTGGGGTGCGACGATCGTCCTCTCGATGGCGTTGGCGATCGGCCTCTTCTTCGTCGTCCCGGTAGGGCTGACCAGCCTGATCAAGGACCAGCTCGGCTCGCCCTTGCTCTTCTGGCTGATCGAGGGGCTGCTGCGGACGGCGATCTTCATCGGCTACCTGGCCGCGATCAGCCGCCTGCCGGACCTGCGCCGCGTCTTCGAGTACCACGGCGCCGAGCACAAGACGATCTCCTGCTACGAGGCCGAAGACGAGCTGGTCCCCTGGCGCGCCAAGCTCTACTCGCGCCTGCACCCGCGCTGCGGCACCAGCTTCCTGCTGATCGTCATGGTGCTGGCGATCTTCGTCTTCGCGCCGATCGGCCTGCCCGCCTGGTACTGGCTGCTTGCCTCGCGCATCCTCGGCATACCGCTGATCGCCGGCCTCTCCTACGAGGTGATCAAGTGGGCCGGCAAAAACCGCCGCAAGCGCTGGGTGCGCGCGGTGATGTGGCCCGGCCTGATGCTGCAGAACCTGACCACCCGCGAGCCCGACGAAGAGCAGCTCGCGGTGGCGATCGCGGCGTTGGAGAAGGTGCTGGCCGAGGAGACGCCGCCGGCGCGCGACGAGGCGCCGATCGAGATCGTTGCGTAGTTAGGGGCACGCGGCCCCCCTATCGTTCTTTGCATGATCGAATCGCTCGTCGAGCAGATTGAGGCGCGCTTCTCCGAGTTGGAGAGCTTGATGTCCGACCCTGCCGTGATTGGTGACCGTGCGCGCTATGCCGAGGTGGGGCGAGGATACCGCGAGCTTCAGGCCGCGCACGAGCTGGCAGGCGAGTGGCGGACGCTGAAGGGCGACCTCGAGGGGGCGAAGGAGCTGCTGGCCGAGGACGGGGACGATCCGGAGCTGCGCAAGGTGGTCGAGGAGGCGCCTGGGCGGCTGGAGGAGCTGGAGGAGGAGATCCGCCTCGCGATGGTCGAGCGCGATCCCAACGACGCCAAGAACGTCCTGGTGGAGATCCGGGCGGGCACCGGGGGGGACGAGGCGGCCCTGTTCGCCGGCGACCTCTACAAGATGCTGACCCGCTACGCGGAGGAGCGGGGATTCGCGACCGAGATGCTCTCGCACTCGCCGGCCGAGGTGGGCGGCTTCAAGGAGGCGACCTTCGCGGTGAAGGGCGAGGGCGCCTACTCGGTCTTCAAGTTCGAGGGCGGCACCCACCGCGTGCAGCGGGTGCCGGAGACCGAGTCGCAGGGCCGCATCCACACCTCGACCGCCACGGTCGCGGTGCTGCCCGAGGCGGAGGAGGTCGAGGTCGAGGTCGACCAGAACGACCTGCAGATCGACGTCTACCGCTCGTCCGGCCCGGGAGGCCAGTCGGTCAACACGACCGACTCGGCGGTGCGGATCACCCACCAGCCGACCGGGATCGTCGTTTCGATGCAGGACGAGAAGTCGCAGCTCCAGAACCGCGAGCGGGCGATGCGGGTGCTGCGCGCACGGCTCTACGAGCGCGAGCTCGCCGAGCAGCAGGCGAAGGTCGCCGCCGAGCGCAAGGCGCAGGTGGGCAGCGGCGAGCGCTCCGAGAAGGTCCGCACCTACAATTTCCCGCAGGGTCGCGTCACCGACCACCGGGTCAAGCTCACCTCGCACAACCTCGACGGGGTGCTGGCCGGCGAGCTGGGGGAATTCACCGAGGCGCTGGCGGCGGAGGAGAAGCGGGAAAGACTCGAGGCCGCGGCGGCCTCCGCGGCGTGAGCGCATCCGACATTCACCACGCCAGGACGGGGGAAAGGTTGGCTGCGTCGATTCAGGAGGCGCTGCGCGGCGCCGTTGACGCGCTCGCCGCGGCCGGGGTTGACAGCCCGCGGCTCGACGCCGAGCTGTTGCTCTGCGAGGCGAGCGGCTGGGACCGGGCGCGGCTGGCGGCCGAGCCGGAGGCGGGGGTGGCCGCCGGTGCGGCGAGGCGGTTCGGCGAGCTGGTGCGGCGCCGGCTGCGGCGCGAGCCGCTCGCCTACATCCTCGGCCGCAAGGGGTTCCGCTCGATCGAGCTGTCGGTCGATCCGCGCGTGCTGATCCCGCGGCCGGAGACCGAGCTGCTGGTCGAGCTGGCGCTGGAGCGGAGGCCGCGCAGCGTGCTCGAGGTCGGCACCGGCTCGGGCGCGGTCGCGCTGGCGGTTGCTGCCGAGCTGCCGGGCTGCGCGGTGACCGCGACCGACACCTCGACGGCGGCGCTCGACGTCGCGCGCGCCAACGCGGCACGGCTCGGCCTGGCCGAGCGGGTGGAGCTCGTCGAAGCGATGCTGCCGCAGCACTCGGATCGCTTCGACCTGCTCGTCGCCAACCTGCCCTACGTCGGCGAGGCGGAATGGGGGGAGCTGGAGCCGGAGGTGACCGAGTGGGAGCCGCGCGAGGCGCTGCTCGCCGGACCGGACGGGCTCGACGTGCTGCGCGCCGCGATCCCGGCCGCAACCGGGATCGCCCCGGTCGTCGCCTTCGAGGTCGGCGCCGGTCAGGCGCCGGCGGTCGCCGAGCTGCTCTTCGAAGCGGGCTTCGGCACGGTCGCGACGCGCGCCGACCTGGCCGGCATCCCGCGCGTCGTGGTGGCGAGCGACCAGTGATCCGGGCGGCACGCCGAAACTCGCGATGCTGATCTCGATCGAGCGCGACGGCGTCAGGGCGGCGCGGGAGGCTCTGGAGGGCCGCATCGGCAGCGGCGGCGTCGCCGTCTTCCCGGCCGACGGCCTCTACGGACTCGCCTGCGACCCCCTGAACGCGGCGGCGATCGAGCGGATCCACGGGCTCAAGGGCCGCGACGAGGGCAAGCCCGCAGCGGTGATGTATTTCTCGCCGCTGGCGATGCGCGAGCTGGTCGAGGGGTTCGGCCCCCGAACCCGCGAGGCGGTTGGCGCGCTTCTGCCCGGCCCGGTCACCCTCGTGGTCGCCAACCCCGAGCGCCGCTATCCGCTCGCCTGTCGCGAGGACCCCGAACGCCTCGGCGTCCGCCTGATCGGCGGCCCGCTGGCCGGGGCGATGTGCCCGCTGTTCCAGACCTCCGCCAACCGCAGCGGCGAGCCGCCGCCGGCCAGCTTCGGCGAGGTTCCGCCGGAGATCGTCGAAGGCGCCGACCTGGCGATCGACGGCGGCGCCCTCACCGGCCTGCCGTCGACCGTCGTTGACCTCACCGCCTACGACGCGAGCGGCGAGTGGACCGTGCTGCGCCAAGGGGCGCTTCCCAGGAGCACTCTGGAGCAAGCCCTGCCGACGTGACCGGCGACTGAACGATTGACCACCCTAAAAAGGGGTCAATGGTGCAATCGCCGCCGGCCTGGGCCGTTGGTAGTGTCGCTGGTGTGAACGAGCTGCCCGAGAACCTGGAGAGCGCCCCCCTCGCCGAGGTCGACCCGGCGATCGCCGCCGTGCTGGAGGCCGAGCTGCGGCGCCAGCAGGGGACGCTGGAGATGATCGCCTCGGAGAACTTCGTCCCGCAGGCGGTGCTGGAAGCGGTCGGCTCGGTGCTGACCAACAAGTACGCCGAGGGCTACCCGGGGCGGCGCTATTACGGCGGCTGCGAGGAGGTCGACGTCGCCGAGCAGCTGGCGATCGACCGCGCCAAGGAGCTGTTCGGTGCCGAGCACGCCAACGTCCAGCCGCACGCAGGCGCGCAGGCGAACAACGCCGCTTACATGGCGCTGCTGGAACCGGGCGACACGATCATGGGGATGGCGCTCGACCACGGCGGCCACCTCACGCACGGGATGAAGCTGAACGTCTCCGGCAAGCTGTATGAGATCGTCGCCTACCACGTGCGCCGCGAGGACCTGCGGGTCGACATGGACGAGGTCGAGCGCCTCGCCCACGAGCACAAGCCGAAGCTGATCGTCGCCGGCTGGTCGGCCTACTCGCGACAGCTCGACTTCGCTGCCTTCCGCGAGATCGCCGACTCGGTCGGTGCCCGGCTGATGGTCGACATGGCGCACTTCGCCGGCCTGGTCGCCGCCGGCGAGCACCCCAACCCGATGCCGCACGCCGACGTCGTCACGACGACGATCCACAAGACGCTGTGCGGGCCGCGCAGCGGCATGATCCTCTGCTCCGAGGAGCACGCCCAGGCGATCGACAAAGCGGTCTTCCCCGGCCAGCAGGGCGGCCCGCTGATGCACACGATCGCCGCCAAGGCGGTGGCGATGCGGATCGCCGCGACCGAGCCGTTCCGGGCCCGCCAGCGCCAGACGGTCGCCAACGCGCAGGCGCTGGCAGCCGGTCTGCAGGCCGGCGGCGTACCGGTCCTCACCGGCGGCACCGACGTCCACCTGGTGCTGGTCGACCTGACCCCGAGCGGGATCGACGGAAAGACCGCCGAGACGCGCCTCGAGGAGGTCGGGATCACGGTCAACCGCAACGCGATCCCCTTCGACGAGCGGCCGCCGATGAACCCCTCGGGCCTGCGGATCGGCACCGCGGCGCTGACCACCCGCGGCCTCGTCGAGGACGACATGACCGAGATCGCCGCGGCGATCGCCACCGCCCTGTCGGGCGACTTCGAGACGGAGAAGCCCTCCCTCGCCGAGCGCACCCGCGCGCTGATGGAGCGCTATCCGCTGTACGCGGACCTTGCAGCCGCCGTGGCGTAAGAACCATCCCGGTAGGGGTGGAACGTCTTGTACTTTTTCTGCGGTGCCATTCGTGGACGGCCGACAGCTGTTTTCAGAAAAAGCCAAGTGGAACCCCCGCCGGGATGGGTCCTCGAAGCGGTGAGGGTCTGGGTGGACATGTCGGCGCCGGCCCATGTGCTGGTCCTGCGGCCGATCATCGAGCGGCTGCGCGAGCGGGGCCACACGGTGGAGGTGACCTCGCGCGACTACGCCCAGACCCAGGGGCTGCTCGACCTGCACGGGATGGAGCACACGCCGATCGGGCGGCACGGCGGCGCCTCGCGGCTGCGCAAGGCGCAGCGGCTCGGCGCCCGCACCGCGGCGATGCTTCGCTTCGGCCGCGGCCGCACCTTCGACCTCGCGCTGGCGCACGGCTCCAACGACCTGGCGATCGCCGCCCGCCTGCTCGGCATCCCCGAGGCGAACATGCACGACTACGAGTACGCGGTCACCCAGCACCGGATCGGCTGCCGGCTCGCCAAGCGGGTGATGTTCCCTGAGGCGGTCCCGGCCGAGCGCCTGCGCCGTTTCGGGGTCGGCCCCGAGAAGCTCTTCCCCTACCCGGGGATCAAGGAGGAGTACTACCTCTACGACTTCGAGCCCGACCCGGAGGCGCTGCGGCGCCTCTCGGTCGACACCGAGCGGATCGTCGTCGTCGTCCGGCCGCCGCCCGACGTCTCGCTCTACCACCGTAAGTCGAATCCGCTCTTCCCCAAGGTGCTCTCGCGGCTGGGCCAGGACAGCGGGGTGCAGGCGATCGTCCTGCCTCGCACCGAGGCGCAGAGCGAGCTGGTTCGCAGCCTGGCGCTGCCCTCGCTGATCGTCCCGCCCGGCGCGGTGGAGGCGCAGAGCCTGGTCGCCCTCGCCGACCTCGTGGTTTCGGCCGGCGGCACGATGAACCGCGAGGCGGCGGCGCTCGGCACCCCCGTCTACACCACCTACGGCGGTCGCCTCGGCGGGGTCGACGAAGCGCTGATCCGCGATGGGCGGCTGCGGCCGCTGACCGACCCGCGGGCGATCCAGCTCGAGAAGCGGACCGCGGACGCGACCCCGACGAGGCGGGACCCCGAGCTGCTGGTCGAGACGATCCTCGGCACCGTGGGGGCCGCTCGGCCTGTGGAGGGGAAGCGCGTTTCCGGCTAGCGTGGGCACTAGCCTGCGGGACATGTCCGAGCAGCTCGACGCCGGACTCGAGGAGCTGATCGCGCTTGCTGCGGACGGGGAGTCGCGCCCCGTGGATCCCGTCCTGCGCGCGCTGGACGTCCTCATCTCGGCCTCGATCCTGTTGGTGCTCTCACCCCTGCTCGCGCTGACCGCGGTCGCGATCGCGGTCAGCTCGGGGCGGCCGGTCCTCTACCACGGAGTCCGGGTCGGCCGCGTCGGGGCGCTCTTCCGGATGTACAAGTTCCGCACCCTGAAGCCGGACGCGGAGGAGCGGCTCGGCCCCTACCTGGGCGAGGAGCTGTCGCGGCGCACCGAGTTGGAGGTGACGCGGGTCGGCCGGATCCTTCGCGGCATCCACCTCGACGAGGTGCCGCAGCTGTGGAACGTGCTGAGAGGCGAGATGGCGGTGGTCGGCCCGCGCCCGATCCGCCCCGCCTTCTTCACCGAGCTCTGCGAGGAGATCCCCCAGTATTGGCAGCGGCTCGTCGTCCGCCCCGGGGTGACCGGCTTCGCGCAGACGCGGATGACCAGGGAGGAGTCGTGGGCCGACAAGCTCTCCCACGACATGGAGTACATCGCCGACCGCTCCGTCGCGCTCTACGTGAGCGTCCTGCTGGCGACCGTGGCCAAAGTCGCCGGTCGCGGCCCTTCCGGCTGACAGACTGCCCGCCATGTGCGGCATCTGTGGAGTGGCCACGGCGGAGCCGGGCGCCGTTGCGGACCTCGAGGCGGTGAGGAGGATGAACGCCCGTCTCGCGCACCGGGGCCCCGACAGCGACGGCGTCTTCCGAGCCGGCCCCGTCGCCCTGGCGGCGCGGCGACTCTCGATCATCGACCTCGAGCACGGCGACCAGCCGATCTCCAGCGAGGACGGCCGGGTCACGGTCGTACAGAACGGCGAGATCTACAACTACCGCGAGCTGCGCCGCGAGCTGGAAGGCCGGGGGCACCGCTTCTCCACCGCATCGGACACCGAGGTGCTGGCCCACCTCTACGAGGAGCACGGGGACGGCTTCGCCGAGCGGCTGCGGGGGATGTTCGCTATCGCGCTCTGGGACTCGCATTCCAGCCGCCTGCTGCTGGCCCGCGACCGCTTCGGGGTCAAGCCGCTCTACTACCGCGTCGCCGGCGGGACGCTCAGCTTCGCCTCCGAGCTGAAGGCGATGCTCGAGCAGCCCGGCTTCTCGCGCGAGATCGACCCCCGGGCGGTTGCCGCCTACCTGGCCTTCAACTCGATTCCCGCACCGCTGACGATCTTCGCCGAGGCGCGCAAGCTGCCCGCCGGGACGCTGCTCTCCTGGCGCGACGGCGAGGTCCAGCAGACGCGGTACGCCCGCCCCGCGCCCGTCGCGGCCGAGCGGCTGAGGCGCGGCTCCGGCGCGCAGCTCGCCGGGGAGCTGCGCGAGACGCTGCGCGACTCGGTCCGCGCCCATCTGGTCGCCGACGTCCCGGTCGGCGTCCTGCTCTCCGGCGGGGTCGACTCGGCCGGGATCGTGGCGCTGGCGGCGGCCGAGCAGGCCGAGCCGGTGAAAACCTTCTCGGTCGGCTTCGAGGAGGCGAGCTTCGACGAGTTGGAGCGGGCGCGCCTGGTCGCCGAGCTCTACGGCACCGCCCACCACGAGGTCGTCCTGCGGCCGGACGCGGTCGAGCTGCTGCCGAAGCTGGTCGAGGCCTTCGACGAGCCCTTCGGCGACTCCTCGGCGCTGCCCACCTACCTGGTTTCCGAGCTTGCCGCGGGGGAAGTCAAGGTCGCCCTCTCGGGCGAGGGCGGCGACGAGCTGTTCGGCGGCTACTACACCTACGTAGCCGACCTCTTGGCGCCGCGCCTCGGCCGGCTGGCGGCGCTCGCCGCGCCGCTGATCGAAACGCTGCCCAGCTCCGACGCGAAGGTCAGCTTCGATTACAAAGCGAAGCGCTTCGCGCGGGCCGCGCGGCTGCCGCCGCTGGAGCGCCACCACGCCTGGAAGGAGATCTTCGCGGCGCCGCAGCGGGCGGCGATGCTGGGCAGGCGCGACCCGGGCTGGGACCCGGTCGACCTCTACCGCGAGCGCTACGCGGAGACCGTCGGCGCCGAGCCGCTCGCCCGCCTGCAGGACGTCGACCTCGGCATCTACCTGGTCGACGACCTGCTGGTCAAGACCGACCGCTCCAGCATGGCCCACTCGCTCGAGCTTCGCGTCCCCTACCTGGACACCGGGGTCGCCGGCTTCGCGCTCGGCCTGCCGCGGCGGCAGAGGGTGCGCGGGCTGGCCAAGAAGCGGCTGTTGCGGCGGGCCCTTGCGCCGCTGCTGCCGAAGCAGGTCCTGCGCGGACCCAAGCAGGGATTCTCGATCCCGGTGGCCGCCTGGCTGCGCGGGCCGCTGCAGGGGTTCGCGCGCGAGGTCCTATCAACGGAGACGCTGTCGCGGCAGGGCTGGCTCGACCCGACCGTCGTCGCTGCGCTGCTCGACCGCCACTGCTCTGGCCGCGAGGACCTCAGCCGGCAGCTCTGGGGCCTGATCGCCTTCACGCTGTGGCTCGACAGGTACGCGAGGAATTAGCCTGGATCGATGTCGGCCAGCGTCGAAGCCCTTCTCGCCTTCCTCCTCGCGGGGATCCTGGCGCTGCTGCTGGTGCCGCTCACCGACCGCCTGGCGCGGCGGATTGGCGCGATCGACCGCCCCGACTACCAGCGCTCGCTGCACGCCGCGCCGACGCCGCGGCTGGGCGGCCTGGCGATCTTCGTCGCGGTCCTCGCGGCGGCGTCGATCTGGCTGCCCTGGGACGCGGAGACGCGGGCGATCCTCGCCGGCGCGGCGCTGATCACCGTGGTCGGCATGCTCGACGACATCTACGAGCTGGGCGCCGGGGCGAAGCTGCTCGGCCAGACGGTGGCGGTGATCGTGCCGGTCTCCGCAGGCGTCACGGTCGACAGCTTCACCGTCCCCTTCCTCGGCCAGCTCAACCCCGGCTCGGTCGAGCTGCTCGGGCTGCCCGGTGGCGGCGCTGTCGACCTCGGCGACGTCGGCACGGTGGTCGGGATCGTCGCCGCGATCAACGTGGTCAACCTGATTGACGGGGTCGACGGCCTGGCGGCCGGCCTCTGCGCGATCGCGGCCGTCACCCTGGCCGCGATCGCCCTCTCGCTCGACCGCAACGCCGCCGGCGTGCTCGCGGCGCTGACCGCAGGCGCCTCGCTCGGCTTTCTCCGCCACGGCTTCCCGCCGGCCAGCACCTTCATGGGGGACACCGGCTCCAACCTGCTCGGCTACCTGCTCGGCGTGGTGGCCGTCCAGGGCGCCCTGAAGACCAACGCGGTCATCGCCCTCTTCCTGCCGCTGATCGTCCTCGCCGTGCCGATCCTCGACACCGGCTTCGTCGTCGCCAAGCGGCTCAAGTACAAGCGGCCGATCTACCGCGCCGATCGCTGGCACTTCCACCACCGGATGGCGAACATCGGCTTCTCGCAGCGCCGCACGCTCGCCTACCTCTACAGCTGGACGGTGGTGATGGCGGCGCTGGCCCTGGCCCTGCGCTTCGTCCCCTACAGCGACAACCACGGCCACTTCGACGCCCTCTGGACGGCGGTGATGGCGGCCTTCGGGCTGCTGGCGCTGGCGGCGAGCTTCTACCTGATCTACGTGCTGGAGATTTTCAAGCTGCGCCGCTTCGGCCGCGTCGATCCGCAGACCGGCGAATTCGGCGTCGTGGACTCCGAGACGGGCGAGTTCGAGGCAATCTTGCCGACCGACGAGAGCCTGCCCCGGTAGGGGCATGCTCCCGTCCCCAGGCCACTTTGTGCAGGTTGTGACAAGCCTCACGACCTGGCTCTACAAAGCGGATCTTCGGCCCTTTCGGGTATAGTCCCCGATCCGCCCGCCCGGCCTCGATGCGGGGCGAAAGTGCGGACCCAATGTCTCCTCCCAAGCACGTCGACCTTCTGGTGCTAGCCGCCGCCCTGGCCGTGTTCGCAATCGGCGGGCTGCCGCTGCTCGGCTACGCGGTGGGGGCCGCCGCCTGGCTCGCCCAGCGCGGCATCCAGGTGCTCGCCGGCCGCCGCGCCGGCGAGGAGCTGGCGCGCGGCAATCGCCAGCGGGCGATGGGGATCGTCGCCGCGACCACGCTGGGCCGCGTCTGGCTGATGGTGACGGCGGCGCTGCTGGTCGGCCTGGCCGAGCGCGAGGCCGGTCTCGCCGCCGCCCTGCTGCTGGTCGCCCTCTTCACCGTCTCCTTCGCCGCCCAGGGGATCGCCCACCTGCTCGAGCCCGAAGGGGAGGGGGCGCGATGAGCACGAGGACCAAAGCCCTGATCGGCATCGGCAGCTACCTGGCGCTCGCGATCCTGATGCTGCTGATCTTCGGCAGCGCCGGGAAAAACGAAGCCTTCCAGCCGCAGAACGAGTTCAAGCTCGAACCGTGGATCTCGATCCACCTCGGCAGCGTCGACCTCAGCGTCAACAAGGCCGTCCTCTACCTGGTCCTGGCCAGCGCGCTGACGGTCGGGACGATGACCTGGATCTCGCGCCGCATGGCGCAGAAGCCGAACCGGGTGCAGACCGCGGTCGAGGTCGCCTACGACCTGACCAAGAACAACATCACCGGCGGCAACCTCGACCACGCCACCGCGGTGCGCTGGTTCCCCTTCCTCGGCGCCCTCTTCTTCTTCATCTGGTTCTCGAACATGATCGGCTTCCTGCCGCTGCCGGTCAACACCGAGCACACGGTCGACGTCTTCGGCCTCGAGATCCCCGCCTTCGCCCTCTACGCGGCGACCGCCAACCTCTCGATCCCGCTCGTCCTCACCCTGGTCGTCTGGATCGCCTACCACGTCGAAGGGATCCGGGCCAAAGGACTCTTCCCGTACCTGGCGAGCTGGCTGCCGCCCGGCCTGGAGGACATGAACCCGATCGCCAAGGGCTTCATCTTCGCGATCGAGGCGATCTCGCACTTCGCCCGCCTGATCTCGCTCTCGGTGCGGCTCTTCGCCAACATCCTCGCCGGCCACCTGCTGCTGCTCTTCATGGGCGGCGGGCTCGCGGTGCTGCTCGGGATCGCCGCGCTCGGCGCGCTGACCTTCCCCCTGGCCTTCTTCTTCTTCGTCCTCGAGGTGGGGCTTATCGCGACGCTTCAGGCGTTTATCTTCTCGACCCTCACCGCGATCTACATCGGCGGGGCGACCGCCGCAAGTCACTAGAAAAGGAGTCGCTACTCCAATGGATCTCTCCTCCCGTAGCCGCTCGCGATCTCCGACGAAGGGATCGAAGCCGCCGGCAAGGCGATTGCGCTCGGCGTCGGCGCCGGCCTCGGCTCGATCGGCGCCGGCATCGGCATCGGCTTCATCTTCGGCAAGGAGATCGAGTCGGTCGCCCGCCAGCCGGAGATGAAAGACGAGCTTCAGAGCATCCGCTGGCTCGGCTTCGCGCTGACCGAGGCGGTCGCCTTCTACACCTTCATCTTCGGCCTGATCGCCTTCTTCCTCTAGGCCGAGCGAGTGGAGCCATCGGCCACATAGCGGGCATCGTCCCCCTCGCCGCGGAGTCGGGCCGAAGAAGGCGGCAGCTTCCTGGTCTCGCCGGGCCTCGGCCTGATGATCTGGACGCTGGCGCTCTTCCTGTTCACGATGTGGGTGCTGAGCAAGGTCGCCTTTCCGAAGATCCAGGAGGCGCTCGACAAGCGGGCCAAGGCGATCGCGCGAGTCGATCGAGGCGGCCGAACGGCAGCGCAGCGAATCCGACGAGCTGCTCGAGGAGTACCGCGAGCGGCTCTCCGAGGCCCGCGAGCAGGCCGACGACATCATGGCCCGCGCCCGCAAGGCGGCGGAGACCGCCGAAGCGGAGGCGACCAGCGCCGGCAAGGAGAGGCGCGAGGAGCTGGTCGCCGCGGCGAAGCGCGACATCGAAGCGGAGACGCGGCGCTCGCTGGAGCAGATCCGCCGCGAGGTCGCCGACCTGACCGTGCTGGCGACCGAGAAGGTGACCCGCAAGGCGCTCAGCGCCGAGGACCAGCGCCGCCTGGTCGAGGAGGCGCTCAGCGAGGTCGACTTCACCAGCCTCTCGGGGTCGGAGAACTAGCCGTGCAGGACCCTGCTCGCGTATACGCCGAAGCCCTCTTCGACGTGGCGAAGGAGAAGGGACGCCTCGACGAGATCGGCGAGGAGCTGGGCGTTTCGCCGACGCGGTCGAAGCGGAGCGCGACCTGCAGGTCTTCCTGTTCAGCCCCCACTTCTCCTCGGCCGAGAAGGCCGACGGGCTGAAGCGGGCGGTCGTCGATGCCGACCCGGAGCTGCTCAACTTCCTCGAGCTGCTGATCGAGAAGCAGCGGATGACGGAGCTGTTCCGGATCCGCCGCGAGTTCGAGCGGCTGTGGAAGCGCGAGCGGCGGCTGATCGACGTGACCGTGACCAGCGCGGTCGAGCTGGACCCCGCCGTGGTGAGCAGGATCGGCGAGGAGATCGAGCGCCAGACCGACCGCAAGGTCGAGCTGGCGAGCAGGGTCGACGAGGAGATCCTCGGTGGCATAGTGCTTCAGGTCGGCAACATGGTGCTCGACGCGAGCATCCGCAATCGCTTGGAGAAACTTCGAAAGAGCGTCGCCCGGGCGGCGTAAGAACCGAATTGACGAACGGCCGTGAAAACCAAGCAGTTCTAGGACGCAGCCCGATCGGCGAAGCGAGCGCACCGTTTGGGTGCGTGAGCGAGACGATCGGGCGAGGACGACGAAATGCGCCGGTTTGCAGCGGCCGCGACCAAGGAGATAGCCACTGATGGAGATCAAGCCAGACGAGATCGCATCGATCCTGCGCGAGCGGATCGAGGGACTGGACACCGGCGGCGCCGACCTCTCCGAGGTCGGGACGGTGCTGTCGGTCGCCGACGGGATCGCCCGCATCCACGGCCTCGACAGCTGCATGGCGCTGGAGATGCTCGAGCTGCCGCACGGCGTCACCGGCCTCGCCCTCAACCTCGAGGAGGACAGCGTCGGCGCTGTGCTGTTCGGCGAGTGGGACAAGGTGGTCGAGGGAGACACGGTGAAGCGCACCGGTCACCTGCTGCGGATCCCGGTCGGCGAGCAGCTGCTCGGCCGGCTGGTCGACCCGCTCGGCCGCCCGCTCGACGACAAGGGCGAGATCGCCACCGACCAGACCCGCCCGGCCGAGTTCAAAGCGCCCGGCGTCGTGCAGCGCCAGCCGGTGGTCGAGCCGGTGCAGACCGGGCTGATGGCGATCGACGGGATGATCCCGATCGGCCGCGGCCAGCGAGAGCTGATCATCGGCGACCGCCAGACCGGCAAGACGGCGATCGCGATCGACACGATCATCAACAACCGCGACAAGGACCTGGTCTGCATCTACGTGGCGATCGGCCAGCGGATGTCGACCGTGGTCCAGCTGAAGGAGGTGCTCGAGGAGAACGGCGCGATGGAGAACACGATCATCGTCGCCGCGCCGGCCGACGAGGCGGCGCCGATCAAGTTCATCGCCCCCTACGCGGGCTGCGCGATGGGCGAGCACTTCCTCTACAACGGCAAGGCGGCGCTCTGCGTCTACGACGACCTCACCAAGCACGCCTACGCCTACCGGCAGATGTCGCTGCTGCTGCGGCGCCCGCCGGGTCGCGAGGCCTACCCGGGCGACGTCTTCTACCTGCACTCGCGGCTGCTGGAGCGGGCGGTGAAGCTGAACGACGACCTCGGCGGCGGCTCGCTGACCGCGCTGCCGATCATCGAGACCCAGGCCGGCGACGTCTCCGCCTACATCCCGACCAACGTGATCTCGATCACCGACGGCCAGATCTTCCTCGAGTCCGACCTCTTCTACTCGGGCGTGCGGCCGGCGATCAACGTCGGCATCTCGGTCTCGCGGGTGGGCGGCAACGCGCAGACCAAGGCGATGAAGAAGGTGGCCGGCAAGCTGCGCCTCGACCTCTCCCAGTACCGCGACCTCGAGGCCTTCGCCCAGTTCGGCTCCGAGCTGGACCCGGAGACGCAGAAGACGCTGGGCCGCGGCGAACGCCTGGTCGAGATGCTGAAGCAGAAAGAGCGCGAGCCGCTCGAGGTGGCCGACCAGGTCGCCGCGATCTACTCCGGCACCGGCGGCTTCCTCGACCGGATCAAGACCGAGCGGGTCGGCGAGTTCCTGCGCGACCTGCGGATCCGCCTGCACGCCGAGAAGGCCGAGCTGCTCGGCCGGATCGCCACGAGCGGCAAGCTCGAGGAGGCCGACGAGGAGGAGCTGGGCGCGGCGATCCGCGAGCTCGTCGACGACTTCGGCCCCGACTTCGACGAGTTCGGCGACCCGGTCGAGGCCGGCGAGTCCGACCGCATCCGCTCCGAGGAGGAGCGGGCGAAGCCGAGCCGGGTCGAGGAGGCCGCCGCCGAGGAGAAGGAGAAGGCCCCCGCCTGATCGTCGATGGCTTCCCAGAAGGACGTCAAGAACCGAATCGCCTCGATCAAGAACATCAACAAGATCACGCGGGCGATGGAGATGGTGGCGGCGGCGCGGCTGCGCCGCGCCGAGCAGCGGATCGAACAGCTGCGCCCCTACGCGCAGGGGATGCGCAAGCTGACCCGGAGCGCCGCCGAGCAGGCGGGCGGCATCCCGCGGCTGCCGGTGCTGGTCGAGCGCGAGACCGAGAGGCGGGTCGGGGTGGTGCTGATCACCGGCGACCGCGGCCTGGCCGGCGCCTTCAACACGAACGTGCATCCGCGACGGGCTGCGGCTGGAGCGCGAGCTGCGCGAGCAGGGGGCCGAGACGGCCTTCTCGGCGGTCGGCCGCAAGGGCGTCTCGGCGCTGACCTTCCGCAAACGCGAGGTCCGCAGCTCCTACGTCGGCTTCACCGACCGCCCCGGCTTCGCCAACGCGCGCGAGATCGGCGAGGAGCTGACCGCGCGCTACGTCGACGAGGAGCTGGACCGGGTCGAGCTGGTCTACAACCACTACGTCTCGCCGCTCACCCAGCAGGTCTGGCGGCAGACGCTGCTGCCGCTGCAGCACGCCGAGGTGCTCGGCGAAGGGGTCGAGGAGGAGGAAGCCGACGCCGAGGAGAGCGCGATCGAGCGGGCCCACAGCCGGGCGCTCTGGGAGTACGAGCCCGAGGCCGAGCTGCTGCTGGCGCGGTTGATCCCCGAGTACGTCAACATCTCCGTCTACCGGGCGCTGCTCGAGTCGGCCGCCTCCGAGCTGGGGGCGCGGATGACCGCGATGCGCAACGCGGCGGAGAACGCGGAGACGATGATGGACGACCTGACCCTGGAGATGAACCGGGCCAGGCAGGCGGAGATCACGCAGGAGATCCTCGAGGTGGTCGCCGGCGCCGAGGCGCTCGGCTAGGCGCTGGATGCGAGAGCAAGCGATTTTCACGAGAGAAAAGGAACGAATGGCTGAGAGCAACGAACGGAGCGAACGTGGGACGGGTCGAGCAGGTGACCGGCGTCGTCGTCGACGCGGTCTTCGCCGAGCGGCTGCCGGGGATCTACTCGGCGGTGAAGATCGAGATGGCCGGCGACGAGGACCGCGAGGCGACCGAGCTGGTCTGCGAGGTGCAGCAGCACCTCGGCGACGACCGGGTGCGCACCGTGGCGATGGACGCCACCGACGGCCTGCAGCGCGGCGACAAGGTGATCGACACCGGCGGGCCGATCACCGTCCCGGTCGGCGAGGCGACGCTGGGCCGGATCTTCAACCTGCTCGGCGACCCGATCGACCTCGGCGAGCCGGTCGAGGCCGGGGAGCGCTGGCCGATCCACCGCCCGGCGCCCGACGTCGAGGAACTGACCCCGACCCAGGAGATCCTCGAGACGGGGATCAAGGTGATCGACCTGCTCGCCCCCTACGCGAAGGGCGGCAAGGTCGGGCTGTTCGGCGGCGCCGGGGTCGGCAAGACGGTGCTGATCCAGGAGCTGATCCGCAACATCGGCGAAGAGCACGAAGGGCCTCTCGGCCTTCTGCGGCGTCGGCGAGCGCTCGCGCGAGGGCAACGACCTCTGGCTCGAGATGAAGGAGTCGGGCGTGATCGACAAGACGATGCTCGTCTTCGGCCAGATGAACGAGCCGCCCGGCGCCCGCCTGCGGGTCGCCCTCTCGGGCCTGACGATGGCCGAATACTTCCGCGAGCAGGGCGGCCAGGACGTGCTGCTGTTCATCGACAACATCTTCCGCTTCGTGCAGGCGGGCTCGGAGGTCTCGGCCCTGCTCGGCCGGATGCCCTCCGCGGTCGGCTACCAGCCGACCCTGGAGACCGAGATGGGCGGACTGCAGGAGCGGATCACCTCGACCGAGCGCGGCTCGGTGACCTCGGTGCAGGCGATCTACGTCCCCGCCGACGACCTCACCGACCCGGCGCCGGCCTCGGTCTTCGCCCACCTCAACGCGACGACGACGCTCTCGCGGGCGATCTCCGAGAAGGGGATCTACCCCGCGGTCGACCCGCTCGACTCGACCTCGACGATCCTCAAGCCGGACGTGGTCGGCGAGGACCACTACCGCACCGCGACCGAGGTGCAGGAGGTGCTGCAGCGCTACAAGGAGCTGCAGGACATCATCGCGATCCTCGGCATCGACGAGCTCTCCGACGAGGACAAGCAGACGGTCTCGCGGGCGCGCAAGATCGAGCGCTTCCTCAGCGCAGCCGTTCTTCGTCGCCGAGCAGTTCACCGGACGCAGCGGCGAGTACGTGCCGGTGGCCGAGACGGTGCGCGGCTTCCGCGAGATCCTCGACGGCGAGCACGACGAGCTGCCCGAGGGCGCCTTCTACATGAAGGGCGGCATCGACCAGGTGACCGCGGGCGATGACCGATAGCCGCTTCGAGGTCGAAGTCCTCACCCCGGAGGGGGAGGTCTTCGGCGGCGAGGTGCGCCAGGTCTCGACCCGGACCGCGGTCGGCGAGATCGGCATCCTCGCCAACCACGCGCCGCTGCTGGCCGAACTGCGGCCGGCCGAGCTGCGGCTCCACCTCGGCGATGCGGAGACGAGGCGCTACGCGCAGGCGCACGGCTGGCTGCAGGTGTTCGGCAACCACGCGCGGCTGCTGCTCGAGGAGGCGATCGCGCCCGAGGACCTCGACGCGGCGGCGCTGAAGGAGCAGCTCGCCGACGCCGAGCAGCGGCTCGGCGAGTCCGAGCAGGGCAGCGGCCAGTGGGCGCGGGCGGAGAAAGACCGCGACCGGGCCGAGGCGTTCCTCGCTATCGCCCAGGGGTGAGTGGGACGAACCGGTGCGCCTCCGCGGAAATTTGGCCACATTCCCGCGGAGACGCACCAGCCCGTCCCTCCCCAGCCGCTCAGCGAGGAGCTCCAGCTGATGAGCGATGAGCTGGTTGCGCTTGCTACGCGGTTGATCGGCTACGACACCTCGGAGCCGGATGGAGTGCTCGAAGCCGCAGGGTTCGTCGAGGGGTGGTTGGAAGCGCGGGGGATCGAGGTCTCCACCGAGGAGGTTCGGGGCTGCCGGTGCTGCGAGCCGAGGTCGGTCCGGAGGGCGCGCCGACGGTCGTCCTGCACGGCCACCTCGACGTCGTGCCCGGGCGGCCCGGCCAGTTCGACCCGCGCCTCGAGGGCGACCGCCTCTACGGGCGCGGCGCCTACGACATGAAGGGCGCCCTGGCGGCGATGCTGGTGACAACGGCGGCGATGCGCGACCAGGACGGGGTCAGGGTGCGGCTGGGGATCGTCGGCGACGAGGAGTCCGAGGAGGAGGCCGACCGGGGCAGCGACCACCTGGTCGACGGCGGCTTCCTCGGCGACTTCGCGATCACCGGCGAGCCGACCGACCTGCAGATCGGGGTCGAGGCGAAGGGGGTGCTGGCGCTGCGGCTGGAGGTGAGCGGCGTCGCCGCCCACGGCGCCACTCCGTGGCTGGGCGACAACGCGGTGCTGAAGGCGCACGACGTTTTCCGCAGCATCGAGTCGCTACCGTTTGCGCGGCACAGCTCGGAGCTGTTCGACCGCCCCTCGATCAACCTCGGCCGGATCGTGGGCGGCGATGCGCTCAACAAGGTGCCCGACCGATGCGCGATCGACGTCGACATCCGATACCTGCCCGACCAGGAGCCGGACGAGGTGCTGGAGCAGGTCGG
Source organism: uncultured Solirubrobacterales bacterium (assembly GCA_963730315.1). Taxonomy (GTDB): domain Bacteria; phylum Actinomycetota; class Thermoleophilia; order Solirubrobacterales; family 70-9; genus VRUE01. The sequence goes on along the minus strand of CAVSRD010000018.1, from coordinate 107,780 downwards.
CGGACTCCCCGACGTCGAGGTGAGCGCCCTGTTCACCCGGCCGCCGGCGGTCGTCGACCGGGAGTCCCCCTTCGTGCGGGCGCTGCGCGAGGCTGCCCGCGCCCACCACGACGGCGAGCCGATGAGCGTCGGGCGCGACGGCGCCTCCGACGCGGTCTCCTTCCTGCGCGCCGGCGTGCCGGCGGTCGAGTTCGGCCCGGTCGGGGAAGGGCACCACGGGCCGGCCGAGTGGGTCTCGGTCGCCTCGTTGCGTGTCTACCGGCAGACGCTCGACTCGTTCCTGCGGGCGATCCCGGATCGGCTCGCAGGCTGAGCGAGGCGCGATGATCGAGCCGACCTTCAAGAAGCCGCCCCCCTCCGGCGACCACGAGCCGCCGCCGAAGCGCAAGCGCTACTGGTGGCGCTTCACGCTCGCCTCGGTGCTGATCGTCAGCGTCACCGCGGCAGCGACCGCCGCCAGCGTCCTTCTCTACCTCGGCAGCATCGCCACCGCCCTCTCGCACCACAACGTGCTGAAAAACAAAGTCCAGCGGATCCTCGCGAAAACCCACGGCGGCGAACCGGAGAACATCCTGATCCTCGGCTCCGACAAGCGGGCCAGCGAACCCGGCGACCCCGGCCGCTCCGACACGACGATCCTGCTGCGCCTCGATCCCGACCGCAACGCGATCGCGCTGATGTCGATTCCGCGCGACCTGAAGGTAGAAATCCCCGGCCGCGGGATGGCCAGGTTCAACGAGGCCTACACGCTGGGCGGCCCGAAGCTGACCCTGCGGGTGGTGAAGGAACTGACCGGGCTGCCGATCAACCACATCGTCAACGTCGACTTCCTCGGCTTCGTTCGCGCCGTCTACGCGATCGGCTGCGTCTACGTCGACGTCGATCGCCGCTACTACCACTCCAACCTCGGCCTGCCGCCCTCCGAGCAGTACTCGGAAATCAACGTGCAGCCCGGCTACCAGCTGATGTGCGGGAAGAAGGCGCTGCAGTACGTGCGCTATCGCCACACCGACACCGACATCGTCCGCTCCGCTCGCCAGCAGGACTTCCTCAGCGCCGCCCGCCAGCGGGTGCCGATCTCGGATCTGGTGCTCGGCCGCAACGACCTGATCGACATCTTCACCGAATACACGACCTCCGACATCAGCGACAAGGAGACGATGCTCGAAGTGATGAAGCTCTTCATCGCCTCGCGCAACGCGGAAATCAACGAGATCGACTTCCCGGCCGAACTCAGCCCGAGCTACGTCTACGCCTCGCATACGGCGATCCAGGGGGCGGTCGACAAGTTCCTCGGCCTCGAAGCGAGCGGCGGCCCGCGCGGCTCGCTCGACAAGGCCGAATCGAAGGGCGGCAAGGCGAAGAAGAGGAGGGGGAAGGCAAGGAAGAAGAAGCCGAAGCTGAAGACGAGGCCGCCGGGCAGCGACGGGCTGGTGCCGGCCGCCGAAGCCGGCAAGGCCGAGGCCAAGCTGGTCGCGCGAAAGGTCAGCAACGGCTTCCCGGTCTTCTACCCGGGCCGCCTGCCCTCCGGCGCCGTCTACGAGGAAAGCAACCCCTACCTGAAGATCCACGACCCGCGCGTCTACCACTTGAAGGACACCGACGGCAACCGCCACGGCGCCTACCGGATGGTGGTGACGCTCGAACTGCCGGACGGGGTTCACTACTTCGGCGTGCAGGGCATCCAGGGCTGGAGCGACCCGCCGCTTCTGAACGGGCCGAGCATCACGCAGACGATCCGCGGTCGCGAGTACGAGATCTTCCTCGACGGCGACCGGGTGCAGCTGGTCGCCTGGCACCGGGGCGGAAGCACCTACTGGGTCTCGAACAGCCTGCTGCGCGCGCTGACCAACGATCAGATGATCGGGATGGCGCGCTCCGCAAGGGTGATAATCCCGAACCGCAAGCCGAGGAAGGGGAGGGGGCAGCGATGACGCAGGGCAGGGAGCCGATCGGAGTGATCGGGGTCGGATGGGTCGGGCTGGTGACCGCCGCCTGCTTCGCCGAGCTGGGGCACCGGGTGGTCGCCCGCGACATCGTCGCCGAGAAGGTCGAGGCGCTCTCGCGGGGCGAGATGACGATCCACGAGCCGGGCCTCGAGGAGCTGCTCGCCCGCAACGCGGAGCGCCTCAGCTTCACGACCGAGATGGCGGACGTGCTGGAGGCGGCGCGGCTGCTGTTCGTCTGCGTCGACACGCCGCCGACCGCCTCCGGCGACGCCGACCTCTCGCGGGTCCGCTCGGTGGTCGACGAGCTGCGCGCCGACGGCGATCGCGTGCTGGTGATGAAGAGCACCGTGCCGGCCGGGACCGGGACCGCGATCAAGCGCGACCTCGGCGGTCTCGCCTACGTCTCCTGCCCCGAGTTCCTCAAGGAGGGCAGCGCGATCCGGGACTTCCTCCACCCCGACCGGGTCGTGATCGGCGCCGACCCGGGGGACGAGGCGGCGCGCGCCATGGTCGCCGACCTCTACGAGCCGCTTGGGGGCGAGCTGGTGGAGACCGACGTGACCAGCGCCGAGATGATCAAGCTGGCGTCGAACGCCTTTCTCGCGGCGAAGATCTCCTTCGTCAACGAGATCGCCAACGTCTGCGAGGAGGTCGGCGCCGACGTGCGCGACGTCGCCCGCGGGGTCGGCCTCGACGACCGGATCGGGCCGAAGTTCCTGCAGGCCGGGCTGGGCTGGGGCGGCTCCTGCTTCAGCAAGGACGTGTCCGCGCTGAAGCAGCTCGCAGCCAACTCCGGGTACCACTTCCAGCTGCTGAGCGCGGTGATCGAGGTGAACGAGCTGCAGAAGCGGCGGGTGATCAAGAAGCTGACCAACCACCTCGGCTCCCTGGTCGGAAGGCGGGTCGCGCTTGCTCGGCCTCTCCTTCAAGCCCGACACCGACGACATGCGGGGGGCGTCCAGCCTCGTGCTCGCCGCCCGGCTGCACGGCGAGGGGGCGGCCGTGAGCGCTTACGATCCGGTGGCGATGCGGCGCGCCAAGGAGGAGCTGCCCGAGGTCGAGATGTGCGACTCGGCGCTCGAGGCGCTCGAAGGCGCCGATGCCGCGGTGCTGGTCACCGAGTGGCCGGAGTTCGCCGAGCTGGACTGGGCCGAGGCGGCGGGCCGGATGGCGCGGCCGCTGCTCGTCGACGGCCGCAACTTCCTCGACCCCGAGGCGCTGCGCGCCGCGGGGTTCGAGTACGAGGGGATCGGCAGAGGCATCGCCCGCGAAGCGACGGCGCGCTGAGACGATGCAGGCGATCGTCCTAGTCGGGGGCAGGGGGACGCGGCTGCGCCCGCTGACCGAGACCGTGCCGAAGCCGGCGCTGACCCTGGTCGACCGCCCCTTCCTCGCCTACATGATCGAGTGGCTGGCCGGGCACGGGGTGACCGAGGTGGTGCTCGCCTGCGGCTTCCTGCCCGACGTGCTGCGCGAGGCGCTGGCCGGCGAGGAGGAGCGGGCGGGGGTCCGCATCCGCTACGTGGTCGAGCCCGAGCCGCTGGGCACCGCCGGCGCGATCCGCTTCGCCGCCGACGCGCTGGGCGAGGAGCTCGACGATCGCTTCCTGGCGCTGAACGGCGACGTGCTCACCGACCTCGACCTGAGCGCGCTGCTGTGCGCCCACGAGGAGCGGGCCGCAGCCGCGACGATCGCCCTGCACCCGGTCGAGGACTCCTCCGCCTTCGGGCTGGTCCACAGCGGCGAGGAGGGGGAGGTGCTGGCCTTCCTCGAGAAGACCGGCGAGGCGGCGCCGGGCGAGGTCAACGCCGGCATGTACGTGCTGGAGCGCTCGGTGCTGGACCTGGTCCCGCCGGGCGAGAGCGTCTCGATCGAGCGCGACGTCTTCCCGCGGCTGGTCGGCGAGGGTCTGCATGGGCTGGTCGCTGGACGGCTACTGGATGGACATCGGCACGCCGGAGCGCTACCTGCAGGCGAGCTGGGACATCCTCGAGGGCCGGGTGGAGACGCGGGTCGAGCCGACCGCGCCCGGCGTGCTGGTGGCGGCCGACGCGGAGGCGGCGGATGACGCGACGGTCGGCCCCCGCGTCGTGCTCTCCCCCGGCTGCCGGGTGGGGCGCGGCGCGGAGCTGAGCGAGTCGGTGCTGCTGGAGGGCTGCGAGGTCGGCGAGCGGGCGCGGGTCAGCGGCTCGATCCTCGCGCCGGGGGCGCGGGTCCCCGCCGGCGCCGAGGTCCGCGGCGCGGTCGCCGCCGCCGATGAGAGGGTGGCGGGATGACCATGCTCGACGACATCCTCGCGATCCCGGACCACCTGCGCGACGCGCTGTGGCGGATCGAGTCGGCGCGGCTCGAGCCGGGGGAGGCGGCGGGGGTGCTGGTCTGCGGGATGGGCGGCTCGGCGATCGGCGGCGACCTGGCGGCGGCGGCGCTCGGCGACCGCCTGACGCGGCCGCTGCTCACCGTGCGCGGCTACGAGCTGCCGAGCTGGGCGACCCCGGAGTGGACCGTGCTCGCGAGCAGCTACTCGGGCGACACCGAGGAGACGCTGGCCTGCTTCGCCGCCGCCGAGGCGCTCGGCGCCCGCCGGATCGTGGTCAGCACCGGCGGCGCCCTGGTCGACGCCGCGCGGGCGGCCGGCGTGCCGGTGGTCGGCCTGCCCGGGATCCTGCAGCCGCGGGCGGCGGTCGCCTACATGTTCGCCGCCGCCGCCGAGGTCGCCGCCCTGGCCGGCGCGGGACCGCGCCTGCACACCGAGATCGACGTCGCCGCGGGCTTCCTCGAGGACCGCTCGGACGAGCTGCGGGCGCGGGCCGCGGAGGTCGCCGCCCGCCTCGGCGAGGTCCCGCCGGTCGTCTACGGCGCCGACCTGACCGCCCCGGCGGCGAGACGCTGGAAGACCCAGGTCAACGAGAACGCGAAGCTGCCCGCCTTCTTCGCGGAGCTGCCCGAGGCCGACCACAACGAGATCTGCGGCTGGGACGGCGCCGTCGCCGCCGGGCTCTCCGCGGTCCTGCTCGAGGACTCCGACCAGCACCCGCGCGAGCGCCGCCGCTTCGAGCTGACCGCCGAGGCGATCGCCTCCTGCGGCGCCGAGGTCGTGCGGGTCGAGACGGTCGGCGAGACGCGGGTCGAGCGCCTGCTCTGGGCGGTGATGCTCGGCGACCTGGTCTCGGTCGAGCTGGCCGAGGCGCGCGGAGTCGACCCGACCCCGGTCGAGGCGATCGACCGCCTCAAGGCCGCGCTCGGCCGCCCCTAGATCCCCGCCCCCGGGGACGTGCCGTCGATTCGGTGCCCATATTGGCCTCGAAGCGACGGCACGTCTATCCTTCGCGCCGACCGACAGACGAAGAAAGGAATCGATGGCTACCGCCACCGCAGACCACAAAGTCGCCGACATCGGCCTCGCCGATTTCGGGCGCAAGGAGATCGCCCTCGCCGAGGTGGAGATGCCCGGCCTGATGCAGACCCGCGAGGAGTTCGCGGCCGAACAGCCGCTGAAGGGGGCGCGGATCACCGGCTCGCTCCACATGACGGTGCAGACCGCCGTGCTGATCGAGACCCTGGTCGCCCTCGGCGCCGAGGTCCGCTGGGCCAGCTGCAACATCTTCTCCACGCAGGACCACGCCGCCGCCGCGATCGCCGCCGCCGGCATCCCGGTCTTCGCCTGGAAAGGCGAGACCCTGGAGGAGTACTGGTGGTGCACCGAGCAGGCCCTGCTCTGGCCCGACGGCGAGGGCCCGAACATGATCCTCGACGACGGCGGCGACGCCACCCTGCTCGTCCACAAGGGCGTCGAGTTCGAGAAGGCGGGCGCCGTGCCGGACCCGGCCTCGGCCGACTCGGAGGAGTTCCGCGTCGTGCTCGAGACCCTGCAGCGCTCGCTCGAATCCGACCCGCAGCGCTGGACCCGGATCGCCGAGGGGATCAAGGGGGTCACCGAGGAGACGACCACCGGCGTGCACCGGCTCTACCAGCTGGCCGAGACCGGCGACCTGCTCTTCCCGGCGATCAACGTCAACGACTCGGTCACCAAGTCGAAGTTCGACAACCTCTACGGCTGCCGTCACTCGCTGATCGACGGGATCAACCGCGCCACCGACGTGATGATCGGCGGCAAGGTCGCCGTGATCTGCGGCTACGGCGACGTCGGCAAGGGCTGCGCCGAGTCGCTGCGCGGCCAGGGCGCCCGCGTGATCGTCACCGAGATCGACCCGATCTGCGCCCTGCAGGCGGCGATGGAGGGCTACGAGGTGCGGACGCTCGAGGACGTCGTCGAGACGGCCGACATCTTCATCACCGCCACCGGCAACAAGGACATCATCACGGTCGACCACATGGCGCGGATGAAGCACAACGCGATCGTCGGCAACATCGGCCACTTCGACAACGAGATCGACATCGCCGGGCTCGAAGCCTCGCCGGCCGAGAAGGTCAACATCAAGCCGCAGGTCGACGAGTGGCGCTTCCCCGACGGCCACTCGATCGTCCTCCTCTCCGAGGGCCGCCTGCTCAACCTCGGCAACGCGACCGGACACCCGAGCTTCGTGATGTCGAACTCGTTCACCAACCAGGTGATCGCGCAGATCGAGCTCTACGGCCAGCCCGACGGATTCACGGCCAAGGAGGTCACCGTGCTGCCCAAGCACCTCGACGAGAAGGTCGCGCGGCTGCACCTCGCGGCGCTCGGCGTCAGCCTCACCGAGCTGTCCGAGGAGCAGGCCGCCTACCTCGGCGTCCCGGTCGAAGGTCCCTACAAGCCCGACCACTACCGCTACTGAGGCATCGCCGCCGCCTCCTCTGCTTCCGCGAGTGCCTGAGTTGATAGAAGGCATCGCACGTCCGGCGGCGGGGACCTGTGCGATGATCTGCGGCCGGGCTCGGCACCCGGCTGCGGCCGATCACCTACGCGATGCCGAAGCCGATGGTGCCGGTGCTGAACCGGCCGGTGATGGAGCACACGGTGCGGCTGCTGGCGCGGCACGGCTTCGGCGAGGCGATCGCCAACCTGCACTGGTTCCCGGAGACGATCGAGGGCCACTTCGGCGACGGCTCGGCCTTCGGGATCGACCTCTCCTACAGCCGCGAGGAGAAGCTGCTGGGGACCGCGGGCGGCGTCCGCAACGCCGCCGGCTTCCTCGGCGACTCGTTCCTGGTCGTCGCCGGGGACGCGCTGACCGACCTCGACCTCGCGGCGATGCGGGAGTTCCACGAGTCCCACGACGGGCTGGTCACGATGGCGACGAAGCGGGTCGCCGACACCGACCAGTTCGGCGTCGTGATCGCCGACGGCGAGGGCCGCATCCAGGGCTTCCAGGAGAAGCCCGACCCGGCCGAGGCGCTCTCCGACCTGGCCAACACCTGCATCTACATGTTCCGCGCCGAGATCTTCGACTACTTCCCCGAGCCGGGGACGAGCAACGACGCCGGCCCCGACGACCCGCCGGAGTTCGCCGACTGGGCCAAGGACGTCTTCCCGGCGCTGCTGGAGGCCGACGTGCCCTTCTACTCGCACGAGATCGACGCCTACTGGAACGACATCGGCAACCTCGACGAGCTGCGCGAGGGCAACCTCGACGCGCTGCGCGGCGAGGTGGCGGTCGAGCCGGGGGCGCCCGAGGTGGCCGACGGCGTCCGCTCCGCCAGCCCGCTCGGGGGCGCCGAGGTGACCGCGCCCGCCCTGATCGGGACCGGAGTCGAGCTGGGGGAGGGCGTGCGGATCGAGGGCCCGGCGATCCTCGGCGACGGCTGCCGGATCGGCGACGGCGCCCTGATCCGCGACGCGATCCTGCTCGAGGGGGCCGAGCTGCCGCCCGGGGCGATCCTGGTCGGCGGCATCGCGGCCCGCATGGCCGAGTGAGCTGACGGTTAGTTGACGCACTTTTGACGTTCTGCGCGCCACGGGCGCGCCGCCGGCCCGCAGGATCGGGGCATGAAGCTCCTCCACGCCGTCGTCGCCGGCCTGGCGCCGCCGCTCTGCGCGTCCTGCGGGCGCACCTGCCGTCCGGAGGCGATCGTCTGCACCCGCTGCGCTCGCCGCCTCGCCGCCGCCGACCCGATCGCCGGCAGCGGCCCGCCCGGCATCGACCGCGCCTGGTCCTCCGCCCCCCACGAGGACGTCGCCCGCAACCTCGTCGGCGCCCTCAAGTTCCGCCGCCTGCTGCCCGTGGCGGGGCTGATGGCCGACCGGATCCAGTGGCTCGCCCCGGCCGACCTGCTCAGCGGGACGATCGTCCCGGTCCCGACGGCCCCGCTGCGCACCCGCGCCCGCGGCTTCGACCCCGCGGCCGAGCTGGCGGCGGCGCTGGCCGAGCGGACCGAGCTGCCGCTCGCTCCGTGCCTGGCCCGCCGCGGCGCCGGCCGCCAGCTCGGCAGGCGGCGCGCCCAGCGGGTCGGCCACCCGCCCCGGATCCGCGCGGTCGGCGACGTCCCGCGCAGCGTCCTGCTCGTCGACGACGTGCTGACCACCGGCGCGACGCTCTCCGCCTGCGCCCGGGCCCTCCGCTCCGCCGGCGCGGTCCGCGTCGTCGCGGTCACCTTCGCCCGGCGGCTGTGAGAGAGAGGAAGCGGGTGTCCCTCCTGCCCCCAGGTTGGCCCACCGCAGGAGAAGCACCCGGCCCCTCCTCCCGAACCCGTCCGTAGTACGCCCCCTTGTAGCCCCCTCACCACCCACGTAGCATCGAGGCAGAGATCGAAGGAGGCAAGGAGATGCGGATCGAGATTCGCGGTCGCAACGTCGAGGTCGACGACGAGCTGCGGGAGCACGTGATGAAGCGCTTCGGCCGGATCGGCAAGCAGGTGTCGGAGTTGGCGACGCTGGACGTGACGCTCTGGGAGGAGCGGAACCCGGCGATCGCCGACAGCCAGGTCGCCGAGGCGACCCTGCGGCTGAAGGGAATCACGCTCCACGCCAAAGAGGCCGCGCCCGAGATGTCCCACGCGATCCACGAGCTGGCGCAGGACGTGCAGCGCCAGGTGAAGAAGCACCGCGAGCTGCGGCGCAAGCGGCAGCAGACGCGTCGGCTGGTCAACCGGCTGCGGGGGCGCACAGCCGAGAGCTGAACGCACGCGGGGGCGGTTCCCCCGCCATCGCTACTCTTGAGCAATGGCGAACGCCAGGGACATGGTGACCCGTGCGCTGCGAGTGGGCGAGGGCCGCAAATTCAAGGCGTACGAGAAGCGCGCCCAGAAGATCAACGGCATCGAGCCGGAGATGGAGCTGCTCGACGACGACGAGCTGCGCGCCGAGGCCGACTCGCTGCGCGAGCGCGCCCAGGGCGGCGAGTCGCTCGACGACCTGCTGCCCGAGGCGTTCGCGCTGACCCGCGAGGCGGCGCGGCGCAGCCTCGGCCAGCGCCACTTCGACGTGCAGCTGATCGGCGGCATGGCGCTGCACGAGGGGGCGATCGCCGAGATGAAGACCGGCGAGGGCAAGACCCTGACCGCGACCCTCGCCGTCTTCCTCAACACGCTGGCCGGCGACAGCGTCCACGTGGTCACCGTCAACGACTACCTGGCGCGCCGCGACGCCGAATGGATGAAGCCGATCTACGACGCGCTCGGGGTCAGCGTCGCGGCGATCCAGGACTTCGACGACCACGAGGCGCGGCAGGTCAAATACGCCTGCGACGTCGTCTACGGCACCAACTCCGAGTTCGGCTTCGACTACCTGCGCGACAACATGGCCGAAGCGCTCGAGCACTGCGTGCAGCGCGGCCACGAGTTCGCGATCGTCGACGAGGTCGACAACATCCTGATCGACGAGGCGAGGACGCCGCTGATCATCTCCGGCGCGCCCGAACAGGCGGCCCAGATCTACTACCAGTTCGCCCGCCTCGCCCGGCAGATGGAGGGCGTCCCGGCGAAGGACAGGCTGCGCTCGCTGGGCGAGTCGAAAGACACCTCCGACGCCGACTACGACTACGAATACGACGAGAAGCACAAGACGGTCTCGCCGACCGAGCGCGGCGTGAAGCGGGCGGAGGAATTCCTCGAAGTCGACAACCTCTACCTGAGCGAGCACGGCACCCTGGTCAACCACCTCAGCCAGGCGCTGAAGGCCGAGTCGCTCTACAAGAAGGACAAGGACTACGCGGTGGTCGACGGCCAGGTGATGATCATCGACGAGTTCACCGGCCGCATCCTCGAGGGGCGGCGCTGGTCGGAGGGCCTGCACCAGGCGGTCGAGGCGAAGGAGGGGGTGGCGATCGGCGAGGAGAACCAGACGCTGGCGACGATCACCCTGCAGAACTACTTCCGCCTCTACGACAAGCTCTCCGGGATGACCGGGACGGCCCTCACCGAGGCCACCGAGTTCATGAAAATCTACAAAGTGCCGGTGGTCGAGATCCCGACCAACGTGCCGATGGTCAGGGCCGACCACAACGACCAGATCTTCAAGACCAAAGACGGCAAGTGGAGGGCGGTGCTGGAGGAGATCGTCGCCCGCCACGAGCGCGGCCAGCCGATCCTCGTCGGCACCGTCTCGGTCGAGGTCTCGGAGATGATCTCCGGCGAGCTGAAGCGCCGCGGGATCGAGCACGCGGTGCTCAACGCGAAGCCCGAGCACGCCGAACGAGAGGGCGAGGTGATCGCCCAGGCGGGCCGCAGGGGAGCGGTGATGATCGCCACCAACATGGCCGGGCGCGGAGTCGACATCAAGCTCGGCGGCGACCCCGAGCACCTGGCGGTCAAAGAGCTGAAAAAGCAGGGGCTGGCGCCCGACGAGGAGGGCTACGAGGAGGCGCTGGCGGCGAAGACGACCGAGCTGGAGCCGCACTGCAAGGCCGAGGCCGAGGAGGTGCGCGAGTTGGGCGGCCTCTACATCTGCGGCACCGAGCGGCACGAATCTCGCCGCATCGACAACCAGCTGCGCGGTCGCTCCGGCCGCCAGGGAGACCCCGGCGAGACCCGCTTCTTCCTCTCCGCCGAAGACGACGTGATCCGCCTCTTCGCCGGCGACCGCATCTACAAGATCCTCGACCGGCTGGGGCCGGTCGACGAGGAGGGCGGGGAGATGCCGCTCGAGGCGAAGATGCTGACCAAAACGGTCGAGGGCGCGCAGAAGAAGGTCGAGGAGCAGAACTTCCTGATCCGCAAACGGGTGCTCGAGTACGACGACGTGATGAACGAGCAGCGCCGCGTCGTCTACAAATACCGGCGCGAGATCCTCGAGGGGCGCGACATGTCCGACATCGCGCGCGACGAGATGGAGGGCGTGATCGAGCGGCTCGTCGACGAGTACACGCCGGGCGACGAGCTCGACGAATGGGACCTGCCCGGGCTGGAGCAGCAGCTTCGCCAGGTCTGGCCGGTGAGCATGGAGGTCGGCGCGATGGCGCCGGAGACGGTCGACCGCGAACAGCTCAAGGACGGCCTCGACGACGACGCGATGAGCGCCTACGACGAGCGCGAGCAGGAGCTCGGCGGCGAGCTGATGCGCTACCTGGAGCGCTCGATCCTGCTGCAGGTGATCGACAACCGCTGGCGCGAGCACCTCTACGACATGGACTACCTGCGCGAAGGGATCCACCTGCGCGGCTTCGCCCAGATCGACCCGCTGGTCGCCTACAAAAACGAAGGCTTCGCGATGTTCGAGGAGCTGATGCACTCGGTCTGGGAGGAATTCAGCAAACTGATCTTCAACGCCCAGATCGAACTCGACCCCACCCAGATCGAAGGCGCCTTCGCCGGCAACGGGGGCGGCGAGCCGACCGCTCTCGACTACTCCGGCGGCACCCCGGAAGCGCAACCCTCGGCCTTGCGGCAGGTCGCCGCGGGCGGCGGGAGAGAAGTGGTCGGTGTGACCGCGGGGGCGGCGCCGGAGAACGGCGACGGCGAGGGAGCGCCGGCTCAGCAGGCGGTGGAGACGGTGGTCAAGGACGAGCGGGAGAAGAACATCGGCAGGAACGATCCCTGTTGGTGCGGGTCGGGGAAAAAGTTCAAGAAGTGCCACGGGGCGTAGGGCCGGTCCCTGCGATCGACGCAGGCCCGCGCTTGTGATCCACGACCCGATTCGAGAGTTCATCCGCGCGTTCAACGAGCGGGATCTCGACGCGTTCGTCGCTGTGCTCGATCCCGAGGTCGAGCTGCACTCGATGAAGGGCGTGCGCAAGGGGAGGAAGGCGGCGCGGCTGTGGGCGACCAGGGCGCCCGGCGGCGTGCAGCAGACGATCGAGCTGGAGGAGCTGTACGAGGACGGGACCGAGTCCGGCGGGGGGTCGGCCGTGGCGCTGATCCGGCGGGTCTGGCACTGGGAAGAGGACGGCTCGCACGCATCGACCGACGAGATGGCCTGGCTGTTCGAGCTGCACGACCACCGAGTGCGCAGCTGGCGGCCCTTCGAGCGGCGCGCCGATGCCCTCCATGCCGGGGGCTTCGACCACGGCACGGGGCGCGTTCTTGGCGCTATGGACCGATAACGCGCCCTGCGCCGGGTAGTCTGAGCTGTATGGCCGATGTCGCCTCGACCGAATCGGTGCCGGCGCGGCTCGCCGAGATCCGCGAGCAGTTGAAGCTGCTCGCGGACTACCTTTGACCCCGCTGCCCTGCGCAGCGAGGCCGAGCGGCTGGAGGCGGAGATGCAGGCCCCCGGCTTCTGGGACGACCAGGAGGCGGCGGCGCGCACCTCGGCGGCACACGCCCGCGCCCAGCGCAAGCTGAAGACCTTCGAGGAGCTGGACTCGGACGTCGGCGATCTCGGCGAGCTGGCCGAGATGGCGGACGAGGACGAGGAGATGGCGGCCGAGCTGGGGGGCCAGCTCGCGTCGGTGGAGCGGCGCCTCGCCGAGCTGGAGGAGGCGCGCCTGTTCAGCGGGAGCTACGACGCGGGCGACGCGGTCGTCTCGGTCCACGCCGGAGCGGGGGGCACCGACTCCCAGGACTGGGCCGAGATCCTCCTGCGCATGTACCTGCGCTGGGCGGAGCGCCGCGGCTTCGAGGTCGAGATGAAGGAGGCCTCGCCTGGGGAGGAGGCGGGGCTGAAGTCGGCGACCTTCATCGCCCGCGGCGAGAATGCCTACGGGCTGTTCGCCGCCGAGCGCGGCGTCCACCGGCTGGTCCGGATCTCCCCCTTCGACTCCTCGGCCCGCCGTCACACCAGCTTCGCCCAGGTCGACGTCGGGCCGCTGGTCGACGAGGGGGTCGAGGTGGAGATCGACGACGCCGACCTGCGGGTCGACACCTACCGCGCCTCCGGGGCGGGCGGCCAGCACGTCAACAAGACCGACTCGGCGGTGCGGATCACCCACGTCCCCACCGGCCTCGTCGTCCAGTGCCAGAACGAGCGCTCGCAGACCCAGAACAAGGCCGTGGCGATGCAGCTGCTGCGCTCGAAGCTGATCGAGCTGGAGGAGCGCAAACGGGCCGAAGAGCTGGCCAAGGAGAGGGGGGAGGTGAAGGAAGTCGCCTGGGGCTCGCAGATCCGCAGCTACTTCCTCCACCCCGACCAGCGGGTCAAGGACCACCGCACCGGCCACGAGGCCGGCGACGCGGAACGGGTCCTCGACGGCGACATCGACGACTTCGTCCGCGACTACCTGAACAAGACGGCAGCGGCCACCGCCCGGTAGGGGTAAGGCCCTTCCTACCGGGACTGAAGCGCGCCCTCGAGCTCGAGCAGCGCTTCCTTCATCGGCAGCCCGCCGCCGTAGCCGCCGAGGGCGCCGCCACTGCGAAGGACGCGGTGGCAGGGGACGACGATCGGGATCGGGTTTGCGCCGCACGCGGTTCCGGCGGCGCGGACCGCCCGCTCGTTGCCGGCGCTGGTGGCGATCTGGGTGTAGCTGCGGGTCTGGCCGTAGGGGATGCGGTGGATCGCCCGCACCACCCGGCGGCGGAAGTGGTGGGTGAGCTGCCAGTCGAGGGGCAGGTCGAATGCGGTCAGCTTCGCGTCGAAGTAGAGGTCGAGCTGGCGGCGCGCTTCGTCGAGGCGGGCCGGCGCCTCGACCACCCGGGGCGAGACCCTGTGTGCCAGCTCCTCCAGCGCCTCGTCGGAGTCGTAGGTCGGGAGGCTGAGCTTGACCAGGCCGCGCGGCGTCGCCGCCAGCAGCAGCGGGCCGAACGGGGAGTCGGTCGTCGCGTAGGCGACATCCAGGAGCCCCTCCGCATCGGCTCGGTCGGCAAGTCGCTTCAGCGCTGCCCTCATGCTCGCTCCTTTCCGAGGGCCGGCTCGCCGCCGAGATCGGCCCTCAGCTTCTTGATTCCCTCGTGCAGGCTGCGCCGCGCCGCCGCCGGTGAGCAGCCGAGCGCCGCGGCGATCTCGGCGTGGGGGAGGTCGGCGCCGTAGCGGAGGGCCACCGCGGCGCGCTGCTTCGGCGGTAGCGCCCCGACCAGGGCCCAGATCCCCTCGTACGCCTCCGGGTCGGCGGCCGCCCCGGCCATCTCGGCTACCTGGGCGACCGGGAGAGGGCGGCGCCCATTGGCCCGGTGATGGTCGATCGCCTTGCGGTGGGCGATCGTCAGCAGCCAGCCGCGCAGGTTGCTCGCGTTGCCGAGGCGCGGATAGGCGCGCAGGGCGGCGAGGAACGTCTCCTGGAAGCAGTCCTCGGCGTCGGCGCGGCCGACCGCCCCGCGCAGCACGGCCATCACGTCGGCGGCGTGGTCGTCGAGCAGGGTCTGGAAGGGAGGGAGTGCGGTCACTCATGGGATTAAACGCTTCGGAGGGGTCAGGTGTGAGAGAGGGACGGATGCCTCTCCGCGCACTCGCCTGAATTAGGGTGCCGGGATGGACGACTTCGGCGAGCTCGTGCGGGATTCGGTGGCGCGGGCTCTCGCTGAGGATCTGGGAGCTGGGGACGTGACGTCGGAGGCGACCGTGCCCGAGGAGGCGCGGGCCAGGGCGCGGATCGTGCAGAAGGCGCCCGGTGTGGTCTTCGGGCTGGCGACGGTCGGCGAGGCGATGCGGCAGTGCGGGGTGGGGGATGTCGACGCGCTGGCGGTCGAGGGTCGGTGGCGCGAGGACGTGCCGGCCGACGTGGCGCTGGCGAGCGGTCCGGCCAGGGGCCTGCTGGCCGCGGAGCGGACCGCCCTCAACCTGCTCGGCCACCTCTCCGGCGTCGCCACTCTCACCGCTCGTTTCGTCGAGGCGGCCGCCGGCACCGGCGCCCGCATCCTCGACACCCGCAAGACGACCCCCGGCCTGCGCGCCCTCGAGAAGGCCGCGGTGGAGGCCGGCGGCGGCTGGAACCACCGCATCGGCCTCTACGACGCGATCCTGATCAAGGAGAACCACATCGTCCTCGCCGGCAGCCTGGCCAAGGCCGTGCACGCCGCTCGCGCCGCCCAGCCCGACATGCCGGTTGAGGTCGAGTGCCGCAACCTCGACGAGGTCGCCTACGCGCTCGGCACCGGCGCCGATCGCCTGCTGCTCGACAACATGGACGCCGGGACGCTGCGCGAGGCGGTGAGGCTGCGGGACGCGGAGGGCGGCGACCCCGGGCCGGCGCTGGAGGCGTCGGGGGGCGTCACCCTCGAGACGGTGCGCGAAATCGCCGCGGCGGGCGTCGAGTTCGTGTCCGTGGGCGCCCTCACCCACTCCGCCCCAAGCCTCGATTTCAGCATGCTGCTGGAGCCGCTCTGAGGGGTGGCTGCGAAACTCGCCGCCCTCGGCGCCGGCTGCTCAGCGCACCTTCAGCGTCAAGCGCATTTCTTCGGGGTGGATCGTGCAGATCAGCTTGTAGGTGCCGCGCTTGGTGAAGCGCTTGGCGAAGTTGACGCCCCGCCGGCTCGTAGTCCGCGACCTGAAGCTGCCGCCGGGACCGCTTCGCTTGGTGACGTTGTGCGGGTTGCTGCCCGTCCACCTGAATCTGACCTTGGTGCCGCGCCGGATCGTCATCTTCGTCGGCTTGAAGAAGTTGTCGCCGAGCTTCACGCTCGTCGTCGGCGCCGCGCTCGCCACCCCGCCGAGGCCCGGCAGAGCGGCCAGGGCGGCGATCGCGATCAGGGCCAGGCTGGTTCGCATGCGCATCGGATCCTCCTTGCGGTCGATTCGAGCATCGTACGCCTCCACTCTGAACAGCCTGTGACGAGATCGCGGGCATCTTCACTTCAAGAGCCGGGAGAGGCGGCGGTCCTTGAGCACGCGGCCGCCGGTCTGCTCCGGCGGGCAGTAGTTGGTCTGGTGCTCGGCGAAGAAGACCGCCTCGATCGTCGTGCCGCAGCGGGGGCAGGGCTCGCCCTCGCGCTTGTGGACCCGCAGGTGCATCGGCAACTTGTCCGGAAGTTCGTTGCCGATCGTCTGCTCGTAGTGCTCGATCGCGTCGCCGAGGACGTGGAGCGCGGAGTGGAGTCGCTGCAGCTCCTCGTCGTCCAGCTCCGCGCCCTGCTTGAAGGGCGAGAGCTTCGCCTCCCAGAGGATCTCGTCGACCCAGGAGCGGCCGATGCCGGCGATGACCCGCTGGTCGCGCAGCAGCGGGTGCAGGTGCCGTGGCTGGTCGACGGCGGCCGCGAAATCCTCCAGCGGTGGGGGAGGCCAGGCTTCCGGCCCGAGGGTCGCGACCATCTCGTCTTCGGCGACGGCGTCGGTCGCCAGCAGCTTCGCCCAGGCCCGCTGCTTGGTCCCGAACTCGCGCAGTCGCAGCTCGCGCCCGTCGTCCAGCCTGACCAGGACCCGGGAAGCGCGGTCTTTCGGCGAGGCGCGCTTCCCGAACACGCGCAGCCGGCCGGCCGACATCAGGTGGATCAGCAGCGCCAAGTCCCCGAACTGAATCACCGGCATCTTCCCGACGCGGCTAACCCCTGCGATCTCGCGCCCGACCAGATCCTCGAGCGGCGGCTCGAACGTCTTCATCACGTTCATTCCCGGCGCCACCGCCGATGCGACGGACGCCCGCCGCAGCGCCGCGTCGAGCCGGCGCGCCGTGATCTCGACCTCGGGCAGCTCGGGCATGGCGAGAGAGTAGACTTGATCCCAGTTCATTCGACTGGACTCAGGCGAAGGCCATGCCAGCGAACATACGACCCGCAAGGCCCGTTTCGGGCCTTCTGAGGCACCCGCGATGAGAGAACTGCCGACGATCAACGAGCCGGTCCCGATGCTCCACCTCTCGCCCGAGGAGGTCGAGGAGATGTCGCGCGAAGTTCGCGCGCTGGCCGCCGAGCGCGACGCGGTGGTCCTCGCCCACAACTACCAGGTGCCGGAGATCCAGGACGTCGCCGACTACACCGGCGACTCGCTCGGGCTCTCGCGCAAGGCGGCCGCGTCGGACGCCTCGACGATCGCCTTCTGTGGCGTCCACTTCATGGCCGAGACCGCGTCGGTCCTCTCGCCCGAGAAGACCGTGCTGATCCCCGACCTCGAGGCGGGCTGCTCGCTGTCGGACTCGATCACCGCGAACGAGCTGCGCAACTGGAAGTCACGCCACAGCCCCGACGCGGTGGTCGTGATGTACGTCAACACCTCGGCCGAAGTGAAGGCGGAGACCGACTACTGCTGCACCTCCTCGAACGCGGTCAAGGTGGTCGAGCACATCCTCCGCGAGCACGGACCCGACACGGAGATCCTCTTCGGCCCCGACATGTGGCTGGGCTCCTACGTGGAGCGCGAGACCGGCCGCTCGATGCACGTCTGGCCCGGCGAGTGCCACGTCCACGCCGGAATCCGGCCCGACGACATCACAGCGCAGCGCGCCGCCCACCCCGGAGCCGAGTTCCTCGTCCATCCCGAGTGCGGCTGCGTCACCCAGGTGATGGAGTTCGTCGCCGCCGGCGACGTCGAGGAGGAGGGCGTGCACATGCTCTCCACCGGGCAGATGCTCGACTACGTGCGCAGCCATCCCGACGGCGAGTTCATCGTCGCCACCGAGAACGGGATGCTGCACCCGCTCAAGCAGGCGGCGCCCGGCGTCAGCTTGATCGAGGCCAACCGGATGGCCTACTGCAAATACATGAAGATGATCACCCTGCCGAAGCTGCGCGACTCCCTGCGCGAGATGAGGTTCGAGGTCTCGGTCCCACCTGAGATCGCCGAGCGGGCGCGATTGCCGATCGAGCGGATGGTCGCGATCGGCTGAGCGCCGGCCCGGCGGATGCCGACGCCGCCGCCCGGTGCGCCGGTAGAGTCGGGTCGATGGCCCAGGTCACCCCCGAGCAGGCGCTGGACCGCGAGCAGCTGCACGAGCTGGCGCAACAGCTGCGCGCCGACTCGGTCCGCGCCGCCGCCGCCGCCGGCTCCGGCCACCCGACCTCCTCGATGTCGGCGGCCGACCTGATGGCGGTGCTGCTCACGCGCTATCTGCGCTACGACTTCTCGGCCCCCGAGGACCCCGCCAACGACCACCTCGTCTTCTCCAAGGGACACGCCTCGCCGCTGCTCTACGGCCTCTACAAGATGGCCGGCGCGATCGACGACGAGGAGCTGCTCACCTTCCGCGAATTCGGCTCGCGCCTGCAGGGCCACCCGACGCCGGAGATCCCCTGGGTCGACGTCGCAACCGGCTCGCTCGGCCAGGGCCTGCCGATCTCGGTCGGCATCGCGCTCGCCGGCAAGCGGCTCGAAGCGGCGGACTTCAGGGTGTGGGTGCTGTGCGGGGACTCGGAGCTGGCCGAGGGCTCGATGTGGGAGGCGTTCGAGCAGGCCGGGCACTCGGGGCTCGACAACCTGATCGCGATCGTCGACGTCAACCGCTTCGGCCAGCGCGGGCCGACGATGTACGAATGGGACACCTCCTCCTGGGCTGGCCGCGTCGAGGCCTGCGGCTGGCACGTGCAGGAGATCGACGGGCACGACCCGGGTGCGATCGACGAGGCCTACGCGGAGGCGCTGGCGGCCGGCACGCCGGCAGCGATCTTCGCCCGCACCAAGAAGGGCTCCGGGGTGGCCGCCGTCGAGGACGAACCGGGCTGGCACGGCAAGCCGCTCGCCGACGCCGATGCCGCGGTCGAGGAGCTGGGCGGGGTCCGCTCGCTGCGCGTCGAGGTGCAGCCGCCGCCCGATGCGCGCCCGTTCGAGGTGAGCCGAGCGGCGGTCGATCGCCCCTTCTACGAGGTCGGCGAGAAGGTCGCCACCCGCGGCGCGTACGGCGACGCGCTGGCCTGGATCGCCTCGCTCGACGAGAGGGTCGTGGCGCTCGACGGCGAGGTCGGCAACTCGACCTACGCGGAGCGCTTCGCCGCCAAGCACCCGGAGCGCTTCTTCGAGATGTACATCGCCGAGCAGCAGATGGTCGCGGCGGCGGTGGGGCTGCAGACCCGGGGCTGGAAGCCGTTCGCATCCTCGTTCGGCGCCTTCCTCAGCCGCGCCTACGACTTCGTCCGCATGGCGGCGATCTCCGGCGCCGACGTGAAGCTCTGCGGCTCGCACGTCGGCGTCTCGATCGGCGCCGACGGGCCCTCGCAGATGGCGCTCGAGGACATCGCCGCCTTCCGCGCGGTGCTCGACAGCGTCGTGCTCTACCCCTGCGATCCGAACCAGACGGTCGAGCTGGTCGACGCGATGCGCGAGCGCCGCGGGATCACCTACATGCGCACCACCAGGGGCGCGACGCCGGTGCTCTACGAGCCGGGCGAGAGCTTCGAGATCGGCGGCAGCCGCACGTTGCGCTCGAGCGAGGGGGACGCCGTCACCCTGATCGGCGCGGGCATCACCCTGCACGAATGCCTCGCCGCTGCCGAGCAGCTCGCCGCGCACGGGACGGCCGCGCGGGTGATCGACCTCTACTCGATCAAGCCGGTCGACGCCGACGTCATCCTCGCTGCGGCGCGCGATACCAGCGCGCTGGTCACGGTCGAGGACCACTGGGCCGAGGGCGGGATCGGCGAGACGGTCGCCGGGCTGCTCGCCGAAGCGGGCTCCGCGACGCCGCTCGTCCGCCTCGCCGTCACCGAGCGCCCCGGCAGCGGCCCGCCGGAGGCGCTGCTGGCAGCGGCGGGGATCGACGCCGAGCACATCGTCGCCGCGGTCGAGCGAACGCTTTAACCGAAGGGGCGACATTCAGCCTGGGGAGCGACGGGTGCTCAGTCGTCAGCGCCGTGGCCGCCGTCGCCAGAGCCGCTCCCCCCGTGGTGGTCCTCCCCGCCTTCGTGCGGGGGGGTGGTCGGGGCGGGCGGGGGCGTGCTTTCCGGCGGTGGGGTCGCGACAGTCGGTTCGGTTGGCGCCGTCGTGGTCGGCGTCGTCGGAGCCGTGGTTGGCGCGGTGGGGGCGGTGGTCGTGCCCCGGCCGTTCCCGCCGCTCCCCCCGGCGAGGTTGGCGGGCGCCAGGGCGTTGCCGGCGTCGATCGGTTCGGAGGCGAGGCCGATCTGGCGGCTGGCGAGGCTGCTGGCGGCAACCGCGACAGCGGCGGCGATCGCGATGCCCACCAGGGCCAGGCCGATCCATTTCAGCGTCGCAGTCGATCTCATCGCTCGGGCACCTCTATGACAGCACGCAGGCCGCCTCCGCTGCGGTTGCCGAGGCTCACCTCGCCGCCCCACTGGCGGGTCAGCTCGCGGGCGATCGGCAGGCCGAGGCCGGTGCCGGCGCTGCCCCGGCGGCCGGCGCTGCCGCGGCTGAAGCGCTCGAACACGGCCTCCTCCTCGCCGGGCTCGAGGCCGGGCCCGCTGTCGAGGATCTCGAGGCGACCGGGCGCGGCGGCGACCGTCACCGTCGTGCCCGCAGGCGAGTAGCGCAGCGCGTTCTCGACCAGGGCGTCGATCGAGCGGTCGAGGTCGGGACGGGCGCACCAGGCGGTCCCGGGGGCGCCGTCGCGCCGCACCTCCAGCTCGATCCCGTGCTGCCGCGCGGCGTCGCGCCAGCGCTCCTCGGCCCGCTGCGCGGCGTCGCCCAGCTCGATCCGCTCGCCCGGCAGCTCGTGCTCGCCGGCCCGGCTGAGGATCAGCAGCTCGTCGACGATCTGCGAGAGGCGGTCGATCTCGCCCATCGCGGTCTCCAGCTCCTCCGCCACCGCCGCGTCTTCGCTCGGCCGCGCAGCGAGGTTTTCGAGTCGCAGCCGCAGGCCGGTCAGCGGGGTGCGGAGCTGGTGGGAGGCATCGGCGACGAAGTCCTGCTGGGCGCGCAGCAGCCGCCTCACCCGTTCGGTCATCTCGTTGAAGGCGCGTCCCAGCGAGCGCTGCTCGGCGCTGCCCTCGACGGCCACCGCGGTGTCGAGATCCCCCTCCGCGACCCGTCGTGCGGCGCGGTCGAGGCGGCGGATCGGCAGGGTGATCTGACGCGCGATCAGGGCGCCGGCGGCGAGGCCGAGCAGCAGCACGACGCCGGCCAGTGCCGCCACGTCGAGGATCGAGGTGCGCACAGCGCGGTTCACGGCGGCGACGCTCTGGGTGATCCGCACCGCGCCGCCGGTCCGCCCGTGCTCGAGCACGGGCACCGCGGTGGCGAGCAGCTCGGTTCCCAGGGTGCTGCTGTTGCGGGTGATCTGCTCGCCGTTGCCGCGCAGCGCCGCGCGGATCTCGGGCCGGCTCGCGTAGCTGCGCCCGGTGGGGGCGCCCGCCGAGTCGGCGAGCAGGCGGCCACGGCGGTCGATCACGATCACCCGGCCGCGGACGCTGTCGGCGGAGATCCGCACGAGGCGCTTCAGGCCCGAGCGCCGGCTCGGTTCGAGCAGCTCCGAGGCGCTCGCGGCGACCACGTCGGCCTGGCTCCGCGCCTGGCCGCGCACCTCGGAGTCGACCCGGTCGCGCAGGCTGACCGCCAGCGGCACGCCGAGGGCGATCAGCGCCAGCAGCAGGACGTAGGCGAGCGCCGCAAGCAGCGTGGCCCGCAGGGTCATGCGTCGCTCACCCTTGCGGCGCCGCGAAGCGGAAGCCGACCCCGCGCACCGTCTCGATGTAGGTGGGGCTGTTCGGGTCGTCGCCGAGCTTGCGCCGCAGCCAGCCGATGTGGACGTCGAGGGTCTTGGTCGAGCCGAACCAGTTGACGTCCCAGACCCGCGCCATCAGGTCCTCGCGGCTGACGACCTGGCCGGCATGGCGCATCAGCTCGGCCAGCAGGTCGAACTCCTTGCGCGAGAGGTCGAGCTCGGAGTCGCCCAGTCGGGCGATCCGCGCCCCCGGGTCGAGCTGCAGCTCGCCGACCAGGATCGGCTCCTCAGGCTGGCCGTCGCGCTGGCCGCTGCGCCGCAGCACGGCGCGGATTCGCGAGATCACCTCGGCGGCGCTGAACGGCTTCACCACGTAGTCGTCGGCGCCCAGCTCGAGGCCGACGATCTTGTCCATCTCGGTGCCGCGAGCGGTCAGCATCACGATCGGCACGTCGGAGCGCCGCCGCAGCTCGCGGCAGACGTCGCGCCCGTCGCCGTCGGGCAGCGCCAGGTCGAGCATCACCAGGTCGGGCTCGGCCTCCTCGGCCAGCTCCAGCGCCCCGGCCGCGGTCCCGGTCAGCAGCGGGTCGAAGCCGGCCCGCCGCAACGCCTCGGCGAACGGCTCGGAGATCGAGGCCTCGTCCTCGACGACGAGGATGCGCCCGCCGGGCGCCTTTCCGCTGTCCATGAGGCAACTGTAACGGCGGGTTTGGGCCCGATTTAGCCGGGGAGGTGAGGTTTTGCCAAGGCTTTACCCGCACCTGACCGGTGCTTGCAGGGTCGCTGCGCAGACTGCGATTTGCAACTTCGGCCAGGAGGTCATCACTCGTGAACAGCATCAAGACGCGAATCGCAGCCGGCATAACCGTATTCGGCCTGGGAGGTCTGGCGGGACTGGCGCTGAGCGCCGGCAACCAGGGAACCTCGCAGCCGGTCGCGGACAAGCCGCTGGTCCACACCAAGGTGATCCGGCGAACCGTCCACGTCACCAAGCACGCCAAGCCAAAGCACCCGGCGGCGGGCGCGGGGGGCGGCGGCTCCGTTGGGGCGGCGGCTTCCGGTGGCAGCTCGGCTTACGAAGGCTCCAGCGGCGAAGCGAGCGCCACGACCGGCTCCTCGTCGGTCGGCGCGGAACCGTCCTACGGCACCGAAGCGGCTCCGGTCACCACCTCGAGCAGCGGCGCCTCCTCGGCGCCCGCCGAATCGACCTCGGCTCCGGTCACCACCG
This sequence comes from uncultured Solirubrobacterales bacterium, assembly GCA_963730315.1. GTDB lineage: Bacteria > Actinomycetota > Thermoleophilia > Solirubrobacterales > 70-9 > VRUE01. The sequence continues at coordinate 84,873 of CAVSRD010000018.1, read as the reverse complement.
CGACCAGCGGCGGCGGCGCGGCGGGCGGCGGCGGTGGCGGCGAGAGCGAGGGTGAGGGCGAGGGCGGCGGCGATGACTGAGCCCCGCCGGCCCCGCCGCCCCAGTCCGGCCCCGATCTTCTGGGGCTCGCTGGCGCTGTTCGCGGTGCTCTTCGCGCTGCTCACATACCGGCTCGCCGGCTCGACCGAACCCGCGCCCCGTCCCGTCCTGGTGCGCAAGGTGATCAAGAAGCGCGTCGTCACCACGGTCGTCCCCACCCCCGGCGCGACCGGCGTCAGCGGCGCCCCGGTCGTGAGCAGCTCGGCGCCCGAAGTTGCCTCGAGCGGCGCGACGCCCGTCACCACGGGGGCATCGTGAGATGAGCGAGCACGACGTCCAGTTCGACGCGATGGGCTCCCACGTCCGCCTGCTGATCGGCGAGCCGGCGCCCGGAATGGAGCCGGCGGCGGAGGCGGCCGAGCGGGCGCGGCGGTTCGTCGCCGAGTTCGACGCCAAGCTGTCGCGCTTCAAGCCGGACAGCGAGCTTTGCGTGCTGAACGCCGACTCGCGCGAGCGCGTGCCGGCCTCGCCACTGCTGCGCGCCGCGGTGAAGGCCGGCCTGGCCGCGGCGGAGCGCAGCGGCGGCCTCGTCGACCCCACCCTGACCGACGAGATCGAGTCGGCGGGCTACGTCGGGTCGCGCGCCGGCGTGGCCGGCGCGCCGCTCGCCGATGCGCTCGCCGAGGCCCCGTCCCGCCGTCCCGCCGCCCCCAACCCGGCGGCCCGTTGGCGTCGCTTCGCGGTAGACGACGAGGCGGGGACGGTCTCCCGCCCGCCCGGCGTCCGCTTCGACACCGGCGGTGCCGGCAAGGGACTCGCAGCCGACCTGCTAGCCGCGCGGCTGCGCGGCTACTCGCGCTTCATCGTCGACTGCGGCGGCGACATCCGGATCGGCGGCCCCGACGCGCTGCTCCGTCCCTACGAGGTCTTCGTCGAACACCCGCTGACGGGGGAGCGCGCCCACGTGCTGCGGCTCAGCGCCGGCGCGGTCGCCACCTCCGGGCTCAACGTGCGGGTCTGGCGCGGCGGCGACGGGCGCTACGCGCACCACCTGCTCGATCCGGCGAGCGGCGAGCCCGCCTGGACCGGGCTGGTCGGCGTCACCGCGCTCGGCGACACCGCGGTCGAAGCGGAGACCTTCTCCAAGGCGGCGCTGCTCTCCGGCCCGGAGCGGGGTCGCGAGGTGCTCGCCGAGCGCGGCGGGCTGCTGGTCCACGACGGCGGCCGGGTCGAGCCGGTCGGCCCGCTCAGCGTCAAGCCGCGGGTCCGCCTGCCCGCGCAGGCCGGTGGGGGAGCCCGGTGAACGCCGCGGCTAGCGGGGCGAGCGCCGCCTCGACGACCCTGCAGACCCACGGCTGGTGGCTGGCGAGCCGCGCCTCCGGCCTCGTCGCGCTGGTCCTGGTCACGATCTCGGTCGGGCTGGGCCTGGCGATGGCGGGCAAGGTGATGCGCCGCCCCGGTCTCTCGCGCAAGCTGCTGACGATTCACGAGCACACGGCGCTGGCCGGCCTGGTCGCGATCGCCGTCCACGGCATCACCCTGCTCGGCGACCCGTGGCTGCACCCCGGGATCGCCGGCGTCACCGTCCCCTTCGCGATCGGCTTCCGGCCGCTGGCGGTGGCGGCGGGCATCGTCGGCGGATACCTGGCGGCGGCGCTCGGCCTCAGCTACTACCTGCGCAAGCGGATCGGGCCGCGGCTCTGGCGCAAGGCGCACCGGGCGACGATCGTCGTCTACATGCTCGGGCTGGGGCACGCCTTCAGCGCCGGCAGCGACGCCTCGGCGCCGCTGTTCCGCTGGTGGGCGATCGCCACCGGCATCCCGATCGCAGGGCTCTTCCTGTACAGGCTCGGCGCCGCGCAGCGCGCGGCCCGGCGGCGGCAGCGCGCGACGGCCGGCGACTCCCCGGCCGGTCGTCGCCCGCGGCCCCAACGGCTTCGACCCATACCAGCGACCGAGGAGGCGTGATGCAGGACAACGGAATCGTCATCGTCGGCGGCGGCCTCGCGGCGCAGCGCTGCGCCGAGACGCTGCGCCGCCGCGGCTACGACGGTCCGGTCCGGATGGTCTGCGCCGAGCCGCAGCCCCCCTACGACCGCCCGCCCCTCTCCAAGGGAGTCCTGGCGGGGGAGGCGAGCGAGGAGGAGCTCGCCTACCGGCCCGCCTGGTGGTACGAGGAGCAGCAGGTCGAGCTGCTGCTGGGCGCCCGCGCCGAGGGGCTCGACCCGGCGGCGCGGCAAGTGCGGCTCGACTGCGGCGCCGAGCTGGCCTACGACAGCCTGCTGATCGCCACCGGCGGCGCCGCGCGGCGGCTGCCCTTCCTCGACGGCTACGAGAACGCCCACTACCTGCGCACGCTCGCCGACGCCCGCCGCCTTCGCACCGAGCTGGGCGCCGGCGCCCGGCTGGCGATCGTCGGCGCCGGTTTCATCGGCCAGGAGGTGGCGGCGACCGCCCGCAAGGTCGGCGCCGAGGTGACGATGGTCGAGGCGCTGGAGACGCCGCTGGTGCCGATCCTCGGCGAGCAGCTGGGCGGCTGGTTCGCGGGCCTGCACCGCAACGAGGGCGTCCGCTTCCTGACCGGCGCCATGCTGGAGGGAGCCCGCGGCGAGGGCCGGGTCGAGGAGCTGGTCCTCGCCGGCGGCGAGCGGCTCGCCTGCGACGCGGTCGTGGTCGGCGTGGGCACCGCGCCGGCGACCGGCTGGCTGCGCGGCAGCGGCCTCGAGGAGGACGGAGTGCGCACCGACGCCTCGGGACGCACCCGACTGCCCGGCGTCTTCGCGGCAGGTGACGCGACGCTGTCCTTCGACCCGCGTTTCGGCGCCCACGCCCGCACCGAGCACTGGGACGCCGCCGCCTGGCAGGGCGCCGCGGCGGCCAAGGCGATGCTCGGCGAGTACCCCGGCACGCCGCCGCTGCCCAGCTTTTGGAGCGACCAGTACGGGCTGCGGATCCAGTACGTCGGTCACGCCCACCACGCCGACGCCGTCGCCCTGGACGGCGATCCGGCCGAGCGGGACTTCGAAGCGGTGTTCAGCCGCGGCGGCGTCCCGGTTGCCGGCCTGGCGGTCGGCCGCCCGCGCGCCATCCCGGCGCTGCGGAAGCGAATCGAGGCCGGCCACTTCCCAACCCACGACAAGGAGAACGCAGCATGACCTACGTCCCCAAGATCGACCCCAACGAGTGCAGCGCCCACGGCGACTGCGTCGACATCGCCCCCGAGGTTTTCCAGCTCGACGACACCGCGGTCGTGATCGGCAGCGGCCCCGATCACCTGATCCTCGAGGCCGCCGGGGTCTGCCCGGCGGTCGCGATCTCGGTGGTCGACAGCGAAACCGGGGAGACGGTCTTCCCGTAGCGGACTCTGCCGTCCAGGCCTAGGCGCGAGACGCGGAGCGCCCGATCGTCAGAGGCCGGTCGACGATGCGTACCGGGTGTCACAGACCGGCATGCTGTCGCGTCTGGGGAATATGACCTCCTATACGGCAGTGACCTCATCCAAGAAAGCCCTCGTCGTGGGCGGTGGGCCGTCAGGGCTTGTCGCAGCCTGCAAGTTGGCCGCGGGCGGCGTCGCCACGACGCTGCTCGAGGCCAGCGCCGGTCTTGGTGGCCGCGCCGCCACCGAGCGACGCGAGGGATTCGACCTCAACCAGGGCCCCCACGCCCTCTACGTGGGCGGGCCGGCGATGCGCGAGCTGCGCACGATGGGGATCGACCCACCTGGGTGGAACCCGGCCTCTCCGCGTTCGGTGTTCCTGCGCGACGAGAGGCCGGTGCGCCTGCCCGCCGGACCTCTCGCCCTCGCGAGCTGGCTGGTCGGCGCCCTACGCAGCAGGCCCGAGGGTCTCGCCGAGCTGTCCGTGGCCGAGTGGCTGCGGCGAACCCTGCGCTCCGAGCGCGCCCGGGCCAGCGCCGGGGCCCTCGTCAGGGTGCTCACCTTCGTCGCCGACCACGACGCGCTCAGCGCAGATGTGGCGGCCACGCAGCTCAAGATCGGCCTCTTCCCCGGCGTCCGTTATCTGAGGGGCGGCTGGCAGTCGCTGGTCGACGCGCTGGCCGCCAACGCCGAGCGCAACGGCGCGACGATTCGCACCCGCGCCGCGGCGCGCGAGCTGCGTCACGGCCCTGACGGGTGGACGGTGACGCTGGACGAGGAGACGCTGCACGCCGACGTCCTGGTCGTCGCCGCAGGTGGGCCCGATGCGTTCGCCAGGCTGCTGGGGGAGGGGTCGCCGAGACCGCCCGGGCCACCCGCCGAGGTCAGCGTGCTCGACCTCGGCCTGCGCAGCCTGCCGCGAGAGGGCAGACGGTTCGCGCTCGGCATCGACGCCCCCACCTACCTCTCGCGACACTCTCCGCCCGATCATCGCGGCGGCGCCCTGCTCAGCCTCGCCGGCTACGCCCGTCAGCCGCGCGAGGAGCTCGAGGCGGCGGCCGACGCGGTTCAGCCCGGATGGCGGGAGCGCTCGATTCTGCAACGGTTCCTCCCGCGCATGGTCCCTGTCTCCGCGATCGCGAGCCCGGCCAGCGGCGGCCTCGCCGGGCGCCCGGCGGTAGACCGCGGCGAGGGCCTCTACCTCGCCGGCGACTGGCTGGGACCGGAAGGCTGGCTCGTCGATGCGGCGATCTCGAGCGGCGCCGCGGCCGCCGCCGCGGCGCTTCGGAGCCCTGTCGCCGCACCGGTATGAGACCCGACCCGTTCGCCGCCTGCCGCCCGCGCCTGCTGGGAATCGCCTACGGCATGCTGGGCGAGCTCAGCGAGGCCGAGGACGTCGTCCAGGACGCCTGGCTGCGCTGGGATGAGAGCGACCGGGACGCGGTCCGAAACCCCGAGTCCTTCCTGGTGAGGGTCGCGACGCGCCTTGCGCTGGATCGCCTGCGCTCGGCTCGCGCTCGGCGGGAGGTCTACGTCGGCCCCTGGCTGCCCGAGCCGCTGCTCGCCGACCCGGAGTCCCCCGAGACCAGGGCAATCGACGCCGAGCAGCTGAACCTCGCGCTGCTCGGCGTCCTGGAGCGCCTCAACCCCGTCGAGCGAGCGGTCCTGGTTCTGCGCGACGCCTTCGACTTCGAGTACGCGGAGATCGCCGACGTGCTCGAGAAGACGCCGGCCAACGTCCGCCAGATCGCCAAGCGCGCTCGCGACCATGCCGGAGACCCGAGCCGCAGGCGCGCTGTGAGCAAGGAGGAGCAGGAGCGCCTCGCCACCGCCTTCATGAACGCCGTGCTCGCCGGTGAGGTCGAGCGGGTCCGCGATCTGCTCGCGGCGGACGCCGTCATGTACACCGACGGCGGGGGCGTCGTGACCGCAGCCCGCAAGCCGATCTACGGCGCGGAGAAGATCACGCGCTTCCTGGTCCGCGTGCAGCGCAAAGCCGCCTTCCCCTCCGACGCAGTGTTCACCCGCGTGCTCGTCAACGGCGATCCGGGGCTGCGCATGGAGAGCGCCGCCGACGGCTTCCTGAGCATAATCTCCCTCGAAGTGGCAGACGATGAGGTGCAGTGCATCCGCTTCTTCATCAACCCGGAGCGCTTCGCCTCCCTGCACGGGTAGCCGCCGCCGCAGCCTCGCCGGCGAATCGGGACGAGCGTCACGGAATCTGCCGCGGCCTCGACGACAATGGGGGCCACGGCGCAGAAGGGGATCGGCTTTTCGCCCGACGGGAAGTCGCGACAGGGCGACCGGTTCGGCGGCGGCGCCAAGATCGGCGGCGACGACACCGGCATCAGCCGCACGGTTTGCACGGTGATCGGCAAGAAAGCGCTTTGCAACATCCAGGCAGATCAGCAAGACCACGACTCGCTTCGCCCTCAGGCTCCGCCCCTGAGCCCGCGGCGCAGGCCCACCGCGTTCAGGGGTGTCTGCAGAACCCTGGAGTGCCCCACGGCCCTCTTCCCAATCGCTGCTCCTTGTCCGCTGAGCGTATGCTTCGTTGCGTGAGCGATGAGAGCCGCTTCACGGCCGACGAGGCCCGGAACGCCGGTGAGCGGATCGGCATAGATTGGGCCCAATCGTCCTTTGACGTCGAGCAGTTTCGGATGGGCATGGACGTCGAGCTCGAGCACGGCACGCAGGATCCCGAGACGAACGTCACAGACGATGATGTGGTCCTGACGGGGAAGATTGCTCGCGCGCACCTCAACGAGTTTCCGGACTACTACTCCCGCCTCGCGGTCATGGAGGCGGAGGCAGAGGCCCACTGGGCCTCCCACAGCGAGTAGCGCCCGAGCCCGCGGGCCAAAGCGCGAACGTCGCTGCCGCCCCGATCGCGAGCCCGATCACCCTCCCGGCGAGCCCCTCCAAACCCGTGCTTGCGCGCGGAGTCACAGCTGCTGTAGCGGATCGCCCGGGTCAAGGCGCCCGTCTCGACGTCATGGAGATCCGCGAGATCCTCGTCAGCGGGCTAGGAACCGGTCCACCGTACCCGTGAAGGGGCCGCGGTCCTGGAAGAGGAAGGCATGGGCGCCGGGGAAGATCCGCAGCTCGGTGCGGGGGATGCGGGCGGCGATCCGCCGCAGGTTGACCGCGGGCGCCGCCGGGTCGGCGGCGCCGCCGGCTGCCAGGGTGGGGACGGCGAGGCGGCCGAGCTGGCGGTAGTTGCGGTTGCTGCGTAGCCAGGGGTCCTCGGCCGCGACCTGGCGGCGGACGGTGGCGGCGGGCACGCGGAAGTCGTCGGGGATCTCGCCGCTTTGGCTCGCCCGTTCGAGGCGGCGCAGGAAGCGCCGGCCCTCGGCCTGATGGCTTGGCGGGTACAGCTCGCGGAGGATCTGCGTGTCCGACGGGTGCGGCTCGCTGTCGATCGCCTGTGCCTTCGGCGTGCCGAGCACGGTGCGGCTGCCGCCGGGGTTGGTGCCGGCGAGGATCAGGTGGGAGACCCGGGCCGGGTGGTCGATCGCCAGGCGCTGGGCGACGAACCCTCCCATCGACCAGCCGAGGACGTCTGCCCGCGCCGCGCCGATCGCCCTCAGGAGGCCCGCGGTGGCGGCGGCGAGCGAGTCGAAGGAGCCCCCGTGCCAGGGTCCCGACACTCCCACGCCGGGGTAGTCGAAGAGGATCAGCCGGTGGTGCTTGGCCAGCAACCGCAGCAGCGCCGGGTCCCATTCGGCCATCGTCGAGCCGGTGCCGATCAACATCAGGAGCGGAGCTCCCCGCCCGCGTTCGTACCAGGCAACCTTGGTGTGGGCGGTGCGGGCGACGTGGACATGCGCCCGGAACGGCCGCGTCGCGCTCTGGCCGCAGCCGGCGAGCGGCACGGCCAGGCACAGGCAGATGGCCAAACGTGCTCTCATCCCCGCTTTCGCGGACGTCAATCGACCCGGGCGCTCTCCGGGTGGCGGGGCAATCCATCGTCGGGGATCGGCTCCCAGGCCGCGGCGTAGGAGACGAACTGACGCACGCTGGGGCGGATGCCGGGATCCGCGTCGAAGGCTCCCATCCTGATGCTCATCCGCTCGTGGTCCTCCGGATGGCGGCTGAAGACGGCGGAGCCGCACTCGCCGCAGAACACCTTCTCCCAGCCACCCTCCGGCCTCCAAGCGCGCAACGCCTCCCCGCCCGCGAGCAGCCGGAACGAGCCCTGCTCGGGTCGGGCGTTGGCCGAGGCGGCGGTGCCGCTGCGCCGTTGGCAGCGCCTGCAGTGGCAGTAGTTCGCGGCGACCAGCGGGGCGGTCACCTCGAAGCGGACGGCTCCGCAGCCGCAGCCGCCGGTCAGGGGATGCTCGGAGTCGGCCGTCACCTTCGCTGGCCAACGATAGCGCTGCTCTCAGGGCCGACTCAGCCGGCGAGCCGCTCGGCCAGCCCGCGGGCGTTCATGTGGGCGACCGACTGGATCGAGAAGTGCGGGTTGACGCCGACGGCGGTCGGAAACGCCGACCCGTCGCAGACGTAGAGGTCGCGGACGTCCCAGGTCTGGCCGGTGGGATCGCACACGGCGGTGTCGGGAGAGCCGCCCATCCGGGCGCTGCCCTGCAGGTGAAAGCCGAGCAGCTGGATGCGCCCGGCCCCGTAGCCGCGGGCGTCGGCGTCGCCGATGAAGCGGGCGCGATCGCCGTCGCGGCCCGGCTCGTAGCCGACCCACCCCGCGTGCGAGGAGAAGATGCGCTCCGCGCCCGCCGCCTCCAGCAGCTGCGCGGCGCCGTCGATCCCGTCGCGGAGGTTGGCCTGGTCGAACTCCGACAGCCCGTAGCGCACGAAGGGCTCGCCGTCCCGCCCGACCTTGACCTCGCCGCCGCCGCGGTCGCGGAGGATCACGCCGACCGGACAGGTGTGCGACATCTCCTCCATCAGCGCCAGGTGCTCGCGGCGGCCACGCCACGGCGAGAGCGGGATGAAGAGGTGGGGGTGCAGCGGCCCGGTCTCGTAGAGAACGCCATGGCCGTCGCGCAGGTTCGTGTGCTCGTCGACGTAGCGGGCCTGCATCGTCCCCTCCCAGCCGTTGACCGCGGCGTCGAAGGCCCCGAACACGGCGGCGACGGGGTGCACCTTGAGGTTGCGGCCGAGGTTCGCGTTCTGCAGCCCGGAGCGCTTCAGCAGCGCGGGCGTCTGGATCGCGCCGCAGGCGGCCACCACCGCGCGGCTGCGGACCGTGAGGCGATGGCCCGAAGCCGTGCTCCCCTCGATTCCGCGCGCCGCGCCGTCGTCGACCAGCACCCGGTCGACCTTGGTGCGCACGACGAGCCGGCCGCCGCGGTCGTGCGCGTCCGCCAGCCACGTCTTCGTGGTCGACATCTTGGCGCCGACCCGGCAGCCGAGCCCGCAGTAGCCGCACTCCTTGCCCTGAGCGCAGCCGCGGACGTTGCGCGGCTGCATCCCGCTCGACCAACCGAGGCTCTGCGCCCCGTCCTGCAGGAGGCGGTCGCGCACGCCCGGCTCGCAGTGCTCTTGGTTGATGCCGAGGCGCTCGGCAACGGCGTCCAGCGAGGCGTCGAACTCCGCGGAGGTGAAGGCGGGGACGCCGTGCGCCGCCCACTCCTCGCGGATCGGTCCCGGCGTGCGGAAGGAGGAGGTGTAGTTGACCACCGTGCCGCCGCCCAGGCAGGAGCCGGCGATCAGGCCGACCGACTCGTCCGTGCTGGCGGTCGGGGCGTTGGCGTAGAAGCCGGTCAGCGCCGTCAGCTCTGAGCCGTCGAAATCGGCGTCGTCGTAGTAGCCGCCCGTCTCGACCAGCACCACGTCGAGCCCCGCCTCGGTGAGGATGCCCGCCACCGGCCCGCCGCCGGCGCCCGACCCGACGACCACAACGTCGCAGTCCAGGGTCATGTCGGCGCCGGGCTCGAGTGGCTTCAGCGGCTTGGGGGGCGCGTCCTCGCGCCGCCCGAGCGGCCCGGGGTACCCGACCGCCTCCCAGGCGGGGTTGGGGCTGCCGTCGCGGCTCGGCAGCGCCCAGTAGAAGAGCAGCGCCGCCTTCCGCAGAGCCTGGAAGGCGGCGCGCCGCTGGGGCAGCCGCGACTCGCCCCAGCTGCGCAGGATCCGCTCGCGCTCCCGGGAGGGCAGCTCGGAGAAGCGCTCCCAGCCGCCGTGGCCGAGCAGCGCGGTGATCGGCTTGCTGTCCCAGACGGAGAGGAGCTGCCGCAGCTGGCTGCGCTCGGCCTTTCGCGGGTTCAGGGCGGCGGCGTCCAGCACCGCGTCCGCCACGCCGAGCTCGCCGGCGCCGGGAATCCCGTTGGCGGGCGGGCAGAAGGTGTCGCAAATCGCCTCGAGGGCAAGCTGCTGGCGGCGGGAGGGCCGCATGCCGCGACTGTATCGTGCCGCGGCGTGGAGTCGAGCGAGCCGACCGCGGTTGCGGAGCGCTTCCTCGCGGCCTTCTCGGCCGCCGACTTCGACGCGATGCGGGCGCTGCTCGCCGAAGACCTCGTCGCCCACGTCACCAACGCCGAGGGCGGGATGGACAGGGTCGAGGGCAGGGAGGCCTATCTGGGTCGGGTCGAGGAGATGAACCTCCCCTCGGCCCGCTTCAGCATCGAGCTGACCCAGCCGCCGGTCCCGGCCGACGAGGATCGGGTCCTGGTCATGGTCGAGGTTCGCGCGCAGCGGGGTGGCCGATCGCTGCACAACTTCGCGGCGCACCTGCTGCGGGTCGCGGACGGACGCATCGCCGAGTGGTGGATGGCCGACGCGAAACCGGCCGAGAGCGACGCGTTCTGGTCCTAGCGCCCGCCGCTCCCTTGGGCGAAATCGTGAGCGTCCGCACACGGACGCTGCGCCCTCAGCCTGCTACCGCAATCCACGCGGGAGGGGGAGCCAGCGCAGCGGAGACCGTCACTACCCCTTTTCGCGCGAAGCGAGCGTCTACGGCTCGTCGTCGACGCGCTCGGAAGTCGCGCGAAGCGGGAGCGAAACCGAGTGCACGACTCTCAGGAGTACCGCCCCATTTCGACAGGCCTGCGCCTGCCGCCGTTCCGGGCTGCGGCCGCGGTTGACCTTGTCAACCCCCGGGTTTAGCCAGCTCCCGACGCTGCCGCCGCCCCATGTCCCTTCCAGCTACTAAGCGGTCATCGGCGGATGATCACGTGGATCTGACTGCGATGATGCTGCATCCGAACGGGCCGGGCCGCTGCGCGCCCGCGAGCGAGCGGGCCAAGGTCTACCTGGATCGGCGCGTCGGAGCCCGCCCCCGCCTCCCACGACGCGGAACCCGACTCCTCGGCGACAGTCCCCGAGCCCGCGTCCGCCGACTGACCCCTGTTTGTCCACCGTCGGGTTTAGCCAGCTCGCGACACTGCCGCCGCTAAGGGTGGTCGCAAGAGACCCGCGGCGCCTCGCCTGACGGCATCTCAGCCGACCAACGAGTCGAAAGCCGGCAGCGGCTTAATGAACGGCTCGAGCAGCCTGGCTGACTCCTCCGGTGTCAGCACTTCGGCCGGATCGAGCTTGACCACCTCGCGCTTGGATTCGTCGATCTCCCAGACGTCCTCGCCAACCAGCCGACCGCGGTCGTCATAGGGCCAGATCATGTGCTCGACGTTCATCACGACATAGGTCGCGTCAGCATCGAGGTCGGCACCTGTGGCAGCGAGAACCTCGCCCGGGGTCTGCTGGCAGATCGTGCCCGTGGAGCAGATCATGTTGTCGCCGACCGCGAGCCGCTCGTCGCCGCCGCTATAGAAGATGCACTGGCCGGTCTGGGTCCACTCGCGGTATATGGCTTCGACCTCCTCGCGCCCGTCGAGCGTGACGTTCATCCCGAAGACGTTGAAGTGATAGACGGGGTGCTCGACCGTCATCTCGGGCTCGAAGATCTCCTTGTAGCGACCGGCCATCTCCAGGTAGCGGTGGCGGTTGTAGGCCTGCAGCAAGAAGAGATGCCGAGGGTTCTCGGTGGTCTCGATCAGCTGCTCCACGGCCGCGTTGGTCTGCGTGATGTCGAAGCGCCCCATGCCAAGTCTCCTCTTTGGTGGATTCAAGTCCATATCACTTGGGCTGGCCAGCGTCAAGCGCGGCGCTGAGCTAGTCGTATCCCGGCTCCAGTTTGACCTTTGTCAACCGTCGGGTTTAGCCAGCTACCGACGCTCCCGTCGCTGCGGATCGACGCATGGTCCGACCCCTGGTGAGGGCGCACTCCCAGGTGTACCGCCCCATTTTGGCCAAGCTCGCCGTTCCCCCCTGCAGATCACGAGTTAGAGTCCCCTCCGCATGGTGTAGGCGTGACACAACACGAGAGGAGGCCGGCGATGGCAAACGGCGACCGAGTTATTGTGGGCTGCACGTATGGCGAGGAAGATCCCGATCGGGTCGTGACCGCCTACCTCACGGCAGTCGCCGCGCTCGACAAGGGCAAGGAGGTCGTGATGTGGTTGACCGTCGAGGGCGTTCGTCTGGCACTTCGAGGCTACGCTGACGGCATCCGGGCCGATCTGGACCCACCGGTCGAGCGACTGCACGGCCAGTTCATCGAAAAAGGCGGCCACTTCTACGTCTGCCCAGTCTGCTTCGGGGAGCGCGATCTCGACGAGCAGGGGCTAGTTGACAGCGCGGAGCTCAAAGGAGCCACGCCGCTGATGGAATTCGCCGCCGAGGGGGCGACGACCTTTACCTACTGAAACGGCCGTAACCCGGAATCTGCCTGATTCGCTTCCGCTTTGCGCGAAGGCCAGCGCTCCCTCGACCGGGTCGCCGAGGGCGTCAGCTTCGAGAGTCGACCCGCACGCGGACCAGCGCGTCACGACCCGGATCCCGAGTGACGATGGCGTGTCCTCGCAGCTCTTGGCCTTGAACGAGGAGGCGAACAGCGCCACCTTCCTCGGTTAGGTTGCGCCACCAGACCTTGCGCTCGGGCCAACCGACAGCGATGGTCACCTCGTCGCCCCTGTCCCGGTAAAAGCACGGGATCGTGTATTCACGGCCGCTGCGGCGACCGGTGTAGGTGATCAGCGCGACGCGGCGGCTCGCAAGCCTGTGGACCGGGGATCTCAAAATGGCCTTCAGCGCCGGGTTCACAATCCGGTTCATCGCCAGAAACGGAGCGCGACTTCGCACACCGCGATTTTCGCAAGTCAGGCTCGCCCGGGTGACTTTCGCAAGTCAGGCTCGCCCGGGTGACTGGTGAGGGCGATCATCCCGAGTCGGCGCTGCTGCGCTGCGTGAGAAGCTGCGACGAATTCGGTGCTAGCCGACAAGTTCGACGTGGTTGCTCAGGGGCTCCAGCCGCACGGCCTTCGGAGGTTCAGCCCTGGCGGTCCGGACCGGCCCGTTCGACCTCGATCCGGATCAACACGCGCCGTTCGCGTTCCATCCGCGCCCTGTAGTCGTCCCAGTCAGGGTTCTCGTCCGGGAAGCGCGTGTAGTAGTCGATCAGGGGGTCCATCGCCTCCGGCAACGAAAGCACATGGGCGGAGCCCTCGACGAAGAGCCACCGCCCGAAGAAGCCGTCGGTGAAGACGCAGGCCTGCGCCCACGGGTCGCGACGGAGGTTGCGCACCTTGTAGGCGGTCTCCCTGCTCGAAATGATCGCCCGTCCCTCGCCGTCGACGTTCAAGAGAACCGGGCTCTGCTGGACACCGCCGTCTGCTCGACGGGTGGCGAGCACACCGCGATGATGTTCGCGCAAAAACGCGCGCGCCTCGTCCAGATCCACCCCCAGGACTCTAGCTCCAGCGAAGCCCAAAGCCGATTGCGGCGGCTGCTTCTCCCGTAGCGCGGCTCCTCGCTCCCGCTTCGCGCGTTTGCGAGTGCATCCCGTCGATCCCTCGCCGTTTTCGCTCTGGACGAAACGCGCGCGTCTCCGTGGCGCCCGGCGGAGGTCCGCACGCGACGACCGTCAGCAGTCCATTACGAGGGTCAGCGCCGCCGTCGAGAGCACGACGAGGCGCCGCGAGCCCCCGAATCCGCTCAGCACGATGTTCAGCGCGACGAGCATCGCCCAGATCGCGACCAGTTCGGCGCCGCCGAAGTAGAGCGCCAGGAACGGCACAGTGGCGACGACGGCAAGCCGCGTCGCAGCCCCGAGGGCCGCCGGGTCTCGATACCAGGCTGCGTCACCGGGAACGCGATCCCGGATTCGCGCTGCCATTGTCGCGAAGAGCCCGCGCACGCCGTGTAGAGCAAACCATGCCTGCGGCGATGCCGCCCGGCCTCGGGTCAGGCGAGGTCCCAGCCGAAGTAGACCTCGACCCTGCAGATCCTGTCGCCGTCGAAGCGGTGGATCTCGGTGTTGCGGAAGCGGTGGCCGTCCTGTTTGGTGCTCTCGTAGGTGACCAGCACCTCATCACCAACCTCGGCCAGCCGCACGAAATCGAAGGACTCGATCGTCTCCGCGTTCGGCCAGCAGCGCTCGAAGTAGGTCGTCCGGTCGATGCCGGGATCGGGCGGGCTGTAGAAGACGAAGTCCTCCGCGAGAAGCTTCTCGATGACGCTCCGATCGCCTGACTCGTACGCGCCATACGCATCGCGGACGAGCTTGAGGCGGTTGCCGGGGGGAGTGCGATTCGGCGCAGCAGTGCCGCGCCGGACCTCCTGAACCATCCAGCCGTTGCCGTCGGGGTCGCTGAACGAGAGGAAGGAGTTGTAGTCGTGCCGCTCGGGGTCGGGCCCCGGCGCCTGTCTGCCCCCCTCGAAGTGGAAGGCCTCGCTGACCTCGACTCCCCGCTCGGCGAGCTCGGCTCGCGCCGCGTCGACGTCGTCGACGACCAGATGCAGGCCCTGCACGGAGCCCGCCCGCTCTGCGCTACCCATCACCGCGATCGAGCAGGCCGAGCCCGGCGGCGTCAGCTGTACGACGCGGAAGTCGGTTCCGGCCCTGTGGTCGACCAGCAGTTCGAAGCCGGCCTTCTCGATGTAGAAGTCGTTGGCCCGGTCCACGTCCGAGACCGGGACGACGATCAGCTCCAGCTTCCAGTCCATGATGCACCTCCGTTCCTGTTGGGTAGACGCTCTATCAGGTGAGACGCTGGCGGCGACCTCGATTCATCGCGGTTGCGCTCCCGGGGCCCGATCAGCGGGTCGCTTCGGGCGGCATCGGCGGCGTCGGCTGTGCTCGAGCTCTGGCGGAGGCGAAACGGCCAAGAGCGACACGTTCTGGTCGACGCGAAACCGCCGAGAACGAAACGTTCTGGCTCTAGGCGGTTCGAATCGCTGCAGAGTCCGTCAGTAGCCCGTCCACACGAGCCAGCGGCCGCTGCGGTAGCGGACCACGAAGGCGTGCAGGTTGCAGGCCGAGCACCGCTGGCCGATTGGGTGCACGACCACGTAGACCGACTTGCCGACCACGGCGGCGCCGCACTCGCGGCGAGCCGGTGCGGCGTAGGGGGAGCGCATTCCCCGCTTCACCTCGAGGACTCGCCCGCGCTCCCCGAGAGCCTTCTTCACGGCCGGGATCGCACCGCGAGGACTCTTGATCCGAACGAGCTGCGAAGCCTTGGGGCACGATCCGCCCTGGGAGGCCTGCGCGCTGGCTGTGCCCCCGACTGCGAGAGCAGCGAGCAGGAGCAACGAGCCGCAGGCCGCCAACGCGGCGATGCGCAGGTCGATGAATTTCCAGGATCTGCGAGTCGTTGTCATCGGATGTTGCGGCATCCTACATCCGAGTTGCGGCAGCGCATTCCCGACGAATGTGACCATTTGCTCACAAGCCGCTAAGCTGCCGCACATGGTTGGTGGGCGGGGAGTTGCGCGCCCGGCGGTGCGGAGGAGTCACCCTGTACCCGGAGAAGGTCCCCCGGCATGGCGAGAGCGAGAAAGCGGAAGAAGGCGGAGGCGGCGGCCCGGAGCAGGCGGCCCGGGGGCGCGCCGATCGTCGAGCTGCGCGACGTGGTCAAGGTCTACCCGGGCGGCCACATGGCGCTCGACCGGGTCTCGCTGGCGATCGACCGGGGTGAATTCGTCTTCCTGGTCGGGCCGACCGGCTGCGGCAAGTCGACCCTGATCAAGATGCTGATCCGCGAGCTGGAGGCGACCGAGGGCAGCGTGCGGATCGCCGGCCGAGACATCGGCGAGCTGCCGGACAAGAAGATCCCGCAGCTGCGGCGCAACATCGGCACGGTCTTCCAGGACTTCAAGCTGCTCCCCGACCGCACCGTCTACGACAACGTCGCCTACGCGCTGCAGGTGATCGGCGCAAGCCGCGCCGAGATCCGCACCCAGGTGCCGGAGACGCTGCGCCTGGTCGGCCTCTCGACCAAGTTGCACAGCTACCCTGACGAGCTCTCCGGGGGCGAGCAGCAGCGCGTCTCCGTCGCCCGCGCCTTCGTCAACCACCCGCCGCTGCTGCTGGCCGACGAGCCGAGCGGCAACCTCGATCCGGTCACCTCGATCGGCGTCATGCAGCTGCTTTACCGGATCAACAAGACCGGCACCACGGTCGTCGTCGTCACCCACGACCGCGAGATGGTCGACAACATGCGGCGCCGGGTGATCGAGCTGTACGAGGGCCGCATCGTCCGGGACGAGGTGAGCGGCGGCTACACCGAGGAGTCGACGAGCGAGTTCGGGATGCGGATGCGGGCCGAGATGGGCGTCGCCCCCGAGGGCCAGACCAACGGACACGACTCGCTGATCTGAAGATGTCGAGGCTCTTCTTCTTCATGCAGGAGGCGTTCCGGGCGCTGCGGCGCAACGGTGCGCCGAGCATGGCGGCGATCGTCACCACGGTCGTCACCGTGATCCTGCTCGGCGTCCTGATCCCGGTCTTCCAGACCACCCAGGCGAAGAGCAACGAAGTGCGCGACAGCCTCGAAACCCGCGTGGCGATCTACGACGATGCGACCCGGGCCGAAATCAACCAGCTCGAGCGCAAGCTGGCGGCGATCCCCCACGTCGCGTCGGTGAAGCTGATCACCAAGGCCGAGGCGCTGGAGGAACTGAAGCAGGACCTCGGCAAGGAAAAGAGCGGCGAACTCCTCACCCAGCTTCACACCAACCCGCTGCCGGCCAACTTCGCGGTCAAGGCCGACGACGCGAGCAACCTCGATTCGATCGAAGCGGCGATCACGCCGCCCGGCCCGAACGGCAAGCCGCGGCCGATCTCGCCGGTCGTGCAGGACCAGTTCAACCGCCAGGAAGACTCGAAGAAGATCGAGCGGGTGACGAGCGCGCTGAAGATCGTCCTCACTGTGATCACGGCGCTGCTGATCGTCGCCTCGCTGATGCTGGTCGGCAATACGATCCGGCTCTCGATCTACACCCGCCGCCGCGAGGTCGAGGTGATGCGCTTGGTCGGCGCCACCCGCTGGTTCATCCGCTGGCCGTTCATGATCGAGGGGGTGGTGGTCGGCTTCACGGGCGGCCTGGTGGCCATACTGATCCTGTGGCTGGGCAAGCTGACCATCGTCGACCCGCTGAGCGACAGCATCGGCTTCCTCGCCGCGCAGAACAGCACCACGCTCTCCTTCCCGGCGCTGGTCGCGATCCTCTTCGGCGCCTCGGTGCTGGTCTCCACGGCCGGCTCCGGCGTCACCCTGCGCCGCTTCCTGAAGGTTTGAGCGCTCTCTGGGCGAGGCCGGCATGAGGATCGGCCGGACCTTGATCCTGGCGGCCGCGCTGCTCTCGATGCTCGCCGCGGGGCTGTGGATCGGCGGCCATCCCGCCCGCATGCCCCCGGTGCTGCGCGACATCTTCGTCGACGAAGCGGGCGGACTGGTCGCCGAAGCGACCGAGCTGATCGAAGACGACTACTACCGGCCGGCCTCCAAGGGCGAGCTGATCGACTCCTCGCTGCAGGGCATGGTGCAGGGCCTGCGCCGCCGCCACCACGACCGCTTCACGGAATACTTCTCCCCGGCGGCGCTGGTCCGCTTCAACGAGGAGATCGAAGGGCGCTTCTCGGGGGTCGGCCTCGGGGTGACGCGGGCCCGCGAGGGCCTTCGCGTGCAGAGCGTCTTCAAGCGGTCACCGGCCGAACGGGCCGGGATCGAGGTGGGCGAGACGATCGTCACCGTCGACGGTCGCTCGATCGCCGGCCTCAGCGCCGAAGCTGCGGCGGCGCGGATCAAGGGACCGGAAGGGACCGAGGTGACGGTGGGCGTGCGCCGTAAGCCGAAGGGCACGGTGCACCAGGTGAAGCTGACCCGCGCGACGATCTCGGTGCCGGTCGTCAGCAGCAGGCTGAAGACCGTCGGCGGCCGCAAGCTCGGCTACCTGCGGATCGCCTCCTTCACCGAGGGCGTGCACGGGGCGGTGCGCAGGGCGGTTCGCAGGCTGCAGAAGCGGGGCGCGCGGGGGTTGGCGATCGACCTGCGGGCGGACGGCGGCGGCCTGCTCGACGAGGCGGTGTTGACCGCGAGCGTCTTCCTGCCGAAGGGGGAAGTCGTCGTCTCGACCAAGTCGCGCAGCCAGGGCGACGCCGTCTACAAGACCGAGGGCGGCAACCTGCCGTCGCTGCCGCTGGTCGTCCTGATCGACCGCGAAACGGCCTCGGCGGCGGAGATACTCACCGCGGCGCTGGCCGACGACGCCGGGGCGAAGACGGTCGGCACGCGCTCCTACGGCAAGGGCGTCTTCCAGCAGGAGGTCGGCCTCTCCAACGGGGGCGCGCTGAAGCTGACCGTCGGCGAGTACTTCACGCCGAGGGGCGTCAACCTGGCCGGCAGGGGCATCCAGCCCGACGTGCGGGTCCGCGACCTGCCGGGGACGAGCCGGGACGAGGCGGCCGAACGGGCCTTCGGGGTGCTGTCGGCGCAGTGAGCCAACGCGACTGGCGCCACTACCGCGACCGGCAGCGGGCGCGCGGCCGGCGGCGCCGCAAGGCGGCGCCGAAGACCGCCCGCGGGGCGGTCGAAGCGCACCTCCGCGACGAGCTGGAGTGGCGGGGATTTCGCGCCGCGTTGGAGGTCGAGGCGGGGAAGGCGGCCGCCGCCGCCGAGAAACGCTCGGGGTCGCGCCGCGACCTGGTCGAGCTGCCCACCTTCACGGTCGACCCGGCGACGGCGCGCGACTTCGACGACGCCGTCTCGGCGCGGCGCGAGGGAGACGCGGTGCGGCTCTGGGTCCACATCGCCGACGTCGCCGCGCACGTGCCGCCCGGCTCGCCGCTCGACCGCGAGGCGCGGCGGCGCGGCAACAGCACCTACGCGCCGGGGACGGTCGAGCCGATGTTGCCGCACGCGCTCAGCGAGGAGGCCTGCAGCCTGGCGCCGGGGGTGGACCGGCTCGCGGTGACGGCGGAGATCGAGCTGGGGCCGGGCGGCGAGCCGGGCGCCGCCAGCTTCTACCGCAGTCGCATCCGCTCCGACGCGCGGCTCGACTACGACCAGCTCGACGTCGTCTTCTCCGGGCGCGCCACGCCCCCCGAGGCGGTGGCCGAGCCGCTGGCGGCCGCCCGCGAGGCGGCGGCGGCGCTGGGCGAGCGGCGCGGCACGACCAGCCTCGACGTGGAGTCGTTCGAGCCCGAGTTCCGCTTCGACCCGGCCGGCGGGGTGAGCGGCGCCCGCGGGGTCGAGCAGACCGAGTCCCACCGCCTGATCGAGCGGCTGATGATCCTCGCCAACGAGCAGGTGGCGCAGCTGCTGGAGCGCAAGCGGGTGCCGGCGATCTACCGCGTCCACGCCCAGCCCGATCCGTCCCGGGTCGAACGGCTGGTCGAACAGCTGCACGACCTGGAGATCCCGACGCCGCCGCTGCGTGGCGGCCTGGCGCCGCGCCAGGCGGGCGAAGCGGCGGCCGAGGCGAGCCGCCTAGTGAGGCGCGAGGCGGCGCGCCGCGGGCACGGCCGCGACGCGTATACATCGCTCGTGCTCCGCTCCCTCAAGCAGGCCCGCTACAGCGAGCGCAACAGCGGTCACGCCGGGCTCGGCAGCGCCGCCTACTGCCACTTCACCTCGCCGATCCGCCGCTACCCGGACCTGGTGGTCCACCGGGCGCTGCTCGCCGCGCTCGGCGAGGGCGAGCCGGCGCCGAGCGCCGCCGAAGCGCGCGAGGTTGCCTGGCACTGCTCCGAGCGGGAGCGGGAGTCGATGCGGATCGAGCGCCGCGCGGACGACATCTGCGCCGCCTTCCTGCTCGAGCGCGAGCTGGGGGAGCGGGAGGGCGAGGCCGGGTTCGAGGGCGAGGTTTCGGGGCTGATCCGGGCCGGCGCCTTCGTCGTCTTCGGCGGCGAGCTGGGCGACGTCTACGAGGGCTTCCTGCCGGCCCGCCGGCTGGGGGGCGGCGAGCGCTTCGAGCTTAACGCCACCGAGACCGCGCTGGTCGGCGGAGAGTCGAAGCGCAGGCTGCGGCTCGGCGACCCGGTGTCCGTCCGGGTGACGGGGGTCGAGGCGGCGCGCGGGCGGGTGGATCTGGAGTTGGCGGAGAGCTGAGCGATGGCAAAGAAGGGCAAGAAGAAGCGCGCCCCGGCCTCCGGCGACGTCGCCACCAACCGGCGCGCCCGGCACCGGTTCGAGCTGGTCGAGAAGCTCGAGGCGGGGATCGTGCTGCGCGGCTCCGAGGTGAAGTCGCTGCGCAACGGCAAGGCGCAGATGGCCGACGCCTACGCGGTGGTCGACGGCGGCGAGGTCTGGCTGCGCAACCTCCACATCCCGCCCTACGAGCCGGCCAGCCGCGAGAACCACGAGCCGGACCGACCGCGAAAGCTGCTCCTGCACCGGAGCGAGATAGAGCGCTTGGTCGGCAAGACGGCGGAGCGGGGCCTGACGCTGATTCCGACCCGGATTTACTTCAAGGGATCGCGGGCCAAGGTCGAGCTGGCGCTGGCGCGGGGCAAGGAGGGGCGCGACCGGCGCCGGGAGATCGCGGATCGCGACGTGCGGCGTGAGGTCGAGCGCGAATTCAAGGGCAGAATGAGGTAGCGTCGAGTTCTCCAATGCCGATCGCCTCGTTCGTCAGCGACAACATCCAGTACTTCGTCGCCGGGCTGGTAATCGCGATCCTCCTTCTGCTGCTGGCGATCAGCATCGTGCAGCGCCGCAGCAAGGAAAAGAAGGAGAAGGCGGGCGGCGCCGGCAAGCCGCCTCCGCCGCCTCCCGGCCAGCCGCAGAGCGGCAGGGAGAAGCGCAAGCAAGCCCGCCAGGAGCAGCGAGCCGCGCGCGCCGAGCATCGCAAACGGAGCCGGGAAGAAGCGAAGCAGCGCCGCGAAGCGCGAGCCAAGAAGCGAGCGGAACGCCGCGGCAAGCCGGCCGGCGGACGTCGCTCGGGACGCAAGGCGAAGCGGGAAGCGGCGACGGCCGAGCGCGAGCTGGCCGCGGCGCGCGCCGCCCAGGAGCGGGCGCTGCTCGAGCAGCAGGGCGCCCAGGTCGACGTCAACGCGCCACAGGCCCAGCAGGCGCCTCCCCAGGCCCAGCAAGTGCCTCCCCAGGCCCAGCAAGCGCCTCCCCAGGCCCCGCCGCCGCAGCCGCCCCCGGTTCCCCCCGCGCCCGAGCCGCCGCTGTCGTCACCGCCCCAGCCGCCCCCGCCCCCGCCCACCGGGTCACCGCAGGCTGGCGCCGTTCCGCCTCAACCGCCGGCTCCGCCCCCGGGCGACTACGACCCGGCTGCCGCCGAACGGCGCGTCCAGGACAAGGTGGCGGAGATCCAGCGCGAGGAGGAGCGGATTCGCGCCGAGGCCGACCGACGGATCGCGGCAGCGGAGCAGATGCAGCGCGAAGCCGACGAGCGGCGGGAGCGGGCCGAATCCGGCCAGGCGACCCGGAGCATGGAGCCGGTGTCGGCGCCGCAGCCGCCCGCAACGCCGCCGCCCGCGCCGCTGCCGGACATGCAAACCGCCGAACAGCGCCTCCAGCAGGAGCGCGAAGAGCAGGAGCGCGCGCTGGCCGAGGCGCAGGAGCGCCTGCGGCAGATCGAGGAGCGGACCAAGGCCGCGGAAGCGCGCGCCGCCGAGGCGGAGCGCCTCTCGAGATTGAAATCGGAGGAGGGGGAGCGGGGGGAGCGGCTGCGCGAGATCGAGCAGAGCGTCGCGCAGGCCGAGGCGCGCGCCCGCGAGGCGGAGCGCCGCGCCGAAGCGACAGAGCGTGAGGTGCTCGAGTCGGTGCGGGGCGGTGCCCCAGCTCCCGCCGCGCAGCCGCCCGCCGCGCAGCCGCCACCACCGCCACCTGCCCCCGAGCCGCCGGCGCCGCCTCCTCCGCCGCCCGAACCGCCGACTGGCGCTCCGCCGACCCAGCCCGGCCCGGCGCCGCCGCAGCCGCCGGCTTCCGCCGCTCCGGCTGGCGAGATGATCGAACTGAACAACGTCACCTTCGAGCAGCTGCGCGGGCACGGCCTCTCGGTCACCCAGGCGACCCGCCTGCTGGCCCACCGCGAGCGGGTCGGCCGTTTCCAGTCGATCGATGAACTGGACGAAATTCCGGGGCTGCCGCGGGAGTTCGCCGAAGACTTGAAGCGGCGTTCGGTGGTATAAGGCCGACCCGGGATCGGCTCTCTACAGGCCGGCTGCCTCGAGCAGCTTGAGCCAGATCTCGCTGCGGGTCGGGAAGGCGGCCACCGCGTGGCGAAGGCGGGGGAGGGGGATTTCGCCGACCACCGCGACGGTCGCCGCGTGGAGGAAGTCGGCGGTCTCGAAGCCGGTGAAGGTCGCGCCGACGATCGTCTCGTTCGCCCGATCGACGACGAGGCGCGAGGTCCCGCCCGTGTTTTTGCCCTGGAAGCTGGCGCCGGCGGTCCAGTCGGTCGCAACGTCGACCGCCCTGGCGTCGATGCCGGCCGCTTCCGTCTGGGCGAGGGTCTTGCCGATGGCGGCGACCTGCGGGTCGGTGAAGGTGACGCGCGGGGTGCCGAGCGCTTCGGCGATCGCTTCGGCGTCGCGGCCGAGCGCGTTCTCGGCGGCGACCCAGGCCTGGTACTTGCCCATGTGGGTGAAGAGCGCCCTGCCGTTCACGTCCCCGATGGCGTACAGCCAGTCGCGGCCGCCGACCCGCAGGCGGTCGTCCGTCTTGAGGAAGCCGTGCTCGCCCGGCTCTATCCCGACCGAGTCCAGGCCGATCCCGGAGGTGCGGGGTTTGCGCCCCACCGCGACGAGGATCTCCGCGGCCTCCACCCGGTCGCCGTCGCTCAGCTCGACGGCGGCGCCGTTGCCGGCCGCGGCGACCCGCCTGGCGAGGACGCCAGTCCGTACGTCGACCCCGTAGGCATCGCGCAGCGAGACGGCGACCTGCTCGCCGGCGAACGGCTCCTCGCGCGGCAGCAGCTGGTCCTCGCCCTCGATCAGCGTGACCGCGGTCCCCAGCGTCGACCATGCCTGTGCAAGCTCCGAGCCGACCGGGCCGCCGCCGAGGACGGCCATGCTCGGCGGGATCCGCTTCGCGGTCGTCGCATCGCGGTTGTTCCAGGCCCGCACCGAGTCGAGCCCGTCGATTGGCGGTATCGCGGCACCGCTGCCGGTCGCCACGACGACCGCCCGGCGGGCGGTCAGCCGGTGATCGCCGACGACGATGCGCCGCTCGCCGTCCAGGCGCCCCTCGCCGCGGAACAGCTCGATCCCGCGTTCTTCCAGCCAGGGGAGCATCCCCGAGTCGTCGAGGTCGTGGACCACCTCGTCGCGGCGGTCGAGGACCGCCTGCGGGTCGAGGTCTCCGGTCACCGCGGCGGCGACACCGGGCACCCGCCGTGCCTCGGCCAGCAGCTCGCCCGGCCGCAGCAGCGCCTTCGAGGGCATGCATGCGTAGTAGGAGCATTCGCCGCCGACCAGGTGGGGCTCGACGATCGCCACCGCCAATCCCGCTTCCGCCAATCGCCCGGCGCAGACCTCGCCCGGCGGGCCGGCGCCCAGGACGATCGCGTCGAACTCGCGCTCAGACATCCCCGGCAGCGTACAATCGGAAGCCACATAGCACGGGGGCGACAGGCTTCGACCTGGTCGGTCCGTGCGAACGGTTGCAGGCCGAGGTGGCCGGAGGCCTCGCTAAACACCGGCACCAACCAATACGTGCGGACCATGAGTTCGCCCTCGCCGCTTAGTTAGAGCTAAGTGAGTGAGAGTCGGCCCTCTCCCGCCCGCGGAGAGGGGCACCGGCTTCAATTTGCGGGCTCACCCGGGTGGATCGCCCCGCCCGCCGGGGGAAATCGAAGGGGCTCTGTCTCCCGCAGTGCCCGCCGGCGCGGACCCCGGGAGCCGAGAACCAAGCGCCGGCTAAGCCTGTAGAGACCTTCGCGCTACGGCCAGGCACGCCGGTTCGATTCCGGCCGCCTCCACTGACGTGGCCCGTTCTCTGTCCGTGTTCAGCCGAAGCGGCGGGCGATCGCCCCACTGACCTCGGTCGGGCGGGTCATCGTCGGGACGTGCCCGGCTCCTCTCAGCCAGACGAGCTCGGCCCCCGGGATGGCGTCGGCGAGAGCACGACCATCCCGTGGCAGCACTATCGGATCGCGCGTGCCGTGGACGACCAGCGTCGGAACGCGAACCGTCGCCAGCTGTGGCCGCAGGTCAACGCCCGCCATCGTCCTGATCAGCTTGCGCGCGGCCGAGGGTGACGCCTGGCGGAGGATCGACCGACCCCACCGGCGCATGTAGCTGCGCACGTCCCGCTCGGGGATCGCCAACGCGACGAACGCCCTCAGGGTGAGCCGGTACGCGATCCGCAACCCCAGCCAGAACGGGATGAGGGTGACGCGGCGCCATACGCCGCCGCCCGCAACCAGGGCGAGACCCGAGAACCGGTCCGGTTCCCGCAGCGCGGCGAGCAGCGCGACCGCCGTACCCATCGACTCTCCCGCCAGCACGCAGCGGTCGATGCCGAGCTCGTCGAGCACGCCGAACAGGTCCGCCACGAAGGCGTCGAGCGAGACGTCTCTCTCGTCGACGTCGCAGAAGCCCGATCCGCGGTGGTCGTAGGCGACGACCCGCCATCCCTCGCGGCTCAGCGCTTCGGCTTGCTGCTCCCAGAGCTCCCAGTTACCGGTCCATCCGCCGTGTGTGACGAGGACTTTCTCTCCACGGCCGAAATCCATCACGCGGGTCCGCCAGCCGTTGATCTCCCGCCACACGGGCCGGGATCCTAACGCGCCGAGTCGGGCGTCAGGTCGGCTCAAGGAGGGTCCTTGCCTGTCGATACTCTCTCCGACTCGCGAACGGAGGGCACCGCATGGCTCGAAGGATCGTCGTCATCTCGATCGCGCTCACGCTGAGCGCGTCGATCTGCACCGGTGGGGCGGCGTTGGCGCAGGGGAGTCCCGGCAAGGGGCCCGCGCAGACCCGGTCGGCCGCAAAGCGCAGCGGCCCTAAGCGGCTCGACGTCGTCCTTGGGCTCGACCGTCGCCAGTCGGCGCTGGAACGGTTCGCGCTGCGGGTCTCCGATCCCGACTCGGCTCTCTACGGCGGCTACCTCCGCCCCCGTCGGATCGGCCTCCGCTTCGGGGCGAGCGACGCCACGGCGCGCAGCGTGCTCCGCTTCCTGCGCCGGCACGGGATCAGGGGGCGGGTCGACGTGACGCGCTCCTTCGTCGAGGCGCTCGTTCCCGCCCGTCGTGCCAGTCGCCTCTTCCGCAGCCGCTCCGATCGTGCGCGGGCTCCACGGCCGCTGCGGGGCGAGGTCGACGAGGTCCTCCTCGCCCGGGCTGCCCCGGGCCAGTTCCTGCCCGGAAGGCGGGCCGGCGCCCGCGCCTCGCGAGCCCCGCGGCGGACGAGCGCGCCGACGGCGCCACCCAACGTTCGCACCGGGACCCCGAGCGGCTGCCCGCTCGGACAGAACGCCCGCTACCCCTACTCCAAGTCCGCGGTTGCGGGCCCCTCCTTCACCCCCAACCAGATCCAGCAGGCCTACGGCGCGGCGTCCCTCCACGCGGCCGGCATCGACGGTCGCGGCGTCCGCGCGGGGGTCTACGGCGCCGGCGGCACCGGGTTCCGCGAGCTGCGCGCCTACGCCCGCTGCTTCGGGTTCCGGCCGCCTCCCACCCGCTTGGTCAAGATCGGGCAGCGGAACGCCGGCCCGACCACCCCCGAGGCGGCGCTCGACCTGCAGATGCTAGCCCTGATGGCCCCCGGGCTCGAGTCGCTGACCGTATACTCGAACGGCTCGAACCTGTTCCCGGTCGACTTCTCGGCGATCCTCGACCCCCGCAACGGGCCTCCTCCGGACGTCTTCTCGGCAAGCGTGGGCGAATGCGAGACGGCGGTCGGGCGCCGCCAGCTGCGGCTCACCGCGCACGTTCTCGCTGCCGCCGCCGCGGTTGGGGTGACGGTGGCGGCGGGGTCCGGCGACGACGGCTCGTTCTGCCCGGACGGGCCGAACCGCGGCTGGTACCCGGGCGACTCGGCCTGGCTGACCTCGGCCGGCGGCACGTCCCTCACCCTCGACGCGGACAACCGGATCGTCGACGAGGTTCCCTGGAACGACTTGTCGCTTGGGTTCGCATTCGGGGGAGGCGGCGGCTTCAGCCGCCTCCTGCCGCGCCCTCCCTACCAGCGCGGCCTCGGGCGCTGGGGCGACCGGCGCGGATATCCCGACGTGGCGCTGTTCGCCGACCCCTTCCCGGGGATCGCGGAGTACTGCCCCCAGCCCAGCGCGACGAGCCCGAACTGCGTGGCCTCCGGGAGCGGCAACCCGTACATCACCGGCAACGGCACCAGCGACGCCGGGCCGCTGTTCGCCGGGATCGTCGCCCTCGTCGACCAGCGGCTGCGCGCCGCCGGCCGGCCGCCGCTCGGCTTCGCCAACCCGCTCCTCTACCGGCTTGGCCGCAGCGGCGGCGGGGGCGCCCTGCGCGACATCGTCAGCGGATCGAACAGCGTCTTCTGGAAAACCTGCTGCAAGGCATTCCCGGGCTACGACCGCGCCTCGGGCTGGGGCTCGGTGAATGCCGCGGGCCTTGCCGCCGCGGCGCTCGCCGGTGGCCCGGGGTAGCGGGCCGCACGGCGTTAGGAGTCCGTCGCGACGCTCGCCGCCAGCTCGGGCGGGCTGCTGAGGGTCTGGAAGACGACGCAGTAGCGCTCGGTCAGCTTCAGCAGGGTGTCCAGCTCCTCGGGGCTCGCGCCGGTGTCGAGATCGAAGCCGAGGCGGATCGAGCGGAAGCCCACCGGGGCGTCGCGATCGACCGCCAGCGTGCCGCGGAAGTCGAGCTCGCCCTCGGCGCGGACCGTGCCGGACTCGACCGCGACCCCCAGCGAGGTGGCCACCGCTCGCAGCGTCACCCCGGCGCAGGCGACCAGCGCCTCGAGCAGCATGTCGCCCGAGCAGAGCTGCGTGCCGTCGCCGCCGGAGGCCGGGTGCAGACCGGCCTCGGCCAGGGCGCGTCCGGTGTCGACCGAGCAGGAGACGCCCTCGCCGAGGCTGCCGCTGGCGCTCAGCGTCACCACGGCCGCCTCCGGCTCCTCCGCGTAGCGCTCCTTGAGCGGGGCCTGGGTCGATTGCAGCTCCTCGCGGTCCACCACGCCAGCTTACCCAGGGGACGTGCCGGCGATTCGGTGCCCATATAGGCCACTTGGCGACGTCACGTCCCGGTAGGCTCGCGCCGTGGGCGGTGTATTCATCTTCGCGCTCCTTGCCGCCCTCAACCCGACTCTGCTTGCCGCTACGACGGTAATGCTGCTGTTGCCCCGCCCGGAGAGATTGCTGCTCGGCTACCTGCTCGGCGCGGCGCTGACCAGCATCACGCTCGGCCTGGTGATCGTCTTCACCCTGCAGGACTCGAGCCTGGTCGGCACCACGCAGAACCAGCTCAGCCCGGCGGCCGACTTCGCGCTCGGGGGCCTAGCCCTGCTGGTCGCCTTCGTGCTCGGCAGCGGCCGGGACCGGCGCCTGGCCGAGCGGCGCCGGGCTCGCAAGGCGGAAAGGGAAAAGGGTCCGCCGCGATGGCAGCAGTTTCTCGACCGGGGCTCGGCCCGCGCCACGTTCGCGGTCGGCGTGGTCCTGACCCTGCCCGGTGCCTCCTACATAACCGGCCTCAACCGGATCGCCGATCAGGATCTGTCGGCCGCCGCGACGGTTGCCGTCGTCCTCGCCTTCAACGTGATCATGCTGGCGCTGCTGGAGCTCCCCCTGCTCGGCTACGCGATCGCGCCGCAGTGGACGCCCGATGCAGTGTCGCGGTTCCGGACCGCGCTCGGTCGCCGCGGCCGCGTCTGGGCCGTCCGCGGCGCTGCGGCCGCCGGCGTCCTGCTGATCGGGCGCGGCATCCTCACCGTCGTCCTCTGAACGTCGACCGAACGATTTACCACCGTATGCGTGGGTAGAACGACCAGTCGGCGCTCAGCTGGGTGCGTCATCCTCGGCGTGATGGCGATCGCGACCGCAACCAGCCTCGATGTCCACATGGGCGGCGAGCTGCTGTTCGCCGGCGTCTCCTTCAAGCTCGAGCCGCGCGAGCGGATGACCCTCTCGGGCCGCAACGGGGCCGGCAAGTCGACCCTGCTGCGGCTGCTGGCCGGGGAGCTGTCGCCCGACGCCGGCAGCCTCGTCGTGCAGCGCGGCGCCCGGGTCGCCCTGCACGACCAGCGCCCGCCCCGGGGCGCAGAGGTCTCGCTGGGCGAGTACGTCTTCTCCGGCCGCTCCGAGATGATCGAGACCGAGGCCGAGCTGGAGCAGCTCGAGGCGGCGATGGCGGGCGGCGAGACCGACGAGGGGACGCTGAGCGCCTACGCCGCCGCCCAGCAGCGGCTCGAGCACGGCGGCGGCTACCGCTGGCGCGAGGGCGTGCTTGCCGTGCTGCGCGGCCTCGGCTTCGACGGCGAGGAGGCAGCGCGACCGCTCTCCACCTTCTCCGGCGGCGAGCTGACCCGCGCCTCGCTGGCCCGGGCGCTGGCCGCCCGCCCCGACATGCTGCTGCTCGACGAGCCGACCAACCACCTCGACATCCCCTCGCTGGAGTGGCTGGAGCGCTACCTGGTCGAGCTCGACGCGGCGGTCGTCCTCGTCGCCCACGACCGCTGGTTCCTCGAGGCGGTCGGCACCTCGGTGCTGGAGCTGGAGGCGAAGCGGGCGCGCTTCTTCGCCGGGCCCTGGCACGCCTGGCGCAAGGAGCAGGCGGCGCGGGAGATCGCCCGCGGCAAGGCGATCGAGCGCCAGGAGACGGAGATCGCCCGCATGGAGCGTTTCGTCGAGCGCTTTCGCTACAAGGCGACCAAGGCGCGCCAGGCGCAGTCGCGGCTGAAGCGGATCGAGAAGGTGAAGCGCGAGGGGGTCGAGGCCGAACAGCGCGAGCGCCGCAACCTGCGCTTCTCTTTCGCCGCGCCGGAGCGGCCCGGCCGGGTCGTGCTGAAACTGGTAGGAGCGAGGATCGAGGTGCCGGGCCGCACCCTGCTCGACGACGCCGGGCTCGAAGTCGAGCGCGGCGAGCACGTCGTCCTGGTCGGCCCCAACGGCGCCGGCAAGACGACCCTGATCGAGACCCTGGCCGGGCGGCGCGAGCCGGCCGCCGGCTCGGTGCGGCGCGGCCACAACGTCAAGCTCGGCTACCTCTCCCAGCACGCCGACACGGCGGCCGGGGAGGGGACGGTGCTCGACGCGGCGCAGCGCGAGACCGGCCTCAGCGGCCAGAAGGCGCGCGACCTGCTCGGCAGCTTCCTCTTCTCCGGCAGCGACGCCGAGAAGCGGCTGAGCGAGATCTCCGGCGGCGAGCAGCGGCGCCTCTCGCTGGCGATCCTGGTCGCCTCCGGCGCCAACGTGCTGATCCTCGACGAGCCGACCAACCACCTCGACATCGAGAGCCGTGAGGCGCTCGAGGACGCGCTGCTCGCCTTCGAGGGGGCCGTGGTCCTCGTCTCTCACGACCGCGCCCTGCTGGAGGCGGTCGGCACGCGCACCCTGGCCTGCGAGGGCAGCGAGCTGCGCAGCCACCCGACCGGTTGGGCCGCCTACCAGCGCGAGCGCGACGAACGCGAAGCGGCGGCGCAGGCCGCCAAGCCGGCCCGCCCGGCGAACGCCCGCGACGCCGGCCGGGCGGCGAAGAAGGCGACGCGCAAAGCGGGCCGCCTCGCCGAGCGGATCGAGCAGGCGGAGGCCGAGCTGCTCGAGCTGGAGGAGGAGCTGTCGGATCCGGAAGCCTGGTCGAGCCCCGGGCGAGCCGAGCGGGCGAGCGAGCGCCACGCAGCCGCCAGGCGGGCGGTGGCCGAACTCTACGAACAGTGGGAAGCGGCCGAGGGCGAGGTCAGCTCAGCGGCCGATCGAGCCTGACCCGGCAGCCCTTCGCCGGGACCACGGTGATGTTGCGGATCTTCGCCCGCTCGGGCTGCGGCTCGGCGGCGCTCAGCTCGGCCCGCTCGAGGAAGGCGCGGAGGACGATCTTCATCTCGTATTCGGCGAAGGAGGCGCCGATGCAGCGGCGCACGCCGCCGCCGAACGGGATCCAGGCGTAGTTGTCCGCCCTTCCCTCGAGGAAGCGCTCGGGGCGGAACTCGTGCGGCTCGGGGAAGAGGTCCTCGCGGTAGTGGAGCGCCGCCACCGCCGGGAACAGGAAGGTCCCGGCCGGCAGCTCGTAGCCGTCGATCCGCAGCGGCCGGGTCAGCTTGCGCGCCACGTCGACGATCACCGGCCGCGCCCGCAGCGTCTCCTTGATCGTCGCCTCCAGGTAGTCGTCCTCGCCGGCGGCGAGCGAGTCGCGCAGCCGCTCCAGGACGCGGGGGTTGCGCAGCAGCCGCTCCATCGCCCATGCCAGCCCGGTCGCGGTGGTCTCGTGCCCGGCGGCGACGACCGTGACCAGCTCGTCGCGCAGCTCCTCGTCGCTCATCGGCTCGCCATCCTCGTCGCGGGCACCGAGCAGCAGGGAGAGCACGTCCCCGGCGCCGTCTGCCCCGCCGGCGCGTTCGGAGCGACGCAGCGCGATCTCCTCGTAGATGAAGGCGTCGAGGTCCGCGCGGGCACGCAGGAAGCGGCCCCAGGGGCTCCAGCGGCCGAGGTCGCGCTGCAGGAAGGGGAGGTGGGTGACCAGATTAACCCGCCTGGTGAAGACATCGATCAACCGCTCGGCGCGCTCGAAGCGGGCCTCGTCTTCGACCCCGAAAACGGCGCGCAGGATCACCGCCAGGGTGATCCGCTGCGCGTGCGGCCGCAGCGCGAAGGGCTCGCCGACCGGCCAGCTCTCCATCTCCCTCTTCGTTATCTCGCCGATCAGCTCGCCGTAGCGGCCGATCTGCTCGCCGTGGAACGGCGGCAGCAGCAGCTTGCGCTGGCGCAGGTGGGGTGCCTCGTCGAGCGTGAGAACCGAGTTCGGCCCCAGCGCCGGTTCCAGCACGGTCGCGTTGGCCTCGCCCGCGTGCATCTGGTCCGGCGCGCCGGTGAACACCTCTTTGACCAGGGCCGGGTCGGCGACGTAGACGATGCGGCCGACGATCGGGAAGGAGATCTTGAAGACGTCGCCGTAGCGTCGCCGCAGGCGGTCGAGGAAGCCGTGCGGGTCGCGCGCGTAGCGCACCCCCTCGACGATCCCCGGCCCCCTCGGGCCGGGCGGCAGGCCGCGTGCGGCCGCGCTCGGAACCGGGCGTGGGATCGTTGCCTGCTCCATCGCCAAATGCACAATAGGACATCGACTGGCTGCCCAGCCAGGAGGTTCAGAAGACGATCGTGCGAGAGCCGTCCAGCAGCACCCGGTCGTCGAGGTGGGCCTTCACCGCGCGGGCGAGGACGAGCCGCTCGACGTCGCGCCCGATCCGCATCAGGTCGCCGATCTCGTCACGGTGGCTGACCCTGGTCACCCCCTGGTCGATGATCGGCCCCGCGTCCAGCTCCTCGGTTACGTAGTGGGCGGTGGCGCCGATCAGCTTGACGCCGCGCTCGTGGGCGCGCGCGTAGGGGTCGGAGCCGACGAAGGCGGGCAGGAAGCTGTGGTGGATGTTGATCGCGGGCGCGCCCAGCCGCTCCAGGAAGCCGGCCGAGAGGACTTGCATGTAGCGGGCGAGGACGAGCAGGTCGACCTGGCCGCCGAGCAGCTCCAGTACCCGCGCCTCAGCCGCCTCCCGGTCGCCGTCCTCGATCGGCACGTGGTGGTAGGGGAGGCCGAGCGAAGCGACCTGGTCGGCGTGGTCGGGATGGTTGGAGACGACGGCCACCAGCTCGCAGCCCAGCTCGCCGCTGCGCCACCGCCAGAGCAGGTCGGAGAGGCAGTGGTCCTCGCGCGAGACCATGACCCCCACCCGCTTCGGCTCGTTCGACTCGGCGAAGCGATGCTCCATCCGGAGCGGTTCCGCCAGCTCGTGCGCGAAGCGGCGGTAGAGCGCCTCCCGCTCCCCCTCGGGCGCCTGATCGAAGGCCATCCGCATGAAGAAGCGGCCCTCGTCGCTCGAAGTGCTGGTCGGCATCGACGATGTTGAGGCCCGCCTCGGCGAGGAAGCCGCTGACCGCGGCGATCAGGCCCGGCCTGTCCGGGCAGGCGAGCAGCAGGCGGGAGGTGGAGTGGGAATGGCCGGCGATGCGGGGATGATTGCGGTTGATGCCATGAACCGCAGCCCGCGCACCACCCTCGCAGGCGCCCGCCCGCCCTATCACCCGCGCGCCCACGCCCGCCGCCGCCGCGGCGAGCGGCTCGGCCTGCGCGAGGCCTGCGCGATGGCGATCGGGGGGATGATCGGCGGCGGCATCTTCAGCGTGCTCGGCGTCACCATCGACCTCGCCGGGCACCTCGCGTTCGCGGCGTTCCTGCTCGGCGGCGCGATTGCGATGCTCACCGCCCGCGCCTACGCCCGCCTCGCCCTGCGCTCGGGCCACTCCGGCGGGCCGTTCGCCTACCTGCGCGAGGAGGGCCACGAGGCGGCTGCCGCCTGGGTGGCCTGGCTGCTGGTCGCCGGCTACGTCTTCGCGCTCGCGGTCTACGCCTTCACCTTCGGCCACTACCTTGCCCACGCGCTGGGGGCGCCCGTCGCGGTCGCCCGACTGGCCGGCGTCGCGGTCCTCGTCGCCTTCCTCGCCGTCAACCTGCGCGGCGTCACCGCGTCGGGCCTGGCCGAGGATCTGGTCGTCGCCGTGAAGCTGCTGGTGCTCGGCGGAATCGCCCTGGTCGGCCTCGGTATGCTCACCGCCGAACGGCTCGCCCCGCTCGACGACCGCGGCCTGCTCGGCGTCCTGCTCGGTGCGGCGCTGATCTTCGTTGCCTACGAGGGCTTCGAGCTGCTGCCCTACGACTACGACGACCTCGACGACCCGCCGCGCACCCTGCCCCGCGCCCTCTACATCTCGGTCGCCCTGGTGGCGCTGGTCTACATCGCGGTCACCCTCGCCTCGCAGATGCTGGTCTCCGACCGGCTGCTCGCCGAGCAGAAGGAGGTCGCCTTCGCGCTGGTCGGCAAGCAGGCGCTGGGGGGCTTCGGCCTCTGGGCGGCGACCGTCGCGGCGCTGTTCTCGACCGGCTCGGCGATCAACGCGACCCTCTTCTCGACCGCCCGCCTGATCCGCGACGTCAGCCTCGCCGGCGAGCTTCCCGCGACCCTGGGGCGGGAGCGGCGCGGCCTGCCGGTCGCCGCGATCGTCTCGATCGCCCTGCTCGGCGCGGCCTTCTCGCTGCTGCCCGGAATCGTCGCCGTGGTCGCCTTCGGCTCGCTCACCTTCCTGCTGGTCTTCGCCCTGGTCAACCTGCTTCACGCACGCCACACCGCGGCGCCCGGCTGGGACCGCCGCCTCGCCTACCTCGGCGGGGCGGTTTGCCTGGCGGCGGCGGTCGGGCTGCTCTACCACCTGGCCCGCTCCGACCGGCCCGACCTGGCGCTGATCTGCGCCTGCGCAATCGCGGTCGGCGCGGCGCGGCTCGCCTTCGTGAGGCTGCGCGATGCCTAGCCCCGAACTGCGCACCCGCCTGCTGCCGCTCGCCACGCTGACCCTTATCGTCGTCGGCGGGGCGCTGCACATCGCCGGCGCGCCGACGGCGGGCGACGCGGTCTGGGCGGCGACCGTCGCGACGATGCTGGTCCCTCTCTCCGTCTCGATTGTCCGCACCCTCGCCTCCGGACGGGTCGGGGTCGACGCGATCGCGCTCATCGCGATGGCCGGGGCGCTGGCGGTCGGCCAGTACCTGGCGGGCGCCGTGATCGCGCTGATGCTCTCCGGCGGCAACGCTCTGGAGGCGTCGGCCTCGCGCCGCGCCCGGCGCGAGCTGACCTCCCTGCTGGCGCGGATGCCGACGATCGCCCACCGCCGCGCCGCGGGTGGCTGGGAGGAGGTCCCGGTCGGCGAGCTGGGGGTGGGCGACACGGTGCTGGTGCGGGCAGGCGAGCTGGTCCCGGTCGACGGCGCGGTTCGCAGCCCCGAGGCGGTGATCGACGAGTCGGCTCTGACCGGGGAGCCGCTGCCGGTCGCCCACGCCCGTGGGGCGATCGTCCGAAGCGGCGCGGCCAACGCCGGCGACGCCTTCGAGCTGAAGGCGACCAAGCTCGCCTCAGAAAGCGCCTACGCCAACATCGTGCGGCTGGTCCGCGCCGCCGAGACGCAGCGCGCCCCCTTCGTCCGCCTTGCCGACCGCTACGCGGCCTTCTTCCTGCCGCTCACGCTGGCCCTCGCCGCGGCGGCCTGGGCGGTGAGCGGCGACCCGGTCCGCGCCGTCGCGGTGCTGGTCGTGGCGACGCCCTGCCCGCTGATTCTCGCGGCGCCGATCGCGATCGTCTCCGGCGTCTCGCGCGCCGCCCGTTCCGGGGTGATCGTCAAGGGCGGCGCCGCGATCGAGCGGCTCGGCGAGGCGCGCGCCGTGCTGCTCGATAAGACCGGCACGATGACCCTCGGCACGCCGGCGGTGCGCGAGGTCGCCTCGCTGGACGGCGACGGTGGGGAGGAGGTGCTGCGGCTCGCCGCCTCGGTCGACCAGCTCTCGACCCATGTCCTCGCCGAGGCGCTGGTCCACGAGGCCGAGCGACGCGGCCTGGAGCTGGCCGAGCCGTCCGGTGCGGTGGAGGAGCCGGGGCAGGGGATGGAGGGGACGGTCGACGGCCGCCGGGTGGCGGTCGGCAGCGCGGTATGGCTGCGCTCGCGGGGCTACGACGGCGAGGCGGCGGCGATCGGCGGGGGCGGCGACGTCGCCGCCGGCTTGGCCAAGGTCCTGATCGGAATCGACGGCCGGCTGGTCGCCGTGGTGACGATGGCCGACCGGCTCCGCGACGACGCCCGCGAGCTGAGCGGCGAGCTGCGGTCCGCGGGGGTGCGCCGGGTGGCTATGGTGACCGGCGACCGCCGCTCGGTGGCCGAGCGGATCGGCGCCGAAACCGGGCTCGACGCCGTCTACTCCGAGCAGAGCCCCGAGGACAAGCTGGAGGTCGTCCGCGAGATGCGGGCCGATCCCGAGCTGGCGCCGGTGGTGATGGTCGGCGACGGCGTCAACGACGCCCCGGCCCTGGCGATCGCCGACGTCGGCATTGCGATGAGCGGCCCCGGGGCGACCGTCTCATCGGAGACCGCGGACGCGGTGATCACCGTCGACCGCATCGACCGCGTCGCCGCGGCCGTCTCGATCGGCCGCCGCGCCCTCGGCATCGCTCGCCAGAGCGTCGTCTTCGGGATCGGCCTCAGCGGGATCGCGATGGTCTTCGCCGCGGTCGGCTACATCGAGCCGCTCGCCGGCGCCCTGCTGCAGGAGGGCATCGACGTGGCCGTGATCCTCAACGCCCTGCGCGCCCTCACCGACTGACGAGTGCGGTCGACGTTCGGCGCGCTATGCGACTCAAAAGTCGACCGCACCCGCCGATCGGCGGACGGGCCGCTACTTCGTGACGGTCAGCGTCCCGTACATGCCCTGCGCGTAGTGGCCCGGCAGGTTGCAGAACATCACGTACTTGCCGGGGGTCAGGTCGAACTTTTCCGACTTGGTTTCGCCGGGCTCGACGTCGGCGATCTCGCCCTCCTCCTCGGCTACTTCGTCGAGCTTCTCCTCGTCGACCGAGCCGTCGGCTTCGGTCGGCAGCTTGGCCGGGTTCATGTTCGTCTTGAACAGCACCAGCTCGTGCTCGACCGAGCCCTCGTTCGGGGCTTCGATCGTCGTCGGTCCCGCCTTCGCGGTGGCGTTTTTCGGGGCGAAATAGAAGTCCCCCATCTTGATTTCGAGGGTCGCGCCCTTGCCGCCGCTCGCGGCGGTCGTCGTTTCGGTCGTCGTGGTCGTGCTGTCGCTGCCGCCGCAGCCGGCCACGAGGAGCGCCGCAATCGCCAGCAGCGCCGCCGCTCCCGCCAGTCCGCGCATCTGGGTTCTCATCTTCGGCCTCCAGTTCGATCGTTGGGTTGGGAGTCCATGCGGGTGCGACTACAGCACCGGGAGCATCGCCGGGCATCCGCAATCCCCCGCGTTCCTCGTCCGTTTTTCTCTGCACGGTTCGATGCAGGGGTGCTGCGCCGGGATGGTCCGTGCCCGACTTCGTGCCGGTTCGCACGCGAATGCAAGGGCGCGTGATGCCGCTCACACACGGACGGCCGGAACCCCGCCACGGTTCCGCGCTTGCTCACAAAACGCACATATTCCGTCCTTGTCCTCTCGATCGCGCTCGCGGCCCCGGCCGCGGCTCTCGCCTCGTCCGGGGCCGGCGGCGGGGGCGCCCGGGTCGGCATCGCCGATGCCGTGCCGGCCGAGCTGGCGCCGCTGAACCGGCCGGTCGAGCGCTTCCACCGCGCGATCCGGGTCGGCGTCCACCGCATCCGCGCCGCTCGCCGCGCTCGCCTCGCCGCGCATCGCCGCGAAGCCTTCGCCGCCCTACCGGGCGGCGTCTCGCAGGCGACCCTCGACGCGATCGGCGCCTGCGAGTCGGGTGGCGACCCGACCGCCGTCTCCGCCGACGGCGCCTACCGCGGCAAGTACCAGTTCGACTACGGCACCTGGGCCTCGGTCGGCGGCTCCGGCGACCCTGCTGCAGCGTCGGAGGCAGAGCAGGACTACCGCGCCGCCCTGCTCTACGCGAGGGCGGGCTCCAGCCCCTGGCCCGTCTGCGGCTGAGTCCGTAGGGGAGGGCCGGGTGCCCCTCCCCTACGATGCGCGCGTGGCAGACGAGGCAGTTCCCGCACCCGATTCCCACGGCCCGAAGCGCAAGCCGCCCAAAGAGGCGATAGCTGAAGCACGGGTAAGAGCTCCGACCAGAGGGAATCGGAAGCTGGAGGAATTCCTCTCGGTGGTCAACGAGGACGACCAGGTGCGCGCCTGGTGGTACATGGCGCAGGTCAACTCCGAGCGGCTGGGGATGTCCGACCACTCCTGGGTGCACACGCAGATCGTCCTCAACGTCGCCCTGCGCCTGCAGCGGCTGCTGGTCAAGGCCGGGGTCGAGCCGTCGGTCGTCGCCGATCACGGGATGTCGGCGCGCGACGCCGAGGTGGTGGTCGCCGGCGGTGCGCTGCTGCACGACGTCGGCATGTCGATCCACCGCGCCGACCACGAGGCCTACAGCCTCTTCCTCGCAAGCGGTGCCCTGGAGCGGCTGCTCGCCGGCTCCTACCGCGAGCCGAAGCGGACGATCATCGCCTCGGAGATCCTCCACGCGATCATCGGCCACCGCCGTCGCGGTGAGCCCTACACGCTGGAGGCGGGCGTGGTGCGGGTCGCCGACGCGCTCGACATGGCCCAGGGCCGCACCCGGATCCCGCTCGAGGCCGGACACGAGGGGATCCACTCGATCTCCGCTGCGGCGATCGACGAGGTGCGGATCGAGGCGGGGGACGAGCGGGCGGTGCGGATCGAGATCGAGCTGAACAACTCGGCCGGGATCTTCCAGGTCGACGATCTGCTCGCCACCAAGGTCCGCGGCACGCCCCTCGAGGGGCGGGTGGAACTCGCGGCGAAGATCGAGGGGGAGACCGAGAAGCGCCTGCTCAGCGGCTTCGAGATGGAGTGACCGTCAGCCGTACCGCTCGAGGTCGTATCGCCGCTGTTCCTTGCGCTTCTCGAGCCTGCCCTGAATCAGCGAGAGGACGATCACCAGGACCGCGAAGAAGCCGATCACCCCGAAGCAGAAGAAGGTGATCGTCTTGTCGGTCGTCGGCCCGGCCAGGCCGGTCCCGTTGTCGGCCAACGCGGTCGGCACCGCGAGCAGCAGCGCCGCCAGCGTCGCGCAGAGCGCGGCGGCGATCCGGGCGGGGCGGGGCGGCGGCTTCACGTCGCGCAATCTAGCGAACCTGGCAGGCATCTTCGCTGCGGCTGGGGCCGTTTTTGTCCGCTTTCATAGGATGCGCGGCCGATGACCGACCGCCGATGTCCGAGCTAGAGGCGCTGCTGCTGGGGATCGTCCAGGGGCTGACCGAGTTCCTGCCGATCTCCTCCTCGGGCCACCTGATCCTCGTTCCCTGGCTGCAGGACTACACCTTCCTGCTCAATCACCCGCACTTCAACAAGACCTTCGACGTTGCGCTGCACGTCGGCACGCTGGCCGCCGCGATCGCCTACTTCCGCTATGAGGTGGTCGGCCTGATCCGCGGCTTCATCGAGGTCCTGCGGCGGCGGGCGATCGAGACGCAGGTGCAGCGGCTCTCGGTGGCGATCGCGGTCGGGACGATCCCGGCGGCGATCGCCGGCGGGATCGGCGCCAGCTTCTTCGAAGACACGCTGGGCGAGCCGTGGATGGTCGCCCTGCAGCTGATCTTCTTCGGCGCCCTGCTGCTCTACGCGGACCGGCTGCCGCAGCGCCGCTCGCTGGAGGGGTCGACAATCAGGGACGGCTGGTACATCGGCCTCGCCCAGGTCCTCGCCCTCGCCCCGGGGACCTCGCGCTCCGGGATCACGATCACCGCCGCCCGCTACCTCGGCCTCAACCGCGACAGCGCCGCCCGCTTCTCCTTCCTGATGCTGATCCCGGTGGTCGCCGGGGCCGCCCTCTACAAGGGCGCCAGCGCCGTGCACGAAGGCCTGCCCAGCGGCGTGGCGGGCCCGATGATCGTCGGCACCCTCGCCGCCGCCATCTCCGGCTACCTGGCGATCGCCTTCCTCCTCCGCCTCGTCCGCACCTCGTCGTATGCCCCGTTCGTGTACTTCCGCTACGCGGTCGGCGTGTTCGTGCTCCTGGTCATTGCCACCGGCCTCCGCCCCGCCACCTTCTGATCCCGGATCGAGAGACGAAGTGCTCCCGAAGTACAAACGGCCCGGGGCGGGCGGGCCGTCCGCGCCGCCGGGGGCACCGCATACAATGCGGCCGTCTCGCAGGCAAGGCGCACCTGTCATCCGATGCTGCGCCCGCGCAACGTGAACGCACAGCAGACGATCAGGCTCGCGGTAATCGACGACGACAGCGGCTTCGTCACGGTGCTGGCGAAGCGCACCGAGGCAGCGGGCTGGCAGCAGCGCACCCTGGCCGGCGCGATCCCGCCCGAGGAGCTGGTGGCGATGAAGCTGAACGCGCTGCTGGTCGATCCCTCCGTGCTCGGCGACGACGCCTGGGGCTACCTGGAGCGGGTCTGCGGTTTGCTGCCCGAGCTGGGCGTGATCGTCTGCGCCGCTCGCTCGACGGTAGCCCAGCGGGTGCGCGGGCTGCGCCTCGGGGTCGACGACTGGATCGCCAAGCCCTGCCACCCCGAAGAGGCGATCGCCCGGATCGAAGCGGTCTCGCGCCGCCGCCGCCGCGCCCGCCCGCAGGCCGAAGCGGGCCCGGTGTTGGCCGGCGAGCTTGCGATCCGCTCGGATCGCTTCCAGGCCTTCGTCGGGGGCGTCAGCCTCGACCTGACCCGGCGCGAGTTCGAGCTGCTTCAGCTGCTCGCTGACGCCAGCGGCCAGGTGCTGGAGCGCGAGGCGATCTACCAGCGGGTCTGGGGATACGCGATGGCCCACGGCGACCGCTCGGTCGACGTCTTCATCCGCAAGCTGCGCCAGAAGCTGGAGAAGGCCTCCCCGGGCTGGGGATACATCCACACCCACTTTGGCGTCGGCTACCGCTTCGACCCCGAGCCGGTCGCGGCGGGCGAGCTGCCGGCAGCCGGGCTGTCGGCAGCCGGGCGGCCCCCGTCCGAGCCCGCGGCCGATCCCGCCGCTGCGCGGCTCGCCCCCTCCTGAGCGGTTTACAGCTCGTTCACACCCTTTTCACATCCGGGATACAGGCAGATAACAAGCTGCACGGGGGCCGTTGAGAGTCTGGCCGGGAACGGTCTTCGAGGCCGGATTCGCGCCAAACGAGAAAAGGAGCCTGTGTGAGTCCCTCAAGATGGTTGGCAGTCACTGCCTCCCTGGCCGTCCTCGCGGTCGGCGCCGCGGCCTGCGGCAGCAGCAGTTCGTCCGGCGAACTGTCCGGGCAGGTCGCCGGTGCCGGTTCCAGCGCCCAGCAGGCCGCCCAGGAAGCCTGGATCGCGAACTTCGAGAACGAAAACTCGGGGGTGACGATCTCCTACGACCCGGTCGGCTCGGGCGGCGGTCGCGAACAGTTCATCGCCGGCGGCACGGCCTACGGCGGCAGCGACACTCCGCTTTCCGAAGAGGAAGGCGAGCTGGCAGGCGCGATGAAGCGCTGCAAGCCCGGCGAGCTGGTCGAGATCCCCGATTACATCTCGCCG
This sequence comes from uncultured Solirubrobacterales bacterium, assembly GCA_963730315.1. GTDB lineage: Bacteria > Actinomycetota > Thermoleophilia > Solirubrobacterales > 70-9 > VRUE01. The sequence goes on along the minus strand of CAVSRD010000018.1, from coordinate 45,129 downwards.
ATCGCGATCGCCTACAACCTGCCGGGGGTCGAATCGCTGCAGCTCTCCCCGGACACGCTGGCGAAGATCTTCAACCAGGAAGTCACCAGCTGGGACGACGCGGCGATCGCTGCGGACAATCCCGGCGTCGAACTGCCCAGCACCCGGATCACGCCGGTCAACCGCTCCGACAAGTCGGGCACGACGGAAAACTTCACCGACTACCTTTCCCAGGCCGCCCCCGAAGTCTGGACCCATGAAGTCAGCGGCGACTGGCCGGTGAAGGGCGGCGAGGCCGCGCAGGGCACCTCCGGCGTGGTCGAAGCTGTCAACGCCGGCGAAGGCGCGATCGGCTACGCAGACGCGAGCCAGGCCGGCGAACTGGGAATCGCGAAGATCAAGGTCGGCAGCGAATACGTCGGCCCGACCGCCGAAGCGGCTGCGAAGATCCTCGAGGAGTCACCCGAAGACAAGGAACTGAGCAAGGGCAAGGACGTGTTCGCGTTCGACCTCGACCGCAAGACCGAATCGTCCGGCACCTACCCGATCGTCCTCGTCTCCTCGCTGATGGCCTGCACGAAGTACGGCTCCGCCGACGAAGCCGCGATCGTCAAGGCATTCTTGGCATCCGCGATCAGCCCCGAAGGCCAGGAAGCGGCGGCCGAAAACGCCGGCTCCGCGCCGCTCTCCCAATCGCTGCGCGAAAAGATCATGCCCGCGGTCGAAGCAATCGAAACCGGTTCCTAGGCAGGCGCCTTGGAGTTGCGGAACGCAATAGGGACCCCGCCGCTGGCGGCGGGGTCCCCGCGGCGCTGGGGCGATCGGGCCTTCTCGAAGACCGCCACGCTGGCGGCGATCGCGATCCTCGCGCTGCTCGCCGGCGTGGCGGCGTTCCTGCTGATCGAGTCGCTGCCCGCCGTCGGCGCCGCCTCCTCCGAACTGCCCGACGGCAAGAGCCTCGTCGACTACATCGCGCCGCTCGCCTTCGGCACGGTCCTGGCGGCAACGATCGCGGTCCTGATCGCCGTCCCGCTCGCCGTAGCGGTGGCGCTCTTCATCAGCCACATCGCACCGCGCCGGATCGTCCTCGTGCTCGGCTACCTGGTCGACCTGCTGGCGGCGATCCCCAGCATCATCTACGGCCTCTGGGGGATCTTCGTGCTCGGTCCCGCCGCGGTCCCGGTGTTGGAATGGCTGGAAGCCAAGCTCGGCTTCATCCCCTTTTTCGCAGGCCCGGCCTCCTCGACGGGCCGCACCATGCTGGTCGCCGGCCTGGTGCTGGCGGTGATGATCCTGCCGATCGTCTCCGCGGTCGCCCGCGAGGTCTTCTCACAGACTCCCCGGCAGCTGCAGGAAGGGGCGCTGGCGCTCGGTGCAACCCGCTGGGAGATGATCCGGATGACCGTGCTGCCCTTCGGGAAGTCGTCGGTGGTCAGCGGGGCGATGCTGGGCCTCGGCCGGGCGCTCGGCGAGACGATGGCGGTGACGATCATCCTCTCGGTCTCGGGCATCGTCACCTTCAACCTGATCAGCCAGGCGAACCCCTCGACGATCGCCGCCAACATTGCTCTCGACTTCCCCGAGTCCTCGGGGCTGGCGGTCAACACGCTGATCGCCTCCGGCCTCGTCCTCTTCGCCATCACCCTCGTCACCAACCTCGTGGCGCGAGCGATCGTCGCCCGCCAGAACCTCCAGTAGATGCAGGCGCCAGGAAACAAGACGTCGCCGCTCGCCGCCACGCTGGGCGGCGGCGCGCTGCCCGGTTGGGCGCCCTACGGTGTGGTTGCCGGCTCGGTGCTCTTCGCAGCGGCGTTGCTGCTAGCCACGGGGACGTTCAGCGTGGCGCTTCTCCTGGCAGGGGCCACGCTTGTCTCCTGCCTGGCGATCTACGTCTGGTCGCGCTCGGTCGAGGGAGGGCGGCGCGCTTTCGATCGCCTCGCAACCTTCGCGATCGCCGCCGCCTTCGCCCTTGCCCTGGTGCCGCTTCTTTCGTTGCTGTTCGAGGTCGTGAAGCGGGGCCTGCCGGGCCTCAACCTCGAATTCCTCACCGAGTCGGCGCGTGGCGTGGTCGGCGGTGGCGGCGCCGCCCACGCGATCGTCGGCACGGTGGTGATCACCGCGGTCGCCGCGATCATCTCGGTGCCGATCGGGATCATGGCGGCGATATACCTGACCGAGTACGGCGGCGGCCGGCTGCGCAAGGCGCTCACCTTCTTCGTCGACGTGATGACCGGGATCCCGTCGATCGTCGCCGGGCTGTTCGCCTTCGCCCTCTTCGCGATCTTCCTCGGACCGGGTATCCGGCTCGGAGTGATGGGATCGGTGGCGCTCTCGGTGCTGATGATCCCGATCGTGATCCGCTCCTCCGAGGAGGTGCTGAAGATCGTCCCGAACGATCTGCGCGAAGCGGCCTATGCGTTGGGGACGCCGAAGTGGAAGACGATCGTCAAGGTCGTCCTGCCGACCGCGCTGGCCGGCCTGGTCACCGGGGTGATGATCGCTGTTGCCCGGATCGTCGGCGAGACGGCGCCGCTGCTGGTCACCACGGGGGTGGTCGACTCGATCAACAGCAATCCCTTCGAAGGCCGCATGCAGAACCTTGCGGTCTATGCGTACAGCGAGTACCGAACTCCCGGAGTGATGAAAGAAGCGTCGTACGATCGGGCCTGGGCGGCGGCGTTGACCCTGATCGCTATCGTGATGATCCTCAATCTCGTCGCCCGCCTCATCTACCGCCGCTACAGAACCGAGATCCGATAGTGAGCGCCCGCTGCCAGTGGAGATAAGGAGACGACGAGCGATGCAGGGAGTTGCAGGCACGACCAGAGCCGAGCCCGAGATGCCCCCTGCGGACGTGCGGAAGCCGGCGCCACCGGCCTCCCCCGACGCAGCGGGCGAGACCGGCGGCCGCAGCCGCGCGAAGAGGATCGAGGCGCGTAACGTCGACCTGTACTACGGCGAGTTCCACGCGGTCGAGAAGGCCTCGGTGACGATCGAGCCGAACAAGGTGACGGCGCTGATCGGCTCCTCGGGCTGCGGCAAGACGACCTTCCTGCGCTCGCTCAACCGCATGCACGAGCTGACGCCCGGCGCCCGGGTCGAGGGGGATATCTCCCTCGACGGGCAGGACATCTATGCCCCGGGGATCGATCCGGTCCAGGTTCGACGCCTGGTCGGGATGGTCTTCCAGTCGCCCAACCCGTTCCCGACGATGTCGGTCTACGAGAACGTCGCCGCCGGCCTCACTCTCAACGGCAGCCGGGTGAAGAAGTCCGAGAAGGACGAGATCGTCGAGCGCTCGCTGCGTGGCGCGCACCTCTGGAACGAGGTAAAGGACCGCCTCGACCGCCCCGGCTCGGGGCTCTCCGGCGGCCAGCAGCAGCGCCTCTGCATTGCCCGGGCGATCGCCGTCGAACCCGAGGTGCTGCTGATGGACGAGCCCTGTTCGGCGCTCGATCCGGTCGCCACGCTGGCGATCGAGGACCTGGTCCGCGAGCTGAAGAACCGCTTCACGATCGTCATCGTCACCCACAACATGCAGCAGGCGGCGCGGGCCAGCGACGTCACCGCCTTCTTCAACCTCGAAGAAACCGGCAAGCCAGGCCGGCTGATCGAGATCGGACCCACCGAGACGATCTTCACCAGTCCCAGCGAGAAGGCGACCGAGGACTACGTAAGCGGGCGATTCGGCTGATGCCGGAGGCCGTACGGGTCGAGTACCAGGGGGAACTCGAGCGACTCGAGGCGAGCGGGCTCGGCGGCCTCGACCTGGTCAGCGCCTCCCTGGGGCGCACCCTGGAGGCGGTCGAGCATCAGGACGTCGAGCTGGCCCAGCTGGTGATCGCCGACGACGACCGCATCGACGGCCGCTATTTGGAGGTCCACCAGAGTCTGATCACGCTGCTCGCCACGCAGTCGCCGGTGGCCACCGACCTGCGCCTCATCTCGGCCCTGCTGCACGTTCTGAAGAACGTCGAGCGGATGGGGGACCAGTGCGTGAACGTCTGCAAGCTGATCCCGCTGACGGGAAACGAGCCGCCGGCCGATGAGGAGATGCTGCGGCTGATCCTCACGATGGGCGGCCAGGCCCGCACCCTGATCAGCCAGGCGAAGCGCGCCTTCGAGGAGCGCAACGTGGAGATGGCGCGCGATCTGGTCCGCCAGGACGACGCGGTCGACACCCTCAACCGCGAGTGCTTCGGCCTGGCGCTGGAGATCGGCGATGACGCCGACCGCCGCGAATGGGCGATGACGATGCTGCTCGCGGCGCGGGCGATCGAGCGGATCGGGGACAACGCGGTCGACGTCGGCGAGCAGGTCGCCTTCGTCGTCACCGGCCTCTTCCGCGAGTTCGAGGACGCCTCGCATCCTGAGGGGTGAGGGCCGAAGGAGGGGAGACACGCTCGGCCCCAGGCGCGTTGAGATCCGAGCGGTCTGGGATCATTGGGAGAGAGTCCCGCGATGCTCTGCGCCGCCATAGACATTGGGTCGAACACGACGCGCCTGCTCGTCGCCGAGCCGGTCGAGGGCCAACTGAAGAAGGTGATGGAGCAGCGGGCCTATACGCGGATCGGCAAGGGCCTCGACGCGGAGGGGGCGATCCCGGCGGAGAAGGCGGGAGAGGTGGCCGAGGTGGTAGCCACTCAGGTGCGGCTGGCGCGGGAGCTGGGGGCGGAGACGATCCGCTCGGTGGCGACCGCGGCGGTGCGCGAAGCCGCCAACGGCGAGCGGGTCGCCGCGGCGATCGCCGCGGCCTCCGGTGTCCCGGTCGAGACCCTCAGCGAGGAGGAGGAGGGGCGCCTCTCGTTCATCGGCGCGACCAAGACGCTCGGCCACCCGGTCGAGGGCAGGGTCGCGGTGGTCGACGTCGGCGGCGGCTCGACCGAGGCGATCCTCGGCACGGTGCCGGGCGGCGTCGAGCAGGTCCGCTCCTGGCGGGTCGGGTCCGGGGTGCTGGCCGACGAGCTGATCGCCTCCGACCCTCCCTCCGCGGCCGAGATCCGCAAGGTCCGCGAGCGGATCGACGACATCTTCGCCGGGGTCGAGATCGAGCACCCCTCGCAGGCAGTCGCGGTCGGCGGCAGCGCCACCTCGCTGCGCCGGCTGGTCGGGGCGGTGCTCGAGTACGAGACGCTGGAGCGCGGGATCCGCGTCCTCTCCGGCGACCCCGCCGCCGAGGTCGCCCGGCGCTTCGAGCTTGACCCCGAACGGGTCCGCATCCTCGCCACCGGGGTACTGCTGCTGGAGAAGGTCTCCGAGCTGCTCGGGCAGCCGCTGCAGATCGGCAAGGGGGGGCTGCGCGAGGGCGTCGTCCTCGACCTGCTCAGGGGCAGCGCCAGCGGCTCCTCACCCGCCCGCCTCGCTGCGTAGCGCCGCCTGGTCAGGACGGTGCCGCTCGACTAGCCTGAGCGCACTGTGGCGCGCGCGCGTGAGGTGGGCTTCGACTGCGACGAGTCGTTCGAGCGTGCCGCGGGTCGGACCGTCGAGGTCCGCGCCGGGGAGGTCTTCGAGCACGCCGACGGCGTGCTCGACCTGGGCGACATCGAGCGCCTGCACGACATGCGGGTGGCGACCCGCCGGCTGCGGGCGGCGATGGAGGTGTTCGCGTCGTGCTTTCCGCGCAAGCGCCATCGCAGGGCGCTGAAGCGGGTGAAGGCGCTGGCCGACGCGCTCGGCGAGCGCCGCGATCGCGACGTGGCGATCGCCTTCCTCGAGGGCCTGGTCGCGGAGACGCCGGCGCGCGACCGGGCGGCCCTGGGGGGGCTCATCGCGACCCTGCGCGAGGAGCAGCGCGAGGCGAACGAGGCGCTCGCTCCCTACCTCACGCCGAAGCGGCTGCGCAAGCTGCGGCGCCGCTTGCTCGATCTGGCGAAGGCGGCGCGAGCATGAAGCCCCGGCCGGTCGAGGGGCTCGATCCGGCTGCGCCACTGCGCCCCAACGCGGCGCGGATCGTCGCCACCAGGCTGGCGGAGCTGCGCTCGCTCGCCGGCCCGGCGCTCGACCCCGCCGCCTCGACGGCCCAGCACGACGCGCGGATCGCCGCCAAGCGGTTGCGCTACGTGCTGGAGATCACCGGCGTCTGCCTCGGTCGCGAGGCGACGGCCGCCCGCGACGCGGCCAGGCAGCTCCAGGGCGTGCTCGGCGAACTCCACGACTGCGACGTGATGCTGCCCCGCGCCGCCGGAATCGAGTCGCTGCAGGCCCTCCTGCGCAGCCGCCGCGAGCTGCTCTTCCGCCGCTTCCACGAGCTCTGGGAGGAGGAGGAGAAGCAGGGAACCTGGGCGGTGCTGGAACGGATCCTGTAGGCGCGGGATCAATGGATATTCCCCGGCGGGGCCGGGTGAGGCCGGCGGGGAACCGCCGGTGCGCCAGTACGATGAGCCGATCGACGACCCGGCTCTCTACTACAACCGCGAGCTGTCCTGGCTCGACTTCAACCAGCGGGTCCTTGAACTGGCCGAGGACCCCTCGGTGCCGCTGCTGGAGCGGGTCAGGTTCTGCGCGATCTACGCCTCCAACCTGGACGAGTTCTTCATGGTCAGGGTGGCGGGGCTGTTCGACCAGCTCGACGCAGGGATCGACGCCCGTGGCCCCGACAACCTTTCGCCGGAAGAGCAGATCGACGCGATCCAGGCGCGGGTTCTGGAGCTGGACACACGCCTGCACGGCTGCTTCGACGGGACGCTGAGGCCCCAGCTGGAGGAGCAGGGCATGCGGATCGTCTCGCTGGCGACCGCCGGCGATTCCGAGCGGCGCGAGATCGACGCCCGCTTCCACGAGCAGGTCTTCCCCGCGCTGACCCCGCTGGTGGTCGGGTTGGGCCGGCCCTTCCCCTACATCTCGAACCTCTCGCTCAGTCTCGGCGTGCTGCTGCGCGACCCCGACAGCGGCACCGAGATCATCGCCCGCGTCAAGGTGCCGAAGGAGCTGCTCGGCCGCTTCCTGCGGATCGGCGAGCGCGGCGAGGCCTTCGTACCGCTCGAGGAGGCGATCGCCGCCAACCTGGACGTCCTCTTCCCCGGCACCGAGGTGATCGACCACGGCTACTTCCGGGTCACCCGCGACGCCGACTTCACCGTCTCCGACGAGGCCGACGACCTGCTGCAGGCGGTCCAGGACGAGCTGCGCCGCCGCCGCTTCGGCGAGGTGGTGCGGCTCGAGGTGGCGGCCGGGATGAACCCGAAGCTGCGCGCCCAGCTGATCGACGCGCTGCGGCTCGAAGACCGCGAGGTCTACGACGTCGACGGTTTGATCGACCTCGCCGACCTGACCGACATCGTCGACGTGCCCGGCCAGCCCGAGCTGCGCTACGAGTCCTGGACGCCGGTCACCCAGCCGCGCCTGCAGGGCGAGGACGAGGAGCCGGTCGACATGTTCGCGGCGATCCGCCAGGGCGACATCCTCGTCCACCACCCATATGACTCCTTCTCCAGCTCGGTCGAGCGCTTCGTCGAGCAGGCAGTGGCCGATCCTGATGTGCTGGCGATAAAGCAGACGGTGTACCGGACAAGCGACGACTCGCCGCTGGTGCCGGCGCTGATCCGCGCCTCCGAACGCGGCAAGCAGGCGGTCTGCATGGTCGAGCTGAAAGCCCGCTTCGACGAGGAGGCGAACATCCACTGGGCGAAGTCGCTGGAGGAGGCGGGAGTCCACGTCGTCTACGGCATCCCCGGCCTGAAGACGCACGTCAAGGCGGTTCTCGTCGCCCGCCGCGAGGGCAATCGGGTGCGCGAGTACGTCCACATCGGCACCGGCAACTACAACCCGACCACGGCCCGCCTCTACACCGACCTCGGCCTGTTCACCGCCGACGCCGAGATCGGCGCCGACGTCGCCGAGATGTTCAACTTCCTGACCGGCTATGGCCGGCCGGCCGCCTACCGCAAGGTGCTGGTCTCCCCGACCACGATGCGCGACCGGATCCTCGAGGAGATCGAGGCGACGATCGAGGCGCACCGCGGCGGCGAGGAGGCACGGGTCGCGCTGAAGATGAACGCCCTGGTCGACGCCCGCTGCATCCAGGCGCTGTACGAGGCCTCGCGGGCGGGCGTGCGGGTGGACCTCAACGTTCGCGGCATCTGCTGCCTGCGCCCCGGAGTGCCCGGCGTCTCGGAGAACATCCGCGTCGTCTCGGTGGTCGGCCGCTTCCTCGAGCACTCGCGGATCTACGCCTTCCGCCGCGGCGAGGAGACGCGGGTGCTAACCGGGTCCGCCGACCTGATGCCGCGTAACCTCGACAGCCGAGTCGAGCTGGTCACCCCGATCGAGGACGAAGGGCTGCGGGCGGAGCTCCTCGACGTGCTCGAGCGCTGCTTCGCCGACAACGCCAACGCCTGGGTGCTGGGAGCGGATGGGGTCTGGACCCGGCGCACCGAGTCTCCCGGCGAGCGGCGCAGCGTGCAGGAGGAGCTGCGCGATCTCCACCTCGCACACAGCGCGGAGCAGCTCGCCGCAGCGACCGGTTGACGCGGCCTCGATCAATAGGATGGTCGCGTGGTTCGCCTCTCGCTCCTGCCACGCGACAGCGCCTTCTTCGACCTCTTCATCGAGGCCGGGCAGAACACCGTCCACGCCGCCCGCCTGCTCGACCGGATGATGGGCAGCTGGCCCGACGACGGGGGGCTGGCGCGGGAGATCCTCAAGGCCGAGCAGGAGGGCGACCGGATCACCCACGACATCGTGAAGCGGCTCAACTCGACCTTCGTCACGCCGATCGACCGCGAGGACATCTACGGCCTGGCGACCCAGATGGACGACATCGTCGACTACGCCGAGGAAGCCGCCGACCTGCTGGGCCTCTACCAGATCGAAGCGCCGATGACCCAGGCCCAGGCGCTGACCGGAGTCCTGGTGGGCGCCTGCGAGCAGCTCTGCGCGGGGCTCGAGCATCTTCGTGAGCTGAAGGGCCTCGACCGCTACTGGATCGAGATCCACCGGCTGGAGAACGAGGGCGATCGGATCTCCCGCGATGCGGTCGCCTCGCTCTTCTCCGACGGGATCGACCCGATGGTGGTGATCCGCTGGAAGGACATGTTCGCAGTGCTCGAGAACGCGATCGACTCGACCGAGACCGCCGCCCAGATAATCGAGGGCATCGTGATCAAGAATTCATGAGCTCCGACGTGATCATGGTCATCGTCGTGGGGACGGCGCTGGCATTCGACTTCACCAACGGGTTCCACGACACGGCGAACGTCGTCGCCACCTCGATCTCGACCGGCGCGGCGCGGCCGCGGGCGGCGATCACAGTGGCCGCGCTGCTCAACTTCGCCGGCGCCTTCATCTCGATCTCGGTCGCCGCGACCGTCGCCAACGAGGTGATCGACACGGCGGTGATCACGCCCACCGTCGTCTTCGCCGGCTTGATCGGCGCGATCGCCTGGAACCTGATCACCTGGTGGATTGGGCTGCCTTCCAGCTCGTCGCATGCGCTGATCGGCGGCGTCGTCGGCTCGGCCGTCGCCGCGGCCGGCCTCGACGCGATCCTCGCCGAAGGGCTGGTCGGCAAGGTGCTGATCCCGGCCGTGATCGCACCGCTGGTCGCCTTCCTCGTCGCCGGCATCGGCATCGGCCTCGCGTACCGCATCGCGGGCAGGCAGCGTCCCGGCCCCGTCGCGCGGGGATTCCGCTACGGCCAGATCGTCTCCGGCGGGCTGCTGGCGCTCGCCCACGGCACCAACGACGCGCAGAAGACCATGGGGGTGATCACGCTCGCCCTGATCGCGAACGGAACCCTCGGCGCCGATTCCAATCCGCCGTTCTGGGTGATCGTCTCCGCGGCGACCGCGATCGGGCTCGGCACCTACACCGGCGGTTGGCGGATCATTCGCACGACCGGCAGCCGGATCATCAAGATGGACGCCGCGCAGGGCTTCTCGGCCCAGGGCGCCGGCGCAGCGGTGATCCTCGCCTCGACCCACTTCGGGTTCCCGCTGTCCACCACGCACGTGATCAACGGTGGGGTGATGGGTGCGGGCGCGGGCAAGCGGGTGTCCGCGGTGCGCTGGGGGGTGGCCGGCAACATCGTCGTCGCCTGGCTGCTCACCCTGCCGGCGGCGGCGGCGATCGGCGGCGTCGTCTACGGCCTCACCAACGTCTTCGGCAGCGGCGCCCTCGGTCCGGCCTTGGTAACGCTGATGGCGCTCGCCCTGGTCGTCGCGGTTTTCGCGCGGCGGGCGCAGCAGGGGGCGCCGGTCCCGGCGGGGTAGCGATGGCGACGATCGTCCAGGCAAAGGAGCTGGTGCAGACCCTGGTTGCCTCGCTGGTCGCCGGGGTCGGCCTGACCGCGGTCTTCTCGGTGGCGATCTGGGGGGTGGCGCGGTTCGCCGATCTGAGCCGCGACGGGCGTCCGGTGGCAGCCGGGGTGTCGGCGGCCCTAGCAGCGCTGGCTCTGGCGACGACCTTGGCGGCGGTTGCCGTCGGGATCGTCGTGATGATCAGCAAGTAGCCCTACAATTTCCCCATGCGGAACCTGCGGAACGCTGCGATCGTGATGCTGCTCGCCCTCGTGGTTGCGTTCGCCCCGGCCGGCGGCAACGCCGCCGACGCGATCCTCGCCGCACTGACCATGGGCTTCCTGGCGGCGATCGCCTGGGCACTGTTCGTGTTGAGCAGGCAGAAACAGCTCACCCTGGCGGCGCTCAGCGACGGCCGGCGGGCGATCCTCTACGCGGCGCTCGGCCTGATCGCGCTGCTGATCGCCGGCAGCAACGAGCTGTTCTCCAGCGGCGGTGGCACGCTCGCCTGGATCCTCCTCCTCGGCGCGTCGATTGCGGCGATCTGGCGGATCTGGATCGAAGCGAACACATACTGACTGCCGTCGGAGGCCAGCGGTCGGAGCCCCCCAGCGATCGGCCTCTCGCGCGTAATGAGACGCGGAAGATTTGCATTCTGCGCACCACGGTTGTGGTCGATCCTGGGACGGTCGTGTGGTGTCGCGCCAGGCCGCCCGCAGCTCTCGAAGGGAGAAGGGAACCGCCTCGATCGAGTTGGTCGCCGTGGTCCCTTTCCTGCTGCTGGCGGTCCTGGTGGCGGCACAGATCGGGGCGGCCGGGGTAGCCATTTGGTCCGCCGGAACGGCGGCCCGAGCCGCTGCAAGGGCGACCCTTGTTGGGGATGACGCCGGCCCAGCCGCCCGTCGCGCGTTGCCCTCGTCGATGCGCGCCGGGGCGGAAGTGAGCACCGGGGACGCTGTTTCCGTTCGGGTTGCGGTTCCCCGCCTGCTACCCGGCTTTCCGCGGCTCACGGTTGGGGCGAAAACCGACCTTGCGGACGGCGATGGGTAGGGAAGCGGGCCAAGCGACGGTGGAGCTTGTGGCCGCGCTGCCGGCGTTGCTGCTCGCCGGCCTGCTCGTCCTCCAGCTCCTCGCCACCGGCTACACGCTGACCCTGGCCGACGGCGCCGCCGAGGCCGGGGCGCTGGCGCTCGCCGCGGGGCGCCCGGCGGTCGCCGCCGCCCGCGATGCCCTTCCCGGCTGGGCCGAGGACGAGGTCGAGGTCAGGGTCAGCGGCGGCAGGGTGACCGTGCGGCTGCCGCCGCCCTCGCCGCTTCCGGCCCTCGCCGAACGGCTCGCGGTCACGTCGTCGGCGGCCGCGAGACCGAAGTGAGGGGGCGGGTGGGCCCCGTCGTCCTGGTGACCGCGGTCGGCGCCGCGGCCGGTTCGCGAGCCGCCGCAGCGGCGCTCGCCTGCGCCGGCTCGGATCCCGACCGGGCGGGCCTGGCGATCGATCTTGCCGACGGTCGCGCCCCGCGCCCCGCGCTGATTGCCACCGCCGCCGCCCGCGAGCTGGAGGAGCGGCTCGCTGTCCACCTGCCGGGCGCCGGCGTCGCCTCGCGCGGGAGCTTCTGCCGGCTGCAGCTGGCCGGCGACGCGGATGGGATCGGTCAAATCGCCGCGGCGCTGCCGCTCGTCCGCGCATCGGCCGCAACGATCCACTTGCCGCAGCGCCTGCTGCAGCCGGTGCTCGCCGAGGCACGGATCCGGCCCACGGGGGCGCTGCTTCGCGCCGACCTCCCCGAGGACCGAGCGCTGACCGCGCTCGCCGTTCGCGACCTGATGGCTCGCGGCCTCCGGGTCGCCGTCCTCAAGCGCCCGCTCGGCTGGCTCGCCGCCGGCCGCGCCCTGCTCGGAGCGCCCGCGGTCGGCGGCAACCTCCCCGCCCGCCCCCGCGATCGCCTGCTCCACAGCGCTGACGACGAACGACAAGCCATTCGCGCGGAACGGAATCGTCCGTGAGGTGCTCGTCGACGGGGCCTGAGCGCGGCACGCTTCCACGCTCCGTACTTAGCCGTGCCCGGATTGCCCGGAACCACGGATGAAGCGCCGTCCCGCCACCTCTACGTTGCTACGTTGGATCTATGGAGCGATCGAGGCCGACGTTCGAGGTGCGCATCCACGGTCGCGGCGGCCAGGGCGTGGTGACCGCCGCCGAGCTGCTCTCGGTCGCCGCCTTCGACGAGGGCCGCCACGCGCAGGCATTCCCCAGCTTCGGCTCGGAGCGCACCGGCGCCCCGGTGGTCTCCTTCTGCCGCTTCGGCGACACCCCGATCCGCACCCGCGAACCGGTCGCCGAGCCCGATGCGCTGATCGTCCAGGACCCGACCCTGCTGCACCAGGTCGACCTCTTCAGGGGGCTGCGCCCCGACGGCTACGTGCTGATCAACAGCGGCCGCGGCTTCGACCGGCTGGGCCTTGGCGAGCTGGCCGAGCGGTTCCGCCGCGACCGGCTGCTCACCGTGCCGGCGACCGATCTGGCGCGGCGCCATCTCGGCCGCCCGCTGCCCAACGCGGCCCTGCTCGGCGGCTTCGCCGCCCAGACCCGCGCCCTGCGGCTCGACTCGGTGAGTGCGGCGGTCCACGAGCGCTTCCCGGGCAAGGCGGGCGAGCGCAACGTCGCCGCCGCCGAGGCCTGCTTCGAGCACGTAGAGCGCGAGCTGTCCGAGGTGGCTGGTGCTTAGGCAGCTGGAGGGCTCGGCAGCGGTCGCGGAGACGGTGGCGCGCTGCCGGCCCGAGGTCGTCTGCGCCTACCCGATCTCACCCCAGACCCACATCGTCGAGGGGCTCTCCGACCTGGTCCGCGCCGGCGAGCTGAGCGACTGCGAGTACGTCACGGTCGAGTCGGAGTTCGCGGCGCTCTCGGTCTGCATCGGCGCCTCCGCCGCCGGGGCGCGCGCCTACACCGCCACCGCCAGCCAGGGCCTGCTCTACATGGCCGAGGCGCTGTACAACGCCTCCGGCCTCGGCCTGCCGATCGTGATGACCCTCGCCAACCGGGCGATCGGCGCCCCGATCAACATCTGGAACGACCACAGCGACGCGATGTCGCAGCGCGACTGCGGCTGGATCCAGCTCTACGCGGAGACCAACCAGGAGGCCGCCGACCTGCACGTGCAGGCGTTCCTGATCGCCGAGCGGCTGTCGCTGCCGGTGATGGTCTGCATGGACGGCTTCATCCTCACCCACGCCTACGAGCGGGTCGACGTGCCCAGCGCCGAGCAGGTCGACGCCTTCCTGCCGCCGTTCGAGCCGCGCCAGGTGCTCGACCCGGCCGATCCGGTGACGATCGGGGCGATGGTCGGGCCGGAGGCCTTCGCCGAGGTCAAGTACCTGGCGCACGCCAAGCAGATGCAGGCGCTCGACGTCATCCCGGAGGCGGCGGCGGACTTCGAGCGGGCCTTCGGCCGCCCCTCGGGCGGGCTGGTGCGCGGCTACCGGGCGGAGGACGCGGAGACGATCGTCGTTGCGCTCGGCTCGGTGCTGGGGACGATCGAGGACACGATCGACGAGCTGCGCGAGGAGGGGGAGAGCATCGGCGCGCTGGCGATCAAGTCGTTCCGCCCCTTCCCGCTGGAGGAAGTGCGCGCGGCGCTCGGCGACGCGAAGCGGGTCGTCGTGCTGGAGAAGGCGCTGGCGGTGGGGATCGGCGGGATCCTCTCGGCCAACGTCCGCATGGCGCTCTCCGGCATCCAGCTGCACGGCTACACGGCGATCGCCGGCCTCGGCGGGCGCTCGATCACCAAGCCGTCGCTGCGCGCCCTGTTCGCCGACGCGATCGCCGACCGCCTGCAGCCCCTCACCTTCCTCGACCTCGACCGCGAGCGGGTCGAGGCCGAGCTGAAGCGGATGGCGGCGGGCGGGCGCAGCGGTCCCCATGCCGAGAACATCCTGCGGGAAGCCGGCGTCGTCGCCGCGAGGCCGCACTGATGGCCGAGCAGCGCGTCCGCTTCTACCAGGTCGGCAGCTTCGCCGCCGGCAACCGCCTGCTCGATCCCGAGCAGCGCACCGTGCAGGCGCGGATGGACCGCTCCAACACCCTCACCTCCGGCCACCGGGCCTGCCAGGGCTGCGGCGAGGCGCTCGGCGCCCGCTACGCGCTCGACGCGGCGATGCGGGCCACCGAGGGCAAGCTGATCGCCGCCAACGCGACCGGCTGCCTGGAGGTCTTCTCGACCCCGTTCCCGGAGTCCTCGTGGCAGATGCCCTGGATCCACTCGCTGTTCGGCAACGCGCCCGCGGTGGCCAGCGGGGTCGCCGCGGCGCTGCGCGCGAAGGGGCGCGAGGACGTGCGCGTGGTCGGCCAGGGAGGCGACGGCGGCACCGTCGACATCGGCTTCGGCTGCCTCTCGGGGATGTTCGAGCGCGGCGACGACGTGCTCTACATCTGCTACGACAACGAGGCCTACATGAACACCGGCGTGCAGCGCTCCGGGGCGACGCCGCCGGCCGCGCGGACCGCCAACACGAAGCCGATCGGCCCGGACCACCCCGGCAACGAGTTCGGCCAGGGCAAGGACATGCCGCGGATCGCGATGGCGCACGGGATCCCCTACGTCGCCACCGCGACGGTGGCCGACCTGCACGACCTCGAGCGCAAGGTCGAGCGGGCGATGGAGCTCCACGGCGCCCGCTACCTGCACGTCTTCGTCCCCTGCCCGCTCGGCTGGGGGGCGGAGGCGGCGGACACGGTGAAGCTGGCTCGCCTGGTCGTCGAGAGCGGCCTCTTCCCGGTCTTCGAGGCCGAGCGCGGCGAGGTGGTCGGTGTCTCGAAGATCCGCCGCCAGGTCCCGGTCGAGGAGTACCTGCGCCCGCAGCGCCGCTACGCGCACCTGTTCGGCGACCCGCCGCGGACCGACGTGCTCGAGCGCCTCCAGGGGATCGCCGACGCCAACATCCGCCGCTACGGCCTGCTTCCCGATGGCGCAGCCGACATTGACCCCGCTGGAGCAGGGCAAGCGTCCGATGCGGGAGAGGGCTCGTGATGGAGAAGCCCTACGCGATCACGCTCGACGTCGGCTCGAGCCTCGCCAACAAGACCGGGAGTTGGCGCACCGAGCGGGCGGTCTACGTCGACCGGCTGCCACCCTGCAACGACGCCTGCCCGGCCGGCGAGAACATCCAGGCCTGGCTGTACGAGGCCGAGGAGGGGGACGGGGGCTACGAGCGCGCCTGGCGCAAGCTGGTCGAGGACAACCCGCTGCCGGCGATCATGGGCAGGGTCTGCTACCACCCCTGCGAGACCGCCTGCAACCGGGCGCAGCTCGACGAGGCGGTGGGGATCCACTCGGTCGAGCGCTTCCTCGGCGACGAGGCGATCCGCGCCGGCTGGCAGATCGAGGTCGACGCCGAGCCGAGCGGCAAGCGCGTGCTGGTGGTCGGCTCCGGCCCGTCCGGCCTTTCCGCCGCCTACCACCTGACCCGGCTCGGCCACGAGGTGACCATCCACGAGGCGGGCTCGCTGCCGGGCGGGATGATGCGCTTCGGCATCCCCAGCTACCGCCTGCCCCGCGACGTGCTGGAGGCCGAGGTGGGGCGCATCTTCGACCTCGGCGTCGGCCTCGAGCTGAACACGACGGTCGAGAACGTGCTCGACTCGATGCGCGACGGCGGCTTCGACGCCGCCTTCCTCGCGGTCGGCGCCCACATCGGCCGCCGCGCCTATGTGCCGGCGGGCGAGGCGGATCGGATCGTCGACGCGGTCTCGCTGCTGGAGAGCATGGAGGGCGAGGAGCGGCCTCAGCTGGGGCGCCGGGTGGCCGTCTACGGCGGCGGCGACACGGCGATGGACGCGGCGCGGACGGCGAAACGGCTGGGGGCGACCGACGCGGTGGTCGTCTACCGGCGCACCCGGGAGCGGATGCCGGCCCACGACGTCGAGGTCGAGGAGGCGGCGGAGGAGGGCGTGGAGATGCGCTGGCTCTCGACCGTCGACCACTTCGAGGACGGCAAGCTGCGGCTCGAGCGGATGGAGCTGGACGACTCGGGGTTCCCGCAGCCGACCGGCGAGTTCGATGAGCTGGAGGCCGACTCGCTGGTCCTCGCGCTTGGCCAGGAAGCGGACCTGAGGCTGCTCGAGGGCGTGCCGGGGATCGAGGTCGCTGACGGCGTCGTCCAGGTCGGCCCGAACATGATGACCGGCCACGAGGGGATCTTCGCCGGCGGCGACATGGTCCCTGCCGAGCGCACCGTCACGGTCGGCGTCGGCCACGGCAAGCGGGCGGCCCGCAACATCGACGCCTGGCTGCGCGGCGTCGACTTCAAGCGGCCGCCGAAGCATGCGTTGGCCGGCTTCGACACGCTCAACACCTGGTACTACTCGGATGCGCCCCGCACCGTGCAGCCGGAGCTGGAGGCGGCGCGCCGGGCGTCCAGCTTCGCCGAGGTGGTCGCCGGCCTCGACGAGAAGAGCGCCCTGTTCGAGGCGCGTCGCTGCCTCTCCTGCGGCAACTGCTTCTCCTGCGACAACTGCTACGGCGTCTGTCCCGACAACGCCGTGATCAAGCTTGGCGAGCCGGGCGAGCGCTACGAGATCGACCTCGACTTCTGCAAGGGCTGCGGCCTCTGCGTGGCCGAGTGCCCCTGCGGTGCGATCGAGATGGTGCCGGAGGAAATTTAGGTTCTAGCCACTCAATTGTTCGATTGAGCGCGCCACACGCGCGCTCGCGCCCGGCAGGGTCCGGGCATGGGAGAACGCAGGGAGCAGGGTCAGGCGCTGCTGCTGGCGATCGGCGGCGCCTTCGCGCTGATCGTCGCGGCGCTGGCGCTGGTCGCGATCGCCGGGGCGATCACCGGCAAGGGGCGGGTGCAGCGGGCGGCCGACCTGGCGGCGATCTCAGCGGCGCGCTCGATGCGCGACGACCTGCCACGCCTGCTGGCGCCACCGACCCTGCCGAACGGCCTGCCGAACCCGGCCCACATCGAGAAGGCCGCCTACCTAGTGCGGGCCCGCACGGCAGCGCGCCAGGCGGCGAGGGCTAACCAGGTCGGCGCGAGGCGACTGCGGGTCTCCTTCCCCGACCGGGCCTCGTTCGCGCCGCTGCGCGTCGAGGCGGCGGTGACGGGCAGCCTAGAGGTGCGCGGCGAGCGGCCCGCGGTCGAGGCCTCGGCCGTCGCCGAAGCCGCCGCGCCGGCGAGCGGCGCCGGATCGATGCCGGCGATCGCGAGCGGCGGCGGCTACAGCGGCCCGCTGGTCTACCGCCAGGGCCACGGTATGCGGCCCGACGTCGCCGTCGCCTTCGACCGCATGGCGGCCGCGGCGGCGGGCGGGGGCGTCTCGCTGATCGTCAACTCGGCCTTCCGCTCCGACGCCGAACAGGCGGCGCTGTTCGCCGCCCACCCCGACCCGCGCTGGGTGGCGCCGCCCGGCCACTCGCTGCACCGCTGCGCGACCGAGCTCGACCTCGGGCCCGAATCGGCTTACGGCTGGCTGGCTGCCAACGCGTCGCGCTTCGGCTTCGTCCAGCGCTACAGCTGGGAGGCCTGGCACTACGGCTACACGGCGGGTCCGCCGCCCTGCTCACAGGCCGGCAACGCGATCGGCGCCGGCGGGGGAGACGGCGCCGTCGCCGGTTCCGCCGGCCTGCCCTCCTTCGCGCCGGCCCGCTTCCGCGCCCCCCTGCTGCGCGCCGCCGCGCGCTGGAACGTCTCCGCGGCGCTGCTCGCCGCGCAGCTGATGGCCGAGTCGAACTTCAACCCGTTCGCCGTCTCGCCGGCCGGCGCCCAGGGCATCGCCCAGTTCATGCCCTCGACCGCCGCCTCCTACGGACTCCGCGATCCCTTCGACCCGGTCGAAGCGATCGACGCCCAGGCCCACCTGATGTCGGACCTGATCCGCCGCTTCGGTTCCCCGCAGCTCGCCCTCGCCGCCTACAACGCCGGCCCGGCCCCGGTCGAAGCCTGCCACTGCGTCCCGGCGATCCCCGAGACGACCGCCTACGTGAGCCGCATCCTCGCCCTGCTCGGCGGCGCCGGCGCGCTGGTCGCGCCGAGCTTCGAAGTGAGGCTGGTGGCGTGAGCGGGCTTTGATGCATGTGAATGCTAGAATGCATCAGCCCATGCGGACGACGGTCGAGCTCAGCGATCGCACCTACACCCGCCTCAGGGCGAAGGCGGCGGAACGGGGCATGCGCGGCTTCTCGGCGAT
The DNA here is from genome assembly GCA_963730315.1 of uncultured Solirubrobacterales bacterium. Lineage (GTDB taxonomy): Bacteria > Actinomycetota > Thermoleophilia > Solirubrobacterales > 70-9 > VRUE01. The sequence goes on along the minus strand of CAVSRD010000018.1, from coordinate 26,730 downwards.
CGTCGAGGAGGCGTTGGAGCGCTTCCTCGACCAAGGTGGCGAGGACGATCTTGCCCGCGCCCTTGCGGAGGCCGAGGGGGCCTGGAGCGCGAGCGACGTCGAAGAGTGGGAGCGGGCGCGCGAGGAGGCGTGGGCGACTTGGCCGGCGGACCGGTACTCGACTCCGACGTCCTGATCGACTACCTGCGCGGCGCCGGGCCGGGTCTCGATCTCGTTCGGGGCCTGATCTACGGGGGCGGCTACCGGGTGACGGCCGTGACCGCGTTCGAGCTGGCGCTCGGGCGCTCCTACCGCGAGAACCCACGGCCGGTTCACGCCCTGCTTGCCGCTCCGTTGCTGACGCTGACCCGAAAGGCGGGCCTGCGGGGCGGCGCGCTGCTGGGCGAGCTGCGGGGCGGTGGCGAGGCGATCGACGTCCGCGACGCGATGCAGGCCGGCATCTGCCTCGAGACCGGCATGGTGTTGATAACCCGGAACGTCTCGCATTTCGAGCGTGTTCCCGAACTGCATGTCTGCCACCCGGCCGCGTGGTCGCCGCCCGTCTAGCGGACCAAGGAAGCCCTTGCCGTGAAGCGCTCGCAGGGTGTCCAGCTCGGTCGACCACGATCGTTGCCGATCGACATCAGAGAGATGATCGTCCTCGAGCGAGAGTCCGGGGAGACGCTGACTGCAATTGCAGAGGGGGCTGAACCACGATGGTGTAGCCACGACCCAGGGCGGCGCCCGGTGGTGGCCGTCGACGGTGCGGGCCGTTCTGTCAAACACTTAAGCGCTGTAGATGCACGGCTGCCGAACCAGCCGGGATTGGCCACGTTCCCACACGCGCGCGCGTGTGTGTTCATGGTGGCTCAATGTGGCGCGAAGGTATACAGAGAAGTACGGGGGGTGCGGGGCTCGCCCACTCCCCACTCCCCCAGGGGGTGTCAGACGGACTCAGGAACATTCCGCGCAGGGGCTCGGCCTGACCGGGGAGAGCCGGGCCTGACACTCATGCGCGCGTTTTCTTTGCTCACCGCGGCGCGGGGGCGCTGGCTCAGACCAAACGGCCAAGTCGTCTCTCGTCGTGGCTCTCCCCGCCCGAGCCTCATGGGGGCAGGGCCTTGAGTCGTCGGCGTACGGCGCGGCGTACGGCGCCGGGCAGCTCGCGAAAAAGCCCGCGAATGCCCGGAGGTCCGCCGAACATTTCGGGATGCACCATTGGGCGGATTCCGGGCCCTCCAAGACCCGCGGCTCGGTCAGTCCTCGCGAAGATCCCGATGTTCTGCCGGTACCACACGGGCACTCGCAGGTCGTCCCAAATCTGCGGTCGGATTAGGTCAAAGCCGACGTAGTCGTGCCGCCCGAAGAGTTCGGCCCAGTAATCCGGCCACTGCTCATTGAGATGGTTCGTTCCTCCTTGTCCGGGGATCGCGGCCGAGAAGACTATGAGCGGCGCGAGTCTCACGAGCGACTCCACAAAATCCTCCGCCGACTCTGGCGGTAGATGCTCGGCGACCTCAAGAGTCATCGCGACATCGAACTGGCGGTCAATCTCAAAGGGCTGGGAGAGGTTGCGCCGCGCAAAGTTCTCAACTGGAATCTGCAATTGCGCTGCATCGATCCATTTCCCGTCGATACCCAAGAAGTCCTCAACTCCGAGATTGCGAAAGGCATTGAGCCACTGCCCGCTGGCACAACCAACGTCAACGATGCTCTTGGGCTGGGCGATCTCGACGATTAGGGGCGCCACTATTGGTGCGGCCATTTCCGCCGTGCGGTCGATCCCTTCGTAATAGGCCGCGTCGTAGGACACCCCCGTACCCATAAGGCGAAAGGATTCTACAGAGCAACCCCCATAGCGGCCAGTACGTCCAGAAACCGGGCTTTGGATTTGCCCCCTTCGCCGCATCCCAGGCCAAGCCTACTACTCCTCCGTTGTCTTCCGTGAGGTTCGGGACCTAAGGCCTCGGTCTTCGCCTCGGCCTCCCACAATGGAGATGCCAAGGCTCTCTTGAGGTTCGAGATCGCGCGGTGCACGCGCGGTGATTGGCGTACTCCTGGGAGGCCTGGCACTACGGCTACACGGCGGGTCCGCCGGCCTGCCCTCCCTCCCGCCGGCCCGCTTCCGCGCCCCCCTGCTGCGCGCCGCCGCGCGCTGGAACGTCTCCGCGGCGACTGCGGCGGCAACCTGTCTAGACTGCGGCCGATGGCAATCGTCGAGGTACAGGACGTCGAGGGGATGCAGTCGCTGCTCGGCGAGGAGATCGGGCCAAGCGAGTGGCGCACCGTGACCCAGCAGGACATCGACACCTTCGCCGAGATCTCGGGCGACGACCAGTGGATCCACGTCGACGTCGAGCGGGCGAAGAAGGAGAGCCCCTTCGGGACGACGATCGCGCACGGCAACCTGACTCTCTCCCTGGTCGACGGCTTCCGCAAACGGATGATCTCCTCGAGCGGCTTCGCGCTCGGCATCAACTACGGCTGGAACAAGGTCCGCTTCCCGGCCCCCGTTCCCGCCGGAAGCCGAGTCCGCGCCCGCGCCGAGGTCGTCTCGGCCGACGAGGTCGGCGGCGGCTGGTGGCAGGTCGTCACCCGCTTCACCCTTGAGGTCGAGGGCTCCGAGAAGCCCTGCTTCGTCGGCGACAGCGTCACGCGGGTGATGGCGTCGGCTGGCTGACGGTTCGCTGGGCGCTAGCGGTCAGGCCGACGAACCCGTCGAGCGCCGGCAGCGCGAGCCGCAGGCGCCCACCGGCCTACTTCTTGACGACCAGCGTCCCTTCCATCCCCGCTTCGCGGTGGCCGGGCACGGTGCAGTAGTAGGTGTAGGTGCCGGGCCCGAGTTCGACCGTGGTCGAGGTCGCGCTTTCGGCGATCAGTTCCGTTTTGCCGACCTCTTCACCGTTTTCGTTTTCGATCGCGACGTCGTGGGTGAGGCCCTGCGGGTTCGTGAAGTCGACGGTCACCTTGCCCGACTGGGCGTCGACTTCGGTGGTCGTGTAGGCGAGGCCGCCGCTCGGGTCGGCTTCGAGTTCGACGGTGGATCCGCCCCCTCCGCCGCCGGACTTTTCGCCACCTTCCGCCGCCCCGGCGTTCGTTTCGCCGCCTTCCGTGGTCGTCGTCGTCGTGTTCGAGCTGCTCCCGCAGGCGGCGAGGGCAACGGAGGCGAGGGCGAGGGCGAGCAGGGCGGCGAGCTTCCTCATCGGCGAATCCTTTCGATTGAAAAGCAAGGCTCAGAAAGACTGTAGCTCGGATACGCGCTGGGTCGGGCCGCGGTTCAGCGACCCTTGAACTCGGGCGTCTCGCCGCCGAAGAAGGCGGTCGCGCCGCTGGCCAGGTCCTCAGTGGCCATGCTGTCGGCAATCCCGTGCCGCTCCAGCTGCAGGTGCTCGGTGAGGCCGTTCTCGATGCTCACGGCGGTCAGCCGTTTCGACATCTTCACGTAGTAGGGCGCCTTCGCGGCAAGCTCTGTCGCCCTGGCGCGCGCCCGGTCCAGCAGCTCCTCCGGCCCGGCGACCTCGCTGACGAGCCCCTCGGCGAGCGCTTGCTCGGCGTTCATGTTGGGGTCCTCGAGGAGGATTTCCAGCGCTCGGCTGGGACCGACGACGCGCGGCAGGAAGTAGGTCATTCCCCCGTCCGGCGAGGCGCCGATGCGGCCGTAGGCGCAGGCCAGGAACGCCTTCTCGGAGGCGATCCGGATGTCGCAGGCGAGCGCCAGCGAGAAGCCCGCCCCGGCGGCTGGCCCGTTCACCGCGGCGACCACCGGGTAGGGGATGCGGCGCAGATCGACGATCGCCGTGTGCAGCGCCTCGGCGCCGCGCCGCACCTGCGCCGGCAGGTCGATCGACTCGTCTTCGACCCCGGCCTTGAATTCGTTGATGTCGCCGCCCGAGGAGAACGCCGGGCCGGCGCCGGTGACGATCAGCCCCCGCAGCGGCGCCTGGTCGGCGAGCCAGGCGAAGGCGGTGCCCAGGTCGAGGATCAACTCCGCATTCATCGCGTTGAAGCTGTCGGGCCGGTCGAGGGTGAGGGTGCCGATCTCGCCGTCGACCTCGATCCGCAGCGTGTTCAGCTCGGGTGGGTTCATGGACGGGAACCCTACCCTGTGACGAGATGACCGACAGGACCGCCGATCTGCCCGACTCCCCCGGTGTCTATCTCTTCCATGACGCCGAGGGGGAGCTGCTCTACGTCGGCAAGGCTCGCTCGATCCGCAAGCGGGTCGCCTCCCACTTCTCCGGCGGCGAGGCGCGTCTTACCTCCCGGGTGGAGCGGATCGACTTCCTGGTCACCGCCAACGAGGCCGAGGCGCTGCTCGCCGAGCAGAGCTTCATCAAGCGCCACAGGCCGCGCTTCAACATCCGCCTGCGCGACGACAAGTCCTACCCCTACGTCTGCGTCAGCCTCGACGAGGACTACCCGCGCGTCTACTTCACCCGCGAGCGCCACCGCGCCGGTCGCGCCTACTTCGGGCCCTTCTCGAGCGCCAAGCGGGTGCGGGAGACGCTCGACCTGCTCGGTCGTCTCTTCCAGTTCCGCACCTGCGAGGGCCCCGAGCCCGGCCGCCGCTCCGGCAGCCCCTGCCTCGACTACTACATAAAGCGCTGCGGGGCGCCCTGCGTCGGCTACGTCGGCCGCGAGGAGTACCGGCGCAACGTCGAGGCGATCGTCGACTTCCTCTCCGGCCGCTACCGGCAGGTGGAGGACGACGAGCAGGCGAAGATGGAGGGGGCGGCGGCGGCGCACGAGTTCGAGCGCGCCGCCCTGCACCGCGACCGGCTGAAGGCGATCCGCTCGCTGTTCGAGCGCCAGCGGGTGGCCGGAGGCTCGGTCGGCACCGCCGACCTGATCGGGGTGGCCACCGAGGGGGCCGACGCCAACGCCCAGGTCTTCCAGGTGCGCGACGGCATCCTCGCCGAGCGGCAGAACTTCTACCTCGACAACCAGGCCGAGCGTGAGCCCGCAGAGGTGGCCGAGGAGTTCATCGGCCAGTACTACTCGGCCTCGCCGGCGATGCCGCGCACGATCGTCGTCGGCCCCTACCTGCGCGACCGCGCCGAGCTGCTGGCGGCGGCGCTGGGCGAGCGCCGCGGTTCGCCGGTCGAGGTGCGGGTCGCGGAGCGCGGCGACAAGAGGCGGCTGCGCGAGCTTGCCGAGCGCAACGCCCGCCTCGCGCTCGACCAGGACCGGCTGCGGCGCGAGCACCGCCGCCAGCGCCGGGTCGACTCGCTCGCCGACCTGCGCGAGGCGCTTGGGATGGAGGAGCTGCCGATCCGCATCGAGGGCTTTGACGTCTCCAACCTGGGCGGCGAGCACACCGTCGCCTCGATGGTCGTCTTCGAGGGCGGCGCGACCAAGAAGTCCGACTACAGGAGGTTCAGGGTGCGCGACCCGCGTCGCGAGGGGTCCGACGACTTCGCTTCCATGGAGGAGGTGTTGAACCGGCGCGTCAGCCGCTACCTCGAGCAGGCCGACCTCTCGCCGCACGACGGCAAGCGCGACGAGAGCTTCGCCTCGCTGCCGGCTCTGGTCGTGATCGACGGTGGCAAGGGCCAGCTCGCCGCCGGGATGCGCGCCCTGCGCCCCCTCGCGGAGCGCCGCACGACGGTCGTCTCGCTGGCCAAGCGCGAGGAGGAGGTCTACGTCCCCGGCCGCTCGGCGCCGATCGACCTCGCCCCCGACTCGGAGGCCTCGAAGCTGCTGCAGCGGGTCCGCGACGAGGCCCACCGCTTCGCGATCGAGCATCACCGGGGGCGGCGCGACGAGGCGATGACCGAGTCGGTGCTCGACGGCCTGAGGGGCGTCGGACCGGCCCGCAAGCGCGCCTTCCTGCATCACTTCGGCTCGCCGGAGCGGTTCCTGGCGGCGAGCCGCGAGGAGCTGGAGGCAGTTCCGGGCGTGCCCGGCAAGCTGGCCCGCGAGATCCACGAGCAGCTGCACAGGATCGGCTAGCGGTGGATTTGGTCCTGATCACCGGTCACTCCGGCGCCGGCAAGTCGGAGGCGATCGCCGCCTTCGAGGACGGCGGCTACTTCTGCGTCGACAACCTGCCGCCACGGATGATCGGCAGCCTCGGCGAGCTGTTCCGCCACAAGGGCAGCGGCGTGGAGCGCGCCGCGGTGGTCTCCGACGTGCGCGGCGGCGACTACTTCGACGACCTCGTCCAGGTGCTCGACGAGCTGAACGCCGACGGCCTCGAGCCGACCCTGCTCTTCCTCGAGGCAGACGAGGAGACGCTGCTCGACCGCTACAAGGAGACGCGCCGCCGCCATCCGCTCGCCCCGGAAGGCAGGATCGTCGAGGGGATCCGCGCCGAGCGCGAGCTGCTCGTCCCGCTGCGCGCTCGCGCCGACGTGGTGATGGACACCAGCGACCTGACCGGCGCGCTGCTGCGGCGGCGGATCGCCGAGGAGATGCTGGGACACCACGGCGGCGGCAAGCTGGCGCTGACCCTGCTCACGTTCGGCTTCAAGAACGGACCGCCGCGCGACGCCGATCTCACCCTGGACGTCCGCTTCCTTCCCAACCCGCACTACGTCGACGAGCTGCGGCCGCTGACCGGGCTCGACGAGGCGGTGCGCGAGTACGTCGAGGCGGGGACGCAGGCGGGCGAGTTCTACGGCCGCCTGCTGCCGCTGCTGGAGTTCCTCGTCCCCGCCTACGTGGCCGAGGGCAAGAGCCACCTGACGATCGCGGTCGGCTGCACGGGCGGCCGCCACCGCTCGGTGACCGTCGCCGACCGAATCCGCCGGGCGCTGGAGCGGCGCGACGACGTGGTGGTGCGGGTCAAGCACCGCGACGTCGAGCCATAGAATCGATCGGCTTTGTCCGAGACTCCGACGCCCGTCATATCGGCCCGTGGCCTGCGCAAGAGCTACGGCGACGTCGAGGCGGTCCGCGGCATCGACCTCGATGTGCGGGCCGGCGAGGTCTTCGCCTACCTCGGCCCCAACGGCGCCGGCAAGACGACGACGGTCGAGATCCTCGAGGGATACCGGGACCGCAGCGGCGGCGAGGTGCGGGTGCTGGGCGAGGACCCCCGGCGGGCCGGCCGCGAGTGGCGGGAGCGGATCGGCATCGTGCTGCAGAGCTGCAGGCTCGATCCCTACCTGACGGTACGCGAGTCGCTTGCCCTCTACGCCGGCTACTACAGCGCCCCGCGGCCGATCGAGGATACGATCGAGCTGGTCGGCCTGGAGGGCAAGGCGGACGCCCGCGCCCGCAGCCTCTCCGGGGGGCAGCAGCGCCGGCTGGACGTCGGAATGGCGCTGATCGGCGACCCCGAGCTGCTCTTCCTCGACGAGCCGACGACCGGCTTCGATCCGTCGGCCCGGCGCCACGCCTGGGAGACGATCGCCGGCCTGCGCGAGCTGGGCAAGACGGTCTTCCTCACCACCCACTACATGGACGAGGCGCAGCGCCTCGCCGACCGGGTGACGATCATCTCCGCGGGCCAGGTGGTCGCGCGCGGCACGCCGGAGGACCTCGGCGACCGCGAGAGCCGGCCGGCGAAGATCACCTACCGCGAAGACGGTCGCGAGGTCGAGCTGGAGACGACGACGCCGGTGAGGACCCTGAACGAGCTGACCGGGCGGGCGCTCGCCGAGGGGCGCGAGCTGGAGGGCCTGGAGGTCAGCCGGCCCAGCCTCGAGGACGTCTACCTGGAGCTGACCGGTCAACCGTGAGCCTCGTCCTGCACCAGTTCCGCTTCGACCAGAAGGCCTTCTGGCGCAACCCGGCCTCGGTCTTCTTCACCGTCGCCTTCCCGGTGGTGCTGCTGGTCATCTTCGACGCCGTGTTCGGCAACCAGACGGTCGAAGTGAACGGGGGGATAAAGACCACGAACTATTACGTGCCGGCGATCATCACCCTCGCGGTGATCTCGGCGACGATGCAATCGCTGGCGATGTCGCTGGTGATCGCCCGCGAGGACGGCCGCCTGAAGCGCGGCCGCGGAACGCCGATGCCGCCCTGGGTGTTCATCGCCGGACGGATCGGCAACTCGATCGTCGTCGCCCTCCTTATGTTGGCCCTGATCGCGGCGATCGGCCGGATCGCCTACGGCGTTGCGATTCCCTGGAGCCACCTGCCCGAGATCGTTGCGGTGCTGGCGGTCGGGGCCGCCTCCTTCTGCTGCCTCGGCATCGCCCTGACCGCGGCGATCCCCAGCCAGGACGCCGCCGCGCCGATCGTCAACGCGTTGCTGCTGCCCCTCTACTTCCTCTCCGGCGTCTTCATCCCCGACGACCAGCTTCCGAGCGGCGTCATCCACTTCGCCGACGCCTTCCCGGTGCGGCACTTCTTCGAGGCCTTCTTCAACGCCTACCTGCCGGGCGGGGCCGGCCTCGAGTGGGGCAACCTCGCCGCGGTCGCCGCCTGGGGCGCGGTCGGGCTGCTGCTCGCGGTCCGCTACTTCCGCTGGACCCCGCGGGGCGGCTAGCGAAAGGCATCGGGCAGCGAGCCCGTATAGCCTCCCGGCCCCGATGCTGCACCACGTCCTCTTGGAGGTCTCGGACCTCGAGCGGAGCGCGTCGTTCTACGATGCCTTGCTCGCGCCGCTTGGCTGGCGGCGCCATTTCGAGCAGGACGGGACGGTCGGCTGGGGCATCGCCAAACCGGTCTTCTTCGTCGCCTCCCACCACTCGGCCACACCCGGCTTCGGGCTGCTCAGCTTCTCCGGCCTCGGGATCGTCGCCGTCAAAGCGGCGTGGGAGGCGGGGGTGCGGGCGGGCGGCAACGGCGTCGGCCAGCCCGGCGAGCGGCGCTCCTGCGGCTCCGGCTCCTACTCGGCATTCCTGCAGGACCCCGACGGATACGAAGTAGAGGTGACGGTCGGGGAGTGACCACTACGATCGTCCCAACACGAATCAGGAGGCAATGACTTCATGGCTGTGAAGGTCGGCATCAACGGCTTCGGCCGGATCGGGCGCAATCTCTTCCGCGCCGCCCACGCGGCGGGCGCGGACCTCGACTTCGTCGCCGTCAACGACATCACCGACCCGGCGACCCTCGCCCACCTGCTCAAGTACGACTCGATCCTGGGGCGCTTCCCGGGTGAGGTCGAGGCGGGGGAGGCTGCGATTTCGATCGACGGCAAGCCGCTCGAGGTGCTCTCCGAGCGCGACCCGGCGGCGCTGCCCTGGGCCGAGCTGGGCGCCGACGTGGTGATCGAGTCGACCGGCCTGTTCACCGGCCGCGAAGATGCCGCCAAGCACCTCGAGGCGGGCGCCAAGAAGGTGATCATCTCGGCCCCGGCCAAGGAACCCGACGTGACCGTCGCTCTCGGCGTCAACTTCGACAGCGACTACGACCGCGACGAGCACCGGATCATCTCCAACGCCTCCTGCACGACCAACTGCCTGGCGCCGCTGGCCAAGGTGATTCACGAGGAGTTCGGGATCGAGCAGGGGTTGATGACGACGATCCACGCCTACACCGCCGACCAGCGCCTCCAGGACATGCCCCACAAGGACCTGCACCGGGCGCGTGCTGCTGCGCTCAACCTGATCCCGACCACGACCGGCGCCGCGAAGGCAGTCGGCCTCGTGCTGCCGGAGCTGAACGGCAAGCTGAACGGCCTCGCGATGCGGGCGCCCGTCGCCACCGGCTCGGTCGTCGACCTGGTCTGCACCCTTGCCGGGCCGGCCTCGGCGGAGGAGGTCAACGCGGTGGCGAAGGCGGCCGCAGAGGGGCCGCTGAAAGGCATCCTCTCCTACACCGAGGACCCGATCGTCTCTACCGACATCGTCGGCGACCCGCACTCCTCGATCTTCGACGCCGGTCAGACGATGGCGATCGGCGAGAACATGATCAAGGCGGTTGCCTGGTACGACAACGAGTGGGGCTACTCCAACCGCTGCGTGGAGCTGGCCGAAAAGGTGCTTTGAGCGTCCGCGACGCCGACGTCGCAGGCAAGCGGGTGCTGGTCCGCGTCGACTTCAACGTGCCGCTCGACGGCGGGCGGGTGGCCGACGACACGCGGATTCGGGCGGCGCTGCCGACGATCGAGCTGCTGCGCGAGCGCGGTGCGATGACGATCCTCGTATCGCACCTGGGGCGGCCGAAGGGCGAGCCGGTGCCCGAGCTGTCGATGAAGCCGGTCGGGGAGCGGCTGGTCGAGCTGCTCGGCGCCCCGGTCGAGCAGGCGCCGGCGGTGGTCGGCGAGGACGTCGAGACGCTGGCCGCGGGGCTGAGCCCGGGCCGCGTGCTGCTGCTGGAGAACGTCCGCTTCGAGCCGGGGGAGACGGAGAACGACCCGGAGCTGGCCGATGCGCTGGCCCGTCTCGCCGACCTCTACGTCGACGACGCCTTCGGCGCTGCCCACCGCGCCCACGCGAGCACCGAGGGGGTCGCCCACCGGCTGCCGAGCTGCGCCGGCCTGCTGCTGGAGCGCGAGCTGAGCGAGCTGCGCCAGGTGGTCGAATCGCCGCGGCGGCCGCTGGTCGTCGTCCTGGGCGGCGCCAAGGTTTCCGACAAGGTCGGGGTGATCGACCGCTTCCTCGACCTCGCCGACCGGATCCTGATCGGCGGCGCGATGTGCTTCAGCTTCTTTCGTGCGCGGGGGATCGCGACCGGCGACTCGCTGGTCGAGGAGGAGGGCGTGAAGCTGGCCGAGGGGGCGCTGCGCAAGGCCGAGGGCTCGGCCTGCGAGCTGGCCCTGCCGGTCGATTTGGTGCTGGGCGAGGAGTTCGACGCGGGCACCGAGCGGCGCGAGAGCGACGGGGTCGAGGTGCCCGACGGATGGATGGGGCTCGACATCGGCCCGCGCACCGCCGTCATCTACGCGGAGGCGGTCGGCGCTGCCGGCACAGTGCTCTGGAACGGCCCGATGGGCGCCTTCGAGCTGGCGCCGTTCGCCGCCGGCACCCGCGCCGTCGCCGAGGCCGTCGCGGCGGCGCCGGGGACGACCGTGGTCGGCGGCGGCGACTCGGTCGCCGCGCTGCACGAGTTCGGGCTTGCCGACCGGGTGGACTGGGTATCGACCGGAGGGGGGGCGTCGTTGGAGCTGCTGGAGGGGAAGAAGCTGCCGGGCGTGGAGGCGCTTGTGAACGCAGACCGACCGTCGAAATCTGATTCTCCTGGAGGGAGCGACGGTGAAGCATTTTCGGCGGGCGAGCGAGATGGCCGGGGATCATGAGCGCGAGCGAGCGAGAGCAGAGCACGCGGACCCGTTATCTGGCCGCGAACTGGAAGATGCACAAGACCGTCGCCGAGGCGGCCGATTTCGTCGATGCGCTGCTGCCGCGGATCGCGGTGACGCAGCACGACGTCGTGCTCTGCCCGCCCTACCTGGCGCTCGGCGAGGTGGTCGATCGCTCCCGCGGCAGCGCCCTGCGGGTCGCCGCGCAGAACATGCACGAGGAGGAGTCGGGGGCCTTCACCGGCGAGGTCTCGGCGCCGATGCTGCTCGAGATCGGGGTCGAGGCGGTGGTCCTCGGACACTCCGAGCGGCGCCAGCACTTCGGCGAGACCGACGAGGCGCTGGCCCGCAAGGTGCCCGCTGCCCTGGCGGCCGCCCTGGAGCCGATCCTCTGCATCGGCGAGAGCGAGGGGGCGCGCGACGCCGGGCAGACCGAGAGCGTGCTGGAGCGCCAGCTGCAGGCTGACCTTGCCGCGGTCGAGCCGGTGGAGCTGGCGCGGGTCGTCGTCGCCTACGAGCCGATCTGGGCGATCGGCACCGGCCGCACCGCAACGCCCGAGCAGGCGCAGGAGGCGATCGCCTTCATCCGCGACGTGCTGCGTGGCCGGGGCGGCGAGGCCGACGCCGTGAGAATCCTCTATGGGGGCTCGGTGAAGCCCGGCAACGCGGCGGAGCTGATGGCGCAGGCGGACATCGACGGCGCCCTGGTCGGCGGGGCCAGCCTCGACCCGGACGATTTCGCCGCGATCGTGGAAGCGGCATGACCGCCCCGGACGCCGCCATGGTCTCGTCATGACCGTCCCGTCGCTCGCCTTGGTCATCCTCGATGGCTGGGGCTTGGCTCCGCCGGGCCCCGGCAACGCGATCTCGCAGGCGGAGACGCCGGTCTTCGATCGCCTCTGGGCCGACTGCCCGCATACCGAACTCTCCGCCCAGGGCCGCGACGTCGGCCTGCCCGAGGGGCAGATGGGCAACTCCGAGGTCGGCCACCTCAACCTCGGCGCCGGGGCGATCGTCAAGCAGGATCTGGCGCGGATCGACGACGCGATCGCCGACGGCAGCTTCTTCGAGAACGAGGCCCTGCTTGCCGCCTGCGACCGCGCCCGGCGCAGCCCGCGGGGGCGCCTCCACCTGCTCGGCCTGGTCTCCGACGGCGGCGTCCACTCCGGCTGGGAGCACATCGAGGCGGCGATCGAGCTGGCCTCGCAGGAGGGCGTCCCCGACGTCGTCTTCCACGCCTTCACCGACGGCCGCGACACGCTTCCCCACGGCGGCCGCGGCTACCTGGCCGAGCTGGAGCGCTGGCTGCGCCAGGCGGGCCGGATCGCCACGGTCGGCGGCCGCTACTACGGGATGGACCGTGACACGCGCTGGGAGCGGACCAAGCTCGCCTACGACGCGATCGTCCACGCCCGCGGCCTGCACGCGGCAAGCGCCGAGGAGGCGATCGAGTCCTCCTACGAGCGCGACGAGACCGACGAGTTCGTGAAGCCGACCGTGATCGGGAACTACGACGGTGCCGTCGAGGGCGACGTCGCAATCTTCATCAACTTCCGCCCCGACCGGGCGCGCCAGATGACCCGCGCCCTGGCCGAGCCCGACTTCGACGAGTTCTCGCGGGCCGGCGCCCCGGTCCTCGACCTGACCACGATGACCGAGTACCGAAAGGGCTGGCCCTATGCGGTGGCCTTCCCCGAGGCGCGGCCGGAGACGACGCTGGCCGAGGTCGTCTCGGAGGCGGGCGGCCGTCAGCTGCACGTCGCCGAGACCGAGAAGTACGCTCACGTCACCTATTTCTTCAACGGCGGGCGAGAGGACGAGTGGGAGGGGGAGGAGCGCTGCCTGGTCGACTCGCCGCGCGACGTCCCCACCTACGACCACAAACCGGAGATGAGCGCCCGCGCCGCCACCGATGCCTTCGTCTCGCGCTGGTCGGAGGGCGGCTACCGCTTCGGGATCGTCAACTTCGCCAACCCCGACATGGTCGGCCACACCGGGTCCATCCCGGCCGCGGTGAAGGCGGTCGAGGAGGTCGACGGGTGCTTCGGCGACGTGGTCGCCGCGGTCGAGCGGACGGGCGGTGCCTGCATCGTCACCGCCGATCACGGCAACTGCGATCACATGCTCGAGCCGGACGGCTCGCCCAACACCGCCCACTCGCTCAACCCGGTGCCGCTGATCGTCACCGCCGAGGGGGTCGAGCTGCGCGACCACGGCATCCTCGCCGACGTCGCGCCGACCGCACTGCAGCTGCTCGGCATCCCGCAGCCGGAGGCGATGACCGGGCGCTCGCTGATCGCCCGTCGAATGGCGAACTGAGACCCCTATAGGGTCATCAATTCGCCACTCGATCGATATGCGCGCTGACTCACAGAGGTTGAGCTTTGAGATCGAGGCGCGGGACGACGCGGCACGTGCCGGAGTCCTGCACACCGCGCACGGGCAGGTGGCCACGCCCGCCTTCATCCCGCTGGCCACGAAGGGGACCGTGCGGGGGTTGGACTCGCAGGAGGTCGCCGACCTCGGTTTCGAGCTGATCCTCGGCAACACCTACCACCTGTTCGTCTCGCCGGGGCCGGACCGCGTCGCCGCTGCCGGGGGCCTGCACGGCTTCATGGGGTGGGAGGGGGCGCTGATCACCGACTCGGGTGGGTTCCAGGTCTTCTCGCTGGCCCATGGTGGGATAGCCGACGAGGTGAAGGGGAGGAGGCGGCCCGGAGGAGGCCAGGGGTCGGTCGTCTCGATCGAGGAGGAGGGGGTGCGGTTCCGCTCCTACACCGACGGGCGGGAGCTGTTCCTCTCGCCTGAGGTCTCGATGGAGGTACAGGCGAAGCTGGGATCGGACATAGCGCTGGCCTTCGACGAGTGCACCCCATACCACGCGGACCGGGACTACACGGCCCGCGCTATGGAGCGGACGCATCGCTGGCTCGATCGCTGCCTGGCCTGGCACGGCGAGGGGGGGTCGGAGCGCCAGGCGGTGTTCGGGATCGTGCAGGGGGGAGTCCACGAGGAGCTGCGGCGCGAGTCGGCGCAGCACGTCTCGGAGGCCGGGGTCGACGGGATCGCGATCGGGGGCACGCTGGGCCGCGACAAGGAGGAGATGCGGTCGGTGCTGGAGCTGACCGCTCCGCTGCTCCCACCCGAGGCGCCCAAGCACCTGCTCGGGATCGGCGACGTCGACGATCTGCTCGCCGGCATCGCCCTCGGGCTCGATCTCTTCGACTGCGCGATCCCCACCCGCCTCGCCCGCCACGGCACCGCCCTTGTCCCCGATCCCGGCAGCCGCTTCCGCCTCAACCTGCGCAAGGGCGGCTGTGAGGGCGACCGCGCGCCGATCGCCGAGGGCTGCCCCTGCCCCGCCTGCCAAAACCACGACCGCGACTACCTCAGCTACCTCTCGAGAGCGGAGGAGCTGACCGCCGTCCGCCTCCTCTGCCTCCACAACCTCACCTACCTTCACCAGCTGATGGGCTATGCGAGAAGAGCGATAGCGGCCGGGACCTTCGCCAGTTACTCCACCGGCATCATGGACGGAAGGGCACCGTGGACGTTCGAGTGAGGAGGGGTGCCCAACCCCTCCCCCAGCCGCCTATTCGGTGTTCTTCTTGACCAGTTCCTTCACTTCTTCGACCACCTTGTCGATCGTGTCCCCGGCGACTTCGGTCGCCCGGACGCCGGTCGTCTTGTCGGTGGCGACTATCACCGCGGTCGCGACCGCGGCCGCGATCAGGACGAGGGCGACGGCGGCCAGCACGAAGCGGGCGAAGCGGGAGAAGGCGCTGCGCTTCGCCGGTTCGGCCTGCGCGACCGGGACCGGCGTCGGGGGGGCCGGCGGCTGAGGGGCGCGGGGAGCCGGCCGCACGGTGGGGGAGGCGGGGCGCAGCTCGGTGCGCTCGGTCTGGTCGAGGCGGCGGGTCGCCGTCTCTTCGATCGGGATCGTGATGTCCTCGCCCTGCAGGCCGAGCTGTAGTCCGCCGGCCAGCTCGTCGGCGCTGGCGTAGCGGCGCGCTGGGTCTCCCTCCAGCGCTCGCAGCACGGCGCCCCCCAGGGTCTCCGGCACGTCGCCGTTGTAGGTGCTCGGCGGCAGCGGCCGCTCGTTCTGCTGGCGCACCGCGAGCTCGGCCAGGCTCGAGCCCTCGTAGGGGAGCCGGCCGGTTAGGAACTGGTATAGGACGACGCCGAGCGCGTAGACGTCGGTCGCTGGGGTCGCCTCCTCGCCGCGAACCTGCTCCGGTGCCAGGTAGGCGGCGGTGCCCACCACCGAGCCGACCTGGGTGATCCGCGTCTGTTCGATCGCCCGCGCGATCCCGAAGTCGGTCAGTTTCACCGTCATCGGTCCGCCCCCGACGGGGCCGCCGACGATCATCAGGTTGCCGGGCTTGACGTCACGGTGGATGATCCCGCGCCGGTGCGCGTAGTCGAGCCCGGCGCAGGCCTGGATCCCGGCCTCCGCCGCCGTCTCGGGGTGAAGCGGCCCCTGGCGCTGCAAGATCTGCGCCCCGGAGCGTCCCTCGACGTACTCCATGACGATGTAGTGGCGCGACTCGTCGATCCCGGTGTCGTAGACCTGGACGATGTTGGGGTGGATCAGCTTGGCGACCGCCAGCGCCTCGCGGCGGAAGCGGGCGACGAAGCGCTCGTCGTCGGAGAGGTGCTCGGCGAGTATCTTCACCGCGACGGTGCGCTCGAGGATGCGGTCGGTCGCCTGGTAGACGTTCGACATCCCGCCCGAGCCGAGCCGCTCACCGAGCTCGTAGCGGCCGGAGAGGGTTCCCGCCTCCATCATTCGCCTCCGCCGGCCGGGGCGCCCGGGCCAACGCCGCCCGAGGACGGTTCCCCGCCTTCTTCGGCGCCCCCGGGTTCGCTTTCGCCACCTTCGTTCGAGCT
Organism: uncultured Solirubrobacterales bacterium; assembly: GCA_963730315.1. Taxonomy (GTDB): domain Bacteria; phylum Actinomycetota; class Thermoleophilia; order Solirubrobacterales; family 70-9; genus VRUE01. The sequence continues at coordinate 10,721 of CAVSRD010000018.1, read as the reverse complement.
TGGCGGTTCGGTGGGGGTCGTCGTCGGCGGCGTTCCCGGTTCCGGGGCGGTCGTCGTTTCCTCCTGCTTGGGCTTCTTCCCCCGTTTCTTCGACGCTTCCTCTTCTTCGCCTTCGACTTCGGTCGGGATTTCGGCGGGAGCGATCGCTTCCGATTCTTCGCAGCTCGTGATCACTTCGTTCAGCCGGGCTGCCCCTGCCTGGAGCGCCCGCTTCAGCTTCGGGTCGATTCCGCTCAGTTCTTCGATCTGTTCTCCAACCTGTTCGGAGGCGCTTTCGGCACCGATGCAGTCGCCTTCGTTGGCGAGCTGCTTAACGGTGTCGAGGTTGGCGGTGATCTCCCGCGCCGTCTCGCCCGGCAGCAGCTTCGCGTTCTCGCCCCCGCAGGAGGCGAGGGCGGTCGCGGCGGCAGCGAGGCCGACGGCGAGCGACAATGCGGTGGCGCGAGGCATCCGGCCGAGTCTAGAGAACGCCCCTATGGGCAAATTTCCCCTGCAAACTGGAGGGTCATTGGCCGACGTGGAGCCGGTTGGCGAGGCGCTGCGGCAGCCCGGCCGCGGCGATTGAAGCGGCCGCCCGCTCGACGTCGTAGCCGACACGGTGAAAGCGCGCGGTCGCCGCGGCGCTGTCGAGCTCCAGCCAGGCCGCCCGGGGGTCGCCGTCGCGCGGCTGCCCGACGCTGCCCGGGTTGACCAGCCAGCTTCCGGTGCCGAGGTCGAGCAGCGTGTCGTCGCCCGCCTGGGCGCCGCGGACCTCCCCGGGACGAGCGAGCGAGCGTGCGAAGAAGAGCGCGACGTGCGAGTGGCCGATCAAGGCGACTCGCTCGGGCTGCGCGTCGAGGCAGGCGTCCGCCTGCTCGGCGGAAAGGACGTACTCCCAGACGGGGTCGCGCGGCGAGGCGTGGAAGAGGGCGAAGCCCTCACGCCGGCCGGCCGGCTCCAGCTCCCGCAGCATCTCCAGGGTGCGCTCGGTGACGGTGCGGCGGGTCCAGCGGACCGCTTCCGCGGCGGCCTCGGAGAAGGCGGCGGCGTCGAGCGCCCCGAGAACCGCGAGGTCGTGGTTGCCGACCAAGCAGAAGGAGCACCGGTCGCGCACCAGCTCGGCGCAGGCGTCGGGCTCGGCCCCGTAGCCGATCACGTCGCCGAGGCACCAGACCTCCTCGACGCCGGCCGCGTCGATCGCCCCGAGGACGGCCTCCAGGGCAGGCAGGTTGGCGTGGATGTCGCTGATCGCGGCGAGACGCACCGGGGCCAGCGTACCCCGGAGGAGCGCGGGTTCATACGATGGCCCGGTGAGCGAGACCGACTCGATAGCCGAACTGCGCGCCGCCGTCGAACGGGCGGCGCATGCCCTGCGCGACGGCGAGACGGCAGGCCCGGAGCCCACGCTCGACCGGCCGCCGAAGCCCGAGCTGGGCGACTACAGCTCCAACGCGGCGATGCTGCTGGCCGCCCCACTTGGCGAAGCGCCGCGCGACGTCGCGGCGCGGCTCAGCGCCGCGCTGGAGGGGGAGCTGAGCTCCGGGGGCGAGCTGGCCCGGGTCGAGGTGGCGGGACCCGGGTTCGTCAACCTCTTCATGTCCGACGACTGGTATCGGCGCGCGATGGCCCGCCTCGCCGCTGCCGGCGAGAGCTTCGGGCCGGCGCCGACCGACTCGCCGCAGCGCATCCTGGTCGAGTTCGTCTCCGCCAACCCGACCGGCCCGCTGCACGTCGGCGGCGGTCGCCACGCCGCCTACGGGGACTCCCTCGTCCGCCTGCTGGAGGCGGTCGGACACACGGTCGAGCGCGAGTTCTACGTCAACGACGGCGGCGGCCAGGTGCAGCGCTTCGCCGCCTCGCTGGCGGCGAAGATGGGGGGCGGCGAGCCCCCCGGAGACGGCTACGAGGGCCCTTACGTCGATGCTCTCGCCGAGCGGCTGGCCGCCGAGCAGGTCGACCCGGCCGACCTCGATGCGATCGGTCGCCGCGCGGTCGAGCTGGTCCTCGAAGGGGTGCGCGAGACCCTCGATCGCTTCGGGGTGCGCTTCGACAGCTGGTTCTCTGAGCGCGACCTGTACGAGCGCGGAGAGGTCGAGGAGGCGCTAGCCCGCCTCGAGCGGCGCGGTCACACCTACAGGAGCGAGGGGGCACTGTGGCTGCGCAGCACCGACTTCGGCGACGACAAGGATCGGGTGCTGATCCGGGGCGACGGCGAGCCCACCTACCTGGCGGCCGACGTCGGCTACCACGCCGACAAGCTGGCGCGCGGCTTCGAGCGGCTGGTCGACGTGCTCGGCGCCGACCACCACGGCTACGCGCCGCGCATCCGCGCCGCAATCGCCGCCCTCGGCGCCGACCCCGACCGGTTGGAGGCGCTGATCATGAACCTGGTCCACATCGTCGAATCCGGGGAGCGGGCGCAGATGTCGAAGCGCAGCGGCGACTTCGTCTCGCTCGATGAGCTGGTCGACGACATCGGCGTAGACGCGAGCCGCTGGTTCATGCTCTGGCGCAGCCACGACACCCCGGTCGATCTCGACCTCGAGCTTGCGCGGCGGGCTTCGGCCGACAACCCCGTCTACTACGTCCAGTACGCGCACGCGCGGATCGCCAGCATCCTGCGCAAGGCCGGGGGGGAGGCGGGGGAGGCGGGGGCGCCCACCCCCGGCACGGCCCTGGTGCCGGCCGAGCGTGACCTGGTGAAGCGCCTGCTGGAGTTCCCCGACGAGGTACGCGAGGCCGCGGTGCGTCGCGCTCCGCACCGCATCTGCGCCTACTCGACCTCGGTCGCGGCCGACTTCCACGCCTTCTACCGCGACTGCCAGGTGGTCGGTGCCGAGGGAGAGGGGGTCGAGCGGTCGCGGCTCGGCCTCTGCCTGCTGGCAAAGCGGACGATTGCGGAGGCGCTGGGGCTGCTCGGCATCGCCGCCCCCGAGCGGATGTGAGGGTGCTGGCGGAGATCCCCGCCCGCCCCTCGCCCGAGCTGCGGGCGGGGACGCTGCGCCGTCGCGATCTCAAGGCCTACAGCCGCCTGCTGGAAGAGCTGGCCGGCAACCGGGTGGTGCTGATGACGGGTGCCGGATCGAGTCGGCGGCAGGCGGCGGTCGGGCTGGCAGCGGCCGCCGCCGCGGTGGGCACCCGCACGGCGCTGCTCGAGTGCGACCTCGCCGAGCCTCGGCTCGCCGACGCGCTGGGTCTCGCCAATGCGCCCGGGCTGCACGAGTACCTGCGCGGGACCGCCAATGCCGCGGCGATCCTGAAGCCGGTCGCGCTCGCCGGCCCCGGCTCCGCTCGGGCGACCGAGCCGCTGGTCTGCGTCGTCGCCGGCCGGCCGGCCGGCGACGACGGCTCGCTGCTCGCGTCCCCCGGCTGCCGTGAGGCGATCGAGGGGCTCGGGTCCGCCTACGAGCTGGTCGTGATCGACGGCCCGCCGCTTCGAGACGAAAACGGACTGAGGGCTCTGCTTCCCTTGGCCGACACGGCGATCGCCTGCGTCGGCCGTTCGGAAACGCGGCGCGTTTCGGTACCCGTCGACGGGCTCGTGATTCAGAGGTCGTAGCGGGCGAGGTCGGCGTCGAGGCGCTCCGCGTCCTCACCCTGCGGGCCAGGCGTGGCCGGGGGCGCCGACCCCTTCGAGGGTGCAGCCCGGCGCCAGCGCCGTACGCCTAGCGCCAGGGCGAGCGCCGCGACGAGGAAGGCGATCGCCGGGACCAGGTAGGCGGAGAGGTCGAAGCCCGAGCCTTCGGGCAGCGCCAGCACCCCCGAGCCGTACTGGGCGACCAGCGCGTCCTTGATCTCGGCCTTGCTCTTGCCGGCGGCGATCTGCCGCCTGACGAAGGCCCGCTCGCGCTGTGCCTGCGGCGAGTCGGCGAGCTGGAGCAGGGTGCCGCAGATCGGGCACATCACCTCGTCTTCGATGTCGGGGAGGGTCGTCTGCGGCGTCGCTGCGGCTGCCGGGGTCGCGAGCAAAAGGGCCGCGGCCAGGGCCACCAGGGCGGCCAGCCCGGCAGGGCGCGTCGCTTTCCTCTCGCATAGCGAGACAAGGGCGGCACGCGGCCTCATCGCGACCCCTCGACGATCGGCAGGACCTGGTCCTCGAGGATCGTCTCGTTGACCGGGCCGCGCCAGATGAACGCCAGCTTCCCTTTCGGGTCGACGAGGAAGTTCTCGGGGACGCCGGTCGAGCCGAAGGCGGCGCTGCGCTCATCGCCGACCGAGCGCAGCTGCGGGTAGGCGACCCCGTACCTGCGCAGGAAGGCGAGCGCGTCGTCGCTGTTGTCCTGCACGTCGATGCCGAGCACCCTCACGTTGCGGTTGCGGTAGCGCCGCGCGAAGCGGTCGAGGACAGGCGCCTCGTGGCGGCATGGCGTGCACCATGAGGCCCAGAGGTTGACCAGCACCCAGTGGCCGCGGTAGTCGGCGATCTCCCCCCGCCCCTTGCCGTCCAGCACCGGCAGCTCCCGGTCGGGCACCGGGTCGCCGACTGCGAGGCTGGCCTCGCCCTTGCTCAGCAGGCCGAAGCCGAGCAGGCCGATCACGGCAAGCACGGCGAGGGTGGCGGCGAAGGCGCGGGCGCTCACAGCCAGGCGAAGGTTAGCCCTCGTTAGTCCTCGCCAGCCCTGGCCCGGCCGTTGGACCTTCGGCGACGCGGCGGCCGCGGGAAGAAGGCGCTGGTGCGGTCGACATAGTCCGCGTAGCCCTCGCGGCGGCGGCTCAGCGACCGCTCCAGCAGTGCGACGCCGCTGACCCGGATCAGCAGAACGGACATCACCGCGGGCCCGACGACGGTCCACCAAGCGCTGCCGGTGGCCAGCGCGACGAGCCAGATACCCCACCACACGCAGAAGTCGCCGAAGTAGTTCGGGTGACGCGTGTAGCGCCACAGCCCCCGGTCCATGACCTTGCCGCGGTTCGCCGGATCGGCCTTGAACCGCGCGAGCTGGCGGTCGCCCACGGCCTCGAACACGAGCCCGACCGCCCATAGGGCGACCCCGACCCAATCGAGGACGCCGAGGCCGGGGGGAGTCGGGTCGCTCATTCCGACCTGCACCGGCAGCGAGACGACCCAGATCAGGGCGCCCTGCAGCCAGAACACGACGACCAGGCTGCGCAGCGGCCAGCGCTCGCCGTGACGGCGGCGCATCTCGGCGTAGCGGCGGTCCTCGCCCTTTCCGAGGTTGCGGTAGGCGAGGTATGCGGTTAGGCGGAGGCCCCAGGCCGTGACCAGCGCCGCCAGGAGCAGGCGGCGGTCGTGACTGCCGTCCGCCAGCGCGAAGCCGGCCCAGGCGACGGCGACGAAGCCGCTGCCCCAGAAGACGTTGACGATCGAGGTGTCGCGCACGGCGACGCTCACCACCCACAGCGCCGTGACCAGCGCCAGCAGCAGGCCCGCCTCGACCGCCAGCAGAGCCGGGGTGCTCATGCCGCCCGCCCGGTGGCCGCGAAGCGCGCCTCGAGCCAGTCGTCCACGTCCTGCCAGAGGTCGTAGAGCCAGTCGACGCGGGCGGGGCCCGCCTCGGGTACCGCGGTGCGCGGAACTCGGGTCATTCGAACGCGGATGACGAGCCCGACCAGGCCGCCGCGCCAGATGTCGGAGATCAGCCGCAGGCCGTCGAAGCCGTGGTGGGCGATCACCACGACGTCGGCCTCGGGTGCGCCGTCGAGCAGGGCCCCGACGCCGCCGAGGCGTGGCGGCAGCAGATGCCGCAGCCGCTCCGCCCGGGCGGCCAGGCGGGCGTCGCGTTCGGCGATGCGGCCAACCGCGCGGGCGCGGCGCTGCGGCGTGAAGCGGGTCCCCTCCGGGTAGATCAGCACGCCGTCGTCCGTCCCGAGGCCCTGCGCGAGGGCGCGCACCCGTTCCACCTCCCGCGCCTCGCCGGTCCCCCGGCGCACGAAGTAGTTCGGCAGGCGCCGACCGGCGACGTCGAGGCAGGGGTCGGCGAGCAGCTCGCGCTTGAGCACGTAGCGCAGGCGGATCCGGTGCGGGCGGGCGACCAGGTTCGTGGGCAGCAGGGTGTCGACGATGCTCGCGTGGCGGATCAGCACGATCACCGGTCCCGGCACGACGGCGTCGCCGCCCGCCACCTCGACCCGCATGCGGAACAGCAGGCGCGCCGCGCCGAACAGCGTGCCGGCCCAGCGCTGCTGGAGGCGCCAGGTCACATCGCCCAGCCAGGCCCGGCGCCGGCCGCCGAGGCTGGCGACCCACAGCGCCGCCAGCGCGGCGAGGCCTACGACCTCGGCGGCGAGGTAGACCCAGAGGAATAGGACGAGCCTCGCGGCCGTCGGCGCCACGCCGGACGCGACCCGGCGAGCCAGGTCGATCGCCAGGCCGACCGCGAGCAGCGCCGGAAGCAGCGCCGTGACGAGGACGAGGCCCAGCACGAGAGGCGGGATCGTGCGCAGCCGCCGCCGAAGGGTCTCGGTACGGGTCTCATCGACGCCACCGCGTCGCACTCCGACAGTTTGCCAGCCCGCGGATGCAGGGGCCTTCGCCGAACGCGACCTGGTTCATGCATGCTCGTGGATTGCCTAGAATCGCTCCGAAGCGGGGGAATTCCCCACGCGGACGTAGCTCAGCTGGTAGAGCGCGAGCTTCCCAAGCTCGAGGTCGCGGGTTCGAGACCCGTCGTCCGCTTTCCAAGGTCGATTGGCAGGCAAGGAGACTGGGATGACCGGGAAGGCAGGGGCGCTCAGGTTCGCAATCGCAGTCGTGATGGCCATCGGGGCGGCGATCTGGGCCGCTCCGGCCCTGGCCGACACGGGGGACATCGTCGCCGTTCGACGCGGTGCCCGACGTGCCGGTCTCGAAGTTCGTCCTGACGCTGCGCGGTGGTCGCAAGGGCCTGCTCGTCAACTCGCGCAACCTCTGCCGGCACGGGGGCAAGAAGCGGCGCGGCGGGCGAGCGCAGACGAGCCGCGCCGCCCACCGCAAGCAGCGTGGCAAACACCGCCGCAAGGGCCTGCGCGCCCTCGCGCGCTTCAAGGCGCAGAACGGCAAGAAGCGCAACCTGCACCCGAGGCTGCGGCTGCCCTGCGGGAAGAAGAAGCGACATCGCGGAAAGCGCTGAGCGGGCCGGCGCGGGAGGCGAAACCGTCTAGCCTCCCGCCCCGGTGCGCCCGTCGCTCTCCGTCCCGATCTTCTCCTGGAACAGCCGCGAGCAGCCGGCGCGGTGCTGCCGGCTCATTCGCCGGATCGCGACAATGCTGGGTTGCGATGACTGCAGTGAGACCTACGGCACCTGCTTCTAGGGGCTGGCGCCAAGCGGGCGGGCGGCGGCCCGGATCTCGTCGGCGCCCATCTCCTCCCCGTGTTCGTCGCGGGCGTGGATCTGCACGGCGTCCACCAGACGCGGCAGGGTTCCCGTGAACCTCCAGCCGCACTCGCAGGCGACCGACCAGAGTGCGGCCTCCGCTGCGCCGGAGCGCGGTGCGTCGGGTCTCGCGTCGTCGTTTCCCACCAGTCACTGGCAGTTGTACCTGACCGGCGACATGCGGGCCGTGTCGACCTGGGGTAGTGCCGTGCAGGACGAGCTGCACGGACCTCAGGGTCGTACGGTCCTGGCCGCCCTAGCGCTCGCCGACGGCCCGGTCTCGGCTGACGAGCTTGCCGAGCGACTCTGGGACGGGCAGCGCCCGCCGGCCTGGGAGGGTGGCCTGCGGGTTCTCGTGCACCGGCTCCGGCAGGCCTTGCGGCCTGTCCTTCGCTGCGCTGACCCGGTCCCATTCGGGGACCGCTGCTATCGGCTGGAGACGGACCATGCTTGGATCGACGCTCGAGCTGCCGAGACGCTCTTGGTTCACGCAGAGAGTGCCGAGTCGAGTGGCGAGAGACGTGCGGGCGGCCTCGCTCACGCTGCGGCTTGCATCGCGCGGCGACCGTTCTTGCCCGGAGTGGATGGCCACTGGGTGTCTCACCAGCGGAGGCGGCTGGCCGATCTCCGCGGCCGGGCTCTTCGCTGCCTGGCTGGCGCCTGGTTGGAGGGTGGGAACGAGTCGGCGGCCGTCGGGGTGGCCCAAGAGGCCTTCGAGCTCGATCGAATCTCGACCCGAGCTACGTTGACTCTCGTGCAGGCCCAGCTGAGCCAGGGAGAGCACGCCCACGCGATGCGCTCGCTGGACGAGCACCTGGCGGCGATTCGCTCCCTCGGCGTTGGCCTTTCGCCGGAGCTGGCCGCCCTGCGCAGGCGCATACAGGCTCGCTCTCGCGGCTCCAACGTCGCTCCAACCGCCAGCACCGACACTGGAGGGCAGATGCTGAGATGAAGGTGATCCATCACGTGTCGCAGATCGGCGCTCGTCCGGATCGTGTGTATGCACAGATCACCACGCAGGAGGGGGTGTCGGGATGGTGGTCGACCGTGGTCGCCGCGCCCAGGGCGGAGGTCGGCGCGGTCGTCGAGTTCACCTTCCAGAGTGGCTTCAACCCCGAGATGGAGATCACCGAGCTGGAGGAGGGACGGGTGCTCGGATGGAAGTGCGTCGGGGGGCACGACCCGTGGGCCGACAACACCTTTCGCTTCGAGCTTGCCCCCTCGGAGGCCAAGCCCGGCGGCACGACGCTGCGATTCTGGCAGCACTACGCCACCGAGCTCGGCGATGACGCCTACGGCACCTACAACTACAACTGGGCCTATTACCTCGAGAGCCTGCGGCTGCTGTGCGAGGAGGGTGAGGGACGCCCATTCCAGGCCGATGCCGGTTCCTAGTGCCGTGTCAGCCAACGTTCGCCCCACTGGCTGGACGACGCGACGCCGCTGACCGCGCTCAGGCGGTCGGCGCGGGAGGCGAAACCGTCTAGCCTCCGGCGTCGGTGCGCCCGTCGCTCTCCGTCCTGATCGTCTCCTGGAACAGCCGCGAGCAGCTGGCGCGGACGCTGCCGGCGTTGCTGGGGGAGCTGGAGGAAGGGGACGAGCTGATCGTGGTCGACAACGACTCCCGCGACGGCACGCCCGAGGCGGTCGAGGCGCTGGCGCCGCGGGCGCGGCTGGTGCGCAGGGGCCGCAATGCCGGCTTCGCCGCCGCCTGCAACGAGGGCGCCGAGCTTGCGGAGGGCGAGCTGCTCATCATCCTCAACCCCGACGCGGCGCCGCTGCCCGGCTTCGGCGAGGCGATCCGGCGGCCCTTGACCGAGGGGCGCGGCTGGGTCGCCTGGCAGGCCCTGGTCGCGGACCACGGCGCGACCGAGATCAACTCCGCTGGCAACCCGGTGCACTTCACGGGAATCGTCTGGGCGGGCGGCCACGGCCGCCCGATCGGGGAGGCGCCGCCGCCCGGCGAGGTTCCGGCCCTCTCCGGCGCCTGCCTGGCGATACCGCGGCCGACCTGGGAGGAGGCGGGCGGCTTCCCTGCGCCCTTCTTCCTCTACCACGAGGACGTCGACCTCTCGCTGCGGCTGCGTCTCGCCGGCGGGGCGCTGGGGGTCGAGCCGGCGGCGGTCGTCGACCACGACTACGAGTTTGCTCCGGGCGGGGGGAAGTGGCGCTGGCTGGAGCGCAACCGCTGGGCTTTCCTGATCCGTGTCTACCCCGCGAGCCTGCTCGCCCTGCTGGCGCCGGCGCTGCTCGCCACCGAGTTGGCGCTGGTCCCGGCGGCGATCGGCGGCGGGTGGGGGAGGCAGAAGCTGGCCGCCAACCTGGAGGCGCTGCGCTGGCTGCCCCGCCTGCTGCGCGAGCGCCGCCAGGTGCAGGCGACCCGCACGGTGAGCGCCGCCGAGTTCGCCTCGTGGCTCACCCCCGACCTCGACTCCCCCTTCATCCCCGCCCCCGCCCGCTCGCGCCCTATACGGCTGCTCTTACGCTCCTATTGGAAGGCCGTCCGCCTGCTCCTGCGGGCAGGCTTGAGTGAGCGGCCGTCCCGGTAGGGGTGGAGCGTCTTGTACTTTTTTTGCAACCCCATCCTCGGACGGCCTCCGACTGACTTCAAAAAAAGTTAAGCGGAACCCCTACCGGGACGGGCGCTCAACCCGAGCTGCGCTCAGGTCGGCTGGCGGGTCGGCCGGATCAGGATCTCGTTGACGTCGACGCCCGGAGGCTGCTCCAGCGCGAAGATCACGGCGCGGGCGATGTCCTCGTCGCGCAGCGCCCACTCGCCGGGCCGGTTGTCGAAGAACGGGGTGTCGACCATCCCCGGCTCGATCAGCGTGACGCGGATCGCGTCGTTGTCGTGCATCTGGCGCAGCTCCGCCCGCAGCGCCTCGCCGATCGCGGTCGCCGCCCACTTGGTCGCCGAGTAGAGCGAGCCGGGCAGCACGCGGCGGCCGGCGACGGAGCTGGTGATCACGAAGTGGCCCTCGCCCCGCTCCAGCATCTGGGGGAGGGTGGCGCGGATCGTCAGCGCGACGCCGTAGACGTTGGTGAGGACCATCGAGCGCCAGTGCTCGACCGACTCCTCGAGGAAGCCGCGCGAGGCGCCGAATCCGGCGTTGGCGAAGACGGCGTCGATCCCGCCGAAGGCCTCGAGGCCGGCGGCGACCATCGCCTCGACCTGGTCCCACTCGCTGACGTCGCAGCGCACCGCGGTCGCCCGCTCCGCTCCGCCCAGCTCGGCGACCAGCTCCTCGAGCGGCTCCAGCCGCCGGGCCGCCAGCACCAGCCGGTGGGTCGCGGCGGCGGCCCGCGCGGTCGCCGCACCGATCCCGCTGCTCGCACCGGTGATCAGCAGTACCGGATCTTTTGGGCCCGCCATCGGCTCGATTCTCCCAGACGGAGCGCCTTGCGATAATCGCCAGCCGTGGATCCCAG
>CAVSRD010000017.1:0-47986 GCA_963730315.1 uncultured Solirubrobacterales bacterium | reverse complement strand
ACCCAGCTTGCCCGCCGAGGCGGCCACCGCGGCCCGTGCCACGCCTTCCCAGCTCCAGAGCCGCCGCGCCGTCTCGACGAGCCTCCCTCGCACCGCAGACCGCTCCCGATCGGGCAGCGCCAGCCAGTGGTTGAGGCGGTCGGCGATCGCCTCGACGGCACCCGGCTCGACCGCAAAGGAGACCAGCCCGGCGGCGCCCTCGGGCAACGCCGCCGCCAGCTCCCGCGACACCTCGCGCATCCCCAGTGGCCTGCCGAGACCGGCAGCACCCCGCACGCCGCCGCCTCCGCGGCGACCATCCCGAACGCCTCCGGAAAGGTGCTCGGCATGACCAGCGCGTCGGCACCGGGCAGCAGCTCGGCGACCTCGTCGTGCTCAAGCCGGCCGACGAACTCGACCGAGCCGGCCGCTCCGCTTGCCGCCTCGCGGTAGCCGGGAGGCGGATTCTCCAGAAACGCGCTCAGTATCGAGAGCGGCTCCGCGGGACCGCCCTCGAGCGCCCACCCCAGGCGCGCCACCTCGCGCGCATCGTCGAGGTCCCCCCTGTCCAGCGCCGCAAGCAGCCGCCGCAGGCCGGCCTCGTACTCGCCGTAGCCGGCAATCTGCAGCTTCGCCTCCGGGTGCTGGGCACTGACCAGCGGCCACGCGGCGAGCAGCAGGTCGGCTCCCTTGGAGACGATCAGCTTGCCGACGAAGACGATCCGGGGACGATCCTCCGCGTCGACCCCCGGCCGAAACGCCTCCGTATCCACGCCGGGCGGGCCCAGCCGCGTCCTGGCCCGTAGACCGCGGACGCCGGGCAACGCCGCCCAGAGCGACGCGGCGGTGTGCCGGGAACCGACCAGAACGCAGTTGGCCGCCCGCATCCCCTCTTCGGCATAGGGCAGGAAGCGCGGATGCGGCTTCACCGTGTACTCGAGGGCCGAGCCGTGGACCTTTGCAGCGAAGTCGCCGACCTCGGCGCGGGCGAGGATCGGCGGCCCCATCACCAGGTGACCGGCGAGGGCGGCATCGAATCCCCCGACGGCGTCGGCAAGCCGCCGGACCGCCGCGACGTTGGCGTCGAGGTAGCGGTCCAGCTCCTCCTCGGTCAGCTCAGGAAAGGACTTCACCTCGAAGCCCTCGTAGGGGTCCTTGACGTAGACCGGAAGCAGGCCGTCGATCTCCGGGTTGTGGATCTCGACGCCCTCGATCCGCACCCGGCGGTCCTGGCAGAGCAGGTGGACCCGATGGCCGAGCCGGACCAGCGCACGGGCCAGGTTCGCGGTGTAGATGTTGCTGCCGGTGCCGCGCAGCAGGTAGCCGTGAAACAGCAGAACACGCATCGGTGCCGCGCAAGCTATTAGTCTTCCCCGCCGTGAACCCGAAGCAGCTCTACCGGATGCGGGCGCCGGCCTCCGGCCGCGAGGCGCTCGCTTACGCCGAGCCGGGCGAGACCTACCTCGACCGCGAGACCGGCGAGGAGATGTTGCCCGTGGCGATGGTGCTGCCCCTCGCCCCCTCCGCCTCGGGGCTGCCGCGCAGCCCCGAGAACCTCCGCGCCTGTCGCCGTTGCGATCAGCTGATCGGCCTCGACGTCAGCGACTGCCCCTACTGCGGCCTGCGCCAGAGCGCGCTCGGCTGACTACGGTTTCTTGACGACCGTGGCGGTATAGAGCAGGCGGGCGTTGCTGTAGTAGCAGCCGTAGGTCTTGGTCTTGCCGACCCCCTGCTGGGGGTGGCCGCCCTGGATGTCCTGCTTCGAGGAGCAGTGTTTCGGCGGGCGGCTGCCTCGCCAGGTGTTTTCGTCGGAGACGTTGAAGGCGAACATCGGCGCCCAGGTCGGGATCGTCAGGGCGACGACCTGGCCTTTCAGCACGCTGAGCGGGTGGTCGAGGCCGAAGATCACGGTGCTGCCGAAGTAGGGGTTGAGCTTCTGCAGGGGGCTCTGGCGGACCAGCGTGTACTTGGGCGGCTTCGAGCCTTCGACCGGGCGCAGGACGCCGATCCGCGCCCGCGAGGGCTTGCCGAGGAATTCGTTGAAGAAGCCGACCTCGTCGGTCGTTTTCGCGGTGTCGGTGCGGGAGGGGCGGGCGAGGGTGATCGACCAGGCGACGATCTTGCCGTCGAAAGGCACCTCGTAGGGACGCGGAACGCCGCCGGCGATCGCCTGGAAACCGCTCACGTGCCCCTCGACCCTGCAGGGCACCACCTCGACGTTGTTGACGATTTTCCCCGGGCAGGAGGGCCGCGGGGTCGAATCGGTCTGGCCGAGCACGACGACGCGGGCCGGCGCCGACTCGGCCGCGCCTGGCCAAGCGGCGACGACCAGCAGTGCCAGAGCGCACGCGAAGCCCAGCGCGATCGGGGCGCGCCTTGCGCGGAGTTGGTTTTCGGCTGCTCTCAGCAAGGTCTCAAGCGACAACCCGGGCCTTTGGACAGGGTTGCGGCCCAGGATTCTGCCGTTCGGCGCGGCTCGGCGCCATCCTCCGCCAAGTGTGCAGGATCGCGGCCACTCGGCAGTCAGTAGGGTTGCCGCCAAATGGAGAGCGCCGCTCCTCTGGACGAGTTCCTGCCTGCCGGCCTGGCCTCGCTGGGGATCGAGGCCGACGAGGTCGACCTGGCGGTGATCGCGGCAGTGCACCGATTCTTCTGGCCCGCGATCCTCGAGCTGCTGGCGCTCGACACGAGCGAGGTCGAGCCGGAGCGCTGCCCCGACCTCTCGAAGGCGCCGCAGTGAGCTCCCCCCTCGACCTCAATCTGCGCGACCAGGCGGCCGCGGTCGCCGCCGGCGAGGTCAGCCCGGCCGAGCTGCTCGACGCGGCCCTGGCGCGGATCGAGGCGCGCAACCCGGCCCTCAACGCGGTGGTCGAGACCTTCCCCGAGCGCTCGCGGGAGATGGCGGCGGCGGCTATCGAAGGGCCGCTGCGCGGCGTGCCGGTGGTGATCAAGGACGAGTGGCCGCTGCCCTGGCGGGCTCAGCGCTTCGGCGCGGCCGAGCTGATGGCGCCGGCGGTGCCCGGCGAGTCCGGGCCCTACCGCGCCCTGCGCGACGCCGGCGCGACGATCGTCGGGGTCGGCAACATGCACGAGCTGGGCGCCGGAAGCACCGGCGCCGTCTCCTACTACGGTCCCTGTCGCAACCCCTGGGACGTGGAGCGCTGCCCGGGCGGCTCCTCGAGCGGTCCGGCGGCCTCGGTCGCCGCGCGGCTGGTCGCCGGCGCGGTCGGCGCCGACGGCGTCGGCTCGGTCCGCTTCCCCGCCGCCTACTGCGGGCTGACCGGCCTCAAGCCGACCTTCGGCCGCTCGGCGATGGAGGGCCACCACATGGCGCCGGTCACCACGACGATCGTCTCCGGACCGCTCTGCGCCGACGCCGGCGACTGCCGCCTGCTGGGCTCGGTGCTGTGCGGGGAGGAGCTGGCCGCCGGCGACGCCGCCGGGCTGCGGATCGGTGTCGTCAGCGACGCGGTCTCCGAGGATGTGACGCCGGCGGTGCGCGACGCCTGCGAGGCGGCGGTCGAGGCGCTGCGCGCCGAGACCGGCGGCGAGATCCTCGAGGTCCCGCTGCCCGACCTCGGCGCCGCGGCGCTGGCCGCGATCCTCACGATCAACGGCGAGAGCCTCAGCGGCACGACGCCGCAGCAGCTCAACCGGCTCCACCCGGAGATCAGCCCGGTCGCCCGCGGCACCCTCAAGTACCGGATGCTGCTCCCGGCGGCGGCGACGGTCCAGGCGAGCCGCGTGAGGACGATGATGCGGCGCCGCCTCGCCGCCCTCTTCGAGCAGGTCGACGTGCTCGCCTGGCCGACCGTCCCCGCCCCGGCGCCGCCGCTCGAGGCGCCCGTGGTCGAGCTGCCCTCGGGCACGCTCCCCGCCGACCAGGCGAACGTGCGCGGCGCCGGGCTCGCCAACCTGGCCGGCACCCCGGCGATCAGCGTCCCGGCGGGGCTGACCGCCGAGCGCCTGCCGGTAGCCCTGCAGCTGCAGGCCGCCTGGGGTCGCGACGAGCTGCTGCTCGACGCGGCAGAAGCCCTCGAGCGGGCCAACGGACGGCGCTGGGTGGAGTCGTGGCCGCCGCTCGCCGAGGCCGGCGCGGCGCTGTGATCGCTGCCGACGAGCCGCACGGGAGACCGGAGGGGCTCTGGCCTAGGTACCGACGCGAGCGTGAATCAGCGCGCCGAACCCGTAGGGGCGATCGTGCAGGCTGCCGTCTGAGCGTCTGAGGTAGGCGGTGCGCCCCTCCTCCTCGCCCAGGACGCGCTCGGCGCGGATGCCAAAGCCCGAGAGGGTCTCTTCGACCTGATCCTCGGGCATCCCCCAGCGCAGCGGCTCACCGGCCTTGGCGGTCCCGTCACGCAGCTCCGCTGCCCCGTAATACTCGCGTGAGCCGTCCAGCGCCTCCGCCCAGATGACGTCGAAGACGATCGAGCTGCGGGGATTGTCGTGCTCACCGACCCAGGAGAGCATGTCCGACACGGCTTCCCCCGGCAGGTACATGCTCACCCCCGACCAGACGAACAGGGTCGCGGCCGAGCGCTCGTGACCGGCGGCGGCAAGCGCCGCGTCCAGGTCGTCGCAGGTGAAGTCCACCTCCACATACGTCACGCGATCGGGCTCGCGCCCACGCAGCCGACTCAGCCGCTGGCGCTTCGAGGCGAGGCTGTCCGGATGATCCACCTCTATCACGCGCACTCCGCTGAGCCGCTCCGCCAGCCGGTAGGGGCGGGAGTCCAATCCCGACCCGAGCAGCACCAGCTCGTCCAGGCCGGCATCCGCCTCACCGACCAGGACCTCGTCGATGAACTTGGCCCGCACGATCTCGTAGCCATAGGCCCCGGGGATGGTGCGATTCGCGCCACGCAGGAACAGGCGTCTGGTGAGCCGGCGCTTGGCGAGGGTGGAGACGTTGAAGCCGCCGAGAAACGCGGCTGCCATGTCGTCAGGGCAGCGAACCGCGGGGTCCTTCTCCAGCGCTCCCGCGGCCCGCAGGGCGCAGGCGCCCTCGGCGGTGCTGCGCGGAGTCAGCGGATTCCGTCCGCGCTCACCCAGCGCCATCGCTATTTGTAGCGGTAGGTGATCCGGCCGCGGTCGAGGTCGTACGGCGAGAGCTCGATCTTCACCCGGTCGCCGGGGAGGATGCGGATGTAGTGGCGGCGCATCTTGCCCGAGATGTGGCCGAGCACCTCGTGGTCGTTATCGAGCTTGACGCGGAACATCGTGTTCGGGAGGGCCTCGGTGATCTCGCCCTCCATCTCGATCTTCTCCTCTTTTCCCATGCGGCGAAGAGGCTACCCGACCGCGGGGTCAGCCGCGCAAGCGGCGAGCCCGCTCGAGCGCATCCTCGCGACTGCTGACCTCGCCCGCGTACTGGGCGGCCTCCAGCTCGGCGAGCAGCTCCCCCACCTCCGGCCCGGGCTCGATTCCCAGCTCGCTCGCCAGCTCGTCGCCGCGCAGCAGCGGCTCGGGCGGGCCGTCGCGGCGCCAGTCGAGCGCCGCGGCGAGCATCTCGCGGGCGAGGCGCAGGTGGGCCTCGATCGCCCCCTCGGTCGCGAGCGGGCCGCTGCCGCGGGCCGAGAGCCGGTCTGCGACGGTGAGCAGGGTGACGTCGGCGGCGACCGGCTCAGTGGCCCGCAGGTACTCGTGGACGCGGCGGGCCGGCAGCGGCGTTTCGTGGACGAGGAAGCCGAGGCGCAGGTGATGGAGGGTCAGGGCCCGCAGGTGGCCGGTCAGCCGACGGCTGGCGCGCAGGCGGTGGCAGACCGTGCCGACGATCTCCGCCCCGCCCTGGTCATGGCCGATGAAGGTGACGTAGCCCTCGTGCTCGGCGCGGGTCGCCGGCTTGCCGACATCGTGCAGCAAGGCGCCGAAGCGCAGCGCCGTGCCGCGGCTCATCTCATCGGCCAGGGGCTCGTCGAGCAGATCGCGCGCTTCGCCGGCGCGCTCGCCGGCGAAGCGCTCCAAGTCGCCCTCCACCTCGAGGGTTCGCTCCAGCACCGCGAGGGTGTGGCCGTGCACGTCGAGGTGGTGGTTGGGCCCCTGCTCGACCCCCCGCAGCGCCTCCACCTCGGGCAGCACCACGGCGGTCAGGCCGAGCTCGTCGAGCAGGGCGAGGCCGCGCAGCGGGTCGGAACCGCCAAGCAGGAGGCGCAGCTCGGCGAGCTGCCGCTCGCCCGCCGCCTCGACGGCGCGCGCCGCTTCGGAGCGCGCCAGCGCGACCGTCCCGGGCTCGACCTCCAGCTCCAGATCGGCGGCGAGACGGGCGGCGCGAAGCAACCGCAGCGGGTCGGCTGCGAAGCTGCCCTCGCCGACCACCCGCAGCCGCCGCCGCTCGAGGTCGTCGAGACCGCCGTAGGGGTCGAGCGGCTCACCGCCGGCGAGCGGCAGGGCGACCGCCCCCAGGGTGAAGTCACGCGCCGCCAAGTCGGCCTCGACCGTCCCTCCACGCAGCGCGGTGGCGTCGACCTGCCAGGAGCCGTCGGCGGCAACCGCGCGCCAGGTCGCGAACTCGGCCGAGAGCTCGAAGGCATGACCGCCCCCGGTGCGGGCGATCGCCTTTGCGGCGGCGGACGCGTCGCCCGCCACAGCCAGGTCGAGATCCGTCACCTCGCGACCCAGCGCCGCGTCGCGCACCGCGCCGCCTGCTATCCAGGCTTGCGCGTCGTCCTCCAGCGCCCGCCGCGCCATGCCGACCAGCGGCGCCGCCGCGAGCCGCTCGGCGAGGCTCAAGGCGCGTGCTCCCTGGGGACGCGGGCCGAGATCCCGCAGGTGATCTCGTAGTTGATCGTGCCGAGCCGGGCGGCGAGCTCCTCGGCGCGGATCTCCTCGCCGCCCTGCGAGCCGATCAGGACCGCGTCGTCGCCGGGCTCGACATCTGTGTCGGGGCCGAGGTCGATCGTCACGTTGTCCATCGAGACGGTGCCGACCAGGGGGCGGCGACGGCCGCGCACCAGCACCTCGGCGTCGTTTGAGAGGCCGCGCCGCACCCCGTCGCCATAACCGAGCGGCAGCACGCCGACGCAGGTGCGGCGCTCCGCCCGCCAGGTCCGCCCGTAACCGGCGCTCTCGCCCGGCTCGAATCTCTTCACATCGGCGACGTAGGAGCGCAGCGAGAGCACCGGGCGCAGGCCGCGCTCGGCCGGGTCGGCCCCGAAGGGATCGAGGCCGTAGACGGCGATGCCGCAGCGGGCCATGTCGAAGTGGGAGCGGCGGTCGCGGAAGACGGCGGCGCTGTTGGCGGCGTGGGCGGTTATGCCCGGGAACTCGGCCCGCGCCGCCGCCGCCACCCGATCAAAGCGATCGAGCTGCTCGGCGAAGAAGGAGGAATCCGGTTCGTCGGCGGTCGCCAGGTGGGTCCAGACCCCGGCCGGCTCGAGGTCGGAGCTCGCGGCGCAGGCTCGCAGCAAATCGATCACCTCCTCCGGTGAGCGGCTGCCGAGCCGTCCCATGCCGCTGTCGAACTTGACGTGGACCCGGGCCGGCCGTCCCTGCGCCCTGGCCCGCTCCGCGACAAGCTCGAGGAATGCCGAGCGCCAGACCGCCACCTCCGAGCCGGCTGCCAGCGTCGTGTCCAGCTCCCCCGGGGCGAGCGCCCCCATGGTCAGCAGCGGGACGTGCGGAAAGCGCCGCCCGATCGCCTCGGCCTCCGCCGCGGTCGCCACGGCCAGCCTGGTGGCGCCCCCCGCCAGCGTCGCTTCGGCGCAGCGGTCGGCCCCGTGCCCGTAGCCGTCGGCCTTGACCACCGCGCACAGCTCCGGGGCCTCCCCCAACTCCGCCTTCAGCCTGGCGCAGTTTCCCCGCACTGCGCCGAGGTCGATCCGGGCGACCGCCCGCTTCACAGCTACTCCACTAGCGCGGCCAGCGCGTCGGCCCGCGTGACCAGGCCCGCGAGGCGGCCCTCGCCGTCGACCACCGGGAGGTGGTTGTGGTGCTTCTCGGCGATCGTCCTCGCCACGGTCTCGACGTCGTCGTCGGTGCGGACGACGACCGGGTCGGCGCTCATCAGCTCCGAGACGCTGGTCGCGAAGGCCTTCTCGAGCCGCATCTCGAACCCCTTCATCGAACCGACGAAGACGATGCCGCCCATGATGTTGAGGTAATGGGGCAGGTGCAGGTCCGACTTCTCGTCGCTGAGGATGAGGTCCGACTCGCTGACGATCCCGACCACACGGCGCTCGGCGTCGATCACCGGGATCGCCCCCTTGTCGGTCTTGGCGAGCAGGTCGATCGCGTTGCGAGCGTCGGCGTCGGGGGAGACGGCCGGCACCTCGGCGTCCATGATCTCAGCGGCGGTCTTCATCGTGCGGCCACGAGGTTATTCGACCCGCAGGCCGGCGGGAATCGAGTCGATCACGTCGGTCGCGATCACCGACTCCGCGGCACCGATCCTGGCGGCAGCCTCGCTGCCGGCGCGGGCGTGGGCGAGCACCGCGGTGCAGGCCGCCGCGAACGGCTTGAGCCCGCGCGCCAGCAGCGCCGCCGTCACCCCCGAGAGCACGTCGCCGGTGCCGGCGGTGGCGAGGCCCGGGGCCGGAACGGCGTTGACCGCGACGCGATCGCCGTCGACGACGATCGTGTCGTCGCCCTTCAGCACCACCACGGCGCCGCAGGCTCCGGCCGCCTCCCGCGCCGCGGCGAGCCGGTGCGCGGAGACCTGCTCGGCCGAGCGGCCGAGCAGCCGCCCCAGCTCGCCGGCGTGCGGGGTTAACACGGTCGGCGCCCGGCGGGCGGCGATCTGCCCCAGCTCGCCGGCGAAGGCGTTGAGCCCGTCGGCGTCGAGCACCAGCGGCGCCTCGATCGCGGGGAGGACCTCGCGAGCCAGCTCGACCGAGCCGGGATCGCGGCCCAGGCCGGGGCCGAGCGCCCCGGCGGCCGCGCGCTCGAAGGCGCGCAGCAGGGGCTTCGCCGAGGCGGGGGCGAGGCAGCCGTCGCCACCCGGGCAGCCCACCGACATCACCTCCGGCTGGCCTGCCTCGAAGATCGGCTCGAGGTCGGCCGGCACCGCGACGGTCGCGTAGCCGGCTCCGGCCCGGATCGCCGCCCGCGAGCACATCTGCACCGCGCCGGTCAGACCCCGCGAGCCGCCTGCGACCGTCACCTGGCCGGAGCTGAACTTGGTCGAACGGGCGCCGCGGCGCGGCGCCAGCTCCAGCACGGAGCGATCGATCACGCCTGCCACCGGCTCGCCCGGGGCGCCGTCGGGGATCCCGATCGGCGCCACGCGCAGCTCCCCCGTGTGCCACTTGCCGGGGGCGATCCGGTGGCCCAGCTTGGCGGCGTGGAAGCTGACCGTCACGTCGGCCTCGACCGCGGCTCCCGCCACCTCGCCGCTCGACGCGTCGACGCCGGAGGCGACGTCGCAGGCGACGACGGGCGCGCCGCACGCCCCGATCGCCTCGATCGCCCCCAGGGCCGGCCCCCGCGGCTCCCCTGAGAACCCGGTCCCGAAGATCGCATCGACGAGCGCCCCGGAGCCGGTCAGCCGCGGCTCGAGGTCGGCACCGACGTGTTCGGCCTGGAACCGCTCCAGGTTGGCCTTTGCGTCTCCGCTCAGCTCCTCGGCCGGCCAGAGCAGCAGCGCCTCCGCCGCGAAACCCATCCCCGCAAGGTGCCGAGCCGCCACCAACCCGTCGCCCGCGTTGTTCCCCTTCCCGCAGACCACCCGCACCGGCCCCTCCGGCGCCAGCTCGGCCACCGCCTCGGCAACGGCCCGCCCGGCGACCTCCATCAGCTGCAGCGAGGGAACCCCGGCCCCTCGATCGCCCAGGCATCGATCGCCCGCATGCCGGCGGCGTCGTATAGGGGGCTCGAGCCAGCTCTCCATGCTCGTCAGCCTAATTCGCCGCCCGGGCCGACCCGCCCGCCGCTACTTCAGGCCGACGATCACCTTGGCGGTCGCCAGTTCGCCTTCGGTGCCCGTCCCGATCGCCAGGTAGGCGATGCTGTTCAGAAACCGCTTCGCTTCCTGGAACCCCTGGTCGGACTTCGGAACCAGCGCTTCGGCGAGCTTCATCGCCGCCCCACCGTCGACGAAGCCGCCGATCGGCGTGCCGCCCAGCGCGGAGACCGCTTCCTTGTAGGTCGGGTTGTCGGAGAGCGTCTTGCCGGATTCCGCGGCGAGCGCCGTGAGGGTCGCCGGCAAGCCGTAGCCGATCGCGACCCGGCCCTTCTTGGCCGCGACGACAAGCGGCTTGTTGCCGAGTTCGGGGCTGCGGATCGTGAAGCCGTTGGTGCCGCCTTTCAGCACGGTGACGCCTTTCACGCGGACGCTGCGCAGCAGCAGGCCGATGTTGGCGACCGCTTCGGTCGCCTTGGAGCCGCTGGTGGTCAGCACCAGAGCGCCGCCGAGGCTGCGTTCGCTATTGCCGACCGCGAAGACGGCGGCGTCTTCGAGCGAGCCGGCGATCCCTTCGAGGTCGATCCCGGCTTCCTTCAGCCCCTTCTTCAGCTGGTGCGGCGGGATCGTTCCGGGAATCCCTTCGGCGTCGAGGCTGTCGACCGCTTCGTTCAGCTGTTCGCCGAAGCCGGAGACGGCGATCGCGGCGAACGGGCTGGCGGGCAGCGAGCCGAGCAGCGCCGAGGCATCGCCGCTGGGCGGCTTCTGGCCCCCGAGGTCGCTGCTCAGCTCGACTTCGAGCTGTTCGGAGCCGGGGATGACGCTGGCCACCGCGGTCGCTTCGCTCGGGTCGATGCCGGCGTTCTTGAGGATCTGGCGCGCGGTCGGGTCGATCTGCCCGCCCGACTGTTCGATCAGGCTGCCCACGTCCACGTAGACGTCGGCGAGACTGCCGTCGGAGGCCGCCGAGATCGCCTTCGCGAAGCGGTCTTCGCCGGCCAGCGAGTCGCCGCTCGAAGGCGTCGACCATCGTCCTTCAACACCCGTTCGTCTTCGCCGACCGCGAGAAAGTCGCCGACCACGCCGATCGCGTTCCCTTCCTTGCCGCCGACCCAGAAGTCGACGCCTTCGTAGGAGCCTTCCCTGTAGGGGACCTTGCTCCCCTTGACTTGCGCGTCGACGAATTCCTGCGTCGCGCCGGTATCCGTCGACCCGACGATCATTCCCAGGCTGGAGAGGTTGCTTCCTTCGGAGCTTCTCGAAGAAGAGGCCCGCCCTTTCGCCGAGCCACGGCTCGACTTCCTTTTCGTAGTCGAACGGTTCGCCGTCCGCCCGCGCCGAGCTTTCGAGTTCGGAGACGACGAAATCGCCCAGGTTGTCGATCCCGGCGATCCGCTTGGCCACCGCGTCGGTGTTCGCCTTCAGCGAGCCGCTGGGGAGCACCGCTCCTTCGACGAAGACCGGCGCGCCGGGGGGCGCCAGGTCAGCCACGTCGGGGGCCGAAGAGCCGCCGCAGCCGGCGACCGGAAGGACGAGCGCGGCGAGAGCGGCGACCGGGAGGGCGAGAGGGAGCTTCATGCGGGCGGCATCCTATTCGCTCTCACTCGACCGTCACCGTCTTGGCCAGGTTGCGCGGCTGGTCGACGTTGAGGCCGCGGGCGCGGGCGATGTCGTAGGCGAGCAGCTGCAGCGGCAGGATCGCCAGGATCGGCTGCAGGATCCAGTCGCTGCGCGCCACCTCGATCGCCTCGTCGGCGACCGCGGCGACCCGCTCGTCGCCCTCGGTGGCGATCGCGATCGTCTTGGCGCCGCGCGCCCGCACCTCTTCGACGTTGGAGAGCACCTTGTCGAGGACCGGGCTCTCGGTCGCCACGCAGACGACCGGGGTCGACTCGTCGAGCAGGGCGATCGGGCCGTGCTTCATCTCGCCCGCCGCGTAGGCGTCGGTCGGGATGTAGGAGACCTCCTTCAGCTTCAGCGCCCCCTCGAGGCAGACCGGCAGGCCGATGTGGCGGCCGAGGTAGAGGAAGAACTGCTGCTCGTGCATGTCTGGCAGAGATTTCCCGCACCCGCTCCTCGCAGCCGGCCAGGGTCGCCTCGACCTTCGAGGGGAGCGACTTCATCTCGGTGACCAGCTCCGCCAGCCGCGGTGGCGCCAGCGAGCCGCGCAGCTCGGCCAGCCTGATGCCGATCAGGTACATCGCCGCGACCTGGGCGACGAAGGTCTTCGTCGCGGCGACGCTGATCTCCAGGCCGCTGCGGGTGTAGAGCACCGCGTCGGCGTCGCGGGTCGCCTGGCTGCCCATCATGTTGGTGACCGCCAGCACCTTGGCGCCGCGCTCGCGGGCCAGCCGCATCGCCGCCAGCGTGTCGGCGGTCTCGCCCGACTGGGTGATGCCGATCACCAGGTCGCCGGGCCCGATCACCGGGTTGCGGTAGCGGTACTCGGAGGCGATGTCCATCTCGACCGGGACCCGCGCCCACTCCTCGATCGCGTAGCGGCCGACCAGGCCGGCGTGGTAGGAGGTGCCGCAGGCGACGATCACGATCCGCTTCAGGCCGCGCAGGAAGTCGTCGTCCAGTTCGACCTCGGAGAGGTCGACCCCGTCGTCGCCGGGCAGCCGGTCGGCGATCGTTTCGGCGACCGCGTCGGCCTGTTCGTGGATCTCCTTCAGCATGAAGGTCTCGTAGCCGCCCTTCTCGGCGGCGGCCTCGTCCCAGTCGATCTCCTCGGCGGCGCGCTCGACCGGGTTGCCCGCCGGCGTCGGTGATCGTCACCCCGGAGGGGTCGATCGTGACGACCTCGTCGTTTTCGATCGCCACCGCGCGGCGGGTCTCGGCGAGGAAGGCCGGGATCGCCGAGGCGAGGAAGCTCTCGCCGTCGCCGACGCCGGCGACCAGCGGGCACTCCCTGCGCGCCCCGACCAGCTGGTCCGGGCTGGTCGGCGTGCATCGCGACGAAGGCGTAGTGGCCGCGCAGCTCGGCGAAGGCGGCGCGGACCGCGGCCGCGAGGTCGCCGTCGTAATGGCCGGCGATCAGGTGGGCGACGACCTCGGCGTCGGTTTCCGAGCTGAACTCCTGCCCTTCGGCCTCGAGCCGCTCGCGCAGCTCGGCGTGGTTCTCGACGATCCCGTTGAGGACGATGTGGACGCGGTCGGAGCCGTCGCTGTGCGGGTGGGCGTTCTCCTCGGTGACCCGGCCGTGGGTCGCCCAGCGGGTGTGGGCGACCCCGGTCGTCGCCGGCGGCGCCGCGACCGCGACGCCGCCGCCGACCTCGGCCCGCTCCGTCCATCGCGGCGCGCAGGTTGGCGAGGTTGCCGACCGCGCGCACGCTGTCGACCGCGCCGTCCTCGATCACCGAGACGCCGGCCGAGTCGTAGCCGCGGTACTCGAGCTTCTCGAGGCCGGCGACGAGGATGTCGCGGCAGGGGCGCGCCCCGACGTATCCGACGATTCCGCACATGGAGGCCGTAAGGGTAGACGGCCGGGGTCTCAGCCCAGCTCCTGGCGGACCAGGCCGGCAAGCGCTCGCAGACCGCGTCGGCCTCCTCCGCGGTCGGGGCCTCGACCATCACGCGGACCAGCGGCTCGGTCCCGGAGGGGCGCAGCAGGACGCGGCCGCGACCCTCCAAGCCCGGCGCGCCTCCCGCTCGACCGCCTCCCAGACCGCGGTCGGCGCCGGCGATCGCGCTCGCGGTCGGCGACCTCGACGTTGACCAGCGTCTGCGGCAGCTTCTCCATCGGCTCGACGCTCGCCAGGTCGCGTCCGCCCAGCTCGCGCATCGTCATCAGCGCCGCGGCGATCCCGTCGCCGGTCGGCGCGAAGTCGCGTGTCGATGATGTGGCCCGACTGCTCGCCGCCCAGCGCCCAGCCGCGCTCGCCGCAGCTCGTCGAGCACGTAGCGGTCGCCGACCTTGGTCGACCGCGACCTCGATCCCGGCCTCCTCCATCGCCCGGTGGAAGCCGTAGTTGCTCATCACGGTGACCGCGACGCCGCCGACCGAGCTCGCCGCGAGCCGCCATCCCGCGGGCCAGCAGGGCGATCAGCTCGTCGCCGTCGTGGGCGCCGGCCGGCGCCGTCGACGGCGAGCACCCGGTCGCCGTCGCCGTCGAAGGCGAAGCCGATCGTCGCCTCCGACGCGGCGACGTGCGCCGCCAGGCTGTCGAGGTGGGTCGAGCCGCAGCCGTCGTTGATGTTGCGGCCGTCGGGCTCGCCCGCGATCGCCTCGACCGTCGGCGCCGAGCCGCTCGAAGATCGCCGGCGCGGCGCGGTGGGTGGCGCCGTTGGCGCAGTCGAGGGCGACCGTGAGCCCCGCGAGGTCGAGCGGGAAGGCCGACTCGAGGGCCCGCAGGTAGTCGTCGGCGCCGCCCTGCAGCTCGCGCACGCGGCCCGGCGCCGCACCGCGGTCGCCTCTTGCACCGCTGGGCGGTCGAAACTCACCGCGCTCGCCGATCAGCGCCTCGATCCGCGCCTCGGCCTCGTCGTCGAGCTTGGTCCCGGCGCCGCCGAAGAACTTGATGCCGTTGTCGCGGTAGGGGTTGTGGGACGCGGAGACCACCGCGGCCAGGTCGAGGCCGAGGCGGCGGACGAGGATCGCCGCGGCCGGCGTCGGCAGCACGCCGCCGAGCAGCGCGTCGCCGCCCGCCGCGGCGATCCCGGCCGCCAGCGCCGCTTCCAGCATCGGGCCCGACTCGCGGGTGTCGCGCACGATCAGCACCTGCGGCCGCTCCGCCGGCAGCGACGCCGTCGCGGCCCGGCCCAGCGCGAGCGCCAGCTCGGCGGTGAGAAACGTCCCAGCCTCTCCTCGGACCCCGTCGGTTCCGAAGAGCTTGCGCCCCGGCGTCACGCCGCCCCCGTCAGCGCTTGCTGAACTGCGGCCGCTTGCGGGCCTTCTTCAGCCCCGCCTTGCGGCGCTCCTTGACGCGCGCGTCGCGGGTCAGGAAGCCGCGGCGCTTCAGCTCGCCGCGCAGCTCCGGGTCGACCTCGGTCAGCGCCCGGGCGATGCCGTGGCGGACCGCGCCGGCCTGGCCGCTGATCCCGCCGCCGTGGACGCGGACGCGGACGTCGACGCTGCCCTCGTAGCCGGTGGTGGCAAGCGGCTGGCGGGCCATCGTCCGGTGCAGCGGGCGCGGGAAGAACTCCTCGAGCGGCCGCCTGTTGACCTCGATCTTGCCGCCGCCGGGCAGCAGCGTCACGCGGGCGATCGAGCGCTTGCGCTTGCCGGTGGCGAGGTAGCGGGAATCGCTCTCCATCTTGGCGGGCGCGCGGCTCGCCGCCCGCCTCCTCGTCTCGGACTCGCCGCTCAGCGCCGCCTCGCGCTGGGCTCGCTCCTCCTCCTCGGCTTCCCGCCGGGCCCGCTCCTCGGCGCTGAGCGGCCGCTCTCCGGCTCGACCGCGATCGGCTCCAGGTCGGCGCCGGGGATCACGTCCTTCTTCTTCTCCTCGTCGACCTTCCGCCCGCGTGCTCCGCTTCGCCTCCGCCGCGGCTCCGGCCGGCTTCACCTGGCTCAGCCTCGGGCGCCCTCGCGGCGGAAGCCTCGTCCTCGGGCCGTGGCGTCTCCTCCGCGGCAGGACCCGCGGCCGGAGCCGTCCTCGCCCTGAGCGGCGTCCTCCTGCGTCCCCTCGAGTCTCGTCGTCTCGGCGGCTCGTCTGCCATCAGGCGATCTCCATCGGTTGCGGTTTCTGCGCTGCGTGCGGGTGATCCGGCCCGGCGTAGACCTTCAGCTTGGTCAGCTGCTGGCGGGCGAGGCGGTTGCGGGGAAGCATCCCCTTCACCGCCTTGCGGATCACCTCCTCGGGGCGGCGGTCGAGCATCTCGGCCAGGGTGCGGGACTTGATCCCACCCGGGTAGCCGCTGTGGCGCCAGTAGCGCTTCTGCTCGAGCTTGTCGCCGGTGACGTGGATCTTCTCGGCGTTGACGACGACGACGAAGTCGCCGGTGTCGACGTGCGGCGTGTACTCGCGGCTTGCGCTTGCCGCGCAGCGCGTCGGCGATCCGGGTCGCCAGCCGGCCCAGGGTCTGGCCCTCGGCGTCGACGACGTACCAGTCTCGCTGGCGGTCGGCGGGTGTGGCGACATAGGTCTTCATCGTGAAAAGCCGCGCGGGCGAGCCGGCGCGGCTGGCGCATGATAGCTGTCCGGCTGTCTATACTGCCGCCCAGCAATGCCGAATCCCACCCGGACATGCGGGTGGGAGCGGGGGAACCGCAGGGACCTTTGCAGGTCCCGGGGGCGAATCGGACGAAGAACACGTCCGTAGCGCATCTCTTTCAGCGCGAGCCCGACAGCTAACTCCGCAGGCGAACGAAAGAGAGGGCACGTGGCGCGCAGTGCTTGGCTGGCCGGATCTGCATCGACGACGCGATAGCCGCGCTCCTGGCGAGCCTCGCCGCGACCGCCTCGGCGACGACCGGCGGCGCCCCCACCCCGACCGGCGCCGCACCCCCGCCCGCGAGCCCCAGCGGCACGCCCGACCCCGCCCCGAGCGCCGGCACGCTGAGCCTGGTCTCGGCCAAGACCTCGCCGCGCAAGTCCTTCTACTACGGGGTCCGCACCCCCCGGCTGCGCTACGAAATCGCCAGCGACCAGCCGAGCAACGACCTCCGCATCGACCTCGTCGGGCCGGGTGGCGAAGTGGTCAAGAGCTACTACCGCAACGACATCGCCCCCAACACCCCCGACAGCGTCTCCTGGGACGGCACGGTCGACGGCGACCGCCCGGCGCCCGGACGGCCGCTACTCGTTCCGGATCTGCCGCAGGCCGGCGACCCGGCGGCGCGGCGGCGTTCCGCCGCTCGGTGAACCGGCTGGCACGAGCGGCTAGGCGGAGCGGCTCCTCGTCGCGAGTCCTCGACCGCGATCGGCCTCGGCTTCGCCCTCTACGGCTTCGCCTTCCCGATCCTCGGCCGCCACGACTTCGGCGGCGCCGGCGGCCGGTTCGGCGCGGGGCGCTCCGGCCACACCCACCAGGGCCAGGACGTGATGGCAAAGTGCGGGACGCCGCTGATTGCCGCCCGCGGCGGCCGCGTCCGCTACTCCGGCTACCAGGGCGCCGCCGGCAACTACCTCGTGATCGACGGCAAGGGAACCGGCTTCGACACCGCCTACATGCACCTGCTCGAGCCGTCGCCGCTGAAGGCCGGGATGACGGTCCGCACCGGCCAGCCGATCGGCCTGGTCGGCCAGACCGGCGACGCCACCGCCTGCCACCTCCACTTCGAGATCTGGACCGCTCCCGGCTGGTACGAGGGCGGCAGCCCGATCGACCCGCTGCCCTTCCTGAAGCGCTGGGACCGCTACAGCTGAGAATAGGTCTCATTATCTGATACCGTCCCGCCGTGGACTGGGCCGAGCACGCCACACGCCGACTCGACGAGGCCGGCTACCGCAGCGGCGCCGCGCGGCGGCAGGTGGTCGAGCTGCTGGCGGGGGAGCGCTGCGCGGTGACCGCGCTCGAGATCGACCGCCGGCTCGACTCGGTCGGGCGGGCCAGCGTCTACCGGACGCTGGATCAGCTCGAGCAGCTCCACCTGGTCCAGCGCGTCGAGATCGGCGGCGACGCCGCCGGCTACGAGCGGGTCGACGCCGGCGAGCACCACCATCACCTCGTCTGCGAGGAATGCGGCCGGCTGGCGCCGTTCGCCGACCGCTCGCTGGAGCGGGCGATCGAGGCGATCAGCCGCGAGACCGAGTTCGAGGTCGCCGCCCACGACGTCGTGCTGCGCGGCCGCTGCGCCGACTGCGTGTCGGCGAGCCGGAGGTAGACGATGCCCGCCGTCGCCATCCCCCTCGCCGGCCTCACCGTGCTGGCGACCCTGCTCGGCGGGCAGGTCGCGCTGCGCCTCTCCCACACCCTGCCGACCGTGATCGCCCTGACCGGCGGCGTCGTCGTCGCGGTGGCCCTGTTCGAGGTGCTGCCCGAGGGGATCGAACAGTCGGCGACCCGGCAGGGCGACGACGCTGGTCGCGGTCGGCTTCCTCGCCTTCTTCTTCGCCGAGCGCGCCCTCGTCCTGCACCACCGCGACGAGCCCTCCGAGGCGCGGGCGCACCACCGGGTCGGGGTGCTCGGAGCGCTCGGCCTCTCGATCCACAGCTTCATCGACGGCCTCGGGATCGGGCTCGCCTTCGGGCTCAACAGCGACCACCGGCCTGCTCGTCTTCCTCGCCGTGATCAGCCACGACTTCGCCGACGGGCTCAACACGGTGAGCTTCGTGCTCAGCCAGTCGGGGAACCGGCGCCAGGCGATCAGGTGGCTGCAGATCGACGCGATCGCGCCGCTGCTCGGGGCGGTCGTCGGATCGCTGGCCAGCGTCTCCGACCACACCCTCGGCTACATGCTCTGCCTCTACAGCGGCTTCTTCCTCTACATGGGCGCAACCGACCTGCTCCCCGAGGCGCACGCGCACGCCTCATGGCGGAAAGTCGGGCTGACCGCGTCGGGCTTCGCGCTGATCTTCGCGATCACCCGGGTCGCCGGCGTTTAGGTCCTTGGCTGCGGGCTGCGCCGCTCGAACGAGCCGGCCCGCCGCGGCACTCGACCGCTGCCAGCGCCAGCGCCACCGGCACCGTGGCCGGCAGCGTGTCGAGCGCGAAGAACAGCAGGTCGATGCCAGCGCGAGCACTGCGACGAGGAGCGCCGCGAAAGCTGCCGATGGGCCGAAGCGGACGCATCGAGTCCGTTTTCGGCCCATCGGCGGAGATCGCCAGCAGGCAACCGAGGGTCGCGGCGACGAAGAGATCGCCGAAGCCCATCGCGGCGGAGCCGAAGTGGATCGCCTGCAGGCGCGGCAGGCCGGCCGGCGCGGCGGCGGTGAGGACGGCGTTCGGCCCCTGCAGCAGCTCGGCGGCGACCAGCCAGTGTCGACCGCGGCCATCGCGTAGATCCCCAGCTTCAACCAGGCGGCCGGGGCGACCGCGACCAGCAGCCAGCCGAGCCCGACGCAGCCCAGCGCGGTGAGCGCCGTCGCCGCGGCCTCGCCGAGCAGCGAGCCGGGCGACGCCCAGGCGATCAGGAAGAGCGGCGCACCCGCGGCCGCCCACTCGGGCCGCGCCGCCGCGGACGAGCCAGCCGAGCGCCAGCGCCGCGAACGGGGGAACGGCGAGCGAGCGCCAGCCAGGCGAGCACCGTCGCCGATTCGCCCTCCAGGGCGACGACCCCGATCACGACGACGATCGAGAGCGCCGGCACCAGCGCCCACCAGGGGCTGCGGAATCGGTCCAGCCAATCGAATCGCCGCGGTTGCGGCAGCGCGACGAGCGCGGCCTGGAGCAGGCTGAGGATCGAGATCGAAACCGCGAAGGACGGCATCGCCGCCCGACCCTAGCCCGCCGCTACTCCCACTCGATCGTTGCGGGCGGCTTCGACGAGATGTCCAGCGCCACCCGGTTCACCTCGCGGATCTCGTTGATGATCCGGCTGGAGACCCGCTCCAGCAGGTCGTAGGGCAGTCGCGCCCAGTCGGCGGTCATCGCGTCGTCGGAGGTGACGGCGCGGATCACGATCGGGTAGGCGTAGGTGCGGCCGTCGCCCTGCACGCCGACCGAGCGCACCACCGGCAGCACGCAGAAGGACTGCCAGAGCTGCCGGTACAGCTCGGCGGCGCGGATCTCCTCCTGGAGGATCGCGTCGGCCGCGCGCAGGATGTCCAGCCGCTCCCTGGTCACCTCGCCGCCGACGATGCGGATCGCCAGGCCCGGCCCGGGGAACGGCTGGCGCCAGACCATCCGCTCCGGCAGCCCCAGCTCGGCCCCGACCGCACGCACCTCGTCCTTGAACAGCATCCGCAGCGGCTCGACCAGCTCGAACTCGAGGTCCTCGGGCAGGCCGCCGACGTTGTGGTGCGACTTGATCGTCTCGGCGGCGTCGCTGCCGCCGGACTCGATCACGTCGGAGTAGAGCGTTCCCTGGACCAGGAAGGCGACGTCCTCGAGCTTCGCCGCCTCCTCCTCGAAGACGCGGATGAACTCCTCGCCGATGATCTTGCGCTTGCGCTCCGGCTCCTCCACCCCGGCGAGGCGGGCGAGGAAGCGCTCTTCGGCATCGACGTGGACGAGCGGGATGCCGAAGCGCTCGAACGCGGCGACGACCTGCTCGGCCTCGTTGAGCCGCATCAGGCCGTGGTCGACGAAGACGCAGGTCAGCCTCTCCCCCACCGCGCGGTGGACGAGCAGCGCCGCGACCGAGGAGTCGACCCCGCCGGAGAGGCCGCAGATCACCCGGCCCTCGCCGACCTGGGCGCGGATCGCCTCGACCTGCTCGGCGATCACCGACTGCGGCGACCACTCGCGCTCGCAGCCGGCGATCTCGCGCAGGAAGCGGGTCAGAACCTCGGTGCCGTAGGGGGTGTGGACGACCTCGGGGTGGAACTGGATGCCGTAGAGGCCGCGGTCGGGAGCCTCGCAGGCGGCGACCGGCGAGCCCGGGGTCGAGGCGAGGGCGGCGAAGCCGGGCGGCGGCTCGAAGACGGTGTCGCGGTGGCTCATCCAGCAGCTCTGCTCCTCCGGGCAGGCCGCCGAGCAGCCGCCCGCCGGCGTTGCGCAGGGTCAGCTCGGCCCGGCCGAACTCGCCCGACTCGGCCCCTTCGACCTTCCCGCCCAGCGCCTGGACCATCGCCTGCATCCCGTAGCAGATCCCCAGCATCGGGATCCTCAGGTCGAGCAGGTCGGTCGGGAACGGCGGCGCCCCCGGCTCGTAGACCGAGGCGGGACCCCCCGAAAGAACCAGGGCCTTCGGCTGCCGCTCCCGGATCGCCTCGACCGGCGTGCTCGCCGGCAACAGCTCCGCGAATACCCCGCACTCGCGGATTCGCCGTGCGATCAGCTGGCTGTACTGGCCACCGAAGTCAAGGACCAGAACCTCCTCGGTGGCGCTGCTGCCGGCGGGCGGGTTGCCAGCAGATTCGGAGGCATCAGCCTTCCGCGCTGCCCCGGTCGCATTGCTGCCGGCGGGTGGCGTCGCGGGGGGACCACCCCCGAGGAAGCTTTAGCTACCGCAGGGGGTGGTGGGTCCCCTGCGGCGACAGGACCCGCCGGCCCACCGACCCCGCGGGCGCTAGTCATCC
Organism: uncultured Solirubrobacterales bacterium; assembly: GCA_963730315.1. Taxonomy (GTDB): domain Bacteria; phylum Actinomycetota; class Thermoleophilia; order Solirubrobacterales; family 70-9; genus VRUE01. The sequence goes on along the minus strand of CAVSRD010000017.1, from coordinate 27,108 downwards.
GAAACGGCCACCCCCGCCGATACGGCCGCCCTGCCATTCGACCCCATCCCGACCGACTGCTCGTTCTGCAGCTTCTTGCCCTCGCTCTGCAGCGCCGGCGCAACCATCACCTCGGCGCGCTGGAAGGAGCGGATGTCCTCGTATCCGGTGGTCGCCATCGAGGTCTTCAGCGCCCCCATCAGGTTGAAGGTGCCGTCGTTCTCCTGCGCCGGCCCGAGCAGGATCTCCTCCATCGTCCCGTCCTGCTTGGTGGAGACCCGGGTGCCGCGCGGCAACGAGGGGTGAAAGGTCGCCATCCCCCAGTGGAAGCCGCGCCCCGGCGCCTCCTCGGCGCGGGCCAGCGGCGAGCCGACCATCACCGCGTCGGCGCCGACCGCGATCGCCTTGGAGACATCGCCGCCGGTGCGCATGCCGCCGTCGGCGATCACGTTTACGTACTCGCCGGTCTCCAGCATGTGCTGGGCACGCGCCGCGGCGACGTCGGCGATCGCGGTTGCCTGCGGGACGCCGATCCCGAGCACGCCGCGGGTCGTGCAGGCAGCGCCGGGCCCGACCCCGACCAGCACGCCGACCGCACCGGTCCGCATCAGGTGCAGCCCGGTCGAGTAGGAGGCGCAGCCGCCGACCACGGTCGGCACCGGCACATCGGCGATGAACTCCTTCAGGTTGAGCGGCTCGACCGCGGTCGAGACGTGCTCGGCGGAGATCACGGTGCCCTGGATGACGAGAATGTCGATCCCTGCCTCGATCGCGATCTCGTACTGCTCGCGCACCCTCTGTGGGGTGAGCGAGCCGCAGGCCACGGCGCCGCGCTCCTTGACCTCCGCGATCCGCCGCCCGATCAGCTCCGGCTTGACCGGCTCGGCGTAGATCTCCTGCATGACCCGGGTCGCCAGGTGCTTGGGTGCGCCGGCGATCTTCTCCAGCTGCTCCTCGGCATCCTCGAAGCGGGTCCAGATTCCCTCCAAGTTGAGCACGCCGAGGCCACCGAGCTGGTTGACGAGGACCGCGGTGTCGGGACTGACCACCCCGTCCATCGCCGCGGCGACCAGCGGCAGCTCGAAGCGGTAGGGGCCAAGGGTCCAGCTGATGTCTATGTCGTCGGGATCGCGGGTCCGGCGCGACGGAACGATCGCGATGTCGTCGAATCCGTAGGCGCGCCTCCCCTTCTTGCCGCGACCGATGTCAATCTCCAAATCGATCCTCCAGGGAAGCTGATGGCTTGAACAGCCAGCCTACACTTCCGCGTGGACCTCCAGGTCCCGCACCTCGACCTCGCGGAGCAGCCGCTCGACGCCGCGCCGCTCGACGGTTCCGGCGCCGAAGTGCTGGGTCGACTCGGCGCCGCAGGCGACCCCGTAGGCAAGGCACTCCTCCGGCTCGCGGCCGTCGTACAGCGCGGCGGCGTAGCCGGCCAGGAAGGCGTCGCCCGAGCCAACCGTCGAGACCGCCTCCAGCGAGGGGGTGCGAACCTCGACCACGCGACGCTCGGCGCCCGCGCCGACCACCGCGACGCAGCCGTCGGGCCGGGTGATCGCCGCCTCCCCGGCGCCCAGCCGGACCAGCTCGCCGAGCCCGTGCACGAGGTCGCCGCGATCGGCGAACTCCTGGCCGACCAGCTCCTCGGCCTCGCGCTCGTTGGGGGTGACGACCGAGGCGCCGGCGCGCAGGCCGGTCAGCATCGGCTCGCCGTCGGAGTCGAGGATCGCGGTCACCCCGCGCTCGCGCAGCTCGCCGACCAGGCGCGCGTAGAGGTCCTCGGCGGCGCCCGGCGGCAGCGACCCGGCGAGCACGCAGATCCTCGCCCCGTCGGCCAGGTAGCGCAGCCGCTCGACGAAGCGCTCCACCTCCTCGGGGCTGACCGCGGGGCCGCGCTCGTTGATCTCGGTCTGCTCTCCGGAGGTCGGGTCGACCACCGCCATGTTGATCCGCGTCTCACCGGCGATCCAGGTGAAGTCGGTGAGGATCGCCTCGCGGCGCAGCTGATCCAGCACCCGGGTGCCGGTCGGCCCGCCGGCGAAGCCGGCGGCGATCACCGGGCGACCGAGCAGACGCAGGGCGCGGGCCACGTTTATCCCCTTGCCGCCGGCGACCGTGCGGCTCTCCACCGCCCGGTGGCGGTGGCCGAGGCGGAAGTTCGGCACCGCCACCGTGCGATCGATCGCCGCGTTGAGGGTGACCGTGAGGATCATCGCGATGAGAGACGCCTTGCCAATCCCACGACGACCAGTATCCCCAACAGGACGATCGCAATCCACCCCGCGTTGGCTTCGGCGAAGCTGCGCGCCCGCTCGAGGGCGCTTGCCTTCGCCACAGCGCGGCCGGCGCGCAGCGGCACGACGGCGACCCGCCGGCCGCCGACCCAGACGATCGCCCGCCCGAGCCGGGCGCTGCGCCGGATCGGCCCTTCGACCTCGCGCGGCGCCCGAACCGCGACCCTCAGCCGCTGGCGGCGGCGCACCCCGACCGCGACGCTGCGGGCGGCGCGCAGGGGCAGCTCGCCGCCCTGGTAGCGGATCGAAGGTCGGGCCAGCGTCCGCCCGGCGCGGACCGGGACACGTCTGCGGTACCTGGAAAAGCCGTATTCGAGCAGCCGGAGGGCATCCTCGAAGCGGTCTTCGTCCGTTTCCGCCCCGACCACCGCGGCGATCAGCTCGACGCCCTTGCGGCGACCCGAGCCGACCAGGACGTACCTGGCGTGCCAGGTGTGCCCGGTCTTGACCCCGTTGACCCAGGGCGCCGCGTCCAGCAGCTCGTTGATCGACTCGATCCGCCGCCGCGGGCGAACGCTGCGCAGCACGGCTCGGCGCGAGGCGGCGATCCTGGCGAAGACGGGGATCCGCAGCAGGCGCCGGGTCAGCGCGGCGAGATCGTAGGCGCTGGAGTGGTTGCCGCGCTGGTCGAGGCCGATCGGATTGGCGTAGTGGGTGTCGGCGAGGCCGAGCGCCGCCGCGTAGCGGTTCATCTGGCGGACGAAGCGCCGCTCCGAGCCGGCCGCGGCGCGAGCGAGGTCGTAGGCGGCGTCGTTGCCGCTGCGCAGGATCAGCCCGTACAGCAGGTCGCGGACGCTGACCGCCTGGCCGGGGCGGAGGTTGAGCAGCGACTCGCCGTAGGTCGACGCGTAGGGGGCGGCGTGGACGAGCCTGCCGAGCGGCAGCTCCTTCAGCGCCACGTAGGCGGTCATCAACTTGGTCGTGCTGGCGATCGGCAGGCGGCGGGAGGCGGCGTGGGAGACCAGCACCTCGCCGCTGCGGGCGTCGACCAGGGCCCAGGCGCGGGCATCGAGGTCGGGGCCTTGGGCGGCCGGCGCGACGGGCGCCACGAGGGCCGCTGCGAGCAGCGTGGCAAAGAGCGCCGCGAGGGGCCGCAGCGCTTTCACCGCAGCTTCAGCGTTTCGCCCGAGACGAGGATCTGCGGATCGACGCCGGGGTTCAGCGCCACGATGCGGGCCACCGAGACCCCGGTCTCGTGGGCGATCGAGGTCAGCGTGTCGCCGCTCTGCACCACATATGTCTTGGGCGTCTGGCCTTTGCGGTTGGCGCCGTTGCGCGTCGTCGCCTGGCCGCCGCTCCTCCCACCGCCGGAGCCCGCTCCGTTCCCACCGCCGCCGAGCGAGGTCGCGACGATCACGATCACCACGAGGAAACCGCATACCAGGGCCGTCGCGGCGAGGGCCCTGGAGGGGACTGAGGAGCGCTGGTTCATGGTTCGGACGCGATGATCGAATCGTGCCCGGCGGATCGTACCGTCGCTCAACTCGCTTTCACGCGGTCGAGACGTCCCAGACCGCGACGCGGAGACGCTCCGCCGCGGCGGCCGGATCGGGGTCTGCGGCGATCCCGCGCGAGGCCGCGACCAGCGCCGCAGCGGCGCCGGGGGCGAAGGCGGCGCCGAGCAGCTCCGGGCGGCCTCCCTGGGCGCCGACACCGGGGATCAGGAAGATCGAGCGGGGCATCAATTCCCGCAGCCGGGCGATGCGCTCGGGCTCGGTGGCGCCGACCACCGCCCCCATGCCGCTCAGGCCGACGTCCCCGGCGAGGCGGTCGGCGAGGCCGTCGACCAGCGCCGCGAGCCGCTCGTGCAGCGGCCGTTCGGGGGCCGGCAGGTCCTCCACGTCGGCGGCGCCGGGGTTGCTGGTGCGGACCAGGGCGAAAACCGCCGCCCCAGTGGCCTCGGCGGCAGCGAGCAGCGGCTCCAGCGCATCGAGGCCGAGCAGCGGGTTGGCGGTGAAGGCGTCGGCGTCCAGCCCGCGCACCGGGCCCCAGGGGGTCGGCGTCTCGCCGACCAGCGCCTGCGCGTAGGCGGCGGCGGTGATCGGCACGTCGCCGCGCTTGCCGTCGGCAATCGTCAGCAGCCCGGCCTCGGCGGCCGCGGCGCGGACCTCGGCGAGCGCCGCCCAGCCGGGCGCGCCGAGCCGCTCGAAGCAGGCGAGCTGCGGCTTCACCGCGACGCAGGCGGGACCGGCCAGCTCGATCAGCCGCCGGCAATGGGCCGCGACCGCGGCGGCGGCCCGCTCGGCGGGCGACGCGGCGGCCCCGGCCGGATCGAGATCGTCTGGGAGCTTGGCCGGGTCGGGGTCGAGGCCGAGACAGATCTGGCTGCGGCGCTCCCCGACGAGCGCCGCGAGCCGATCCGCGAAGGGGCGAGCTTTCAGCCCTTGACCTTGGCCTTCAGCGCCGAGCCCGCGGAGAAGCGGGGCACCTTGCCGCCCGGGATGGTGATTCGCTCGCCGGTCCGCGGGTTGACGCCCTGGCGCGGCCCGCGCTCGGCGACGTGGAACTTGCCGAAGCCGGTGAAGCTGACCTCACCTCCGCCGCTCAGCGTGTCGGTGATCGTGTCGAGCACCGCGTCGACCGCGTCGCTCGCGGCCTTCTTGCTGCCCACCCGCTCGTCAGCTGCCAGTTGGTCGAGAAACTCAGCCTTGGTCACGTCGATGCTCCTCCGTCGTCGTTGAGGTCGGCGGCAATCTAACAGCGTGCGCGGGTGTAAGGGCTGCCTGCCGGGCAGCGGAGGCCGCAAGGAGCGTCAGGAGCCGCCGACCGTCATCTCGCCGACCAGCAGCGGCGGAGAGCTGATCGATCCCCCGAAGGGGACCCAGCGGGGCGTCGCGCCGGCCGCCCGCACCGCGCGCAGCATCGAGACGAGGTCGCCGGCGATCGTGAACTCACGAAGCGGCTCGGCCGTCTCGCCGTTGCGGATCGCCAACCCGCTGGCGCCGACCGAGAAGGCACCGGAAACCGGGTTGACGCCGGAATGCAGGCCGGCGACATCGTTGACCAGGACCCCGTCGCCCGCCTCGCGAAGCAGCTGCTCGAAGCAGCCAGAGCCCGGGCTGACGATCAGGTTCGAGGCGGCGACCGCGGGCGGCGCCCGGTAGCCGGAGCGGCCCGCGTTGGCGGTCGAGACCGCGCCGTCGCGGCGCGCCGTGTAGGCGTCGTACAGGTAGGAGCGCAACCTGCCGCCCTCGATCAGCGCGGTGCGCTGCCGGGGCGTTCCCTCGGCGTCGATCGGGGCCGCGGCGAAGCCCTCCGGGTCGAGCCCGTCGTCGCGCAGGACGAAGGCCTCGCCGGCGACCTCCTCACCGAGCCGCCCGGCGAGCGGCGAGCGGCCGCGCTGCACCGCGTCGGCGCCCAGCGTTTTGCCGAGCAGACCGACGAAGGCGGCGGCTACGGTCGGGTCGAGGACGACCGGGCAGCTGCGCGACTCGGGCTTGCGCGAACCGATCATCTCGGTTGCCCGCCGGGCCGCCTCCTCCCCGACCGCCCCCGGGTCGAGCCCGGCCGGCCCCCGCGCCAGGTCGAACCCCAGCCCGGTCTCGCGGCCCGTCTCACCCTCGGCCAGGGCCTGGGCGTAGGCGTAGCAGCTCGACGTCCCGTACTCGCCCCCGGCGCCGCTCGAGGAAGCGATCGCGACCCGCTCGGCGCTGTCGGAGTAGACCGCCTGCTCGACCCCGGCTACGCGGCGGTCGGCGCGCAGCGCGGCGCGCTCGACCGCGAGCGCCAGCTCGGCGGCGCGCGCGGTCGGCCACTCGCCCAGCGACGGGTCGCTCAGCCCGGCCAGCGCCTGCGCCCCGCCGCCGCCCAGCGGCGGGCCGGCGAACTCGTCCTCGTCTGCTACCCCAGCGCCCTCGACGGCGCGGGCGGCGATCGCTGTCACGCCCTGCCGCGAGAGGTCGGTGCCGAAGCCGTACCCGAGCCGGCCGCCGATCCAGGCGCGCACCCCCACCCCCCGCTTGGTCGCGGCGGTGAGGCTCTCGACCTCGCCGCCGTGGGCGCGCGCCTCGCGCTGCGCGGTCTCGGAGGCGTACGCCTCGGCGCCGCTGGCCCCGGCACCAAGCGCCGCCGCGACCGCGCTGTCCGCCAGCTCCGCGAGGTCGCTCATATTTCGGTCCCGCCGACCGTCAGCGCGGCGATCCGGACGTGGCCCTGGCCGGTGCCGACCGGCACTGTCTGGCCGCTCTTGCCGCACATCCCCGTCTTCATCCGGAAGTCGCTGCCGACCGCGTCGATCGCCGCCAGTGCATCTAGGCAGTTGCCGATCAGCGTCGCGCCGCGACAGGGCCTGGTCACCTCGCCGCCCTCGATCAGGTAGCCCTCGCTGACCCCGAACACGAAGTCGCCGGTCGCCGGGTCGACCTGGCCGCCGGCGAAGGAGGCGGCGTAGAAGCCCTTGCCGACGTCGGCGATGATCGCCTCGGGCGGGGCATCGCCGGGAGTGATGTAGGTGTTGGTCATCCGCGGGATCGGCAAATGGCGGAAGCTCTCGCGGCGGCCGTTTCCGGTCGAGTCGACGCCGTCGTGCTCGGCCCGCAGCCGGTCGTAGAGGAAGGAGACGAGCCGGCCGTCCTCGATCACCCGGGTCTTCTGGCTCGGCGTCCCCTCGTCGTCGATCGCGTCGCTGCCCCACTCGCCCGGCAGGCGCCCGTCGTCGTAGGCGGTGAGGAGCGGCTGGGCGACCCGCTCGCCGAGCTTGCCGGCGTACACGCTCGCCCCCTTCTGCACGTGGTCGGCCTCCAGCCCGTGCCCGGTCATCTCGTGGAAGAGGACGCCGCCGAAGCCGCCGCCGACGACGACCGGCATCGAGCCGGCCGGCGCGGCGCCGGCGTCGAGCAGGGTGAGGGCCTTGCCGGCGGCGCTCGCCGCGATCCCCCCCGGATCCTCGCCGAGCAGCTCGAAGCCGCGGTGCCCCCCAGCGTCTCGGCGCCCGTCTCGACCCGCTCACCGCGGCGGGCGACCGCCTGCACGCCGATCCTCGTGCGCGTGCGGTCGTCGCCGCACAGCAGGCCGTCGGAGTTGGCCACGGCGACCTGCCGGCGGGCCTCGACGTAGGAAGCGCGAAGCTGCTCGACCTCGCCGCCGGCCGCCCTGCCACGCTCGTCCAGCTCGCGCAGCAGCGCCGCCTTGCGCTCGGCCGGCACCTGCTCGGGCGGCTGCTCGATCGGCTCCCGGCTGGTCGCCACGGCCCGCAGCGGGCGGGGCCGGGCACGCTCGCCGCGCAGCGCCGCCGCCGCCTCGGCCGCGGCGCGCTCGAGATCGGGGGGGTCGAGGCCATCGACGTGAGCGAAGTAGGTGGTGCCGCCGCTGAGCACCCGCACGCCCGCCCCCTGCTCAGCCCCCGACTGCACCGACTCGATCCGCGACTCGTCGATCGCCATGCTCATGCCACTGCGCCGTTCGGCGAACAGCTCGGCGAACTCCCCGCCGGACGCCAGGGCGCGCGTCAGCACACGCCGAGCAACCTCTGGATCGACGAGTTCCTCGCCGGGACGTTTCCCCATCAACGCTCCTCGCTTGCGACCCGCGACCTCGATCAGCCGGCCGGCGGCGACGAAAAGCTCGCCGCCGACCCGCGAGTCGACGGCGTGGTCCTCCGCCCGGCCGCCGCCGTAGTAGAGGCGGGCGAAGGGGCGCCGCAGGGCACGGCGGCGGCGCATGTATGCGGCGGCCTCGTCGGCGTAGCCGGAGACGCGGTCGAGCAGGACACGGTGCGGCTTCAGGGCCACCGCCGCTCTCCCCTCCCGCCCGTCGCCGCCGGCCGCCAGGTCGCGCAGCGTGGCGCGCAGGTCGAAGAAGGTCAGCGAGGCCAGCGCGAAGCGCTCGGTCACAGCCACCGCGGCGAGGCCGGAGTGGCGCAGGGCGAAGACCTCGCCCTGCTCGGTGCCGACGTGGATCTGCTCGACCGGCTCCCGGTCGGCGCGATCGGCGGCCGCGAACAGCGCCGCGGCGTCCTCGCGCCAGCGGTCGGGGTCGCCGCTGGCGGCCAGCACGGCGCCGTCGCCGTCGAAGATCGCGGCGCCCGCGCAGGTCGGGCGACAGCTCGGTCAGGTAGGCGAGCGCCCCCTCGGCGGCCCCGCCGGAATCCGTTTTCGTCGCGCCGTCGGGCATCTGCGTGAAAATACCGGCCCGTGCCAGTCGCCCGCGCCTCCTGGATAGTCGTCGTCGCTGTCTGCGCCGTCGCCGTGGTGCTGCTCGCGATCGGCGACTACACCGGCTACGCGATCACGGTCGGCGCGGTCGGGCTGGCCGCGGCGGTCAACCTCCTTCCCAGATCCGGGGCCTCGACCGCCGCTAACCCGAGCGGTAGGGTCCGTCGTCGTCGCCCGGGCCGCGGAACGAGGCCTCCGGCTCGACGTGGATCAGCACCTCGCAGCGGGGGATCGCCGCCTCGATCTCGTCGCGCATCGCGTGGGCCAGCTCGTGGGCCCGCTCGAGGCTGGTCCCGGAGCGGTACTGGACGTGGAGGTCGATGTGGCGGCGGCTGCCGGCGCGACGGGCGCGCAGCTTGTGGTAGCCGGCGACCTCAGGGGTGCGGGCCGCGGCGATCGCCGCCTCGATCCGGTCCATCTCCGCCCCGGGCAGCGCCTCGTCGACCAGCACGCCGGAGGAGCGGCGGATGATCCGCAGGCCGGCCGTGACGATCGCCGCCGCGACGAGCAGGGCGGTGATCGAGTCGAAGGCGACGAGCCCGGTGAGCTCGACCAGGGCGAGCCCGACCAGCACCCCCGCCGAGGTGAGGGCATCGGCGCGCAGGTGCGCTGCGTCCCCCTCCAGGGCCGGCGAGTCGTGGGCCCGAGCCTGCCGCGAGAGGACGGCCGAGACGGCCAGGTTGGCGAGCACCGAGAAGCCCATCACCGCGATGCCGACCCCGAGCGCGTCCACCTTGGCCCCGACCACCAGCCGGTGGGTCGCCTCGTAGACGATGATCCCGGCCCCGATCAGGATCAGCATCCCCTCGATCGTCGCCGCCAGGCTCTCCACCTTCTCGTGGCCGTAGGGGTGCTCGGCGTCGGCCGGCTCGTCGGCTTTGCGGACCGAGACGAAGGCGACCACCGAGGCGACCAGGTCGATCAGCGAGTGGACCGCCTCGGTGACGATCGCGATCGAGCCGGTGATCGCCCCGGCGGCGAGCTTGAGCGCGATCAGCAGCGCGTTGGAGGCGATCGAGAGCGCCGCCGCGCCGCTTTTAGTGTGGATCATCGATCCGCCGGCGCCGCCTCGCCGGCGAGGTATCGGCCAGCAGCCGCGCGGCGGCGCCGCGATGGCTGATCTCGTTCTTCTCCGCCTGGCTCAGCTCCGACAGCGTGCGCTCGTCGCCCGGCCCGGTCGCATCGGGGACGAACGCCGGGTCGTAGCCGAAGCCGCCCTCGCCGCGCGGCGCCTCGATCAGCCGCCCCTCGCAGCGCCCCTCGAAGACCCGCTCGGAGCCGTCGGCCTCGACCAGCGCCAGCGCGCAGTGGTAGGCGGCGCGGCGCTCCTCCGCCCGCCGCCGCGACCTCGCGCAGCAGCTTCTCGAGGTTCTCCTCGTCGCTGGCGCCCGGCCCGCCGTAGCGGGCGGAGTGGATCCCGGGCCGGCCGCCCAGCGCCGCCACCTCGATCCCGGAGTCGTCGGCGATCGTCGCCCTGCCGGTCGCCGCGTGCACGGCGCGCGCCTTCTCGAGGGCGATCGAGGCGAAGTCCTCGCCCTCCTCGGGCGGCAGCTCGACGCCGTCCGGCATCGCCTCCAGCTCGAGCCCGGGCAGCAGTTCGCCCATCTCGCGCAGCTTGTGCCTGTTCCCCGTGGCGAGGATCAACTCAGCTACCGGCAGCTCGCTCCTGAATTTGGCGCAGCCGCGAGATGCCCATCTCGGCGAGCTCCAGCAGCTCGTCGAGCGAGGCGCGGGAGAGCGGCGTCCGCTCGGCGGTCGCCTGCACCTCGACCAGGCCGCCCTCGCCGGTCATCACCACGTTGGCGTCGACGTCGGCGTTCGAGTCCTCGCCGTAGTCGAGGTCGCAGAGGGCCCGCCCGCCGACCATTCCGACGCTGACCGCCGCCACCGAGCCGGTCAGCGGCATCGTCTCGATCTTCTTCGCGTCGAGCAGCTTCTGCAGAGCGAGGCGCAGCGCCACGTAGCCGCCGGTGATCGCCGCGCAGCGGGTGCCGCCGTCGGCCTCGAGCACGTCGCAGTCGACGTAGACGCTGCGTTCGCCGAGCGCCCGGAAGTCGACCACGACCCGCAGCGCGCGGCCGATCAGGCGCTGGATCTCCACCCCGCGGCCGTCCTGCCTGCCCTTCGAGACGTCGCGCGCCTTGCGGTCGCCGGTCGACGCGGGCAGCATCGAGTACTCGGCGGTGACCCAGCCCTTGCCCCGGCCCCCCATCCACTTCGGCACCGACTCGTTGACCGAGGCGGTGCAAATCACCCGCGTGCGGCCGAGCGAGATCAGCGCCGAGCCGTCGGCCGTCTCGACAAACCCGGGGTCGATCGAAGACCGGGCGGATGTCGGCCGGCGCCCGGTCGTAGCTGCGCGACGCCGGCATCAGGGTCTTCCGCTCCGCGGCCCATCGCCGCGAGTCTGTCACGCGCGGCGCCGCGAGGGGCGGCCCGCGCCGCGATGCCGCCCCTCCCGCCCGCCCTACTTGAACGCCACCTTGTCGACCGCCTCCTTGATCTTGTCGACGATCAGGCCGGCCAGCGCCGTGCCCTGCTTGCCGTTGAACCCCTTCATCGCCGCCACCATCCCGACCATCAGCAGCGAGACGAGCAGGATCAGGCCGACGTACTCGACCGTCCCCTGGCCCCTCTCGCGCTCCGCGAGGGCCCGAATCGCCTCGCTCCTGCGCACGATCGCCGCGTGCGCGTAGCCCAGCAGCACGTAGAACATCCATTCCTCCCTTCATCGGTTGGCCGTCGATGCTGGGGCCGTCGGCATACCGAACAAGACGCGCATGTGCCAGCTCCCCGGGGTCGGAAATCAGCGGTCAAAACGGCAGCCCACGGCCGGCCGAGAGCGGGGCCGGATACGCTCAGCGCCGATGCGGGTGCTGGTCGTCACCAACTTCCTGCCCGACGACGCCGCCCCCCAGCGAGGTCGCTGGGTGCGCGACCAGGTCGAACAGATCCGCCGCCGCGGGGTCGAGGTCGAGCTGTTCGGCTTCCCACCTGGCTCGCGCCACTACCTCCCCGCGACCGGCGGCTGCGCCGCCTGCTGGGCCGCGAGCGCTTCGATCTCGTCCATGCCCACTACGGGCTGACCGCCTGGTGCGCGCAGCTGGCCGGAGCGCGGCCCCTGGTCGTCAGCTTTCACGGCACCGACGTGCGGCACCGGGTCGTCGGCCCGCTCTCCCGCCGCCTCGCCCGGCGGGTCGACCTGGTCGCCGCCGTCTCGCGCTCGCTCTTCTGGCCCGAGGACGGCAGGCCGGGGCTGCCGCCGCTGCCGGGCTCGGCGGTGCTTCCCTGCGGCCCCGACCTCGGTCGCTTCCGGCCGATCCCGCGCGGCGCAGCGCGGCGCGAGCTGAGCCTCGACCCGCAGGGCCGTTACCTGCTCTTCCCGGCCGACCCGGAACGGCCCGAGAAGCGCGTCGACCGGGCGCGCGAGCTCGCCGCGGCGAACGGTGCCGAGCTGCTCACCGGCGGCGCCATCGACCCCGACCGGATGCCGCTCTGGGTCAACGCCGCCGACGCCGTCCTGGTCACCTCCGACCGCGAGGGCTTCGGCCTCGCCTGCGTCGAGGCGCTGGCCTGCGATGTGCCGGTCCTCTCGACCCCGGTGGGAATCGCACCCTGGGCGCTGGCGGGGGTCGCGGGAGCCCTCTGCGCCCCCTTCGACGCGGCGGCCTGGGCGGCGCGGTCCGTCCCCACCTGGAAGCGCCCGACCCGCGGGTCGAGGGAACCGCGCGGGCTGCCGCGCTCTCGGCCGCGCGGATGGCGGAACGGACGATCGAGGCATACCGCGACGTCCTCGCGACGGCGAGATAGATTGAGGCTCCGATGAGCGAGGCAAGCGGCGATCCCGGCGGCGAGAACCTCGGCGCGCAGGTGGAGGCGGCGGAACGGCGCTTGCGCGAGGCGGCCGACGCGGCAGGCGCCGCGGAGGAGCGCGCCGGCGCCGAGATCCAGGCGCTCGAAGCGGACCTCGAGAAGCAGCGACAGCGCGCCGCCGCAGAGCTGGAGCAGCTGCGCCGCGGCCACGCCGAGGAGCTGGCGCGCGAGCGCCAGGCCCGGGATCGGGCGATCGCCGCCGCCGAGAGCCGACTCGCCGAGATCGAGAAGCAGGCCGAAGCGGCCGAGATGCGGGTCGAGGAGGCCGAGCGGCGCGCCGCCGCGACAGAGGAGCCCGCCGACCCCGGCAACGAGACCGCGGGCCCGCGAATCGGCCGCCGCCTGGCTGCGCGGTCAGATCGAGGCGATCAGGCGAGAGGCGGAACGGCGATAGCCGCAGCGCCCGAGTTCGACGTCGCCGTGGTCGGCGGCGGAGCAGCTGGGCTGTGGACGGCGCTGCGTGCCGCCGAGCAGGGCGCCGCGGTCTGCGTCATCTCCCGCACGCCGCTCTCCCAGAGCGCCAGCTTCTGGGCCCAGGGCGGCCTCGCGGCGGCGCTCGAGCCGGGCGACTCGCCGGAGCGGCACGCCGCCGACACGATCGCGGCCGGCCGCGGGCTCTGCCGGCCCTCCGCGGTGCAGGCACTCGTCGAGGAGGCGCCGGCCGCGGTGCGGGAGCTGCGCGAGCGGGGCGTCGCCTTCGACCTCGACGCGGACGGCGAGCTGGCGCTGGGCCTGGAGGGCGGCCACACGCGGCGCCGCATAGTCCACGCAGGCGGCAGCCAGACCGGACGCGAGATCACCGCGAAGCTGGCGGCGATGGTCGCCGCCGAGCCGCGGATCGCGGTTCGCGAGCGGACATCGGCGGTGGCGCTGTGGAGCGACGGCGAACGCTGCCACGGACTGCTCACCGAAGCCGGCGCGATCGGCGCGGCGGCGACCGTCGTCGCGACCGGCGGCGCCGCAGCGCTATGGCGGCGCACGACCAATCCCTGGGGCGCGATCGGCGCCGGACCGGTCCTCGCGGCCGCCGCGGGCGCCGACCTCGCCGACCTCGAGTTCTGCCAGTTCCACCCGACCGCGCTCGCCCTCCCCGGAACCCGCTTCGACGGCCTGCTGATCACCGAGGCGGTGCGCGGCGAGGACGCCGTCCTGCTCGACGCCTCCGGCCGCCGCTTCACCGACGAGCTGGCGCCGCGCGACGCGGTCACCGCGGCGATCCTCGACCGGATCGAGGCGAACGGCGACGGCCGCCGTGCGACTCGACCTTCGCAGTGTCGACGCCGACCGCTTCCCCAGCGTCTTCGAGTCGCTCGAGGAGGCGGGGCTCGACCCCCGCGCCGAGCCGGTCCCCGTCGCCCCCGCCGCCCACTACACGATGGGAGGCATCGCGGTCGACCTCGAGGGCCGCTCCTCGCTGCGCGGCCTCTATGCCGTCGGCGAGTGCTCCTGCACGGGGCTGCACGGCGCCAACCGGCTCGCCTCCAACTCGCTCAGCGAGTGCTTCGTCTTCGGCAGCCGCGCCGCCCGCGCGACGCTCGGGGAGCGCGCCGCAACGCACCGCCGGCGCCGCCCGAGTGGCGCTTCAAGCCGCCGACCGAAGCGACCCGCGATGCGGTCTGGCGCCTCGCCGGCCCGCTGCGCCGGCCCGAGCAGCTGCGCGAGCTGTGCAACGACCCCTACTCGCTGGCCGCAGCGACCGCCGCCGCCGCCCTGGAGCGGTCCGAGTCGCGCGGCGGCCACCTGCGCGCCGACCATCCCGCGATCGACCCCGACCTCGACGGCGTCCACATCGTCCTCGGCCCGAACGGCGAGACCCGCCGCGAGCGCTGGCGCTGAGCTCAGCCGCTAGCGTCGGGGCGATGCTGCTCGGAGTCGACGTAGGCGGGACCTTCACCGACGCCGTCCTCTTCGACGGCGAGACGGTGCACACGGCGAAGCTGCCGACCACGCCAGAGGACCAGTCGGTGGCGGTGATCGGGGCGGTCGAAGAGGTTCTGCACCGCGCCGGCGCCGAGGCCGCCGAGGTGGAGTCGTTCGCCCATGGGATGACCGTGGGGACCAACGCGCTGCTCGAGGAGCGCGGCGCCCGGACGGCGCTGATCGCCACGCGCGGCTTCGCCGACCTGCTCGAGATCGGCCGCCAGGACCGCCCCGAGCTGTACCGGCTCTGCGCGGCGAAGCCGGCGCCGCTGGTGGCGCCCGAGCTGCGCTTCGAGGCGGCCGAGCGGGTCGGGCCGGAGGGAGCGATCGAGGCGCTCGACCCCGCCGAGCCGCCGCGGCTCGCCGCTGCGGTGCGTGAGTGCGGGGCCGAGTCGGTGGCGATCTGCCTGCTCTTCTCCTATCTCGACCCGTCCCACGAGCGAGCGGTCGCGGAGCGCCTGCGCCGCGAGCTGCCCGGCGTCCACGTCTCCGCCTCGCACGAGGTCCTGCCCAGCTTCCGCGAGTACGAGCGCTGCTCGACGACGACGATCGACGCCTACCTCTCCCCGCTGCTCGACCGCTACCTGGAGCGGCTCGGCGGGGCGGCCGGGGCGGCGGGGCTGCCGCAGCCGGTCGTGATGCAGTCCTCCGGCGGCGTCGCCAGCGCCGCCGAGGCGGCCCGGGCGGGTGCCTGGAGCGTCCTCTCCGGGCCGGCGGGCGGCGCGGTCGGCGCCTCGCTGCTGGCCCGGGCCTGTGGCGACGGCAATGCGCTTGGGCTCGACATGGGCGGCACCTCGTGCGACGTCTGCGTGGTCGAAGACGGCGAGGTGCGGCGGACCGACTCGCGGCAGATCGGCGGCCGCGTGATCCAGCTGCCGATGGTCGACGTGCACACGGTCGGCGCCGGCGGCGGCTCGATCGGCTGGCGCGACCCCGGCGGGGCTCTGCGGGTCGGGCCGCGCTCGGCCGGCGCCGAGCCGGGGCCCGCCTGCTACCGGCGGGGCGGCACCGAGCCCACGGTCACCGACGCCAACCTGCTGCTCGGCCGCCTCGCCCCCGACTCGACCCTGGCCGGCGGCGTCGCGCTCGATCCAGAAGCCGCCCGCGCGGCGGTCGGCGGCCTCGCCGACTCGCTCGGTCTCGACGAGCTGCAGGTCGCCGAGGGAATCGTCCGGGTCGCGAACCAGGAGATGGTGCGGGCGCTGCGCGTGGTCACGGTCGAGCGCGGGGTCGACCCGCGCCGCTTCGCCCTGCTCCCCTTCGGCGGCGCCGGCCCGATGCACGCTGCGGCGCTCGCCACCCAGCTGGGCATCGACCGCATCCTCTGCCCACGGGCGGGCGGCGTCCTCTCGGCGCTCGGCCTCTGCGCGTCGGACCGCCGCCGCGACACGACCCGCACGGTGATGCTGAGCGGCGCGCGAGCTGACGGCGGAGCGGATCGCCGCGGAGGTCGACGAGCTGACCGCACGGCTCGACGGCGGGCTGACCGACGCCGAGCCCGAGGTCGTCTACGAGATGCGCTATGCCGGCCAGGCCTTCGAGCTGCCGGTGCCCGGTTCGACCGAGCCCCGATCCGGTCGCGCTGGCGGCGCGCTTCGAGCGGCTGCACGAAGAGCGCTACGGCCACCGCGACCCCGACGGCGAGGTCGTCCTGGTCCACATCCGCCTGGCGATGGTCGCCCCCGGGCCCGCGGCCGCGGCCGGCAGCGGCGCCTGCGGGCCGGCTCGAGGCGCTCGCCCGCGAGGTCCGGTTCGACGGCCGGTGGACCGAGACGCCGGTGCTGCGCGGCGAGCCGCCCGCCGGCTTCGAGCGCCGAGGGGCCCGCGATCTTCGAGCTGCCCGAGGCGACCTTCGTCGTCCCGCCGGGCTGGAGCACCGAGGTCGACGACACCGGCACGATCGGCGCGGAGGTGGCGAAGTGAACGGGCTCGACCCGGTCACCCTGCAGGTGATGATCGGCGGCCTGCGTGCCGCCTGCGACGAGATGGGCGCGGCGCTGATCCGCTCCGCCTACTCGGCGAACATCAAGGAGCGCCACGACTGCTCGACCGCGCTCTTCGACGCCCGCGGCGAGCTGGTCATGCAGGCAGAGCACATCCCGGTCCACCTCGGCTCGATGCCCGACGCGGTCGCCGCGGTGCTGGACGAGGAGCACCGCCCCGGCCAGGCCTGGATCCTCAACGACCCCTACCGCGGCGGCACCCACCTGCCCGACGTGACGCTCGTCTCCCCGGTCTTCGTCGGAGGCGCGATGCTCGGCTTCGCCGCCAGCCGCGCCCACCATGCGGACGTCGGCGGACCCAGCCCGCCGGGATGCCGGCCCGCTCGCGGACGCTCGATGAAGAGGGCGTGGTGATCCCGCCCACCCGAGCCGGCGCGGCGGAGCTGGAGCGGCTGGCCGCCCGGATGCGCGCGCCGCAGCAGCGCCTCGCCGACCTCCGCGCCCAGGCCGCCGCCAACCGGATCGGCGAGCGGCGCCTCGCCGAGCTGGCGGAGCGCCACGGGCTGGAGACGCTTGGCGCCGGAATGGAGGAGATCCTCGCCTACGCCGAGCGCCGCACCCGGGCCGCCCTCGGGGCGCTCCCCGACGGCGTCTTCGCCGCCGAGGACGTGCTCGAGGACGACGCCAACGGGGCGCCACGCGACGTCGTGCTGCGGGTCGAGGCGAAGATCGATGCCGACCGCCTCGTCCTCGACTTCTCCGGCAGCTCCCCGCAGATCGACGGCAACCTCAACTGCCCCCTCTCGGTGACCAAGTCGGCGGCGTTCTTCGCGGTGCGCGTCCTCACCGACCCCGACGCACCGCCCTCGGCCGGCGCCTACCGGCCGATCGAGGTGCGCGCCCCCGAGGGCTGCCTGCTCAACGCCCGCTACCCGGCGGCCGTCGCGGCCGGCAACGTCGAGACCTCGAGCCGCGTCGCCGACCTGGTGATCGCCGCCCTGGCCGGCGCTAGGCCAGTGCCCGCCCAGGGCCAGGGGACGATGAACAACCTGACGCTGGCGGGCGAGGACTTCACCTACTACGAGACGCTGGGCGGCGGCCAGGGCGCCTGTCCGGATGCGGCGGGGCCGAGCGCGATCCACGTGGCGATGTCGAACACGCTCAACACGCCGATCGAGGCGCTGGAGACCGAGTTCCCGCTGCGAGTCCGCAGGCTGGCGCTGCGGCGCGGCAGCGGCGGCGCGGGCCGCCGTCCCGGCGGCGACGGGATCGTCCGCGAGGTCGAGGCGCTGGCGCCGATGCGCTACACGCTGATCGGCGAGCGGCGGCGCCATCGCCCACGCGGTCGCGAGGGAGGCGGCGACGGGGAGTCCGGCAGGGACCTGCTCAACGGCGTGCCGCTGCCCGGCAAGGCAGAGGGGAACCTGGCGCCCGGGGACGTCCTCAGGATCGAGACGCCGGGGGGCGGCGGCAGCGGCTGAGGGAATCGCGATTTGGCGATTTGGCCGCCCTCGTCTAGAATGCCTTGCCTTGAGCGGGGGCCCGCCTGGACAGGGTCCGTAGCGCCGAGACCCTGCCAGTCAGAGACTTATCGACCTTCTCAGGTAGAGCTTTCAGATGCCGATCGCATTAAAGGAATGGGCAGTAACGGTGCGCGCCCTCGCCGAGGGCGAGCAGCTCCTCACCCTGCGCAAGGGCGGGATCCGCGAGGAGAACAAGCACTTCGAGCTGGAGCACGAGCGGTTCTTCCTCTACCCGACCTTCGACCACCAGCGCAACAACCTGGTTCGAGAGTCCCACCACCCGGAGCTGGGCCGCGCCCTCGAGGAGGGCGTCTGGCCGGACGAGGATCCGCCGCCCGGCGCGCTGATCCAGGACGGCGGCATCCCGCAGCCCGAGCGCGTGCGGCTGCGCTGCTGGGCCGAGGTGACCGACCACCTGACGATCACCAACCCGCGCATCGTCGACGAACTCTCCCCCTTCTACGTCTGGACGCCCGACTACGCCGAGAAGCGCCTCAACTGGAAGCGGCGCCACCCGCTGCACATCCTGCTGCTGCGGGTTCACCGCATCCCCCGCCCGGTCACGGTCCGGGTCCGCGAGGAGTACCACGGCTGCCGCTCCTGGGTCGAGATCGACCGCGATCTGCCCTTCGAGGGCACCCCGGTGATGGCCGACGAGGAGTTCGACCGCGCCCGCCAGGAGATCCATTCGGTGTGCACGGCATCCGACCCGGTTCTCGTCTAAGGCCGTTGTAGGCTCGACCCATTCCTTGGGTCGAGACCCATTCGCTCAGCTTCACCGCCCGCCACGACAGCGGCGACGCGGCCTTCGCGGAGCGGATCCTGGACCGGATGGAGGAACTGCGGCTGCGGCTCGAGGACCGCTTCGAGACCGTCCCGGGCGAGGTCACTGTGGTCGTCCACACCAATCCCGCCCTGCTGTCGATGGCCCATCCGTTCCTGCCCGCGGCCCGCTGGTCGGCGGCGGCGGCCGGCCGCCGCTACCTGGCGGGCTGGGCGATGGCGACCGAGCTGCATGTGCTCAACGATCCGCACATGGAGCGGCGCGCCGCCGGCGCGGACTCGCGCGAGGCGCTGCGGGGCACGGCCGAGCGCCTCTACGCCCAGCTCGTGGTCGCCGCCAACAATCCCGACCTCCCGCCCTCCTGGACGCCCCGCCGCTTCGCCCGCTACCTCGGCTGGGCCTGGCTGGTCGAGGGCGCCGCCCAGTACTTCTCCCGCCAGGTTGGCCTCTACCGCGCCGCGGTTATCCGCCGCCTGCGCGAGAGCGCCCGGCCCTCCTTCCCCCCGTCGCGCCGCGACGCGGTGATCCTCGGCGGCACGATCTTCGACCTGCTGGAGGCCGAACGCGGCCCGGACGCCTGCGAGCGCCTCGCCCTGAGACTGCTCCCCGGCGGGGCGACCCCCACCCTCGAAGCCGCCTTCGAGGCCCGCCTCGCTGAGATCGAGGACGCCTGGCGCGGCTACCTGAGGGCGATCACGCGGCCGGGTGTCGAATAGCCCCCTGAGGGATCACACGTAGGCGGGTCCAGACCGGCTAAGACGACCCAGGGGTTCCCTCGAGCACCTCGCGGGCCCGCGCGGCGGTCTCCTCGGCCACGAGGATCTGGCGGGGGCCGGCGGCGAGGAAGTCAGGAACGTCGAAGCCGGCGGCGCGCTTCAGCATGCTGGGGATGCCGTGCTCGGAGAGCAGCCCCTGGATCATCTCCGCCTCCGCCTGGTTCTGGGCGTAGGCGACCTTGATCAGAGCCTTGCCGCTACTCGACGAGGAGCCCGGCATCGGAGATCTCCCCGTCGCGGATCCAGAAGCCCTTGATGTCGGGCGCCTCGGCATCGGCCAGCGAGGCGATCAGGTAGACCGCGTCGGGCCAGGCGGCCAGGTTGACGTCGGTCTGCGAGGGGTGGGCGGCGCTCTTGGTGTGCGAGTGGTAGATCCCGACCAGCTCCTCCCCCGCCTCTTCGATCGTCCTCATCAGCCGGAACTGCTCTCTTGCGTCGATCGAGTAGCGCAGCGGACTCGCCTCGGCATTGGCCGCCCGGTAGACCGTTTGTGCCACCCCGTCGGCGCCGCCGATCATCCCGCAGCACTCGTTGGGCATGTCGTCGCGCGCGTGGGCGACGATCTCGTCGATCAGCGACTGGGCGATCCGCAGGGGGCTCATCGGCCTGACGGCCCGCCCGCCTTGCGCGCGATCACGATCTCGGTCGGGAAGCCGAGCTGGGCGGAGTACTCGCGCTCGATCCCCACGAAGCCGAGCTCCGCCAGCGGCGGCGCCGCAAGCACGCCCCGGCAGTTGGCGGTCAGCACGATCCCGCGCGAGTAGAGCCCGTCCCAGACCCGGTGCAGGCGGCGCTCGCCCGGCGTCATGTTCGACATCGCAAGACGACCGCCGGGACGCAGCAGGCGCTGAAACTCGGCCAGCACCCGGGGAATCTCGGCGCGCGGCAGCAGGTCGAGCAGGTAGCTGTTGACGACCAGGTCGAAGCTCGCGTCGGCGAGGGGCAGCTTGCGTGCGTCGGCGGGCATGACCTCGACCTCGGTCAGCCCCCGAGCGGCGAGACGGCGGCGCGTCTTCGCCAGCATCCCCTCGGCGACCTCCACCCCGACCGTGCGCCCGCGCGGGTTGCGGCGCGCCAGCTCGACCAGCTGGGCCCCGGTGCCGGTGGCCACCTCGAGCACGTCCTCGGCCGGGCCGGGGTCGGCCAGCTCGAGCACGCGGCGGCGCGCCCGCGACTCGGTGAGCCGAGCCCAGATCTCGTAGACGGGGGCGAGGCGGGTGTAGGTGGCGGGGACGTCCTCGGGAGGGCGCCTGACCTCGAGGATCTTCTCCCGCCAGCCCGTTCCGCCCGGCTCGGCGGCTTGATCCGCCGGGCCTACCACCAGACGGTGGAGTCCAGGTTCTCGATGTCGTCGATCGGCTTCGTGTAGACGCCGGAGGAGAGGTACTTCCAGCCGTCGTCGGGGATCAGGAAGACGACGTTGCCGCCCTCCAGCTCCTCGGCGATGCGGACCGCGATGCGGGCGATCGCGCCGGAGGAGACGCCGGCGAACACGCCCTCCTCGTCGAGCAGCTTGCGCGTCCAGACGATCGCGTCGCGGTTGGAGACCATGATTTTGCGGTCGATCAGGGAGAGGTCGATGATCGGCGGGATGAAGCCGTCCTCGAGCGAGCGCAGGCCGTGGACCATCTCGCCCTGCATCGGCTCGGCGGCGACGATCAGGGTCGCGGGGTCGCGCTCCTTCAGCCGCCGCCCGTTGCCCATCAGGCTGCCGCCGGTGCCGAGGCCGCCGACGAACGCCGCCACCTGGTCCAGCTCCTCCAGGATCTCGACCGCGGTGCCCTCGTAGTGGGCGCGCGGGTTGGCCTCGTTGCCGTACTGGTAGGGCATGTAGTAGCGCGAGTCGCCGGCCATCTCCAGCGCTACCTCGACCGCGCCGTTGGAGCCCTTGGCCCCCTCCGTGTAGACGATCTCCGCCCCGTACATCTCGAGCAGCTGGGTGCGCTCTTTGGTCACGTTGTCGGGCATCACCACTTTCAGCGGGTAGCCCTTGAGGCGGCAGATCATCGCCAGCGAGATGCCGGTGTTGCCTGAGGTCGGCTCGAGGATCGTCTGCCCCGGCTCGATCAGCCCCTCGGCCTCGGCCGCCTCGATCATCGACTTGGCGACCCGGTCCTTGACCGACCCGGTCGGGTTGCGGCCCTCGAGCTTCGCGTAGATCCGCACGCCGGGCTTCGGCGAGAAGCGCGGCAGCTCGACCAAGGGGGTGTTGCCGATCGACTCGACGATGTTCCCGAAGCGCCCCCCACAGGGCCGGTTTAGTAGGTCGTCCTGAAGCATTTCGATCTCCCGTTACTTCAAAAAGTATAGCCATGGTGGGGCAGCGCGGCTCTTGCCCCAGGCTGGACCGCCGGGTATGTTCGCCCGGTCTTTGGCATATCCCCTGGATAGGAGGCTGACTCGATGGGCAATTTTCGGCTGACCGCATTCCTGGTGACCCTGGCGGTAGGCGCCTCGGTCCTAATAGCGGCGGGCTGTGGCGGGAGCAGCAGTGGGGGTGGAGGCGAAAAGCTCACGGTCGGCTCCGACGTCCCGTATCCGCCGTTCGAGGAATTCGGCAAGAGCAAGACCGAATTCAAGGGCTTCGACATCGAACTGGTCGAAGCGATCGCGGAAAAGATCGACCGCAAGGTCGAATTCCAGGACACGTCATTCGACACGATCTTCCGCGACCTCGCCCAGGGCAAGTTCGACATGGTCGCCTCAGCGACGACGATCACGCCCGAACGGGAGAAGACGGTCGACTTCACCAACCCCTACTACCTCCCCTCGGCGCAGGCGATCGTCGTCGCCAAGGGCAGCGAGGTCAAATCTGAGGCGGACCTGAAGGGGAAGACGATCGGCGTGCAGCAGGGGACCACCGGCGAGGAATACGTCGAAGAAGAAGTCGACGCCGGCGAAGTCCGGACCTACCCCCAGGGCCCCGACACGATCCCGGCGCTCAAATCGGGGACGATCGACGCCGTCGTGATCGACCGGCCGGTCGCCGAAAAGGCGATCGAAGAAGACAGCGGAATCGAAATCTCCGCCGGAATCGAAACGGAAGAAGAATATGGATTCGTGGTCCAGCAGGGCGACGAAGAACTGCTCGACGAACTCAACGAAGGGTTGAAGGAAGTCCTCGACGACGGCACCTATACGCGCATATACGAAAAGTGGTTCGACAAGCCCCCGCCGGAAGGGGTCTCCTCGGCGACGCACGAAGCGACCTGAGCCTTCGTCCCGCAAGACGCGAGACCAGAGCGGGCGGAGCAGAGAGGGCGCCAGAATTGGCGCCCTCTCTGCGTACCGCGGAAAGTAGCCGGGACAGACCACCAAGGAGGGCGGCATGAACGAGATCATCAACCAGTACTTCGACCTCTCCCTGATGGGAGAACGCTTCGGCGAAGTCTTCCATGGCTTCCTGATCACGATCGAGCTGTCGGTCGTCGCAGGCATCCTGGCCCTGGTCTGGGGGCTGGCCCTGGCGCTGCTGCGCCAGCTGCCCGGGAAAGGGTTCCTCCCCATTCGTTTCGCGACGATCGCCTACATCGACGTCTTCCGCGGGATTCCGCTGCTGCTGATCATCCTGCTGATCTCCGGCAGCCTCCCCTACCTGGAATTCATCCCCAGGTCGATCCGGATCCCGGAGTGGTTCGGCCAACCCGACCCCTTCTGGTACGGGGTGATGGCGATCACGATCACCTACGGCGCCTACATGGCGGAGGTCTACCGAGCGGGGATCGAGGCGGTCCCGGGCGGCCAGATGGAGGCGGCGCGATCGCTCGGGATGAGCCACGGACAGGCGATGCGCAACGTGATCGTGCCGCAGGCGGTGCGCAAGGTGATCGCGCCGCTGCTCAACGACTTCATCGCCCTGATGAAGGACACCACCCTGGTCAGCGTGATCGCCCTCAACGAGGTCGCCCTGGTCGGCCGGGACATCCAGGGGGAAACCTTCCGCAGCTCGGCGCTGACCTTGGGTGCGATCATGTTCCTGCTCGTGACCCTGCCGCTCGCTCGCCTCGTCGACCGCCTGATCAACCGCGAGCAGCGGCGCTTCACCCGCGGCGCCCCCCGCGTCGAGGCGCTGTAATGCAGCCCATGAGCACGCCCACACAGGAGCGCGCCGGCGACGGCCCCGAGCTCGACGGCCCTGTGCTGAAGCTGGAGGGGATCGAGAAACGGTTCGGCGGGCTCGAGGTGCTGCGCGGGATCGACCTCGACGTGAAGCGCGGGGAAGTGGTCTGCGTGATCGGGCCCAGCGGCTCGGGGAAGAGCACCCTGCTGCGCTGCATCAACCTGCTCGAGCCGCCCGAGAAGGGCAAGATCTTCCTCGCCGGGCGCGACATCTTCGGGAGCCGAGACGGGGGAGTCGGAAAGTCGAACGGGGGCGTCGACTTCCTGCGCCAGCGGGTCGGGCTCGTCTTCCAGCAATTCAACCTCTTCCCACACCGCCGCGCCTTGGAGAACGTGGCGATGGCCCCCGAAAAGGTGCTCGGGCAGCCGGGCGAGCAGGCGCGGAGCAGCGCTGCCGAGCTGCTGGACCGGGTCGGGCTGGGCGACAAGCTCGACGAGTACCCGGAACGCCTCTCGGGTGGCCAGCAGCAGCGGGTCGCGATCGCGCGGGCACTCGCGATGGGCCCGCAGCTGATGCTCTTCGACGAGGTGACGAGCGCCCTCGACCCGGAGCTGGTCAAGGAGGTGCTCGACGTGATCAGGGAGCTGGTGGCCGACGGGATGACGATGATCGTCGTCACCCACGAGATCGGGTTCGCCCGCGATGTCGGCGACCGGGTGGTCTTCCTCGACAAGGGCGCGATCGTCGAGCAGGGAACCCCCGCGCAGGTGCTGGACGGTCCGCGCGAGGACCGGACGAAGCGCTTTCTGGGGCTGGTCCTCGAACGCTGAGGACGCCTCGATCGAGGATCGCTTCGACGGCTACCGGCCGCCGGCCATCGCGGGCAGGATGACGACGGTGTCCCCGTCCGCGACGGCGGTGTCGAGGCCGTCCAGCACCCGCACGTCCTCGTCGTTGAGGTAGACGTTGACGTAGCGGTTGAGGTCGCCGTCGGCGCCGAACAGCTGTGACTCGGTGTCGGGGTGCGCGGCGGTCAGGGCGCGGAGGACCTCGCCGACATTGGCGCCCGCCGCCTCGACCTCCGTCTGCCCGCCCGTCTGCGGGCGCAGGACCGGTGGGATTCGAACCGTCGCCATCAGGACGCGATCCTATTCGAGCTGGGCGCCGCGGTCCCTATCCCGCGCAAAACGCCTCGTAGTCGGGGAATTTGCCCAACTCCGACTCCGGGATCTCCGGCGCGTCGTCGCCGCAGATCGGGCAGTGGGGGTCCCGGCGCACCTTCAGCTCCGTGAACCTGGTGCCTAGCGCCTCGAACAGCAGCAGGCGGCCGATCAGCGGTTCGCCGATCCCGATCACCAGCTTCAGCACCTCGTTCGCCTGCAGCAGGCCCATCGTCCCGGCCATCACCCCGAGCACCCCGTTGGCGGAGCAGCTGGGCGCCAGCTCGGCCGGCGGCGGGGTCGGGTAGAGGCAGCGGTAGCAGGGGCCCTCGTAGGGTACGAAGGTCGAGACCTGCCCGTCGAAGCTGAGGATGGAGGCGGAGACGACCGGCTTGCGCAGCCGCACCGAGGCGTCGTTGAGCAGGTAGCGGGTCGGGAAGTTGTCGGCACCGTCGACGATCACGTCGTAATCGCTGAGGATCTCGAGGATGTTGGAGGCGTCGAGCCTGGTGCGGTGCTCGACCACGTCGACGTCGGGATTGAGCGCCTCGATCGTCGCCCGCGCCGACGCGGTCTTCGGCGTGCCGATCCGCTCGGTGTTGTGGATCACCTGGCGCTGCAGGTTGGAGGCGTCGACCACGTCGTCGTCGACCAGTCCGATCGTGCCGATACCCGCCGCAGCGAGGTAGAGCGCGGTCGGCGCGCCGAGCCCGCCGGCGCCGACCAGCAGCACCTTCGCGTTGAGCATCTTCAGCTGGCCGTCGACCCCGACCTCGGGCAGCAGAGTGTGGCGCGAGTAGCGGTCGCGCTGCTCGGGGGTCAGTCCGGAGGCTGCGACCACCGGCAGCCCCTGCTCCTGCCAGGCGAGGATGCCGCCGGCCATCGAGGCGACGTCCTCGTAGCCGAGCGCCTGCATCTGCTCGGCCGCGATGTAGGAGCGGTTGCCGCTGCGGCAGTAGAGGATCGTCCGCGCCGACTTGTCCGGGGCGGCTGCGGCGATCTCGTCGCCGAGCAGGCCGGGCGGGACCAGCTTGCCCCCCTCCAGGTGGGCCTCCTGGTACTCGTGCGGCTCGCGGGTGTCGATCAGGACGACGTCGCCGCCCTCGATCTCCTGCGCCGCCTCGAAGGGCTCGATCTCCTCGACCCGCTGCTTGGTTTGCGCCGTGCTAGCCATGCGATCTCCTAAATACCCCTAAATCCGATCCGCTTTTACTTCAAAAAGTATAGCGCCCGGTCAAACCCGGCCGCCGGCGGCCCTCCTAGCCGAGGCTGGGGCGCATCTGGCGCAGGCGCTTCACCCGCTCCTCGATCGGCGGGTGGGTCGAGAAGAGGCCCGCCAGCCCTTTGCTGGAGAAGGGCTTGACGATGTAGAGCGGCTCGGCCGCCTGGTTGACCTTCATCGGCATCGCCTTCGCCCCCTGCTCGAGCCGCAGCAGGGCGCTGGCCAGCGACTCGGGGTTGCCGCAGATCTGCGCCCCGCCGGCGTCCGCGGCGTACTCGCGCTGGCGCGAGATCGAGAGCTGGATGATCGTCGCCGCGAGCGGCGCCAGCAGGACCAGCGCGAAGGAGGCTGCCAGCCCGATCGGCGAGTTGTTGTCGTCGCCGCCGAACCAGAGCAGCATGTACGCGAGGTAGGTGATCGCCGCGCCGATCGCCGAGGCCACCGACTGGATCAGGATGTCGCGGTGCTTGACGTGCGCCAGCTCGTGCGCGAGGACGCCGCGCAGCTCGTCTTCGGAGAGCAGGTTGAGGATGCCGCGGGTGACCGCGACCGCGGCGTGGTCGGGGTTGCGGCCGGTGGCGAACGCGTTGGGCTGGTCCTGGGGGATCACGTAGAGGCTCGGCATCGGCAGGCCGGCGCGGGTGGTCAGTTCGCGGACCACCGCGTAGAGCTTCGGCGCTTCCGATTCGGAGATCGGCTTGGCGCGGCTCATCGCCAGCGCCATCTTGTCGCTGAAGAAGTAGGAGCCGAGGTTGATCAGCAGGGCGATGCCGAGGAAAAGCGCCGCCGTGCTGGCGCCGCCGATCAGGGCGCCGATCACGACCAGGAGCCCGGACAGGGTCGCCAGCAGGATCGTGGTCCGCAGCGTTGCCCCGAAGGTCGATTGCTTGGTCGTGCTCATGCCGCTCAGCTCCTAGGTAGATGGGTGTCCAGATTATGGCGCAGCGCCATAACCGACTGCCTCGGTAGGATTTAAGCATGCTGTTCTCTACGAAAGCTGAGTACGGGGTGCGGTTGATGGTCGAGCTCGGCCGCCAGTCCGACGCCGAGCCGATCTCGCTGAGCGCCGTCGCCGATGCGGAGCGGCTGCCGCTCTCCTACCTGGAGCACCTGGTCGCCCGGTTGCGCAAGGCCGGGCTGGTCAGCTCGACCCGGGGCGCCCACGGCGGCTACCGCCTCGCCAAGCCGGCGGAGAAGATCACCCTCGACGCGGTGGTCGAGGCGCTCGAAGGGCAGATCGCCCCGATGGAGTGCTTCCACGAGACCCCGGAGGGCAAGGTGCTCTGCTCGCACGAGAGCGACGGCGACCGCGCCTGCGCTACGAAGCTGCTCTGGACGCGGGTGCAGAGCGGCGTCACCAAGGCGCTGGCCGGCACGACGCTGGCCGAGCTGGTCGAGTTCGCCCGCTTGACGCTTGACCCA
>CAVSRD010000016.1:0-84913 GCA_963730315.1 uncultured Solirubrobacterales bacterium | reverse complement strand
GCAGAGCACCGACGGGAATGCCGGGTAGCTGCCGCGCCTACAGCGGCTCGCCCTTCTCGTCGCGTGCCCGCCGCAGGCGAGCGTAGGTGGCGAGCTCGCCGGCGAGGCCCTCGATGCTGCGCGGTGCCCCGACCGCAGCTCCCAGGAACGCTGCTCGACGAACGGCGCCGGAGCCGTCGGCGCGCAGGTAGGTGAGGACCGCGTCGGCGATCAGCAGCGAGCGTCGGCGCCCCCTCCCGGCGCTCAGCGGATGGGACACCTCGTGGCGCCAGGACAGCGCTCCGAAGCCATCGCCGCGCTCGCGGGCCGCCGCGCACGCTGGCCATCCCGACCTCGTTGACGGCGAGGGTATGTGCCATCAGCCGCCCCTATGCCGAGCGCTCGCTCGAGCAGCGGCGGCTCGGCTTCGAGCGCCCCGGCCGCGCGGACCGCCTCGACGCCGCGCTCGGTGATGAACCAGACCCGCTCGGCGCGGTGGCCGGGGGCGCGGGCGGCGAGGCCTTCGCGCTCCAGGCCCACAAGCAGCCGCTGGGCCCAACGCACCCGGTTGGCGGGCAGGTGCATCGCCCGTACCTGGGCGGCGGCGAAACCCCGGCGCTGGGCGAGGGAGGCCAGCACCTCGACCCATGGCGCCCCGCCCCCGAATGAGTGGCCAAGCCCCCCGCGCTCAACCGCCGCCTCCGAGAGCGCAACGACTCGTCCTCCTCGCCGCCGTCTCCGAAAGCCACCGGTGGAGCGCTCGAGGAGCACGGCGAGGATCCGCTCGTCGAGCGTCTCCAGACGCTCGATCGCCTCGACGACCTTGCGCCCCCGACCGGAGGCCCGCGATCTCCTCCTCCAGCACGGCGGGCCGACCCGTCTTCCCCTCGCCCAGGCGCATCCTCGACCTGGACCCCGCCAGGGCGAAGGGCGCGCGACAGCTCGCCGCCGGCGGTGACCTGCGCGACGAAGCGGAAGCGCGGGCAGCCGGGTCAGCGCCCCGGCGTCGAGGTCGCCGCCCAGCTCCCTGGCGATCAGCCCGGCGGCGCGGGAGTTGAGCGTCGAGGCGAGCAGGTGGGAGCGGTTGGTGGTGAGCGCGGCCAAGGTCGCCGGGCGCAGCCGCTCGGGGTTCTGGTTCAGGTAGATCGCCCCTAGCCCGAACTTCGCCGCCTGCTCGAGCAGCGCCGCGAGGCTCCCGGAGGTCATAGCTCTGCACCTCGTCGAGGCCAGACGAAGCGCCTGCGCTCCGCCGGCGCGAGCTCGGCCCGCGAGCGGGCGGCGTGCAGGACGTCGAAGGCGGCGAGGTTGGCGATCAGCCGCTCGCGCGCCCGCCGGCCCCGGGCAGAGCAGCACGATCAGCCCCTCGTCCATCGCCTCGCGGACGCTGAAGCTGCCCTCGCTCTGCCGAGCAGGGCGGTCGTCGCCGCGGAGGCCCGCAGGCGGTCGACCAGGTTGGTCACCGGCGTGATCGCCTCGGGCGCGAGGCGGGGAAAGCGCTCGGCCAGAAGCCCTGACGGGTCCGGGAAGGAAGGGAAGGACGGCCTCGCGCCATCGCTCGTCGGCGAGCAGGGTCGGGATCTGGAAGATGGTCGGCGCCAGCTTCGCCGGATGCCCTGGCGATCGCGGCCAGCGCCCGGCGGCCTGGGTGGTCAGGTTGATCGCCCGCGTCGATGCCTCCCCCCACCCGATCGCCGCGGCGAAGGCGTCGACCACCGCGTCCACCCGCGCCTCTGCCTCCCGCGCCGAGCTGCCCCGCAGCTCGAAGAGGTTCCAGGCCGGCTGGCGTCGCCGCCGCCCGGCCCGAGGTCGATCTCGACCACCCGGTCGCGAGGCCCTCCGCCGGTCCAGGTGGGGCTTGATCCGGGCCAGCGCGTCGCGGTGGGGGTCGATGAACAGGCCGCCGTGCCCGGAGCGGACCAGGTGGGTGAACATCGTCACCGCGGTCTCGGTCTTGCCGTAGCGCGAGCGGCCGGTGATGTAGGTGAAGAAGGTCTCGGAGGCTTGGACGCCGACCAGGCGCTCGCCGTGCTCGGAGGAGACCTTCCCCAGCGGCATCAGGTCGGCTCGCTTCGGCTCGAATCGGAGGGGCCGCGGGCGGCGGTGAGAGCAGGGCGCCCGAGCACAGGACGTTCTCGACGGGGCAGCGGGACGGTCGGCGGCTTCAGGAAGCCGGCGATCTCGGCGGTGCTGAGGACGTTGCGGCGCGCTGGCCGGAAGAGCCCGGTGGCGAGCCGGCGGTCAAAGCGCCCGCGACGCCGGGGAGGTCGGAGCCGAGGAAGGCGAGGCCGGGGATCTCCAGCCCGGCGACTCGCAGCCAGTTCGATCGGCGAGCGGCTCGAAGGCGGCGAGCAGACTGCCCATCACGCTCTTTGCTCGGCCCCGCTCGGGCGCCCGGACACAGAGGAGGATCTGCGCTTCGAAGAGGGCGCCCCCTCGCGCAGCTTGACGTCGAGGCCCTTGTCGAGGTCCGGCGCTCGGCCAGCTCGGCCGGGTCGCGCGCGCCGGCTGCCGGCGCGCTCGCCGGACAGCAGGTCCGGCGAAGCCGGCCCCGCCTCGCGATGGCGGCGGCGACCCTGGCGCCGAAGCCGTCGGCGCAGGCGGGCGCCGCGACGGCCGCTCGCCGCGCAGCAGGTCGACGCAGACCTCGACGGCCTCACCTCCCTCGCGCTCGACGCCGGCGAGCGCCGCGCGCGAACGGCGCCAGCGGGTCGGGGTCGAGGGAGAGCCGGGCGAGCGGCTCGACGCTCGGCTGCGCAGCACCAGCTCGGCGCGAACCATCTCGGCCTTCTTCGCCGCATCGGTCCGCCGACGAGCACCTCCTCGGCATCGCGTAGCTCCACGCCGCGGTAGCCCCGTAGCGCCGCCCGCAGCCCTGGCGGCTCGCGCTCGGGCGCCTCGAGCAGGTAGGCGAGCCGGCCTTCCGAGTCGTTGACCAGCCGGACCCGCAGCGCGCTCGCGCGGCGGTCGAGCCAGCCGCCGACCCGCCGTCGCTGCGGCCGAGCTGGGCGGCGAAGCTCGCGATCGCCTCCGGCCGCGGGTCGAACTGATCCGCCGGCACCACGGCGACCGCCCGGCGCTCGCGCAGCGTGCGGCGGGTCGCGATCCGGCGTTGCCTCGCCAGCGCGGAGGCGATCGCGGTCGCGCCGAGTGCGATCGGTACCAGCGAGCTGGCATGAGCGAGGAGCGCACCCGGGTGGATGTGCGAGAGGAGCCTCCAGATCGCGTAGCCGAGGAGCGCTGCCGCGAGGGCGAGCATCGGGCGCGGATCCGATGAGCGATCGCCCGAGCTCATGATCCGAGTGGGTCGGGGGGCGGTGATTTCAGCGAAACGACGGCGCCGCCACGCCGCTTCACAGCGGGATCGCGGGCCTCCGCGGCCGGGATCGAGAGCGATCCCGGCGAAAACGACCGACCGAAACGTCGCCGCATACGTCGTCCCAAAACGGCTCGAACGCGTCACGCCCCGGCCGGTCGTCGGCGCTACCCTGTCGGAGATGGCCGCCAAGCCGAAGACGAGCGTCGAGATCGAGGCCGACCTGCTGGACAGCGGGTCACGGCAGGCTGCCCGCGAGCGAGGGGCTGGCGGTGCCGCCAGCTTCTCCCGCGAGGCGCTGGAGCATGAGCTCGGGCCCGACCGCCGAGGGTGAGCAGCCGATCCCGTCGCCTGCATCGGCATGTCTCGAGTCAGAGCGCGGTCGATCTGAGCGCCCGCGCCAGCCGGGACGGTCCGAGCCACCGCCATTTCGCTGATCTTCGACAGCCGGCGCCCTGGTCGGGGCGTTCGATCGCCGTGATGCCGATCACCTCGCCTCGCCGACCTTCTCGCTGCTGCCGGCGAGCCGCGGGGTCGTGCCGGCCCCTGTGCTCGCCGCAGGTCGACTACTTCCTCGGCGGCTTCCTCGGCGGCCTTCACGCAGGTGCTCGACCAGGTGCGGGCGCGGGGCGTATTCGGCTCGAAGATCCGATCCCTTGCCGACGGCGAGCGGGTCTCGGGACAAGCTCCAGCACGCCTACGCCGACCTCAAGGTCGGCCTCGTCGACTGCGCGGTGGCTCGCGGTCACCGAGCGCCTCGGCGAGCCGAAGCTCGGCGCGCCCTCGTTCCCGCGGCAGCTTCGCGGGCGCTAGGCGATGACGCGGCGCTCGCCGATCGGTCGAGGCCCTTGCCGACGCTGGCGTGGCCCCGCTGATCGGCGGCGAAGCCCCAACCTGCGCCGGCCCACCCGCGCGCCCAGGCCGGCGCGGGCGGTCGCGCACGCCCAGCGGTCGTCTCGTCGATGCCGAGCGCGGAGGCCGAGCTCGCGCAGCCCCTCGTCCCAGCCGCCGGCACCGGCGAAGAGGTCGACGATCCGCCGCTCAGCCATCGCCGCCTCCGCCGCCCGCGAAGCGAGGCAGGTAGGCGCGGCCGCGTCGCCGAAGCGGCGCAGGAATTGAGCGCCAGCCACGGCGCGCCGCGGCGCGGCTCGCGCGCGCACCCGCAGGACCGCCCGGTTCCCCGCGCGCCCCGACGAGGTCGATCGCGACGCCGGCGCGGCGGTAGGGGACGTGCTGCAGCGCGCGGTGAGCCTCGCAGCTCCCGCGCGGCGCGGCGCCGGGCGGCGCTCCGCGGTCGGTCCTGCGGATCCTGCCGGCGCGCTCCCGCGCGGCGGCGTCAGGCTGGCCAGCGCGGCTCGCGGCAGACGAGGATCGCGGCGGGTGCCGGCCGCCCGGGCTCTCCGCCGCCAGGCGACCGGCCCGCGGGCGGAGCGCCTCGGGCGGCGGCCGCCGCCGGATCGCGGGCGCCCAGCGCGACCACACACCCCGAGGCCGACGAGACCCGCTCGCCAGCACGACCACGGCGCGGGCGACGCGGGGGTCGAGCGGGTGCTCGAGCAGGGCTCGCAGGCGCTCAGCCACTGCGCTCTGCCCTTCCCTCCGCCGACGCCCGGCGGCTCGGCGTAGGCGTAGATCGGCGCCGGCGCGCCGCTGGCGACCGCGAGCGAGGGCAGGAACGGCCCGACCCGGGCGACCCGGTCGCCGAAGTTGCCGTCGATCGTCGTGATCTGCCCGCCGGGCAGGACCTGCTCGACGATGCCGACGTGTTCTGATGCCCTCGGCCCCCAGCCGAAGAGGACGGCGTCGCCGGGAGACGGAGTCGCCCCGGCCGGGAGGACGCGGCCGCCGTGTTCCTTGACCCAGCCGTAGAAGGAGCCCGAGTAGGCGTAGGGCGCCGTGCCGCCGCGCATCCTCGATCCCGGCGTCGCTGCCAGACCCAGGCGACGAAGAGCGCGCACCACTCCTCGCACGGCCCGTACCTGGTGCAGTTGGAGCCCGGCGGGTGCTCTTCGCGGCCGAGCTGGGAGCGGGCGACGCGGACGATCGCCGAGCCCGAGGCGCCCGCGGCCAGCGCCGAGCCTTCGCAGGTCGAGCCCTGCGAGCGCGGCCGGCGGCCGCTTCCGCGGCCGCGGCGTGGCCGAAGCCGTATTCGACCGCGCGCGTGCATCACCTCGTCGGCGTAGTTGGCGACGGCGTCCGCGCAGGCGCCGTAGTAGCGGCAGGCGGCCTCGTGGTAGGCGGCGTAGGAGCCGCCGGTCGGCGGGGCGCCGAGCGCCTGGCGCAGGATCCGCGCCGCGGTGAAGACCGCGTCGGCGGGGTCGAAGATCGAGGCGCCGCCGCCGTCGGCGTCGACCCGGTAGCGCTCCCAGATCGTCGGGCCCGGTCCCGGCGAGCAGGCCGAGCCGCGCACGTAGGCGATCTCCATCGGGCCCGGCGCAGCCCGAGGGGCTGACGAAATGGCAGGCGCCGTGGCCGCACTCCTGGTAGCCGATCGAGGCGAGGAAGGCCCAGTCGATGTCGAACCTCCGCCCGGCCGCCTCGTATATATGGAGGCGGGCGGCGGGGATCTCGCCGAGCGCGACGCGGGATGGCGCGGGCGCTCGCCCCCCGGCGGCCCCGCCGCCCCCACCCACGCAGGCGAGCTGGGCGCCGAGCAGCGCCATCACGGTGCCGACGATCGCCGCCAGCAGCGCGCAAGGCCGGCGGCGCCGAGCCGCCGAGCGATCCAGGGGTGGCGCAGGTCGCGCTCACCGGCCCGTCTCCTCCTCTGCCGAGGCGTCTCCTCCTCGGCCGCGGAGCGCGGGAGGGCGGCGGGTTCTCGTCGCCCGCCTCCTCGCCCTTGCCTCGGCCGCCGGCATCGGCTTCGCGGCCGCCCCGCTCCGGGACTCGGCTCGAGCCCTTCTTCCCCGCCGAGCGCTCGCGGTCGGCCCGGAGCTCGGCGTCGAGCGGGCTCTCGCCTGGGCCGGTGCCGCCGGCGTCGCCCGCGGCCGGGCTCGGCCCCGCGGCATCGGCCGGTCCATGCGACCGCGACTCCGGGGGCTGCGCCTTCGGCGGGTCGCCGCCGTCGCGGCCCGGCTGTTTCCGGGCCTCCGCCTTGGCGGCCTCGCCGGCGGGCTGGGCACCGGCTTTCGGCGTCCGGCCAGCCGGCGGCGGGTCACCGTCCTCCGGAGTGGCTGCGCGGCGCCGGCGCCCGCCGCCACGCGGCGGCTCGGACTCCCGAGCCGGGCGCTGGGCTCTCGCGGCCTCGCCGCCCGGCGTCCGCTCGCCCTCTCGGACCGCCGCCGCCGGCGCCTCTCGCCCGGTCGCCCGCCGCCCGCGGCGGCGCCGCCGCCCTCGGCGGCCTCCCGCCGCTCGGGCGCGGAGCCGCGGCCGGCTCCTGCCGCCGGGGACTCGGCTCGCGCGCGCCCCGCAGCGCCGCCCCGGCACGCCGCCCGGCGCCGCGCGCCGGCCTGACCGACAGTGCGGGCGCCGTAGTAGAGAGCGAGGACCCGCAGCGCCCCCTCCCGCCCCGGCGCGCTCGGCCCGGTCGCCACCCCGATCAGGCTCTCGCTGAGCGAGCGGCGCTGGACGAAGACGGTCCAGAAGAGGAGCGCCTGCAGGCCGAAGCTCATCAGCCAGCCGAGCTGCGAGGTGGCGCTGGAGAGCGCCGCGCAGACGGCGAGCAGGACCGCGAGGATCAGCGAGTAGGCGGCCTTGCGCAGGGCGAAGCCGGCGAGCTTGGAGATCCAGCCGCGGAAGAAGTCGTGGCCGCGGCCGGGGATCGCCGCGGCGACCAGCGCGAAGGGCGCGAAGGCCAGCCACAGCAGCAGCAGGACCTGGGCGAGGATGACGCCGACCGCGAGCGCGCCGAGCAGCATGAAGGCGCCGAGCTCGCCGACGAAGACGACGATCGCCAGCAGCAGCCGCTGGTACTGGCCGCCCTGCTCCATCGCGTCGGTCGCGGGCTTGTCGGCGACGCCGAGCTCGTAGGAGGCCTTGGCGGGGTCGGCGTCGGGCAGCTTGGAGCTGTCGCCGTCGTTCAGCGCGTCGTACTCTTCGCCGCGCTCGTCCGAGCCCGGCGCGAAGCGCAGGAAGTGCGGCGCGTAGCGGCGGGCGTTGTTGACGCAGACCTTGCCTTCGGCTCGAGACCTGCTCGCCGGCCCGAAGGCGCCTCGATGCCGAGGCGGGCAGCGGGCGCACCGGGACCGAGACGGGGTCGGCGTCCGAGGAGCCGGTCCCGGCCTTCACGCAGTGCTCGGTGCCGCCGAACTCCAGCGCGACCCAGGGCTGGTAGACGAGCAGCGAGAAGAGCTGGTCGGCGCCGGCCTGCCTGGCCTGGTCGCCGTGGGAGGGGCTGCCGCCGCTGGCGATCGCCAGGAAGGCGGTCGAGACCCGGTTGGTCCAGTGCGAGACGACGCCGACGGTCTGCGCGGGCTGGGCGACGAAGAAGAGCGCGGCGGTGACGTAGATCAGCGAGAGCGCCAGCGAGCCGGCGGTCTCGGAGTAGCGGCGCTGCACCAGCGCCTTCCACATCGCCCAGAGGCCGGCGATCGCCACCGCGACCACCAGCCAGGGCGCGCCGAAGGTGCTCGCGTAGATCGAGTGGATCGCCGCCGCGACCGAGCCGAGCGCGCCGGCGCCGCCGGTCGCCTGCGAGCCGTTGACCAGGTCGAGGCTGAAGGCGAAGGAGAAGAGGTCGATCAGGACGCTCGCCAGCCAGGAGGTCAGCTGCCAGAGGACGTCGGCGAGGAAGTAGGCGATCATCGGCGGCACGCCGGAGACGTCGACCCCGGAGAAGACGCCGGCCGAGACCGCGGTGAAGTGCTCGTCGAGCGCGTAGTTGCCGAGCGGGTAGCGGCCCGAGAGCCCGCCGAGGCCCGAGGCGGGGCCGACGTTGCCCCAGACGTCGCTCGCCGCCGCGAGCGGGTGGGCGAGCGCGACGAGCGCGAGCGCGGCGCCGAGGACCGCGAGCGCCCGCCGCCGCCAGCCGCGCGGCAGCCGCGGCCTCATCCGTCCCCCGCCCGCGGCGTGTTGTCGAGGGCGGCCAGCAGCTCGGGGAAGACGAGGTCGAACTGGACCTCGCCGACCCGCCCGTCGAGGTCGCGCATCAGGCAGCGCCCGCGGCGGAACTCGGTCAGCGCCAGGGCCGCGCCGGCGGCCGGGTCGAGGCCGATCTGCTCGCCGCCGGCCCGCGCCTCGGCCTCGGTCTCCTGGCCGAAGAGGAAGCAGGCGCCGAAGAGCTCGGCCAGCTCGCCGAGGTCCGAGAGCCGCTGGGTGGCGACGAGGACCGTCGCGTTGAAGGCGCGGCCGAGGCGGATCACCCGGTTCAGCAGCGCCCGCCCCTGCACCGAGCCGAGCAGGAACCAGGCCTCGTCGAGGATCAGGACCTTGTGGCGGGAGCGGTCGCCGGAGATCATCCGCAGCGCCAGCGCCGCGACCAGGGAGAGCGTCGCCACCGAGATCCGCTCGGCGCGGGTGTAGGTCTCCCGCGAGGCGCCGGGCTCGGGCAGGGTCAGCCCCGGGGTGCGGATCGTGATCACCGAGCGTTCGGTCTCCGCCACTACGCCGCCTCCCGCGAGGCGAAGCCCAGGCGGGCGAAGCCGAAGTCGGAGAGCACCTCGAGCGCCTCGCCGGCCTCGCGCGCCGCCGGGTCCTCGCCGCCGCGCAGGCGGGCGACGACGTCGAGCAGGCTGCGCTCGCCGGCGCGCACCGCGTCGCGGACCGCGCGGTCGATCGCCACCTCCCAGGAGGGCGGCGGGTCGCGCAGCAGCTCCAGCAGGTAGCTGGAGGCGAGCTCCTCGCGCAGCTCGGGCAGCCCGATCGCCAGCGGGTCGAGGCGGCCGCGGTTGGCCGGGTCGCCGGAGAGCTCCAGCACCTCGACCCGGCCCTCCAGCTCGGGGACGCGGTCGAGGCCGTGGTCGGGCTTGGGGTCGAAGTCGACGACCAGCGAGCCGCGGCGCTCGGCGGCGAAGGCGATCGCCTGGGCGGCGAGCGTCTTGCCCGAGCCGAGGGTGCCGGCGAGCAGCACCGCCGAGGGGCGGGCGGTGCGCGGCGCCTCGGTCGGGTCGAAGCGCACCGGCCGGCCGCTGGCCGGGCGAGTGGCCGATGTAGACGCCGCCGGGGGAGCCGACCTCGCCGCTCGCGGTCGGCGCCATCGCGGCGAACTGCTCGGCGGTCATCTGCTGGCGGTAGTCGCGGACCTCGCCGCCGTCGGGGCGCGGCAGGTGGTCGAGGTAGAGGGCGTGCTGCAGCCCGCGCGGGCGGTGCAGGGCGACGTCGCCGAAGCGCTCGCGAAGCGCCGCGACCCGGCGCTCCAGCTCCTCGCGGTCCGGCGCCCCGACCGCCAGCGAGATCCAGGCGCGGAGCATCGGCGGGCGCGCGGTCGAGGCGAGGACCGCCTCGTACTCGCGCGCCAGCTCGCGGTCCTCCTCGGCCGCGTAGCCCGGGCCGGCGGCCGAGCCGGCGAGCTGCTCGCGGTAGGCGTGCTCGACGTCGAGGATCCGCTTCCGGACCTGGCCGAGCGCCTCGCGGTTGCCGACCCAGTCGGCGTGCAGGACGGCGTCGACCGGGAAGCCGGCGCCTTCCAGCGGCGCGAAGAGGAGCTCGGCGGCGCCGGGGAACTCCGCCTCCTCGGCGAGGGCGCCGAGCGCAGAGGAAGCTCTGGAAGGAGAGCCCCTCCTCGGCCTCGACCGCGAGCGAGGGCGGCTCGCCCGGCTCCTCGCCCGCCGCCGCGTTGGCGCAGCTCCACAGGTCGGCGCCGAGCGGCTCGTAGGCGTTGGACCCGTCGGGCGTGCTGACGATCAGCGCGTCGGGGCGCCAGCTCGGCTCCAGCGCCGGCTCGGCGACGCCGCGGCAGGCCGCGCGGCGCAGCAGCCACTGCAGCTCGGCGGTCGTCGCGCGGCGCAGGCCGAGCGTCGGGGCGAGGCGGTCGAAGACGGCCTGCTCGGCGCGGGCGAGGCTCTCCAGCTCGGCGCCCGAGATCGGCCGCGGCGCCGCGACCCCGGCCATCTCCTCCAGGCGCCGCCGCGCCCGCCCGAGGGAGCGCAGGCCCGCCGCCGCGGCTCTCGCTCAGCGAGACCGCCAGGTAGACCTCGGGCAGGTGGGAGTCGAGCTCGGCGAGCCGGCGGCGGTGGCCCTCCAGGTAGCGGCGCCAGCCGCCCGTCCTCGGCGTGGCGGGCGTCGCGCAGGCCGGCGAGCTCGTCGGGGTAGCGCTCGGCCGGGTAGGAGCGCTGCACCCGCCACAGCGAGAAGTCGGCGCCGACCAGGTGGCAGAAGCGCTCCAGCCGGCGCAGCAGCGACCACTTCGCCGCCGCCGGGAGGAACGGGTAGGAGGTCGTCCGCGCGCGGTAGAGCGCCGCCGCCTCGCCCGAGGGGCCGAGCAGCAGGTTGGCGCGCGCGTAGCGCAGGGGGAACCGCACTAGGGCCGCACCTCCAGCGTCTCCCCCTCGCCGAGGGCGAGCCGCTCGGTGAGGAGCTCGCGCCGCCGCGGCCGGCCGGCCTCGGGCGCGCTCGCCCGCAGGCGGCCGCGCTTGCCGGCACGGCGCACGGCGACGGGCGCGCGCGAAGGCGACGGTCGCCGGCCCCCGCACCCGGCCGCGCCGGAGGGCCGGGGAGTGCTCGTCGGCGCCGACCCAGAGCCGGCCGCCGAGCATCACGGTCTCGCCCGCCGCCGGCAGGGCCCGGCCCGCCGAGCGGCGCCGCGGCCCCAGGCGCAGCGCCAGCCAGGAGGCGGCGAAGCGGTCGGCGCGGCGCCCGTCGGGGGTCGCCTGCGTCGCCAGCGTCGCCACCGCCAGCGGGACCACCACGAGTCGCAGCGGCCAGTCGAGGACGCCGAGCAGCACGCCGGCGAGCCAGATCCCGGCCAGGGCGAGCGGCGGCGGCGAGGACGGCGGCACCGCGCCCGCCGCGGACGAGGCCCCAGAGTCCCGCCGCGCCGGCGCCCGCCGCCAGGACCAGCGGGGAGCCCGAGCCGATCGCCACCACCGCGGCGAGCGCGCCGCCCAGCCAGCCGAGCCAGCCCAGCGGCACCCCGCCGGGAACGGGCAGCGAGCGGCCCTCGACCTGGTAGATCCGCCGCTGCGGGCGGAAGATCCGCTGGTAGGAGCGGATCGGCTCTGGGCCTGCCGGGCTCAAGGCAGGACGCGGTGGGCGATCGCCCGCGCGGCGGCGGCGACCTGGTCGGGGGCGAAGACGAGCCAGCCGACCAGATACGGCGGCGAGGAAGAAGAGCGCGAGGTCGGTGAAGCGGCGGTTGAAGAGGAAGAGCAGCCCGACGATCGCGACGATGCCGGTGTAGAGCTCTCCGGCGTATTTCTGCAGCAGGCCGGCGAGGTTGGCGCCGACGTCGTTGCCGGCGGCGAGGGCGACCGCGGGCAGGGCCAGCAGGATCGCGGCGGCGGCGATCGCGGCGAGGGCGATGCGGAGGACCCGCCTCACGCGACCGCCCCCTCGACCGCCTGCACGTACCAGCGCCCGCGCTTCACGACCTGAAGGCGATAGGCGAGCGGGTAGGTGGCGCCGCTGACCGGCTCGCGCACCCGGGCAGTCGCCAGCACCGACCGCCGCGCTCCTTCGCCGGAGCCGATCTGGCTCGCCTTCGGCGAGGCGAGGAGTTCCAGCGACCCGCCGAGGGGGATCACCCCGGCGCCGGGAGCGAGCAGGTAGGAGAGGTCGGACTCGCGGCTCGCGGTCAGGTAGGCGGGCAGGAACTTCGCGACGAGCGATTCGATCTCCCCGGCCTCGGGACCGGCGAGCGGCTGGGGTCGCTCAGGGTCGACCCCAGCCACGGCCGGGACCGCGACTATGGAGGGCGCGCCCAGCGCCGCCACCTCGCCCGCTCCGAAGCGGACGATCGGGACGGCGAGATAGAGGGTGCGCGCGTCGCGGAGCTCGCAAGAGACGGTCACCACCACGCGCCCGTCGCCGACCTCGCCCGAGCGGACGACCTCGGCCTGCGCGACCTCGGCGCCCTGGGCCGACGGCGGCCGCCCCGCCCCGATCCGCGCCCCCGCCGCGAGGTAGGGCTGCAGCGCTTCGGGCGAGGGGTCTTCGAGGTAGAGACGAGCGAAGCGGATCGCGAAGGCGTTGGCCGCCTGCTGCCCGCCGAGGGTCGGAGCGCCGCCTCGGGCGACCTCGTGTTCGGCGGGGCCGGCGACGACGCTCGCCAGGCCCCGGAGGAAGACCAGGCCGACCGCCGCCCAGAGCGCGGCTCGGCCGAGACCGCGCAGCGACGAGCCGACGCTGGCCTTCCTGATGCTTACCGTTTCACCTATGTCCTTGCTCACAGCGATACGTCTCCTTGCCTCGTGCCGCTCGGCGGTGTGTTGCCGGCCGGCTGTGTGGTGTGTGTGAGGCGAGGGTCTCGCCGGAGGTGTGAAATGGCTACAAGCGCGCAATTGCGCAAATGCGCAATTGCGAACTTGCGAAAGGACCTCGCTGTGGTGGTGAAAGGGCAGGGGCAGTCGCGCCCCTGCGGATCGGCAGTCGGCGCCTCGGCGACCGGCGGAGAGCTGGCGAACAGCCCCGGGCAGACGGTGCTCGGTATGCCCGGGGCGCGGGGCTACTCGCCCCGCTGCTCGCCTTCGTCGTCCCTCTGGCCGGACTTGACCCAGCGGGCGATCTGCTCGACCACCCACCAGGCGCTCCAGTCGTCCAGGGAGTAGCGCGTTCCTGCTCCCTTGGGTCGCCTCCGCAGGATCCCGGCCCGATGCAGCACGGCCAGGTGAGCGGAGACGTTCTGGTGGGGCAGGCCGACGGCGTCGGCCAGCTCCTGCACACCCGCCTCGCCGGCGTTCAGCGCCTCAAGCAGCGCGATCCGGCTTGGCTCGGCGAGCACCCTCAGACACTGAGCGGTGAGGTCGATGACCTCCGCGCCCAGCGGCTCCCGCGACGGCTTCTCTCCGGCAGGAGGGCTCTTGGCTTCGTCTCTCATACCCATCCGTCGCGCGGGGCGGCCGGATCCGGCGAGTTTCAGAAAGTTGCCGGATTTCGGTCGCTCGTACGACGGATAGGTAGAGGGCCTGCGCGGAGCGGGCGGATCGAGAACTTTGGCCAAAGGGTGTCTGAATGGGAAAAGCGGGTATGAGCAAGCCGGAGAAACACAGATGAGCTCGTTGAAGGTCGGGCAGCCGCTGAGTGACGAGGAGCTGGGAGAGATCGAGCGCTCCCTCTTCGGCAAGCTGCGAGCGCATCGTCTCTCCGACTCCTTCATCGAGCGCTGGGGCGAGGAAGCAGTCCAGAAGGGCCTCGTCGAGTACCTGCGCGCCCTCGATCGCGGCGTCGAGGTCGAGAACCGGGAAGCCTTCGTCGTCCAGGCCGCCTTCCTCCGCGCGATCGACGAGGTCCGCCGTGAGGCACGCCTGGCCGACGGCACGGAGATCGAGGCCTTCTTCGACGCCGGGGTCCTCGCCGAACCCGCCACCGAGGAGCTTGCCGTCGACCACCTGGCCGCCGGCGAGCTCCACACCGCGATCGAGTCGCTTCCCCCCGAACAGCGCCAAGCGCTGCGGCTTCACTACTTCGACGGGCTGAGCGCGGAGGAGGGGGCGAAGGCCCTCTACTGCAGCGAACGCACCTACCGTCGCCGGCTGGCCAAGGCCCTCCGGGGCCTGAGCCGGCGCCTCGGCGTGCCCGTCCCCGAGCCCGGGTCGGGCCTCGCGATCGAGATCGGCCTGGCCGCCTGGGTCAGCCTGCGTGGAGCGGACGTCGCGCTCGCCCGCGGGCTGCTCTCGCCCCTCTCGGGCGTCCTGGACCGAGGGCGCGAGGGCATGGCCTGGCTGCTCGACCGCCTGCGCGAGCCGGCCGCCCGCCTCGGGGATGGGAGCGGCGAGCGGCTCGGCATCGATCGCCAGCGGGCCGGCCAAGGTGGTCGGCGGCTGCGTCGGCGCCGCCGCGGTCTGCGCGATCGGCGGCGTCGTGGTGACCGGGGTCGGCGGTGGGACCAGCAGCCCGACCCATCATCTGAGCCGCCGACCCCCGCACGCCCAGCACGCTGCCACCAAACCGCAGCTGGCCGAGCCCGTTGCCGAGTCCCCGGTCTCCCAGCCTCCGCCGCCGTCCGAAGCGGGAGGCTCGACCTCCACGGGCGGGAAGCCCCAGCCGAGTCGCGCGGCCCGCCGGCGCCAGGCCCGGAAGGCCGAAGAAAGGCAGGTCGAAGAACAGATGTCGGCGATGTCCCGCGCGGCCAGCGAAGCCTCGCCCGAACCGAGCTCGACCGCCGAAAGCTCCGACACCTCCGAAGGCGAAACCGTGACCGTCACGCCATCTGGAGGCAGCTCCTCGTCTTCCAGCGCGAGCGAAGAAGAACAGGTCGAACGCCAATTCGGAGCGTTCAAATGAGAGCCCCGGCTCGAGGGTCAGCCTCGCTCACCTTGGTGATCGTCGCCGCGTGCCTGCTCTGCCTGCCGGCCTTCGCTGAAGCGGCTCCGTCGAAATTCGTCTCCGAGCAGTGCGATCCACAGCTGCCCGGCGGCGCGCCTCCCTCCGCCAACTTCGTCGGCACCCCGGGCGGCCCGTTCACGCCGTTCCAGAACTGCGCGTCGCCGGGCGGCGCGATCGGGATCACCGAGACGGGCAGCGCCTCCAATGACGTACGCATACTGGTTCGTCACCGTCCCGGCGACGCCCGGCGGCTACGTCGAATCGCTGGCGATCTCCGCGCACGTCTGCGGGCGCGGGCCGGCGAACGACCACACCCTCGTCTACGAACAGGGCTGGCCGACCAGTTGCGCTGCTGACGCTCAGCGGCTCTTCTACGTCCACGACACGCCGACGTCGTCCAACGGGGGCGCGGCGTTCTCGATCCTGATGAACTGCGACGGCAACGTCGGGACCTGCAGTGCCGGACCGACGATCGCCGCCCGCGACCTCGCCGCCACCCAGGTCGACCCGACGCCGCCGACGCTGACCGCACCGCAGGGCTCGCTGCTGGCGGGCGGGGTGCTCCGCGGCCACCAGAGCCTCGGCGTCCAGGCGGCCGACGTCGGGGGCGGGGTCAGCCGGATCGAACTTTCGGTCAACGGGCTGCCGGCCGCCCAGCCGGTGGTCGCCAACTGCGACCTCGCCGAAGTCAAGAGCCTCACGTACGAAGGGACCGTCGCCGCGTCCCCCACCCCCTGCCCCGGCGAAGCTCAGCGCCGACTGGACCCTCGACACCGCGGCCGACCCCTTCCGGCGGGGCGCGAACACGGTCGAGGTCTGCACCAGCGACTACTCGAGCCTGACCGAAGCCAACGAGACCTGCGCGCCCCCGCAGACCGTCGAGGTCGACAACTCCTGCACCGAGTCGCCCGTCGCCGGCGGCGAGGTGATCAGCGCCCAGTTCACCCACAACCACAAGCAGGCGCTGACCGTTCCCCACGGGCGCACGGCCAGGGTCGCTGGAGAACTCGCCGACGACGCCGGCGATGCGATCAGCGGGGCGACGGTCTGCGTCGAGATGCAGACCCAGGGATCTCGCCGCGGGCCTCGTGCCGGTCGGGACCGCGACCACCGACGCCCACGGCCACTTCGTCTACACGGTGCCGAAGGGCCCCAACCGCAGGGTCCTGGTCGGCTACCGCCACGACTCCTTCCAGGTGGCGCGCTCGATCCGCTACTACGCCCACGCCAAGCCGACGATCCACATCTCGCCGGGGCGGGTCGGCCACGGGGGCGGGATCCGGATCAGGGGCAAGCTCCCCGGCGCGCAGGGCAAGGGCCGGGTCGTCGTCCTGCAGGCGAGCGCC
This sequence comes from uncultured Solirubrobacterales bacterium, assembly GCA_963730315.1. GTDB lineage: Bacteria > Actinomycetota > Thermoleophilia > Solirubrobacterales > 70-9 > VRUE01. Next base: position 68,917 of record CAVSRD010000016.1, on the reverse strand, counting down.
CTGCACTCGCGGCGCTGGTTCACCTTCCGCCGGGCGACGACCAACAAGCACGGCGTGTTCCACGGCCGCTACCGCTTCGGAGCGACGACCCGGACGATCACCTACCGAATCCGGGCCGTCGTCCCCCGCCAGCGCGGCTACCCGTGGGAGGTCGGCCACAGCAAGCCGGCGCTGGTGAAGGTGCAAGGGCTGAGGCAGTAGATGCGTCCAGAGCGGCAAGCAGACGGTTCCTAGAATCAGAGCCGCCGGGTCGACCGGCTCGGCGGCACGAGCGAGGAGGTCGAGATGGGCGAGTTGAAGATGCAGGGAACGCCGAGCCTGGGCACCGTCCTGGGGGCGATCGGAGCGCTCCTGGGCCTGGCGGCGTTGGTCGTCTCGCTGTCGGCGAGCGCCGACGCCTCCTCCAACCGCCAGCTCGTGCGGCGGGGCGACATCGCCCCCGGCGCGGTGACCGCCAAGGCCCTCGCCCGCAACGCGGTCCACCCGCGCTCCCTCGCCCGCAACGCGGTCCACTCCAAGGCGCTGGCCAAGGAAGCCGTCAACCGGCGGGTCTTGAGGAAGGGCGCCGTGCTCGCCCGAGCGATCGCCCCTGCGCGCCGTAACCGCGAGGCGCGATCGCGCCGGGCTCGGTGCATGGAGGGGCGCTTGGGAGCGGAGACGGTGCACGCGACGCCGATCACCGACATCGACGAAGTGGAAGCCAATCCGCAAATGGACCGCGGGCAACACCGAAGTCGCGCTCTGCGGCCCCGGCGAAGCGTTGCTGGCCCCAGGCTTCATCTTCGCGCAACCCGGGCAACAGGGAAGTCGCCTGGCTCGAAGCCCGCCCGTTCCTCACGAGTGACGGCAGCAGCGCCAACGGTGTCAGCGGTCGGATCACGTCCAACTCCGGCGGCAGTGCCGAAGGGATAATCATGGCGCTCTGCCTGAAGTGAGCCGCCGGGCTGATCCTTGAAAGCTCTGTGGTCAGCCCGGATACCAATGGCGCTGCGCGGCGCAAGTGCGACGAACCGATCCGCTCCCTCCTCCGCGTCTCGCGCTCGACCCCGTATGGACACTTGCTCCATCAGTGCCCGAATCGCCGCACTCCCCGCGAAGTTGGTTCCGGTTTTCCATCCTCGCGGGAGGATTTAATGGAACCGACTCGAAGTCGACAGACGAAAGGAGCGATCTTGAAATCCGATGCCGTGACGGTTCCGCGCTCATGGGGACCCAGTGCAGATGTCGATGTCCGCCTCGCGGCTCTTGGGCCGGGCCTAAGCCAGAAGGTAGTCCGAGAAGCAGTCGATAGGGCGGTCACCCAACGAAACGGGGTGCCCGTGCTCGCACCCGCCTGGTACGAAGGGAGCACCCTCAATGCCGAGACCGTGGCGAACCTGATGGAGCTGCTCATTCCTAGTGGCTGGCGACGGGGCGAAGAACGTGGCTTCTGTACCGCGACGAGCCCCGACGGCGGCTGCAGGATCGCGGTCGCGACCGGAGACGGCCGGACCGGCACCAATGAGTTCGGGAAGGTCCCGAAGACCAAGAATCCGAAAGGCGCCGTTACCGAACGGGCAATACGCGCGAACACCCATCCGACGCTTTTCGACGATGCGGCAAAGGCGGGGGTCGAGCTCGACTTTCCGCCGATCATCACCTGGTTCCTGCTTGTCGCCGTGGTCCGCCAGCAGGTCATGATCGAGCTGTCGCGGCCGATGGGTCAGGACAAGCTCGGGCGGATCGATCGCTGGTCGGAGCGGATTCTGCTGGACCCGATCTCCGCCACGGCATCGACCGATATGGTCGGCGACGAAGATGGCGACGAAGCCGAGATCGACATCGACGTGCCACGCCGGAACAAGTAGATGGATGTAACGCCATCCCGCATCTCCCTCGCACGGAGGCGACGAGGCTGGACCAAGACGAAGCTCGCCAAGGAAGTCGGAGTCTCCTCACGAAGTGTCGCAGCCTTTGAAGCAGGCGAAATGCGACCGAGCGAAGACACCGCCGAACAAATCGCGGCGGCTTTGAGGTTTCCATTGGAGTTCTTCTCAGCCCCCGATCTCGAGGAGGTAGCGGCCGACGCAGCTAGCTTCCGCGCGCTGACGAAGATGACGGCGGGGCAACGGGAGGCTGCCTTTGCATCGGGTGTCCTCGCCTTCGCGTTGCACGACTGGATTGAGGAACGGTTTGCCCTGCCTGCTGATGCGATTCCTCGACTATCGGCCAGCACGAACCCCGAGACGGCAGCCGCGATTGTCCGGTCGGAGTGGGGTGTTGGTTCAAAGCCGATCGGGCGCTTGATTCCACTGCTGGAGATGCACGGCGTCCGGGTCTACTCACTGGCCGAGGATTGTGCTGAGGTCGATGCCTTCTCAATGTGGCGGAAGGGGAACGGCTTTGTATTCCTCAACCAGAACAAGACTGCCGAGCACAGTCGATTCGATGCTGCGCACGAGCTTGCCCACTTGGTGCTGCACGGAGGAGAAGATGTGCCGCACGGAAAGGAAGCAGAGCAACAAGCAAACGCCTTTGCTGGCGCGTTTTTGATGCCCCGTGATCGCGTGTTGGCAACCGTTCCGCGAAGGGCTTCAGCCCGAGACTTGGCCCGAGTGAAGAAGCCCCTGAAGGTGTCGGTCAGCGCCCTGGCATATCGGGGTCGCGAGCTTGGGATCTTTACGGATTGGCATTTCCGAAAACTCTGCGTGGAAATCTCCCAGCTCGGCTGGCGGACTAGCGAGCCAGAGCCAATCCAGCGCGAACGATCTCAGGTTCTCGACAAGGTCTTCAGTGCCCTCAGAGAGGACGGCATCGGCAAGCGCGACATCGCGCGAGAGCTTGCTCTGGAACCCCACGATCTTGAGAAGCTGGTGTTTGGTCTAACGCTGCTACCCGTGACTGGCGAGGCGTCCGTAGCCGCTCGGAATGCTTCTCGTCCGGAAGTTGCGGGCCGGCCTGCATTCGAGGTCTACGACGGTGGCGCAGCGTAGGAGAACGGACACCGCGGTACTGACCGCCTCCCTCGAACTCGGCGCACCGAGATTGGATCGCACCCTAGAGGCGTAGGTTCACGAGGCTTCCGGCCCGGGTTCGTTGGTCTCGACGCCGTAGCCAGCCTCGACCTCGAACTCGACCTCACCGGCCCGCCACGAGACCCCCGCAAGCAGGTCATCCAGCGTGATCGACAGCGCCCCAGCGAGCCGGACGCTGGTGTCGAGCATCCCGGTCACCCTCGCGTCCTCGATCGCCCGGACCTGGGCTTCGGAGACCAGGGCGAGCTCCGCGAGGCGCCGCTGGGAGTAGCCGGCGCGCCTGCGCCAGAGGAGCAGGTTGTCGGCGAGGCGAGCCCTGACCTGGTCGGGCGGCTGCCTGCCCTCGACGTCGTTGGTCCCGGTCATCGCCGCCGCCTCCTCCCCGGCGAGGCTGCTCGCAGGCTCGCGACCTCCGCCGCCAGCGCGGGGTCCTCTGGGATCTCGAACTCGCCGTGGGTGATGACGGTCTCGGCAGGCATCCATTTGATGCCCGCAACCAGATCGCCCGGCGTGACCCCCAGCGCACCGGCAAGGCGGATGACGGTGTCGGTCCTCGGCAGGGAGGTGCCGAGCTCGAAGGCGGAGACCGAGGGCTGGGAGACCTCCGATCGAAAGGCGAGTTCGCGCTGGCTGATGCTGGCCCGCCTGCGGCACTCGCGCAGGTTGAGTCCGAACCGCTCCCGCAGCTCCTCCGAGGACGGCCTTCCGTTAGAGCTCATCGCCGTATCCCCCGCCGACCCGCTCCCGGGACCCCGGCCGCCAGCGCAGGCCGTCGAGGAGGTCGCAGGGCGCCGCCTCCACCCCGGCGGCGAGCTTGAGGATCGTGTCGAGGCGCGGCGTTCTGAGCCCGCGCTCCAGGGCGCTGATCTCGGTGCGGTGCATGTCGAGGAGACGGGCAAGATCCTCCTGGCTCAGGTAGACGAGCCGGCGGCGGCGCCAGAGCCGGCGGCCGAAGTGCTCTGCGATCGGCGAGGGCTGGTCCATCATCGGACCTCCTCCCAGCGGCTGCCGAGAGCGACCTCGAAGCGCCCGGCCGGCGGCTTGGCCCCGTGCAGGCGGTTGGGATCGATTCGCCATGCCATCCCGGCGAGGAGCTCGCAGGGCTCGGCCTCCACTCCGGCCGCGACCCTGACGATCGTGTCGAGGCCGGGAACCCGGAGGCCGCGCTCCAGCAGGCTGATCTCGGTGCGGTGAAGGCCCGCCGCTCCGGCGGCGTCCTCCTGGGTGATCGCGGAGCGCCGGCGCAGGGCGACGGCGTTCTCGGCGAAGCGGAGGACGACGCGGGCGAGCTGGTCGGCGTCGCGCTGCTGCCATCGCCTACGCCTCCGCCGTGGGACCCAGCTCGTCGAGCAGCGCCGAGCAGGTCGAGGCCGCCACGCGGAAGCGCCGCTCGGTCGCCGCCTCCTGCTCTCTGGCGTCGCGGTCTTCCGGCGATCCCGCCAGCACGTCCTCGGCTTCCGCCCGCAGGCGGATCAATACCCGGGCCAAGACCTCTGGCTTCAGGGTCAGGCGGAACTCCTCGGGCTCGACCTCCCTCCCCCAGCCGATGTCGCCGAGCAGCCAGAAGTCCTCGACGAACTCGGTGCAGATGCGGATCGCCCTGTCGGTGTCTTCCTCGACCTCCAGCGCCAGCCAGATGTCGCCGAGGCCCGAGAGGTGGTTGCAGACCGCCTCGTAGAGCCCGGAGCGCTGGACGCGGTCGATGGTGATGGTTGGCTCGGGCACGGCGCCCTCCTCCCGGTCAGGGCACCGAAGGACGGGCCGCCACGCGCTCCCCGCTCAGCAGGGGATAGGTAGCGTCTCTCTCGCATCGAAGCTCGTTCTTCGGTGCCGGGCCCCGGGGCGCTACAACGCCGCCGGGGCCGCTCTTGCTTTGAGTTGTCGCGCGGCAACGTAGGTGGACGGCGGCGCCCTCTCAAGGCCTTCGCTGGGCCTGTCTCGAAGCTCACCTTGCCCCAGGGCTTGCCCCACGGCCTTTTTCGGCGCGCCTGGCCGCTCCCAGAAACCCCGCAAACCCGCTTCCCAAGCGGGATCAAGTCAACGCGCCTGACAGGATTCGAACCTGTGACCTTCGGTTTCGTAGGCTGCAACCGAGAAATGCTGCCGGCCGCTCAGAAAGCGAAAGCGAAGCGACGAGAGGGATGAAGGGACCGTAAAAGGGACCGAATCGGCTGGCGCTTCTCGCGCGAAGCGGAAGCGTTGATCAAGTTGCGGCTAGGCCCGCAACGGCAGGTCTCCGAACTTGTTTATCCCTCCCAGAAGAGCGTGCTCGCGGGCTTCGCGCCTGCCTGCAGGCAGGCGCGGCACTCCTCGCGCCGGGCGCGGAACTCAATGAAATAGTCGATCAGTCCTGAGCCCTCGAGAATCCCCTCGATGGCACCGTGCAGGGCGTCTGCGACGAGCCAGTCGACGAAGAGGAGGACAGATGCAGCGACGTCGTCCTCGACTGCGCCGCCGTGGACGAGCGCGTTACGGGTCCTTCGCTCGCGGCTCTTCAGGACGTCGAACTCCTTTTCGAGTTCGACGATCCAATCGGCGGTCGCCTCACCGGAGGCGGTGCGTTCGGCGAGGCCGGTGAGTCGTTCGCCCGCGGGCGACCCGGCCTCAAGGAGCCCGGCGAGGAAGCCAGCCCTCTCGATCACCCCGGCGAGCGAGACGGTGTAGCCGCCGTCCGGCCGCTCTTCATAGGCGATTGCAGGATCGGCGAGAACCTTCTCCCAGCCTCCCTCCGCCAGGGCCGTATCGATGTTGAGGCCGGCTGCCCAGATGCCACGGAAGGCATTGGATATCTCTAGCCTGACCCGACGCAACGCCCACGCTAGCTTCAGGTATTCGGCCTCGAAGCGCACTCGGTCGTCGACCCCGGCCCAGCCGGCGATCTGTTCGAGGACCCGTCCCGCGAGGACCACCCGACCCGGCTCCCAGGTCTCGCGGGTGCGGCGCAACCAGAGGGCCAGCCTCGCGGCACGTCGAAGGCGCACGTCGCGCACCGGCAAGTGGCCGGCGAGGCTCCGACCCAACCCCGCCGAGAACTCGGGCATCGCGTCAGAGCTCAACGCATCGTGCTGGGCGATTGAGAGGCTCTTCACCGGCGGGGCGTGGAAGCTCGCATCTGCCTCACGACCGCTGAGGATGCGCACGAACGAGCCGGTCGGTTGCCATAGCTCGGGGTGCGAGCCACTCAGTACCGAGAGGGCAACGATCAGCTCGGCGGCCTCGCGACCCAACTGAAGCGCCTGGTCGACCTCGACGTGGCCGAGCTCGACGCGGACGAAGGCGACCGGACTCTCCCATGGGTCCTCGGGTTCGTTGCCGCCCTGCTCGCCCTCCGCGTCAAGTCGGAGCAGGATTCCGAGGTTCGAGCTGCTCTCCAGCGGGGAGCGCAGCTCCAGAGGAAGATCCTCGTCGCGCCCCTGCTCGATCTTCTCGGCCAGCCAATCGGTGGTGAAGAACTCGACCGCGTCGCCGACTACCAGGTGGCCCGCGGCCAGCGGCGCGAGGGTGTACTCAAACCAGATCACCACGTCTTCAATCTGCGCTCGGCCGCGCAAGCGCGACCGAGCCAACGCGATCCTCTCCGCCACCTCCAGCCCCGCGAAGCTCCTCATGTCGCCCGATTCGTGGCGTTCCCCGCGTGCGCTCTTCACGAACCAGAGGTTGTCTTCCAGGATCCGGCTCATGTCCTTGACCACATCTGCTCTCGGCAGCCCCTGCGCCTCCAGCATGCGGACCAGCCTCGTCGCCATCTCCCGCGCCCTTAGGTGATCAGTCGAGTCAAGCAGATCGTCGTATGCTGCCTCGAGGGCATCGGCTTCCAGCAGACGATCACCGATCGCCTCGGCCGCGCGGGTCAATCGGTGTCGTAGCGAAGGTTCTGGAACGCCGCGTGCACTGCTGCCGACCTGCCCCTTCAGTGCGGTCAATTCATCCCAGGCCGAGCCCGCGCCCGCCAGATGGCGGCGCAGATGCTCGCCCGCGGCCGAGCGCGAGCGAAGGATGTCCTGGAGCAGGGAGGCCCATTGCTCCGGGCGGCCCGCCGCCCACTGCCGATCGTCATCGAGCCACTCCCTCAGTTCCTCCACCAACGCAGGAAGCCCCGCGTCCAGTTCGAAGGGGATCGCTTGGCCGAGCTTCGACAGTCCGCCGAGTGCCAGCTCGATTCGGCGCTCACTCTCTACCCCGCCGTCTTGCTCGCTTACCGCTCCCACCTCCCTCCTCCTCTGACCCGGTCTCGACAGCTGCTATCGGGTCAGTTCTTTCCACGCAACTATGTTCGAGGAAACCGCCAGTCTTATGCAGAGGTTAGATTTAATTGCGGTGGCCGCGTTCGGTGCCGTTGCGTGCACTGCCAAGCCCGAGCCGGCTCAGTACCGTCCCTAGCGATTCTCAAGCCAAGCATTCGGCCCCTCTTTGAAGAGGTCGGCCCCACACTGCGGACACTGAGTCCGAGCGACGCTTCGTTCCTTCCAGGCCGTCGGTGGCGCTAGGTCAACCGCTACGCGGTCCCCGCACGCGGGACAGTTGAACTCGGCGTGCATGCCGGTACTCATGGCCTCCGGGTTGGCGACCATCTGCATGTAGGTGGACCGAACCTCAGCGGTTTTGGTCGCCACCGGATCGTCCTCGACGGGGAACTGCGAAGGGCTCGCGCCGTCGACCACGACAACCCAATGCGGCGGAACCTTTGCGCGGAGGGGGATGTCGTCGAGTCGGATCGGCTGGCAATCGAGGATGCGTGCTTCCGGCACTGCCTCTCGCGCCTTCTGTTCAACCTCTTGGCGGGTCCCGCCCATGAGGACTATTCCTTGCGGCATTCGAGAGACCATAGCCACTGCTCGAAGAGGACTTTGTTCGGCGATTCTGGAGCGCGCGGCGCTAGTCTCGCGCCCGACGACGCGAGGAAAGTGGGTGGTCTTGCCCGAGCTGCCTCGCCCAATACTCAGCGAGCGCGCTCTGCGCGCGCCGATATGGGTCAGAGGGGACCGGTTCGGCACGGAGTTCGTCGTGGGTTAGCGCGACACAGAACTCCGCGCCGGCCGCCTTTAGCGCGCAGGTTCGATGCTGACCGTTTGCGATGGTGCTCGCGCCCGGCGTCCACTTGATCGGGTCCGAGAAGAGGGAGACCAGCTGTTCGCGATCGGCCGCGGCGCCGATGAGCTTGGCGGCACGCTGGGCCACCTCCTTGAAATCGCTTGTCGGACCCAAGGCTTCGAGCAGCTCGACACTCGTCGCAGCGATCGCTATCCAGTCGTGCTGGTGATACCGACAGGTCGCAAGCGCATCCTCGTTGAGGCTGAGGAAGAAGTGCGCGCCCGCCGGAATATGACCATCGAAGCTCTCGTCGTATAGCTCGCGAATTGCGTTGAACCGGTCGGCGTGCGCGCATTCAGAGGGACTGTGGGGCCAAGGAAGGTCGGCGACCGCGACCACCTGCATGTCGTCGACGATCGCGCGCTCCTCCTCTTCGGGCGGGATCAGCACCTGCAGCGGGTGAGCCTCGCCTCCGATCTCCGCGGCGCTCGCTTCGCCGGCCTCCGGAATCAGGATCCGTTCACCGACAAGCCTCTCGATCTCCGCGTGCGGGATTTCGCGTCGTCTGAAGCTCGCCTGCCCTTCCTCGGTATCGATCGTCACCTCGGTCCACACCGGGCCATCTCCGGGCTTGGGCGGAAAATGGGTGAAGAGGCGGAACCACTCACCAAACGCCGTCTCGATCCGCTCAGCCAGCGCCTCGGCCGCATTCACTATCGAGCGGCCGGGATTGTCGTCGAGCTGCACTGCGAGAGCGACGAGCCCGGCTCGCTCGTCGCGATAGACGCGCAAATAGCAGAGACCTCTCTCGAAAGGGAAGAGATCGGCGTAGATGAGGCCAGCATCCATCGGACTGGATCATGGTGCCTGATGTCGACTCATCCCGGTATCGCGGTTCGAGCAAAGCGGATAATACTGCCATGAGCGAAGGAGTTGACTCGACCCCGAACCCCTGGCGGATTCAGGTGCGTGGACAGCCGGCGCGCCGCGATAGCTCCGAATGGAGGGACGCCATAGGCGCCGCGGTGGAGGCCGCCTATCCACAGGCGCCGTTCACCTCACCTCACCTGAAAGCCGCCAGGTTCACCGTCGAGGTGACCTTCTGGATGACTCCTTTGGACCTGGCAAGGCCGGCCGTCGACCTCGACAACTTCGTCAAGCCTGTCCTCGACACGCTCTTCACCTCGCAGAACGTCCGGAGACTCACCGGCGTCCTTCTCCCCGACGTGAATGACACGCGGGTGTTCCGACTCCTCATCGAGAAGGACCAAGTAGATAATCCCGAGGACCAGGGGGCGGATATCACCATCTCCTGGGACCCTGCGACCACCCCGGGTCTCAGCGCCCCCTGACGCTCCTCGCGCGAAGCAGGAGCGGTGGTTGAACTGCCTGCAATCCAGCCGGATTGGATGGAGTCTCCGTGAACCCGTCCCGGCTCAATTTCCCTGGGCGCCGATCGCCTTGAGGCGATCGCGGGGCTGCGGCGCCTGTGGACGACCGCGGCGGAGATCGCCGAGGCACTCGGCCTGGCACTCTCGACGGTCTCGAGGTGGTTGAAGCGGATCGGCCTCGGCGAGCGCGGCGCGCTGGCCCCGCCCGAGCCGCCCAACCGCCATGAACGAAAGCGGCCGGCGGAGCTGAGCCGCTTCGACGTGAAGAATCTTGGCGTATCGGTCGCCGGGGGGGCGCGGCACCGGGTCCTTGGCAAGGGCCGGCGCCAGAGCCAGGAGAGCATCCTCGCGCGCCGAATGGTCCAAGCCAGCACCTCGGAGGGGCGCCATCGGGTCCACGCGCGACAGCGGCGCTCCCAGCCGCCCTCGCCCCGAGCGCGACCGCTGAAGAATCGCCTCGACGTTCAACTCCACTCACGGCGATAGGGTTCCACCGATGACGACGGGGGCGAGCGAGAGGACTGCGTCGGTGGCCTCGCCTCTGCGGTGGGTCGGCGGCAAGCGGTGGCTGATCCCGAAGCTGAGGGAGCTGGTTGGCAAGACCGAGATCGGCGCCTATCACGAGCCCTTTCTGGGCGGCGCCTCGGTATTTCTCGCCCTGGGCCCATTCTCGGAAGCTCATCTCAGCGATACCAACGTGGAGCTGATCTCCGCCTTTGAGGCGATCAGGGACCACCCGACCAGGGTCGCCAACAAGGCCCAGGCGTACGCCCACGACGAAGAGACCTACTACAAGGTGAGGGCATCGATTCCGGGCGGGTTGATCGAGAGCGCCGCCCGCTTTCTCTACTTGAACCACACGTCGTTCAACGGCATCTACCGCGTCAACTTGGCGGGGACCTACAACGTGCCCTTCGGCGGCGAGCGGATCGCCCACATCCCCACCGCCGAGCAACTGCGGGCAGTGGCCTCCCGACTGGAGCAGGCCACCCTGAAAGCCGACGACTTCGCCACGTGCATCGACCGGGTAGGTGCCGGGGATCTCGTCTTTCTCGACCCCCCCTACACGGTCGCCCACAACGAAAACGGATTCGTGAAGTACAACCAGCGGCTCTTCTCTTTCGAGGACCAGCGCCGCCTCAGCAAGCTAGTTGATGAAATCAAGGAGCGCGACGCCAACTACATCCTCGCTAACGCGGCACACGACTCGATCATCGAGCTGTTCGACAAGGGTGACTCGATTATCAAGACCAGTCGACGCAACTCTGTTGGGGGAGCGAACGCGATACGAGGTCGTGCGAAAGAGCTTCTCTTCACCAACTTGGAGACGACCCGATAATGGCGAAGGCGGAAACGAACCCGAGGAAAGGACCGAAGGCGATCTCTGTCCCCGGAGAGGCAATCGGCGATCACCTCCTGGCATTCAACAAGATCAAGGGCGAAACGCGGAAGCGGCTTTTGACCCACACTTTCGAGACGATTTCGAAGGGGAAGGTCGAGACCTACGAAGCCGACGGCTGGGTTATCGAGAAAGAGCTGAAGACCCGGACCAAAATGCGGCGCGAGAAGCGCCACGATCGAGCCTTCGAGGACCGCGTGTGGGCGATGTGCGCAAAGCTGCAATTCCCGCATTTGAATCGCGACGGCTCTTTCAAGCTGAGCTACGGGGCCGCGCCGAGCGCAAGGCAGCAGATCGACGTATTCGCCGCCGACGAGGAGTCGGTGCTGCTGATCGAGTGCAAATCCTCTGAGACGATCCGACCCGGACAGTTTAAGAAGGAGGTCGAGGCTATCTCGGGACGGCGGGAGGGGATCATCCGGCGGGTCAAAGAGGAGTACCCCGAGCACAAGATCCGCTTCCTGCTCGCGACTAACAACTACACCCTCTCCGCGCAGGTCAAGGAGCGTGTCGAGGGCGCCCAGATCTTCCACATCGACGAGGACACGGTCGAGTACTACCTACGGCTGGCGGAGCACCTGGGGGCCGCCGCGAAATACCAGCTGCTCGGCGCGCTGTTCGCCGGGACGAAGATCCCGAACCTTGAGCCGGAAGTGCCGGCGATTCGCAGCTCGATGGGTGGTTACACCTACTTCTCCTTCGCGATCGAGCCCGCACGCCTGCTGAAGATGTCCTACGTGCTGCACCGAAACCAAGCCAACAGCGCGCTGATGCCCACCTATCAGCGGCTGATCAAGAAGTCGCGCCTCAGGAAGGTCGCCGAGTTCGTCGAAGGGGGCGGCTTCTTCCCGAACTCGATCATCCTCAACATCGACACCGGGAAAAGGAGGGGTGGGCTGAAATTCGACCTCGCTCCGAAGTCGCCCGGTCCCTCGAAGATCGGGCTCCTGCACCTTCCGCAGACCTACCGGGCCGCCTACGTCATCGACGGGCAGCATCGCCTCTACGGATACGCCGACTCAAGCCGGACCGAGACCGACTTGGTCCCGGTCGTCGCCTTCGTTGACCTCCCACGGGAGGAGCAGGTTCGCCTCTTTATGCAGATCAACGAGAACCAGCAGGCAGTTCCCAAGAACCTGCGGAACACGCTGAATTCGGACCTGCTCTGGGCCTCAGACGACCACCGCCAGCGCGCGAAAGCCCTGCGCCTGAGGATCGCCCAGGACCTCGGCGAGCAAAAGTCGTCGCCGCTTTTTGACCGGGTGATCATCGGCGAGAACGCCAAAACGCACACGAGGTCGATCACGATCGACGCGATCGACAACGGCCTCCGGCGCGGAAACTTCATCGGCAGCTTCACGAAAGCCGGTGCGAATGAGCTAGGCACCTTCTATGCAGGTGACAACCAGCCGACCGCCGACCTCCTCACTCCGTTCCTCGAGGCCAGCTTCGAGATCCTCAAAGAGGGACTGCCCGCGCAGTGGCAGTACGGCAGCGCCGAGGGTGGCTTCGTCTTCATGAACAACGGGGTCGAGGCGCTCCTCCGGGTGCTCAGCGACATCGTCGAAACCGTGATCGAGAGCGAGGGGGTCAATCCGCTTAGCGCCAGCACCGGGGAAATGGTCGAAGCCTGTCGCCCCTACCTGGACTCGCTGGTAGACCACATTGAGGGGCTGACCCGCGAGGAGGGCGTCGAATACCGCACCAGCTACGGATCGGGCGCCGGCTCTAAGTACTACCGAAAGCTCCAGCAGGCCGTGCGCGCCGCTCGGCCCGACTTCGCAGCCCCGGGCCTCGACGAGTGGGAAAAAGCCCAGGACAAGCAATACACCAATCAGGCGCGGGAGATCGTCGGTGACCTTGAGGCCTTTTTCAAGAAGGACATCCGGGAACGGCTCGAGGACGAGTACGGCAAGGACTGGGAACGCCTCGGAGTTCCGCGCAAGATTCGCAAGGAGAGCGCCGAGAGGGCGATTGAGAAGAACCTCGACCTCGACCCATCAGAACAGGTGGGCGGCTGGGACATGATGTACATCATCGATTACTACGAGGTGATTAAGTCCTGCACCAACGCTATCTGGGAAAGCCGCTTCGCCGCTCGCTACACGCGACCCGAAGACGAAGATCTTTCCGGTACCTGGAAAAACCGCCTGGGATGGATCAAGCGTCTCAACCCCATTCGAAATGAAGTCTCCCACGGGGGCGCGATTAGCGAAGAGGACTACGCCTTCCTGGTGGACCTACGGGAGTGGCTACTCACCGAGGAGTCCGACGGCGCGGCCTAGTCGGGGCGTAGGAGCCCCCGCATGGCGGCGGGTGGGATGGGGATCTCGTCGGTTGGCGTGACCTGGGGCAGGATTCGAACATGCGACCCTCGGGATAACGGGCTTTTCCCGCTTTCTCGGTAGCGTTCCCGCTTTGCCCGATCTGTAGTCCGGGATGCGCTTCGCTCCAGATGCTCCCTTTGGACGACTGACGGACGCGCAGTCAGCAGCGGCCAGCCAGTGCTCCCTCCGCGTGAAAGGAGAAACGGACGCCACGCCGGGCGAGCGGGAAATTGATGGGTGACGGCCCATGCTCGAAGCTATTCCTGAGCAGGCGTCGAATCGGCGGCGGTTACTTCTTCCGCTTCGCGCTCGCCGAGGAATGCGTCTAGCTGGTCACGAGCCCGCTCGAAGCCGCCAGGGAGGACGTGCGTGTAGCGCCGCAGGGTGATCGGAGCGGCGTCGGGATACAGGTCACGGCGGGGCGCTTTGTGACCCATGAAGACGGAAGCGACTTTGGGAGCAACCCCGGCATGGTCCAGCCAGGTGGCGGCGGTGTGGCGCGAATCCTGCAGGCCGATCGGGGCCAGGTCGAGCTCACTCCACTTCTCAGTGATGCGCTTGGAGAGTTGGTTGAGGGAAAGGAGCCCAGAGCTGGACTGCCGGCGCGGCGGGCAGACCTTGCCCTCCTCCGGCCGCCCCTGCCTGACCCACTCGGCATGAAGTCGGCGCCGCAGCGGCCTCACGATCGGCACGATTCGCCACGCCGCGGGGGTCTTCCGCGCGTCCTCGTCGCCAGCGAGCAGCATCACGTCGTGCTCGAAATCAACCTCGGGCCACTCGAGCACCTGGATCTCCTGCAAGCGCGCGGTGCCGTAGCCGGCGAGCGCCCAGGGCAGGGCGTCCTGGGGCTCGAGGCGGGCGAGCAAGTGGGTGAACTCGCCGGGCGTGGCGACGCGCTCGCGTTCGGTCGAGTCCGGCGCTGGAAGGTGAACTGAGTCAGCGGCGTTTTGGGTCGCTTTCTCACGGGCGATCGCCCAGCGGTAGAAGGAGCGGGCGGCGTTGATGATCGACCTGATGCGCGAGCTGGACAGGCCGGCGCGGCGGAAGCCGTCAACGGCGTGCTGGTAGTCGCCGGCGCTGACGTCGTCGAGGCGCTTCCTCCGCAGCCAGACCGGGAGGCGATTGAGCGAGGACTCAAGGTTGATGATGGCCTTGCGCGTGTAGGGCTTGCCGTGCTTGTTGAGCGCCACCCCCGCGCGGCAGTCAGCAAGGAACTCGGCCTTGGCGTCGTCGAAGAACGTGGGCTTCGGGCGGTCAACCGCGATGCCCTGCCTGACGGCGATGAGGAGATCATCGCGGAGGTTCTTTGCTTCGGCGATCAGCGGGCAACGCCGGGTTTTCCGCGGCCGGCCGGCCGCGGAATCCCAGACCTTGCCCCAGTAAGTCGGCTTGCAGTTGCAGCGGCGCTGCTTGTCGATTGCGACGTCGCAATAGAGAGAGTGCCGTGCGTAGACACCCTCATAGCGCGTGCTGGTGTCTACATAGCGGCGCTTCCGTCGATCGCCGGTGGACTCTCTGCTTGGTCGACGTCGGGGCATCAGCTGCTCACCTCCTCCGGCTCTGCGCCATGACCTGCGTCTCCGCCCAGCGCTCCAGATCGGCCGGCCGGTAGAGCCGCAGTTGACCGGAGTAGACGCATGGCAGCTCGCACTGGACATGGCGCTGGAAGTGACTGAGGCTCACCCCCAGCGCCTGGGCTGCTTCCCTCCGACTGAGCAGTAGGCGCTGCATCAGCGCGAACCCACCGAATTGGATCGTGATCTGCTCGCATCTTTTCCACCGTTGCTCCTTCCGCCTCGCGGGCCTGGCTTCTTCGCGTCGCCAAGGCGCGCCGCTGGGTCGCGGTCGACGCCCGTCGGAAGCGGCGGAGATAGGCGCGAGGAGGACGATCTCTCCACCCCGCCACAGGCGCGCACAATCGGCGCGAAGAAGCCAGGCCCGAGAGGCGGGCTGCCGCTCCCGGCCACCGCTGTCCGCCTGGCCCTCACAGCCCCACCGGGTGCCGCTGCTCGAAGCCGGCGAGATAGCCGGCGGAGAAGGTCGCTTCGGGGATCCAGCCCGGCCCGTGCCCCGGTTCGACGGCGCCGGAGGTGCCCCAATAGCGCTTGCTCGCAGGAGTCACGCCGGCGGCGAAGCGGATGAAGGTGTGGGCCTGTCCGCCGTAGGGCTTGACGAAGATCGTCACCCAGCGCCCCGGCCCAGGTTCGCCCCAGCCAGCCAGGGCTACGGTGTCCATCGTCGGGTTGTGGAATCCGCCGACCTGGAGCAGGTGGGAGACCGCGCTGGAGCAATCGAAGGGCCCGTTGGCGGGGGTCGGGCTCTCGCCGTGGGAGCCTCCCCAGACGTATTCGGTGCGGGGCCGCAGGGAGCTGAGCCGGTCGGCCTCGGCGACCATGCGCGCGACCGCTTCGGTCGGCGCGCCCGCGGCGAGCGCACAGCCTTCGCTCTGCCCCGCGCTCGCACCGGGAGCCGAGAACTGGCGGGCGAAGCGAAGGACCTTCTCGACGTACCAGTCGGCGTGGTTGTAGGCGAAGATCGCCGCTCGCCAGTCAGCCGGCGCCCCTGAGTCGTGCAGGTAGTTGGCGGCGCTGAAGATCGCGTCTTCGGCGTCGTAGGGGTCCTTGACGCCGTCGCCGTTGGCGTCGACGCCCCACGCGGCCCAGGTCGAGGGCAGGAAGGCCATCCAGCCGTTGGCGCCGGCGCTCGAGGTGGCGACGTTGGTCCCGAAGCTGGTCTCGACGAAGTTGATCGCGGCGAGGACCGACGGGCCGCGAGCGCCGAGGCGGTAGCGCTGGGCGGCTCCTTCATATACGGGGACCAGCCGCCGCGGCACCTGCGGGCTGAGCCCAGCGGGCGCCGCACCGCCGCAGCCGGGCGCCTCGCCGAGCAGCACGGCGAGTCCGAGCAGGCAGCCGACCATGATCGCCAGGGCCGCGAGCGAGAAGCCGAGAAGCAGCTTTGGCGAGCGCGATGCTGAACCGGCGGCCTCCACGGCTCCCCCTAGTCCGGCGGGGCGAAGGACGTGATCAGCCAGCCGCGGCCTCGGCGCCTAAGGGTGAAGCCGACCGAGAAGGGCGGGAAGCGGCCATCGCCGATCCGCGCCAAGGCGCCGATCCCGCCGTCCTCACGCAACCAAAGCCGCAGGGCCAGCAACCGCGGGCGCAGGCGGCGGCGGGCCGCCGGCACGCGGCTCGCCGCGGCGAGGACGGCGCGGAACGCGGCGGCGCTCTCCTCGCGGATGCGCGGCGCGCGGCGTCGGTAGGCCCCGCGTGCGTAGGCGCGGGCGAAGCGTCGCGCGACACTGGCGGCGCCCTCCAGCCTGGCGGGGATCGGCCCGCTGCTGCCGAGGAGCGCGGCCGGGGGATGCTCAGGCCGCGCCGAGCCTCCCCCGCTCGCGCAGCCCGCGAGGATGGCGGCGAGCACCCCGAGCGCCACCGCCCCGCCGACCCTCCGGCGCCGAGGCGAGCCGGTGGAGCGGGCGGGGTGGCGGCAGCGCGCGTGCATTCGCGCCCCACTGGCCAGCGGCGAGCGCGATTGCACCGGCTGGGGCCGGCCCGGAAAGAAATTTCCTCAGAGCCGGTGCAAAACGCCCTCGCGCTGGCCAACAGGGGTGTTTTCCGCAGCGAGACGACCGGGTAGAAGGGCGCTGATCGCTCAGGCGGAAACAGCCGATTTCCTAGACTGAGCCAAGGAGGTCCGATGTACAGAGACGTCGCAGCTGAGAAGTTGACTCGCGCTCAGTTCGACGCTGCCCGCCTCGGCTTCCTCCAGCTGCTGCGGCGCAAACGGATGTCGCCGCAGTTCATCGAGCGCCACGGCGAGGACCTCTTCGCCCAAGCGTGCTTCGAGTACAGCCGCCAGCTCGCCGAAGGCAAGGCGATCGGCAACCCCGTCGCCTGGATCATCACCTGCGGCTGGCACCGCACCGTCGGCCTCCTGGAAGCGCGCGACTGGCGCCCGCGCGTGGTCTCCACCGAGCGGGTCGGCGAGCTCGGCGACGAAGCCGAGGCCCCGGAGGGGGCCTTCCTCGCCGCCGAGCGCCATCGCAAGGTGCGCGAAGCGGTCGAGCACCTTCCCGCCTACCAGCGCCGGCTCCTCGCCCTCTCCTACTTCGAGGGCGAAAGCGTGCGCGAGGCCGCGCGGCGCCTGGACTGGACGCCCTCCAAAGGCCAGCGCGCCCACGAGGCGGCACGCCGCCGGCTTCACAAACTGCTCGGGGTCCAATCGAGCGATGAGCTCGCGATCGAAGTCGGCCTGGCCGCCTTCCTCTCCCTCTCGGGCGGCGAACGGGCGATGCACCTGCGCCTGATCGGCGGCGTCGAAGGCGTGATCGACTCCCTCGCCCACCACACCGCCCAGGCCGCGGCGCGGGCGCTCGATCTGCTGCGCCGACCGTTTCACCACGGCGCGGCGGCCGCGCCCGGAGGCCGGGTCGAAGCCGCCGGCGAGCTCGGCCGCGCGGTGGCCGGCGAAGGGCACGGGCCGATCGCCGCTGCGCTGCGCGGCGGACGGCGGCTCTCGGAGGCGGGCCGGCGGCTGGTTGCCAGCGGCGGGCTGGAAGCCAGCGGCGCGGCGGCCGAAGGCGGCGGGCGCGCGGTGGAAGTCTGCAAAGCGGCGATCGCCGTCTGCCTGGTCAGCGGCAGCGCGGTGACCGGCGTCCTGCTCGGCTCAAGCCAGCAGCATCCAGGCGCCCACCACCGCGCGGCTTCGCGGACCGCCCAGCACTCCCGGCCAGCCCACACGGTCGCCGCCGACTCGGCGGGGCTGGCCGCGGGCGGTGGCGCGCCGGACGCGGCTGAATCCGCCGTGGCCGCTTCAGGCTCTGATCCGAGCGCGAATCCGGCAACCGCGAACACGCCGAGTCCCGCCGCGCGCCGCGCCCAGCGCCATCGCGAGGAAGAAGCGAGCGCCGAAGGCCAATTCTCCGCCTTCGCCAAGGCCGCCGCGAGCGAAAGCGAAGGCTCTCGCGGCGCCAACTCGGCTGCTTACGCCTCGAGCGCCGAAAGCGGGTCGACCGCCGCCACGACCGAAGCCGAAGCAGAACCCTCGAGTGCGACGAGCGCAGAAGAACGAGAAGTCCACCACCAGTTCCGAGAAGGTCTGCCGTGAGCGCGCGCCGACGCCCCGGGATCGGCGAGGCTCCCACCGCCGGGCCGGTGCAAGCGGCCGTGCCGCTGGCCAACCCCGCCATGAGCAAGCACGGTCGCGATCGCGGAGACGGGAAGAGGCGGTGTCGATGAGCACCACTCCACCGCGCCAGGAGCCAGCTGAGGGCCCCGGCCGCTTCGGCGCCGAGGCGGTGCCGCTGCGGGCCGCAAGCGAGCGCGACGCCGAGCGCGAACGCGAGCAGCGGCTGCGGCTGGTGAGGGGCGAGCGCCGCCGCCCTGCCCTGCCACGCTCGCGCCCGGCCCTGGCCGGGCTGATCGCCGTCCTCGCCGTCGCCGCCGCAGCGGCCCTGGGCTCGACCCAGCTCGGCGGTTCGACCGCCTCGCCAGCGGCCGCCCTCAGACCTCCCCGTGCTCGGCAGCCCCGCCCCGCGAGCGGGGGGACCGCCCGGGCGCCTGCTCGAGCCGCGGCGCTCGCGCTCGGCCATCGCGAGGCTGCGAAGGATCGCGCCAAGGCCCGCCGGAGCCGTCGTTCGCGCTCCCCTCGCGGGCGGCCGCCGAGGGCGGAGAAGAGCAGGGCGCGAGCGGCTGTGCCGGCGGGCGAAGCCGAGGCGCCGCCCGAGCCCGCGCCGGCAACGCCCAGCGAAGCGCTGCCGGCGAGCGAATCCGCGCCGGCGCCCGCTCCCGCTCCGCAGAGCACGCCAGTCGAAAACCAGGAAAGCCAGGTCGAGCGGCAGTTCGGCTTCGAGCGATGAAGGCAGCCAGAGGAGGTAGTCAGATGATGAGAGCACGCGGGAAGCAATCGGCCAGTCCACGCCTTTGGTCCTGTCTGGCCGCGCTCGCGGCGATCGCGGCGCTGGCGGCGGCCCCGACGGCGGCGATCGCGACCGAAGGAGCGCACTTCACCTACGAGCTGTGCGACTCGGCGCTGCCGGGCGGCAACACGCCGGGAGCACATTACGTCGTCGAACCCGGCGCGCCGCTCGCCGGCGCGAACACCTGCGCCCAGCCGGGCGGCTCGCTGGCGATCACCGAGACCGGGCACGCCGGGGCGACCTACGCCTACTGGAACCTGCCGGTGCCGGCGACGCCGGGCGGATACGTCGAAGCGGTGACGATCTCCGGCGCCGCCTGCGGGCTCGGCCCGGGCAACGACCACACCTACGTCTTCGAACAGCCCTTCCCCGGCAACCTCTGCTCGGAGTCGGCGCACTACTTCCACGTCGCCTCGGCGCCGAGCAAGGCTCCCGGGAGGACGGCCTGGATCCTGATGAACTGCGACGGCAACTACGCGCCTGGCTGCGAGGCGGGGCCGTCGATCCACGCCCACTACATCGCCGCCACCGAGGTCGACGTGCAGCCGCCGGCGATCGCCGGCCTGGAAGGGACGCTGCTCGGCGGCGAAGTCCTCCGCGGCCATCAGACCCTGGCGGCGAAGGCGACCGACGTCGGCGGCGGCCTCGCCAAGATCGCCGTCGCCGTCAACGGGCTGCCGGCGGGCGAGCCGCAGGCGGGCGCCTGCGGCCTCGCCCAGGTCAAGAACCCGAGCTACACCGGCACCGTCGCCCTCGGGCTCACCCCCTGCCCGACGAGCCTCACCGCGCAATGGACGCTCGACACCGCCGCCTACCCCTTCCACAACGGTCCCAACACGCTGGCGGTGTGCGCCTCGGACTTCGCCACCGCTGGCGAACCGAACACGGTCTGCTCGCCGCCGCAGACGGTCGACGTCAACAACTCATGCGCCGACTCGCCGGTCGCCGGCGGTCAGGTTCTGGACGCGAGGTTCGCGAAATCCCACGACGACGCGGTCACCGTGCCATTCGGGCACACCGCGATCGTGACCGGCGAGCTCGCCGACAACGCCGGCGACCCGATCTCAGGGGCGACGATCTGCGTGCAGGCGCAGACCCGCGGCACCGGGAACGGGCCGCACCCGGTCGCAACCGCGACCACCGACGCCCAGGGGGACTTCGCCTACAAGCTGGCGCCGGGGCCGAACCGCCGGCTGCTCGTCGGCTACCGCCACGACTCCTTTCAGGTCGCGCGGACGATTAGCTACTTCGCCCACGCGCGGCCACAGCTGCACGTCCGCCCCGGCCGGATCGCGGAGGGCGGCCGGGTCCAGATCACCGGGAAGCTGCCCCGCCCACGCGCCGCCGGCAGGGTCGTCGTCCTGCAGGCGGGCGCCCTGCACGGCGGCCGCTGGCTCACCTTCCGCAAGGCGACCACCGGCAAGCGCGGCTATTTCAAGTCCTCCTACCGCTTTGGCTCGACCCGGCACACGATCACCTACCGGATCCGCGCCGTCGTGCCGCGCCAGCGCGGCTACCCCTACGACCCCGGCCACAGCAAGCCGCGTCGAGTCAAGGTCCGCCGCGGCGCCCGGGGATGAGCTGGTTGCTCGGGCCGGCGTCGATACCGACCCGGAGCATCCGGGGCGGCCCTCCCGCCGTCTCTGGCTGATCTCAGTTATCGCCTGGCCGAGGGGGGTGAAGCTGAGTCCCGGCCAGGCGGTCAGGGAGACTAGACGGATCGTCTGTATACGACAAGTCTCTGGATAGATCGTCTGTGCCGTGCGGTGATGCACCCCGCATGGCGAAGACCTCGAAGCGGCGGCCCTCGGCAGTTCCGAAGGCGAGCCGCAAGCAGACCGACGACAAGGATCCGGAGCTGGTGGCCTTCGGCCGTCGGCTGGTCGAGCTGCGGAAGGCTGCCGGCCTCACCCAGGAGACCCTGGCCGACGCCGCCGGCGTCCACTGGACCTACGTCGGCCAGATCGAGCGCGGCGAGCGCAACCTGACCTACAAGAACATCCTCAAGCTGGCGCGTGGTCTCGACGCCGACCCGGCCAAGCTGCTGCCGAAGGGCTGAGAAACGCTCCCTACTCCTCGAAGTCCAATTCGCCGAGCACCTTGTCGCAGGCTTCCACGACCATCCGATTGCGGTCGACCCGTTCGCGCATCTCGGCCCAGTCGTCCGCTTCGCTCTCCTGGAGGCCGATCGTCAGCTCCCGCAGGCGGGTGAAGACTCGCTGGAGAACGTCGGGTGGCGCGCTCAGGCTGATCGTTCTGCCTGGGCCATATCCCCAGCCAAGGTCATCCAGGATCAACCGCAGGTAGTCGGAGTATTCCCAGCCCAGCCGAGCCGCTTGCTCGAACTCCTGCTCATCAACAGCCTTCCACAGGTCGGCTATGCCGCTCAAGCGGTTCAGGATGTGCTCGTAGAGGGCGTCGCGGTGAGCTGCGCTGAGCCGGATGTTCACCGCTCCCCCGCGAAGAAGAAGAAATGCTCGGTGGCGCCGCGGGCCGGGCGGGTGCCGACCTCTTCGATCACGCCCATCTCCGCCAGCCGCTTCAGGTGGTAGCTGAGCAACGACAAGCCGTACTGGCCCTCGAAGACGTGCTCGAGGAGGTTGGCCGACAACGGCTCGCCGATCCAGGCCATTGCCTCGACGATCGCCACCTTGGACGGGTGCACAGCCGAGGAGACGAGCCGCACCCAATCGAAGGGATACGACTCGTCTCGCTCAGCCGACATGCACTCCGCTCGGCCGCGAACGGGGAGCATTCTTCTGTGGTGGCGTTGGAGGAATCTCTTGCATGGGCGATCTCCGCGACCCCGGCCGCTGGCGCGGCGGGTGAAGGGAGGAACCGCCCCCGCCGCCGCCAGCGTCCCTGTGCCGGGCCGTCCTGCCCCCACCCAGTCGCGCGGAAAGGCAGTCGGTTCTAGTCGACTATTGGAAGGTTCCAGATGGGAACGCCGCCGTCAAACGGCAACGGAACCTCACTCATCGTTTGATGAGTGAGGCGGCCTTGGACCTTTGCGGGCGCGCTCGAAGCCGGCTCTGAGCAACGAGGATTGAGACGGCTTCCTCGTTGCTATCGGCCCGGCGGTTAGTGGCCTCGATCTCAATTTCCTGAATTCGCTGCCAGGAGCGTTCCTGCTCGTCGGCGATTTCCTGGCGGCCCTGGTCGTCGACGTTGCGCCAATCCCAGGCCAGCCAGACCAGCGGGTCAGCCTCCATCTTGCCCGCCCACAGTGCGGCCATGATCTCGGCGATCATCGACTGTATGACGAGGCCCGAGGTCACCCGGACTTGCTCAGGGGTCATTTCGGCGACTTCCTCGTCGGAGTAGTGCGGGATCTCGACTGCCCGGTAGTAGTGCTGCTGGGTATTGCGGACCATCTCGGTCTTGGCGAGTTCGATGGAGCCGGCATCGAGCAGCTCGCGGATGTGGTTGGAGACGTTGTTCAGCGGCTCGCCGATGATTTCCGCGATCTCCTTGGCGGTGAAGGTGCCTTCGTTGAGGATGATCAGGATGTGGACCCGCGTGCGGTGGTTCACGGCATAGCCGACGACTTCCTCGATCCGCTTCCGTCGCCGCCCTGCCCGTTGAGTCGTCGCCACCGCTGCCGCTCCTTTGCGTCGAGATTTCCCCTGCACTCAGAAAGCTTACAGCGCAAGCGCTGCACCTTTACATCGGAAAGTGCATACTCACAATGCATCGGATACTGGAGACTTCTTTAGCATTCTTCCCTGAGTCCTCCTGGCGAGCTTCGCTAGGCCGAGTCAGGGGAGGGGGTGAGACATCCGATGAAGGTCACGAAGGTGGCGCCGGCTCAGGTGAGCTGCATGGTCCTCAAGGCCGCGTAGACAGACACGACGCTGGCAGGGGCCGGCCTGGCGCTGGATGGACCAGGCCGGCTCTTGACTTTCGTTCAACCTCCAACCTGCTGGCGTGCTGCTCGATTCACCGCCATGCCCAGTTGAGTTCCAGTCGTCCCCTTCTGTGTCCAGGAGACAGGGACCTTTGCCCCATGGCCTGGCGCTGTCAGGTCGTGGCCGACGGAGCTCTATTTGAGGCAGAGCGCCGCGATCTCGGCCGTCGCCGTGCCTCCGGCATTCGCTCGTGATCCGTCCGGTCACGCCCCTCGTCTTCCCCGTTCAGAACCGGCAGCGCCTGTAGCCATGCAGACCTCGCCGTTGCCGGGGTCGGTGAAGGCAAGCCCTGGGACCGAGCAGCGCTTCGCCGGGCGCGCAGAGCGCCGCTTCGGTGTTAGAGGCAGTCCATTCGCTGTTGGCGGCCGACTGCGTCCAGGTCGGCGATCGCTTTCGTCTGCAAGGTCTCCGGGCCGAGCGCATAGCCCTGAATCGATCCGGGCGCGATCGCCGCGGCGGTCACCGCGTCGCGCGCCAGCGCCGCGGCGGTCACCGCTTCCTTCCTGAGGATCCGCTTGTTGACCGATGCTGAGGCGAGGTTCCTGGAGTGAACCGCCCCCTTCGCAAGCGCCTTCGGGTGGACGGCGTTCTTGGCCAGGGCCTTGGCGTGGACCGCACCCTCGGCGAGCGCCGCCGCGGTTACGGCGCCGGGGGCGATCTGGCCCTTGCGCACGATCACCTGGGTCGGCGCGCCGGTCGCGACCCCGATCATCGCGGCGACGAACGCCGCGATCGAAAAGATCAGCGCCGCGCTCGCCAGGCTGCGGGTCGACGGTTTCAGCTTGCTCATCTCGGCCTCCTGCGGTAGCTGCCTCTCCAGGCGGATTAATCAGGCGCTTCGAGTGTAGGCGGCCGGGGGGCTGGGCACGACGTCCGGCCAGGGCACCGGCGCCTAACCGGCCGGCCGCCGCACTTTTCTTCAGATCACCCGGTGCAGCCGGGCTCCCCGCTGGCCAATGGGCGCGCAATCCCGCCCACGCAAAGGAGCCCCGCCCGTGCAACTCGAAGCGCTCACCTCCCTACCCGCCGGCGAACTGCTGGCCAAGGCCGGCGAGAAGGCCGAAGCCGTCGGCTACCTGGCCGCGGTCGCCGTCAAGCCCAATCCCAACGGACTGCCGGGGATGCCGGCGGCGACCAAGCTGGTCAACGGCCTCGCCGCCTTCGTCCTGCTCGGCTGCGTCGTCGGCTTCCTGCTCGGCGTCGGCCAGTGGGCGCTGGGCTCGCGCACCTCCAACTACAGCCAGTCCGACAACGGCAAGAGCAAGGTCCTCGTCTCGGTGCTGGGCGCCTTCTGCGTCGGCGCGGTCGCGGCGATCATCAACTTCTTCCTCGACGCCGGGACGGCGCTCAAATGAGGCGCGCCGATACCGGCGCGGGCCGCCTCGCCCGCCGCGCGGCGCCGCTCCTCGCCGCGCTGGCGGTGGGCGTCGTGTGTGGCCGCGCCACCGCGCCCTCCCCTCCCGCGCCCACGGCCGTCCGCGCCACGGCACCCAGCCCGACCGGGGCGCGGACGGCTGCCGGCGTCCCCGTCTCCTTCCCGCAGACCCCGGCCGGCGCCGCGGCGGCGATCGCCGCCTACCAGCAATCCTTCGCCGCCCCGGCGATCCTGCGCCCCGGCGTGCTGCGGGCGCGGGTGCGAGCGCTGGCGACGCCCGACTACGCGGCGGCGATGCTGGCGGCCAACGGCCCCGGCGCCCGGCGGATCGCCGCCGGGCCGATCGGCGTCGGCATCGCCCACGGCCTGAGCACGCTGTATGCGGCGGTGCCGATCGGCTACCGGGTGCTGCGCTACGAGCCAGGTCGGGCCGAAGTCGAGACCTGGGGGTTCACCCTGCTCGGCAACGCCGGCTCGGTGCAGCCGGCCGCCTACTTCGGCACCAGCCGCAGCGAACTGCTGTGGACGGGCGGGCGCTGGCGGATCGCCGCCACCCGGGCGGGCTTCGGCCCGACCCCGCGGCTGGCGACCAAGCCCGGCGCGCTCGGCGGCTATGACGTCCTGCGCCTCGCCCGCTCCCTGCGCAGCTATGCGCTGGCGCCTTAGGCCGATGGGGCGGCGCGCCAAAGCGATCAGGCTGGGCGGGGGCGCCCTCGCCTGCCTGCTGCTGGCCGCGATCGCGCTGCTCGCCCAGCCCCAGCCCCCGCGAGCGCAGGCGAACATCGCCTGCGACATCGGCAGCGGCCCGGTCGGCACCGTGACCGGGGCGATCGGCATCGGCAACCCGGTCGGCGACGTCTGCAATCAGGTCAGCGGCGCGGTGAGCGGGGCGATCACCGCGCCCGGTGACCGGCGCGATCAAGGGCCTCGGCAACGACGTCTTCAAGCAGCTGACCAGCTGGGTCGCCGAAGGGGCGAGCTGGCTGATGGGGCAGGTCGTCAAGGCGATCGACTCCTCGACCACGCCGCGCCTTGACACCGAAGGCTTCCTGCGCGCCTACTGGCGAATGGCGGCGATCGCCGCTGTCTTGGCGGCGGCGATGCTGCTGTTGGCGATCCTCGAGGGGATCGCCCAGGGCAGCCCCGGCCTGCTCGCGCGGGTCTTGCTGCTCAACGTGCCGCTCGCCTTCCTCGGCACCAGCCTCGCCTTCGCCGTCGTGCAGCTTCTGATCAGCTGCACCGACGGGCTCTCGGCGGCGATCGCCAACGCCACCCACCACGACTCCACGCGCTTCTTCGAAGCGGCGATCGGCGACCTCGGCCACGTCGGCGGCCAGGCCGGCAAGCAGCTCGGGAGCGCCGGCGGGAGCGCGCCGAGCGAAGGGCTCGGGACGCAGGCAGCCGGGGCGGTCGCGATGCCGCTCTTCGTCGGCTTCCTCGCCGCGATCGTCGGCGCCTTCGCCGCCTTCTTCGTCTGGCTGGAGCTGCTGATGCGCGACGCGGCGGTCTACGCCGTCTCGCTGTTCATGCCCCTCGCCCTCGCCGGCTCGATCTGGCCGCGCTGGACCGGGGCGCTGCGGCGCACCGGCGAGCTGCTGGTGGCGCTGATCGGCTCGAAGTTCGTGATCGTCGCGATCGTCTCGCTGGCGGCGAGCCTGGTCGTCGAAGAAGGCAGCTCGGTCGAGCACGTCCTCGCCGCCGCCGCGCTGATGTGCCTGGCGTGCTTTGCGCCGTTCGTGCTGCTGCGACTGATCCCCTTCAGCGAGGGCGCCCTCGCCGCCGCCTACGGGCGCCGCTCCTCGGCCGGCGGCGCGGTCAGCGCCGTGCAGATCGGCTCCGACGTGCAGATCCTGCGCAACATGGGCCGCTCGGGCGGGCGGCTCGGGGGTGACGCTGTGGAGCGCTGCCGAGGGCGGCGGCGGCTCGGGCGGAGCCGGGGGAGGCGGCCCCGGGCCGGGCCGCCCGGGCGGCGGCGCGCCTGGCCAGGGCCCCGGCGCAGCCGGCGGCGGCCAGGGGGCCGCGGGACACGGCGCGGCGGGGGCCGGTGCCGGGGAGGGCGCGGCGGCGGCTGGCGGGCCGGCGGGTGCCGCTGCGGCGGTCCCGGTGGCGGCGGCGCGGGGGGCGAAGGGCGCGGCGGGGCGCCTGGCGGGAACCGCGAGCGCGCAGGCACCGGCGGGCTCGGCCGGCGAGGGGCCGGGGGTGAGCCTGGCGCAGGCGGCGGGTCGGTGGCGAAACCTGGGAGCCAGAGCGAGGCGTCGACGAAGACGGGCGGCGCTGAGGCGGGCGGCTCGCCCCCGGCCGCGGGCGAGCGCCCGCCGCGCCCAGCCCCCGAGTCGCCCCGATCGAAAGGCGAGGACGCGGGAGGGAAGCGGTGAGCCGCCGCTACCGCTTCGGCCCGATCGAGCGCCGGCCCCTGGTCGGGCCGCTGCGCGCCGGCCAGTTCGCGGTGCTCGCCGCCGGCGCCGCCCTCGGCCTCCTCGCCCTCTACGCGCTGCGCAGCCTGCTCGGGATGGTGGTGGCGCTGGCTCTCCTCGGCGCCGCGACGACGCTGATCGCGCTGCCGATCGAGGGCCGCACCGCCGAGGAATGGGCGCCGGTCGCGGCTCGCTGGGCGCTTCGCCGCCGCGCCGCCGCCTCCGGCTACCGCAGCGCCGCGCCGGCGAGCGGCACGCGCGTCGGCGCCGACGGCGAGCCCCGCCACGAGCTCTCCCTGCCCGGCGAGCTGGCCGGGATCGAGCTGCTGGCGGCCCCCTACGGCGCCGGCGAGGTCGGCATCCTGCGCGACGGGCGAGCCGGGACCTACACCGCGGCGCTGGCGGTGCAGGGCGGCCCCTTCATCCTCCGCGACCCCGGCGAGCAGGAGCGCGCCCTCGACGCCTGGGGGGACGTCCTCGCCTCGACCGCCCGCGACGGCAGCCCGGTGCGCCGGGTGCAGTGGCTCGAGCAGACCGCCCCCGCGCTCGGCGACGAGCTGGCCGCCCATTTCCAGGCCAGCCGCGACCGCGCGGTGCCGCTTGAGTCCGATCTGGTCCGCTCCTACGTCGAGCTGGTCGAGTCGGCGGCGCCGAGCGCCACCGAGCACGAGGTGCTGATCGCAGTGCAGGTCTCTGAACGACGCGGTGGCCGCGAGCTGCGCCGGCTCGGCGGCGGCGTGCAGGCGGCCTGCGAGCTGGCGCTGCGCGAGGCCGAGAGCCTGGCCGAGCGTCTGGCGATGGCCGACGTCACCGTCTCGGGGCTGCTGCGCCCGCGCCAGTACGCGGCGCACCTGCGCGACGCCTACGACCCGTTCGGCCGCCGGGGCCGCGAGCGCCTCGCCCTCGCCGACCCCGAGCGCGAGGGGGTCGAGCCGGCGCTGATGGGGCCCGCGGCGAGCGAGGAGTCCTGGCCGCACTACCGCACCGACTCCGCCTGGCATGCCACCTGGTGGATCTCCTCCTGGCCGCGCTCGGACGTCGGGCCGATGTTCATGGTGCCGCTGCTGATGGCCGCCGGGGTGCTGCGAAGCGTGGCGGTGACGATCGAGCCGGTCCCCTACTCGCTGGCGATGCGCCGTGCCGAGGCAGCGCAGACCGCCGAGGTGGCCGAGGAGCTCGCCCGCAGCCGGCAGGGCTTCGTCACCACCGCCCGCACCCGCCGCCGCGCGGCGGCGGTCTCCCGCCGCGAGGAGGAGCTGGCCGACGGGCACGCCGAGCTTCACTTCTCGGGTTGGCTGCGCGCCAGCGCCCCCAGCCTGGCCGAGCTGGAGCGCGCCGAGGGCGAGGTCGAGCACGCGGCCGCCCTCGCCCGGCTCGGGCTGCAGCGCGCCTACGGAGAGCAGGCCGGCGCCTTCGCCAACACCCTGCTGCTCGCCGGGGGCCTGAAGTGAGGCGGCTGAGCTGCGAGCGCCCCGGCCACAGCGCCACCACCGCCCACCTCTGCGCGGCCTATCCGTTCATCGCCGACGGCGGCCCCGGCCGCCCCGGCGTCTACATCGGCCGCGACGCCTATGGCGGGGCCTTCGCCTATGACCCGTGGCTGCTGTACCCGGAGGTCCTGCAGGGGCCGAACATGCTGGTCCTGGGGGCGATCGGCTCGCGCAAGTCGACGCTGGTCAAGTCCTACCTCTACCGCCAGATCCTCCACGGCCGCCAAGCTTGGGTGCTCGACCCCAAGGGCGAGTACGGGCCGCTGGCGCGGGCTCTCGGCCTGACGCCGATCTCGCTGCATCCCGGTGGCGAGTTCCGGCTCAACCCGATCACCCGCCGCGGCGGGCCGGAGGGGCAGCTCAGCCTCCTGCGCTCGGTCGCAGGTGCCGCGCTGCGCCGCGAGCTCGGCCCCGAGGAGGACGCCGGCCTGCGCGTCGCCCTCGCCCAGGTAAACGAGGAGTGCGGCGCGCGACGAGCCGACCCTGCCGGCGGTGGTCGAGGCGCTGCTTCACCCCCGCGAGGCGATGGTCACCGGCGTCTCCGCGCAGAGCGCCGAGCGCCTCGCCGCCGCCTGCCGGCAGGCCGCCCTCGCCCTGCAGCGCCTCTGCGCCGGCGACCTGCGGGGGATGTTCGACGGCGAGACCTCGCCGGGGATCGACCTCGACGCGCCGCTCGTCGTGATCGACCTCTCCGCTGTTCGCGACTCGGCCGCGCTGGGGATCCTGATGGCCTGCGCCGGCGCCTGGCAGCAGGCGATCCTCGGCGAGCGAAAGCGCGCCGCCGAGGAGGAGGGTCGGGCGACGCCGCAGATGATCACCGTGGTCGAGGAGGGCTGGCGGCTCACCGGCCACATCGGCGCCGCCGAGTGGCTGCAGGAGAACTGGAAGCTCTGCCGTGGCTGGGGGATCCAGAACGTGCTGGTGGTCCACCGGCTTTCCGACCTCGGCGCCTCCGGCGAGGAGGGCAGCCGCGAAGCGCGGATCGCCGAGGGCCTGCTCGCCGATGCGGACACCGTCGTCCTCTATCGGCAGTCGCCGGATCAACGCGAAGCGATCCGCTCGCGTCTGGGGCGCAGCTCAAGCGAGGCCGAGCTGGTGGTCAGCGCCCGCCCCGGCGAAGCGCTCTGGGTCGTCGGCCGGCGCTCGTTCCTGGTCTCCCATCGCGTGTCCCGGCTCGAGCGCCCGCTTGTCTTCAC
Organism: uncultured Solirubrobacterales bacterium; assembly: GCA_963730315.1. Taxonomy (GTDB): domain Bacteria; phylum Actinomycetota; class Thermoleophilia; order Solirubrobacterales; family 70-9; genus VRUE01. The sequence continues at coordinate 39,452 of CAVSRD010000016.1, read as the reverse complement.
CGACTGGCGCATGGGCGCCTCGGCGCCGGCGGTGGCCTGATGGGCGAACCGGGCGAGCGCAGCGTCTACCTGGCGCTCGGCATCGCCGCCGTGGCGCTGCTGGCGCTGATCTGGGCGACTGGCGCCCTCGCCGGTGCCCTCTTCGGCGCCGGCCCAGCACCGATCGCTGCGGGTGAGACCGTCGCGGTCGCCCTGCGGCTGCCCTTCCACCTTGGCGACCCGCGCGCCGCCTGGCCGCCCGCCGCACAGACGCGGCTGCCCGGAACCGCCGGGGTCTACGTCGCCTTCGCCCTCCTGACCTGCCCGCTCGCCGCCCTCGCGCTGGGTGCCGTTCGAGCGCTCCGCGACGTCGAGCGGCCCTCCTTCCTGCGGGGGCGCGAGAAGCCGCCGGCGGCGCGCTGGGCAAAGCGCGGCGAGCTGGCGCCGCTGCGGGTGCCGGCCCCGACGCCCGGGCGACTGACCCTCGGGCGGCGCGGCCGCGACCTCCTCGCCGCCGAGGCCGGGCGCTCGGTGATCGTCTTCGGGCCGACCCAGACTCACAAGACCTCGGGCCTGGTGATTCCCGCGTTGCTCGAGTGGGAGGGGCCGGTGCTGGCGACCTCGGTCAAGAGCGACCTGCTGGCACCGACGCTGGCGCGCCGCGAAGCGCTTGGCGAGGTCTGGGTCTTCGACCCCGCCCAGGTGACCGACACCGAGCGCGCACGGGCGACGCCGCTGCGTGGAGCGGGGGACTGGCAGGGAGCGCTGCGGGTCGCCCACTGGCTGGCGGGCGCGGCAAAGGGCGCCGCCGGCGATCTGCGCGACGGCGACTTCTGGTTTCAGAACGCCGAGAAGCTGATCGCACCGCTCCTCTTCGCGGCGAGCCGCGAGCGCGCGACGATGGCGACCGTCCTCGCCTGGCTCGACGAAGGCCCGGAAGCCTGCGGGGCAAAGGTGGCGCCAATCCTCGCGGACGCGGGCGACCGGAGCGCCGCGCGCGCCTTCATGGCTACTCAGAACCGTGAGGAGCGCCAGCGTTCCTCGGTCTACACGACGGCAGAGACGATCCTCGCCGCCTTCGGGGACCCACGCGTAGCAGCGGAGACCGAAAGCGCCGACTACGCCCCCGAAGCGCTGCTCGCGGGCTCGAACACTCTTTACCTAGTTGCTCCGCGCAGCGAACAGGAGCGGCTTCGAACCGTGTTCTCCACCCTGATCCAGGAGCTGCTGGCCCTGGTCGAGGCCCGCTCGGCAAGGAGAGGCGGGCCGATCGACCCGCCTCTTCTCCTCCTGCTCGACGAGTGCGCCAACATCGCCCCCTTCCCCAGCCTCGACGAGGTGGCCTCCACCGCCGCCGGCCTCGGCGTCCAGCTCCTCACCGCCTTCCACGACATCGCCCAGGCCAAGGCGCGGTTCGGCGCCCGGACCGACACGATCGTCAACAACCACCACGCGAAGCTGCTCGGCCGCGGGATCTCCGATGTCGAGACGCTGAACTACTTCACCCAGCTGCTCGGATCGGGAGAGTTCGAACAGCGCTCGGTCAACACGCAAAGGGGCGAGCGCGGGCATCGCTCCCAGACCGAGGGCGACACCTACCGCGAGCTTGCCCCCGCCCACCTTCTGCGCCAGAGCCAGCCGGCGAGCGCTCTGCTTGTGTACGGGAGCCTGCCGCCGACGAGGATCGCCCTCCGGCCCTGGTATCGACGAGGAGTCGCTGCGCGAACTTCAGCGGCCAATAGGTGTCCTCGGTTAGGACGGAGGCCGACATGAGGTTACCGATAGCGTCGAGCCCGGCCTGGAAGTGCTTTGGGCGAGACGAAGCCGCCGAGTGCGTCGAAGACGACGCGACTGTCCCTTCTAGGCTGAAATCGAGTTTTGGCGACCGGCATGCCCGATGGCCTCAACCAGCCTCACCGCAACTCCCGCGCCTTCCCGTCGTCGACCCACCGCTTCACATGTCAAACTACGAGCGCGCACCGAGGCATCCTCTCTACATGCCGTCAGAGCTGGAATCAGAGTTGGCCCGGGAAGCCATCGCGCGGGCACGCACTGCCGCTACAACCGCGACAGTGAGTGCAAGGAGCACAGCTGCCCAGCAGATCCAAGTAATCCGTACCACGAAGTTCACAACAACGCTACCTTCACCGGTGCTCTTTTGCCATTCGAAGGCTCCACCAAGAACGAACCAGAGAACGACCCAGGCGAAGCCGAGCCGCCAAAGGAGAGTGCTATAGCTCCGCTGTATTCGAGGCGCGCTTCTTTCAACAGGGTCAGCCTCCCAGCCAGCGAGTCTAGCTAGCCCGGTGCGCCACATGTGCGAAGCCGCGGGCGCTTCCTACCGACGTCAGACACGGTTACTCCCTTTGCCGAGGATTATGGTAACAAGTGGCACACACCGGAGCCAAGCTAAGTGTCGAAGGCACCCGCGGCCGCTTCCCACGATGAACTCGGTCCGGGACTCCTGTTGGGCAAGAGTAAGACCTATGACCCAGACGGCAAGAGACAGAGTATCCCCGATGCCCATCCCAAGTGCGAGAGCGGCAGACCATCTCGCCAGCTATAAGCGGGACGACTGTAATTCCACAGTGCTGGTCGGTGATCGGGCGTCCGCCAATCTTGGTCCCGAGGCCGGAGTCACTTCAGGTGAGTCTAGTTGCTCGAACAAGTCCAGCCCGGATCATCCGAACACGGATCCGATCAGACAGGCGCCCGCAGCGTAAGCGGCGGATCCAGCAACCGCACCTAACTCGGCCTCAGGCCCCCATGCGGGCGCACTTCCACGAGCGAAGGCGGTTTCCGCCCACGAATCATATGCCGATTTTGCAGGTCGACGCCTCCGCGAAGACCTCGGGGCTCTATCTCCCTCCCCGTGACATCTATAGGAACGTCCTAGTCCGGCTCACTTTCACCTGCAATAAGGTTCGTACACCCCCAGAGGCAGGGCAGGGCCCTATTGAATGCTGCGCCTGTCCTTTGGTTGCCGATGGAGAAATACGATCTGGTAATCGGTAGCAGCAGTAGCATTTGACCTATCAACGTCAACGTTGCCAAGAGACAGACCCAAATAACGCGCCCAGGATAGCCACGATCGACACCAGTACGGTAGCGAACCATAGCCAGCGCACACGCTTCAGGAGAAAAAAGCACCAGAGAAGAGCCACGGGGGGAGTCAGGGCGACGAGGACCACCGGACCCGACACGGCTACAGCGATAGCGAGCGCTTCAAATAGTAGTAGGACGCAAACGGCCCACAATGAAAGGGGAACGCGCTGCCACTCGATCACGTCAACGAGCCTTTCTTGAATCGTCCGCATAATGTTCCATCACCCGCCTAGTGCGCCAGCTATGCAAGCAACAACAACGTGGGGGGCCGCCACCACTACTCCCGCCTTGCTATTTATTAGCTCCTGGTCCTCGGTGAACGCGTCCGAGCTATCCTTGACGCAACCCTGGATAAAGTCGCCATCACCGAGGGTCCTCGCCCAGGAAGTAGGACAACCCACCGAGTGCCCCACTCGTTATCTGAGTCGTGTGGTGACTTATATAGTGGATCGCAAGAGTCTCCCATCTTGAACGCCCTGGCAACGTTTGGTGACTTCCCAGCGTAGGGAGCTATCCCCCGAACCGTGCAGGCATAGTTTTGACATCCGACGTGCACGCTGCGCCGCCTTTCTTCCCGCACGGTGTACTCTTCGGCACGCACCCGCGCTCTGTGCAGTTCGCGCCGAGCACGTTTACCCTTGCAGAGCTTGTGCCCTTTGACGTCGGTGCACATACCTTTCACGTCGAGGTTGTTGATCGGGTCTTGACCGGCGTAGTCATAAGATTGGCTCAGCCCCGAGGAATCGGGTCGGGGGTCAAGAAGCGCCCATCTCCGGCACGTAGCTGCGCGCTCCCATCTGGATCACCCCGGACGACAGTTCAGTCCTGCGCGCCTCCGCCAGCCATCCGAAGCGGCCCGCGCCCGCCGACGTCGGGATTGCCAAACTCGTCGAAGCGGAAAGTCGTTTTCAGTTTCGGTCGCAGACGGACTTGGGTCCGCCGTAGCGACAACGTCGCCGTGCAGGTTGGTCAGCTGGAAGGTGACACCCGATCGCCTACCTGCATCGCAGCGAGCTCGCCGCCGAAGCCGACGATGCTGCGGGTCCACGCGGACCCGCGTTCGGTCCAGCCACGGAGTCTTCCGGCCCGTCGTAGTGGAAGACTTCGGCGCCTTCTAGTCCTCCGCCTTGAGGCGCTGACGCCGCTTCAGGGACGCATCCAGTTGGTACGTTTCGTGACGCCGTTCTGTTCCTGCACAGCGACCATGTCCGTCCCAAGTATTCGGTCGTCAACGCATGGCCGCCGGCGTAGGAGGCCGGCAAGGCCGTGATCCGGCCCCAGCTATCATAGGTCGGCCCTTCAGACGATCAGCACCATCCTAGCCGTAGGTCTTTTTTCGTCCCGCCTTCGCTCGGGCAGGCCCCGCCGATGCCGGTGGCGGTTTCAAGCGCGGTGCGGTTGGAATCGGCGTCGAAATTGTAGGACCGAGTGGTGCATTCGCCTCCGGTCGGGGTTTCCTGCGCTCGTTGGAGCCTGCCCGCCGCGTCGTACCTGTAAGCGTCGTGAACCAGGTTGCCATCGACGGACGATCTGCCGTTGATCGAGCGTTCGAGCGTTTCGTGAGAGCCAGCGGCAGTTTGCGCCGCAGTAGCTTTCCTTCGCGCAAACGACCGATATTGGTTCTTCGACCTCGTTGTAGGTCGTCCTCGCGGTAATGCCGTTCGGCAGGGTCCGATCGACCATCTTGCCATTGGCGTCGTAGGAGGCCGTGAAGGTGCCGGCGGCCGAATCTTCAAGCCCGACGGACGGCCCGGAATTCGCATCGTAAGTCAGCGATCTGAGTTCCCGTCGCGTCGGACCTCGACACTGTGCGGCCATCGAGGTCGTAGGTGGTTTTCGACGCGTTGCCTCCAGCCACTTCGTATTGAAAACTCGTTCGAGTGCATCGTAGATCGTCGTTGTCGCATGCGATTCGAAGTCCTTCGCATTTGGTCTCCGGATACGAAGCGCTACACAGTGGGCGCTCCGGTGTTTTCGTCGTAGACGGTTTCGGTCTCTGGCCTTCGACCCCTCCGCCTTCGATCTTGCTCGTCACGCCTCCGGCCTGCGGAGTCATAGGTCGCCGATCGTCGTGCGCTGGTGCGAGGGGCCGCCTTCACGTTTTCCACCACAATCGGTCGGCTCGCCAAGGCTGTTGTAGGAGAGATACTTCGTAGCGAGCAGTTCCGGGAGACCTTCGGTCCCGGGCTGTTTGGCCGGCATCACCTTGCAGGGAAGGCCAGCGAGCTGGCGGAGCCTTGGCATTCGCCTCCCGAGCCCGTCGCCGCGTAGTACACGGTTTTCGTGGTTCCCGCCCCACCACCTTTGGCGTCTTTGGGCTGGCGCACTTCGACGGGCAGCCCGGTTTCATCGTCGTAGACGCTGGCCGATTCGCGGTCGCCAGTGTTCGGGTCCTGATCGCCGGGATCGACGGTCGACCTTGGTCGGCTGCCGCAGGGTCCCAGTCGTATTCGGACGCGGTGCACCCGCTGATCGTACACGCTTCGGCGCCAACCTCTGGCGCCGGGGACCTGTTCGGCCGGCAGGTGCGGCATCCGGCGTCCGGCAGGACGGAGCGCTGAGCCTTCCGGCGGCGCCGGGTCTTCATAGGTCAGGCACCTTGTGAAGACGAGCTTCGACCGTGGCCCCTGATTCCCTGGAGCTTCACTTCGTGCAGCGGGCCCCACATTCTTCGAGCAGCTCGGTGCCTTCTGAGTTGAAGACGCGCTTGGTCTCGAGCTCATGCGAGCGGGCAACCGGGTCGCCCGCCGGTGGCAAGCGCTCGCAGGCGGTTCTGTGGCGTCAGTTCGCGCAGGACGTTGCCGTGCTCGTCGGCTTCGGTGGTGGATATCGAGGGCGCTTCGGTGCCGGCCCCGGAGGGCGTGGCCGTGTCGAGCACCTGGCCTTCGGCATCCATGTAGTAGACGGTGGCGCGGTTGTAGTTTTCCGGGTTGGACGCCGGCACCTCGTCGGGCGGGAAGACGGCGGTTGCGTCGCTGGGAGCATGCTGCTGGCCCCATTCTTGGACCGCGGCCCTGCTCATGTCGTAGGCGCGGCCTTTGCCGGAAACCGGGACGTTGTAGACGATCGTCGTCTGCGCGGTCTGCGGTTCGCCTTCGCCGAGCAGGCTGGCGCGGCGCACCATGTGCAGGCGCAGGTGGCCTTCGCCCGTCCTGGCTTCGATCGCCGTTGCCTCGTCGCCTTCGACTTCTTCCTGGTTGAGCGCCCGGTCATAGACCCGCACCTCGTCGATCTTGCCGTCGAAGAACTGGCTGTAGGGCCGCCGGGCAGGCCGCCGATCCGCAGCGGGCTTTCGCCGGCTTTGACTTTTTCGGAGGCGTGTTCGTCGACGAGGACGCCATCGACGTAGAGGCACAGGTGTTCACCGTCGTTGGTCAGGGCGATGTGGGTCCAGGCGCTGAGCGGGATCGCTTCGGAGGCATCTGCGTAGGCGACCAGCCATTCGTGTTCGGTGATGAAGCCTTCGGGCACGTTGCTGGCTTCGCCGCTGGCGTAGAGGGCGTAGCCGAAGTCTTTTTCGGCCCACTTGGCGATCACCGGGGCCCATTCCCTGGCTTCGGTCGGATCGACCCACGCCTCAAGGGTGAAGTCTTCCAGGCGCAGGTCTTCGGAGCTTGGGACCAGCACCTCGTCTTCTTCGCTTGAGGCGTCGAATTCGAGGGCGCCGCCGTATTTGCCTTCGCCGGTCCACTGGGCGCCTTCGACAGCGCCGTCGTTGGCGCCGGCGGAGTCGTGGGCGACTTCGCCTTCGCCCTCGTCGAAGGAGTAGGCGGCAATCAAGCCTTCAGGGCCTTCTCCGCTGGATTCGCCGCCTTCGCCCGGTTCTCCGGTGCCGCCGATCGAGGTCGCGGCGTCCCTTCGACTTCTTCCTGGCTCAGCGCCCGATCGTAGATCCGCACCTCGTCGATCTTGCCGTCGAAGAACTGGCTGTAGGGGCCGCCGGGCAGGCCGCCGATCCGCAGCGGGCTTTCGCCGGCTTTGACTTTTTCGGAGGCGTGTTCGTCGACGAGGACGCCATCGACGTAGAGGCACAGGTGTTCACCGTCGTTGGTCAGGGCGATGTGGGTCCAGGCGCTGAGCGGGATCGCTTCGGAGGCATCTGCGTAGGCGACCAGCCATTCGTGTTCGGTGATGAAGCCTTCGGGCACGTTGCTGGCTTCGCCGCTGGCGTAGAGGGCGTAGCCGAAGTCTTTTTCGGCCCACTTGGCGATCACCGGGGCCCTTCCTGGCTTCGGTCGGATCGACCCACGCCTCAAGGGTGAAGTCTTCCAGGCGCAGGTCTTCGGAGCTTGGGACCAGCACCTCGTCTTCTTCGCTTGAGGCGTCGAATTCAAGGGCGCCGCCGTATTTGCCTTCGCCGGTCCACTGGGCGCCTTCGACAGCGCCGTCGTTGGCGCCGGCGGAGTCGTGGGCGACTTCGCCTTCGCCTCGTCGAAGGAGTAGGCGGCGATGAGGCCTTCGCGAGGCGGCGTCGGTTCGCCACCCGATTCCGCGGCCGGTTCTTCTTCGTAGCCGAGACGCCATGGTTCTTCACCCGGTGGGGTGACCTTCTTCAGCTCGCCGCCTACCGCGTAGAAGTAGGTCTCTTTGAGCGGCGGCGAGACTCGGGGGTCCCACTCGGCGAAAGTCGGCCTTCTGCGTTGTATTCGTATTCGGCGACTTTCGTATGCGATTTGCCGTCGGGGCCGTTGTAGGTGATCGAGGTCAGGCGGTCGCCGGCGCTTTCCGCCCCTTCCCATTCGCCCGGGTGCTGATATTCGAAGGAGAGCGAGCGGCAGCCGGTGGTCGTGGGGACGGTGGAAACGTGGGGCATCGCAACCGCTCACGCCGTCAGCGCTCGGGCCGATCAGCATCTTCAACCGGCGGGAGCTGCCTTCGAGTTCGTAGACCATCTGGGTCTTGTTGCCTTTGCCTCCGGGCTGGGCGATCTCGGACGGGAGGAAGGTGCCGGCGCCGCTTTCCTCGCCGAAGATGACGCTGTTTCCTGCCGGGTCGGCCAGGCAAAGCCCGCGCCGGTGCTCGAGAGAACCCAGCCCGACATTTCCGGGGGCGAGATGTAGCCGCCGCCGGCGGTGAGTTCGAAGGCATATTCGTAGCCTTCGAGGTCGGTGAGGACGGCGTAGGGACCTCACCTGCGACGCTTGCGTCGCGCGCGGACTTCCAGTCCGCCCCGGCTTCTTCGACCGGGGAGCCGGCGATCCAACCCGGCCCGAGGATGCCTTTGGGGTCGCTTTCGCCGTCGCGGGAGTTGTAAGTACGGGTGAATTCCAGGGCGGACCGAAGACGGGGATCGAGACGTCGGTGCGGGGAACCGAGAGATTGCCGGTCAGCAGGTCGACGGAGCCGGGGCCGACTTCGGCGCTGGCGTCCTTCGGGCCACCGGTGCCGCGGTCGAGCTTCGCCGACACCGCCGGCGAGGTTCCTTCAGGCGATTCCCCTTGCAGCTTGGCGCGCACTTCGAGCGGCACCAAGTCCGCGGTGGAGAGCCCGGAGGCGGCCACGTCCCAGAAGAAGGATTCGCTCGACTGCCCCGATACGGCCGCCGGCGATTGACGCCTTCCCCGGTTGCCGTCTTCACCTCGGCAGTGGGGACGTCGGCCCATTCTTTGCCGGAGTCGAGCCGGTACTGCCAGGTGACGCCCGAGTAGCCGGTGGGGATCCAGGCCGCGGTGAGCCGGAAGCGACGCGAAACGTGTTCGCCGCTGGTCGGGCTGGTGACTTCCGGGCTGTCGTTGACGGTCAGCGGTCGCATCGTGACGTTGCCGACGGCGTCGGTCGCGATCACTTCGATTTTGTGTTCGCCGGTTTTGTTTTCGGAGGCGACGAAGGCCCATTCGTTTTCGAGCGCGCAGTTCTGCGTCGAGCAGCCCGGGGTTTCGGAGTGGACGACTTCGCCGTCGACCTTGACAACGACGCTGGCGACGCCTGATTGGGGCGCGCCTTCCCTGCCGTCTTCAGCCTTCCATTTCAGGCTGTATTCGGGTCGCTCATGCCCAGGGTGCTGTGGGGGGGCAAGGCTCCCGAGAGGGTCAGGGTCGGTTCGGCGTGGTCGACCTTGACCATCACATATTTCGGGAGCGACTGGTTTCCTACTGCGTCATAGGCGTAGACCAGGAGCTGGTCTTCGCCGGTTTCCAGGTCTTTTGATTCGTGGCTCAGGCTCGTGGTCCAGGTCCCTGGGCAGGGGCTCTCGTTGAAACCGGTCACGGGTACGCCGCTTCCGATTCGCCTCCTTTTTCGTCGACGACGAGGAATTCCTTGACTCCGAGGCCTTCATCGGAGGCAGACAGCGGCACGTTGAACGAGCTGTTGTTCACCCACCCAGTCGGGCCGCTGGCGTAGCCCCAATAGGGCAAGCCCGAATCACCGAGAGCCACTTTGACGCCCCCGACATAGATGTCCCTTCGGCATTTGTCTTCTCCGCCATTGGACCCCATGCCGATGTAGAGTTCGTAGCCGCCAAAGCCGGGCCAAGCAGGGAATTCAGTCCACCCCTGGATCGACTTGTTGGTCTGAAACTGCGACCACCCCGATCCATTCCAAAGGCCCTCGTAGTCGTGGGGCTCGGGGTATTTTGCCATTGGTGCAGTTGACGCTGTGGTTTTCGCGCCCATGTTCCAAAGCCACGCCGCTTCAACGATGGCGTTACCGGTTGGGTTGAGGCTCCAGGCGCCGGGAATTCGCTGGACGAGTAGTACCCGCTCGGGGCCTCGAGGAAGAGGCCTTGGTTGGAGCCCCCCGGGCAGTAGGTATTGAGCCTGGTTAGAAGTTCGATTTTCCCGGTCGGCCCGCTTTGCCCCCAGGTCGAGAGCGCGCCAAGCCTTGCCATTCGAGCCAGCCCCAGGCTTCTTCAATGGAGGGATCGGCCAGGATCGGGTAGGCCAGATCCTGTTCGCGGTGAGAGACGCCGAGGATGATCGAGTCGCCCTTCGCCTGGAGGGTGACCGGGACTTCGGTCCCTTCGGCATCGACGGCATATGGATTGGGAACTCTGGCCTGGACCTTGCCATCGGAGTTGACGACCTCCGCTCCGCCATCGACTTCACGCAAGAGGTCTCCGGTCGGGAGGTCAAGGTGGAAGGTGATCTGCTCGGGGCTTTCCGCAGAGCGCAGCTGGTCGTAGAGCTCGACGCCCCGGGGGTCGGGGCTGCGAGGAGGTCGGTGTCGGCTGCGACTTCTGGGAAGAACACTTCTTCGGGGCCAAGCAGCCGCCCAGCGCTGGAAGCGCGGGCTTCAGCTTGCTGGACGCCGATCCCGCTTCCGCTCAGCCGGACGAGCCCGGCGGCGCCTTCTGGGATCCTCAGCGCAACCGGCGGATTGGCCGGCAGGAAGCCCGAGCCCTCGCGGCTCAGCGCCAGGTCTGGCTTTTCCATCATTCCCGCTTCGTTTTCGACCTTGATTGGCACGGCCGATTCCAAGAGGGCCCGCTTGCCGTCGTGGGAGACCACAGCGGAGGTGCCGTCGATGACCTTCAGGACCTTCGCTTCGTCGAGGTATTGGATCGGCCCCGAGCGGAGTGCCGAGAGCTGTTCGGGGAAGCTGCTTTCGAGCAGTTGCTCGGACGCCGAGGCGGAGATACCGGCGTAGGCGTCGGTCGATTCTTCGCGGCGGCGCCGTGCTGCCGGAGTGGCCAGCTCCCTTTGGCGTTCTTCTTCCCTGCGCGCTTCGGCCTGGAGGCCGGCTTCGACCTGTGCGGCGGTCGGGGCATGGGATTCCTCGCTCGCGGACGTGGGCTTCGGCGGCCCGGCCGCGAGGGCGGCGCCTGCGGTTGCGGCCGCCAAGAGAAGAAGCAGGATCAGACCCGCGGTTGCCTTGCTTCCGAGAGCGCTACTCAAGCTCCTCGACAATCCCCCCATGCATCGTCGATTTCCGGCCCAGCCCACCTAGTAATTGACGGCAGCGTTCGTCTTCCACTGAGCGCGGCGGCATCCTTCCACATTCAGGAGTAATTCACCTACTCAGTTTTTGAACCATTGCATTTGGACGGTGCAGATAGGTGAAACGGTGCGCCCATAAGCTCTGTGGCCACCCTCGGGCAAGGCTGCCTCACACACGCCACAGGACACGATTCCCCTCCCGGCTCATCCGACGCAGAGGCGGATGAGTACGCCGCCCACTCCCGCAGACGGTGAGACCAGCGCTACGGCTCCAACTCAAGCGCTCGCTCGGCCGCCAGCACCCGCTCGTGCTGGACCTGCTGCTGGATACGGGCGAGGCGTTGCTGTGCCACCTGTCGCTCACGGCGGCGGGCGGCGTCGCCCGAGCGCGGGCCGAGCGGATCGCCGTCGAGGGAAGTCACCCGTGGCGCAGGCGGAAACCGTGGATTAAGTCGGCGCCGTCGTCCCAGGCGCGCGCCAACGCCGGATCCTTCGGGTAGGGACCCAGCGCCTCGAGGGTCGGCCGCGTCGGGGCAAGGCGCTCGGCGGCGACCTGAAGCCGGCGCAGGTGCAGCATCCGCTCCTCGACCAGGCGCAGCTCGAAGCGCGTCTCCGCCTTGCGTGCCGCCGGCGGCGCCTCGGCCGCGGCGTCGCCGGCATGCTCCGCTCGCTCGGCTTCCAGACGGCCGAGCTGGCTGGCCCCTTGGCGCCCGAGGCTCGCGATCCGCTCGCGCACACTGCGGTCGGCCGTGCCCGCGCGTTCGGTCCTCAGCGCCTCCAAGCGCGCCTTCGCGGCGGCGATCCGCTTGTCCAAGGCAGCAACGCGCTCGGCCGCCGGAGAAGGCAACTCGGCCTCGGCCAGCGCCCGCTCCAGCTCGACCCGCCGACGAGCGAGCTCGATCGCCCCCAGGGACTCCAGGCGCTTGCGCGCGTCGACCTCGCTCGCGGCGTACTCGCTCGCCACCCGCTCGGCGCCCGCTCGCAGGTCGTGCAGCGGGTCGACGATCTCGCGCCTGCCGGGACCGAGATCGGCGTCGCTCAGCTCGTCCGCGGCGACACCATAGGCGACCGTCTGCCCGCGGGCGCGGGAGATCGCGACGACGAAGTCCTCGCGGCTGATCCCCGGGTCGAGCAGGACGAAGCTCTCATCGAAGGTCTTGCCCTGAGCGGCGTAAGTGGTGAGCGCGTAGGCGTGCTGGATCGCGGGGTCGCCCTCGGGCGTCGAGCGGCGCAGGTACTCGCGTCCGAGTATCGCGCCGCCCTCCTCGCCGCCAAGCCGACGCAGGGTGAGGCTGCCATCGCCGCGATCGACGCCGATCACCTCCCAGCGCTCGCGGTTGGAGACCTCCGGGGTGTTGACCCTGGTCATCACCCGGTCGCCGACGTTGAATTCCTGGCCGGCGAGGAGCATGCTCTCGCCGAGTTCCCCGCGTCCGCGACGGAACTCCCGTGCCGCTTCGTTCAGGCGCTCGACGTCGCCGTTCCTGCGCGCCACCATCACCGCATCCTCGCCGACAGCAAAGCGCCGGTGCCAGTCGAGCGCCAGCGCGTCGAGCGCATCCTCGTGGCTCTCGGCGATCCGCAGCCGCTCGTTGGCCGCGAGCACGTCGAGCGCGTCCGAGCCACGGCCCTCGTGGGCGAGCCGCACGATCTCGCGGTCGACCTCCTCACGCTGGCGGCGGATCTCAGTCAGCTCGATCGTCTCCAGCCGCCGCGCAAGATGGCCGTAGATGCCGCCCGGCCCAACCGCGCCGATCTGGTGCGGGTCGCCGATCAGCACCAGCTTGCCCTCGCAGCGCTCGACCAGGCGCAGCAGCGCGGCGGCGTGCGGCGTCGACATCGCGCTCGCCTCGTCTACGACGATCACCGCGCCGGGCGGCAGCGGCTCCAGCCCCCGCTCTACCCGCTCGGCGGTGAGCATCAGGAGCTTCGCGATCGAGGTCGCCGGCAGGCCGACATCCTGGATCTCGTTGGTCGCGCTGCGGGCGGTGGAGACGCCGATGCCGCGGAATCCGCCTGCCGCCCAGCCCTCAGCCGCCGCCTTCAGCGCGGTCGTCTTGCCGGTGCCGGGCAGCGCCGCGACGGCGACGATCCGCTCGCCGCCGGTGGTCAGCCGGCGAACCATCTCGGCCTGCTCGGCGCCGAGGTAGCGATGGCGGGCGAGGACGGCGGCAAGCGTCGCCTCGTCGATTCGAGCGGCGCCGGCGTCGATTCCCGCGACCGCCGCGTCCACCATTCGCTGCTCCATCTCCCACAGCCGCGGCGTCGTGAAGTAGGAGGCGCCGAGCGGCTCGCTTCCGCGATGGATCTCGACCACCTTGCCGCTCGCCAATAGCTCGGCCACCGCTCCCTCGAGGGCCTCGGCGCCGGCGCCCTCGCGCAGCTGGCTCGCCAGTGAGCAGAGCAGGTCGCGGCGATCGAAGTGGCTGTGATGGTCCTCGAGGTCGGCCAGTGCGGCGTCGACGTCGGCGCCCGCGATCCGATGCGGCGCGCGGGCGCGCGCGCCCGCGACCGAGCGGGCGATCGACTGCTCGCTGACACCGAACTCGGCCGCCCGGGCGATCCAGTCGGCGCGCTGGTTGTCGAAGCTGACGCCGTAGTCCTTGGCTTCGCGGGTCCGGTAGGCGGCGACTTCGGCCGCCGCAGCGGTGTTGATTCCGAGCTCGGCCAGCCGCTCGACGATCTCCGCCCGTCGCTTGGAGAAGTGCTCGATCTCCGCGCGGCCGAAGCAGCGCAGGTCCGCGTAGCCGTTGGTGACCTCCCCCCACTCGAGGCCGAGCCGGCGCGTCACCCTGTCGCGGAGGACCGCCTGGTAGACGTGGCCGGCCGCCTTCGCCTCGCGCAGGAGCGGCGAGGTTCGCTTTGGGTTGGCGAGTGAGAGCCACTTGCCATCCGATAGTGCCCGGGTCATGTTGGAGGTGACGACGTGGGTGTGCAGGGCGGGGTCGCCTGCCCGCGAGGAGCGATGCAGAAAGCCCATCGCGACGAATCCCTCGCCGGGCTCCAGGCGCTTTCCTCCCTCGCCGCGGGCGACCCAGCAGGCGGTCCGCTCCAGATAGCCGATGCCGGCGGCGACCGCTTCGGCGTGGATCTCCAACACCTCCGCGCGGATCTCAGGCGAGCCGATCGCCCAGACCAGCGAGACCGACTTGGGCGCCGAGAAGCGGATGTCATAGCCAAGCGTCGGCTCTGATTTGCGCTCTCGTCCCTCGGCGTCGGTGTAGGTCCGCCGCTGGGGTCGGGCGACCAGCGACTTTCCGCTGAGGGGATCTTGACCGGCAAGGATCGCGCCATAGTGCTCGCCGTCGACCTGGCCTTCGAGGCCGAGCTCGTCGGCCAGCGAGCCGAGCCAGTAGCCGGGAGCCTCGCCGGGCTTGGTGTAGTAGTCCTCCTCGCCGTCGCGCACCGCGGCGAGCCAGTAGCCCGCGTTGCGGGCGCCGATCTTCGTCACTCCGACCACGCCCCCCTTGGCCAGCGTGAGCGGCCCTTGCACCGGGTGGGACTGGACAGTCCGTAGTGTGTCGTCCTGCTTGGGTTGGTCTCTGACTATGGCTTGAGCTGCCTGCCTCTTGCCTGCCTTGCCTGGCTCTGGCTGGGCTTCTGAGCTCTGACTCGGGTTCTGCCTTGCGGCTGGCTGGCTTCTGCCTGACTTCATGGCTTTGCCTGGATGACTTTTCGTTTGGCTGCTTGGCCTGGCTGGATTTGTGGGTCGGGGCGAGGACCGCGCGGCGGGCGCCAGCCCGCGCGGCGGTCCTCGCCGCGCGCAGCGGCGCTGGTCGTGGCGATCGCCGGCGGCGGTCGCCCTTGGCCCGAGCGCCCGGCTCGAGGAGCGGGGCGCTCGGGCTACTCGAGGACCGGCCGGGTGAGGATGTCGAGGAGTTCGTCGGCGTCGCGGTGGCGCTCGACTCCGCCCTCGGCCCGCCAGCGCCGGACTCGCTCGGTCGCCGCGTCCACGCCCTCGTCGAGCACGCCGCCGGCGACCTCCGGCCACTCGGCGTCGATCAACCTCCAGGCGACGGCTTCGTCGCGATCGGTCCGCTTGTAGGGGACGCTCGACTGCTTCGCCTTCATCTGCCCGCTCCTCTCATCGGCCGCTCGGCCTCTTGCTGACTTGACCAGCCGAGAAGCCCGGGACAGACCCCCGCGCACCGAGCGCAGCGAGGGGAAGGGAGCGAAGCGACCTTGCGCGGGGGGATGCCCGGGCTAGGCTGAGGAAAGTCAGAAAGAGGCCGAGCGGCCGATGAGACGGCGGAACGGCGCTCAGGTGTATGGGACGACGAGCGATAGCGGGAACCGCCAGCGCGGCGCGCAGGAGATCGCCCCTCACCGCAGCTGCTCCCGCCCGCAGGGCGGGTCCGTTCTCCGCCTGGGCGTCAGCCCAAAGGAACGGCCCCGGCCGTGAGGCCGGGGCCTTTCCTGAGGAGCGAGTCGCGCGCGGTCAGGTGACCTCGCCCGCCGCCCTGAGCGGCGGGCGAGGGTGGGCGCCTACGCCTCGCGAACCTGGATGCACTCGCGTTCGGCGATGCTCATCATCTGCCGGGTGCCGGGCGAGTCGCCCAGCGGGTAGGCGTAGACGAAGTCGGGCCGCAGCCGCGCCATCGCTTCGTTGCGACGGTAGCCGGCAGAGCGGCCGTAGCAGTCCCAGAGCGCCCGCACCGTGGCGACGTGGAAGCCGAGAGCCGCCGCCTCCTCGCGGGCGATGCGATCAGCGCCGCGGGCGCCTCCCTCGATCACGACCGAGTCGGGCGGCAGCGATTCAAGGTCGCGGCGGATCCGCTCGCGGTCGGTCCACTCGCGCGAGCCGCAGAACAGGACAAGCTGCGGGGCGGCCTTCACGCCGCCACCGCCATCCGCGCCCGCAGCCGCACCGGCTCGCTCACCACGACCTCCTGCCGCTTCGCCTCCGGGCGCTCGGGGCCGATGTCCCCCACCGCCTGGATCAGGTCGCCCTCGGTGAGGTTGAAGGCACACCGCCGGGCTTCGTCGGCTCGCGCAGCTCGCCCCCCTCCCCGATGTAGAGGGAGACCTTCGGCGGCCTGCTCGCCGGCCCCCGTGCCTCGCCGATCACGACGATCCGGCAGACGCCGACTCCTTCGCATCGTCTGGGAGAACTCCGGCTTGCGCGCCACCCTGCCCCTGACGAACGTCCGCATCACGGCTGCCTCGTCCTGCACGCCTCCTGCGCTTCGCTCGGTCCTCATCTGCTCGCTCCTCTCGTTGGGCCGCTCGGCCTCTTGCTGACTTGCCAGCCGAAAAGCCCGGGACAGACCCCCGCGCACCGAGCGCAGCGAGGGGAAGGGAGCGAAGCGACCTTGCGCGGGGGGATGCCCGGGCTAGGCTGAAAGCAAGTCAGCAAGAGGCTCCGCGACCGCCAAGGTCACGACGACCCGCCCCGTCGAGGACGGGGAAAGAGGCGCTTCGGTCTAGGCTGCGCGACGATGGACGATCGCAAGGAGCAGGGACTCCGCGCCGCCCAGAAAGCGCAGGCGGACTACGAGCGCAACATCGCGAAGGCCCGCGATGACCGGCGCAAGGGATTCGAGAAGGCGCAGAAGGCCGGACTGTCGCTGCGCGAGATCGGCGAGGGGGTCGACCTTCACTGGTCGACGGTGCACCACATCCTCAAAGGGAAGTAGGCGCCGCTGTAGGAAGAAGACCGACAGCGGTGCTACCGTAGGACTCGATCCGACAAAAGCGGCGACCCGCCGCGCTTGTGACGCGAGCGGGCCGCCTGACCACAAGGAGAACAGACCTCCTCATGGCTACCGAAGACCCTACGCGCAGCTGCGCGGAGACCACGGTTTCCGCCGACCTGCGAACCGAACGTGTCGTCCTCGAGTTCCTGTTGGACGAGCACCCGATCCAGCTGACCGTCCCCGAGATCGCGTCCGCCCTCCACGCGGAGGACTTCGCCGAGAGGGACGCGATTGCCCGCGCGGCTCGGGAGTTGACGCGGCTTCGGCCTCATCCGCGTCGACGGCGAGCTGGTCTCCCCGACCCGCTCCGCGCTCCACTTCCACGCCCTGGAGCTGGGCTGATGGGGGCCGGCAAGACCAGAAACGAGGAGCTTGGCCGCCACCTCGGCGAGAACCTGCGGCGCTGCCGCAGGTGGGCGGCGATGAGCCAGGAAGAGGTGGCGAGAGGCGCGGCGGTCCACCGGACCGAGGTCGGGCTGCTGGAGCAGGGCCAGCGGGTGCCGGGCGTCGAGACGCTGATCAAGGTCGCCCAGACCATCAACGTCCCCGAGTCGAGCCTGCTTGAGGGGATCGCCTGGGTTCCGGGGATCGAAGGCAGGAGGGGGGCGTTCGTGTTCTCCGCGCCCCTCAGTCCGTCGATGCTTCGGTGGATCGGAGGGCGGGCCTGATGGACTCGCCGGGCGGCTCCTGCGACAGCCTTGCCCCTGCCGGCGAACGGGCAGACCGGCGATGCCGCCCAGCGAGCCGACCAAGACGAAGACGGCGCCCGCCTGGTGGCGGGCGCCGTCTCCTCGGTGCTGCTTGCTCTAGAACGGGATGTCGTCTTCGCCAGCGACTCCGGCGGCGGCGCCAGCGAAGTCCGAGCTGTCGGGCTCAGAACCGTCCTCGGCCTTTGCCTTCTTCCCCTCGCCATTGCCGAGGAACTGGACGGTGTTGGCGACGATCTGCACCGCCTGGCGCTTGCCGCTGCCGTCTTTGGCCTCCCACTCGCGCCAGTCCAGGCGCCCTTCGATCGCCACCGGCCGGCCCTTGGCCAGGTAGGTCGCGCAGCTCTCGCCGTGCGCTCCCCAGACGGTGACGTCGAAGAAGTTGGGCTTGTCGACCCACTCGCCGCTTTGGTCCTTGCGACGGCCGTTGACCGCCACCCGCATGTCGCAGACCGGGGTCCCGCCGCCGGTGTGGCGGAGCTCGGGATCGCGGGTCAGGTTGCCGGTGATGACGACGACGTTGACGTTGCTTGCTGCCATTTGGAGCCTCCTTTGAGAGGTGGTCGGTTGACGACCCCAGGTAGGGCGCGTGACCGGGCGCGCGGAGCGAGCCGGAGACGGATGTCGGAGGCGAGGGAGCCCCGCTTGCGGGGCCGCAGCGCGCCCGGCGCGTGCCACCCTGGCGGGAGTCGATCGGGCGCCTCTCCTGGGATCGCGCTCATGAGGACGCTGGCCGGCGGCAGAGCGCCTTGCACCGGCTCCGCGGTCCTTGCGGCTCTGTCGAGGCGCCGACTCGGGTCGCCTTTGAGCCGTCGAGGACGCTGCCGGTCGGGGTGAGGTGCAGCAGGATCCGCGAGTCGACCACGTAGGGGGCTAGGACTCTCGCCATCCACCACAGGTCCTCGAACAGAACCCTCGGCGTGACGGCGGCATGACGGCGTTCCCTGGCGGCGGCGCGGACCGCCGTTGCGACGACGGGGTCGATCGCCTCGGCGACGAAGCCGCCTTCGGCGCAGCCCTCGCCGGAGAGGGTTTCGAGCACCGCCTCGCCGAAGTCGCAGCCGGGCACCGTGAGGATGGTGGCGGCGATGATTCGCTCAGCACTCTCTGTCAGCAGAACCTTCATCGGTGTCTCCCAAAGTCAAAGGGCTGGGTTCCCATGCGGTCACTGGCCAGCGACACGGCCTCTTGCACCGGGTGGCCCGGCTCTCCGGTCGGCGCGGCGCTCAGTCGAGGTCGGCGAGGCTCGCGACGATCCACGGCAACTCTCCGTTGACGAGCGGCACCTCCTCGGGGTAGAGCGCCGCCCAGGCGTGAAGCTCGGCAAGGGTCAGCTCACCGTCGTGGTAGGCCGCCAGGCGGCCCTCGGCACCGATCGCGGCGAGGCGATCGGGGGTCCGCGGCGGGGTCGGGCAAATCAGAGTGTCGGCCATCTCGGGCTCCTTCGGTCGGGGCCCCGCCGATGCGGGGCCGGTGCCGGCCCGCCCGCACGCGCAGCGTGCGAAAATCAAGCGGGCCGGCCCCGCTGGCTCAGGCGGCTGCGAGCGCCATCTCCGCTTCGGCGCCGGCCGGGCGGGCAGCGGCCAGCACCGCGTCCTCGAGCCGGCGCGCGAGGCGGTCGATCAGCCCGGCGTATTGCTCGATCTCCGCGCCGTCCCCCCAGACGGCCATGTAGGGGACGGCGGCGCCGGCGATGTCGAGCCCGGCGCTCGCGCAGACGGAGTAGGCGACACACTCGACCACCACCTCCTCCTCGCGGTAGGTGAGCTTCGGGTCCTCCTCGCGGCGCTCGCATCGCACCAGCGCGTGAGAGGAGCTCGTGGATCGTGGTCGCGACCTGGGCGTTCGCCGAGTAGTCCTCGCCGAGCGCTTCGACGCCGATGTCGCGGGTCTGCGGGTCGTAGTAGCCCTTGGCCGATCCGGGGATGCGCTCGACGCGGATCGCCGAGCCGATCGAAGCTCCGAACTCCCGCAGCGCCGGGAACAGGTGGGCGAGGGCGTCCCCCTCGATCGGCTGGCCGGGCGGGTCGAGGACGGCGGGGCCGCCGGGGAACTCCGCCAGTGGAGCAACCTGGGAGCGATCGAAGACGCGGACGAGGCGGAAGTAGGTACGGGGCCGCTCGTCGGGATCGGCCCCCGCCTCCTTCCATTCGCGCAGCGCTCGCTTGGACGGGGGGCAGGGCGCCCAGATCGAGATCCCGTGCTCGCCCTTCTGCACCGCGTAGCCGAGCTTCAGCCACTGGCGAAAGCCGGCGACGCGGCTGGCGGCCGGTCGCTGATGGGCGATCAGGAGCTGGTTGTGGAGGCTGTAGCGGTGGAAATGGCGGCGAACCGCGAGCCAGCGCTGCCAGCCCTCGCTGGTGCGCAGCTGCTCGATCGCGCCGGCCATGAGCTCGCGCTCGGCCGCTCGCTTCGCGGCGCGCTCGGCCTCGGTCGGTCTGCAAGCGCGGGAACTTCCCTTCTTCGGCATGAGGTGCTCCTCTTTTGCGGCCCGCCCCCGGTGGGCGGGCGACCGCCGACCCAGGAGCACGGCGAAGCCGTGCCAAGGTCGGAGGCGGTGCCCGCGCGCCGGGGGCGGGTGCGTCCGCGGCCCCCGCTCCTCGGGATCAATTGACGCTGAGGGCGTCGAGCACGTCCTGGGCGTCGCGGACGACGCAGGCGCCGCCGGCGAGCAGGTTGTTGGGACCGGCGGAGGCGCGCGAGGTGACCGGGCCGGGGACGGCGCCGAGGTCGCGGCCGAGATCGGCGGCGAGGTCGGCGGTGATCAGCGAGCCCGAGCGGGCCGCCGCCTCGACGACGACCGTCATCCCCGCCAGCGCCGCCATGATCCGGTTGCGGGCCGGGAAGGTCCAGCGCCAGGGCGCCGCCCCGGGCGGGAACTCGGAGAGGACGAGGCCCTTGCTCGCAGATCCGCCGCCAGAGCGAGCGGTTGGCCGCCGGGTAGGCGGTGTCGGGGCCGCAGCCGAGGACGGCGACGGTGCGGCCGCCGGCGTCGAGGGCGCCGCGGTGCGAGCAGGCGTCGACGCCGAAGGCGAGGCCGCTGACGACGACGATCCCGGCGCCGGCCAGCTCCCGTCCCAACTCGCGGGCGACCTCGCGGCCGTAGGCGGTGGCGCGGCGGGCGCCGACGACGGTGACGGTGCCGACCGGGTCGAGGTCGGCGAGCAGCGCCGGGTCGCCGCGGCCGATCAGCGCCCAGGCGGCGTCGGGGGCGTCGCGCAGCTGCGCCGGGTAGCGCTCGCCGTGGCGACAGCAGGCCCAGCAGCCGGCGGTCTCGAGGTCCGCTCTCAGCCGGTCCTCGGTCAGAGCGTCGATTCGGGCGAGGATCTGCGCTGCCACCTTCGGCGCCGCCGCCTCGACCAGCTCGGTGCTGCCGAGCCGCAGAAGCATCGTCGCCAGAGTGGCTGGGTCGCCGCCGAGGTTGCGGTCGACGTAGGGGGCGAGCAAAGCGAGCAGCCAGGAGCGGCGCAGGCACTCGACGCAGGCGTTGGGATAGGGCATGTCGTTCCTCCTTTAACAGGGGCGCCCGCCGTGCGCGGGGCCGGTGTGCCCGACCCGCACGCGAAGCGTGCGATCCTCGGGGCACCGGCTCCCGCGCATCGGGCCTGAGCCACTGCGGAGCCAAGCGCGGCGGGAGTCGAGACGACCCGCAATGTGGTGCGAGCTCATCGCCAGTGGGCGCTCGATCCGTAGCCGCCGAGCTCCTCGTCGCGGACGGCGGCCTCGTCGCCACCGGCGGCCATCGCCGCGCGGATCGCCTGCAGCTCGCGCCTGGCTTCGGCGCGGTAGCTGCGCGGGATCCGCCGCAGGCGCTTGAACTCCGCTCGCGCTTCGGCGAGCCGTCTCGGGCACCGCGTAGGTGACGCCGCGCTCGGCGGCCATGTCGGCCAGCACCTCGAGCATCCGGGCAGAGGGCTTGCTGCTGTCGTTGAGGCGCTGCTTTGAGTTGGTCATGGCCCCGCCACAGCGGGCCGGGGGAGCCCGGCGCAGCCGGGCGGAGGAGGTCTGCTAGGCGTGCAGGGCCACGACCAACTCAAAGCAGCGCCTGAGGGAGGGGGCTCGCCGCGACTCGCCCCCTCCCTCCTGTCCTACTTGGCGGCCCGGGCGCGCATTGCTTTGAGGTCGCCGGCCAGGAGCTTCTTGACCTCGGTCTGCGCCGAGTAGGGGAGCGTCCAGCTGATGCGCTTGGACTGCGCGATCGCCTCGGGCTTGGCGAGGACCGCGGCGCAGAGCGCCTCGGCGACGATCTCGTTCAGCTCCTCGACGCTCTTGGCGCCGGTGACCTTGCGGACCAGCTCGGCCGTGCACTGCTCGCGGTCCGCGTAGGTCACCGTCCTGCGCTTCTTGCCGTTCTTCAGCTGCGTCTCCTCGACCTCGCGCAGCTGCGGCCAGACGAGCCGCAGGCCGGCGCCGGCCAGGTTCTCGTTGCTGGCGATCATCACCAGCGTCGCGGCCTTTGCGCGCTGCAGGCTCGCCTTCTTGCGGCGCCCGGGCGTGCGGAGCTTGAGGATCTTGCCCCACAGAACCTCGTTGAAGCCCTCGGCCTTCGCCTTCAGCTTCTTGGCCTTGGCCTGCGGGCTTTCGGCGGGCTTGGCGTCTTGCGAGCCAGCGTCCTCTCCGCCGGGCAGGGCCGCCGCCGCGGCCTTCCTCTCAGCCGCGGCCTTCTCGGCGCGCTCGATCACCTGCTTGGCGAGGTCTGCGGCCAGTGCCGCGTCGGTGATGAACGCGGCGGTGGAGCGGAAGCCGCCAGCCCCGTTTCCGGTGTGCTCGACCAGGCAGCCGGCGGCGCGGGCGGCGTCGACGTCGGCCTGCTCGAGGCGGATCGTCGGGTCCGCTTCGGAGAGAGTAGGCGCTCGAGCCGCCGTAGCGCTCGGCGAGGGCCTTGTGCTCGTCGGGGTCGGGAACGACCTCGCTCAGCTTGAAGCTGGCCCCGCGGACCATCGTCGGCTTGCCCTTCTCCTCGGAGCGACCGGCGGCGACGAAGATTTCGTGGAAGTCCTCCACGAACTGCGTGGCCGTCACCTCCTTGCGCCGCGCCCACTCGCACAGCCACTCGGCGACCGCCGGGGAGACCTTGGCGATCGGGCGCAGCTGGCGCTCGGCCTTGGCCGAGACGCTGCCGGCGGCGATCGCCTCCTGCACGCCCTCGGGGAGCTTCAGCAGGCGCAGGTGCAGCCCGACCCAGTCGGGCTTCTTGTCCGCGGCCTTGGCGATCTCCTTCACGGTCGACAACTCGCGCTCCTGGGCGAGCGCATTGAGGTCACGCGCGGTCGCGATCGGGTCGAAGTCCTCGCGGTGATGGTTCTCCGCGAAGCCAACGCGGCGATCGCGCGTGGGCCACGGCACGATTGGGACGGTCTTCAGCCCCGCCTTCTGCGCCGCCCGAAAGCGACGCTCGCCGGCCAGCAGCTCGCACTTGCCGTCCTCCTGGCGGATGAAGACCGGAAGCGGCTCGATCAGGCCGAGCTCGGCGATGTTCGCGGCCATCTCCGCTTCCTTGGTGGGGTCGAAGTGGATCCGAGCGTTGCGGCCCTCGACGACCTCGATGCGGTCGATCTCGACTTCGGGGGTGGTCAGTACCTGAGTCATCTGAGACTCCTTTGAAATCGCGCTCCCGCCCGATGCGGGAGCCGGTCACCCCGGCGCGCGCGCGAAGCGCGCGATCATCCGGGGGCGACGGCTCCCGCATCGGGACGCGGTGGGCCCCCGTCGACCATTGGCTTCTTGGCGGCACCAGCTCCGCGCGGCCCGAGTGCGCCCGATCGGAAGCGCAAGGCGTGCGCGAGATGGAGGAGCGGAACCGGCTCGTCGTGCAGGCGTGTCAGAACGTGCTCGCGCGAATCGCGAACGCGCGTGCTCCTATAGCGGTGCGTCGCGCTGAGCGAAACTCCAAGAAGCCACGGAGATTACGACCTGCCATGAGAGCCCAACGCCGTTGCGCGAAGGGACCGTGAAGGGACCGAAGCCAGCTGAAAGCAGCCTTCTCTTGACCTTCGCTGACTTCGGTTGACCTCGACGCGCGTGCTGGGCGCAAGTCCAGCGAACCCACCCACAGAGCCAAATCTGGCTCCACAACTGGCGAGACCGTCAACGCGCCTGACAGGATTCGAACCTGTGACCTTCGGTTTCGTAGACCGACGCTCTATCCAACTGAGCTACAGGCGCGTGCCCGGCATCGCGGCGGTCCGGCTTAAAGGAAGCCGCGATGCGGGAAGCGGCATTCTAGGGGGTTCGGAGGCTCACGGAGGGAAAGCGGGTCGCTTGAGTTATCGGCTGCGAGGGAGCAGGCTTGGGTCATGGAGCCTGAGCTTCGTGGTCGCGTGGGCGCGGTCGGGGTGTCGGCGCGACTGCTGGAGCGCGAGCGGGAGCTGACTGCGATCGGCACCGGGCTCGACGCCGCCCTCGGGGGCGAGGGAGGGACGTTGGCGGTGGAGGGGCTGGCGGGCACGGGCAAGACCCGCCTGCTCGCGGAGGCAGCGGCAATGGCGGCCGGGCGGGGAATGGCGGTGCTGCGGGCGCGGGGAAGCGAGCTCGAGCGGCACTTCCCGCTTGGCGGGGTGCGGCGCCTCCTGGAGAGGCGGGTGGCGGAGCTGGGACCGGCCGAGGCCGAGCGGGTGCTCGGCGGCGCCGCCGAGCCGTTGCGGCCGCTGCTGACCGGCTCGCCACCGGCGCTGCCGCCGCCGGATGCGGGGTTCGCTCTCGTCCACGCCTTCTACTGGGCCTGCGCGCGGCTGGGCGAGATCGAGCCGACGCTGATCGCCGTCGACGATCTGCAGTGGCTCGACCCGCCCTCGCGCGCCGCGCTCGGCTACCTCGCCGGGCGGGTCGAGGAGCTGTCGCTGCTGCTGGTGGTCGCCAGCCGGCCCGAGGCGGTGGCGCCCCCGTCCTCGGCCGAGGAGGGCGAACAGGCCTGGTCGCCCGAGGGACCGGTCCTCCAGACGAGCGAGCTCAGCACGCGGGCGAGCGCCCTCCTGCTCGGCGAGCTGCTGGGCACGGTCGACGCCGCCTTCGCGGCCCGCGCCCATGAGGTGACCGGCGGCAACCCCTTCCTCCTGCGCGAGCTGGCGCTCGCCGTCGCCACCGGCGGGATCGAGCCCGACGCGGCGGCCGCCGACCGGCTGCCCGCCCTCGGCCCCGACGCGGTCCGGCGCTGGGCGCGTCGCCGGCTCGGCCAGCAGCTCGGCTCCTCCGAGGTGCGCCTCGCGCACTCGCTCGCCGTGCTCGAGACCTCCCCGCTCGACCTACTCGCGATCCACGCCGAGCTCGGCGAGAAGGAGGCACGGGCCGCCGCCGACCGCCTCGCCGCCGCCGGCTTCCTCACCCCCGGCCGGCCGCTCGCCTTCGTCCACCCGATGGTGCGGCGCGCCCTCTACGACGACCTGCCAGCCGCCGGCCGCGAGCACGGGCACCGGCGCGCCGCCGAGCTGCTGCACGAAGGGGACGGCGCGGCGGCGCTGGTCGCCGCCCACCTGCTCGAGTCCGAGCCGCGCGGCGGCGGGTGGGCGAGCGCGGCGCTGCAGACCGCAGCCGCGGAGGCGCTCGTCCACGGCGCGCCCGAGGACGCGGCGCGGATGCTGGAGCGGGCGCTGGCCGAGCCGGGCGCCGCCGAGGACCCGGCGCTGCTGCTGGCGCTGGGCCGGGCGCGGACGGCCGCCGCCGACCCGAGCGCCGCGGAGCCGCTGGAGCGGGCGGCGAGGAGCGCCGAGGAGCCGCTGCTGCGCGCGGCCGTGCTCGGCTCGCTCGGCCACCTCCGCTACAGCAGCGGTGACAGCGAGGGCGCCTTCGAGGCGGTCCGCGAGGCGCTGGCCGCGATCCCGCCCGGCGAGGGCTACGCGATCGAGGCCGAGCTGCTGGCCAACTTCGCGATCGCCGGGCGCGCCGTGCCCGGCCTGGTCGCGGAGGTCCGCGAGCTGCTCGCCGAGCCGCGCCGCGGCGCCGACGGCGAGCCGGCCGCCGCCGACGTCGCCCGGGTCGAGTTCACCGCGCTCGACGCCTTTCTCGGCGGCAACAACGAGCGGGCGCGCCGCGGCGTCAAGGCGGTCGCGGCCCAGCTCCGCGAGAGCCCCGACGCGGTGCCGCTGTTCGTCGCCGCCAACGCCGGCTTCCTGCTCGCCGGCCTCGACCGCTGCGCGGAGGCCGAGGCGCTGCTGGCGGCCGCGATCGAGCGCGCCCGCCGGCGCGGCAGCCGGCTGGAGACGGCCGAGTGCCTGGAGGCGCGGGTCGCCGTCCGCTGGTGGAGCGGTGACGTGCGCGGCTGCCTCGCCGACGCCGACGCGGTCCTCGAGCTGACGGGCGGCGCCTGGGACGCCGCGCGCGTGCCGCTGCGCGCCTGCCAGGCGGAGATGCTGCTGGAGCTCGGCGAGGTCGGCGACGCGGCGGCGGCGATCGCGCTGCCGCAGGAGGCGACGCGGACGCTCCCCGGCACCTACGGCTGGATCATCCTGCCCTACGCCGAGGGCCGCGTCGCCTTCGCCCGCGGCGAGTGGGCGGCGGCGCTCGCCGGTGCGCTGGAGACCGGCGAGCGGGCGCTGGCGATCGAGGCACCGAGCCCGGACTTCATCCCCTGGCGGCTGCTCGCCGCCCGCGCGGCGGCCCACCTCGGCGAGCCCGCGCGCGCCCGGGCTCTGGCGGAGGACTCGCTCGCCCTCGCCCGCCGGGCGGGGCTCGGCCCGCGCCGCCGGCGCCGCCCTGGCGACGCTCGGCGCGATCGCCGAGGGCGAGGACGCGGTCCGGCTCCTGCGCGAGGCGGTCGCCGAGCTCGCCACTTCGCAGGCCGAGCTGGAGCGCATCCGCGCCGGAGTCGAGCTGGGCATGGCGCTGCGGCGGGCACGCCGCCGGCGTGAGGCGCGCGACGTCCTCCGCCCCGCCCTCGACACCGCCCGCCGGCGTGGCTGCGACGCCCTGGCCGAACTCGCCCTGGCCGAGCTGCGCGCCGCCGGCGGCCGCCCCCGCCGCCAGCGCAGCACCGGGGTCGAGGCGCTGACCGCCCGCGAGCGCCAGGTCGCGGAGCTCGCCGCGGCCGGCTTCGCCAACGCCGAGATCGCCGAGCGGATCTTCGTCACCCGCCGCACCGTCGAGGCCCACATGCGCTCGATCTTCCGCAAGCTCGGCGTCTCGCGCCGCCAGCAGCTGGCCGAATCTCTGAGCCGGCAAAGTTAGGTGCGGCTCACCGATGCGAAGGCCGCCCCCGGGCGGCACCGTCAAACGAGATGCGCCGTCCCGTCCCGATAGTGGTCCTCCTGGCGATCGCGGCCCTCGCGGCCGCGATCGCCCTCCCCACCTCGGCCGCCGCCCGCGCCTACCAGCTGACGACCGACCCCGGCGCCAACTTCCCCGACATCGCGGTCGACGAAGCCGGCACCGCCCACGTCGTCTGGACCTCCAACGGCCCGGAATTCGAAGACGACGTCCTCGTCTACTGCCGCGTCCCGCGCGGCGCCAGGTCCTGCGAGTCGAGCCAGACCTTCGCCCTGCCGGGATCGATCGGCCACCCCTGGGTCAACATCCTCGACAACGGCGAAATCGTCCTCACCAGCGAACGCTGCTGCTTCGCCGGCGACCGCCTCATCGCCTTCCGCTCCGCCGACGGCGGCGCGACCTTCTCCGGGCCGCAGCTGATCGCCGAAACCTTCTGGGGCTGGGGAGAACAGGTCGAGCCCGGCCCGGGCGACTTCTCGCTCTCCGCCGCCGGCGGCGGTGGCGGCTGCAACGACGGCGTCAACTACTCGGCGATCCCGCTCGACGGGCTGACCACCACCGGGGCGGCGATCACGCCGAGCTGCTTCGAAGGCGAGTTCGACGTCTCGATCGGGTTCCCCGACCCGCTGACGCCGCTGGTCGCCTTCGGCGACTGGGAAACCGACCACATCCTCTTCCGGCGCTGGTCGGGCTCGGGCAGCTACAACGACTCCGCCAGCTGGGCGCCGGTGACCCAGGTCCCGGGCCCGGGCGGCATCGAACCGAGGCTGGCCAGTGGCGTGCGCGGCGTCTTCCTCATCTACAAGGACCTCAAGCACCCGGCGGCCCAGATGCACGTGCGCCGCTACGACGGAGCCAACTTCCCCGGCTCCTCGGACCGGGTCGTCAGCGACCCCAAGCCGGGCGGCGAGGCGATCTTCCGCGACCTCTACGAGGACGGCGGCGGCAACCTGCACGCGGTCTTCCTGCAGGACGACGAGACCGGCCGCCGGGCCCTGCGCCAGAGCACCTCGACCGATGGCGGCAAGCGCTGGACGCTGGAAAGCCTCGCCCGCGGCGATGTCACCGAAGCGATGTACCACCTGCGGGTCGGGGCCGCGCCCGACGGCGGCGGCGCGGTGGTCGCCGACGGCAACGACCAAGGCCCGATCTGGTTCGCGCCGTTCAGCCCGCTCGGCGGCAGCGGCGGCGGCAGCTGCCGGGCGACGGTCAAGCTCGGCGGCGCCACCGCCCAGGCGCTGCAGGGCTGCTTCAAGAAGGACGGCTCGAGCTGGGTCGCGCACGGCCCGGTGAAGCTGAACGGGATCGACATCGATCCCGCGGGCGGCGGCGCCGGCAAGGCGAGCGCCGCGGCCGCCTTCCACCTCACCGCCACGCCCGGCCAGCGCCGCCTGACCAGCAGCGGCCCGGCGGCGGTCCACGCCGGCAACGTCCTCCTCGACAAGGGCCCGGTCGACTGGAAGCTGCCCGCCGGCAATGGCAAGGTGGTCCGGCTCGGCGCCGCCGACGGCTCGGTCTTCCCCGATCTCGGCAAGTTCGCCAAGAAGCTCTTCGAATTCCCGGTCCAGGGCGACGCCGAGCTGATCATCGCCGGCAAGGGGACCAAGATCCCCGCCCACCTGCGGATGCCGGGCCTGATCGGCGCCGTCAGCGGCGACACGACGCTGCGCACCGGCCCGAGCGGGATCAAGTTCGGCGGCATCAAGATCGACGTGCCGCAGGCCGCGATCGGGTCCGGCCTCGCCGCCCTGCGCCTGGCCGGGATCGACGTCACCTACGACGGCCAGAACCGCTTCACGGGCACGGCGCGGATCTCGCTGCCGCCCGCCTACGCGAGCTCGATCGCCGAGGTCGAATTCGGCTTCGAAGACGGCGAGCTGAGCCTGCTGCGGGTGACGCCGCCGCCGTTCGAACCGACGCTGCCGATCGTCGGCGCGCCGCCGAGCCCGATCGTCGGCCTCGACCGGGTGTCCTTCGCCTACCTGCGTCAGCCCGGCTCGCATGTCTTCGAGGGCGACGTCTACCTGCTCGCCGGGCCGAAGCCGGCCGGGCTGCGGGCGGTCTCCGTCGACGGCGCGATCAAGCTCAAGTTCCCGGCCTCCGCGCCGACCAGCCTGAGCGCCACCGGCACCCTCAAGGTGGTCGGGCTCTCGCTCGGCAGCGCCTACGCCACCTACACCCTCCCCGCCGACTTCAAGTTCGGCGGCGGCTTCGAAGTGCTCGGCGTCGGCGGCCACGTCAGCGGCCACCTCGACCTCGTCCACAAGACCTTCAGCGCCAGCGGCACGGCAACGGTGGGCCCGTTCAGCGGCGAAGCCTGGATCACCGACAGCGGCTTCGGCGCCTGCGTCCCGATCGCGTTCCCCGCCCCCGACGTCGGCATCAGCTGGGACTGGGGAGACCCGTTCCCCTCGCTCGGCTGCCCCGGATCGGGCCCGCTCGGCATCGGCCTCTCCGGCCCCGGCAGCCGGCCCCGCGCCTCGGCCTTCGCGTCCGCCGTGGCGGCAGGATCCTCGATCCGCGCCACGGTCAGCGGCTCCGGCCATCGCCGCTCGCTCCACTTCCACCTGCCCCGTCGGGTCGGCCAGCAGGTCACCTTCGCCGAGCAGTCCAACCGCGTCTACCGCGAGATCGGGTCGACGCGCAAGGGCAGCGGCACCTTCCACTTCCGCCCCGCTCCAGGTCCCGGCGGCAAGCGCGAAATCATCGCCATCGTCGAACAGGACGGGATCCCCGACGGGATGCCGCTCGTCGCCCGTTACAAGGCGCCCCGCGACCGCCGCCCGCAGCCGCCACGGCGGGTCCAGGCGCGGCGACGTGGCGGCAAGCTGGTCGTCGCCTGGGAAAAGGTGAAGGGCGTGCGCGGCTACGAAGTCCGCGTCAACCTCCCGCGCGACGGGCGTCGCCTGCTCTTCTTCCCAGCGCCGGGCAAGCACCGCCTGCGGATCCGCGGGCTCGAGCGCAGCGACAAGGCGAAGGTCAGCGTCGCCGCGATCGGCGCCGACCTGCGCGCGGGCCGCGCCGCCAGGGCGAAGCTGGCGCCGGCCAAGTCGCGGCGGCACCGCGGCAAGCGCCGTGGCGGCCGCCACGGCCGCTGACAGGCTCGGCGTGCTGAGGTCGTCGGCGTGCCCACCGCCGCCGATCGCCCGCCCTCGGGTCCTCGCCCTACGCGGGGCGCAGGCCGGCGAGGAGGATGTCGGCGATCTGGGCGCCGAGCTGCTCGGGGGTGAGCGGGCCGTCGGGGCGGAACCACTTGTAGGTCCAGTTGGCCGCCCCGAGGGCGGTGTTGGCGAAGATGGTCGGCGTCGTCGGCAGGGTGAGCTCGCCGGCCTCGACGCCGCGGGCGAGGAGGTCCTGGAGGGTCTGCTCGTACTCGCGGCGGGAGGCGAGGAGGCGGGCCTGGTGGCGGGGCGGCAGCTCGGCCTCCTCCTCGAAGAAGACGCGCAGGAGGTCGCGGTTGCGGCAGGTGTAGGCGACGCGGTCGGCGAGCAGCTCACGCAGGGCCTCGAGGGCGCTGCGGTCCGAGTCGGCGATGCGGCGGGCGGCGATCACGTTCTCGCGCAGCACCTCCTCGTAGAGCTCGACCAGGATCTCCTCCTTGGAGCCGACGTAGTGGTAGAGCGAGGCCTTGCCCATCCCCACCGCCGCGGCGACGTCGCTCATCGCGCTCGCCCGGTAGCCGCGCTCGGAGAAGACCGCGACCGCCGCCGCCAGCACCTCGCGCCGGCGCGCCTCCTTGCGCAGCGCCACCCGCTCGCCGAGCACCGCGCCGCCGCGCCCCCCCGCCGCCATCAGAGCCCCATGCGCTTGGCGAGGATCTCCAGCTGCACCTCGTCGGTGCCGCCGCCGATCCGCAGGATGCGCGCGTCGCGGTAGTGCATCGCCACCGGCGTCTCCTCGATGAAGCCGTAGCCGCCGAAGACCTGCAGCGCCTCGTCCACCACGTGCGAGGCGATCCGCGGCGCCACCAGCTTCGCCATCGCCGTCGTGCTCGCCGCCTCGGGGTGGCCGGAGTCCCAACGCGCCGCCGCCTGGTAGGTGAGCGTCCGCGCCGCTTCCAGCTCCGCCGCCGCCGCGGCGAGCCGGTGGCGAATCGTCTGGTGACCGCTCAGCGCCACCCCGAAGGTGCGCCGCTCGCGGGCGTGGGCCACGGCTTCGTCGAGCGCCGCCTGCCCGAGCCCGACCGCCATCCCGGCCAGCGAGATCCGCTCGACCTGGAAGGCCTCCATGATCTGGTGGAAGCCCCGTCCCGGCTCGCCGAGCACCGCCTCCGCCGCCACGAAGCAGTCGTCGAAGACGATCTCGCGGGTGTCGGAGGCGTGCCAGCCGAGCTTCTCCAGCGGCTCGCTGAGGCTCATCCCCTCCGCCCCGCGCTCGACCAGGAAGGTCGTGATCCCGCGGTGGCCCGCCTCCGGGTCGGTCTTGGCGGCGACGACGATGACGTCGGCGAGGCCGGCGTTGGTGATGAACATCTTCGTCCCGCGCAGGAGGAAGCCGTCCTCGCCCGCGCGCGCCGTGGTCGCGATCCCGGCGACGTCGGAACCCGCGCCCGGCTCGGTCACCGCGATCGCCGCCACGCACTCGCCCGCCAGCAGTGGCGCCAGCCAGCGCTCCTTCTGCTCCTCGCTGCCGTAGCGCGCCAGGTGCGGCCCCGCCATGTAGGAGCTGACCAGCGGCGTGATCGCCAGCCCGCCCGAGGCCCGCGCCAGCTCCTCGGAGAGGATCGCCAGCGCCAGCACGCCGCCGCCGCTGCCCCCGTACTCCTCCGGGTGGTTGATGCCGAGCAGCCCGGCCGCCGCCAGCGCCGGCCAGAGGTCGGCCGGGAAGGTGCCCGCCGCCTCCGCCTCGCGCACCCGCGGCGCCAGCTCGCGGACGACGAAGCTGCGGCAGACCTCGCGGAAGTCGCGGTGGTCGTCGTCCAGGTCGAAGCTCGCCGCGGTCGCGGCTCCCTCTGCGCTCACACTCATCGCTCTCCTCCTCGTTCGATCGTCTCGCGCGCCATCCGCAGCGCCGGTCCGTCCACCATCGCGCCCTCGAACTCGACGGCGGCGACGCCGCGCGCCGCCCCCTCCTCCCAGGCCGCGAGCAGCGCCCGCGCCCGCTCCAGCTCCTCGGCGCTGGCGCCGAACGCGGCCTTGGCGAGCGGCACCTGCGAGGGATGGACGCAGAGCTTGCCGCGGTAGCCGAGCGCCCGCCCGGCCGCGGCGTCGCGCTCGAAGGCGGCGTCGTCGCGGAAGTCGACCACGACCTGGTCGATCGCGCTGACCCCGGCCAGCCGCGCCGCCAGCGCCACCCGCGAGCGCGCGTAGAGCACCTCCTCGCCGGTGGCGGTGCGCCGCCCGCCGAGGTCGGCGACGTAGTCCTCGGCGCCGAAGTAGGCGGCGGCCGGCGCGACCGCGGCGAGGATCCGCTCGCACTCGGCGACGCCGCGCGCCGACTCCAGCCCGGCGAACAGCTCGGCCCCGTCGGGCAGCGCGTCGCGCGCCCAGAGCAGGTCCTCGACCGCCTCGGTCTTGGGGACGACGACGCCGGCGATGCCCGCCAGCGCCGCGGCGGCCTCGAGGTCCTCCGCGAACCACTCGCTGCGCGGCGCGTTGACGCGGACGAAGACCCGCGGCCCGTCAGCGATCGAGGCGACCAGGTCCGGCAGCGCCGCCCGCGCCTGCGCCTTCGCCTCGTCCGGCACCGCGTCCTCGAGGTCGACGACGACCGCGTCCGGCCCACTGCGGCCAAGCTTGGCGACGAGGTCGGGCCGGGTCGCGCCGGCGAACAGCACGCTGCGCATCAGCGCCCGCTCCGCGGGCCGGCGCCACGCCTCGCGCGCCCGGCCCTGGAGTTAGACCAACCGGTCGAAGTTCTCGCGTATCCATCCATATCTAGGCGAGATACCGTATCGCCTGTGATTCGACCGAAGAGTCGAAGTCTGGAGGAACTGACAGAGCGCGCCCTGGCCGGCGGCGACCGCTCCCGGCTCGGCACCAAGCTGCCGGTGCGCGAGCGCCTCGAGCTGCTGCTCGACCCCGGCTCCTTCGTCGAGGACGGCCTCCTCGCCAGCGCCCTCGACGAGGAGCTGCCGGCCGATGCCGTCCTCACCGGCAGCGGCAGCATCGACGGCCGCCCGGTCGGCGTCGTCGCCCACGATCCGACGGTCAAGGCCGGCTCCTGGGGCCGGCGCACGGTCGAGAAGCAGATCCGCCTGCTCGAACGCGCCGACCGCGACCTGCTGCCGGTCTTCTACCTCGTCGACTCGGCCGGCGGCCGCCTCACCGACCAGCTCGGCTTCCACGCCGGCCACCGCGGCGCCGCCCGCGTCTTCCACCTCCAGGTCCGGCTCAGCGGCCGGGTGCCGCAGGTCTGCTGCCTGTTCGGCCCCTCGGCCGCCGGCGGCGCCTACATGCCCGCCTTCTGCGACTGGGTGGCGATGGTCGACGGCAACGCCTCGATGTTCCTCGCCTCCCCCCGCATCGCCGCCAAGGCGATCGGCGAAGTCGTCTCGCTGGAGGAGATGGGCGGCGCCGCGATGCACACCGCCGTCTCCGGCCTCGGCGACCAGCTCTGCGCCGACGACGCCGAGGCGATCGCCGCCGCCCGCGCCTTCTTCTCCTACCTGCCGGGCAGCTGGGAGGAGCGCCCAGCCGCGGCGCCGCCGCGGCCCCCCGCCGCCGGCGAGTGGGAGGGCGTCATTCCCGACAACCCGCGCGCCGGCTACGACGTCCGCGCGGTGATCGAGCGCCTCGCCGACGCCGGCAGCTTCTTCGAGGTCAAGGCACGCTGGGCGCAGGAGATCGTCGTCGGCTTCGCCCGCCTCGACGGCGCCGCCGTCGGCATCGTCGCCAACCAGCCGCTGGTCGGCGCCGGCGCGATCCAGGTCGACTCGGCCGACAAGGCCGCCCGCTTCATCTCGCTCTGCGACGCCTTCAACCTGCCGCTGCTCTTCCTCTGCGACATCCCCGGCTTCATGATCGGCTCGGCGGTCGAGCGCCAGGGGATCATCCGCCACGGCGCCAAGATGGTGGCGGCGATGGCGAGCGCCGAGGTGCCGCGCTTCTGCGTCGTCCTGCGCAAGGCCTTCGCCGCCGGCTACTACGCGATGTCGAGCCCGGGCTTCGAGCCGCGGGCGACGATCGCGCTGGAGGGCGCCCAAATCGGGGCGATGGCCGGCGAGGCGGCGGTCAACGCCGTCTACGCGAAGAAGATCGAGGGATCGAGGATCGCGAGGAGCGCGCCCGCTTCGTCGCCGAGCGGGTCGCCGAGTACGAGCCGGAGCTGGAGGCGACGCGGCTGGCCAGCGAGCTGCTGATCGAGGCCGTGGTCGCGCCCGAGCAGCTGCGCGGCGAGCTCGAGCGCCGGCTCGCCGCCGCCGCCGGCTGGCAGCGCCGCCCCGCCGGCCGTCACCATGGAGCCTTCCCGGTATGAGCGACCGTCCCGACAGCGCCTCCCCCGACAGCGCCGGCGCGGGCGCCCCCGCCGAGCGTCCCGCCTCCGGGCGCTGGTTCGAGGATCTGCCCGAGGGCCTCGTCGTCCGCCACGCCGTCGCCCGCACGATCACCGAGGCCGACAACACGCTGTTCTCGACGATGACGATGAACCCGCAGCCGCTGCACCTCGACGCCGAGTTCTCGGCCCAGACCGAGTTCGGCGAGCGGCTCGTCAACAGCCTCTTCACCCTCGGCCTGCTGGTCGGGCTGACCGTCTACGAGCTGACCCTCGGCACCACGGTCGCCAACCTCGGCTTCGAGAAGGTCGAGTTCCCGGCGCCGCTCTTCCACGGCGACACCCTGCACGCCGAGACGACCGTGACCGCCGCCCGCGCCTCGAGCTCGCGCCCGGACGCCGGCATCGTCCACTTCGAGCACCGCGGCTTCAACCAGCGCGACGAGCTCGTCGCCCTATGCAACCGCGCCGCCCTGATGCGCCGCCGCCCCGCCTGAGGCCCGTCGCCTCAGATCGAGGTCTGCGTTTCCGTGCCTATGGCACGGAAACGCAGACCTCGATCAGCCGCGCGGCTCTTCGAGCCCGAGCGAGCGGGCGATGACCTCTTTCATGATCTCGTTGGTGCCCGCCCAGATGCGGGTGATGCGGGCGTCGACGAAGGAGCGGGCGACCTCGTACTCGTCGATGTAGCCGTAGCCGCCGTGCAGCTGCAGGCAGGTGTCGATCACCCGGTTCTGGATCTCGGAGGTCAGCAGCTTCGCCTTCGCCGCCTCGACCGCGCTCAGCTCGCCGGCGACGTGCGCCTCGACGCAGCGGTCGACGTAGACGCGCGCCATCTCCAGCTCGGCGTCGGCCTCGGCGAGCGCGAAGCGGCTGTTCTGGAAGCTGCCGATCGAGCGGCCGAAGGCGCGCCGGTCGCCGACGTACTCGAGGGTCAGCCGCAGCGCGTTCGCCGCGTGGGCGACGTTGACGACCGAGGTGCTGAGCCGCTCCTGGGCGAGGTGGGCCATCATCTGGCTCATCCCCCGTCCCGGCTCGCCGATCAGGTTCGCGGCCGGGATCGCGACCTCGTCGAAGAAGAGCTCGGCGGTGTCGGCTTCGTGCTGGCCGAGCTTGTTCAGCTTGTTGCCGCGGCTGAAGCCGTCCATCCCGGCTTCGACGACGAAGAGGCTGATCCCGCCCGGGTCCGGCGTCTGCGCCGCGGCGACGACCAGGTCGGCGTTGTAGCCGTTGGTGATGAAGGTCTTGCTGCCGGAGAGGCGCCAGCCGTCGCCGTCGCGCCGCGCGGTCGACTGGATCCCCTTCAGGTCGGAGCCGGCGGCCGGCTCGGTCATCCCGATCGCCGAGATCAGCTCGCCGCTGGCGAACCCCGGCAGCCAGCGCGCCTTCTGCTCGTCGTCGGTCAGCCGCAGCAGGTAGGGAGCGACGACGTCGGTCTGGATCCCGAAGCTGGAGCTGTAGGCGAAGCCGGCGCGGGCCAGCTCCTCGCCGAAGATCGCGTTGAAGCGGAAGTCCTCGACGCCGCTGCCGCCGAGCTCGGCCGGCACGCCGAGCCCGAGGAACCCCGCCTCGCCGGCCGCCGTCCAGGCCTCGCGGTCGATCAGGCGCTGCTCGCGGAAGCGCTCGCGGTTCGGCATCAGCTCGCGGTCGACGAAGGTCGCGACCGACTCGCGGAACCATTCGTGCTCGTCTTCGAATAGCGCTCGTTTCATCGTCAAACCCCCCGTTCCGCTGTTCCTTAGCCGTCCCATGCGCCGCTAAGGAACAGCGGAACGGGGTTGTTGACGGTACGGCGCGGGCGGCGGGCGGTCCCGTCGGCCGGCCCGCGCCTTTGGAGGAACTCAAACCGCCGCGCGCCGGCGCCGCCCGGCGGCCTCCCGCCCCGGCCTATGGTCGAACAGGGGGCTGGAGAGGGAAGGCCGCGCGGGGCGGCCGCAACCGACGGAGGAGCGATGAGCACCGGATTTCACTGGAACGAGCTGTACGCCTGGCACGACACCGGCACCGGGTCGGGCTTTCTCAGCACCGGCGGGCTGGTCGAGCCCGAGCAGCACGGCGAGAGCCCGGCGACCAAGCGCCGCCTGCGCAACCTGCTCGACGTCACCGGCCTGCTCGGCGAGATGACCGAGCTGCCCGGCCGCAAGGCGACCGAGGAGGAGCTGCTGCGCGTCCACACCGCCGAGTACGTCGCGCGGGTCAAGCGCGAAAGCGAAGAGGGCGGCGGCGACGGCGGCGAACTGGCGCCGTTCGGCCCCGGCGGCTACGAGATCGCGGCGCTCTCGGCCGGCGGCGTGATCGCCACCGTCGAGGCGGTCTGGAACGGCGACGTCGACAACGCCTACTCGCTCAACCGCCCGCCCGGCCACCACGCCGAGCGCGACGAAGGCCGCGGCTTCTGCGTCTTCGCCAACATCGCGATCGCGGTCGAACACATGCGCGCCGTCCACGGCGTCGGGCGGATCGCGATCGTCGACTGGGACGTCCACCACGGCAACGGCACCGAGCACGCCTTCTACGAGGAGCCGGACGTGCTGGCGATCTCGATCCACCAGGACGGCCTCTACCCGGCCGAATCGGGGCTGGTCGAGCACACCGGCGCCGGCGCCGGCGAGGGCGCCACGGTCAACATCCCCCTGCCGCCCGGCTCGGGCAACGGCGCCTACGTGGCGGCGGTGCAGCGCGTCGTCGTCCCCGCGGTCGAGGCCTTCGACCCCGACCTGATCATCATCGCCTCCGGCCTCGACGCCTCGATGATGGACCCGCTGGCGATGATGATGGTGACCAGCGAGGGCTACCGCGAGATGACCGACGTGATGGTCGACCTCGCCGCCCGCGTCTGCGACGGCAAGCTGGTCGCGATCCACGAGGGCGGCTACTCGTCCTCCTACGTCCCCTTCTGCGGCGCCGCCGTGGTCGAGGGGCTGCTCGGCATCGACAAGCAGGTCGAGGACCCGTTCATCGAGGCCTTCCGCGGCATCGGCTACGTCGAGCTGCAGCCCCACCAGGAGAAGGTGATCGAGGACGCCGCCGGGCGGCTGGCGACGCCCGCGTCCTGAGCGCCTGCGCGGCGCGCCCGCCGGGGCGCGCCGCGGTCAGCGCCGCAGGTCGATCTTGATCCCCGGCTGACTGAGCGAGAGCTGGGCGACCGGCCGCTCCTGGGCCTCGGCGATCAGCCGCATCAGCTGGTCGCCGAGGTCGCGAGTGGGCCGGCGGCTCGGTCCGCAGCGGCGGCCCGGCCAGCATCTTGTCGACCTGCTCGGTGGGGCAGAAGTAGCGCAGCAGCAGCTCCTCGTCGGAGAGGCCCTTGCCGAGCTTCTCGCGGAATTCGGCGACCGTGGTCTGGTCGCGCTCCCACTTTTCGAGCTCCTTGACCCGCGGCTGGGAGAAGATCCTGTCGGCGATGTGGGGCTCGACCGGGCCGCATCAGCGGCCCGTAGTGGCCGAGCGCGTAGTGGAGGACTTCTTCGGGGACGACTTTGTAGCGTTCGTCGAGCACCACGTTGAGCACCGCCTGGATGCCGACGAACTGCGAGAACGGCGTCGCCATGATCGGCTGCCCCAGCTCCTCGCGAACGCGGACGATCTCGTCGATCACCTCGGGGAACTTCTCCGGCATCCCGTACTCGTTCAGCTGGTTGATCAGGGTCCCGGTCATGCCGCCCGGGCAGCTGGTGGCGGTAGGGCATCGTCCGGTACTCGTTGGGGACGCCCGATCGCCCAGCCCAGCCGCTTCGCTTCGCGCTCGAAGTGGTCGGCGACCGGCTTCAGCTGCGATTTGTCGAGGCCGTGGGTGTGCCCCATTTCCTCGACGATCTCGACCATCGCCTCGGTCGAGGGCAGCGAGGGCCCGTTGGCGAGCGGCAGCGAGCAGGTGTGGATGTACTCGATCCCGGCCCGGATCCCCTCCATGTAGACGAGCGGCGCCAGCCCGGTCGTGTTGTGGACGTGGCAGCTCGAGCTCGACGCCGGGGGTCGCCGCCTGCAGCGCCGGCAGCAGCGTCGCCGCCCGCTCCGGCGTCAGCACCCCGGGCGCGTCCTCGACGTAGATCCGCCTGACCCCGTCCCAGCTCGCCATTTCGCGGGCGCGGTCGGCGAAGAACTCGTCGGTGTGGAGGTCGGTCAGCCCGTACATGATCGCCGGCACGACCTCGCCGCCGACCCGCTGGATCGCTTCCGCCTTGGCCTTCATCACCGGCATGTCGTAGAGGCAGTCGAAGAGCCAGTGGCTGTCTGGATCCCGTGCTTGACCAGGGTCTCGACCCAGAGGTCGAGCATCGAGTCGGGGACGAAGCC
This sequence comes from uncultured Solirubrobacterales bacterium, assembly GCA_963730315.1. GTDB lineage: Bacteria > Actinomycetota > Thermoleophilia > Solirubrobacterales > 70-9 > VRUE01. The sequence continues at coordinate 1,163 of CAVSRD010000016.1, read as the reverse complement.
GAAGCTGCCGACGGCGACCGGCCGCATCCCGGCCCGGTGGCCGGTGTCGGGCAGGCCCTGGATCAGCCAGTCGAGCGCCGCCCAGGGGTCGTCGCCGGACTCGCGCAGCATGACGACGAAGAGGGTGGCGCCGGTGAGGTCGCAGATGTCGAACCCGGTCGCGTTGAGGTGCGGCAGCGCCGGCGTCGCCTGGCAGGCCCGCATCCGCATCCCCCAGAGGCTCTGCTGGCCGTCGCGCAGGGTCTGGTCGATGAACTTGATCTCGGCCATCAGACGGTGACGAAGCCGCCGTTGGGGCTGACGGTCTCGCCGACGAAGAAGCTGGCGTCCTCGGAGCAGAGGAAGGCGATCGTCGCCGCGATCTCCTCGGGGCGCCCGAGCCGTCCCTGCGGGGTGCCGGCGGCGACGGCGCCGACCAGCGGCTCGGTCAGCGAGCCGCTGACCAGCTGGGTGTCGACGAAGCCGGGGGCGATCGCGTTGACCCGGATCCCCTGCTGGATCAGCTCCTTGGCGACGGTCCGGGTGAAGGCGAGGATGCCGCCCTTGGCGGCCGAGTAGTGGGGGTGGCCGGTGCAGCCCTCGATGCCGCAGATCGAGGCCATGTTGACGATCGTGCCGCTGCCGCGCGGAGCCATCGCCCGGGCGGCCGCGCGGGTGCCGTAGAAGGTGCCGTCGAGGTGGATCGTGAGCATCCGCCGCCACTCCTCGTCGCTCATCCGCACCAGCGCGTCGAGCGCCGTCGTCACCTCTTCGCCCGCCGCCATCTCGGCCATCTGCGCCTCGGCGCGGGGATTGACCCGGTCGGAGTGGGCGCCGCCGGAGATGCCGGCGTTGTTGACCCAGACGTCGAGCGGGCCGAGCTCGGACTCGATCCGCTCGACGGCGGCGTCGACCGCGGCGCTGTCACTGACGTCGGCGAGCACCGCCAGCCCGTCCCCGGCGAGCTTCGCGGTCAGCGCCGCGCTCTGCTCGTCGATGTCGATCACCGCGACGCGGGCGCCCTCGGCAGCCAGGCGAACGCAGGTCGCCTCGCCGATCCCCGAGCCGCCGCCGGTGACCGCGGCGGTCTTTCCGCTCAAGCTCATCGCGCGATTGTCGCGCCAATCACGCCAGCGCCAAGCCCGATCTGCGCCGGAACTGTGGAATCCCTCAAGTGCTGTCTT
>CAVSRD010000015.1:0-12737 GCA_963730315.1 uncultured Solirubrobacterales bacterium | reverse complement strand
GCTCGTGTTCGGGTCCGCTGACCTCGACTAGCCGACGCAGCAGCGTCGCGATCGTTTTCAGCCGATGGCGCTTGCTGAACCCAGAGCGCGAACTACGGCGACCGGCATCGACGTGTCGATGTCGATGTGCCTACATGTGGGGGCCGTGCCGACGAAGAAGAGGATCTGGGTGAGGAGGCGAGCGAAACTCGCGACCGAATCAGCGCCGCGCGTAAATGGCCCCAGCCGCCACCGGCTGATCCTCTTCTCACGGTAGGCACGACGGCACTGTTGGCGCAGTTCCTCGATCACCGCCTCCGGGTACGCATCCGGCGGGAGCTCGTTGTAGATCACGCGGACGAAAGCTTCGGAGGGGCGCAACTCGCGCTCGTCACGTACAAGAACATCCCCCAGCGTTCTCCTCATGCGGTTAGCCTAGCGGTCAAGTCGACAAGTGCCAAACGCCTGTCGGTTCAGGCAGGAACCGCCGTTGGCAGCGGACCCGACCCGCCCCAAGCATCGGCAACGATCCTGACCCCGGTGCTGAAGACGGCCTCCGCCGCGACATCGAAGGCTTTCGTCGGAAACGCGATCAACCACGTTTTTGTCCGGCTGTCGATCTCGTCGGCGATCTCGTGATGGTGATGAATCCGCAACTGTAGGAGCGCAAGGCAGGTGAGGAAGTCCCGGCTCGACCGCTTCGGTAGCACCGAGCGGAGTAGCTCCGGAACACCGGAGTCGTAGCGGAGCCGGTACTCTCCTTCTCGACCCTTGATCCATTCTCGCTCCAGCAGGCCGACGCCAACGCCGTGAGAGATCTTGGACATGGCTGGCACCAGGTACCGCGTCAGCCAGTCCCGGGTTAGTTCGTCTCGGCGCCGGGGGTCTAGGATTTCCAGTGGCGTCAAATTGAGGTCTCGGATCAAGGCCAAAGCTAGCGCCATCCGCTCCGCGCTCGCGACCATGATCTCTTGGCCGCCCAACTTAGCCTTGGCGTTGTCGGCCTCCCGCCTGTGTCCAGTCTGCCGCCTCTGGAAGTACCAGACGAAGAAATTGATCAGCAGAGTGATGACCGACGCCGATCCAACGACCGCCGAAATGGCTAGCAGTGCCGGGCTCTGCGTGGCGGTTCCGTAGGTCGCCACCGCCGAGGAGCCGATGATCGCCAGGAACCAAGGCACCGCTTGCGCCAAATGGTGAATCAGGACCAAGCCAGTAAGAAACTTGGTAGGCGACCAGCGCTTAGCGATCTCTTTTACTTTCTCCCAGGTCACGAACTCCCCCCTGTCTTCGACGACGGGTATTTCCTCCGCTTCCCATATGCATTGGAGCACAACCTCGATCGGTTTACTAGCTCCAGCATTGGTCGCTCCAGCATCGGAGCCACCAATGCTGGATAATGGGAACTCGTGGAGGCCTGGGAGGAGATTCCGGACGGCCTGTTGGCCGCCATACAGCACCCTACCGTCGAAAAAGATAAGTTGACGTACGAGTACCTGGAGGCTGGTGCTCGGCTCATCGTTGCGTCGCTTGAAGCGAAGGACACGAGACCAGGCGAGCATCAATTCCTTCGATGGTTGTCGCGCGCCAGGCTTTTCAACGAGCTCCGGGGCAACGGCCTCAATGTCGGGGACGGCTCCTTCCGTTACCGATGGAAGTTGCATGCTGATTACATAAGGGATTTAATTGCATACATAAGGTGGCGCAGAAACGAGAGTGTGCTTCCACTCCGGTCTCGCGCTCCGATCGACCGCGCGCTCAGCGAGTCCAGTCCGAGCGCGGCAATCCAGGCGATTACGCGGATGAATCTGGAAAGCCTATTTGCCAACGTCTACTTTCCACTGCAGCTGGTGGCTCTGGCGGTCACCGGGGCCTCCTCAGGCGACGCCGATGTCGTGGGTGACTTTTACTCCGAGGCCTCGGAACACTGGCGCCAGGTCTTCGATGCCTTTCTCGACCGCCACGGGTTCACTCTTCGGGATGAGGTTGCCCTCGATGATCTCGTCGAGGTGTTGATAGCAATCGGTGAGGGTCTCGCTCTGCGCGAGATCGCGGAACCGGCGAAGGGAAAACGGAAAGAGAGACGACTGCGACTGCAGGCGGTCGTCGCAATGGCGCTCCTGACGGTGGCTGTGGACGACGGTGATCCCCGAACAATCGCCGAACGCGCTGACGACCTGCTCGCCGAGTAGGAGCTGACGAGCGCGTCCGTTATGCGCCAGAGACAGAGCCTGCCTACCGCTCGAAGCCGAACTCCTTGGCGACCGTCGGGCCCGACGCGGGTGACGGCTTCGTCGTCGGGGAGGGCGCTGGCACCGGAGCCGGTGGTGGGCTGGGCGCCACCGGCTCCGGCGCCGGGGCGGGTTCGGGGGCGGGCGCGTAGGTGGGGCTCGGGGCGGGGTGCGTTGGACGGGTTGACTGGATCGAGCGTTGGCCTGACTTGGAGCGAGCTTGCCCGTGTCGCTCCTCGACTCGGTGCGCAGCCCTGGCCCCGTTGGCCTCTGGCCCATCTACGAGAAATTGTCTTCTCCTCTGTGCGGCGTGTGGTCTCTCGGTTCGGGGTCCTGGCTTTTCGCTGATGGCGTTTGCGCCCAGCGCGGCGAGCAGGCCGACCACGCAGACAATCGCTGCAAGAGCGACCCAGTGATGGGGTTTGGTCTCTGCGTGTCGAGGGCTCTCGGCCGGCTTTCGCTCGTGCTCTTCCCTGCTGAGCGGCACCGCGTCCATGCCCCAGGAGCCGAGATCCGGCGTCGGCAAGTCGTCTTGGCCGTGTCCCGGCTCGGCATTGGGGATCTCCCTAGTGTCGTCCTCGGCCTTCACGCGTTGGCCTCGCTGCTCTCAGGAAGCTCATCCGGCAGGTCTCGGGTGTCGACCGTCCGGGGCTTGGGCGGCCGACGCATCCTGATTTTGGCTGGAGGCAGATGGCCGTAGACGAGCAGGCCGGTTCCGCGCTTGGCCTCCCGCACGACATTCGCCGGAGTCAGCTCACGGTAGATCGAGGCCTGCGTTCTCGCTGCGCCGCCCTTGTCGTCGGCGGTGTCGGAGCGGTGCTCGAACTCGCCGGTGCCGACCACATGGCTGATGTAGGAGAGGGTGTCGGGGTCCGAGATGCCGGTGCCGAAGAGCTTGGCGCGGTGATTGTTGGTGATCGTCTGGGCGGCGCTCTCGCCGTAGCGCGACTTGATCTGCGCCATGTCCTGGAAGATCGAGAGCAGCTGGATCCCCTGGCCGGCGCCGGTCGAGGCGACCTCGTCGAGGTTGGGGATCGGGGCGATGTTCGCCAGCTCGTCGAGGACGAGGAGCAGGGGAGGGTCGATCGGCTCCCCGGTCGCCGCGGAGGACTCATAGACGACCGAGATCAGCTCGCGGACGATCATCGAGAACAGCGGTCGCAGTCGCTGCTGCTCGTGGGCGGGAGCGCAGAGATAGAGGGTGTTCGGCTCGCCGTCGAGCAGGGCGGCCGGCGTGTAATCAGCGGAGCTGCACGCCGAGCGCACACGGGGATCGGCGAAGGCGGCGACGATCGTCTCGGCGGTGGTGTAGATCGAGCTGCGCTGGCGCGACTCGCGATGCCAGTTCGCTTCCCAGGCAAGCCGGGCTGCCTCCATTTCTTCAGCTTCCTTCTTCTGCTCTGGAGAGACGGCATCGCCCTCCTGGTCCCCTTTCTCTTTCTTTTCCGGCGAGAGAATCTCCTCCACCTCTTCCTTGGCCGCGATTCCCTTGTCGAGCCAGGTGACGACCGCGCCGATGTCGCATTCTTTCTTCACCGCGGCGAAGAGCAGCGGCGCCAGCAGCTTTTCCGCCGCCGCGTACCAGAAGTCGGCGTCGGAGAGGTTCTGCCCGCCCGGCCGCGCGGCGGTGCTCAGCCAGTTGGCGACGCGCAGCGCCCCGTACCAGGTGCCGCAGCCGTGAAGGGGGCTCGCGCAGGTCTCCGCGTAGCCGGTCGCTTTGACCGGGTCGAAGACCATCGCATGGCCCATGTTCTTGCGCGCGGCGAAGGTCGCGGCGAGCAGGTCGGACTTGACCGAGGTGACGAGCGCCGGGCCATCCCACTCGCGCAGCGAGGGGATCGCCAGCCCGGTCGTCTTGCCGCTCTGCGCGGGGGCGAGCACGATCACCGACTGGCGCTCCTCGGCGGCGAGCAGCGCCTTGCCGTGGCGGCCGAGGATCAGCCGCCCGCGGGTCGGGCCGTCGACGCGCAGCGCACGCAGGTCGCGGCCACTCGCCCAGCGGGCGCTCGCGGGCTGGTGCGAGCCGCCCCCGAGCAGGCCTCCTCCGTCGCCGATCGCCTCGCGCAGTCGTGCGACCGACACTCCCACGCCGGCGAGAGCCGCGAGCAGCGCGCCCCCGACCGCGTAGAAACCGAACGGCCCGGGCAGCGCGGCGCGGGCGTATGCCGGCCAGGCGAGGCGCGGGTCGCCGAGGTGGGAGGGGAGCCGCAACGCCGTCGCCACCAGATCGCTCGTCCGCACCGTCGTCCAGCCCCCGCCGAAGATCGCCGCCGAGAGCGCGCCGGTCAGCCAGATGAGGCCGAGAAGGAGCGCGGCTAGAGCCGCGAAGGGTAGAAGCGCCGCACTGCCGTTGGCCGGTCTTCCCGCTTTCACGAGGAGACCTCCGTCGGCTCGCGGCGGTCGACCATTCGGGCGTCGGTATCCACCAGCGTCCGCTCGATCGCCGAGAGGCGGTGCTGGACGAGGAAGGAGCGGCGGCCGACCAGCCACAGCGCCTCGCCGCGGCGCAGGGTCGGCACGATCTCAAGCTCGGTGCGGCTCAGCCCGAGCAGGTGGCGCAGCCCGTCGAGTTGGTCGGGAGGCTGGGAGTAGATCACCCGCGTCTCGGCATCGGCGAGAAGGCCCTCGGCGAGCTGCGCCTGCCGCGAACCGGCGTCGCCGGCCGCCGCGAGGTCGGAGAGCCGGTGCAAGACGATCACGTTCTGGGTGCCGAGCGCGCGCGAGAGCTTGAAGGAGCGCTGTAGCCACTCGGCGACCCCGACATGGCTGGCGACCCGCCAGCCCTCGTCGAGCACCGAGATCACCTTCGGCGCCGGCCGGCCGGCGCGCTCGGCCTCTCGCCGGCGCTCGGCGACCGCCGCCTGCTGCCAGGCTGCGGCACAGGTCATCAGGATCCCCAGCGCCGCCGAGTCACCTACCGCGGAGAGGTCGAGGACGACGAGCGGCGCCTCGAGGTCGAGGCCCGGGCTGGTCGGGCCGTCGAACATCCCGCGCAGGTCCCCCTCGCAGAGCCGCTGCAGGGCGAGCGCCGCCTGGCGGACGGCCTCGGCCAGAGCGGCGGCTTCGGTGCGCAGCTCCTCGGCCATCTCCTGCGAGGGCGCCAGCAGGGCCGCGACGATCTGCGGCAGGGTCGGCTCGCCGTCGGCGCTCTGCTCGTTGACCTGCTCGAGCGCCACCCGCAGGCCGGCGTCCTCCTCGGGGGCGAGCTCGCGGCGAAGCGCCGCGCCGGTCACCGAGCGCAGCAGGGTCAGCTGGCCCTCGAAGCCGCCGCGTCGGCTCAGCGGATTCAGTCTGACCTCGCCGCCGGGGCGCAGAGCGATCACGACCCCGCCCATCGCCTCGGCGAGCGGGGCGTACTCGGACTTCGGGTCGATCACCCAGGCGACGCGCCCGAAGACCCGCTGGCGGTAGATGTAGGTCTTTATGAGGGAGGACTTGGCGAAGCCGATCTGGCCGACCACGACCATGTTCGGACCGGCCAGCGCCGAGCGCTCATACAGCGCCCACGGGTCATACAGCCAGGCGCCGCCGTAGGCGTCGCGGCCGATGTAAGTGCCGGGGGCGCCGAGGCTGCCCTCGCCGAGGAAGGGGTAGACGGCCTGGAAGTGCGCCGTGGTCGCGCTGTGGCCGGGGCGCTCGCCGAGGCGGGGGAGCCTCACGTCGCGCTCCGGTGCGGCTGCGTGAAGCTGTGGGTTGCCATCTACGCCCCCTGTCCGCACGAGGCGCGTTGTGCCTCACGAGTTCATTCCGCCAGATGACGGCGCTACGCTTTTCGCGTGACCACTCGCGAGCAAGCCGAGCGACTGCTCAAGGAGATGCCCGAGGAGCAGATACCAGTGGCGCTTGAGGCGCTGGCCGCCGTAGAGCGCTATGCACGCACGCTGAAGGTGCTGCGCGAACGGGACCCGAAGAAGAGCGAGCGAGAGTTGATGGAAACCCTCGCGAGGATCAAAGAGGGCGATGACGTAATCGAGCGGATCGGAGCGCGTTTCGCTGGGGTCGATCCCGAGGAGATCGAACGCGAAGCGGTGAAGGCGGTGCGCGAAGTTCGCTCCGAGGCTGCGGCCGAGCACCGAGCCGCAGGTTGAAACGGCTCGTCCTCGACCCCAACACTCTGGTGTCTGGGATCGCAGCCCTCAAGGTCGGCAGCCCGCCCGCTCAGCTGATTCGCGCGATGCAGGCGATGCAGTTCGAGATCGCGATCTGCCCTGAGATCCTGCGCGAGGTCGGCAAAGCGCTTCGCAAGCCGTATTTTCGCGACCGAGTGCCTGCCGCCGAGGCGCGCCTGGCCGTTACGCGAATCGGCGATGTCTCTATCTCCTTCGACGATCCCGTTGATGTCGAGCCGATTCTGCGAGATCCCGACGACGACTACCTTGTGACGCTGGCGAAGGCTGCGGGTGCTGAGGCGATTGTCACCGGCGACAAGGACCTACTCGACCACGTAGGTCTCCAGCCACCGGCGATAAACCCTCGTGAAGCATGTGAGCTGCTCGAGCTGACCGACTGACCCTGCTACCTCAGCCCGCGGCAGAGCGGCAGGGTGCAGACGAAGGCAGCGTCCTGCTCGCCGTAAAGGCGCTGCAACTCCAGTCGGGCCTGTGCCCCCGCGTGCTCGACGTTCGATGTGCTTCGCTCGAGCGCTTCAGCTGAGCGGTCCGAAACCGTGACCATGCCGACCCAGCGCAGCAGCGCGTGGCCGTCGGCCAGCTCCTCCTCGCGCCGCACCGAGGCCTCCTGGCGGCGCCGGTCTTGGGCGGTGGTGAGGAAGCCCTGGCGCTCGCGCTGCATCTCCTCGGCGACCTCGGCAGTCCTCGACGCCTCGGCGCGGCGCATCGCGACCGAGTAGGGGATCGGCTCGATCGTCACCGAGACGGTGCGCAGCGCGCTGCTCTGCATCAAGAGCGGCATTAGGAAGGTCGGGCCGACGTCGGTGCGCGGCCAGCCGGAGATCCAGTAGGTCGCGTGGATCGCCGAGTCGGTGCGGTAGGTGCTCCAGGTGCTCTCGTCGGCGAGCGGCCCCATCAGCGCCGGCTCGACGCCCTCGCGCTCGGGATCGCCGAGCGCCGCGCGGGCGCGGCCGTTGCGGCCGAAGGGGTCGAAGGCGTCGCGGATCACCTCCGCGTACTGCCGGGGACGCAGGACGCCGAAGACAGTCAGCTCGGCGAGCGAGAGCCGCTCGGCGAAGCCCTCGGCCTCGCGTAGCAAAAGCTCGCAGGCCGCCTCCTCGCCGCCGCCCATTCGGCGCAGCTCCCGGGCGCCGCGGCGCTGGTCGATCTGGATCGCGATCAGCACCTCGTGCTCGGCGCTCGCCGGCGCCGCGGACTCGATCAGCTCGATGTAGGAGCGGACGAGGGTGGAGTCGAGGGGGACGGCGCGGTCGCGCTCTGCCTGCAGGTGGGCGGCCAGCTCGTCGCCCTGCGCGGGCAGGGTGCGCTCGATCCATTGCAGGCGCCTGACCGGGCTGCCGTCGCGCCCGCAGCTCGCCAGCACCGAGCCCCAGGCGTCGAGCTTTCGCTCCTGCTCGGAAGCGTCGCGCAGCCCGAAGGCCCCGGCGCGCACCGCGAGCACGGCGGTGTAGGTGCCGGCGCGGCGGTCGCGCATCACCCCGACCTGCTCGCGGCCGTAGGGGACCGAGAGCAACTCGAGGTCGGCGAGCGCCGGGGGCAATGAGAGCTCGTGGACCGGAGCGCCATCCGTTCCGATCCGGGTCCCGGCCCCGACCGCCCTTGAGCGGTAACCGCCCCGCGCGCGCCTTCGGCGCAGCGCCCAGGCGATCGCGACCGGCGCCCACTCCTCCGCCGTGCGTCCTTCCAGCGGGACGAGGATCGCCGCGGCTGCCCCACAGACCGCGCCGATCCCGATCGCCAGCCCGGCGAAGCTCCGCAGCCCGTAGAGGGCGCCGAGGCCGATCGCGGCGCCGAGCGCGAGGACCACGACCTGGCCCGCTCGCAGCGGCCCGAGCAGCGCTCGTTGCTCCAGCGGGCCGAAGCGGTAGCGGCGCTCGCTACTCACCGCGCTTCGCCCCGCTCGGTCTCGGCGTCGAGGGTTCCGGCGCCGGGCGTGGGGCCTGCGCCTTCGCGTCGGGCGCCCGGTCGCCCTGCGCCGGTCGCTGCTCGGCGTCCGCGGCTTTCCCGGTGTCTTTCCCGGTCGAGGCGGGTTGCGATCCGCCCTGTGGTCGCGGTGCAGGCGCGCTCGGCGTCGAGCCCGAGCTCGTCTCCCTGCTCGCGCCCGCCGGGCCGGTGGACTCGGCGCTCGCCGTGCGCTCGAGTCGCCCGGCCGCAGCCTTGCTGCCCTTTGCCGCCGCCACGGGCACGGCGACTGCGGCTGCGGGACCGGCTGCGGCAACGCTCCCCGCGGCGGCTCCTCCGCCGGCGCTCCCCGCTCCGCCGGTCGATGCCGGTCCGCCGCCGCCCGGAGATCCGCCGGCGCCGCGCGGTCCGCCTCCTGATTTCGGCCCCGTCGAGCCGCCCGTGCCGCCGCCGCCCGACAGGGTCTCGGTGGCGCCCGAGCCCCGCCAGTTGGCGTGCGTCATCTGGCGCATCATCTGGACCTGGGTCGCCAGGTGAACGCCGGCGAGGGCTCCGCCGGTCGCCGAGCGGCGCGCGTAGGCAGCCGCCATCGCGCCCTCGGCGAAGGGCACGAGCCGCAGCAGGACGATCGGCGAGAAGCAGGCGAGCAGCATCAGCGCCGAGGCGGCGAGGATCTGCTCGACCTGTCCGGCGTTGTGGGCGAGGAGGCTCGCGGCGAGGCTGAGGATCGCGACGATCACGAACTTCGAGGCGATCACGACGACCAGGAGCTCGGCGGTGCGACGCAGTGCGCCCGACCAGCGCGGCCAGATCGAAGCCGCCAGGGAGAGCGGGACGAAGAGCGCCACCACGTAGATCGCCGCATCGCGCATCAGTAGCTCGATCCAGACGAAGAAGGCGGCGAAGGCGGCGATCACCGCGACCAGGAAGGTGACGAAGAGCGGCACGGCGACCGCTCCGCTCGCCGGGCCGCCCCCGGCCGTGCCGCCGAGCGCCCCGCCCGCGGCGGCTCCGGCCACCGCGAGGCTGTGGATCGCTTCGGCGAAGAAGCGCTGGCCGTCGCCCGAAGCCGAGCTTGAGACCGCTTCGCAGAGGCCGTCGGTCGCGCCCAGGAGCAACTGGACGACGACGAAGGCGACGCTCGTCCCGATCAGTGCCAGCGGCAGGTCGAAGAAGGCGGTGCGCGCGAGCGAGGCGAGGCTGCCCTGCGCGAGTCCCTCGAGCACCGCGAGCAGCAACATCGCCGCCGCCATTACGACCGCGATCTCGGCCATCTTGCCGTACTGCTGGAGGAAGCCCCGGGTGTCGAGGTGCGGGGTGGTCGAGGAGTCGATCGCCTTCGCGACCCGCCCCATCAGCCAGGCGGCTCCTTCGCTCACCCAGGTCGCGACCTGCTTCAGCACGTCGTTGCCGACGCCTTTCAGCGCCCCGGTCACCGGGGAGGTCAGGGCGCCGATCGCTTTGCCAGTGACCGCGTTGCATGCGTCCCCGACCGGGTTGCCGCCGCCGATCGCCCCGCCCGTGATCGCGTTGAGCCCGCCGGTGATCGCGTGCGCGGGCGAGGTGGCGGCGTCGCAGAGGGGGTTCGCCCGGGCCTGCTCGGGCGCAGGCCGTGCGAGGACGAAGAGCGCGACGAGTGTCGCGACGAGGCCGACGCGGCCGAGGCCCTTACGGAGCGACTGCATAGCTGCGCAGCTCCCTGGCGAGGCGCATCACGCTGTAGCCGTCGGCGGGGCCGGGCGGGGTCTGTAGGCGGGGCGTCGGGCCGAAGCTCGCTTCGGTTCTGGCGATCTTCCAGTCGCCGCGTTGCCAGACCAGATCCGTGTGCGTGAGGCCGAAGTAGGCGCTCGGCGAGACCGCCGAGGCGTTGCCGAGCAGGGTGAAGCCCCAGGTGAGGACGCGGGCGCGGCGCGGCGAGAAGGACTCGATCCGGTAGCCGACCGGCACGCCCAGGTAGAGGGTCCGGATGCCGTGCGCGATCCCCGCGCCGATCGGCCCGCGCGCCAGCCGTTCGCGGCCCGGCGAGTTGGCGGCGAGCATCGTCTGCACGTAGTCGGGGCTCGCGACGACTTCGATCCGCCGCCGCAGGACGGCGGGCCGCAGGATCGCCGGGTCGGCGAAGGCCCGCTGATAGGAGGCGACGGCCACGGCGGCCCCCGCCCGCGTGCGGGCGAAGCCGACCGGGACGCCGCCCCGCGTCGTCGTCGGGCCGGCGCCGGCCGCTGCGCTCGGCGCGGGCCGACCCTGCGGAGCGCTCGCGCGTCCGATCAGCAGGCCCGCGAGGAGCGCGAAGAGGACCAGGAGGGCTGTTGCGAGGCGGCGCTTCGAGCGATCTTGCTGCGACGTAGACGCCATCAGTGGACCGCCGAGCCCGCGCCGTAGAAGAAGTTGATCAGCGCCGAGGCCGCGCCGACCACGAACGCCCCGCCGATCGCGTAGAGCATCTTCGACTTGCCGTCGGCGGCCTGGCTGTAGTTGTTCGCGCGCTGACCGAGGCCCCATTGGGCGGCGCCGATCACCAGCGCCGCTCCGCAGCCGAGCAGGGCGACGGCGGCGAGGCCGTTGACGAGCTTCTCCAGCGCGCCGGAGCCGGGGAGGCCGCCGGGGTTCGGTTTGATGCTGACGTCGGCGAGCTCGAGCAGGCCGAGCTTGATCGCGAGCGGTATTGGCACGGCGGACCTCCTTGCGGATCGGGTGCGTTCGCCCCGGTTGTCCGCGGGGGACGCCGAGTGCCTCACCGATCTCGGCGAGGGCTCACATGCCGAACTCGGATTCGACCTGCTTGCCGCTCGCCGAGGGCGCAGGCGAGGAGGAGCCGCTCGTGGCGCTCGATGCCGACGAGCTGGTCGAGAAGGTTGAGCCGCTGCTGCCGCTCGAGGCTTCAGAGGCGGCTTCGCCGCCGCCTTCGAAGGAGCCGAACTCCTGGGCGACCTGGCTCCCGCTCGCGGTCGGCGCCGAGGTGGTCGCGGACGTGGCTTGCCTGTGTCGCGGCTTGCTCGGGGTGGCCTTCGAGGCCCGGCTCTTTTCGGCGCCGGCGGTCGGGCTCGTCGCCGTCGTCGTCGGTGGCGGCGTGGCGAGGATCGGGGCGCTTTCCGGCTGCGGCGGGGCGGGAGCCGGAGCGTGATGGTGGACCGGCGGGTGCCTGTGGTGCTCGACGAGGCCGTCGACCGCGCCGATCCCCGGTCCCACGACACCGGTCGCGAGGCAGACGACGACAGCCGTCGTGCAGGCGCCGGCCGCGCGGGCGGTGCCGCCGAGCGCCGGTCCCATGCCGGGTTCGGCGACTCCACTGCCGAGCAGGCGCCGTGCCAGATCCTGGGCGCGCGCGAGCAATGCGGCGGCGTGGTCGCCCACCGAGTCGAGGTAGGCGGGCAGGCGGGGCCGCGAGTAGGGGACTGCGACCGAGACCCAGGCGAGGATGCCGAGCTCCACTGCGAGGGCATCGATGTCCTCGATCCGCAGCAACTTGCGCAGCCGCTCCAAGGCGGCGTGGTGGCGGCGGTCGGCTTTGCATTTGTCCCACTTGAGGGCGCGTCCGACCTCGCGCACCGACATGCCCTCGAAATAGGCGAGGGCGATCACCTTGCGCTCCTCCTCGGGCAGCCGTTCGATCGCCGACTGCAGGCGGCGGTAGCGATCGGATTCGAGCGCCCTGTCCTCGGGGGTGACCGACTCCCTGATCGGAAGGCCGTTGTCGATCGAGAGCACCCGCGGCGCCCGCCCCTCCTGCTCGAGCAGGTTCTGTGTGCGCCGCCAGGCGCAGTGGACGATCCACCCGGCCGGGTTTTGAACCTGGCCGCCTTCGGCGAGGTGTTCGCTGAGCTCCAGCCGCGCCTTGGCGAGCAGGTCGGCGGCGTGGCGGTGGCGGAAGGCGGGGGAGAAGCGCTTGCGGCGCAGCAGTTGAAGGAAGCCGTGTTCAGCCGACTCCAGCTCCTCTCGCGTCAGATCGCCGCCGTTTGCGGCGGCGCGTTGAGTCGCTCCCTGCTCAGTACTCCGTATCGCTCCCATGCTCCCCCTGTCCGGAAAGGTCCCGAACTGCCTCACCTTTCTTAAACATGAGGCGAACCGCATTAGTTGCGGACAGATGCGCCGGAAGAGATGCATCGGTCCGGCGACAGAGAGAAGGCGTCGATCCTGCCCGCGGCGCTGGTGGGCGTCGCGTTTGCGGTCTTCCTGCTCGTCGTCGGCGCAGCCGCTTCGGCGGCGATGCTCTTCGGCGCTCGGAGTGGATGCGCAGAAGAAGCTGTCGGCTCGGTCGAAGGAGTGCCGACGAAGCTCGTCCCGATCTACCGGGCGGCAAGCGCGCGCTACGGGTTGGGCGAGCGCGGCCCGTCGATCCTCGCCGCGATCAATTGGGTGGAGACCGGCTTCGGCTCGACCTCGCCGTGTCATCGGCGCAAGCCGAAGGATGGATGCAGTTCCTTCCCTTCAGCTGGGCGATCTACGGGGTCGACGCCAACGGTGAACCGGGGTCAAGGACCCCTACAACCCCTGG
>CAVSRD010000014.1:0-51365 GCA_963730315.1 uncultured Solirubrobacterales bacterium | reverse complement strand
GTCGAGCCGCAGTCGGAGACGGTTTGGCGCCAGGCGGACAAGTACAAGGTGCCGCGCTTCGCCTACATCAACAAGATGGACCGCACCGGCGCCGACTTCGCGGGCGCGGTGGAGACGATGAAGGACCGGCTCGGCGCCAACCCGCTGCCGATCCAGCTGCCGATCGGCCGGGAGGCCGAGTTCGAAGGCGTCGTCGACCTGGTTGAGATGAAGGCCCTGGTCTGGAAGGACGAGCTGGGAACCGAGTTCGAGACGGGCGAGATCCCGGAGGAGCTGCGCGAGCAGGCCGAGCACCACCGAACCGAGCTGATCGAGGCCTGCGCCGACTACGACGACGAGCTGATGGAGGCCTACCTCGCCGAGCAGGAGATCCCCCACGAGCGGATCGCCTCCTCGCTGCGCCAGGCGACGATCGACACCAAAGTTACGCCGGTCCTCTGCGGCTCGTCGTTCAAGAACAAGGGCGTGCAGCCGCTGCTCGACGCGATCGTCGAGCTGCTGCCCTCGCCGCTCGACGTCCCGCCCGTCACCGGCCTCGAGCCGGCCGGCAAGGGCGACGGCGAGCCGACCGAGGCGACCCGCTCGGCCGACGACGACGGCCCCTTCGCGGCGCTCGCCTTCAAGGTGATGACCGACCCGTACGTCGGCAAGCTGACCTACTTCCGCGTCTACTCCGGCAAGCTGAGCGCGGGCGGCCGAGTGCTCAACATCTCGACTGGCAAGACCGAGCGGATCGGGCGGCTGCTGATGATGCACGCCAACAGCCGCGAGGAGATCGAGGAGTGCTACGCGGGCGACATCTGCGCCGGCGTCGGCCTGAAGGAAACCGGAACCGGCGACACGCTGGCCGCCCCCGACGCGCCGATCGCCCTGGAGACGATCGAATTTCCCGAGCCGGTGATCGCGGTGGCGATCGAGCCGAAGACGAAAGCCGACCAGGAGAAGCTGGGCACGGCGCTGCAGCGGCTCGCCGAGGAGGACCCCACCTTCCAGGTCGAGTCCGACGAGGAGACCGGGCAGACGCTGATCCACGGGATGGGCGAGCTGCACCTCGAGGTGATCGTCGACCGGATGCTGCGCGAGTTCAAAGTCGACGCCAACGTCGGCAAGCCCCAGGTGGCCTACCGCGAGACGATCCGCAAGTCGGTCGGCAAGGTCGAGGCGCGCTTCGTCCGCCAGACCGGCGGCCGCGGCCAGTTCGGCCACGTCGTGATCAACGTCGAGCCGGCGCCCGGCGAGGGCTTCCAGTTCGAGAACAAGATCAAGGGCGGCGCGATCCCGACCGAGTTCATCTCCCCGGTTGAGCAGGGGATCGAGGAGGCGCTCGAGAACGGCGTCAAGGCGGGCTACCCGATGGTCGACGTCAAGGTCGAGCTGATCGACGGCTCCTCGCACGATGTCGACTCCTCGGAGATGGCCTTCAAGATCGCCGGCTCGATGGCGATCCAGGATGGCGCCCGCAAGGCCAGCCCGGTCCTGCTGGAGCCGGTGATGGCGGTCGAGGTGGTCACCCCCGAGGAGTTCCTCGGCGACGTGATCGGCGACCTCTCGCGGCGTCGCGGCAAGGTCCAGGGCCAGGAGCAGCGGGGCAACGCGCTCGCCGTGCAGGCTTTCGTGCCGCTCGGCGAGATGTTCGGCTACGCCACGGATCTGCGCTCCTCGACGCAGGGCCGCGCCACCTACACGATGCAGTTCGAGCGCTACGAGGAAGTCCCGTCGAACATCGCCGAGGAGATCGTCGAGCACCGGTCGGGCGAGCCGGTGGGAGCCGCCACGTGAATCCGGCTATATTTCCGAGGTTCGCCAGCAGATAGCGATAAGAGAACCACGATTTCGAAAGGTAGAACGGAGAGCGATGTCAAAGGAGAAGTTCGAGCGCGATAAGCCGCACGTGAACGTCGGCACGATCGGTCACATCGATCACGGCAAGACGACGCTGACGGCCGCTATCACCAAGACGCTCTCCGGCAAGGGCGAGACCGAGGCGAAGAGCTTCGAGGAGATCGACAACGCTCCGGAGGAGAAGGAGCGGGGGATCACGATCGCGACCTCCCACGTCGAGTACGAGACCGAGAACCGCCACTACGCCCACGTCGACTGCCCGGGTCACGCCGACTACGTGAAGAACATGATCACCGGCGCCGCGCAGATGGACGGCGCGATCCTCGTCGTCTCCGCCGCCGACGGCGTCATGCCGCAGACCCGTGAGCACATCCTGCTCGCCCGCCAGGTCAACGTCCCGCACGTGGTCGTCTTCCTCAACAAGACCGACCAGGTCGACGACGAGGAGCTGATCGAGCTGGTCGAGGAGGAGGTCAAGGACCTGCTCAACGAGTACGACTTCCCGGGCGACGAGACGCCGATCGTCAAAGGCTCGGCGCTGAAGGCCCTGGAGGGCGACGAGGAGGCCCAGAAGGCGATCTACGAGCTGGCCGAAGCGCTCGACTCCTACATCCCCGAGCCGGAGCGCGACCTCGACAAGCCCTTCCTGATGCCGATCGAGGACATCTTCTCGATCACCGGCCGCGGCACCGTCGCCACCGGCCGGGTCGAGCAGGGGATCGTCAACACCGGCGAGGAGGTCGAGATCGTCGGCATCAAGGACACGACGAAAACCGTCGTCACCGGGGTCGAGATGTTCCGCAAGATCCTCGACCAGGGCCAGGCCGGCGACAACATCGGCGCCCTGCTGCGAGGCACCAAGCGCGAGGAGATCGAGCGCGGCCAGGTGCTCTGCAAGCCGGGCTCGATCACCCCGCACACCAAGTTCAAGGCCGAGGTCTACTGCCTGAAGAAGGAGGAGGGCGGCCGTCACACGCCGTTCTTCTCGGGCTACAGGCCCCAGTTCTACTTCCGCACCACGGACGTGACCGGTATTGCCAACCTCCCCGAGGGGACCGAGATGGTGATGCCGGGCGACAACGTCCAGATGACGATCGAGTTGATCCAGCCGATCGCGATGGACCAGGGCCTGCGCTTCGCCATCCGCGAGGGTGGCCGGACCGTCGGCTCGGGTGTCGTCTCGGAGATCATCGAGTAACGCCCTTGGGGCGGAGCCCCGCCCCGATCGCCGCCGCGGCGGCGAGACAACCGAAAAGGACATACGACCGGGGCGGCGCCCCACCAACAGGGAGGGGCGGCGCCCCTTCCGCGCGGAAAGGCCGCGCGAAAGGAAAACGAAAGAGCTGAAGAACCGTGGCAACGATCGCGGCGCAGAAAATCCGGATTCGACTGAAGGCGTACGACCACGACGCCATAGACCGGGCTGCCCGCGAGATCGTCGAGACCGCGGAGCGGACCGGCGCGAGCGTCTCCGGCCCGGTACCGCTGCCGACCGAGAAGAACGTCTACTGCGTGATCCGCTCCCCGTTCAAGGACAAGGACTCGCGCGAGCACTTCGAGATCCGCACTCACAAGCGCCTGATCGACATCCTCCAGCCCTCGCCGAAAACCGTCGACTCCCTACAGCGCCTCGACTCGCTGCCGGCCGGGGTCGACATCGAGATCAGGCTGTGAGCCCATCATGGCTGCGATCCTCGGCAAGAAGCTCGGCATGACGCAGGTCTTCCGCGAGGACGGCACGGTCGTCCCGGTCACCGTGATCGAGGCCGGGCCCTGCAAGGTGACCGCGATCCGCGACCCCGAGCGGGACGGCTACGCGGCCGTGCAGCTCGGCTTCGACGAGGTCGGGGAGGGCAGGTTGAGCAAGGCCGAGCTGGGCCACCTGAAGAAGGCCGGGGCGCCGCCGATGCGCCACCTGGTCGAGTTTCGCGACGAGGACCTCGGCGCCGAGGAGGGCCCCAAGGTGGGCGACGACGTCACCGTCTCCTCGTTCGAGGCCGGCCAGAAGGTCAAGGTCTCCGGCATCTCGCTCGGCAAGGGCTTCCAGGGTGGGATCAAGCGTCACAACTTCAGCCGCGGGCCGGTCAGCCACGGGTCCCACAACGTGCGGGCGCCCGGCTCGATCGGCGCCAGCGCCTTCCCGGGGCGGGTCTTCAAAGGGATGCGGATGCCGGGCCAGATGGGGAACAAGCGGGCCACCCAGCGGCGGCTGGAGGTCGCCGACGTCGACGTCGAGCGCAACCTGCTGCTGGTCAAGGGGTCGGTCCCCGGCTCGCGCAACGCGGTGGTCGAGGTGCGAAGCGAGGGCGATTCCTGATGGCCAAGGCCGCGGTGCTCGGCAAGACGACCAAGGCGGAGCTGCCGCAGGAGCTGTTCGCGGAGCCCTTCCACCAGTCGCTGGTCCACGAGACGGCGCGCGCCGACCTGGCGTCGCGGCGTCGCGGCACCGCCTCGACCCTGACCCGGGCCGAGGTCTCGTTCACGACCGCAAAGGCCTGGCGCCAGAAGGGCACCGGCCGGGCTCGCGCCGGCTCGCTCGGCGTGCCCAATCGCTTCGGGGGGGGCGTCGCCTTCGGCCCGAAGCCCCGCCACTACAACGTCAAGGTGAACCGCAAGGCGCGCCGCAAGGCGATGCGGGCGGCGCTATCGGTCCACGCCGAGCGGAGCAGCATCGCGCTGCTCGACCCGGTGGCCTTCGAGGAGCCTTCAACGAATGCGGCGGCCGCAGCGCTGGACAAGTGGGGCGCGCAGCGGCCGACCCTGGTCGTCCTCCAGGCGGAGGAGACCGGTGCCGTGAAGAGCTTTCGCAACATCGCCCGGGTGACGGTCGCCGAGGTGGGTGCGATCGGCGTGGCCGACGTGATCGGCGCGGCCTCGCTCGTCCTCTCCGAAGGTGCGCTGGAGGCCTTGAAGGGGAGGCTCGCCTGATGGACGCCCGCAACGTGATCGTCCGCCCGGTCGTCTCGGAGAAGAGCTACGCGCTGATCGCCGAGGGCAAGTACACGTTCCGGGTCAACGACCGCGCCCACAAGACCCAGATCGCCGCCGCGGTCGAAGAGATCTTCGACGTCGGCGTCGCCGCGGTCCACACCTCCAGGGTGCGGGCCAAGCCGAAGCGCCGCGGCCTGCAGTCGGGTAGGACGCGGGGCTGGAAGAAGGCGATCGTCCAACTCGTGCCGGGCGACCGGATCGAGCTGTTCGAAGGCGCTGAGACCGCCTAGGGGATCGAGATGGCCAACCGCAAGACCAAACCGACCAGCCCGGGGCGCCGCTTCGCCACCTATCCCGTGCGCGAGCAGCTGACCGCGTCCGAGCCGCAGCGCAAGCTGACCGAAGGGCTGCGCAAGTCGGGCGGTCGCAACGGCAACGGACGGATCACCGCGCGTCACCGCGGTGGCGGGGCGAAGCGTCGCTACCGCCGCATCGACTTCAAGCGGCGCAAGGACGGGGTTCCGGCCAGGGTGGCGACGATCGAGTACGACCCGAACCGCAGCTGCTACGTCGCGCTGCTGCACTACGCCGACGGCGAGAAGAGCTACATCCTCGCCCCGGCGGACCTCTCGGTCGACGACCGGGTGCAGTCCGGCCCCGGCGCCGACATCGCGCCCGGCAACGCGCTGACCCTGGGGGAGATGCCGACCGGGACGATCGTCCACAACGTCGAGCTGGTCGCCGGCCAGGGCGGCAAGCTGGGCCGCGCCGCGGGCACGGCGATTCAGCTGGTGGCCAAGGAGGGGGAGATGGTGACCCTGCGGCTGCCCTCCTCGGAGATGCGGATGGTCCGCGCCGAGTGCCGCGCCACGGTCGGCTCGCTGTCCAACGCCGAGCACCAGAACGTCAAGGTCGGCAAGGCCGGGCGCAACCGGCACAAGGGCAAGCGACCGCAGACAAGGGGCGTGGCGATGAACCCGGTCGACCACCCGCACGGCGGCGGCGAGGCGCACCACACGCCCGGTGGCCACCCGGTCACGCCGTGGGGCAAGCCGACGCTGGGCTATCGCACCCGCAAGAAGGGCAAGCGATCCGACCGCGACATCGTCCGCGGTCGCAGGCGTGGGAAGAAGAAGCGGTAGGTGGCCGGCTAATGGGACGCTCGACGAAAAAGGGGCCGTGGGTGGAAGCCGCCCTGATGAAGCGGATCGCCGCGATGAACGAGTCCGGCCAGAAGCAGATGGTGAAAACCTGGTCGCGGACCTCGACGGTCTTCCCGGAGATGGTTGGCCACACGATCGCCGTCCACGACGGGCGCAAGCACGTGCCCGTCTTCATCTCGGAGTCGATGGTCGGCCACAAGCTGGGCGAGTTCGCACCGACCAGGACCTTCCGCGCCCACTCCGGAACCGGCAAAGGCGAGTAGAAGGGCCACTGATGGCAGTCGAGAAGAAACAACGGGACCCGGACGCCAAGAAGGCGCCCGGCAAGAAAGACTCGGCGAAGAAAGAGACGGCGAAGAAAGAGACGGCGAAGAAACCCGCTGCGAAGAAAGGGGCGCCGGAGAAGAAGAAAGCGCCGAAGCCGGCGCCGCTGGTGGTCCGGGCCAGCTCCCGATACGTGCGGGTGGCGCCGCGCAAGGCGCGCCTCGTCGCCGACCAGGTCCGCGGCCTCAACATCGACCAGGCGCGGGCGCTCTTGCAGTTCTCGCCGCGCGGGGCGGCGCGGGACATCGGCAAGCTGATCGAGTCGGCCGCCGCCAACGCGGAGAACAACCACGACCTGATCGCCGACGAGATGCGGGTCGCAGAGATCACCGTCGACGAAGGCCCGACCCTGCGCCGCTACCGGCCGCGCGCCCTCGGCCGGGCGACGCAGATCAACAAGCGAACCAGCCACATCGCGGTGGCGCTGAGCCCGGAAGGGGAGTTGGGCTAGCCATGGGGCAGAAGATCCACCCCGGCGGCTTCCGGGTCGGCTACATCCGGGACTGGAGGTCGAACTGGTTCGACGAGAAGGGCTTCGCCGACGTGCTCGAGGAGGACCTCCGCATCCGCGACCACATCGAGGGGAAACTGGCCCACGCCGGTCTTTCCGAGATCACGATCGAGCGCCGCGGCGAGGTCACGGTCGACATCCACACCGCCCGCCCGGGCATCGTGATCGGCAAGTCGGGAAGCGAAGTCGACGCGCTGCGCAAGGAGCTGCACAAGCTGACCGGCAAGCCGATCAAGGTGAACATCCGCGAGGTGAAGCGCCCCGAGCTGGATGCGAAGCTGGTCGCCCAGTCGATCGCCGAGCAGCTCCAGAACCGGGTTGCCTTCCGCCGCGCGATGAAACGGGCGTTGACCTCGGCGATGCGATCGGGCGCCAAAGGCGTGAAGATCCAGGTGTCCGGCCGGCTCGGCGGTTCCGAGATGGCGCGCACCGAGCACTACGCCGACGGGCGCGTGCCGCTGCACACGCTGCGCGCCAACATCGACTACGGCTTCTTCGAGGCGCGCACCACGGCCGGCCGGATCGGCGTCAAATGCTGGATCAACAAGGGCGAGGTGATGCCCGAGGGGTTCCGCTCCGACCAGGTCCCGGCCGACGGAGAGGCTCCGGGCGCCGGGCGCAGCCGTGGCAACCGCCCCGGCGACCGGACGGGCCGCGGAGGGGGTGCTCGGTAGGCGATGCTGATGCCGAAGCGGGTCAAACACCGCAAACAGATGCGCGGCCGGATGCGCGGCAACACCAAGGGCGGCAGCACCGTCGCCTTCGGCGAGTACGGGCTGAAGGCGCTCGACCGCGGCTGGATCACCAACCGCCAGATCGAGGCGGCCCGCGTCGCGATGACCCGCAAGATCAAACGCGGCGGCAAGGTCTGGATCAACATCTTCCCCGACAAGCCCTTCACCAAGAAGCCCGCCGAGACGCGGATGGGCTCGGGCAAGGGCAACCCGGAGGGCTGGGTCGCCGTGGTCAAGCCGGGCAAGGTGATGTTCGAGCTGGCGGGCGTGCCGGAGGAGCTGGCCCGCGAGGCGCTGCGCCTGGCCGGCCACAAGCTTCCGGTCAGGACGAAATTCGTGATGCGCGAGGGGGCGGAGGTCCGATGAAGGCGGCCGAGGTCCACGATTTCAAAGACGACGAGCTGGTGGCGAGGCTGATCGAAGCCAAGCAGGAGGCGTTCAACCTGCGCTTCCGGCATGCGACCGGCGAGCTGGAGAACACGGCGCGGCTGGCGAGCGCCAAGCGGGACGTGGCGCGGCTGCTGACCGTGGCCCGGGAGCGGGGGATCGACGTGGAACGAGAGCTGAGGAAATGAGCGAGGACGAGAAGAAAAAAGATCAGGACGAGGCCACCCCGACGCCACCCGCAGAGGAGACGCCTGGTTCTGACGATGCTCCTGCCGCCGCGGCCGACTCCCCCTCCGCCGAGGAGAAAGCTGAGGAGCCGAGTCCGGAGGACGAACTGCCGTGGAAGGAGAAACGGCGGCTCCAGAAGTCGCGGCGACCGTCGAAGCCCAAACCGAAGAGGTCTGCCGAGGAGCGCGAGGCGGAGCGGGCGGAGGCCCGGAAGCGCAAGGCCGAGCTGCGGCGAAAGCAGCGATCCGTCGCCAAGGCCGGCAAGACCGCCGGCACCGGGACGGCGCCCGCGGAGCGGTCGGCTGTCGCGGCAAAGGTGCGGCAGGGGGTCGTGGTGTCCGACAAAGCCGAGAAGTCGATCACGGTGCGGGTCGACATCGTGCGGCGGCATCCGACCTACGAGAAGGTGATCCGGCAGTCGCGGACCCTTCACGCGCACGACGAGCGCAACGAGGCCGGCCAGGGCGACGTCGTGCGGGTGGTCGAGACGCGGCCGCTCTCCAAGACGAAGCGCTGGCGTCTGGTCGAGGTCCTCGAGAAGGCGAAATAGGGGAAGCGCGATCGATGATCCAGCAGGAGTCGAGACTCAAGGTGGCCGACAATTCCGGTGCCCGCGAGATCCTCTGCATCCGCGTCAAAGGGGGATCCCGCCGCCGCTACGCGGGGGTCGGCGACGTGATCACCGCGACGGTCAAGCAGGCGAGCCCGCAGGGCGGCATCCGCAAAGGCGAGGTCGTGCAGGCGGTCGTGGTGCGCACCCGCAAGTCGCTTGGCCGCTCGGACGGCACCTACATCTCCTTCGACGAAAACGCCGCGGTGCTGATCGATCCGGCCAGCAACAATCCGCGCGGCACCCGTATCTTCGGCCCGGTGGCGCGCGAGCTGCGCGACCGCAACTTCATGAAAATCGTCTCCCTGGCCCCGGAGGTCCTGTAGCGATGGCAAAGGCGATGCGGATACGGACCGACGACCGGGTGAAGGTGATCGGCGGCAAGGACGCCGGCAAGACCGGCCGCGTGACGCGGACCGAGCCGAAGCGCGGCTTCGTCTACGTGGAGGGTCTCAACATGGTGAAGCGGCACGAAAAACCTCGCTCGGCCCAGAACGTCCAGAAAGCCGGTCAGCAGCTCGGCGGGATCGTCGACAAGGAGGGGCCGATCCACGTCTCCAATGTGATGCTGCTCGACCCCAAAGACAACAAGCCGACCCGCGTTGGCGTGCGCCGCGACAGGGGCGGCAAGCGCGAGCGGTACGCGAAGCGCAGCGGAGCGTCGCTCTGATGGAGGCGGCCACGACCAGCCAGTCGCAGGCAGCGCCGCCGCCGCGGTTGCGCGAGCGCTACGAGCAGGAGGTGAAGCCGGCGCTGACCCGCAAGTTCGGCTACTCGACGCCGATGCAGGCCCCGCGCATCGAGAAGATCATTCTCAATATGGGCGTCGGCGAGGCGCGGCAGAACACCAAGATGCTCGAGGCGGCGCAGAGCCAGCTGGCGACGATCGCCGGCCAGCAGCCGAGCGTGCGGCGTGCGCGCAAGTCGATCGCCTCCTTCAAGGTCCGCGAGGGGATGCCGGTCGGCGTCTCGGTCACCCTGCGGCGCGCCCGCATGTGGGAGTTCTTGGATCGTCTCTGCTCGATCGCGGTGCCGCGGATCCGCGACTTCCGCGGCCTCAACCCGCGCTCCTTCGACGGCCGCGGCAACTACTCGATGGGCGTCAAGGAGCAGCTGATCTTCCCCGAGATCGACTACGACTCGATCGACGAGGTGCGCGGCCTCGACGTTACGATCGTGACCTCGGCACCGACCGACCTCGAGGCGTTCGAGCTGCTTCTGCGGCTGGGCATGCCGTTTGCCAAAGAGGGCCGGCCCGGCGAGGCCGACCTCGAGGAGGAGGCCGAGGCCGAGGAGGAGAGGCGTAAGGAGGAGGCCCGGCAGCGGGCCGAGGCCGAGCAGGCCGCGCTCGAGCAGCTTAAAGAGGAGAACCCCGAGGCCTACGAAAAGCGCACGCGGGAGCCCGACGAGGAGGGCGAGGCCGCGGAGGGCGAAACCGAGGAGGCCGATGGCTCGGCCGGTGAGGAGACTTCAGAGGATGGCTAAGACCTCGATGAAGGTGAAGCAGGGCCGCAAGCCCAAGTTCAAGACCCGCAAGTACAACCGCTGCCGTCGCTGCGGGCGGCCGCGCGGCTACTTCCGCAAGTTCGGCCTCTGCCGGATCTGCCTGCGCGAGGCCGCGCACGAGGGCTATATCCCGGGGATGACGAAGTCGAGCTGGTAAGGGGACGCACGATGCTGAACGACCCGATAGCCGACTACCTGACCAGGATCCGCAACGCGCTCGGTTCCGGCCACGACGAGGTGAGCATCCCGGCTTCGAGGCTGAAGGAGGAGATGTCCCGCATCCTCAAGGAGCAGGGCTACATCCGCGACTTCGCCCGCAAGCCCGCCCGGGTCGGCGAGGAGATCGAGATCCGCCTCAAATACACGGAGGAGCGCCGCCCGGTGATCGTCGGGCTGGAACGGATCTCGCGCCCCGGTCGGCGCCGCTACGTCGACCGCAAGCAGGTGCCGCGCGTCCACGGCGGCACCGGCACGGCGATCCTCAGCACCTCGGTCGGCGTGATGACCGGGCACGAGGCGAAATCGAAGGGAGTCGGCGGCGAGGTTGTCGCCTACGTTTGGTGATCCGAACATGAGCCGCATCGGAAGAAAGCCGATTCCCCTCCCCGAGGCCGTGACGGTCGAGCTCGCCCCCGGGCGCGTCGCCGTCAAGGGCCCGAAGGGCGAGCTCAGCCAGGCTGTCTCCGCCGCGATCGAGGTCGAGCAGGATGACGGCACGGTCACCGTCTCGCGACCGACCGACCGCGGCGAGCACCGCGCCCTGCATGGGCTGACCCGCAGCCTGATCGCGAACATGGTCGAGGGGGTCACCGAGGGCTTCGAGAAGCGGCTGGAGATCCAGGGCGTGGGCTACCGCGCCGCGCTGAAGGGCAAGAACCTGGAGATGGCGCTGGGCTACTCGCACCCGGTCGCGATCGAACCGCCTGAGGGGATCGAGTTCGAGGTCCCGCAGCCGACCGAGGTCGTCGTCCGCGGCATCGACAAGCAGCTGGTCGGCCAGGTAGCCGCGGACATCCGCAAGCGTCGCCCGCCCGAGCCCTATAAGGGCAAGGGGATCCGATACCGCGACGAGCACGTGATGCGGAAGGTCGGGAAGAGGGCCTAGCGATGACCGTCGTCACCAAGCGACAGGCACGCCTGCGCCGCCGCCGCCGGGTTCGCGCCCGCGTCGTCGGCAGCTCCGAGCGTCCGCGCCTCTCCGTCTACCGCTCCAACCGCGGCGTCTTCGCCCAGCTGGTCGACGACGGCGAGGGCCGCACCCTGGCCGCCGTCAACTGGACCGAGGCGGAGCTGCGAAAGCTGTCGGCCAGCGACCAGGCGAAGCGGGCCGGCGAGCTGCTCGCCGAGCGAGCCAAGGCGGCCGGGATCGACAGCTGCGTGTTCGACCGCGGCGGCTACAAGTACCACGGCCGGGTCAAGGCCCTGGCCGAGGGGGCGCGAGAGGGGGGCCTGAAGTTCTGATGGCGCCCCGCTCGTCGTCCAGTCAGCTACCTTGTCCGGTCCGATGAAGGGCATGGACATGCAGAACGTGGAGACGGTCAGCCCGCGCGGGCTCGACCTCCAAGAGCGGGTGATCGAGATCAACCGCGTCGCCAAGGTGGTCAAGGGCGGGCGGCGGTTCTCGTTCACGGCGCTGGTCGCGGTCGGCGACGAAGAGGGCGTGGTCGGGATCGGCTACGGCAAGGCGCGCGAGGTGCCGCTGGCGATCCAGAAGGCGGTCGAGAACGCCCGCAAGAGCCTGATCCGCGTGCCCAAATACGGTCAGACCCTGACCCACAAGATCGTCGGCCGCTATGGCGCCGGCCACGTCGTGCTGCGGCCGGCCAGCCCCGGCACCGGGGTGATCGCCGGCGGCGGGGTGCGGGCCGTGCTCGAGCTGGGCGGGGTTCGCGACGTTCTCACGAAGAGCATCGGCACGCAGAACCCGATCAACCTGGTGAAGGCGACGATGGACGGGCTGGTGCGGCTGCGGCGGCCGGAGGAGGTTGCCGAGCTGCGGGGCCTGACGGTTGCGCAGGTGCTTGGGGTGCAGAAGAAGAACGGTGCGGCCGCGGGTCCCGTGGCGGGGGAGGGGGCATCCCCTCCGTCGCTGGGCTCCTCGCCGGATGACGAGTCTTCACTCGCGGAGTCGGAGGGGCGAGGAACAGGACGCCGCTCCTCCGGGGATACCCCCTCCCCCACGCCACCCGCGGAGGAGGCGTCCACCCCCGAGACTTCAAGCGCCGAGGCGAGCGTCCCAGGCGAGGAGGAGAAAGCGGAGGAGAAGCCGGCGGAGGGTGAGGGTTCGTGACGGCGGTGAAGATCAAGCAGGTTCGGTCGGCCAACGGGTCCAAGCCGAATCAGAAAGCGACGCTGGCGGCGCTCGGCCTGGGCCGGATCGGCAAGGCCGTGGAGCGCAAGGACTCGCCCCAGCTTCAGGGGCAGCTTCGCGCCGTCTCCCACCTGGTGGAGGTCGGCGGTGGCTGAGAAACCCCGCTCAGAGGAGATCGGGCTGCATAACCTGAAGCCGAAGCCGGGGTCGCGCAAGCCGCGGCGGCGAGTTGGGCGCGGCGAGGGAAGCGGGCTGGGGAAGACCTCCGGAAGGGGGCAGAAAGGCTACGGCTCGCGCTCCGGGGCGAAGAGCAAGGCCGGCTACGAGGGTGGCCAGAACCCGATCCACATGCGGATGCGGAAGCTGCGCGGGCCGCACATGAAGAAGTCGATGCCGTTCGAGAGGTTCCGCACCTCGACGCAGCCGGTCAACATCGGCGAGCTCGAGGAGCGCTTCGACGCCGGTGCCGAGGTGACGCCCGCGGCCCTCAAAGAAAAGGGCCTGGCGAAGCGCTCCGACCCGGTCAAGGTGCTGGCCCGGGGTGAGATCTCGAAGAAGCTCGAGGTTCACGCGCACGCCTTCAGCGCCGCCGCCAGGGGGAAGATAGAGGCGGCCGGCGGTTCCTGTCACACTTTGGAGCCGTAATGCTCAGGACTATCGCGAACGCTTTCAGCGTCGCGGACATCCGCAAGAAGCTCGCCTTCACCGCGGCGATGCTGCTGCTCTACCGGCTGGGCGCCTACATCCCCGCACCGGGGGTGAGCGCGGAAGCGGTCAAGGAACTCTCGAGCAACTTCGCCGGCAGCAACATCCTCGGCTTCCTCAACCTCTTCTCGGGCGGCGGCCTCTCCCGCCTCTCCCTCTTCGCGCTCGGGATCATGCCCTACATCACCGCCTCGATCATCCTCCAGCTGCTCACCGTAGTCGTGCCGTCGCTGGAGAAATTGCAGAAAGAAGGCGAGGTCGGGCAGCAGAAGATCACCCAGTACACGCGCTACCTGACCGTGGGGCTGGCCTTCGGGCAGTCCTTCGGCTACGTCTTCCTCTTCCGCTCCTTCGGCAGCCAGGCCGGCAACAACTTCCTCGGCAACCTGAGCGGCGGCAAGATCCTGCTGATCGTGATCTGCCTGACGGCCGGCTGCACCCTGCTGATGTGGCTGGGCGAGCTGATCACCCAGCGGGGCATCGGCAACGGCATCTCGCTGATGATCTTCGCCTCGATCGTCTCCGGGCTGCCGGGCGGGATCCAGGCATGGTGGACCAACCCCGACCAGGTGTTCGTGGTGATGATGCCGTTCATCGCCCTCGCCGTGATCGTCGCGATCGTCTTCGTCCAAGAGGGGCAGCGGCGCATCCCGGTTCAGTACGCGAAACGGGTAGTGGGGCGGAAAATGACCTCCGGCGGCTCGACCTACCTGCCGCTGCGGGTCAACATGGCCGGGGTGATCCCGGTGATCTTCGCCGCTTCGATCATGGCCTTCCCGCCGACGATCGGCCAGCTGCTGAACACCCCGGCGGCGCTCGACTTCGCCGCTTTCTTCAGCCCCAACGGCTGGGCCTACGTGGTCGGCGAGGTCTTCTTCATCATCATCTTCACCTACTTCTACACCGCGGTCACCTTCAACCCGGTCGACCAGGCCGACAACTTGAAGAAATACGGCGGCTTCATCCCGGGTGTGCGCCCCGGGCGCCCGACCGCCGAGTACCTCGACCGGATTCTCTCGCGGCTGACGTTCCCCGGCGCCCTCTACCTGGGCGCGGTGGCGGCGCTGCCGACGATCCTGATCAGCCAGACCTCAGCCAACTTCTTCTTCGGCGGCACCTCGATCCTGATCGTGATCGGCGTCGCGCTGGACACCGTGAAGCAGCTCGAGGCGCAGCTGATGATGAGGAACTACGAGGGCTTCTTGAAATAGGCTGCGCCCGATGCCTCAGCTGAACCTAGTGCTCCTGGGTCCTCCGGGCTCGGGCAAGGGAACCCAGGGCGAGCGGCTACAGGAAGAGCTCCGCCTGCCCTACTACGCGACCGGGGACATCCTGCGGGCGGCGGTGCGGAACGAGACGGAGCTGGGGAAGACCGCCAGGGAGTACATGGACCGGGGCGACCTGGTGCCCGACCAGGTGATCGTCGGCGCGATCGGCGAGCGTATCGACTCGGTCGAGGCGGCCGACGGCTTCATCCTCGACGGCTTCCCGCGCAACGTCCCGCAGGCCGAGGCGCTGGCGGCGAAGCTCTCCGAGCTGGGCCGGGCGCTGACCGCGGTGCTGCTGATCGATGCCTCCGACGAGGAGGTGATGCGGCGGCTCGGCGGCCGTTGCACCTGCGTCGAGAACGGCCACGTCTTCCACGTCGAGTTCGACCCGCCGGCGAAGGAGGGCGTCTGCGACATCGACGGCAGCGAGCTGATCGTCCGCGATGACGACAAGCCGGAGGTGATCCGCCACCGGCTCGAGACCTACCACGAGAAGACCGAGCCGCTGATCGAGTTCTACGACCACCAGAGCCTGCTGCGGCGGATCGACGGCGCAGCCGCCCCGGACACGGTTGCCGATGAGCTGCGCCGCGCTCTGGCCACCCTGAAGCTGGAAGCCGACGAGGCGATCTGATCGCGAGCCGGGACGGCTAGCTTTGTACCGGATGATCGTCAAGAAGAACCCGGAGCAGATCGAGAAGATGGCGACCGCCGGCGGCGTGCTGGTCCGCTGCCTGCGGATCCTCGCCTCCAAGGCCCGCCCCGGCGTCACCACCAAGGAGCTGGACGCGGCGGCGGAGAGGTTCATCCGCTCGCAGGGCGCCGAGCCGGCCTTCAAGGGCTACCGCGGCTTCCCGGGCTCCATCTGCACCTCGCCGAACTCGATGGTGGTGCACGGGATTCCCGGGCCCTACGAGCTGAAGCGCGGCGACGTTCTCTCGATCGACGTCGGAGTGATCAAGGACGGCTGGGTCGCCGATGCGGCGGTCACGCTGCCGATCGGCGGCATCGACGGCGCGGCGCGCAAGCTGCTCGAGGTGACCAGGGCGGCACTTCTCGCCGGCAGCGAGCAGATGCAGCCCGGCAA
Organism: uncultured Solirubrobacterales bacterium; assembly: GCA_963730315.1. Classification (GTDB taxonomy): domain Bacteria; phylum Actinomycetota; class Thermoleophilia; order Solirubrobacterales; family 70-9; genus VRUE01. Next base: position 35,758 of record CAVSRD010000014.1, on the reverse strand, counting down.
CCACCTGAGCGACGTCTCGGCGGCGATCCAGCGGGCGGTCGAGATCGAGGGCTTCTCGATCATCCGCAACCTGGTCGGGCACGGGATCGGCCGCGACATGCACGAGGACCCCCAGGTCCCCAACTACGGCGAGCCCGGTCGCGGGCCGATGCTCGAGCCGGGCACGGTGCTGGCGATCGAGCCGATGGTCACCGCCGGCGGCCCGCTGGTCCGGCTGGGAGACGACGGGTGGGCCGTCTACTCGCAGGACGGCTCGCTTGCCGCCCACTTCGAGTTCACGGTCGCCGTGACAGGGGACGGCCCCCGCATCCTCACCCCCTGGCACGAGGACGAGTAGCGGCGTCTGGGGACGGCTGCCCAGCTCCGTCCCTTGCTATCTTTCCCGTTCGGCCCAGTGGGCCGCCTGTGCCTGCCTGTCCGATTCATGGGGCGAGCGGGAGTCCTGTATTCGAGACGAACACCGGAGCGATGAAGGTCCGAGCTTCCGTAAAGCCGATGTGCGAAAAGTGCAAGGTGATCCGCCGCAACGGCGCGGTCTTGGTGATCTGTCAGAACCCTCGCCACAAGCAGCGACAGGGGTAGGTGCACGTGGCGCGGATCGCGGGGATCAACATCCCGGTCAACAAGCGGGCCGAAATCGGCCTCACCTACATATTCGGCATCGGCTGCTCCACCGCGCGGGAGATCCTCGCGGAGGCGAAGGTCGACCCGGACAGGGCGGTCAAGGATCTGACCGAGGACGAGGTGGTGAAGTTGCGCGAGGCGGTCGAGCAGCGCGAGGTCGAGGGCGACCTGCGCCGCGAGCGTTCCCAGGACGTCAAACGCCTGATGGAGATCGGGTCCTACCGGGGCCTGCGCCATCGCCGCGGCCTGCCGGTCCGGGGTCAGCGGACGAAGACCAACGCGCGCGGCCGCAAGGGCCCGCGCCGGATGAGCGTCGCCGGCAAACGCAAGGCGCCGGCGCCGAAATAGGCGAGGGTTCGTGGCTGCAGCGAAAAAACCCGCCAAAGGGCGCACCCGCCGCCGGGCGAAGAAGAACATCGCCTACGGGCAGGCACACATCAAGACCTCCTTCAACAACACGATCGTCACCCTGACCGACACCCAGGGCAACGTGATCGCCTGGGAGTCGGCCGGCTCGGCCGGCTTCAAGGGCTCGCGCAAGTCGACGCCGTTCGCCGCTCAGGTGACCGCCGACGCGGCCGCCAAGAAGGGCATGGAGCACGGCCTGGAAAGGGTCGAGGTGTTCGCCAAGGGCGCCGGCTCGGGTCGCGAGACCGCGATCCGCTCGCTGCAGGCCGCCGGCCTCGACGTGACCACGGTCAAGGACGTCTCCCCCCAGGCCCACAACGGCTGCCGGCCGAAGAAGCGTCGGCGGGTGTAGCGCCGATGGCTCGCGACACCTCGGCCCAGTGCAAGCAGTGCCGCCGCGAGGGGCAGAAGCTCTTCCTCAAGGGCGAGCGCTGCTTCACCGACAAGTGCGGCGTCGAGCGCCGCTCCTACCCGCCCGGCGAGCACGGCCGTGGCAGGATGCGGCAGTCCGAGTATCGCGTGCAGCTCCGCGAGAAGCAGAAGACGCGCCGCTACTACCAGGTGCTCGAGAGCCAGTTCCGCGCCTACTACGAGAAGGCCTCGCGCCAGGACGGGGTGACCGGCGAGAACCTGCTGCGCCTGCTCGAGTCGCGGCTCGACAACGTGCTCGTGCGGCTCGGCTTCGCCGCTTCGCGGCGCCAGGCGCGCCAGCTCGTCCGCCACGGCCACTGGATGGTCAACGGGCGCCGGGTCGACGTGCCCTCCTACCAGGTTCGTCCCGAGGACGTCATCTCGATCAAGTCCGGCTCCGCCGCCACGGAAACGATCCGCAAGGCGACCGAGCTGGTCTCGACCGTGCCGGCATGGCTGCAGGCCGACCACGATTCGCTCACCGCCAAGGTCCTGCGCTATCCGGAGCGCGCGGAGATCTCGGCGCCGGTGCAGGAGCAGCTGATCGTCGAGCTGTACTCCAAGTAGTCCGGATCGATTCTGAACACGCATACCCAAGGAATTCATGACCACTGACTTTCAGGTCCCCCGCATCACCGCAGAGAAGGCGGACGACCGCCGCGGAACCTTCACTATCGAGCCCCTCGACAAGGGCTTCGGCTACACGTTCGGCAACAGCCTGCGCCGCGTCCTGCTCTCCTCCCTGGGCGGCGCCGCCGTCACCAGCGTCCGCATCGAGGGCGTCGCGCACGAGTTCTCCAGCGTGTCCGGCGTCAAGGAGGACGTCACCGACATCGTCCTCAACCTGAAGGACCTCGTCGTCCGCATGCACACGGACGCCGACGAGGTCGAGGCGCCGCTGGTCGCGACCGGCCCGGGCGAAATCAAGGCCAAGGACATCGACCTCCCCTCCGGCGTGGAGATCCTCAACCCGGGCGCGCCGATCGCGACGCTGGAGAAAAAAACCAAGCTCGAGGTCTACCTGACGATCGGCCGCGGCCGCGGCTACTCGCCGGCCGAAGAGAACAAGTCCGACGAGCAGCCGATCGGGGTGATCCCGATCGACTCGATCTTCTCGCCGATCCGCCGCGCCTCCTACTCGGTCGCGACCGCCCGGGTCGGGCAGCGGACGGACTTCGACAAACTCAGCCTGGACCTGGAGACCGACGGCTCGATCGAGCCCGCAGCGGCCCTGCGCGAGGCGTCGGAGATCCTGATCAAGACGCTGGCGATCTTCACCGACGCCGAGCGGGTTGAAGAGCTGACCGAAGGCGAGCCGGCGGGGCTGCTGTCTTCCGACGGCCTCTCGGGCGGCGGCGACGGGGCTGGGGCCGCGGCCGGCAACGGCCTCGACGAGATCCTGATCGAGGAGCTGGAGCTGGGTGTGCGCTCCTACAACTGCCTGAAGCGCGCCGGCGTGCAGACCGTCGGCGACCTGGTCCGCAAAACCCGCTCGGAGCTGAACGCGATTCCCAACTTCGGCCAGAAGTCGATCGAGGAAGTGATCGAGACCCTGCACGCCCGCGGTCTCGGCCTCCAGCAGGACTAGGCGGCCGGAGGGGAGCGAGGGCCACGATGCGCCACCGCAAGAAGCGCAACAAGCTGAGCCGCAGCGCGGCGCACCGGGAGTCGCTGCTCTCCAACCTCTCCAAGCAGCTGATCGAGCACGAGCGGATCAAGACCAGCCAGGCGAAGGCGAAGGCCGTCAAGCCCGAGGTCGAGCAGCTGATCACGCTGGCCAAGCGCGGCGACCTGCACGCCCGCCGCCAGGCGCTGGCGACGCTGCACAACGACAAGTTCGTCGTCCACAAGCTGTTCGAGGAGGTCGCGCCGCGGTACGTCGAGCGGCCCGGCGGCTACACCAGGATCGTCAAGCTCGGCCCGCGGCGGTCGGATTCGACGGAGATGGTCTATCTCGAGCTGGTCTAGCGTCGCGTGGGGGAGGGCAGGGGGTGTCGTCGCGTTGCTGGGTTTTTCGCCAGATGCGGCTGCGGCTGTCGCCCCTGAGCTTGCGGGGCGAAAAAGAGGACGCCGCTGCCGCGACGACACCCCCTGCCCTCCCCTCTCGATAGCTGGGTGAGCTCCGAGTGGCGTCCGTGCGGCTGGACATCGAGTACGACGGGTCGGGGTTCAGTGGGTGGGCGGAGCAGCCGGGGCTGCGGACCGTGCAGGGGGAGCTGGAGGCTGCGCTGGCGACCGTGCTGCGCGAGCCGGTGTCGCTGACGGTGGCCGGGCGGACCGATGCCGGCGTGCATGCGTTGGGGCAGGTGGCGAGCTTCGAGACGGGGGCGGAGCTGCCGAGGGACCTTGCGAGGAGCCTGAACGGGGTCGGACCGGGCGACGTTGCCGTTACCGCAGCCGCCGTAGTCGAGGACGGATTCGACGCGCGGCGGGACGCGAGGTCGCGCAGCTACCTCTACCGGGTGCTCGCCCGGCGGGCGCCGAGCCCGTTCGAGCGGGGCCGAGCGCTCTGGTGGCCGCACCGCATCGACCGCGACGCCCTCGAAGCCTGCGCGGCCGCCCTGCCGGGCACCCACGACTTCACCGCCTTCACGCCGACCCAGACCGAGCACGTCCGCTTCCAGCGCGACGTCCTCGCCGCATCCTGGCGGCAGGAGGGCGACATCCTCAGCTTCCGCATCACCGCCGACGCCTTCATGCGCAACATGGTCCGCGTCCTGGTCGGCACGATGCTCGAAGCATCGGGGGGCCAATGGACCCCCAAAAGCTTCGAGAGGCTGCTCGAAGGAGCCCCTCGTACCGCCGCCGGCGAGACGGCCCCGCCGCACGGCCTGTACCTGGAGTCCGTCGCCTACACCTAGAATCGAGCCGATGCGGGTCCTGCTGACCAACGACGACGGAATCTCCGCCCCCGGCCTGCAGGCCGCCCGGCGGGCGATGCGCGAGCTGGACGAGGTCGAGGTCGACGTGATCGCTCCCGACTCGAACCGCAGCGCATCCGCGCGCAGCATCACCACCCGCGCGCCGCTGGTCGTCGAGGAGGTCGAGTTCGGCGACGGGGACCGCGGCTTCGCCACCGACGGCACGCCGGTCGACTGCATCCGCTTCGCCGAGCTGGGGCTGGTCGGGCACCGGCCCGACCTGATCGTCTCCGGGATCAACCACGGTGCCAACCTCGGCGACGACATCACCTACTCGGGGACGGTCGCCGCCGCCTTCGAGGGGATCGTCCTCGGCATCCCGGCGGTGGCGATCTCCCAGCAGTCCGCGGGCGGCGGCATGGGCTACGTCAGCGGCCGTTTCGAGTTCGGCTTCGCCGCGCCGTTCCTCGCCCAGCTGGTCGGCAAGCTGAGGGCCGAGCCGATGCCGCCGGAGACCCTGATCAACGTCAACTGCCCCGCCGGCGAGCCGGTCGGGATCGAAGTGACGAGGCTCGGCAAGCGCCTCTACAACGACGAGCTGAAGCTGGTCTCCGAAGACGAGAGCGGCCGCCGCCAGTACGAGATCTACGGCTGGCGGCCCGGCTTCGAGGAGCTGGAGGGAACCGACCTGACGGCGATCTCGGAAGGCAAGGTCGCGGTGACGCCGATCCACTTCGACCTCACCGATCACGGTGGCCTGGCGCGGCTGCGCGGGTGGGACTTCGAGGGGATGCTGGCGGCCAGCTCGCCCTCGTCGGTGTGAGCGCCCCGAGCGCCGCGCAGCGGGCGGCGGAGCTGCGCCGCGAGCTGCAGTCCCACAACCACCGCTACTACGTCCTCGACGACCCGGTCATCGACGACGACGAATACGACGCGCTGCTCGACGAGCTGCGGGGGATCGAGGCCGACCATCCGGAGCTGCGCGCCGCCGATTCGCCCACGCAGCGAGTCGGGGCGCCGCCGCTCGACCGCTTCGAGCAGATCGAGCACCTGGAGCCGATGCTCTCGCTCGCCAACGCCCGCAGCGAGGAGGAGCTGCGCGCCTGGGAGACCCGCATCCGCAACCACCTGAAGCGGCTCGACATCAACGCTTCGCAGTTCAGCTACACGACCGAGCCGAAGATCGACGGGCTGGCGATCGCCCTCACCTACGAGGACGGGGTGCTGCTCCGCGGCGCGACCCGCGGCGACGGCCGGATCGGCGAGGACGTCACCCGGAACCTGCGGACGATCGGGGCGATCCCGCTGAGCATCGAGGGGGCGCCGCCGCTGGTCGAGGTGCGCGGCGAGGTCTACCTGCCGATCGCCGCCTTCAAAGCCCTGAACGAGCGCCGCGCCGAGGCCGGCGAGCCGACCTTCGCCAACCCGCGCAACTCTGCCGCCGGCTCGATCCGCCAGCTCGACCCGGCGCTGGCCGCCGAACGGCCGCTCTCGGTCTGGTGCTACGGGATCGGCGCCACCCGCGGCCTCGACCTCGCCAGCCACAGCGAGGAGGTCGCCTGGCTGCGCGAGCGCGGCTTCAAGGTCAACCCCGACACCGAGCACCACGAGGGGATCGACTCGGTGGTCGCCCGCTGCCGCTGGTGGGAGGAGCGGCGCGAGTCGCTCGACTACGAGATCGACGGGGTCGTCGTCAAGGTCGACGAGCGGGCGCTGTGGCGCGAGCTGGGCGTGGTCGGGCGCGAGCCGCGCTGGGCGATCGCCTGGAAGTTCGCGCCGACGACCGCGACGACGAAGCTGCTGAAGGTCGTCTGGAACGTCGGCCGCACCGGCCACCTGGTCCCGTTCGCGATGCTGGAGCCGGTCCACGTCGGCGGTGTCACCGTCTCGACCGCGACGCTGCACAACGAGGAGGACCTGGCGCGCAAGGACGTGCGGGTCGGCGACGACGTCGTGGTGATGCGGGCCGGCGACGTGATCCCGCAGGTGGTGGCGCCGCTCACCCAACGTCGCAAGGGGAGGCCGCGCAGGCCAAAGCCACCGCGAAGGTGCCCGGCCTGCGGCACGACGACGGTGAAGCCCGAGGACGCCGTCTTCACCTACTGCCCGAACAAGTCGGGCTGCCCCGGGCAGTCCTTCCAGCACGTCAAGCACTTCGTCAGCCGCGGCGCGATGGACATCGAGGGCCTCGGGGAGAAGCAGGCGTTGCGCTTCCTCGACGAGGGGCTGATCGAGGACGTCGCCGACATCTACGAGCTGGACGCGGAGCGCCTCGCCCGGCTGGAGGGCTTCGGCGAGGTCTCCGCCGCCAACCTGCTGGCGGCGATCGACGCCTCGCGTGCGCGACCGTTCAAGACGGTCCTCTACGCGCTCGGCCTGCCCGGGGTCGGCTCCGTCACCGCAGAGGCCCTGGCCGACCACTTCGGCTCGATCGACGCGCTGCACAAAGCAGATCCGGAGCGGATCGAAGAGGTCGAGGGCGTCGGGCCGATCATGGCGGTGCAGATCGCCGAGTCGCTCGCCGACGCGCCGACCTGGGCCCTGGTCGAGAAGCTGCGCCGCAGGGGGTTGCGGCTCGCGCAGGACGCCTCCGAACGGCGCGCCGCGGGCGGTCCGCTGGAGGGCAGGACGCTGGTCCTGACCGGCACGCTGCCGGAGCTGACCCGCGAGGAGGCGGCGGCGCTGATCAAGGCGGCGGGCGGCAAGGTGGTCAACTCGGTCTCGAAGAAGACCGACTACGTGGTCGCCGGCCAGAACCCCGGCTCGAAGCTGGTCAAGGCCGAAGAGCTGGAGATCGAGGTGCTCGACGAAGCGGGGCTGCGCGAGCGCCTCGCGGCTCAGTAGGCGGCTATGGCGGCGGCGATCCGGTCCTGTTCGAGGTGGGCCAGGGCGAGGCTGCGGACGCTGCCCATCAGGATCGAGAAGGCCATCACCTTGCCGTCGCGATTGAAGCAGTAGCCGGAGAGGTTGCTGACCCCGGTCAGGGTGCCGGTCTTGGTGCGGCAGTGGCCGTTGGCAGCGGTGCCGTGCATCCGCGAGGCGACCGTCCCGGTGCGGCCCGCCAGCGCCAGGTCCTGCACGAACTGGTCGCCGACCGGGTCCTCGCGCATCGCCAGGAGCAGGCGGACGACCTGGAGCGGGGAGGCGCGGTTGGAGCGGGTCAGGCCGGAGCCGTCGACGGCGTTGACGCCGGAGCCATGGGCGCGGGCGAAGCGCTCGACCACCGCGGCGCCCGCGTGGGTGCTGCCGGCGGCGCCGAAGTGAGCGCCGATCAGCTTGATCAGCATCTCGGCGAAGAAGTTGTCGGAGTAGACGTCGGTGGTCTCGACCAGCTGGGTCATGGTCGGTGAGCGGACCGTGGCAAGGGTCGTCGCCTCGGCCGGAGCGGCGCGGAGCGCCGGCGCGGTGCGGATCGCGATCCCGGCGCGGCGCAGCGCGCGCGCCAGCTTCGCCGCCGCGAGCTTGGCGGGGTCGGCGGCAAAGCCGCTCGCCCGCGAGTCGCTGTAGCCGGCGTTGAAGGCGAGGCCGGAGAGCGGGCCGATGTAGGAGCTGGTCGCGTAGCCGGAGTCGGCGACTCCGCGCAGGCGGTCGAAGACCGTGTCGTCGGCATAGAGGCGGCCGGTCACGGCGCGCACGTCGGCGGCGCGGAGCTGGCCCTTCAGCGCGAACAGGTTGGTGCCGACGCCGCCGAGGAAGCGGTCGTAGAAGGCGGGGGAGCCGAGCGCCGGGTCGCCGCCGCCCTGCAGGTAGAGGCTGCCGTGCAGCACGCCGCTGCCGTCCACCTCGCCGTCGCCGAGCAGCTTCGTCGCGATCCGGTAGCTCGGTCCGAAGCTGCTCAGCGCGGTCGAGGTGGTGAACAGCTTCGCGTTCGAGGCCAGCGGCCGGGGCCGCTTCACCGCCCGCCCGCAGACCCTCCTGCCGGTGCCGGCGTCGACGACCAGCAGGCCGCTGGCTCCGCCACCGCCGCGCAGCAGGCGGCCGCGCAGCTCGTTGCACAGCTTGCTGGCGCCGCTCGCCGTCGCCGGCAGGAGGACGAGCGCCGCCAGCGCGGCAAGCAGGATCGCGGCCCGTCTCATCGCAAACTGCAACACGGAAACACGGCAAGGTAGCGGGCTCGGCTGCCCGACCTGGGATAATCGCTTGTCTATGGGCAAGGTCGTCGACATCGATCCGGGCTCCCGCCGCAAGCGGAGCAGAGGTCGGAAGCGGCCTTCGAAGACCGCCCTGGTGCTCGGCGGCGGCGGCTTCACCGGCGGCGTCTACGAGATCGGCGCCCTGCGCGCCCTCGACCTGCTCGCCGTCAACAGCACGGTCAACGACTTCGACGTCTACGTCGGCACCAGCGCCGGCTCGTTCGTCGCGACGATGCTGGTAAACGGCGTCACCCCGGACGAGATGATGCAGGTGATCAACGAGCGGGTCTCCTCCGAGATCGATGATCTCGACCTCGACAAGGCGCTCAGGTTCAACTACCTCGGCTTTCTGCAGAAAGCGGCGATGCTGCCGCTGCGCACGGTCGAGCTGGTTCGCCGGCTGGTGCAGATGGGCGAGTTCTCGGCGATCGACATCGGTGTCGGCCTCGCCGAGGCGCTGCCGACCGGCCTCTACTCGAACGCCGGGATCGGCAGCTACGTCGAGCAGGCGCTCGGCGAGGCCGGCCGGGTCAACGACTTCCGCCAGCTCGACCAGGAGCTGTACCTGACCGCCACCGACCTCGACACCTGCGAGCGGCTCGTCTTCGGCGAGCCGGGCTGGGACGACGTGCCGATCTCCAAGGCGATCGAGTGCTCGACCGCACTGCCGGTCGTCTACAAGCCGGTCGACCTGAAGGGCCGCCAGCTGGTCGACGGCGGGATCCGCTCGACCACCAACGTCGACATCGCGGTCGAGAAGGGGGCGAAGTTCATCATCGTCGTCAATCCGCTCGTCCCCTTCGTCAACGACTTCGAGCAGACGATCCCGACCGTCTTCGGCACCCGGGTGCGGCGGGTCGCCGACATGGGCGTGCCGGCGATCGCCAACCAGGCCTTCCGCTTGATCGCTCACGCCCGCCTCCACCAGGCGGTCGAGATGTGGCAGGAGAAATACAAGGGCGTCGACATCGTCTTGGTCGAGCCGGAGCCGAACGACGAGCTGATGTTCGGCACGCCGATCATGGACTACTCGCGGCGCCTGGAGATCGGCCGCCACGGCTTCGAGTCGGTCACCGCCACCCTCGCCAAGGACTACGACCGCTACAAGGAGCTCGCCGACCACCATGGGCTGGAGATCTCCGAGCGCCGCGTCCGCCACGTGGTGGAGCGAGCCTCAGAGGAGGAGCCCGAGCAGACCTCGGCTTGGCGGCGGGTGCTGGAGCAGACGACCGCGGCCTTGCTCCCCGGCGAGGCGTCCTAGGGGCGGCAGCCGACCGGCCCGCCCCCCGCCTCCTCAGCCCGCGTAGAGCCGCTCGATCTCGTCTTGGTGCTTGTCGGCGACCACGGCCCGCTTGACCTTCAAGGTGGGGGTCAGCTCGCCGCTCTCCTGCGAGAGGTCCTGGGGGAGGACCGCGATCTTCTTCACCTGCTCGACGCGGGCGAACTTCTCGTTCACCTTGGCCAGGTGCTGCTCGATCGCGGCGCGGACCTCGGGGTCGGCGGCGAGCCGCTCGGGGTTCTCCGGCAGGCCGTGCTCCCTGGCGTAGGCGATCGCGTCTTCGGGGTCGAGGGTAACCAGGGCGACCAGGTAGGGCCGGCGGTCGCCGACCACCACGCACTGCGAGACGAGCGGGTGCTGCTTGATCTCGTTCTCCAGATTGGCCGGGGTGATGTTCTTGCCGCCCGCGGTGATGATGATGTCCTTCTTGCGGCCGGTGATCTTGATGAAGCCGTCCTCGTCGATCTCGCCGAGGTCGCCGGTGTGCAGCCAGCCGTTGACGATCGTCTCGCGGGTCGCCTCCTCGTTCTTGTAGTAGCCCTGGAAGACGTTCGGGCCGTTGACGAGGATCTCGCCGTCCTCGGCGATCTTCACGTCGCAGCCTGGGAAGGGTTTGCCGATCGTTCCGATCTTGAAGTCGTCGGGCCTGGAGATCGTCGCCGCGGTCGAGGTCTCGGTCATCCCCCATCCCTCCAGCACCAGCACCCCGGCGGCGTCGAAGAAGCGCAGGATGTCGGGGCTGATCGGCGCCGCGCCGGAGGTTGCGATCCGCAGCTTGCCCCCGAACAGGTCGCGGATTTTCGAGAGCACTTTCCGGTCGGCGAACTCGTACTGCTTGCGCAGCAGGAAGCCCGGCTCACGGCCGGCCCGTTCCATCTCGCGCACCTTGCCGCCGACCCGGATCGACCAGTCGAAGACCGCCTTTTTCAGGCCGCCCTCTTTCTCCATCGCGCTGGTCGCGGCCGTGTAGATCTTCTCGAAGATGCGCGGCACCGATGGGAAGTAGGTGGGCTTGACTTCGGCCAGGTTGGGCATGATCTTCAGCGGATCGAGCTCCCAGTAGGCGAGCGTCGCGCCGAGGTCGAAGCTGGCGAGCTGGATCAGCAAAGCGAATGAGTGGGCGAGGGGGAGGTAGAGGTAGGTCATGTCCTCGGCTTCGATCACGCTGTTCTCTTTGACCATGTCGAGCATCGCCCGGTAGTTGCCGTGGGTGATCACGCAGCCCTTCGGCGGGCCGGTGGTCCCCGACGTGTAGATGAAGGTGCAGACGTCCGTTGGACCGACGGCGCTCCAGCGCCGCTCCCACTCCGCGGCGTCGCGGTTGGCGCCGCGGACCGCCAGCTGCTCGATCGAGATCGTGTCGTCGCTCGACCCGGTCATCCGCACGATCTGCTCGAGCAGCGGCAGCTCTCCGCGGACGGCGCGGATCTTCTCCAGCTGCTCGTCGTCCTCCACCACGACGACTTTGGCGTCGGAGTTCTCGAGCACGTACTGGCACTCCTCCGGCGAGTTGGTCTGGTAGATCGGGACGACGACGGCGCCGATCGAGAGCGCGGCGAAGTCGAAGTGGGTCCACTCGGGCCGCGTGTTGGCGAGGATCGAGACCTTGTCGCCCTTCTCGACGCCGAGGTCGATCAGGCCGAGCGCCAGCGAGCGGACCGTCTCCTCGACCTGCTCGAAGCTGCGCGAGACCCACTCGTCGCCCTGCTTGAAGCGGATTGCGGGGGCGTTGCCGTAGAGGCGCGCGGCACGCGGCAGCAGGTCCGCAAGCGTGGTCGAGTTGGTTCCCCGCTCCTCCACCGCGGGGAGTCTAATGAACCGCCGTTGCGCTCTTAGGCCGTCCGGGCGCTGCCCTGCCGTTGCTGCGTCGAGAGCTGCCGCAGGGAGGTGCGGAAGAGGGATTTGTCGATGCGGCCATGAAAGATCGGCACGTGCATCTCGACGCACTTGCCGATCACCTCCTGCCGCTTCATCTGCAGCTCCTCGGCTAGCTCGGACGGGGTGAGGTGATTGGCCACGGACGGACCTCCCAGGTAGTCGACAACGCCTGCCCGCATACTTACCCGCCGTGCCGGACGTGTCAACCAGATTCGCCGCAAATTGCGGGCTGACGGCCGGGCCGGCGCGGTCGTGATAATGCGAGGGTGCCCGAAGCCGCCGCCACCCCGCTGCCCCGCCGCGGCCGCCTCTGGGTAATCCTCGCCCTCGCCCTGGCGCTCGGCGCGCTCGGCTACGCCCTGGTCGACATCGCGACCAAGAAGGCCGGCCGCGAAGTGGTCAGGATCGAAGGCATCGAGACGGCGCAGTCGACCTTCGGCGGCATTCCGCAGGAAGGCGACCGGCTCGGCTCTTCCGACGCCCCGGTCTCGATCCAGGTCTTCAACGACATGCAGTGCGGCAATTGCCGCGCCGAGTTCCTGGCGACGATCCCGCCGCTGGTCGAAGGGCAGGTGCGGCCGGGCGACGCGAAGCTGCTTATGCGCCACTACTCAATCGCCGAAAACCCGCTCGAGCTGGGCTTCTTCGGGGCCGAGGCGGCCGCGCAGCAGGGCTACGGTTGGCAGTACACCTACCTCTTCTTCCGCAACCAGGACGAGGCGAAGCGCTTCGGGATCGACAACGAGTTCCTCGAATCGCTGGCCGCCTCGATCGGCGAACTCGACGTCCCCGAATGGCGCGAATACCTCGACAGCGAGGGCGGCTCCAGCGGGGCGATCGCGAAGCGCCTCGAAGGCTATGAAGAGCTGGGCACCCAGCTGGGCATCCGCACCAAGCTGGCGGCGATCGTCAGCGGCCCGGGCGGCACCCGCACCCTGCAGGACGGCCCGACGCTAGCCCGGATCGAGGGGGCGATCGAAGCGGTACGGTAGGACGCTGCGCCCCATGCACCTCTCCCGGCACGCCGACTTGGAGGCCTACACGACGGCGGACGGCTCGACGGTCCGCGAGTGGGCCGGCCCAGGCTACTCGCCCGCGCGCAACCAGAGCCTCGCCGAGGCGACCCTGGCAGCGGGCGCCTCGACCGCGGCCCACCATCACCGCAGGTCGGAGGAGCTCTACCTGTTCACTGCGGGCCGCGGCCGCCTCCGCGTCGGCGAGGACGAACGCGACGTGGAAGCCGGCGACTGCGCGGTGATCCCCCCGGGCGAGGTTCACCAGCTCCACAACACCGGCGACACCGACCTGGTCGTCGTCTGCGCCTGCTCCCCCGCCTATTCCCACGACGACACCTTCCTGGACGAGGACGGGTCGTAGGACTGCGCAAATTCCACTAGACGGTTGTGCAATCAGCCTGTCCAGGCCAATCGTCGACTCCGGTGCCGTCCAGGATCGTCGTCGCCACCAGCTCGGGGTCGTCCCACATCGGGCTGTGGCCGCATGCGGGTAGGGTGACGACGCGAGCCTGATGGGGAAGCTCGTCCGTGCGACGCGCCTTGGCAGGTATGAGGCGCTCTTTCTCGCCCCAGGCGATCGTAACCGGGGCCTCTATCCGGTGGCCGCCCCGAAACCGCTCCTTTCGCGTGGAGGCCAGGTGCGCGGCGAAGTCCGGGGTCCGCGCGAACTCCTCAGCCATCTCGATCGCGACCTCGGGCGGCATCTGCCGCGGCCGAGCTACCGTCCCGCGGAGCAGGATCGAGCGACTGACCGCAGTTCGCATCAGGGGTGGCGTCAGCGGGGCGAACGCTCGCCCCATCCTGTGCTGCCCCCAGAGCTGAGCGACGCAGCGCCAAGGGTCGCGCTTCGGCCAAAGGCCGGCGGGGCTGATCGCAACAACCGAGCGGGCGCGACCGAGCTTGGCGAGCTCGAGGGCGGTCCAACCGCCGACGGAGTTGCCGACGCAGTGCGCGGAGTCGATCTTCAGCTCGTCGAGCACCGACGCAAGCCCTTCGGCATACCCGATCGGATTGGGGGGAACACCCGGCGGCGGGGAGGGGGACTCTCCGTGCCCCGGAAGGTCGACGAGCAGGAGAGAGCGTTTGTCGACGAGCCGGTCGACGATCGGCCGCCAATGGCGGTGCGTGCCGCCGGTCCCGTGAATCAGCAGCAGCGGTTCCCCCCTGCCACGGCGCTTCAAGGCGACCCCAGCGACCCGATCCATACGGCACTCTTCTAACGATTTCAGAACAGAATTACGTTAGAGTAGCCGAATGGAGCGCTTCGGACCAACCAGGCGAGGCGGTCCCGTGTTTCGTTGGCTGGGTGAGCCTTTGGCCGTCGATCTCGCCAACACGGTGATGGTCGTGCGCCAAGGCGACTCGGTCGATCTCCTGCAATCGGAGGAGGAGCTGCGCAGATGGCTGGCGTTCGAGCGCGCTCGCTTGGGTCGGTGCGACTTCGCGCTCTCTCATCTGAGCGAGATCCGCGACACCCGCGAAGACGTCCGCTCCTTGCTGGGGGCGAGTGCCGCCGGCATCGACCTCCCTCGCCGTGCGCTGAGCCGGCTGAACGGGCTGAGCGGTGAAGACCCCGTCTCGCCGCGTCTTCGGATCCCCGCCGATGGAGCACCGCAACTGGTCGAGGAGCCGAGCGAGCCGCGCGATGTCGGCGGCCTGCTCGGCGCCGTAGCGCGATCCACTCTGCGCCTGGTCGCTGCGAGCCCCGAAGCTCCGATCCGGGTCTGCGGGGCGCCGAGCTGCGGCATGTATTTCCTGGGGCAACGAAGGTGGTGCTGCGCTGCCTGTGGCAACAGGGCTCGGGCAGCGCGGCATTACCGCAAAGCGTCTCGGTCGAGGGCTTAGGGCCCCCTCGGCTCTGACGCTGTCGAATATCGGGGCGCCCGGATTTGAACCGGGGACCTCACCGACCCGAACGGTGCGCGCTACCAGGCTGCGCCACGCCCCGAAGGGGGCGATTATCTCAGAGGCGGGCGGCAGGGGCCGGCGCGAGCGCCCAGCGCGGCGCGAGGGCGCGGGCCGCTACTTTTCAGGCGCCAGGGGTTCCGAGGTGAGGCCATGAATCGACACTTCGCATCGATCGCCGTCGGGTTGGCGCTGCTCGCCCTGCCGTCGACGGCCGCAGCCGCGAGCCTGCCGCCCGGGTTCATCGGCATCTCGCCGCAGAATCCCGCCAACCGGTCCGACTACGAGCTGATGGCCGAATCGGACATCAAGAGCGTGCGCCTGCCGCTCTACTGGATCGGGGTGGAGCCGAGCAGCCCGTTCGTGGCGCCGCCCAACTGGTCGGACTTCGACAACTCCGTGACGCTTGCCGCCGAAGCCGGGATGCGGGTCTTCCCCTTCGTCTGGGGCACGCCGAACTGGGTCGCCGCCCAGCCGCGGATCGAACCGGCCCGCAGCGGCTGGAAGATGCGGGCCTGGGCGGCCTTCCTGCGGCGAGCGGTGCGGCGCTACGGCGCGCACGGGGCGTTCTGGCGCCAGAACCCCGACCTGCCGTACCGACCGATCCGTGACTGGGAGATCTGGAACGAGGAGAACATCGTCAGCTACTCGAGCAACTCCGACCCGGAGCGCTTTGCACTGCTGCTGCGGCTCAGCGGCCGGACGATCCACCACGCCGACCGCCGCGCTCGGGTGATCCTCGGCGGCCTCTTCGGGCGCCCCCTTCAGATACCGCCGAACGTCGGTTCCGGCAACTTCCTCAACCGGGTCTACCAGCTGCCGGGCGTGAAGCAGGCATTCGACGGCGTCGCCCTGCACCCCTACGTTGCCAGAGCCGCCGCGATGCGCCCTCAGATCCGCAGCCTGCGCCGCGTAATGCGCAACAACCACGACGCCCGCATCCCCCTCTACGTCACCGAGCTGGGCTGGGGCTCCGACAGCTTCCAAACCCGCTGGGAGCGGGGCCTGCGGGGCCAGGCCCGGGAGCTGAACCGGGCGTTTGCGATGCTCGCCAATCACCGCCGTTCATGGCGGATCGGGGGAGTCTGGTGGTTCTCTTGGGCCGACATCGGCCCCGGGGGCTGCCAGTTCTGCGACTCGGCCGGGTTGCTGACCAAAAAGCGCGAAGCGAAGCCCTCCTGGTACCGCTTCAACGCATGGACGGGCGGCGACCCCGGCACCGTCCCCCGCGCCAAGCGCGCTCGGTGAGCGCTCGCGGCCGGGTACCGTTTGCACATGGGTTGGCCGACCTTCGACGACGCCCGTGGTCTGGCGGAATGGCGACCGCCGCTCGGCGTCGTCTCCGTGTACCTGCGCCATGACCCGGGCGATCGGGGTGGCGCCTGGCGCACCGGCCTGCACAACGGACTGGCCGCCGTGCGTGAGCGGGCGGGTGAGCTCGATCACGAGGCGGCGAAGGCTCTGCGCGCGACGGCTGAGCGCATCGCCGAGCGCTTCGAGAACCATGGGCGCGACCTGCCCCGCGGCGAGGCCGGCTTCGTCGAGGTAGCGGCCGAGCCGGCAGCCGAGCATTGGTGGTCGACCCACCTGGCGCCGAGCAGCATGGCAACGGCGAGCTTCGCCCGGCGGCCGCTGGTCGCGCCGCTGCTCTGCCTGGTCGATCGTGGCGCTCCGCGCGGGGTCGTCCTGGTCTCCGCCGAGCGGGTGCGGGCGCTGGAGTGGGCTCCCGGCCACCTCGAGCAACTGGCCGGTTGGGAGCTGAGCATCTTCAGCCGCGACTGGCGCGAGCGCAAGGCTCCACGGTCGGCCGACCCGGCCCGCGGCCAGGCGGTCAGCGCCTCCGGCCGAGACCAGTTCGACGAACGGCTGGAGGAGAACCGTCACCGCTTCCTTGGCGAGTGCGGCCGCCTCGCCAGCGGGCTGGCCGCCCAGCGCGACTGGCGCCGGCTGCTGCTGTTCGGCGGCGCCGACCACCTGCGGGACTTCCGGCGCGCGCTGCCGTCGTCGGCCGCGCTGTCGGTGCTGGACGCCGGCGATGCCGACCTGATCTCGGAGCCGCCGGCGAAGCTGGAGCAGCCGATCGCCGCGGCCGCCGAGCGGCTGGACGCCGCCCGCGACCGTGCGCTGGTCGAGCGAGCGCTCGAACAGACTCGCGGCGGCATCCGCGGGGTAGCCGGCCCGCAGGAGACCGAGGCGGCGCTCGGCGAAGCGCGGGTCGAGCGGTTGGTGCTCGATGCGGCGCGAGCCGACGGATTCGAGGAGCTGGTTCGGTCCGCGATCGCAAGCGGCGCAGCTGTCTCCGCGGTCACCGGCGAAGCGGCCGAGATGCTCGCCTCGGTCGAGGGCGTCGCCGCTCTGCTGCGCTACTGAGGGTGCCTCCCTTCCTCCGGCTCGAACGCGTCGCGCGCTACGCTCCGGAGCGACTTCGATTCCGACCAGTTCGACCAGGAGGAGACGCCCAGATGGCTTTCTCGGTTCCCGACCTTCCCTACCCCTACGAGGCGCTCGAGCCCCACATCGACGAGGCGACGATGCGGGTTCACCACGACAAGCACCACCAGGCCTACGTCGACAAAGCGAACGACGCGTTGACCGGGACCGAGTGGGCCGATCGCGACGTCGAGGACGTCCTGCGCAACCTCGCCAGCCTGCCCGGCGACAAGCAGACGCCGGTCCGCAACAACGGCGGCGGTCACTTCAACCACTCGCTGTTCTGGCAGATGCTCAGCCCTGACGGCGGCGGCGAGCCGGGAGGCGACCTGGCGGCGGCGATCGGCGAGGCCTTCGGCTCCTTCGACTCCTTCAAGGACGAGTTCAAGAAAGCCGGGGTCGGGCGCTTCGGCTCCGGCTGGGCTTGGCTCGTCAAGGACAGCTCCGGCCTGGCCGTGGTCTCCACGCCCAACCAGGACTCGCCGCTCACCGACGGCGCCGTCCCATTGCTCGGCTGCGACGTCTGGGAGCACGCCTACTACCTGAAGTACCAGAACAAGCGCCCCGAATACATCGACGCGTTCTGGAACGTCGTCAACTGGGACTACGTGGCGGAGCGGCTCTCCGGGGCGAGCTGAACTAAGCGGCGGTCTTCGCCGGTCGGGCCGCCTCCGGCAGGCGGCTCGGCTCGGCCCCCTCTTTCGGCGGGATCTTGCTCATCGCGTGCTCGGAGAGGGCGGCGATCGTCAGGCTGGGGTTCACGCCGACGTTGGCCGGCACCGCGGCGCCGTCGCAGACCAGCAGGTTCTCGTAGCCGAAGACGCGCTGGCCGGCGTCGACCACACCGTCCTCGGGGCCGTGGCCGATCGCCGCGCCGCCGAGGATGTGGGCGGTGGTCGGGATGTTCAGCGTCGCCTCCATAACCGAGCTCTGGGCGACCCCACCGGTCCGCTTCGCCAGCCACTCGGTCGCCTCGTTGGCGACCGGGATGAAGGTCGGGATCGGGCGCTCGGGATCCTGCTCGGTCTGCAGGCGCACCTGGCCGGAGCGCTTCAGCTTTGGCCGCAGGGCGATCGCGTTGTCGAGCGTCTGCATGACCAGCACGATGATCGTGCGGCGCGACCAGCCGCGCGGCCACAGCGTCCGCGCGAACCTGAGCGGGTGGCGGAGGATCTGGCCGAGCAGCTTCAGCGGCCGTGTCACCCGGGAGCCGTTGCCGACCAGCAGCGTGTACAGGGTGCTGATCGCGTCGCCCGCCTCGCCGTAGGTGACGGTCTCGATGTGGGTGTGAGGGTCGGGGTAGATGCTGGAGGTGATCGCCACCCGCTTGGTCAGATCCTCGGGATAGTCCTCCGGCACGGTGACCGCGAGGATGCTCTCGCTGTTGGTGCGGACCAGCTCGCCGAGACGCGCCGAGACGCGGGGCAGCGAGCCGCCCAGCCGGCAGCGTTGGAGCAGCTTGTTCGTGCCGAGCGGCCCGGCCGCGACGATGACGCCTCGCGCGGTGACCGTGCGGCGTTTCCGGCCGGGCAGCATCCCGGAGCGCTCGCTGCTCACCGCGTAGCCGTCGCTGCCGTCCGCGGCCCCGAGCGGGCGGATGTCGGTGACGGTCCGGTCCGGCTCGACCTCGACGCCGCTGCGCTCGGCCAGCCAGAGGTAGTTCTTGACCAGGGTGTTCTTCGCCCCGTGCGGGCAGCCGACCATGCAGCGCCCGCACTGCAGGCAGCCGGTGCGCTCCGGGCCGGCGCCTTCGAAGTAGGGGTCGGGAACGGTCCTGCCCGCGTTGTCGAGGTAGACGCCGACCGGGGTCTTGCGGTAGGTGTCGCCGACCCCCAGCTCCTCGCCCAGCTCGCGCAGCAGCTGGTCGGCCGGGTCGTCGCGGTCGTGGACGACGACGCCGAGCATCCGCTGCGCGGTCTCGTAGTGGGGTGCGAGGGTTGTCTGCCAGTCCTCGAGGTCGGACCACTGCGGGTCTTCGAAGAACTGTGCGGGCGGCACGTAGAGCGTGTTGGCGTAGCCGAGGCTGCCGCCGCCGACCCCGCATCCGCTGACCACGGCAACGTCCTTGAAGGTGGTCAGCCGGAAGATGCCCCGCAACCCGACCCGGGGGCCCCACCAGTAGCGGCGTGCGTCCCAGGCCGATTTCGGGAAGTCATCGTCGCGGAACCGCCTGCCGCACTCCAGCACGGCGACCGAGTAGCCCTTTTCGGCCAGGCGCAGAGCCGACACGGACCCGCCGAAGCCGGACCCGACGACGATCCAATCGTAGTCGCGCTTCAAGGGTGGTCTAGGCCTCGCCTGGCTCCAGCGGCCGGAACTCCGAGGTGCGCGCGCCGCAGACCGGGCAGAACCAGTCGCTGGGGACCTCCTCGAACGGCGTTCCGGGCGGGATGCCGCCGTCGGGGTCGCCGATCTCGGGGTCGTAGATGAACCCGCAGCTTTCGCAGATCCATAGGGTCGCTTCCTTGGTTGCGGTCATGGCGAAAGCTTAGAAGACTCGCGTCAGCCGGCGTCGCCGAAGCTGACCGAAACCGGTTCGCGCTGCGAGGCATCCTCGATCTCGAAGTACTCGCGCGCCGTGAAGCCGCCCTGGTTGGCGATGATCGAGGCCGGGAACTGCTGGATCGTCGTGTTGTAGGACTGCACGTTGGAGTTGTAGATCCGCCGCGCGGCCTGGATTTCGTCCTCCAGCTCGGAGAGGTTGCGGCTCAGCTGCTGGAAGTTCTCGGTTGCGCGGAGCTGCGGGTAGTTCTCGGCGACAGCGCGCAGGTCGGTCAGCGCCCCGGTCAGCTTCTGCTCGGCTTTGGCGGTGTCGCCGACGCTACGGGCCGACATCGCCTCGGCCCGCGCCTTCGTCGCCTTCTCGAACACCTGGCTCTCGTGCGCCGCGTAGCCCTTCACCGTCTCGACCAGATTGGGCACGAGGTCGTGGCGCCGCTTCAGCTGCACGTCGATCCCGCTCCACGACTCGTCGACCCGGTTGCGCGAGGCGATGATCGAGTTGCGCTTGCCGATGTAGAAAAGGACCGCAACGACGAGGATCGCCACGATCACGATCAGCGCGATGACCATGGCTCCATCCTACTGCCACTCAGACCTCGAGCCAGGTGCCCTTCGGCCCGAGGTTGTGGACGGGCGTCTCGCCGATCCGGCTCTCGCAGCCCCAGGACTCGTGGATGTGCCCGCAGACCGCGAGGCGGGGGCGCTTTTCCTCGATCGCCCGAAGCAGCGCCGCGCTGCCGAAATGGCCGCCACCGCCCGCGTCGCAGTGTCCCTGGGGCGGCGAGTGGAGGACGAGAATCGCGCCCTCGGGGCAGGCGGCGAGCATCCCGGCCGCCGCCTCGTCGTCGAGGTCGAAGCTCCAGTCCCAGGGTGTGACGGGGACGCCGGCGCCGAGGCCGTAGAACTCGGCGCCCTCGATCGTCGCGCCGCCGCCGTGCAGGACGGTGGCGGCGCTCCAGCCGGCCGCTGCCTCGCGCAGCGCCTCCTCGGTCTCGTTGTTGCCGGGGACGAGCACGGTCGGCGCCTCGATCGCCGCCAGGGCCCCGATCGCCTCCTCGAGGCCCTCGTGGACCGAGGCGAAGTCGCCGGCGCCGATCACCACGTCCGCCTCGTCCGCCGTCGCGACCAGCTCTGCCGCCTGGCTCAGATCCCGGTGCAGGTCGCTGAAGGCGAGGATCCTCACGGGGAAAACCTACCCGGACAGGCTGGACGTGTGCATCGAGAATCTATGCCTCGGCCGTGGCCGGTCGGCGGCGCAGCCGCGGCAGGCGCCGCCGCCAGCGGGCCGGTGCTTTCTCGCCCAGCTCCTCGAGGTCGTAGTAGAGGAGGGTCTGGCCGATCGCCACGTAGGGGATCAGCAGCGCGAAGACGATCGAGCCGATCGCGTTGATCAGCAGCAGCGGCAGGTAGGTGAAGATCAGCGTGAAGCCGAGGATCGGGCCGGTGATCGTGTTGATCAGCCAGAAGAAGACGGCGACGCGCAGCGTGTACCACCAGCGGCCGCGGACCACCTGCGAGCTGCCGCGGAACGCCTCCCGCACGTGCTTGTCCTCGAACAGGATCTGCTGCTGGATGAACAGCCAGCCGACGTACTTCCAGGCGGCGAAGGGGATGCCGACGATCGTAAGCACCATCGCCAGCAGCATCAGCGTCCCCAGCAGCTGGGCGCCGACGACTCGCTTGAAGCGCCGCCACATGCCGCGGTAGGCGGCGGCGAAGCCGGTCGTGCCGTGCTCGGCGATCTGGCCGACGGCAGCGATCACGACCGCAGCGACCACCGCCGAGGCGAGCGGCAACGCGACACCGGAGAGGATTTCGCCCACCGCCTTGTGGAGCCCGGAGACGCCGAGCTTGTGGTCGAGCCGGCGGCCGGTTTCGCCGCCGGTGACCAGCCAGCTGAGCGCCGTCATCCCGCCGATGATCGGGATCGCGGTCAGCCCGATCGGCGCGAAGGCTCGCCAGTGGCGCCAGTAGAGCCGCCCCGAGGCGGCGACGATCTGGCCGAAGGCACGCGGCGCGCGCAGGTGGCTGACGTCGACCGGGCGCCAGCGGGTGCGCCAGGCGATCAGCCCCACCAGCAGCAGGAAGGCGCCCGGCACCGCCCAGAGGATCCACGGCTCGCGCTGGCCGGCGTTGAGGAAGCTGGTCACGTCGGCGACCGTTCCACAGAACGCTTTCGTCACGGTCGGGCCGAGGACCGAGCCGACCGGAAGGGTGGGGCTGGTGGTTCGGATTTCTTCCATCCAGGCGAACGGTTCGACCCAGCGACCCTTGGTCGCCGGCCCGGTCGGGCCGTTGTTGAAGCCCTCCTCCTTCTGCCCCCAGCGACCTTCGTAGGTGAGCCAGGCGAAGCGGCTGTGCGGCCCGGCGCGCGTCGGCACGAGGATCGGCCGCACGGAGATCCGCCGGTGCGGGGAGGTGGTGTTGTCGCAGCCGACCCCCGAGCCCTTGCGGCCGTTCTGGATGTAGACGGCGGAGTCGTAGAAGGTCGCGTGCGAGCCGGCCGCCGGGTAGACGACCGGGTGCGTCCCTTCCTTCTCGACCTTGCCCGAGTCCCAGCTCGCCTTCTCGCCGCCGGCGTGCTGGAAGAGGGCGATTTCGTCCGGGCCTTCTTCCAGCGCCTGGCGCGGCCCGGAGGCGTAGGGGAAGGTGACCTGGATCCCCTCCCAGTCGCCCTCGTGCAGGTCGTTGAACTGGTTGAAGTACCAGAAGAACCAGTACTGGACTGCGAAGCCCGGGTGGCCGGCTTCGCGGGCGATATGGGCGTAGGTCGCTGGCGGCGCCTTGCCTTCGCGCTTCAGCTTGGCGAAGTCGCGGGCGAAGACGCAGGTGTCGCCGAGCGGGTCGCCGGGCAGATTGAGATGGAACTTTTCGCCGAGGCCGGCGATGTCGGCGGCGGTCGGCGCCCGCTTGACGACGATTTCCTTGCCGTGCGGGCCGACCCGGGTCAGCGTCACCGTCGGGTTGCCGAGCACGGCGCCAACCGTGGTCGCCAAATACTGCTCCGCCGTCTTTTCGCAAGGGGGATCTTCCTGCTCGCGGATCACGAGGCGCGGCGCGTAGGCGTCGACCAGCCGCTGCGCGGGGCTCCTGCCGCTCGGCTGGGGCGCCGCCACCCCGCTCCGCTGCGGGGCCGCTGCATGGGCAGAGGTCGCGCCGACCGCCGCCAGGCAGAGGAGCGCGAGCGTTGCGAGAACGGGTGCGGGGCGGCGCGGCCGGATCACCGCGCAAACGTACCGTTCCCTACACCGCCCTCCAAATCCGCGGATCGCTGCCCTCGACCGGCTCGACCTCGCCGAGGATCGCCAGGTGGTCGAGGCAGGAGAGGACGATCTGCAGCATCCAGACGCTGCCGATCTCGGTGGCGTTCTCCGGGCCGACGATCTCGCCGACGATCTCGAAGGCGGTCCGCTCTCCGCCGGCCAGCGCCTCGCGCACCTTGCCGAGCAGCTCGTGCACCTGGCGGCGCGCCTCGGCGATCTTCGCGGCCGGGTCGCGGAAGGTGCGGCCGTGGCCGGGCAGGACCAGGCCGACGTCGAGCGGCTCGACCTCGTCGAGGCCGCCGAGGAACTCGCCGACCGGGTCGGGGCTGTGGCCGTGGTCGAAGAAGAGCACGGTGCGGCCGAGTAGGTGGTCGCCGGAGATCATCAGTTCGCGCTCGGGCTGGTGGAGGATCACGTGCGAGGGGGCGTGGCCGGGCGTCTCGTGCACGTGCCAGGTCCCGAGGTCGGTCTCGACCTCGACCCCGGGCAAGAGGTCGCGGTCGGGCTCGACGATCCCGTCGATCCCGGGGTCGTCCTCGTTCTCTCGCCGCTCCCGGAAGCGCTCCAGCGAGGCGGCCGGCACGCCGCTCTGGCGACCCACCTCGATCCGTTGCTCGAGCGCCGCCGCGGGGTCGTCGGCAAGCAGCCGGACGTGTTCCCAGGCCGGGTGCATCCACAGCTCGCAGCCGGCTCCCGCGACGATCGGCGCCGCCAGCCCATAGTGGTCGGTATGGGAGTGGGTGCAGACGAGGAGCTTCACGTCCTCGAGCCCGAGCCCGGCCTGGCCGAGGGCGAGGTCGAGGCGGCGCAGGCCGCCCTTGCCGCCGATCCCGGTGTCGAAGAGGACGATGCCGCCGTCGGCCGCGACCGACCAGACGTTGCCGTGCGGCACGCCGGGCCAGGGCAGCGGCAGCCGCAACCTCCAGACCCCCGGCAGGACCTTCTCGGCGCGGGGCGCCTCGGGCCGCTTGGAGCCGGGCATCAGGCCCCGCCGGCGGGGCGGCGGTGCTCGGCGCCGTCGCCGGCTCGCTTCGGGATCAGCCGGGCGGCGAGGACAAAGCCGAGCCCGGCGAACGCCGCGGCCACGACCACCGCCCAGTGCATCCCGCTGACGAAGCCGTTGGAGGCGACTTCGATCAGCTCGCTGCCGGGCATCCCGCCGATCTTCCCCCCGACCGCGATCGCCCCGGAGATGCTCGCTTCGGCCGTTGACTGCGCTTCGCCCGGCAACTTCGCGTAGATCGCCGACGTGGTCAGCTGGTGGCTGAAGATCTCCTGGCCGATGCCGCCCATCACCGCGATTCCGAAGGAGGCGCCGATCTGGCGGATCGCCGCGTTGGTGCCAGACGCCATCCCGGCTTTCGCCGCCGAGACCGAGCTCATCATCGCCGCCGAGGCGGGGGGCTGGATCAGCGAGACGCCGGCGCCGGCAAGGATCAGCCCGACCAGCACCACGAGGTAGGACGAGCTGCTGCTCGTCGCCAGGAACGCGAGCAGCCCGGCGGCGAGCACCGCCATGCCGAGCATCACGGTCAGCCGGTCGCCGCGCCGCTCGGCGAATTTCGGCGCGACCGGGGCGATCACGAAGAGGGCGAGCGCAAACGGCACCAGCGAGACGCCCGCCTTCAGCGGCGAGTAGCCGCGCACGGTCTGCAGGTAGAGGGTGAGCTCGTAGACCAGGCCCATCAGCGCGAGGAAGGCGACGGTGATCGCCAGCACGCCCGAGGTGAAGGCGGCCGACTTGAAGAGGCGCGGGTCAAGCTCGGGGGATCGCCGGCGCAGCTCGTAGAGGACGAACCAGGCGA
The DNA here is from genome assembly GCA_963730315.1 of uncultured Solirubrobacterales bacterium. Classification (GTDB taxonomy): domain Bacteria; phylum Actinomycetota; class Thermoleophilia; order Solirubrobacterales; family 70-9; genus VRUE01. The sequence goes on along the minus strand of CAVSRD010000014.1, from coordinate 11,243 downwards.
GCAGCAGGGCCGCCAGCACGAAGGCGCCGAGCACGAGCGCCGAGGCCCAGCCGCGCACCGGCCCCTCGATCAGCCCGTAGAAGAGGGCGAAGAGGCCGGCGAGCGAGAGCAGCGCGCCCGGGGTGTCGATCGGCGGGGCGGCGGGATCGCTGGACTCAGTCGCGTTGCGGTGAATCATCGCCTGGCCGAGGATCACGATCGGCACGTTGATGTAAAAGATCCAGCCCCAGGCGGAGGTCGAGTTGAGGATCAGGCCGCCGAGGATCGGGCCGACCGCGAGGCCGATCCCGGAGAGCCCGGCCCAGATCCCGATCGCCCGCGCCCGCTCCTTCTCGTCGGTGAACGTGGCGCGGATCAGCGAGAGGGTGGAGGGGGGGATCGCGCCGGCGCCGAGCCCCTGGAGCGCCCGGGCGAAGATCAGGAAGGTGGCGCTGTTGATCGCGTCGGAGAGGCCGGAGAGGGCCGAGCCGACGATGAACACCGCCATCCCGATCTGCAGCACCCGCCGCCGGCCGAACTTGTCGCCGATCGAAGCCGAGAGCAGGATCGTGCTGCCGAAGACGATGATGTAGGCGGAGTTGATCCAGACCAGCTGCGAGGAGCTTGTGCCGAGGTCGCGGGCGATCGTCGGCAGCGCGACGTTGAGAATCGTCCCGTCGATTCCGACCATGATCAACGGGATGCCGATGGCGATCAGGGCACGACGCTTGGCGACGGTCACTGGATGCGATCCTATTCGCCACGGTGGAGGCCGCGTCCGAAACCCGCGACTCCCACTCCTATCTGCACCTGTCGATGCAGGCGGAGCCGGCCTGATCGCCGACGGGAGGGGGGACGGACCGCCTCGGGGCCGGCTAACTCGTCGCCAGGCCGATCGCCAGCAGCGGGAAGGCTGCCATCACGCCGAGGTAAGCGCCGATCGCCACGCCGGTCAGGGTGGCGGTGCTGCGCGAGCGGGCGCCCGCCAAGAGGCCTACGAGCACGCCGAGGCCGGCGATCGCGAGGCCGATCCAGAAGACGTCGGGCATCGGCGCGCGAGACTACCGAATGGGGAGGATTCGGGCCGGCCGTGGTAAATGCAACAGCCGTGAACGGAGTCCGCTCCGGCCGCAAGAACCTGATCCTCGCGGGGATGATCCTCGCGGTCTCGATGACCTTCATCGACCAGACGATCGTGGCGATCGCGATTCCCCAGCTGCAGGGGGACCTCTCGCTCTCGGCCACCGGCGTGCAGTGGATCATCAACGGCTACCTGCTCGCGCTGGCGGCGCTGTTCGCGTTCGGCGGACGGCTCGCCGACATCGCCGGCCACCGGCGCATGGCGACGATCGGCATCGTCGTCTTCGCCGCCGCCTCGGGCCTCTGCGGGGCGACGCCGGAATCCGGCGCCGCCGAGCCGTGGATCATCGTCTTCCGGGTCATCCAGGGGGCCGGCGCGGCGATCATGTTCCCGGCCGCGCTGGCGATCGTGCTCGACGTCTTCCCGGTCCGCGAGCGCGGTCGCGCGCTGGCGATCTTCTTCGGCCTCGCCGGCGCCTTCACCTCAATCGGCCCGATCGCCGGCGGCTACCTGACCGAGTGGACCTGGCGGGCGATCTTCTGGATCAACATTCCGGTGGCACTCGGTGCCCTCGTCCTGATCGCGATCGCCAAACCCGCCGACGAGAAGCACCCGGCGCCGCTCGACTACCGCGGCGCCGTGATGGTCTCCGCCGGTATGGGCCTCGCGGTGCTCGGCCTGCAGCAGTCGAGCGTCTGGGGCTGGGGCAGCGTCGCCACCTGGGCCTGCATCGTCGCGGGCGTCGCCCTGCTGGCCGCCTTCGTCGCCTACGAGCTGCGCGCAGCGAGCCCGCTGCTGCGGGTGCGGATCTTCGAGAACCGCGCCTTCGCGGTCGACAACGCGATCCTCTTCCTGCTGATGATCCCCTTCGTCCCGCTGTTCTTCTTCGCCAGCATGTACGCGCAGATCTCGCTCGGCGAAAGCGCCTCGGAAACGGGCCTCTACCTGCTGATCTTCTTCGCCGGCTTCTTCGTCGCCACCCAGCGCGGCGGCAAAGTGCTCGATCAGCGCGGCGCCCGGGCGGCGGTCGTCCCCGGCTGCGCGATCGCCGCCGTCGGCTTCGCCCTCTGGGCGCACGAAATGCCCGACCTCTCGGTCGGCTCGCAGTGGCCGTTCATGGTCCTTGCCGGGATCGGGGCCGGCCTCGTCCTCAGCCCCGCCAACACCGATGCGCTCAACCGGGTGGTGCGCAGCCGCTACGGCGAGGCGACCGGGATCACCCAGACGGTGCGCAACTTCGGCTCCAGCCTCGGCCTCGCGGTGCTCGGCACGGTGCTGATTTTCGAGAACAGGTCGAACCTGGAGACGACCCTCGGTGCGCAGGGGGTGCCGAAGGCCGAAGCCGACGCGATCGCCGACACGATCAGCCAGGGCAGCGCCGCCAGCAACGCCTCCTTTGCCGAACACGCGGGCAGCCACGCGAAGCAGCTCTTCGCCGCCGTCCAGCACGACTTCGCGCTCGCCTCGCGGACGGTCTTCTACGGGATGGCCGCGGCGATGGCAATAGCCTTCGTCGTCTCGCTGTTCTGGATGCCTTCCGGGAAGGCGCCGGACCCGGAGGCGGGGCCGGAGGAGCCGACGGCCACCGGGGAGCCAAGCGCCCCGTAGCGACCGGGCCGCTGCCGCTCAGCCGGCCGGGTCGAGGCGAAAGCCGATGCCCCTCGCGCCCCGCCTGAAGGAGGCGGTCTGCGGCTGCAGGACCCAGGGCGCCGGCAGCCTGCCGCTCGGGCTGGCGAGGAAGCGCGTGAGGAGCCGCGATGCCCGCGAGCAGCTGAGCCCGGACCGCTGGAGGAGGAAGATTTCGTACCTGCCGGCGGGGATGCGCAGCCTTCCGACGTGGTCGTCATGGAGGACGCGGAAGCTGCCCGGGCAGTGGTTTGCGTTGGCCGTGCCGCCACCTTCGCCGCCCGTTCCGCCACCACCGCCGCGCCCGCCGACCCGCGTCACGTGGAAGCCGACGCCGGGTGCCCTGACGAAGGTCGAGTTGGCGACACCGACCCGCCAGGGCGAGGGCAGGACTCCGTCGAAGTCGTCTAGGAAGCGGGTGAACAGCCTCGACGCCTGGGCACAGCTCGGCCGGCCGGAGGCGAGGATCGTGATCCTGTAGTTGCCGCGCCGCAGCTTGAGGCGGCCGATGCTGTCGTCGTGCAGCACCCGGAAGGTGCCGGGGCACTGCACGCGAGCCGCGTCGGCCCGAGTCGGCGTGGCCATCGCCACGAACAGCGCCACGAGCGCGCAGACTACGACCAGCAGGCCACCCCGCAGCTGCCTCGACATCGGTTCCCCCATCGGCACCGCGGCATCCTACCGTCCCCACCCGGGCGCGTCGGTAGGCTCTCCGGCGGTGGCCAGCTTCACCCTTGTGCGCGACGTGGCGGCGCCTCCCGAGGCGGTCTTCGACGTGCTCACCGACCACCGGCGCTACGCGGAGCTGACCCCGCTGCGGCGCTCGGAGTTGGAGCGGGAGGGCGAGCCGGCTCCGAATGGGGTCGGTGCGGTCCGGGTGCTCGGCCTGGTCGGGCCGCCGTTGCGGGAGGAAGTGATCGCCTACGAGCGCCCGAGTCGCTTCTCCTACACCCTGCTCTCCGGCTTGCCGGTCGAGGGTCACGTGGGGACCGTCTCGCTGGAGCCGGCCGGGGCCGGGACCAGGGTCACCTATGCGGTGCGTACCAACCCGACCGTCCCGGTGGCCGGGGGTGCCGTGGTCGCAGTCGTCAAGCAGGCGATCAAGCGGCTCCTGGGCGGCGTCTCCACCGAGGCCGAGCGGCGCGCCGCGTCCGGAGGCTGAGCCGGCCCGGATGGGCAAGCGGGTCGCCGACCGGGAGCTGCGGCGCCGCGCCGTCGACGGGATCCGCGACGAGGTGGAGGCGTTCGGCAGCGGCGCGCCTGACTCGCTGCTGGTCCGCCGCGAGGGGCTGCTTGCGGCGGTCGTGCCGGCCGCTCCAGAGCGGTCGATCTTCAACTCCGTCTACTACGACGACCCGGCGGCGCTGGCCCGCGAGGTCGAGCCGCTGCAGGCGCGCTACGAGGCCCACGGCATCCGGGCCTGGACGGTCTGGGTCCCCGACGAGGACCGCGGCACGGCACGGCTGCTCGCCGCCCGCGGCCACCTGCTCGACGCCGCGCCGCGGGCGATGGCCATGGATCTGGCCGACCTGGCGGCCGAGTCCCCGGCGCCGCGCGGAGTCGAGCCGCGCCCCGGCGACGCGGCGACGGCCGCCGACCTCAACGACCGCGCCTACGGCTACGGCCCGGACGGCTTCCGCGCCGCCCTCACAGGCGAGACGGCGATCCGCTGGCACGGCGCCTACGCGGACCGGGAGCCGGTCGGCTGCGTCGGCACGATCGTCGTCGGCGAGGACTGCTGCGTAACGGGCGTCGCGACACCGCCCGAGCAGCGCGGCCGCGGGATCGCCACCTGGCTGGTGCGGCGGGCGCTCGCCGAGGCGCGCGACGCCGGCCTCTCGAGCGCGACGCTGCAGGCGAGCAAGGCGGGAGCGCCGATCTACGAACGGCTCGGCTTCGTCGACTTCGGCTTCGTCGAGATGTGGGAGCTGCGCCCGTGAAGGAGCTGCCTGGGCGAACCTGGCGGGCGCTGGGCCGCCTCTGGCGCGACCGCCGGCGCCTGCTGCGCGAGCCGAAGGCGATCTGGCGCGACCACCGGCCGGCTGCGCTCCTGCTCGGTGCCACGGTCCTCCTGCTCGCCGGTGCGGCGCTCGCCGGCTACGAGGTGCTGAAGCGCCCCCCCGACGTCCACAACCCCAATGCCGGCTTCAAGCCGGAGAAGCCGAAGAAGCCGTCCAAGGCGAAGACGGTCAACTGGCCGGTCTTCGGCTACGACCGCGCCCGCAGCCGCTACCTGCCGGCGACGGGCGTGAGGCCGCCGTTCCGGCTGCTCTGGCACTTCGGCGACCGGCCGCTGCTCGAGTTCCCGCCGGTTTACGCCGGCGGCAGGCTCTACTTCGTCAACAACAACGCCACCGCCATTGCGCTCGACGCGAACACCGGGAAGGTGCTCTGGGAACGGCGGATCGGGCGCCTCAACGCCTCCTCGCCCGCCTACTACAAGCAGCGCCTCTACATCGTCAACCTCGTTCCCGGCCACATCACGAAGATCGACGCCCGCACCGGCAAGACGCTGTGGAAACGGTCGCTGCCGGACCGTGCGGAGTCCTCGCCGCTGGTCGTCGGCCGCAGCGTCTACTTCGGCGCCGAAGACGGCCGCCTCTACTCGCTCAGCACACGCAACGGCAACATCCGGTGGGCGACCCAGCTCGCCGGCCCGGTGAAGGCGGCGCCCGCCTACTACGCCGGCGTCCTCTACGTCGGCGACTACGGCGGCGATATGAACGCGGTCGAGGCGAAGAGCGGCAAGCTGCTCTGGCAGACCGGCTCGCTCGGCCAGGGCTTCGGCACCGGCGGAGAGTTCTACTCGACCCCGGCGGTCGCCTTCGGCCGCGTCTACGCCGGCAACAACGACACCCGCGTCTACAGCTTCGACCGCAAGGACGGCGCCCTCGCCTGGACCTACTCGACCGGCGGCTACGCCTACTCCGGGCCGACCGTGGCCAAGACCAGCCACACCGGGCCGACCGTCTACATCGGCTCCTTCGACGGCAACGTCTACGCGCTCAACGCGAAGACCGGCGAGCCGCGCTGGATCCACCCGGCCGGGGGCCCGGTGATCGGCTCGCTGTCGGCGGTCGGCGACATCGTTTACGCGGCCGAGTTCGACCACACCACGACGACCGGCTTCGCGATGAAGACCGGCCGCGTCGTCTTCCGCTACAAGACCGGCGCCTACACGCCGGTGATCTCCGACGGCCGCCGCATCTACCTGGTCGGCTACTCGAGCATCAACGCGCTGCAGCCCTACAGGTACAAGGCGGCGGTGGCCGGCAACGTCAGGGCGAAGGGGGGGTGACGATCACCGAGGCGCGGCTGGCGTCGCCGACCAGCGCTCCCCGTTCGAGCAGCCTCAGAGGAACCCGTACCCGGCGCTTGGAGCGGTAGCGGGTCAGGGTGAAGTGGTAGGAGACCGGCTTCGACTCGACCCGGTGGAAGCCGGCCGGCAGCAGGCGCGGGGCGTTGCGCTCGGCGGCGCCCTTCGAGCCGACCAGGTCGATCTCTCGCAGCGGTGGCAGGGGACCGGAAGCGATAGCGCCGCCGAGGAAGTAGACCAGCGGCTCGTTGCTGAGGTGGCGGGCCGTTACAACGGCCTTGGCCGGCCGCAGCGGCCCGCCGCTGCGCCGCGCTCGTGCGAAGAAGAGGAACGAGAGGGCGGTGAGCAGGAAGACGAGGGCATAGGCGCGTGCGTCCTGGGAGAACCAGATCAACGCCGGGCTGACCGCGACGATCGCCGCCGCCACGAGGCCCGCGCGGCGCGGCAGCGGCAGCGAGACCGCGCCCAGGTAGACGACCGCGATCGAGGCCGTGCCGGCAAGCGCCGAGAGCGAGCGCAGGCCCACCTCGCCGGTCCCGAACGGCTGCGACCAGAGCCAGGCCAGCAGGTAATAGAGCGGCGGAGTGGACTCGCTCCTCGGGACCGCCGAGAGGGTGTCGAAGAGGCTCGGATGCAGGACCCGCAGGACGGTGACCGCCTCGTCGTAGCGATAGCTCTGGAGGTCGAGGGTGGCGAAGCGGAGTAGTGCGCCGAGCGCGACGACGCCGGCCAGCGCAAGCAGGTGCGGCGAACCGGCCGCCCATCGACGCGCCCGCTCCAGCAGGTCGCCTACGGTGCGACCCCCCCGGGCGGGGGCGGCGGGGCCTTCGGCGGGAACGGCGCATAGGAGGGGAAACGGCCATTGTGGATCAGATTGCGCAGGACTCCGAGGCTGGCGGGCCAGTTCTGCAGCCGGTAGGAGCTGCTGGCTCCGAAGTCCTGGTAGTAGACGAGCATCTTGCAGCGGCGGTGGGCGCCGACCCAGGCCATCAGCTTGCGCACGAAGGCGGGGTCGTCGCCGCTCGAGACGCTCCACTCGGTGATCGCGAACGGCTTGCCGGAGAAGCGGTTGTAGAGACCCTTCAGCGCCTTCCAGTCCTGGTTGTCGGAGTAGAAGTCGGTGGCCGCCCAGTCGACCCAGCGGCTGCCCGGGTAGAAGTGGCGGGGGCGGTTCTCCGGCTTGGTCGGCGAGCCGGCCGGCAGCGGGCTCCAGGCCACTTCGACCGGCGCCCTCGGCAGACCGCCGACGGCGCTGCGCAGCGGCGGCAGCCCGGCCCGGCGCAGGCGGTGGTTGATGTCCGGACGCTTGCCGCCGCCGTGGACGATGACGTAGATGCGGCGGAAGGCGCGCTTGTACCAGATGGGCTTGTGGGCGGCGTCGCGCAGCTTCCCGGCGCAGTCGTAGGAGGCGTAGACGTTGAGGCAGCGGTTCGGCTCGCCCAGGGGGCGGATGTAGGCGCGCATCTTCTTCGTCCAGAACAGCTTGTTGAGCCGGATCAGGTAGCCGTCGCCGCCGCCGGTCGCGATCCCGCGCGGGCTGATCAGCTCGTGCCCGTCGTTGGGGTCGGCGGTGGTGATGTGGAGGATCGGCCGGGCCTGCGCCGCCTGCCAGCGTTCGATCGACTCGGGGAAGTCCGAGCCCCAGGTGCGGAAGGACTCGATCAGCGCCGGGTGTTTGTGCAGCGCTTCTGAGAACTGGCCGAAGTCGGCGCTGTCGCCGGTGTCGCTGACGCCGAAGAAGACGTTCTTGCCGCGTGGCACCAGCGAGCCGGCGGCCGGCGCGGCGGCAAGCAGGCAGAGCGCAGCGACCGCGCAGAGCGCGGCGAGCGGGATCGTCTTGTCGCGCGCCTCGATCACGCCGAAGCGGGGATGGTGGCAGCCCGGCTTCCTCGCCCTGCAATCCGCCTGGCGCTTTGAGGGGGCGTGGGACAATCGGCGCCGGTGATCGATCCGCTCGAGCGCTGGCGCGAATACGGGGAGAAGCCCGATTTCGCCGGCCTGCCGAGCTTCGGCGGCGCCCCCTACACCGAGGACCCGGAGGAGCTGGCCGGCGCCGACGTGGCGATCGTCGGCGCCCCGACCGACGACCTCGTCTCCGACCGGCCCGGCGCCCGCTTCGGGCCGCGGGCGATCAGGGCGGCGAGCTGCCCGCCGGGGCCGCACCTGGAGGCCGGCGTCGACGCCTTCGCGGCGCTGCGGGTAGTCGACTACGGCGATGCGCCGGTCCTGCCGGCCGACCCGAGCGCCAGCCACGCGGCGATCGAGCGCACGGTCGGCGAGGCGCTCGACGCCGGCGCGATCCCGATCGTGCTCGGCGGCGACCATGGCGTCGCCGAGCCCGACATCCGCGCCTGCGCCGGCCGCCACGGCCCGCTCGGCCTCGTCCACTTCGACACCCACACCGACACCGGCGCCGAGGTGTTCGGGGTCGGGCTCTCGCACGGCACGCCGATGCGGCGCCTGGTCGAGCAGGGACACGTCGATCCGCGTCGCTACGCCCAGCTCGGCCTGCGCGGCTACTGGCCGGGGGAGGCCGAGTTCGCCTGGCAGCGCGAGCGCGGCATCGTCTCGATCTTCATGCACGAGGTCCGCGAGCTGGGTATCGAGACGGCGGTCGAACGGGCGGTCGCCGGGGTGGGGGAGGGGCCGGCCTACCTCTCGGTCGACGTCGACGTCCTCGACCCGGCCTTCGCGCCGGGCACCGGCACCCCCGAGCCGGGCGGGATGAGCACCGCCGAGCTGCTGCCCGCCTGCCGCGAGGTCGCGGCGCGGCTCGACTTGGTCGGCGCCGAGGTCGTCGAGGTGATCCCCACCGCTGTGGGCTCGGCCGACGTTACGGCGCTCGCAGCCGAGCGCATCGTCCGAGAGATCCTCACCGGGATCGCCCTGCGGCGCACCTCCTGATCGACCTACTCGCCGGCGTGGCCGGCCACCAGCGCCAGCACCTCGTCGCCGTGCTTGGAGACGAAGCCGGGGCCGATGCCGCGGATCGCCAGCAGGGCCTCCGGGTCGGCCGGGCGGGTCGCCGCGATCGCCTCGAGGGTGCTGTTGTGGGCGACGGTGAAGGCGGGCTTGCCGTCGGCGGCCCGCAACCGCCACTCCTTCAGCCGCTCGAACAGCGAGGCGTCGGCGGAGGAGAGCTCGAGCGGGGGCGAGACCGGCGTCTTGCGAGCGCGTCGCGCAGGGCGGACCGCCACCGTCTCCGGGCCGGGAAGCCAGCTCAGCGGGTCACAGACGTCGCAGCAGCGGCCGAGCGGCGCGCCGGCCTGGCGGTCGCCGAAGTGGGCGAGGACGCTGCGCCGCCGGCAGCGCTCGGAGTAGACGAAGGCCTTGATCGTCCGGTAGTCGCGCCAGCCGCGCTCGTGGGCGATCGCCAGCTCGGGGTCGCCCGCCCGCTGCTGGTTGAAGCGGACCAGCCGCCCGAGGTCGCCGCGCATCGCCAGCAGCACCGCCTTCGCCGGCTGGCCGTCGCGGCCGGCCCGCCCCGCCTCCTGGTAGTAGGCCTCGAGGCTAGTCGGGATCGCGATGTGCCAGACCGAGCGCACGTCGGCCTTGTCGACCCCCATGCCGAAGGCGTTGGTTGCGACGACGACGTCGATCTCGCCGTCCATGAAGCGACGCTGGGCTGCCTCGCGGTCCTCCGCCTCCATCCCGGCGTGGTAGGCGAGCGCGCGCCGCCCGGCGTCGCGCAGCGAGGCGGCGATCTCGTCGCTGTCGCGGCGGGTGCCGCAGTAGACGATCGCCGGTCGGTTCGCCGGGTCGGCCAACCCCGCCTCGAACAGCGCCAGCCGCCTCGCCTTCGACCCCTTGCCCTCGAGCCGCACCACGTCGAAGCTGAGGTTGGGGCGGTCGAAGCCGGAGCGGACCTGGAGCGGGTCGCGCATCTCGAAGCGGGCGGCGATCTCGGCCGCCACCGCCTTCGTCGCGGTCGCCGTGCAGGCCATCACCGTCGGCCGGCCGAGCCGCTCGGCGACCTGCGGCAGGCGCAGGTAGTCGGGGCGGAAGTCGTGGCCCCACTCGGAGACGCAGTGCGCCTCGTCGACCGCGAGCAGGTCGACCCGCCGCCGGGCGAGTGCGTCGAGGAAGACGGTCGAGGCGAAGCGCTCCGGCGAGCAGTAGACGATCCGCGCCTCGCCCCCGCGCACTTGGGCGAGCGAGCGGCGAATGGCCTCGTCGGCCATCGCCGAGGTCACCATCGCGACCGGGTGACCGGCCGCCGCCAGCCGCGTCCACTGGTCGTTCATCAGCGCGATCAGCGGGCTGACGACGATCGTCAGGTCCTCCGAAGCCAGCCCGGGAAGCTGGTAGCAGAGGCTCTTGCCGCCGCCGGTGGGCATCACGATCAGCGAGTCCCGCCCCGCCAGCGCTGCCTCCACGGCCTCCTTCTGCCCCGGCCGCCAGCGCTCGAACCCGAGCTTCCTCAGCAGCGTGCCGGCGGGGTCGTCGGTCGTGAGCATCGATCGAGGCTATGCCCCCTCGTGGATGCCGTGTGTGACTGAGGTGACGACTTTGCGTCGAAAGCAGGCCGATTCAAGCGGGGCTCTCGGCAGGCGTGGTCCGCCGCACACGGGCGCGGGCGCGGCGCGGCCGCAACCGGTCCGGCCAGAGCACGTAGAGCGCCATCGGCAGCGCGTAGAGGACGTAGATCAGCGCCTCGCCGACGGTCGGCTGCGGCTGTAGGCCGAGCATCCCGGTCAGCAGCGAGCCGGAGATCGTCCCCGGCTGGACCAGCCAGGAGAGGTCGAGCGCCTGCCCCTGGAGGCCGTTGAGCCAGCCCGCCTCGTGGGCGGTGTGGGCGGCAATGGCCAGCAGGCCGGCGGCGACGAAGACGAGGATCAAGCCGGTGACGCGGAAGAAGCGGGCGAGGTTGATCCGCACGCCGCCACGATAGATGCCGAGCCCGATCGCGATCGCCGCGACCAGGCCGATCACGGCCCCGGCCCCGGCCGCGGTCGGGTCGCTGGCGTCCTGGAACGCGGCGAGCAGGAAGGCCGAGGTCTCGAAGCCCTCGCGCAGCACCGCGAGGAAGGCCATCGCGACCAGCGCGCCGGTCGAGCCGGCCGCCAGCGCGAGCGCTGCGCTGCCCTCCAGCTCCGCCTTGATGCCGCGAGCGTGGCGCCGCATCCAGATGATCATGTAGGTGACGGCGCTCACCGCGACCAGGCTGACCGCGGTCTCGAGGCTCGCCTGACCGCGCTCCGGCAGCTCCTGCCCGACCACTCGCAGCACCACCGCCACCCC
>CAVSRD010000013.1:0-10699 GCA_963730315.1 uncultured Solirubrobacterales bacterium | reverse complement strand
CCGGTCGCCACCGCGACGGGCCGATTTGAGCCTGGCGGCGAGGTCGAGCAGCTCGGCCAGCTCGAAGGCGCCCAGCTCCTCGCCGGTGATGAAGTCACGCTTGGACAAGCCGCGCATACTACGCGGCGTGCAGCTCACCGCCCTCACTTGGAACCTCTTCCACGGTCGAGACTTCCCGCCCGACCCGGCGCTCTTCACCTGGCGCTCGCGGCTGCTGGGGGTGTGCGAGCGCAACGCGACGCACGTCCAGCTCAACCGCGACCTGCTGCCCCAGTTCGCCGACCTGCTGGCCGGCGCCGCGTGGGACGTCGCGCTGCTCCAGGAGTGCCCGCCGCGCTTCGCCGCTCCGCTCGCCCGCGCCTGCGCCGCCGAGCCACACCGAGCGCTCACCTCGCGCAACTCGCTCGGCTCCCTGCGCGCCCTCGCCGCCCGAACCAACCCCGACCTGATGGCCGCCGCGGAGGGCGGCTCGAACCTCACCCTGGTCCGGGACTCGTTGCGCCGCAACCCATCTACCCGCCAGGGGCAAGGGGCGCGCCCGAGCGGCGCGATCGTCGAGCGGCGGCAGGTGACGATCCACAGCGGCCGGCCGGAGCGGCGAACGATGGCGCTGACCCGCACCGGGCCCGGCCTCTGTGTCGCCAACCTGCACGCCACCAACGACCGGCCGGCGCTCGCCACCGAGGACGTGCTACGGGCGGCGGCCGCGGCAACCGCGTGGGCGGGCCGGGCACCACTGCTGTTCGGCGGCGACCTCAACCTGCGCCCCGCCGAGCATCCGGAGGTGTTCGAACGGCTGCGCGATCGCTTCGGCCTCGCCGCACCGACCGGGCCGGGGGCGATCGACCACCTGCTGGCCCGCGGGCTGGAAGCGGTCGAGCCGCCGCAGGAGCTCCCACCCGAGCGGCGCGAGCTGCACAGCGACGGGCTCGCGGTGCGCCTCTCGGACCACGCCCCGGTCGAAGCGGTGTTTGCAGCCCCCAGACGACGGTCGTGAAATAGTCCGGATGCCGAACACGCAAACCTGAAGCGACACCAGGAGGCGAGAGCGATGGCGGCCAAAAAACAGGCTTCCGCGAAAGCGAAAAAGTCGAAGGCGAAATCGAAAGCGAAAGCGAAACCGAAATCGAAGGCGAAATCGAAAGCGAAACCGAAAGCCAAAGCGGCGAAAAAGCAGACCGGCCGCGCCGCCGGCCTCGACAAGAGCGTCGAGCAGTTCCGCGAGAACCTCGAGCACAGCGTCACGCTGAGCCGCGACCGCCTGCAGGAGGTCGTCGACGATGCCGTCGAGCGGGGGCGGATGACCCGCGGCGACGCGGAAAAGATGGTCTCCGACCTGCTCAAACGCGGTCGCCGGCAGACCGACTCCCTGCTGAAACAACTCGAACGGCTGATCAAACAGGCACGAAAAGAGCTGGGCGGGCGGGCCGAACCGGTACGTAAACAGGCGACCCAGGCAGCCCGCCGAGCGAGGAAAAAACTGGGCTAGGTGGAGGCGGGCGGCGAGACCGCGACCCGGCCGCGCCGCGGCGAGCTACTCGATCTCGAGGTCGAATCGCTCGCCTTCGGCGGGCGGGGAGTCGCCCGCGTCGACGGCTTCGTCGTCTTCGTCGCCGGAGGCCTGCCCGGCGACCGGGTGCGGGCCGAGGTCACCAAGGCGAAGCGCCGCTTCGCGGAGGCGCGGGCGGTCGAGCTGCTGCACGGCGGCGCCGACCGGGTCGCCGACCGCTGCCTCCACGAAGGCGAGCCCTGCCCCGGGGCGCCGTGGCAGGGGCTGTCCTACGAGCGCCAGCTGGTCCACAAGCGCGACCAGGTCCACGAGGCGCTGCGGCGAATCGGAGGCCTCGACGGCTTCGAGCTGGAGGAGATCGAACCGGCGCTGGAGCAGTGGCGGTATCGCAACAAGCTCGAATACTCCTGGGGCGTGCGCGACGGCGAGACGACCCTCGGCTTCCACGCGCCGGGCCGCTGGGACCTGATCGTCGGCGTCGAGGACTGCCAGCTCGCCTCCGAGCGCGGCAACGCGGCGCGCAACGAGGTGCGCGCCTGGGCGCGCCGCGAATCGGTCGCCCCCTACGACCGCCGCGCCGGCAGCGGTGTCCTCTGCAACCTGGTGGTGCGCGAGGGACGGCGCACCGGGCAGGTCCAGACCCGCCTCGTCACCACACCAGCGCGCTTCCCGAAGCCGCCGGTCGACCTGCACACCGTGGTCGAGCCCGGCTCGGGCGGGAGCGACGGCCCCACGGGCGTGCTCGGCGAGGAGTGGCTGCGCGAGGAGCTGTGCGGCTTGCGCTTCGAGGTCTCCCACGACGCCTTCTTCCAGACCAACACCGAGATGGCCGAGCGGCTCTACGCGGTCGCCGCCGAGTACGCCGGGCTGAGCGGCGGCGAGCGGGTCTTCGACCTCTACTGCGGGATCGGCACGATCGGCCTGACGATGGCGGCCCGGGCCGGCGAGGTCTGGGGGTTGGAGCTGGTACCCGAGGCGATCGCCGACGCGGAGCGCAACGCCGAGCGCAACGGGATCGGCAACGCCCGCTTCGTCGCCGGAAGCGCCCGCACCGGGTTGCGGCCGCTGCTTGAGCAGGCCGGCAAGCCGGACGTCGTCGTGCTCGACCCTCCCCGGCCCGGACTCTCGCAGAAGATCGTGCGGCGGGTGCTGGAGTGCGAGGCGAAACGGATCGTCTACGTCTCATGCAACCCGACCACGCTCGCCCGGGACGCGGCGCAGATGGTCGAGGCCGGTTATAGGCTGGCCCGCGTGAGGCCGGTCGACATGTTCCCCCAGACGCCCCACATCGAGTGCGTGGCGCTCCTCGAGAAAGGCGGCGCCTGATGCCCCGCGGCTTCGGCGTCGCGGCCGGACTCGACCCCGATGTGGCGCGGCCGCTTGCCGCCCGCTGCGCCGAGCTCGGCTACGGGTCGATCTGGTCGAACGACCATCCCGGCGCAAAGGGGCTGGAGACGCTGGCCGAGTTCGCCGCCGCGGCGCCGCAGATCGAGCTGGGTGTCGCGGTGATCGCGCTCGACCGCACGCCCGCCGAGCAGATCGCGGCCGACCTCGAGGCGACCGGGCTCGACCCGGCGCGGCTCTGGCTCGGGGTCGGTGCCGGTTTCTCGGAGAAGCCGCTGACCAGGATGCGCGAGTCGCTGCCAGAGCTGCGCGAGCGGCTGCCCGGCGTCCGCCTCGTCCTCGCCGCGATGGGTCCCAAGATGTGCGCATTGGCCGGGGCCGAGTTCGACGGCGCCTTCTTCAACTGGATGACCCCCGAGTTCGCCGCCCGCGCCCGCCGGCAGGTCGAGGCTGGCGCCGCCGAGGCCGGCCGCGAGCGGCCTCCCGTCTTCGGCTACGTGCGCACCGCGGTCGGTCCCGACGCGGCCGAGCGGCTCGCCAAGGAGGAGTCCTTCTACCGCGACCTGCACGCCGGCTATCGCAACCACTTCGACCGCCTCGGCGAGCCGGAGGGCACGGTCGGCGTCGCCGCACCCGACGCCGACACCGCCCAGAAGTCCCTCGCCGCCTACACCGCCCTCGACACGCTTGTGGTCAGGGGACTGGCCTCGGCAAGGCCCGAGCCGATGCTCGCCCTTGCCGAGGCCGCCGCGCCCTAGTAGGGCGGCAGGTCCTCGTACCACTCGCCGAGCATCCGGAACGCGCGCCAGAAGCGCTGCTTGGCGCTCTCTTCGTCCAGCGACTCGTCGATGTCGGGGGTGTAGAGGGCGTCGACCGTCGGGGTGAAGGCCTGGATCTCGCCCTCGCGCGGCTCGAGCGACCGTGCCAGCGGCAGCTCGAGGCCGTTGAGGGTGCGCAGCGCCGGCTCGCCCATGACGACGACGATCTTCGGCTGGACGATCGCCAGCTCGGTGACGAGGCGCCGCACGCACTCCTCGGCAGCGAGGTCGGGCTCGGCGATCGGGCACTTGACGCAGAGCGTGCCGTAGACGACCAGCGGGTCGATCCCCAGCCGCTTGAAGCTTTTCATCAGCGCGTTGCCGGCGCGCCCGTAGAAGGCGACGCCCTCTTCGATCTCGGCGACGCCGGGGGCGTGCTTGACCATGAAGACGTCGGCCTGCGGATGCCCCGAGCCGAGCACCGGCATCAGCTTGCCGCGCGGGCAGTGCTGGCACTCCTGCAACTCGTGGGTCAGCTGGTTGAGCTCGCGGATCGCCCGCTCGAGGTACTTCTCCCTGATCTCGTCGTCGGTGGCCGGCACGCTGGCCGATCTCTTTGACGGGCCGGCCGCGGCTCCTTTCGCGCCGGCGCCCTGCATCAGCTCTTGCTCGCCGGGCGCCGCTTCCCCCGCGGCCTCCCGCCCCGCACCGGCTTGGCGTCGCGGACGCTGCGCTTCGGCGCCTTCGGCCGCCCCGCCGTCTGCAGCAGCTTCAGCGCCTGCACGTAGACGAGGTTCTTGTGCTTTCGGGTGATGTCGGCGTCGCGCATCGCCTCGAGGAACTCCCCGGGCCCGTCGAAGTCGTGGATCCGCACCCGCACGCTGCCCAGCCCCTGGGCGACGTGGCTGTCCGAGCCCGCCCCGGGGACGATCCGGTACTTGCGTGCGAAGCGCTCGGCCTCCTCGTTGAACGCGGTCAGCGCGACCCGCGGGTTGAAGACCTCGAGCACGTCGATCTCCTCGACGATCTCCATCAGGTGCTCGTAGTCGGGCACCGAGTGGAAGCGGTCGAACGGGTGCGGGACGTAGACGAGGCCGCCCTGGCGGCGGATCTCTGCGATCGTCTCGGCCATCGTCAAGCCGGGCGGGACCTTCTCCTCGAGGAAGAGGCCGATCACCTCGCCCTGGCCGGCCGTCTTCACCTCCTCGCCGACGATCACCTTCAGGTTGCCCATCTGCGCGGCGATGCGGCGCGCCTCCAGCGCCCCGGAGACCTCGTTGTGGTCGGTGATCGCGATCGCCCCGAGGCCGCGGTCGCGCGCCGTCTCCAGCAGCACCTCGACCGGCGTCGCGCAGTCGGGCGAGTGGTCGGTGTGCATGTGCAGGTCGACCTCGATCAGCGGTCGCGCGGCGATCCGCTCCCGCAGTTCGGGGTTGCCGGCCGGGTCGTGGCGGCGGGCGACGAGCCGCCGGTAGATCGCCTCCAGCTCGGCCGCGACGACGGCCCAGTCGCGCCTCCCGCTGCCCGGCGCGACCAGCTCGTAGGAGCCGGGGAAGTAGCGCGTCAGCAGCTCGCCGGTTGCCGGGCTGGCGACGGTGCGGGCGTCGAGGCGGCCGAAGAAGATCTCGACCAGCGGCCGCGCCACCTGGGTCGAGAGGACCCGTTCGTGCGGAGCGTGGAAGCTGGCGACGTTTAGCGAGGAGGAGTGCCGCAGCGCCGCCGAGGAGACGCTCGGCGCGAACGGGTCATGGACGTGGACGACGTCGAGCGGCGTCTCCGCGAGCAGCTTCTTGACCGGGTCTCCGGCGCCGAGTGTCAGCACCCGGTGGCCGCGGCTTTCCAGCTCCTCGGAGACCCGCCGGGCGAACTGGTTGACCGGGCTCCGCGCACCCCAACGGTGGGGCGTGACCTGTGCTACCGAAAGGGGCTCGCGCGGCACGGCCGGCTCAGGCCGAGGCCTTCGCCCCGCCCGCCGCCGGGGTCTTGCCGCGCGCGTTGGCGGCGATGAACTCCTCGGTCTTCTCGCGCGCCTCGTCGTCCGGCCGCTGTGTGTGCGGCGACTTCATCAGGTAGCTGGAGGGTCCGTCGAGCTGGCCGGCGATGCCGTTGTTGAGCGCCAGCTTGACGATCCGCACCGCGTCGATCACCACGCCGGCCGAGTTCGGCGAGTCCCAGACCTCGAGCTTCAGCTCCAGGTTGAGCGGCACGTCGCCGAACGCCTTCCCCTCGAGCCTGATGTGCGCCCACTTGCGGTCGGTCAGCCAGGCGACGTAGTCGGAGGGCCCGACGTGGACGTCCTCGGCGGGCAGCTCGTGGCCCATGATCGAGGTGACCGCGTTGGTCTTCGAGATCTTCTTCGAGTCGAGCCGCTCTCGCTCGAGCATGTTGTAGAAGTCCATATTGCCCCCGACGTTGAGCTGCGAGGTGCGCTCCATCCGCACGCCGCGGTCGTGGAAGAGGCGGGCGAGCTGGCGGTGGACGATCGTCGCACCGACCTGCGACTTGATGTCGTCGCCGACGATCGGCAGGCCGGCCTCGCGGAAGCGCTTGTCCCAGTAGTCCTCGCGAGCGATGAAGACCGGCAGGCAGTTGACGAAGCCAACGCCCGCCTTCAGCGCCTGCTCGACGTACCACTTGGTCGCCTGCTCGGAGCCGACCGGCAGGTAGCAGACCAGCACGTCCGCCTTCGTCTCCTTGAGGATGCCGACGATGTCGGCGGTTTCCCCCGGCGCCTTGGCGATCTTCTCCTTCAGGTACTTGCCGAGCCCGTCGTGAGTCATGCCGCGCTCGACCTTGATCCCCAGCTCGGGAACCTCGGCGAACTTGACTGTGTTGTTCTGGCCCGACCACATCGCCTCGGAGAGATCCTTGCCGACCTTCTCCGAATCGATGTCGAAGGCGGCGACGAACTCGACGTCGCGGACGTGGTAGCCGCCGAGGTCGACGTGCATCAGGCCGGGGACCTGCTCGGCGGGATCGGCGTCCTTGTAGTAGTGGACGCCCTGGATGAAGGAGTTGGCGCAGTTGCCGACGCCGACTATCGCGACGCGGACCTTCTCGTCGGCGCGACCGGCGCCGTTGCCGCTTGCTCCGTTGGTCTCGCTCATCGGGCTCTAAGTCCTTTCGCTCTGGCTGACTGGCAATGCAAACCCCCGGCCTCGACTGGTTACAGCTCCGGTGGCCCGGCGGCCTCGCTTGAAAGCTCGTTCTTGACGTGCCATACGCGCTGGATCGCGGTGAGGGTGGTCAGCGCCGCGATCACGTAGATCGCCGGCGCCAGAAGCTCGAAGTCGCCGAGCCCGGCGCCCTTGGCGAAGACCAGACCCACCGACAGTATGACTACCCGGACGGGGCGCGTCGCCAGTCCGACCTTGCACTCGACCCCAAGCGCCTCGGCACGGGCGCGCGTGTAGGAGACCATCAGCGAGCCGAGCACCGCGATCACGCACATCGCCGCAGCGAAGTCGTCGCCGACGGCGGCGAAGTAGCCGGCGACCGCGGCCAGCACGATCCCCTCCTCGATCCGGTCCAGGGTCGAGTCGAGGAAGGCGCCGAACAGCGTCCCCTTGCCCGACATCCGCGAGTAGCGCCCGTCCAGCGTGTCCAGCGTCGAGCCGAGGATGAAGGCGATGCCGGCGAGGAAGAAGAGCCGCTGGGTGACCAGCGCGGCGGCGATCAGGTTGCCGACCAGGCCGGCGACCGAGATCGCGTTCGGGGTGAGCCGCGACTCGATCAGCCTGTCGCGGGCGTAGGAGCGAAGCTCCTGCGCGCTGCGGGCCTGGCGCCCGTTGCGACGGCCGCCGCGGGCCCGGGGAGGCGCCGACGAATCCATTGCCGCTGAGGCTAGTCGATCCCGGCCAGCCGGACGGGCGAATCTATGCCTCAGCCTCCTGCGGGGAATCGCTGCGCCACGACCAGGCCTCGGGCCGGGCGCGAGCCAGCAGGCGGTGGGCGACGAGGGCCGCTGTGACCGCCACCATCGCCCCGAGCACCGCGTCGAACCAGTAGTGGTTGGCGGTGACGATCACGACCCAGATCACCAGCAGGGGCCAGAGCGCCCAGAACGCTTTGGTGAGCCGGCGACGGGCGACGCGCACGCCGCTGGCGCCGACCATCAGGGCGAAGGCGCAGTGCATGCTCGGCACCGCCGCATATGGATTGATGAAGATCTTCGCCAGCGCCGAGTCGTGGTTGACGTTTGAGAAGTCGACGATCGTGTCGACGAAGCCGTGTTCGGGGAACATCCGCGGCGGCGCGGTCGGGTAGAGCGTGTAGCCGACCAGGGCGAGGCCCATCGCGACGACGAACATGTTGCGCACGAAGTAATACGACTCGTTGCGGAACAGGTAGAGCCAGATCAGGAAGCCCAGGGTGATCGAGAACTGGCTGTTGAGGTAGACCTGGTTGGCGAAGTCGACCAGCCACTGCGCGGGCAGGAACAACGCCTGCAGCGCCGGCTCGAAGAAGGTGTGCGTGCTGCGCTCCAGGTCGATGATCTGCTGGCCGTGGGCGAGCGCCACCGCGCGCTCCCCGTCGGCGAGGCCGCGCACCGTCTCGTAAGCGACGTCGACCGCGACCAGGATGGCGATCTGGCGTCCGAGGTCGCTCCAGCCCTGGGGCAAGCGCGAGCCGATCGCGGCGAGGGCGCGAGACATCGGGCAATTGTAATCCGGCGGTTGACGGCGCGGCAAGGAGGGGCCTCCTTTCGTAGAGCTAGGGTGCTGGACCGGATGGCGTGGGCTAGGCCGCGGAAGCAAAGGGTCAGGGCGATCAGGGACCGGCTGCGGGAGATGTACGGGCAACCGGCGAACGAACCGCACGGGCATCCGATCGCCGAGCTGGTCAAGACGATGCTCTCGCAGCACACCAACGACCGCAATCGGGATCGGTCCTTCGCGCGGCTGCGGAAGCGGTATCCGACCTGGGAGGAGGTGCGCGACGCACGGCTCGCGGAGCTGGAGGAAGCGATCCGGCCCGGCGGGCTGGCGAAGCAGAAGGCGCCGCGGATCCAGGCGGTCCTCGAGCGGCTGGGGGAACCGCCGGACCTCGACTGGACGGCGAGCGCGCCGCGCGAGGAGTCGCTGGAGTTCCTGCTGTCGCTGCCCGGGGTGGGGCGCAAAACGGCGGCCTGCGTGCTGATCTTCACCTGGGGCATCCCCGAGATCCCCGTCGACGTCCACATCCACCGGGTCGGCGGCCGCCTCGGCCTCTTCCCCGAAGGCGCTTCCTTCGAGCACGCCCACGACGAGATGCTCGCCGTCGTCGATCCCGAAGACGCCTACGAGCTGCACATCAACCTGATCCGCCACGGCCGCGAGGTCTGCCGCCCGAAACCGCGCTGCGGCGACTGCTCGCTGCGTCGCATGTGTCCCTGGTACCGTGCCCGGCGCAAATGAGCGCGGAGCGAGCAAGCGAGCATCTTTGGTTCTACGCGCCGCGAGCGAAGCGCGAAGCGTTGTCATGAGCAAGAAGACCTTCGTCATATTCGGCCTGCTGGTCGTCTTCCTCGCCGTCCTCATCCCCTGGCTGGCGTTCCGCTCCGACGGCGACGCCGAGACCGGCCCCGAGGAAGTTCCGTCCGAGCTGCAGGCCGGGCAGAGCCTCTTCCAGACCAATTGCGGCACCTGCCACACGCTCTACGCGGCGGGGACCGACGGCAACTTCGGACCGAACCTCGACGAACTGCTGGCGCCGACCGGCCCGCCCGAAGGCCAGAACGCCGCGCAGACGATCGAAGCGACCGAAGGCCGCGTGCTCAACGCGATCGAAAACGGGGTCGACAGCGGCACCACGCCGGGCCGGATGCCGGCGGGGATCGTCAACGAACAGCAGGCCGAAGCGATCGCCGCATTCGTCGCCCGCGCCGCCGGCGAGGGCTGAGCCAACCGACAGCGCCCGGACGTGCCGGTGATTTGGTGCCCACATAGGGGTGCAATCACCGGCACGTCCCAGGTTTTGGGGTCGGTTAGCGGCCGAGGTGCAGGGTGCTGACCACCCCCGCGTGGTCGGATGGCCAGAACGGCGGTTCTTCTTGGAAATGCGCGTTTCCGACCAGCTCGGCCTCGTCCCCATCCGAGCGGGCGGCGCCGCGGCTGAGGATCAGGTCAATCCGGGTCTGCAGCATCGAACCTGGGTTGGTCAGAGCCGATTCCTGGCAGCACGAGCTGCCGGGGCCGAGCTGACCCTCGTCCCACGCGTCGCGGAACTTGCCGGGCGCGGTGAGCTGCGCGTACGAGGTGGTCGTGGAGCCGTCCGCTGCGGAGTTGAAGTCGCCGGTGGCGACGACCGTCCCGCCCCTGCCCGGGCCCGCGAGGAACTCGGCCGCCTGCGCTTCCTGCACAGCCGCGTCTTCCTCGGTTTCGAGGTGGGTGTCCACGAACCGGAACGGCAGGCCCTTCAGCTTCGCGTCGATGCTGGCCCAGCCGCGGTTGAACGACAGCGGGCCGACCGGCGATGCGATTTTCCGCTGAACGGCGTACTGCGCGCTTTGCGGGTTGCTCCAGGTCAGTCCCGGCGTGTCTTTGTTCACGAGGATCACATCGCGATCTTCGAGCGTCACCAAGCATGTGGAGAACGGTTCTTCCAGTAGGGGGGTGCAGCCTTCCGCCCACAGCGGCGCCGGCCCGATGTCCGCGTTGTGCGAGATGGCCGCCACTTCGTAGTGCAGCCCGTCGGCGGCGAGCTCGCCTTCCAGGATTTCGAGGAAGTCGTAGCCGTCGGGCGGTTCGGAGGTTTCGGTCAAGCCGATGGTCGTCCACTTCGTGACCTCTTGCAGCCCGATCAGGTCCGGCTCCTTGGCCTGGATCTCGTCGGCGATCGCCCCGGCGCGTGCCGGGAAGTCGGTGAACTGCACCGTCGCGTAGATCTGCGCGACGGCCGTGAAGAATTCCACGGCGTCTTCCGCTTGGAGCGCCGGCGTGAGGCTGGAGCCCAGATAGAGGTTCTGGGTCATCACGCTCAAATCGCGCTGGCCCTGGAAATGGTGGCCGTGTTCCCCTCCGTTCGCGGAGGCGGCCATCGGCGACAGCAGGATCAGGGCAAGCGCTGAGAGGATCGCCGCCAGCGATGAGCGGAGACCGGGTCGGTG
>CAVSRD010000012.1:0-377383 GCA_963730315.1 uncultured Solirubrobacterales bacterium | reverse complement strand
CGAGAGTCGATCGATGTATCCGTGGTTCCTCAACGGCTACCAGTTCCCGGAGACCGCGCCCACCACCGAAGGGTCCAAGGGCCCGAAGCGCTCCCGCAGGGCGCTGAGGATGCCGAAGTGCCGTGAAGTCACGTCCTTCGAAGCGGAAGCGACTCGGGTGGTGAAGTTCGCGCTGAGGCCGCGGCCGTGGGCCAGGGGCACCTACCCGGTCCGCTTCACCGTGAAGGTCCGCGCCTACGAAATCAAGCCGTTCAGGGCGAAGCTGGTCGTCAGGCCGAGGTAGGTCGGGGCCTAGGCCTCGTAGAGCTTGACGACGCGGACCGTGCCCTCCGGGGCGGCGTCGACGCAGAGGTTGCACAGCACGCACTCGTCGAGGTTCTCCTCGACGAGCTCGACGCCCGCGTCGCTCGCCGCGAAGATGTCGACCGGGCAGATTTCCTCGAGCTTGCGGGCCAGCTCGGTGTCGGCGGCGACCGAGGCGTCGACCTCGACGTCGATGAAGACCTTGTTCAGGGTCTCGGCCATCAGGCCGCGACCTCCAGCTTCTCCCTGACCGCGCCCGGGATCTCGTCGATCCGCTCGACCACCCGGATGCCGGCCGCTTCGAGGCGGGCGATCTTCTCGGCCGCGGTGTCCTCCTTGCCCTCGACGATCGTGCCGGCGTGGCCGAAGCTCATCCCCTTCATCTCCTCGTCGTCCATGAACTTGCCGGCCATGAAGGCGACGATCGGCAGCCGCGAGTCGTTCTCCTTCACCCACTCGGAGAGCTGCGCCTCCATGCGGCCGCCGGGCTCGGTGTAGATGACGATCGCCTGCGTCTGCTCGTCGGCCTCGAAGTAGGGCATCAGCTCGGCGTAGGTCGAGCCGATGATCGCGTCGCCGCCGATCGAGACCGCGGTGGAGACGCCGAGCCCGGCCTGGGTCAGCGAGGAGGAGATCTCGGTGGTCATCCCGCCGGAACGGCTCATCACGCCGACCGGGCCGGGCGCGTAGGCCTTGGCGGCGTCTTTGGCGGGGCCGCCGATCCCGCCCATCTTGCAGATCTCGGGGACGATCAGGCCGAGGCAGTTGGGGCCGATGATCCGCGCCCCGCGCATCCCCGCCAGCTCGACCATCTGGGCGACGTCGCGGCGCGGGATCCGCTCGGTGACGACGACGATCAGCTCGATCCCGTTCTCGATCGCCTCGAGCACCGCATCCTTGGTGAAGGCGGGGGGGACGGTGACGACCGAGCCGTCGATCGGCCCGCCGTGGTGCTCGACCGCCTGCGCGACCGTGTCGAAGACCGGCACCCCGTGCACCTCGCGGCCCTTGCGGCCGGGGGTGACGCCGCCGACCACCTTCGAGCCGTAGTCGAGGCACTCCCTGGTCAGGTTGACCGCCTCGCGCCCGGTGATCCCCTGGACGATGAAGGTCGTCTCCTTGGAGAGCAGGATGCTCATGCCGCCGCCCCCTGGATCTTCGCCACGGCGCGGCCGGCCGCCTCCCACATCGAGACCGAGCGGTCGCAGTACTCGACGCCGTACCTGTCGAGGATCTTGAAGCCCTCCTCCTCCCAGGCGCCGGGGATGCGGAAGATCGCGATCGTCTCCGCCGGGTCCTTGCCCAGCTCCAGGCAGGCCTTGATCACCCCGCGGGCGACGATGTCGACGCGGGTGTTGGAGACGATCGACATCATCACGGCGATCTTCTCGACCCCGTCCTTCTCGAGTACCTGGCGGGCCAGTCCGCGCGCCTTGGCGACCGAGGGGTTGCCGCCGATCTCCGAGTAGTTGGCCGGCTTGCCGCCCTGGCTGCGGACCGCGTCGGTCAGGGTCAGCGAGCCGCCGCCGGCGCCGATCACCAGGCCGAGGTCGCCCTCGAAGCCGTGGTCCTTGCCCTGGATCACGCCGCGGTGGTCGGCGGCGTCGATCGCGGCGACGTTGCGCTCGAAGGCGGAGGGCTCGTAGGGCTCGCGGGTGTCCTCCTCGGCGATCTCCAGCTCTCTGCGCAGCAGCGCCTTCTGGCGGCCGACCGCCTCGTTCTCCATCTCCATGTGCGCGTCGAGGGCGACGAAGCTGCCGTCGGCGAGCTCGGCCAGCGGGTTGATCTCGGCCAGAGTCATGTCGTTGTCGCGGAAGAGGCGGGCGAGGCGGGCGAGGATCGGCGTCGCCCGGGTGAGGGCGCGGCCGGTCACCCCGGTCGCGGCGATCGCCTGCTTGGCCTCGAAATCGGCGATCGGCAGCAGGTTGGAGAGGTGGCCGCGGCCGACGTGGTCGGGGTGCTTCTCGGCCACCTCCTCGATGTCGATCCCACCCATGTCGCTGAACAGCATCAGCGGTCGCTTCGCGGTGCCGTCCCAGACGACCCCGGCGTAGTACTCCTGCTTGACCTCGGCTTTTGGGTCGACCAACACGCCGCGCGGCATGTGGCCGTTGATCTCCAGCGCCAGGATCGCCTCGGCGTGCTCGGCCGCCTCCTCGGGCGTGTCGGCGAACTTGACCCCGCCCGCCTTCATCCGGCCACCGGTCAGGACCTGCGACTTGACCACCACCGGCCCGCCGATCCGCTCGGCAGCCTGCCGGGCCTCCTCGGCCGTCTTGCAGAAGCCGTACTCGGTGACGGGAATGCCCGCCAGCTCGACGACCCTGCGTGCCTCGTACTCGTAGAAGCGCATGCGCGGCGCGCAACCCTATCCGACCGGCTCGCTTGGCTACCCTTGGGCCGGAGCAGAGGGTCTTCTGAGGAATCTTGGCGACAGAGTCAGCGTGGTCGGGGCGCTTGCGCGCCCCGTTTCGCAGGTAGCGCTCCCGGTGCTCGCGGCTGGGCTGCTGGCGCTGCTGGCGATCCCCGAAGCCGCCGTGCCGGAGCGCAGGATCGTGGTCCACGGCCCGTCCACGAGCTCCCACCTGAGGCTGACGGTGAGCGGCGAACAGATAGTCGTCAGCGGCTACCTGAGCCACAGTGGGCAGATCGGTTGCCGGCCGGCGAGGGGGCACACGATCGAGTGCCCCCTCGCCGGCGCCGGCTCGATCGAAGTCGACATGGGCCCCGATGACGACAAGGTGCAGGTGCTCGATCCGCTGCCGATCCCGCTCACCGTCCACCTGGGCGACGGGTCCGACAAGCTGCTCGGCAACGGCGAGGTCGACACCTGCTATCCGGAGGGGACGAAACGCAACCGCTGCTACGGCTTCGGCGGCAACGACATCTGCATCACCGGACAGCGAAACAGCGACTGCGTCGGCGGCACCGGCAACGACTACTGCAAAGCCGGGCGGGGCAGCGACGGCTGCTGGGGTGGAGCGGGGAACGACGTCTGCTACATGGGCGCTGGCGAAGACGGCTGCCACGGCGGCCCCGGGAACGATCGCCTCTACGGCGGCCCCGGCGCGGACCAGCTCTACGGCGGGCCGGGCCGCGACTACTGCAACGGCGGGACGGGCGTCGGCTACTCGCACACCTGCGAGTACGGGCCCGGCCACTGAGCGCTGGGCGCCGCGGGCGGGTCAGGCCGTCGGCCTGCGCCGCCGCCCGACGAGGTAGATCAGCGAACCGGAGAGCGTGGCGACGATGATGATCGGCAGCAGCAGGCCCATCCCGCCGAGGCGGAGGATCCGGTTGCCTGGGCGATTACCTCGCCGAACCCCGAGGAGCCGCTCGGCTCGCCGGCGCCGACGCCCCGCTTCGCGGTCGTCAGGCCGCCTTCGGGGGCGCCGGCGCGCTGCCCACCGCGGTCGATAGCGGCGCCGCCCCGATCGCTCCTGCCGGACTCGGTCTGCCCGCCGGAGGTGGGGTAGGTCTCGGTGATGTCTGTAGGCAGCCCCGCACTGGGATACATTGCTGCCTAGATTTCTTGCGAGGGGGGACAGATGAGCTTGATCGGCCGCTGCGGCGCGCTCGCCGCGCTGCTTGCTGCCGCGGCGCTGCTGGCCGCCGGCTGCGGGGAAACCGTGATCGACGACGCCAAGACCGAGGCGGCGCTCGAACAGAATCTGCAGCGCTCGACAGGCCAGAAGGTCTCCTCGGTCGAATGCCCCTCCGGGGTCGAGGTGAAGGCGGGCAAGACTTTCGAATGCACGATCGACCTGGCCGGCGGGAAGCAGGAGACGGCGACGCTGAAGATCCTCAACTCCAACGCCGACGTCGAAGTCACCAACCTAGAGCCGGAAAAGTGACGCCATGGCCCCATCCTCTGCACGACGCCTCGTTGCGCCTCTGGCACTCCTGATTGCCCTCGCCCTCTGGCCGGCCGCGAGCCAGGGAGGCGGTGCCGCGGGATCCCGCTGCGGCGCGGTCAGGCAGGCGCCGCGTGCGGCGACCCTGCACCAGCTCCGCACCTCGGTGCTCTGCTTGGTCGACCGGGCGCGCGAACGGCACGGCCTCCGGCCGCTCCGCTTCAACCGGGCGCTGCGGCGATCGGCGACCAGCCTCTCGAAGGCGATGGTGCGAAGCCGGAGTTTTTCGCACCAAGGCCCGCGCGGCAGCACACTGGCCTCGCGAATCGCCCGCAGCGGCTACCTGAAGCGCTTTTCCACCTACCGGCTGGCCGAGAACATCGGCGCCGGCCGGGGTCGTGAGCTCGGCTCCCCGCTTGCGACCGTACGGCGCTGGTTGCACAGCCCCGATCACCGTCGCAACATCCTTGATCGCCGCCTGCGCGATTTCGGTGCCGGGGTGGCCCGCGGAGATCCCTTCGAGCGCTCCGCAAACGCGGCCACCTACACGCTGGACTTCGCCGTTCGGCACCGCTAGGGGGGCTCGCTCGTCACCCTGCATCGGCAAGTAAAGTGCTAGGAATGAGCCAAACCAGCACGGCCGATGCGCCGACCACCAACGCAAAGCTCCTCGACTGGGTCGGGGAGGTCGCAGAGCTGACCCAGCCCGACGCCATCCACTGGTGCGACGGCTCGGCGGGGGAGTACGAGGACCTCGCCGCGATGCTGATCGAGGCGGGCACCTTCGAGCGCCTCTCAGCGG
The DNA here is from genome assembly GCA_963730315.1 of uncultured Solirubrobacterales bacterium. Classification (GTDB taxonomy): domain Bacteria; phylum Actinomycetota; class Thermoleophilia; order Solirubrobacterales; family 70-9; genus VRUE01. Next base: position 372,424 of record CAVSRD010000012.1, on the reverse strand, counting down.
CGAAGCGCCCCAACTCGTTCCTCGCCCTCTCCGACCCGGGCGACGTCGCCCGGGTCGAGGACCGCACCTTCATCTGCTCCGAGCGCGAGGAGGACGCCGGACCGACCAACAACTGGCGCGAGCCCGGCGAGATGCGCGAGGCGCTGCGCGGCCTGTTCAAGGGCTCGATGGTGGGCCGCACGATGTACGTGGTGCCCTTCTCGATGGGTCCGCTCGGCTCGCCGATCGCCCACATCGGCGTGCAGCTGACCGACTCGGCCTACGTCGCCGCCAGCATGCGGATCATGACCCGGATGGGCAAGGGCGCCCTCGACGTGCTCGGTCCCGACGGGGAGTTCGTGCCCTGCCTGCACTCGGTCGGCGCGCCGCTGGCCGAGGGCGCCGACGACGTGCCCTGGCCCTGCGACGCCGAGAACAAGTGGATCGTCCACTTCCCGGAGAGCCGCGAGATCTGGTCCTACGGCTCCGGCTACGGCGGCAACGCGCTGCTCGGCAAGAAGTGCTTCGCGCTGCGGATCGCCTCGGCGATGGCGCGCGACGAGGGCTGGCTGGCCGAGCACATGCTGATCCTCAAGCTGACCTCTCCCGAGGGCGAGGTCAAGTACGTCGCCGGCGCCTTCCCCTCGGCCTGCGGCAAGACCAACCTGGCGATGCTGATCCCGACCCTGCCCGGCTGGAAGGTGGAGACGATCGGCGACGACATTGCCTGGATGAAGTTCGGCGAGGACGGCCGCCTGTACGCGATCAACCCCGAGGCGGGCTTCTTCGGCGTCGCCCCCGGGACCAGCGAGAAGACCAACCCGAACGCGATGAGGACCGTCGCCGCCGACTCGATCTTCACCAACTGCGCGAAGACCGACGACGGCGACGTCTGGTGGGAGGGGATGGGCGAGCCGCCCGCGCACCTGACCGACTGGCACGGCCAGGACTGGACTCCGGACTCCGACAGGCCGGCGGCGCACCCCAACGCCCGCTTCACCACGCCGGCCGCCGACTGCCCGTCGATCGCGCCCGAGTGGGAGGACCCGGCCGGGGTGCCGATCGACGCCTTCCTGTTCGGCGGCCGCCGCTCCAAGGTGGTGCCGCTGGTCCGCGAGGCGTTCGACTGGGAGCACGGTGTCTTCCTCGGCTCGATCATGTCCTCGGAGACGACCGCCGCCGCGGCGGGCGAGGTCGGCAAGCTGCGCCACGACCCGTTCGCGATGCTGCCCTTCTGCGGCTACCACATGGGCGACTACTTCGCCCACTGGCTGAGGATCGGCGAGCGGCAGGGGGCGAAGCTGCCGCGGATCTACTACGTCAACTGGTTCCGCAAGGACGACGAGGGCAACTTCCTCTGGCCCGGCTTCGGCGAGAACAGCCGCGTGCTCGAGTGGGTCTTCCGCCGCTGCGCGGGGACCGCCGAGGCGGAGGAGACCCCGATCGGGCTGGTCCCGGCGGCCGGCGACCTCGACACCGAGGGTCTCGAGATCTCAGACGATGAGCTGGGGGAGCTGCTCGCGGTCGACCCGGCGGACTGGAAGGTCGAGCTGCCGGCGATGCACCAGCACTTCGCCCGCTTCGGCGAGCACCTGCCGGACCAGCTGCACCAGCAGCTCGCCGACCTGGAGAGGCGCCTGGGCTGAGGCCCGGCGCCGGGCGCCCTACAGCTCGTAGGCCTGCGCCAGCTCCGGATCCTTTGCCGCGAGCAGCTCGGCGAGCTCGACCATCACCTTGCACTGCTTCCAGGTGGCGTCGTCCTGCATCTTGCCGTCGATCATATGGACGCCGCGGCCGTCGGGGATCGCCTCCAGCACCTTCTTCGCGAACTTGACCTCGTCCGGCGGCGGGCTGAACACCTTCTTGGCGATCTTGATCTGCGCCGGGTGCAGCGACCAGGCGCCGACGCAGCCGAGCAGGAAGGCGGCGCGGAACTGGGTTTCGCAGCCGGCCGTGTCCTTGATGTCCCCGAACGGGCCGTAGAAGGGCAGGATCCCGGCCGAGGCGCAGGCGTCCACCATGCGGGCGATCGAGTAGTGCCAGGGGTCCTGCTGGGCGGTGACCCGGTCGGCCTCGGGGTTCTCGGGGTCGGCCGGGTCCTCCATCGAGCGGTAGCCGGGGTGGCCGCCGCCGACCCGCGTCGTCTTCATCCGCCGCGAGGCGGCGAGGTCAGCCGGGCCGAAGCTCATCCCCTGCATGCGCGGGCTGGCCGCGGCGATCTCCTCGACGTTGACGACGCCCTGCGCGGTCTCGAGGATCGCGTGGACGAGGATCGGGCGCTCCAGCCCCGCCTTCGCCTCGAGCTGGGCGAGCAGGCGGTCGACGTAGTGGATGTCCCAGGCGCCCTCCACCTTGGGCACCATCACGACCTCGAGCTGGTCGCCGATCTCGCCGACCAGCGTCGTCAGGTCGTCGAGCACCCAGGGGCTCTCCAGCGAGTTGACCCGCGTCCACAGCGAGGTCTGACCGAAGTCGGACTTCGTGGCCGCCTCGATCAGGCCGGCGCGGGCGGCCTCCTTGCGGTCGACCGGTATCGCGTCCTCGAGATTGCCGAGCAGGATGTCGGTCTGCTGGGCGATGTCGGCCGCCTTGGCGACCATCTTCTCGTTCGAGAAGTCGAGGAAGTGGATCATCCGCGACGGCTTGACGGGAATCTCGCGCAGCGGCTCGGGGGCGCCGATTGCCAGCGGCTGGAAGAAGTCTCTGGGGTGTCTCAAGTTGCTCCTCGGGTCAGGGATGGGTCGATCCGCAATCTAGTCGAGCGGCGCGGTCGAGGTTTGGTTCGCCATCCGACTCAAATGTCGACCGCGGAGCCGGAGCCGGCGCAGCGCAGGGATTCACGCCCGCCCGCCGTACATTGAGGGGATGGGCGCCCCGATCCGTGACAACACCGACCAGTGGCGGCTGCCCGAGCGCGCCCGCCCGCCGCTGCTCGGCGAGCTGGTCGAGCGGATCGACGAGGCGCTCGCCACGGCGCGCGCCTCCGAGGCTGCGGTGATGACCGTCGGCGCCGCGGCGCTCGACGCGGCGGAGCAGGCGCGCCGGGCCGCTGGGCTGGCCGAGCGGGCCAGCGCCGCCGTTGCCGCCCGCCAGGGATCCGGACGACCTGCCGGCGCCGTTCCCGACCGGGCCCGGCGGGCAACGCGGCCCCGGCGCGGCGAGGACGGTCTCGACCAGTTTACGGCCCGCGCCGACCGAATTGCCGAGCGCCTCCAGCGGCTCCAGCGCCTACCGCTCTCGGCGTGACCGGGCGAGGGAGGAAGCTCGACCTGGTGGCCGGCGTCCTGCTCGGCCTGGTCCTCGGCCTCGTCGTCGCCTACCTGCTGGTCGTCGTCATCGGCGGCGGTCGCGACGCATCGGAAATCTCCACGGGCTCGCCTGCGCCGCAGGGCAGCGGAACTACGAGTGGCGGGTCCGCGCCGGGAGTCTCTCCCGCACCGCCCTCGCAAAGACGATGAAGCGCTGCGTTGCGCTGTAGAGGGGATTGCACGAGCTGAGCACGAGTCGCTCGTAGCCGACGCCGTCAACCACCCAGACGTCGGTGGGGTCGACGATCGCTGTCTTCTGCACCCGGTAGACGATCGTCGCGTAGGGCATTTTGAGCACGATGCGGTCGCCTCGATGCATCGAGTCGATGTGGCGGAACGGGGCCCCGTAGGTGGTCCGGTGGCCGGCGATCCCGGCCGTGCCTCCCTGTCCGGGGAGCGGCGTCGAGGGGTAGTGCCCGGGCCCCTTCTGGAGACTGGAGGTATCGGTGCCCTGCACGACCACGGTGTTCAGCCCGTCCATCGCCGGGGCGCGGATGCGACCGATCGCCTCGCCCTCCCTGGCCCGGGCGCCGAAGCGCCGGGCCAGGGTCGCGATCCGCCGCGTCCGACTGCGAACCCGGGCGATCGCGCGGCGGGCGGCCCGGTCGGGGTACTGCGCCTCGGTTTCGCTCAGTTCGCTGGCCGCCTGGTCCTGCTGGATCGCCGCGTAGACCGAAGAGAGGGGCTCCTTGTAGAGGAGGGTGACGGCGATGTCGGCGACCAGCACCAAGCCGGCGGTGATCAGGGCGATCGAGAGGATGCGGAGCGCGCGGCGCACGGATGGCATTGTCCCATCTCCAGGTTGCCGGACCGCGAACCGCCGAGCTTGCGACCGGTTCGCTCAGCGACGCGAGCGCCTTGCGGCGCAATGCGAGCCGAAGTGCTGGGTCCAGACGTGGGCGTCGCTCCACTTTCCCAACCTGCCAACCCGCAGGCCGATGCCAATCTGGGCGTAGTGGCCGAGGATGTTGCGGCGGTGCTCGGACGAGTGCATCCATGCGCCGAAGATGGAGCGCACGGCGCCGGACCGCCCGGTCCCCCAGGCGAGGTTCTCGCCGGCCCTCCAGCACCGGGACGGGAGGTAGCCAGTTCGCATCATCCAGTAGACGAGGTCGCGGTGGCATGCGAAGTGGCTGAAGCTGTCGCAGCGAAGGATGTCGCCGGACTTGCCGGAGGCGGAGCGATCCAGCTCGACCGAGTCAGCGAGTGGCGCCAGCCCGACGGCGTGCCTGGCGAAGTTCGTCATGCACAGCATCGCCGCCTCCTGCTCCGCGGGCGAAGCGCCGTGCGCGGACTGCCCAGGGCAGGCATCGACGGGGGCGATCAGGCCGTGTGCCTGCGCCGATGCGACCCCGACCAGGAGCGATGCCGCTGCAAGGCAAAGCAGAAGACCGCGTTTCATGCGACTCTTCTCGTCAGCAGGATCCCCCCGCCACCGACTGCCCCGCGCCTACTGGACGCATGTATGAGTGACCCTACAGACTCCGTGTTCGGCGCGTTGGAATGCGACGCCGATATTGTTCGAGGCCCCGCACCCGACCCGACCAGGAGCCATGGCCGTAGAGACCGCCGCTTACAGCGAGCAGACCGACATCCAGCGCGACATCACCGAGATGGTGCGCCAGTTCGTCGACGAGCAGATCCTCCCCAACGCCGAGTACTACGACCACGAGGACTCCTTCCCGGAGCCGATCGTCGAGCAGATGAAGGAGCTGGGCCTGTTCGGGGTGACGATCCCCGAGGAGTACGGCGGCATGGGGCTCGACCTGACCACCTACGCGATGATCGTCGAAGAGCTCTCGCGCGGCTGGATCTCGATCTCCGGCGTCGTCAACACGCACTTCATCGGCTCCTACCTGCTGATGAAGTTCGGCACCGAGGAGCAGAAGGACCACTTCCTGCCGAAGATGGCGAGCGGCGAGATCCGCGCCGCCTTCTCGCTGTCTGAGCCCGAGGTCGGCTCCGACGTCCAGGGCATCAAGGCGACCGCGAAGAAGGGCGAGGACGGCAGCTGGGAGCTGAACGGGCAGAAGATGTGGGTGACCAACGGGCTCGGCTCGGGCGTCGTCTTCGTGCTGATGAAGAGCGACCCGAAGGCCGAGCCGCCCTACAAGGGGATGACCTGCTTCATCACCGAGAAGGAGCCCTGGAAGGAAGTCAATGAGGGCGACTACGCGGGCCTGACGATCCCGCCGAAGATCAAGAAGATGGGCTACAAGGGGGTCGAGTCGACCGAGCTGATCTACGATGGCTACCGCTGCCCGCCGGAGCGGGTGCTGGGCGGCGAGGAGGCCGGGGTCGGGCAGGGCTTCGTGCAGATGATGGACGCGCTCGAGGTCGGGCGGGTCAACGTCGCGGCGCGCGGCGTCGGCATCGCTCAGCGGGCCCTGGAGCTGGCGCTCCGCTACAGCCAGGAGCGCAAGACCTTCGGCAAGCCGATCGCCCAGCACCAGGCGATCCAGTTCAAGCTCGCCGACATGGCGACCAAGGTCGAGGCGGCGCGCCTCGTGACCCGCAAAGCGGCGCGGCTGAAGGACGCCGGCGAGCGCTCCGACCTGGAGGCAGGGATGGCGAAGCTGCTCGCCTCGGAGACCGGCAAGGAGTGCGTCGAGGAGTGCTTCCGCATCCACGGCGGCTACGGCTACTCGAAGGAGTACGAGATCGAGCGCCTCTACCGCGACGCGCCCCTGCTGCTGATCGGCGAGGGAACCTCGGAGATCCAGCGCATGGTGATCGGCAAAAAGCTCCTCCAGCGGCACAAGATCTAGGCCGATGGCCTCGACTGCGGAGCTGATCAAGACCGCCGTCGAGCGCTTCCAGGCGGAGGTCCCCGCGCTGCAGAAACTGAAGCTGGTCTTCGGGCTGGAGCTGCGGGGGCGCGGCGACATCCAGCTCTACCGGGTCGAGCTTCCCGGGCCGAAGATCAGCAAGGACCTCGCCCAGGACGAGCGTGTCCTGGTCGAGATCGACCGGCCGCAGTTCAACGAGCTTGCCGAGAAAGGCACGCTGAAGGCCTACCGCAGGGCGGTCGAGACCGGCCACATCAAGGCGACGGGCGACTCCAACGTGAAGAAGCTGGTGGCCCAGGTGGTTGAAAAGCAGGAGCAGCGGGCACGTCTGAAGAAGGCGCGCTGAGCGCCTCGCGGGCCGCCTCGGCCGCCGCGCGGATAGCATCCGGCGCAGTCCCGAGACCAAGGAGATTCCGCAACCGATGAGCGAGCAGACCTACGAGCTGACCACCGACCAGGCCGAGCGCGAGGCGTCCGGCGCCCACGCCTACGGCCGCTACCTCGAGGAGTTCGAGGTGGGCGCCGTCTACAAGCACTGGCCGGCGAAGACCGTGACCGAGGCCGACGACCACCTGTTCTGCCTGATCACGATGAACCACCACCCGCTGCACGTCAACGACGTCTACGCGAAGCAGTCGCAGCAGGGCCGCAACGTCGTCGTCGGTCCGCTCGTCTACTCGCTGGCGCTGGGCATGTCGGTCTCTGACATCTCCGGCAAGGCGATCGCCAACCTGGCGACCGAGGAACTGAGCCATCCGGCGCCGGTCTTCCATGGCGACACGCTGTTCTGCGAGACGGAGGTGCTCGAGAAGCGCGAGTCGAAATCGAAACCCGACCGCGGCACGGTCAGGGTCCACACCCGCGTCCTCAACCAGGACGGCGTCCTGGTCGCCGAGTTCAAGCGTCTCGTCCTGGTGCCGCGCCGCCCGCAGGGCTGAAGGTGCGCGTCGCCGTCAGCGGCGGGGCGGGGTACCTGGGCGCCGTCGTGGCGTCCGAACTTCGGCGTGCGGGGCACCACGTTCGAGTCCTCGACTCCCTCATGTACGGCCAGCGCCAGGTCGCCGAAGCGCTGATCGGCGACGGCATCGAGTTGATCGAGGGGGACGTTCGCGACGAGACGATGCAAGATCGCCTCCTGGAAGAGTCCGACTCCCTCGTGCACCTCGCGGCGATCGTCGGCGACCCCGCCTGTTCCCGCGACCCCGAGCTGGCGACTGCCGTCAACGTCGACGCCAGTCGAGAGCTGTTCGCTGCGGCACGACGACTTGGAGTGCAGCGGTCGATCTTCGCCTCGACCTGCTCCAACTACGGCCGGATGAGCGATCCGACCGACCCGATCGACGAGGAGGGCGTGCTCGCCCCGGTCTCCCTCTACGCCGAGCAGAAGGTGGAGATCGAGAAGCAGCTGCTCGACACCGATGGTGGAGGGACCTGCCTGCGATTCGCGACCCTTTATGGAGTGGCGCCGCGGATGCGCTTCGACCTCACGGTCAACGAGTTCACGCGCGAACTCTGGGCCGGTCGGGAGCTGGAGGTGTTCGGAGAGCTCTTCTGGCGCCCCTACGTTCACGTCGGCGACGCGGCGCGAGCGATCGGCTGTGTGCTGGAGGCGCCGCTGGGCGCCGTGGCCGGCGAGGTCTTCAACGTCGGCAGCACCGCCGAGAACTACCGCAAGCTGGATCTCGTCGAGATCATCGCCGCACGCGTCCCGGATGGAGAGGTTCGCTTCGTTCCTCGGGACGAGGACCCTCGCGATTACAAAGTGAGCTTCGAGAAGATTCGCGAGCGGTTGGACTTCCAGCCGAGGATGCGAGTGCCCGGCGGGGTGGGCGAGATCGTCGCCAGCCTCGACTCGAAGCGTTTCGGTGACCCGTTCGCGGCGGCGCTCACGAACACCGCCTAATGCGGATTGGGGATTACTCGGAAGAGCGGCGAGCGGAGCGCCGCAGAACCAGCCCGGTGCCGATCAGCGCGGAGCCGGCAATTGCGATCAGAAGCAACTGCATGCCCGTAAACGGGAGCACGCCCACGGTCGCGCTGCCCGACGCGGCCGAGGTCGGCGCAGGGTTTGTGCTGCTCGGGTTGCCGCCCACCTGTTCAACCTGCTGTCCGGCGCTGCCGCCGTATGCGTCCTGGGTTGGATTGGACTGAGCGAGAGCGGTGCCTCCGAGCGCAAGCATCAAGCAGGTGCTGAGAACCGCAACCGACGCTGCAATCTTCATACCAAAGCTCCTTAGGTCGTCGAATTCCGATTCACAAATGATTTGGCGGCGTCAACGGCTGGGCGACGACACGCCAGCCACGTTGCCTCTTGAGCATCTTAGCCTAAAAAGTCGATGATTAAAAGCCAGCCTGCTGCGGAGAACGAACCGCGGCATGCGGCGTTGCGATCGGGAATCGGGCGGATGGCCGCAACCGTCAAGTCGGGAGCCTCGGTTGCCGAAGAAGCTAGTGATGCACCCACTGGCCCCATCTCGAGCGACGAGCGTCGGCGCCGGTCAGGCGGTTGCGACGCGGGGCGGAAAAACCCATCGCTAAGATCTGGAGTAGCTATCTTTAATGAAGTATCGGTTTCTCAACTATGGTCATGTAATCTCGACCGTACAACGAGATCCCTTCACTCACACTCTCGCGAGACTTGCCTCAAGAACCGACATATAGAACCGACGCTACTGCGTCCGCGAGTCCGGCTGCCCCAGCGGGCCCGGCGGTGGCAGGTCGGGCCGGGTCAACGGGTCGGGCGGCATCGGCGGATTCGGCCGCCCTGGAGCTCCGGTCTCCACCGCTGCCTGCCCGCCGTGGGGTCTCGGTATCCCTGGACGCGGTCGCCAGGCGCGTTCTGGACATTCTCTCGAGCGGCATCCTGCTGCTCCTGCTTCTTCCGCTGATCGCGATCGCGGTGGTGTTGATCAAGCTGGATTCGCCCGGTCCCATTCTCTACCGGGCCAAACGTGTCGGCTACAAGGGGCGCAAGCTGCGGCTGCTGAAGTTCCGCAAGATGACCGACGGCGCCTCCGGCTCCAGCCTCACCTCGGGCGAAGACCATCGTCTCACCCGGGTTGGTTCCCTGCTCGCCCGCTTCAAGCTCGACGAGATACCTCAGCTCTGGCAGGTTCTGATCGGGGAAATGAGCTTGGTCGGGCCTCGTCCCGAGGATCCCCATTTCGTCGAGATGTTCGAAAGGGATTACGATGTGATCCTCCAGGTGCGGCCGGGAATGACGGGGTTCTCGCAGCTCGCGTTCGCCGAAGAGAGCTTCATTCTCGATCCGAATGATCCGATGGCGCACTACGTTGACCGCCTCCTGCCGCAGAAGCTTGCGCTGGACCAGATGTACACGACGGAGCAGTCCGTATGGCTCAACCTGCGGATCCTCTTCTGGACCGTCGCCGCGGTTCTGCTCCGGCGCGCAGTGGCCGTGCACCGCCAGACCGGCGAGATGAGACTGCGGAGGCGTTGACGGCGTGAGCCCGGTCCGGGTCCATCCCTCAGCTTCGCCGGCGGCCGATCGCGAGCGGGGCAGGCGCGCGATCATTCTCGCCGGCGGCAAAGGCGAGCGGCTGGGGCCCTACACCACCGTCCTCCCCAAGCCGCTGTTGCCGATCGGCGATCGGGCGATCCTGGAGATCGTCGTGCGCCAGCTGCGGGATTCCGGATTCTTACAGCTCACCCTCGCGGTGGGCTACCTCGACCATCTGATCCGTGCGGTGTTTGACGACGGATCCGGTCTCGGGGTCTCGATCGAGTATCACGAGGAGAGCGAGCCGCGCGGCACGGCGGGACCGCTCGCGACCATCGAGAGAATGGACGATAGCTTCCTGGTGATGAACGGCGACGTGCTTACGGACCTCGACTACAGGGCCCTGTTCGATGCACACAGGTCTTCTGGCAATGCCATGACGATCGCCTCCCACCGGCGAGTGGTGAAGACCGATTACGGGGTCCTGCATCTCGCGGAATCGGATTCGGGGGCCCCGGAGGTGGTCGGTTACGACGAGAAGCCGCAGGTGCCGTACGTCGTCAGCACGGGGGTCTACGTGCTCGAGCCGCGCGTCGTCGATTGCATTCCGCCGCACGAACATTTCGACATGCCCGAGCTGATCCAGGCCCTGATAACGAAAGGCGAGCGCGTCGGCTCCTATCCGTTCGGCGGCTTCTGGTTGGACATCGGCCGCCATGACGACTATGAGCGCGCCATTCTGGAATTCGACCGGATCGAGCCGCGGCTGCTGGGCAAAGGGGCCGCGTTTCGCCAGCGATCGCCCGCCGGCTAACGGTCCGCTGCCGATTCGAGAGCATTGCCGAGAGCGTCGAGCACGGCCGTCTGCTGAGCAGTGTCCATGTGCGGAAACAGGGGTAGGGTCACCTGGCTGCTCGCCACCAGGTCGGCGCGGGGGAGTGAATCGGACCTGGCCTCGCGGTAGGCCGTGAAGTCCGCTATCGAGGGGTAAAGGACGCTTGTCTGCACCTCGTGTCGCGTCAACATGATGCTGCGAAGCGCGTCCCTCCTGCCTGGATCGTCGACCGTGACCGGCATGATGTAGCAGGAGCTGCGGGACACGTCCGAGTCCGAATACGGAAAGGCGACGCCCGGCATTCGGCTCAGCTCCTCGCGATAGGTGGTCACGAGCGCCCGCCGCTTCTGGATGTCGGCGTCGAGGCCCCTCATCCGCTGGGTCAGCAGCGCCGATCGGATCTCGTCGATTCGGTAGTTGAACCCGAGCTCGACGACGTCATAGGTCTGTGCGTGGCCACGGTGCCGATCCCAGGTGACGGAGGTCATCGCGTGCGATCGGCGGCTACGCGCCAGCGCGGCGACGGCATCGTCGTCGGTCGCCAACAGCCCCCCCTCTCCACAGGAGAGCACCTTGTTGGAGAAGAAGCTGAATGCTCCCGCCAGTCCCAAGGTCCCGAGCTTCCTGTCGGACCCCGGCGCCGTCGCGCTGGGGCTGTGCGCCGCATCCTCGATCAGCGCGATCCCGTGTTGGGCGCAGAGGGCGGCCAGCTCCCCGACCGCAGCCGCGTATCCGCCGTAATGGACCGCGCACACCGCCTTGGTCCGCGAGGTGATCCGCCGCTCGACGTCCGAGACATCGATCCCAAAGTCGTGCGTCCCGTAGATGTCGGCCAGGATTGGCGATGCGCCGCAGTAGCGAGCCGCGTTGGCGGTGGCGACGAAGGTGATCGCCGGAACGATGACCTCGTCGCCCGGCTCGACGCCGGCTCCCAAGAGCGCCAGGTGCAGCGCAGCGGTGCCGCTCGACACGGCGACCGCGTGCTTCACCCCCAGGTGCTCGGCAAAGCGCTGCTCGAATTCCTCCGTGCGCGGTCCCATCGTCAGCCAACCGGAGCGGAGCACCCGATCGACCGCATCGCGGTCTCGCTCGTCCAGGCGCAGGTCGAAAAGTGGAACCCTCATTGTTCCGGCACGTTATCGCCGGCTGAGGGTGCTGCGCGGCGGTTCGCCGGGCTGGCGATGGTTCCCGTCGTCGCTAGATTCGTGCCAGAGTTAGCCGCATCGTGATCGAAGCCGGGAACGGGGGGAGGGGGGTGGCCCGGCTGCGTGCGGCCGTTGGCCGCGTCGACGCGACGCTCACGCGGTCGCGAGCCGGGCTGTTCCTTCCCGCGGTGCTTGTCTTGGCGTCCTGGTTGGTCGCGACCTACCAGAGTGGCGGGTACTTTGGGCGGTACTGGTACCCGGCGGGGATCGCCCTCCTGGCGCTGCTCGCGGTCATGGTCCTCGCCGGTGGGCGCGCCCTTCCTCGGGTCAGGGCAGCGCGCGTCGCGCTCCTGCTGCTCGGAGGACTCGTGGCCTGGAGCTACCTGTCGCTGCTTTGGGCGGGTTCGCCGGGAAGCGCCTTGGAAGCCTCCAACAAGCTGCTGGTCTTCCTGCTGATCGCGTGGATCCTGGCGCTCATGCCGTGGTCGGGCAAGTCCGCGAGCGTCTTCCTCGCGGCGTGGTCGATCGGGGTCGCGGGCGTCTGCGCGACCAGCCTGCTCGGAGCCGTCAACGCGACCGAGTTCAGCGGCTTCCTGTATGCGTTTCGCTTTCAGGACCCGATCGGCTACGTGAACGCGAACGCCGCCCTCGCCGTGATGGCTTTCTTCCCGGCGCTCACCCTCTCTTACCAGCGGCGGGTTCCCGCGCCGCTGCAGGGCCTGTTTCTAGCCACGGCCACCTTCTTGATCGAGTTCTATCTCTTGACGCAGAGTCGCGCCGCGGCGCTGGGGGGGATCGCGGTCGTCCTGCTGTACGTGGCGATCGCGCCGGATCGCCTTCGGCTTGCGACCCGCCTGGGAATCGTGGCCGGGGTCCTGGCGTTGGCCGCTCCCCCGATCCTCGACGTCTACTCGACCGCGAAGGCCGGTCACAGCGTGGCGCCGGCGATCGACGATGCGGCAATCCGGATTGCCTGGACCGCGCCGCTGGCGGGCATCCTTGGCATCGCGCTGGGGTTGGCCGAGCGTGTGATCGACCCCGAAACGACGGGGGGAAAGCGGGTCAGAGCAGCCGAGATCGGCGCCGTGGCGCTGGTCCTCGCGGCGGCCGGAACGCTCGTGCTCGTCCACAGCGGCCGGGTGACCCATTTCGTCCGCGAGGAGGTTCGCGCCCTCAACGGGGAAAAGCCCGGCTCCGGTAGCACGCGCTTCACCAAGACTACCCTGTACGAGCGGCCAGACTATTGGAGGGTCTCGCTCGATCTGTTCAGCGAGCATCCGGTCGCGGGGGTCGGCGCCGGCAATTTCGGGCGCCGGTACACGGCGCTGCGCCATGAGCCGAAGTACTCCCGCTACGCCCACGACATCTGGCTGCGGGTGCTCGCGGAGGGCGGCGTCGTGGGCATCGCCCTGCTGCTTGCGTTCCTGCTCGTTGCCTTCGGTTCGACGCTGAGGCCGCTGCGCCGGCTCGACCGCAATCGCCGCGCCGCCGCCGTCGCCTGCCTTGCCGTGGCCGCGTACTTCTTCGTGCACGCCTCCTTCGATTGGCTCGAAGAGATTCCGGCGCTGGCGGGTCCGGCGCTGGGGTTGCTGTTCATCGGGATGGCCGTGGCGCGCGACCCCGCGGCTGAGGAGGGGCGCGATGCTCGCGCGGGCCGTTGGCGGGCGGTCGGCATCGTCTGCGCGCTGGCGCTGGCGCTCGCGGCGCTCGTTGCCCTGGTGCCACCCTACCTGTCGCTGCGCTACCTGGAAACGGCTTCTTCGAGGTGGCAGGTCGAACCTCGACAGGCTTTTCACGACCTGGATCGCGCCGCAGCGCTCAACCCGCTTTCGAGCGAACCACGGACCACCGAAGGGACGATCGCGGTGAGCCTGGGGGAGAAGCGGCGTGCGCGGCGCGCCTTCCAGCGGGCCCTCGAGCTCGAACAGGCCTGGTATCCGCACATGGAGCTCGCTCTGCTCGACGCGCGGGCGGGCCGTTTCCGTTCCGCCAGAGCGGAGATCGCCCACGCTCAGCTGCTCAGTCGCAGGGACCCGTTCATCAAAGAGGCGAAGCGGCGGATCATGAATCGGGAACGGGTCGATCCCGCCGCCTTCAACCGGGCGGTCGCGCGCCAGACTCGCGAAGCCTTCGCGCGTCCTCAGCGGTAATAGACCGGAGCAAGATGCCGTGCAAATCAGGGCTCGACAGCTCGGCTCCCTAAGACAAGCGTCCACACGTGGGCCCCTCGGTATCGAGCGGCGTTTGGCTGCGCCGATGGCTGTCGCATGCGCCAAGGACATACGGCATCGAGCATCCTGGGCAGAGGGGGTGCGTTCGTCGCGCTGGCTCTCGCCGGCGTCGTGCTCCTCGCAGCTGCCGGAGGAGCCGAGGCGGAGGTCCACACCTTCCGGGCGCTTGGGAGCAAGCACCACAAGGGCGAGCACCACAACGCAGTCAAGAAGTTCCGGATAGTCGGCCTCGAGCACAGGTCGATCGTTGCGGCCCGCCTGGGCAGGACCAGGGTCCGACCGTCGATTGTCCGGCGAGCCGCGCGAACGCGTCGGCACATCCTTCGCGTGGCCGTGCTGCCACGCGGACGCCGTGCCCGCAGACGAGCCATGTGGAGGCTGCCCAGGCAGCGAAGGCGGTCAGCGCAGGCGTCCGTGAAGGGCTACACGCCGATGCTGCGCGTGTCGTCCAACAAGGGTGGAGGGAAGTTGAAGGTGACCACGGCGCCGGAGACCACGATCGTCAACGGGCCCGTGGAGGGTTCGCAGACGACCTCGACCAGCGCCGAATTCTCCTTCAAGTCCTCCTCGCCGGCGAAAGCCAAGTTCTACTGCTCGCTGGATGCCTCGCCGCCCAGTCGCTGCAATCCCGGTGTCACTTATGGCGGTCTGTCCATAGGTTCGCACCGCTTCACCGTCTACGCCGTCGACCGCTACGGCACCCGGGACCTGACCCCGGCCGAACGCTCTTGGTCCGTCGTCTCACCGACCCAGACCGAACCCTCCCCCGAAGCAACGAGCGAAGAAACAACCGAAACCGAATCGACCGACACGGAATCGACCGACACCGCTGCACCCGATACGAGGATCAGCGCCGGTCCGGCCGAAGGCTCTTCCAGCACGTCCACCTCGGCTTCGTTCTCGTTCAGCGGTAATGACAACGTGGGCGTGGCCGGCTTCCAGTGCGCGCTCGACGGAGCGAGCTTCTCTGCCTGCTCCTCCCCCAAGGCCTACACCACCCTCGGGGAAGGCGCCCACACCTTCCTGGTGCGTGCGATCGACGCTGCGGGAAACGTCGACCCGACGCCAGCCAGCAGAAGCTGGACGGTCGCAGGGTCGACGTCCGCGTACACGGTGCCCGCGTCGGTCGACGGCTCCTGCGGCGCGGACGTCACCAGCAAGATCCTCGCCTGGCTTGGGTCGGCGCCCGACGGCTCGACCGTCGCCTTTGCGCCAGGCGCCTGCTACCGGATCGAGGGCACCCTGGCGCTGACCGCCCGGGCGCTGACGATCGAAGGCAACGGAGCGACCTTCAGGTCGTTCGACCCGCCCGAAGACCAACGGGCGATCTGGCGCGTCTGGAACTCGCACGTCGTCATCCGCAACCTGGCGATCATCGGCTCCTATGCCAACGGCGGAGTCTTCAATGCCTCGATCGAACACTCCCATGGGATCGACCTCCGTGGCACGCACGCGGTGATCGAAGGCGTCTCGGCGAGCGACATGGGCGGGGACTGCGTGTACTTCGGCCTTGGCGACACGCGGTCGTCGGGGACGGTGCGCGGCGGTTCGTGCGAAGGCATCGGCCGCAACGCGGTGTCGGTCACGGCGGGGAACAACATCCTGGTCGAAGGCGTCAGGGCGACTCGAATCGGCTACACGGTCTTCGACGTGGAGCCGAATTCTGGCAGCGGCTTCGGCGCTTCCGATGTCGTGTTCAACGCCAACCGCATCGGCACCTACCACCTGTACGCATGGTCGCTGATCGGCAACGCGCCGATCGACACCCAGACTTTCACCAACAACGAAGTCGGCGGCGAGGGGCTGCGGATCGCGAGCCTTTACCCAACCTACCGGCCGAAAGGCGTAACGATCACGGGCAACGCCGCCGACAGCAAGCAGGGCCCCCCCGCGATGGAGCTGGCCGGCGTCGACAATCTCGAGGTCACCGGGAACACGGTGCCGATGACAAACGGAACCATGGCGGCCGTTGACGAATCTTGCGAAGTCTATGTCGCTGGAAACACCTATACAGGAGGCTCCAGCGAAATGACGATCACGAACCCAGCCTGCTGAGCGCTCCCGGGAAACGGCCTTCCATGCCGTACCCTAAGCTCTGCAAGCCGGATCGGCGCGGGCGAGGTGCGCGAGTTCCTTAAGCGCCGCGGTCGGCCGCGAGCCGCCACTCCAACGATCGACAGCCTCGAGATGACAGCGAGCCAAGGCAACGTAGCCGTCGCCGGCCCGGGTGCAGGGCCTGCCTTCAGGCGACCGCTGCGCATCGCGTCGGCGGCGGAACACGGCTCGACGAAGGCGACGTCGCCGCGGATCTTCCTGATGCTCGTCCTGATCGCGGCGGCCATGCCCTACCGCATTCCGACGAGCATTCCGCTTATCCACTCGATCTCGATCCTCGACCTGCTTCTGATCGTGGCAGCCGTGACGCTGTTCCTCGACCTGGCCAGCCGACCGATAGACCTCGGCTACCTGCCGCTGTTCGCGCTTCTCTGCGTTCCGTTCTTCGTCGCCGCTGCCTCCCTCGTGTGGTCGGAAGACCGCGCGGAAACGCTACGCGCGGTTCTTGTCTACGTGGAGGGGCTGATCGCCTATCTGTTCGTCGTGCGCGAACTGTCGGGCATGTCAACGGACCGGATAATGAGCTTCGTCAAGCGGTACGCATACCTGCTCATCATCCCCGGCGTGCTGCTGCTCCTGCACGTGCCCGGATTCGAACCGCAGCAGGTGGGCCTGTCCCAAAGCTCCGGCGACTACATCTCCTATTACACCCGACTCTCGCACCCGATTCTCGGACGATCGAACAATCTCGCCACGGTCCTCGCCATGCTGGCGCCACTGCTGTTCTTTTGGGGGCATCACCGCAGAGATCGCCGCCTGATAGTGGCTGCTTTCATAACCCTGGCCGCGATAGCCATGACCCAGTCCCGGGGCGCGCTTCTCGCTCTGCTGCTGGCCGGGATCCTCTACGCGCCCGTCGCCGCCTCGCGCCGCCGCGCGGGCGGCGGGTCTGGCCTGTGGAGCAGGATCCTCGCGGCAGTGACGTTTGCCTTGATCGGCTTCGCTGTGCTCTATACGGTCAACCCGGCCACGCAGGAGTACTTTGCGGCGCGACTCACGCTCACCAACGTCGAGGAAAGGTCCAAGTTGGCGTCCGAAGCCCTCGGCGAGATCGGGCGCCGCCCGATGCTCGGCTACGGCGGCGGGGTCAAGCCGGCTCAGCCGGAACAAGAGCAGAATGAACTCAACGCACTGATCGCAACAGTCGCGGCGCGCAAACATGTCGAGGAAACCAACGTCGCCAAGGAAGACGTTCACAACGCATTTCTCGAGCAGGTGGTGTATTACGGCATTCCGCTGGGAATAGTGGTCGGTCTGTCGCTGTGTGGGCTTGTGGCCTTCGCTCTCGCGCGCCGCTCGAACCTCCTGGCGGGGGTTATCGCATACACGCTGATCGTTCAACTCGTCCTGTTCGTGTTCGAGTCGAGCTTCGAGGGGACGGTGCTGCGCGTGCTTTTCTACTTAGGCGTCGGGCTCGTGGTGGCCGCGATGCGTTCGGCAGAAGCGAGTGCCGTCACCAGCAGGCTCGCCGATTCGTGATCTACGCCGTCACCCCGTACGGGCGAAGTGGGCCGAGTTCGCGTGTGCGCGTCTTCGAGTGGCTCGATCGCATCGAAGAGCCGCGAACCGTCAGCAGCTATGTCTCGCACTGCAACGCCAGGCCACTCGAGCTCGCAAGGCGCCCGGCGGCCGTGCTGGCTGCGGAGGTGCGGCTGCGCCGCATCGCGGCGGCGCAGCCCGAACGCCTCCTGCTGCATCGCGAGGCTTCCCCCATCAGCCGCGGCGGGCTCGAGCGACGCTTGGTCGAGCGCGCCGGCTTCGCCGTCTACGACTTCGACGACGCGCTCCACACGGACTGGGGAGACGGCGGACGGCTGCGCCGCCTGGCCCCCAAGGCGGCAAAGGCTGTGATCGCGGTCGAGAACTCCGATCGCGTGATTGCGGGCAACCCGACACTCGCCGAGTGGGCGGCACAGCACAACGACGACGTCGTCGTCATCCCTAGTTGCGTCGCACCGGAGCGGTACGCGGAGAAGCTCGACTACGCGGTGGCGGATCCGCCCCGGCTAGGCTGGATAGGCTCGGCCGACAACGAGGCCTATCTGCGTCTCGTCGCTCCCGCGCTCTCGGAGGTTCACCGGCGAAGCGGCGCTCGCCTTACTCTGATCGGCACCGGCGAGCCCAGGCTCGGGGAGCTGGAGGCGCTGATCGACCGCGTCCCCTGGTCCGAGGCGAGGCAGTATGCGCTGCTCGCCGGGATTGACGTCGGACTCGCACCGCTGCCGGATGATCCCTACACGCGCGGCAAGTGCGGCTACAAAATCCTCCAGTACGCCGCTGCCGGCGTACCCGTCGTCGCCAGCCCGGTTGGGATAAACCGCGCGCTGCTCCTCCAGCTCGGCATGCCGGCGCCCGCCACCACTGGAGAGTGGGTCGATGCGATCGCCGGTCTGCTCGAGGCGCCGGTCGAGGAGCGGGCGAAGCTCGGCCGTGGGGCGCGTGAGGTCGTCCGCCGACGTTACTCGTTCGACGCGTGGCTGCCCACGTGGCGAGCGGCGGTGGGGTTGCGCGAGTGACCGGGTTGATCCACATCGTCATCGTCAACTGGAACACGGGCAGCTACCTCCGGGAGTGTCTGGGCACGGTCGTGGCCGCCAACCGAAACGACGTAGGCCTTGCTCGCGTGACTGTCGTCGACAACGCCTCCTCGGATGGGTCCGCTGACGGGCTGAAGGGTCTCGACCTGCCCCTCGAGGTGATCCGCAACACGACCAACGTTGGCTTTGCGGCGGCCTGCAACCAGGGCGCCGCCGGGAGCGAGGCGGACTACCTGGTGTTCCTCAACCCCGATACCCGACTCTGCGAGGACACGCTCTCGGTAGTCGGCGCCTTCATGGACGGGGAGCGTTCGGCCGGAGTTGGAATCTGCGGCGTGCAGATTCTCAACCCCGATGGCGGCCCGGCGATCTCCTGCGAGAGGTTTCCCACCGTGCGAGTGACGCTAGGCAAGATGTCCGGCCTCGACCGGCTGCTGCCGCAGGCGTTCCCGAGCCATCACCTGAGCCCGGCGGAGACCCGGGAGAGCGGCTACGTCGACCAGGTGATCGGCGCCTTCTACCTGGTGCGACGCGAGCTCTTCACCAGGCTGGCCGGCTTCGACACCCGCTACTTCATCTACTTCGAGGACGTCGACTTCGCCATACGGTCCCGGCAGCTTGGCTTCCGGTCGTATTTCCTCAAGGAGGCAAGGGCGTTCCATGTCGGGAATGTGAGCTCGGACCAGGTTCGGGACCTGCGCCTCTATCACTCGTTGCGCAGCAGGCAGATCTATGCCCGATCGCATTGGCCTCGATGGCAGGCGTGCTTGTTGGTGGCGCTTACGCTCTCGGTCGAGCTGCCGGCCCGTCTCGCGCGGGCCCTGGCGCAGCGCAGCTGGCCGGATGCCGTGGCGACGGCCCGCGCCTACAGGATGCTGCTCGGCGATCCGTTGTTCAGGAATTAGCTCTGGCTGCCGATTAGGCTGGTGTGCCGATGGGCTTGATGAACCTCGCCGAAGTCGTGCCCGTGCTCGCTTGCCCGCGCTGCCGGTCGCCGCTGACCGAGGACGGCGGGGGCTTTCGCTGCAGCTCGGAGTCCTGTGCCCTCGCCGCTCCGGCCGCCTTCCCCTTGGCCGCAAGGTGGCCGGCCCTCGTCGACTTCGACCACAGCGTTCTCGACCGCGCACAGCTGCCGGCGCTCGCTGATGGCTCGGGCCGACGGCGCCGCCTCCCCACCGACCGCATCGCTGCTCGTCTGCGGTCCTGGTGGAAGCCACGCAACGAGGTGGCCGCCCGCAACGTGGAGGCGCTCCTGGACATGTTCCGCGACGCCCAGCCCTTCGTCCTCGTCGTGGGCGGGGGGACGATCGGCAACGGCGTCGAGGCCCTCTACGCCGGGAATCGCGCGCGCGTTGCGGCCTTCGACATCTATGGCTCGCCGCAGGTGCAGTTCATCGCCGACGCGCACGACATCCCCCTTGCCTCCGGGAGCGTTGATGCAGTCCTGGTCCAGGCAGTCCTCGAGCATGTCCTCGAGCCCGACCGGGTCGTCGCGGAGATCCACCGTGTCCTGCGGCCGGAGGGCCTCGTCTACGCTGAGACACCGTTCCTGCAGCCGGTCCATGCCGGCGCCTACGACTTCACCCGCTTCACCAGCAGCGGCCACCGCTTCCTCTTCCGGAAGTTCGAGGAGATTTCGGCCGGCCCCGTAGCCGGACCCGGATCGCAGCTGCTGGCGAGCGTCGATCACCTCATCCGCGGCCTGCTCCGCTCCGAGCTGGCGGGAAAGCTGGCGCGCGGCCTGTTCCTCTGGATGCGCTATCTGGACCGGCTGGTTCCTACCATGTACGCAATGGACGACGCATCGGCCTATTACTTCCTCGGTCGCCGCTCCGAGCGGCAGCTCTCGCCACGGGAGATTGTCGCCTACTACAGGGGCGCCCAGCAAGCGACCCCGAAGGGGGTCTGAGATGTTCGACTCGTCCGGTAGACCGCCTGAGCCATCGTCTATCCTGGTCGGTTCTCAATCCCCGAACCGGCAGGAAAGCAGATTGGAAGCCAAGCGATACGTACAGATAGTCCGTGCCCACTGGGTACTGATCCTTATGACGGTACTTATCTGTACCGGGGCCGCCGCGGCATACGGATGGACGCGCAAAGATGTGTATGCGGCACACACTCAGCTATTCGTCTCGACCCCGGTTACGCCGCGAAACCTCACACCGTCGGAAGTGTACCAAGGCGGTTTGGCGTCTCAGGCACGAGCCGAATCCTACGCGCGGCTCGTCTCGAGCCCGGCGCTGGCCGAAGCGGTGATCGACGAACTGAACCTCCAACGCAGTGTGCAGTTCGTTCAGTCGGCGATCAGCACCAGTGTCCCTGCCGGAACAGTGTTGGTCAACGTGACCGCGGAAGATTCCTCACCACGTGAGGCTCGAGAAATCGCCAACTCGGTAGGACGCGTGCTGCCGAAGTTCGTTGCCTCGCTCGAATCGACCGGGTCCCCCAGCCGCCCGGGTGCGGGGTCCAACAAGCGCGCCTCGGTGAAGGTCAGCGTGAGCAGCCCGGCGGAACTCCCAACGAGTCCGGAGCCCCCGGGCAAGGCGGTGTATATCGTCGTCGGCGTCGTGCTTGGCCTCCTGCTCGGAATCGCCGGGGCGGTTGTGCGTGAGATGTTCGATCGAAGGATTCGGGACGACGCGAGCATCGAGGCGGTCGCAGGCGCTCCGGTCCTCGGGTCGATTCCGCTCGATCGGGAAGCATCCAGCCGTCCCCTGGTGGTGGTCGAGCACTCCAGCTCGGTCGAGGCCGAAGCGTACCGTCGGCTGCGTACGAACCTGCGGGTCCTGACGATGGAGCACGATCTCCACTCGCTGCTCGTCACCAGCGCGGTTGCCGGGGAGGGCAAGACGTTGATTGCCGCCAACCTCGCGTTTGCCTTCGCGCAGGCCGGTCATCGCGTCGTGCTGGTCGACGGTGACATGCGCAGTGCGAGGCTGAGCGAACTGCTGGGCCTGCGCGAGGGCCCAGGCCTGAGCGAGGCGCTCGCCGACGAAGTGCCCGAGAGGCTGCACAACGAACAGTCCCTTCCGCTGGCTGTCCTCTCGAGCGGTGCGCCCCCCGCGAACCCCAGCGAGCTGCTCGAATCCGACCGGCTCGTCACGCTGCTGGAGTCCCTCAGGAAACTTTCGGACCTCGTGATCATGGACTCGCCGCCGCTCCTTCCGGTCAGCGACGCGAGCAGCATCGCCCGCACGGCGGCCGCCGTCCTTCTGGTGACTCGTGCCACCTCCACCCAATCCGACCAGCTGAATATAGCCGCCGAGTACCTCGAAACCATCGGCAAGCAGCCAATCGGCACTGTGCTGAACGGCGTCTCGCTTCCACCGGGCGGTGCCTACGCGTACGCCTACGAGCGCCTGGACGCGATCAACCTGCCGAAGCCCAGCGTCCCCGTCTGGGACTGACGCAGGGCCGGCTTACGAGGAGCCGACGGCGTCGCCGACCGCCGGAGCGGCGACGTTATCCGCTGCCGGTGCGGGGAGGCCGAGCAAGCGCGCGTAGACTTGCTCGACGAGCATGGTCATCGTGTCCGGCTGGAAGAGAGCGCGCACCCGGGCCGCTCCCGCCCTGCCCATCTGCTCGGCCTCGTGAGGGTGCTCGAGGAGCCATAGGACGGAACGAGCGAGGGCGTCCGGGTTGGCCGGGGCGCAGAGCAGCCCCGTCGATCCGTGCGCAACCAGGTCGACGACGCCGTTCACCGCGGTTGCGACGACCGGCCGACCGGAGGCGAGCGACTCGGTCAGCGCGCGGCCCAGGCCCTCGTAGAGGGAGGAGATGACGAAGACGTCGAAGCAGGCGGCGATCCGCGCCGCGTCGGGGCGAAATCCGGTGAAGACGACGTTGACGCCCAGCCGGTCGGCCTCCCGACGCGCGTCTTCGAGCAGCGGCCCGTCCCCCACCATCGCGAAGGATGCCTGCGGCATTGCGGCAGCG
Source organism: uncultured Solirubrobacterales bacterium (assembly GCA_963730315.1). Lineage (GTDB taxonomy): Bacteria > Actinomycetota > Thermoleophilia > Solirubrobacterales > 70-9 > VRUE01. The sequence continues at coordinate 350,089 of CAVSRD010000012.1, read as the reverse complement.
ACGTCGGCAGCCATGCGAACGAAGTCAAGCGGTGCCTTCTGGTAATCGAGCCGACCCACGGTCCCGATGAGCGGCGCGTCAGGCGGAATGCCGAGCACCTCGCGCAGCTGCGGTTCGCCCTCGGTCGGGATCTGGTCGAGCTCGACCGCCGAGGGAATGACAGTCACCCCGGCGGGCGGAGCAAGGCGGCTCTCGACGGCCTCGCGGGCCACCGCCGGGGCCACCGCGATGAACTCGTCGGTGAGCCGGCGGATCGTCCGCTCGATCGTCAGGTAGGCCCAGCGCCGACCGCGTCCCATGAAGTCGTGCATGCTGAAGCCGTGGATCGTGTGGATGACCACCGGCGTGCGGGCGAGCCAGGCTGCCAACCGCCCGAGCACGCCGGCCTTGCTCGAGTGGGTGTGGACGATCGCAAAACGCTCGCTCCGCATCAGGCGGGTAAGCTCGACCAGCACGATCAGATCGTCAAGCGGCGCGATGACCTCCTGCAAGCGCCTCATCCGCACGGTTCTGACTCCGTTCGCCTCGGCCCGCTCCCAGAGCGACCCTTCCGGGGACCCCGCCACCCAGACCTCGTAGCGCTCGCGGTCGGTCCCCAGCGCGGTGAGCAGGGTATTGCCGCCGGCCCCGGCGACGAACTTGGTGATCACATGAAGAACCTTGATCTGCCCCCCGCTCGGGGGTTCGGGCAGCTCGTCGAGCGTGACGACGGGCGGGGGCGGGCCGGGCCACTCGTGGGTCACCTGCGTACCGCCTGTCGACTGGACTGCCATTCGACCATCGCTCGCAGGCCCTCCTCGAGCGTGGTCCGGGGGCGATAGCCGAAGCCGGCCGCCGCGATGCTCGTGTCAGCGCCGGTGTCGCGCACGTCGCCGGCGCTGGGTGGCCTGCGCTCGACGTCGATCGGCCCGCAGAGCTTCGAGAGGCGTTCGATGACCTCGTTCATCGAGACACGGACGCCGCCGCCGATGTTGGCCACCCCGAGCCACTGCGAGCGCGCGGCGTCGCGCATCGCCCGCACCACGTCGCCTACATAGGTGAAGTCGCGGGTCTGCTCGCCATCTCCGTAGAGCTCGAAGGTGCCGCCAGCGACGGCGAGCTCGGTCAGACGCGCGAACGCCATGTCGGGTCGTTGCCGGGGCCCATACACCGTGAACAGACGGAGGGCTGCCGTCGCCAGGCCGAAGTTCGTCCGATAGACGCCGCAGAGGTGCTCGGCGGCGAGCTTCGTCACACCGTACGGGGAGACCGGCTGTGGCGTCGTGATCTCGGCGGTCGGGTAGGAGTGCGCATCGCCGTAGATCGAGGAGCTCGAGGCGAAGAGCAGCTTGGCGGGGCGCTGTTCGCGGCACGCCTCCAGCAGGCGCTGGGTGGCGAGCACGTTGTTGCGTGCGTACAGCTCGAATTCGTTGCCCCACGAGGCCCTCACCCCGGGCTGCGCAGCGAGGTGATAGACGACATCCACATCTGCGAGCAGGTCGGTTAGCGGAGCATCGGCGAGGTCGGCTTCGATCAGTTCGAAGCCCTCAGTCGCCGTGAGCCCCGCGATATTGGCCAGCTTGCGCTCGCGCGGGTAGTAGTCCGTAAAGCAGTCGACTCCACGGACCCGATCGCCCTCGGCCAGCAACAGGTCGCACAGGTGTGAGCCAATGAACCCTGCAGCGCCGGTGACCAGCGCAATCACGCGATGCTCCTCTCTGAGTTAGGTTCGAGACTGTGCCCCGAGCGGCACATCCGCTGGGTGGGCAATGCTAGTCGGCACCCCGAGTCTAAAGAAGCGGTCCTTATAGCATGCTGGACGACCACGCTCAGCAGGGACCGGCCTCACTCTCTGACTTTGCAATATGGCAATCACGCAGACGGCGTTCTACTCAGCTGCTAACAGCGCACATTTTCCGGGTGTGGTCGCTCTCTTGAACTCGCTTCGCCTTGTCGGCCACGAGGAGCCGATGGTCCTTCTCGACGGCGGCCTGACCGAGGAGCAGCGGGGGCGGCTCGCGCCGCACGTGCGCTTGGTCCCTGGGCCGGAGGGCGTCCCGCCAGGCTTCCTCGCCCCGTACGGCCCGGTCCTCGAACCCGCCGCAATCGCGATCGTCCTCGATGCGGACATCATCGTCACCCGCTCTCTCGCCGCGCTGGTCGAGGACGCACGGCGGGGTCGGCTGGTGGCGGTGATGAACGACCCCCCGAACGACGACAGGTTCTTCCCGGCATGGCGCGCCGCGCTCTCGCTTGGCGAGCTGCGCAGGCGACCATACGTGAACGCCGGCCAGCTCGTAATACCGGCCGCCATCGGGGCTCGCATCTACGACCCGTGGATGAGCGGTCAGGGTGCAATCGGGACGGAGCCGTCTGGCGACGGCACGCGCCCGTCTCGGTATTTCCGCCGCACGTTTGTCCAGTCGGCGAACCTCGACGATCCCTTCTACTTCGTCGACCAGGATGTGCTCAACGCCGTTCTGGCGGCCGAGCTCGAGGACGACGAGCTAGTAATCCTCGAGCATCGCCTGGCGCCGCACCCGCCCTTCAAGGGGCTCGAGCTCGTCGACGAGGCGAGCCTGGTCTGCCGCTTTGCGGACGGCGCCGAACCGTTCCTCCTCCACCACACCATGGGAAAGCCCTGGCTCGAGGCAACCGCGGCCAACGTCTACTCCCGCCTAGTCAGCCGCCTGCTGCTCGGACCCGACGTCGCCGTGCGGCTGGAGTCGCACGAGCTGCCCCTGAGGCTTCGCGGCGGTCCCATCGGGCGCGCCGACCGTCGCCGCGCCGCCGCCCAGGCCGCGATCGCCCGTGAGGCGAGGCGTCAGCTGGGGAGGTTCGGCATCCGCTCGCGGCTCGCGGCCTGGCGGCGTAAGCGGGACGCGACGGGAGCCTGACGCCGGGTCCGGCGGCCGGCGATCCGGTGAGGGAAGCGGCATGAACGAGGCGCCTTCCGATCCGTGGCCGGCCGAGAACGCCGATCCCCTGCTGAGCGGGACCGAGCTGACGGACCGGGCCTCGGCCGGGGTCTTTCTGATTGCGAGCCGCGGAGCCGCGATCCTGGTGCTCGGGTTCGGTGGCACGGTCGCGCTGGCGCGGCTGCTCAACCCGAGCGACTTCGGGATCATCGCGATTGGGATCTCGGTGACGCTGATCGGGAACCTGCTCGCCGACGGAGGGCTGGGAGCCGGGCTCATTCGTCGGGAGCGGCCACCCGATGGGAAGGAGCTCGCGAGCCTCACCGCGTTGCAGCTGGGCGTGACGCTGATCTGCCTCGCGGTGACCGCGGCGATCGCGCTGCCGGTGGCGGGGGAGGCAGGCCTCGCGATCACGGTGATGGCGGCCTCGATGCCGATCACCGTCCTACAGTTTCCGAGCAGGATTCTGCTCGAGCGGGGACTGTCTTACCGCCCGATGGCGGCCGTGGAGGTCAGCCAGGTTTTCGTCTTCAACGTGGCCGCGGTCGCGCTGGCGGCGGCGGGGCTCGGCGTCGAGGGTGTGGCGATCGCGATGGTCGGGCGCTCCGTCGTCGGCGCCGTGCTCATGGTCCGAGTGGGCCCGATCGGGTTCTTGGCGCCGCACTTCAGCTGGGAGCGAATCCGGCCGCTCATGGCCTTTGGGGTGCGCTTCCAGGCGATCAACGGGACGTGGATCCTGCGCGAACAGCTTCTGAACGCCGTGGTCGGGGCGATCGCCGGGGTGTCCACGCTCGGCCTCTGGCGCCTCGTCACGCGCCTCATGCAGGTGCCGGAACTGCTCCTGCAGGCGCTCTGGCGCGTCTCGTTCCCGGCGATGTCACGGTGGGTTTCCCTGCGCTACGAGGTCGCTCCGGTGATCACGCGCTCGAGCGGCATCGCCGCGGTGGGGGTGTCGACGGTGATGGCGGCGCTGGCCGCCTCCGCACCGGGACTGGTGCCCAGCGTGTTCGGCGAGGCTTGGCGGGAAGCGGCGACCGCCCTGCCGCCGGCGTGCCTGGGTCTGGCGATCAGCGGCTCGGTGTCTGTCGCCACGCAGGGCTACCTGTACGCAACGGGGGACTCCTCGATCATCCTGCGTTCCGTGCTCCTCCAGGCGCTCATATGGCTCTCCGTCACGGCGGTGCTGCTTCCGCTCGTCGGCATCGCCGCGGGGGGCGTCGGCTGGCTCGTTTCGTCCGTCGCGGAGGCGGTGGTGCTGGGGCGCGCCGTGCACGGGAAGACCGGCGTCAACCTCCTCGGCGTGCTGAGCGTTCCGCTGTCCATCGCGACGCTTGCTGGTGCCGTCGGCTGGCTGTTTGCAACGAGCGCCGGAGCGACGCTCGCGAGCGGCATCGCGGGCGGGCTGATCGCGGCTGCGCTCCTCCATGTCGGGCTCTTGCTCATGAGCCGGCCCCTGGCCCTGGACAGCTACAGGTTCGTGGTCAGGGCGACCCGCGCCGCGAAGCAGGGCGTCGGAGCCGCCTTGTGAGCGGCTCGCGCGCGGGTGGTATCAGCCATGCTCGCTCGCGGGCTTGACTGCGATTCGTAAACCGCCGCGGTCGACCCGCACCAGGAACGGTCGCGGCGGACTATCGCGGAAATACTCGTCGTCGCCTCCCGCTGCCGCGCGCGCCCGCAACTGCGACGAGTCGCTGTCCGGCTCGGAGGCGAGCAGCGTCTCCGCCGTCTCGCCGCTCCATTTGACGTCTCATCGATACGGCCTTGACGAGAGCGATCTCGTCCTCGTCGAAGTCGCTCGGCCACCGTGAGCCCCTCGCCGCCACGGTCTAGCCCCTGTTCTTTTGATGAGGCGCCGCAGGAACTTCGTCATATGCGGCCGGATTCGATCGCCGCGGGCTGGAACATAGGGCGGGGCCGGGCCCGCCGCGTTGGCGAGAGCACGACCCGATATACATGGACAATGCACGCTGTCGCCTCGAGTGCCACGACTGGCGAGCGGAACGGAGGAGCGAAGCGCGTTCTCATCGTCGGCGCGGTGGACCGCTACGCGAACGGACAGAAGCCGGTCGAGATGGCGCGCTACCTGCGCGGGCGCGGCCACGACGTCGAGCTCTTCGACACGCTGCGCCTCAGTCGGGCCTCCAACCGGGAGGGATCGGTGCTCACCAAGCTGCCGTACCCGGAGCCGAGGCGCTTCGCCCTCTACCTGCTGCAGCTCGCATCGTTGCTCTTCGCACGCAGGTGGAGCTGGGGGAGGCGACACCTCTCCTACCGCTTTCTCCGCACCCGCATGCGCCTGCGGCGCAGCATCCTGCGCTCGCTGCTGTCGCTCGACGAGTTTGACCTGATCGTCGGCGAGCACCCATTCGACTCGGAGCTGATGCTGGTGCCCACGTCCGCGACGATGCTCTATGACTGTGCGACCCCGTGGGCGGATGAGCTCTACTTCGAGGGGATGCTGACCGAGGCGCAGCATCGCCGCCTCCGGCGCTGGGAGGCAGGGCTGTACGAGCGGGTCGACCTCCTCTCCTTTCACTGGGAGACCTACGCCCTATACGCCGTCACCCGCTACGGGATCAGCGGTGAGAACCTGCTGCAGCTCAACTGGGGCTGCACACCCGTCCCGGAGCGGGCACGGTTCGCGAGCCCGCCGCGCATCGTCTTCCTCAGCTCGCTCAGCTCCCGCTTCATCAACCTGCCGCTCCTCTCGCGGCTCTCGAAGTTGTACCCCATCGACGTCTACGGCGGGCCGCCTCCCGACCCATCGCTCGGCCTCAACTACCTTGGCTGGGCGCCAACCTCGGTGCTGGGCGACTACCAGATCGGCCTCCTCACCTGCTCGACCGACGAGCTGCGCCGCGAGGGGTTCTCGGCGAAGACCCTTCAGTACATTGCACACGGCCTTCCGGTCCTGGTCCCAAGCTGGCGACGTCACATGGAGCTGATCCAGGGCTGTGTTGCCTACGAGGAGGACACCTTCGTCGAGGTGGTCAAGTCGCTCGCCGATCCGGCCGAGTGGCAGCGAGTCAGCGACGAGGCCTACGCGCAGGCTCGGGACCTGACCTGGGAGAGGACTCTTTGGCCGCTCGACGCTGCGCTGCGCGATCCCGACTACCGCTATCTGCCGCCTTACTCGCGGGCGCAGCTGGAGGGGACCTCAGTGCGCTTCGTCGGAGGCGTGGGCGGGCGGCCGTGACTCCTCGGCCAGCGAGGTGATCTCGAGCGGGCCGTGGGCGGCTGCTTCGAGCACCTCGGTCGCCTCCTCGGCGGAGCGGGCGTAGAGCTCGACCAGCATGTGGACGACGATCCGCTCCTCCTCGTGCTTGTGGAACCGCACGTGGGCGAAGAACTCGCGCACCCCGGCCTCGCCGAAGGCGCCGTAGGCGAGCAGCTCGGCCGCTTCCGGGCCGGCGCAGCTCTCGACCCGGTCGTGGTCGACGGTGACCGTGCAGGAGGCGACCCAGGGCGTGCCGGTCACCATCCGCTCCCAGCGGTCCTCGATCGGCACGACGCGTTCGTCCTGGAGGACCAGGTGGGGCTGGTCGTGCATGCAGTCGAGGCACTGGACCAGCGCTTCCTGGACTTCGTCGATGCCCTCGGCCGGGGCGCCCGTCTCCGGGTCGACGCGGCGGATCGCGTCGTAGTGGATCTGAATCTCGAGGTTCTGCGACCAGCAGCGGTAGCAGCGCAGCCAAGCCGAGCGCTCGTCGTCCGTCTCGCTCATCGGGTCATTGTGGCGCTGTCGCGGCTTCCCCGCCTGTCAGGCGGCCGCGCCGGCCGCGGCGCGCTGCTCGACCAGGGCGACGATCTCGGCGATGATCCGGTTGATCTCGAAGTCCCTCGGCGTGTAGACGCCGTCGACGCCGGCTTCGCGCAGGCGCTGGGCGTCGGGGGCGGGGATGATCCCGCCGACCACGACCGGGGCCTCGACACCCTCCTCGCGCAGCAGCCGCACCACCTCGGGGACCAGCTCGAGATGGGAGCCGGAGAGGATCGAGAGGCCGACCACGTCGGCGTCCTCCTGCAGCGCCGAGGCGGCGATCTCCTCGGGGGTGAGGCGGATCCCCTGGTAGATCACCTCCATGCCGGCGTCGCGGGCGCGCAGGGCGATCTGCTCGGAGCCGTTGGAGTGGCCGTCAAGGCCCGGCTTGCCGATCAGGATCCTGATCCGGTGCCCGAGCCGACCGGAGACCTCGTCGACCCGGGCGCGGACCGCCGCCAGCTCCTCGCGGTCGCCGGGCGGGGCGGCGCCCTCGACCCCGGTCGGGGCGCGGTAGGCGCCGAACGCCTCGCGCAGCACGCCGGCCCACTCGCCGGTCGTCGCCCCGGCCTTCGCCGCCGCGATCGTCGCCGGCATCACGTTGGCGCTCTCGTCGCGGGCGACCCGGCCGAGCTCGTCGAGGGCGGCCCGCACGGCGCCGTCGTCGCGCGCGGCCCGCCAGCGCTCCAGCGCCTCGATCCGCTCTCGCTCGACCTCGGGGTCGGGGGTGAGGACGGCGCCGTCGGCCCCGGCGGTGAGCGGCGAGTCCTCGGTCTCCGTGTAGGCGTTCTGGCCGACCACCTTCTGCTCGCCGCTCTCGATCCGCCCCACCCGCTCGCGGTGCGACTCGACCAGGCGGGCCTTCATGTAGGGGACGGCGGCGACCGCGCCGCCGTGCTCTTCGACCACCGCCATCTCGGCGCGGGCGCCCTCGCTCAGCTCCTCGACCAGGCCGTCCATCACCGCCGAGCCCTCGAACAGGTCGGGGTACTCGAGCAGGTCGGTCTCCTCGGCCAGCACCTGCTGGATGCGCAGGCTCCACTGCTGGTCCCAGGGGCGGGGCAGGCCCATCGCCTCGTTCCAGGCGGGCAGCTGGATCGCGCGGGCGCGGGCGTCGCGGCTCAGGGTCACGGCGAGCGCCTCGAGCACGATCCGCTGCACGTTGTTCTCCGGCTGGGACTCGGTCAGGCCGAGGCTGTTGACCTGCACGCCGTAGCGGAAGCGCAGCATCTTCTCGTCGGTCACCCCGTATCGCTGGCGGCCGATCTCGTTCCAGAGCCGGCCCATCGCGCGCAGCTTGGCGACCTCCTCGACCAGCCGGATGCCGGCGTTGACGAAGAAGGAGATGCGGCCGAAGACCTTCGGGAAGTCGGCCTCGGCGACCTGGCCGCGCGCTTTGACCTCATCGAGCACCGCGATCCCGGTGGAGAGCGCGTAGGCGATCTCCTGAACCGGCGTCGCCCCGGCCTCCTGCAGGTGGTAGCTGCAGACGTTGGTCGGGTTCCAGCTCGGCACCTCGTTGACGGCGAAGGCGACCATGTCGGCGATCAGCCGCATCGAGGGCTCCGGCGGGAAGGCGTAGGTGCCGCGCGAGAGGTACTCCTTGATGATGTCGTTCTGGGTCGTGCCCTTCAGCTTGGCGCGCTCGATCCCGTTCTCCTCGGCGACGGTGACGTAGAGGCCGAGCAGCCAGGCGGCGGTCGCGTTGATCGTCATCGAGGTGTTCATCTCGTCGAGCGGGATGCTGTCGAACAGCTGGTGCATGTCGCCCTTGTGGGCGATCGAGACGCCGACCTTGCCGACCTCGCCTCGGGCGAGCACGTGGTCGGGGTCGTAGCCGGTCTGGGTGGGGAGGTCGAAGGCGACCGAGAGGCCGGTCTGGCCCTTCTCCAGATTGCGGCGGTACAGCTCGTTGGAGCGGCGCGCGTCGGAGTGACCCGCGTAGGTGCGCATCACCCAGGGACGGTCGCGCTCGGGAAGCCGGTGCTCGGGCATTGCCACGAATGATATTTGGCCGGCGGGAAAGACGGCGTTCATGCGTCACAGCGCGCATCTTTTGCCCGAGGCTGTGTTTAGGCTGCCGTGAGCGTGAGACCCCTACAGAAAAGCGCCGCGCCCGTAGCGCTCCTCGCCGCGCTCGCCCTGGCCGCGAGCGCCGGGGCCGCCCCGGTCGGCGTCTACCGCAACAACATGGAGACCAAAGCGCAGCGCGGCCAGATCGCCAAGCTGTTCGGCGAACGCTGCGGGCGGGGCGGTTCCGAAACGGCTTTCCGGGTCTTGGTCGGCAAAGCGACCGGGGAGTGCGCCTACCGCACGCCGGTGGTCGGGCGCGACCTGGAGGCAGCCTCGGTCGCCCGGCTGCTCAGCAAGACGCCGAAGCCGGTGCAGCGCAAGGCCTTCCTGGCGCTCGATCTGCGAGCGGGCAGTGACGGCTCCGCCTACCAGCTCGCCGTCTTCCCCCTGCAGCGCAAGGCGCAGCTGCGAAAGGTGCTGGCCGACGGCAGCGTCAAGTACCTGCATGTCGAGAAGAACGTCGAAACCGTGCAGGGCGCCGACCGCGCCAACGAGCTGCGGCTGAGCGCCTTCAACGTCACCAGCGGGCCCGAAAAGGGCAACTGCCGGATCCTCGGCTACGTCGGCGGCAAGCTGGTCGCCGAAGTCACCGATCCGGCCGCCGGCGAACTCCAGGGGAGGGCCTCCGGCTTCTCGGTCGGCGCGATCGGGAACGCCAAGGGCGCGATCGCCAGCTTCGACAACGTCGTCCTCCGCGTTCCGAGCCCGTACTGAGGGCCTCACACGCGAGAGGTCGCTGGTTCGGCGGCAGATCCTCAGTCGCGAGCGGGATCCAGCGGGGGGAAGTCGCCGCGCCATTGCCATAACGCCCGTGCCGAAAACGCGCCGAGTCCCAACGATGCCACGTTGATCCCCACCTCGGCCCCCATCGCGGCGTCCAGGTTGCTGTACTTGTCGTGCCGCAGGTTGTAGAGGACATCCAGGCAGCCGAGGTAGATCGATGCGCTCGATGCCATGAGCCCGACCGGGAGCGCCCGGCGGTCGCCGCGCCAACACGCGATCGTGGCCGTGCCGCTCAGCGCTGCGAGGTAGGCGTCGGCGAGCGGGAATGAGCGCTCGAAGTCGAGGTACTCCTCACTCTCACCGGTGCGGGCCGGACCAGCAGCAAAGGCGACCCAGTAGGCGACGTTAGCGACGGTCCCGAATGCGTAGATGGCCGAGAGCAGGCGACGCCTTCTCGCCTTGCCGCGTGTGCCGCACCTAGCACGCACGCCGGGAGGCTACCATCGCCCGAGAACTGGAACGCCGACAGGCCGACCGCAAGGCTGACGATGCGAGGGGGGAAGAGCCGGCTTGGCGCCTTCGGAGCCGCCTCGACCATAATGCGGGCGATGCCGGCGACGATCGAGAAGCCACGCGAAGCGGGCCCCGGCTCCGGTTTCGGCGGCGACTGGCGGGTGATCGTCCGCAACGACAACCACAACACCTTCGACCACGTTGCCGAGACGCTGGCCAGGGTGTTGCCCGGCGTCACGCTCGAGCAGGGGCACCAGGTCGCCGAGCGGATCCACAACACCGGCCAGGCGATCGTCTGGTCGGGCCCGCGCGAGCCCGCCGAGCTCTACTGGGACCAGCTGAAGGCCGCCGGGCTGACGCTGGCCCCGCTGGAGCGAAGCTAGGCGGCGTGCCGTCTACGACTCGGCGGCGAGGACCGTGTGCCAGGCGGGGAGGACCGGCAGGTCGGCGAGGTCGATGATCGCCGCCCGCGCCCTCTCGATCTCCTCCGAATACCAGTAGCGCTCGAAGTCGGTGCGGCTCTCCCAGACCGAGGTCTGCTGGAAGGAGAGCGGGTCGTCGACCGAGCGGGTCAGCGACCAGCTGCGGGCGCCGAAGGCCGGCATCCGCGCCGCGGCGGGTTCCCAGAGGTCGAGCCAGCGGTCGGCCCGGAAGGGGGCGATGTGCCAGTCCAGCGTGCAAACCTCAGCCATCTCTACGCTCCCACCTCGGCCCGGATCGCTCCGGGTCCGTCTTCGTTGCGGCCCTCGCCCTCGGACTCTGCCCCGACCAGGATCGAGATCTTGCCGAGGTGCTTGTTCTCGTGCAGAAGCTGGTGTGCCTCCGGCACCCCCTCGAAGCCCATCGTCTTCCACAGCACCGGCCGCACCTTGCCCTCCGCCATCAGCTGGTTGGCCCGCATGCACTCGTAGGCATTGGCGAAGTGCGAGCCGATGATCCGCTTCTGGCGCATCCACAGGTAGCGCACGTCGAAGTCGAGTTGGAAGCCGGAGGTGGCACCGCAGATCACCACTTTGCCGAACGGCTTGACGACGAAGACCGAGGTCGGGAAGGTCGCCTGGCCGACGTGCTCGAAGACGATGTCGGGGGCGTCGCCGAGGATCTCCTTGACCCGCTTGGCGAACGCCCGCGAGGCCTTGAAGCGCTCCTTCTCGGCGGCCGGGTCGGCGAGGTTCTCGGGGGTGCGCATCATCTCGCCGAACTCGCGGCGGTTTACGTAATCGACCGCGCCGAGCTGCTTGACCAGCTCCCCCTTCTCCTCGGAGGAGACGACGCCGACCGCGTTGGCGCCGGCCGCCGCGCAGAGCTGGGTGGCGAAGACGCCGAGCCCGCCGGCGGCGCCCCAGATCAGCACGTTGTGGCCGGGCTGCAGCTTGCACTGGTCGATCAGCATCCGGTAGGCGGTGAAGTAGGTGAGCCCGTAGGCGGAGGACTCGGCCCAGGAGAGGCTCTGGGGGCGGGGGAGGAGCTGCTGGGCCTGCACCTTGGTGAACTGGGCGAATGAGCCCCAGGTGGTCTCGTAGCCCCAGATCTTCTGGCTCGGCGCGGCGAGCGGGTCGAGCCCGTGCACCTCGACGTCCTCGTAGGAGGCCTGGTTGCAGTGGATCACCACCTCGTCGCCCGGCTTCCAGCGGGTGACGCCCTCGCCGACCTTCCAGACGACCCCCGAGGCGTCGGAGCCGCCGATGTGGTGTTCGTACTCGGGGTGGTCGCCGTAGCCGAAGACCGAGACCGGCTTGCCGAGCGCCGCCCAGACGTTGTTGAAGTTGACCCCGGCTGCCATCACCCGCACGATCACCTCGAACGCGCCCGGCTCGGGGACCTCGATCTGCTCGAGCTGGAAGGCGTCGGTCGGTTCGCCCTCGCGCTCCTGGCGGATCACCCAGGCCGCCATCGTCTCCGGCAGCGTTCCGGGCTCCACCTCCAACTTCGAGACTTCGCTGGTGTCGACGGCCAAACCGGCTCCTCCGTGGGGGTCGTTTGCGGGGAGCCGCAATCCTAGTTCAGACTTTGGCTTCGAGCTCGCGCAGCTCCTCGGCGACGACCGGCCGCACCTTGTGGTCGACCCGGTGGGGCTCCTCGAGCTCCTTGCCCGAGGCGGCGCCCATCTCCTCGATCCGTCGAAGCTGCGGCACGATCCTGGTCTCGAGCGAGCCAACCGCTTTGTCGAAGGCGTCGCCGGCCGAGTTGAGCTGGCGCCCGGCCTTCGCGAAGTGCCCGAGGAAGGCCCCCATGCGGCTGTGCAGCTCCCGTGCCGCCGCGGCGATCTCCTGCGCCTGCTCGGCGATCTGCTCCTGGCGCCAACCGAGCTCGATCGTGCGCAGCAGGCCGACCAGCGTCGTCGGGGTCGCGATCAGGACCTTCTGTTCTAGCGCGTAGTCGTAGAGCGAGGCCTCGGCCTCGAAGGCGGCGTGCAGCGCGGCCTCCGACGGCATGAAGCAGACCACGAAGTCCGGCGTCTCGCCGCTCTCGAACTGGTCCTGGTAGCGCTTCGAGGCGAGTTTTGAGATGTGGTCGCGGACCTGGCGCGCGTGGCGCAGCAGCTCGCCCTTGCGGCCGGCTTCGTCCTCGGCTTCGAGTACCTCGAGGTAGGCGTCGAGCGGGACCTTGGAGTCGACCACGACCCGCCGCCCGCCCGGCAGCATCACGACAGCGTCCGGTCGCAGCAGGCCGTCCTCGCCGTGCAGGGTCTGCTGCACCTCGAAGTCGACGTGCTCGGTCATGCCGGCGATCTCGACGCAGCGCTTCAGCTGCACCTCGCCCCATTCGCCGCGCGTCTTCGGCTGGCGCAGCGCCTTGACCAGCGTGCCGGTCCGGGTGTTGAGGTCGCCGAGCCCGGCCTTCATCTCGCCGAGCAGCGTCTGCATCGCCCCGTCGGCGGTCTTGCGGTCGCGACTCAGGGTCGAGACCTCGCGTTCGATCCGCTTCAGGTTCTCGCCGATCGGCTCGGTGAGGCGGCGGAACTCGGCTTCGCGCTTCTGCAGGGCCGCTTCCGACGCGGCGACGTCCACCTTGCGCGACTCCTCGTTCATCCGCTGCAGGTCGGCTACCGCCTTCGAGGTCGCCTCCTGGATCACCGGTCCGAGGTCGGGGGCGGGCGGGGCCTCGGTGCGCGCACGCGAGAGCAGCACGTAGAGCAGCCCGGCGGCGAGCAGGACGACGGCGATTGCCAAGACCACGATCACATCACGATCGTGACGATGGCCCCAGACAGATAGGCGGCTTGCAGTGGCCTACGGCAGCAGCACGTCGTTCTCCGAGGAGGAGCGGTACGGGCCGACGACGAGGCGGCCCGGCTTGGCGCCGGGGATGTCGGCGGCGCTGACCCGGTAGACGCCGGTCGGCAGGCTGGTCTGGAGGGTGACGTTGCCGTTGGCGACCAGCGGCTCGGAGGTCGCGCTCCTGCCCCTGCCGCGCACCTCCAGGTGCGATTCGAAAGGGGTCAGGTTGGCGGCGACGAGGGTGACGTCGAGCGGCACGTTGGAGCGGATCGGGGGCTGGCCGGCGTGCGCGTTCTGGGGGAGCCGCTGGGTGGGTTCGGGACCGATCGCGACCCGCGAAGGCTGCACGGTGATCCTGTCGGCGGTGACCGCGACGCTGACCCGGGTGGGCGGCTGCGGGCGCGGTTCGCTGACCCGCTCTTCGGCGCCGCAGCCGGCGATCGCCGCCGCCAGAGCGGCGAGGGGGAGGGTGAGCGCGAGCGCTATCGCACGCGGCGCCGCCAGCAGTCGCCTACCTCTCCGGCCACCCATCGCTGCTGAATCTAGCCGAACGGCAGGTCGACGACGCGTGCCGTAACGCCGTCTTCACCTACGTCCAGCTCGGCGCCCGGCTCCGCCTCGCGGCGGACGACCGCCAGGGCGATCGGCCCGCGGGCGGGGGAGACGCAGGCGCTGCCGATCCGCCCGACCTCCTTCTCGCCGAGTCGCAGGGCGGCGCCCGCCATGGCGGGGGCGCTCAGCTCGAGCCCGCGCAGGTGGCGGTTGGGGCGGCCCCGGTAGTGGAGCCGGGCGACCGGCTCCTGGCCGATGTAGCAGCCCTTCTCGAAGTCGACCGCGGCCTCGACGATCCCCGCCTCGGCCGGCATCGTCTCGCCGCTCATCTCGGCGCCGAAGCGCGGCGTGCCCGCCTCGATCCGCAGCACCTCGGCCGCCTCCCGGGAGACCTCGTCAGCGCCGGCGGCGAGCAGCGCCTCGCGCAGCGGCGCGGAGTCCTCGCGCGCGGCGACCAGGTCGATTCCGTCGCGGGTGCCGACCGTGAGGCACTCGACGCCGGCCACGCTCGTCGCTTCGCAGGCGTGCTCGGGCAGCGCCGCCGTGCCGGCGACCTCGACGCTCCGCGGCCCGATCAGCGAGAGGATCGTCCGCTCGGCGGTGAGGTCGGCGATCTCGACCTGGCGGCCGATCTTGTACATCTCGAGGTGGCGCAGCACGGCCTCCAGCGCCTCGGGCTCGGTGTCGATCCAGACCTCGTCGGGAGCCGTCCGCAGCACCCGCATGTCGCCCTGCATGTGCCCCTTGCGGTCGAGCAGCGCCGCGTAGCAGCCCTCGCCGGGCGCAAGGCCCTCGACGTCGTTGGTCAGCTGGCCCTGCAGGTACTCGGCCGCCTCGGCGCCGCGGACCGCCAGCTTGCCGCGCTCGGAACGGTCGAGCAGGCCGCACTCCTCGCGCAGCTGCCGGTACTGGGCGTCCAGCTCGACCGTCGTCGCCTCGGCCATAGATCCGATTCTAGGCGGAAGGCCCAGCGGCGCTGGGCCCTGGGCATCCGGAAGCATTTTGGCCCCTATAGGACGCAAAATGCTTCCGGATGCCTTACGCGGGCAGCTTGCGGGACGGCGGCGAATTTTAGATGTGCCAAAATGATTTAGGCATGCCTAAATCCACCGAGGCGATCGAGGACTACGCGAAGGCGATCTTCGCCATCTCGCGGGACCGGGCGGGGCCGGTGCTGAACGGCGAGGTCGCGGAGCGGCTCGGCGTCGCGCCGGCGACCGCGACCGCGATGTTGAAGCGGCTCGGCGAGCTGGGTCTGGTCGAGTACCTGCCCTACCGCGGCGCCACGCTTACCGCGGCCGGCGAGCAGGTCGCGCTGGAGGTGATCCGCCACCACCGGCTGATCGAGGCCTACCTCTCCGAGGCGCTGGGCATGCCCGACGACGAGGTCCACGCCGAGGCCGAGGTGCTCGAGCACCACATCTCCGAGGAGCTGGAGCGGCTGATCGCGGCGAAGCTCGGCGAGCCTAGCCACGACCCGCACGGCACGCCGATCCCGAACCCCGACCTGGAGCTGCCGCTCGAGGGGGGAAGCGGCCGGTGAAGCCGCCGGTGGCGGCGGCCGAGGCGCCGGAGCGGGAGGAGGTCCCCGGCGGCGCCACGGTCGAAGACGTCCTCCCCGGCGAGGCGGCGGTCGCCGCCGCGGCGCGGCGCTCGCTGGAGGGCCGCAGCAGGGGCCTCGGCCGGGTCTGGCCCTTCCTCGGCCCGGCCTTCATCGCCGCCGTCGCCTACATCGACCCGGGCAACTTCGCCACCAACATCGCCGGCGGCGCCAAGTTCGGCTACCTGCTGCTCTGGGTCGTGCTGGCGGCGAACCTGGTCGCGATGCTGGTCCAGACGCAGTCGGCGAAGCTGGGCATCGCGACCGGCCGCAACCTCGCCGAGCTGTGCCGCGAGACCTTCTCGCGGCGGACCTCGATCAGCCTCTGGCTGCAGGCCGAGCTGGTCGCGATGGCGACCGACGTCGCCGAGGTGGTCGGCGCCGCGCTCGGCCTCAACCTGCTGTTCGGCATCCCGCTCTTCCCGGCCGGGCTGATCGCCGGCGCCGGCGCCTTCGCGATCCTCGCCCTGCAGCAGATGGGCTTCCGCCGGCTGGAGGCGGGGATCACCGCCCTGGTCGGCGTCGTCGTCGCCTCCTTCGTGGTCGAGCTGTTCCACGCCAAGCCGGACGGCCGGCGAAGTCGCCAAGCACCTGGTCGTGCCCGGGTTCGGCGGCAGCGCGAGCATCCTGCTGGCGACGGGGATCATCGGCGCGACGGTGATGCCGCACGTCGTCTACCTGCACTCGGCGCTGACCCAGCGGCGAGTCGTCGGCCGCGACGAGGCGGAGAAGAAGCAGATCCTCGGCTTCGAGAAGGTCGACGTGGTGATCGCCCTCTCGCTGGCCGGGGCGGTCAACCTCTCGATGATGATCGTCGCCGCCGCCCTCTTCCACACCAGCGGCCTGACCGGGATCGACTCGATCGAAGGGGCCTTCGACGGCCTCAAGACGCTCGTCTCCGGCAACGCCGCCGCCGTCTTCGGCGTCGCCCTGCTCGCCTCCGGATTCGCCTCCTCCTCGGTTGGGACGATGGCCGGCCAGGTGGTGATGCAGGGCTTCATCCGCCGCCGCATCCCGCTCTTCCTGCGGCGCGCGATTACGCTCATCCCGGCGCTGTTCGTCCTCGCGATCGGCTTCAACCCGACCGACGCGCTGGTCGCCAGCCAGGTGGTCCTCTCCTTCGGCATCCCCTTTGCCCTGGTCCCGCTGCTGATGATCGCCCGCCGCCGCGACATCATGGGCTCGCTCGCCAACCCCGGCTGGCTGACCGCGATCGCCGGGACGCTCGCGGCGCTGATCATCGGCCTCAACGTGTTCCTGATCGCCGACCTGTTCCTCTAGGACGAACCGGAGAGCAGCCTCTCCACGAGCTGTGGCAGCTCGCGGGCCAGGCGGGAGCGGGGGACGGCGAGGCCGACGCCGGCTGCCTCGGCGGCCCGCTTGGTCTCGGCGTTGACGTGCGAGTAGTAGCCGAGGACGGGGACGCCGAGGCGCGCGAGCGCCTCCGGGTTCTCGGCGTCGAGGTCGGCGACGACGATCTCTGCCTGCGCGAGCGGGGCCTCGTCGAGCGCGGGGGAGAGCGTCACCTCGTGGCCGCTCGCGCCGAGCATCGCCTCGACCTTGCTGCCGAGCAGCAGGTCGGGCGCCACCGCGACGACGCGGGCCACTACAGCGAGCGGCGCTGGCGGAACTCTTCGCGGACGCTCTCCGGCCGGCCCCACATCTGCACGACCTCGGCGCGGCCCTCGCGCACCTCGCGAACCTGCATCTCGCCGCCGACGCCTTCCTCGTCCAGCTTCTCGAGCACGCCGAGCACCGTGTCGGCAGCCGCGGCGTGCCCGAAGCTGTGGGCGACGAGCAGCCGCCAGTCCCAATCCGCCTGCGAGTACGGCTGCGCGTTGACCCTGCTCAGCGCCACCGCCGTATCGACGTAGCGGCTTTCGTCGTCGATCCGCATGTCCAGCTCGAGGTCCGTCCAGTCGGGCGGCAGCGAGTCGAGCACCTGCTTGAAGTCGCCGGCCAGGCTCATCGAGAAGCAGCGTATCGGGGAAGCGGCGGCGGAATCCAGCTCAGCGCTGCAACCGAAAGGCCGCGTCGACGTCCAGCGGCCGCTTCAGCAGCCCGTGCTCGAGGTCCCACGCCGCCCACTCGCGCAGCACCCCGGGGTCGAAGGGCGCGGGGTGGAGGACCGGCCGCAGCGCCCGCAGCTGGGCGGCCTGATCGGCTCGGTCGAGGCTCGGGGCGAAGGCAAGCAGGTCGTCGAGCGCCTCGGCCGGGCGTTCGGAGGCGAACCGGTAGCCGCGCGCGGTCGCGGCGACCATCGAGTCGACCAGTTGCGGGTCGCGGGCGATCGTGCGGCGCGACGTGGCGAGGACCAGCTCCGGGTAGGGCGGGGCGCCGTAGCGGTTCACCCTGAAGACCCGGATCGGGATCCCGCGGCGGCGAAGCGCCACCCCCTCGGCGTTCCAGAAGCCGGTCGCCGCGGCGACCTTGCCGGCGGCCAGCGAGGAGACGGCGTCGAAGCCGATCGTCACCTGCCGGACCAGAGCGGGGTCGCCGCCGTCGGCGGCGACCTCGGAATCGACCACCGCTTCATCGGAGGGCAGGCCGGTGACGCCGACCAGGCGGCCCTCGAGGCCGTGGGGGCGGCGCACCGGGCCGTCGCCGGCGGCGATGATCGCGGCGAGCGGGCGCTGGACGATCGGCATCAGCCCGACCAGAGCGAGGCCGCGCTCGCGGGCGATCCCGAGGTCGTGGATGTCGAGGACCG
This sequence comes from uncultured Solirubrobacterales bacterium, assembly GCA_963730315.1. GTDB lineage: Bacteria > Actinomycetota > Thermoleophilia > Solirubrobacterales > 70-9 > VRUE01. The sequence goes on along the minus strand of CAVSRD010000012.1, from coordinate 332,040 downwards.
CGAACTCGGTGCGGCCGGCCGCCAGCAGCTTCGGCGCGTCGGTCGATTCCCCCGGCTGGCGGATCGTCGGGTCGATCCCGGCGTCCCGGTAGAAGCCCTGGCGCAGCGCCGCGTAGATGCCGGAATGGACCGCGTTGGGGGTGAAATCGAGCACCAGCGACGCGCCCTCCGGCGCGCCCGGTTCAGCGCCGCCGCCACCGCAGCCGGCGGCGCCGGCGAGCAGCAGAGCGGCCGCCAGCAGCGCGGCAACTCGCGTCATTCGACAGGGAACCTATTCGCAAGTCGATTCCGGATACACTCCCGCCCCGGAACCGAGTTCGGGATTTACGGGAAAGAGGAGGCGTAACCAGTGCAAGAACGAGGACTCGCGGCATATCTCGCCGAGCTGATCGGCACCTTCCTGCTGGTGTTCTTCATCACCAGCGTGGTCGTGCTGTTCGTGGCCACCGGCAATCAGGCCCAGTTCGGCTCCGACTATGCCGTCGTCGGCCTCGCCCAAGGGCTGGCGCTGTTCGGGCTGGTCGTCGTGTTCGGCGCGGTCAGCGGTGGGCACTTCAACCCGGTCGTGACGCTCGGCGCGGCGGCGATAAAACGGATCTCGCCGGTCGACGCGCTGATCTACATGCTCGCCCAGCTGTCCGGCGGCGTGCTCGGGGCGCTTCTCACCAAGGGGCTGCTGCTCGACGAGGGGCGTGCCACGAACTACGGCGCCGCCGAAGTGAGCGGCCTGCTCGGCAACAACTTCCAGGGCGCGGTCGTCGAGGCGATCGGCGCCTTCGTCCTCGTCCTCGTCGTGCTGGTCGCCCTCTACTCGAAAAAGGGGCCCAAGGACTGGGCTCCGTTCGCCTACGGCACGAGCCTCGCCTTCCTCGTCATGGTCGGCGGCCCGCTGACCGGCGGCGCCTTCAACCCGGCCCGCTGGTTCGGGCCGGCGCTGGTCGGCAACGAGTGGGGCAGCGTGTGGCCCTACCTGGTCGGCCCGATCGTCGGTGCGCTGGTCGCGGTGGCCGTGTTCAGGTTCGTGATCGAGGCCGGATCGGGCGGATCCGCCGCTGCGCCGGGCGCCTCCAAACCGGCGGGCGGCCCCTCCGCTCTGTAGACCTCCAGGGCCTTACCGCACGCGCTGGCCTGGCGCGGCGCGTGCGGTAGCTTCCGCGTAGTGCGCCGGGTCACCTTCTCGCGGAACTACACGCTCTCCCTCTCCCGCACCTGCCAGTGCTTCTGCAAGTACTGCGCCTTCGCTACGCATCGCGCCCATATCTACGCGCCCGATGAGGTCGAGCGGCGGCTCGACGAGGCGGAGCGGCGCAACGCCAAGGAGCTGCTGGTCCTCACCGGCGAGCGTCCCGAGGTCAACCCTGAGGTCGCCGCCCGCCTGGCCGAGTGGGGCCACGACGACTTCACCTCCTACGTCGCCTGGGCCTGCGAACGGGCGCTGGAGCGCGGCATCCTGCCGCACACGAATATCGGCGTGCTCGACGCCGAGGATCTCGCTCGACTACGTGAGGTCACTGCGTCTCAGGGCCTGATGCTGGAGTCGATCTCCGAGCGCCTCATGGACACCGTCCACGCCGGCTCGCCGACGAAGCACCCGACTCGACGCCTCGCCACCATTGAAGCCGCCGGCGAGCTGAGGATTCCGTTCACCACCGGGATCCTGGTGGGCATCGGCGAGAGCGAGCGCGAGCAGCTCGAGTCCCTGGAAGCGATCGCTCAGCTTCACGACCGCTACGGCCACATCCAGGAGGTGATCCTCCAGAACTTCGTCCCGCACCCGCGCTACTACGGGCAGGAGGTGGCCGATATCGCTGACGACGCTGCCCAAGCCAGGTGGGGGAGCGACGGGGGCCCCTCCTCCGGAGACCGTCCGGCCGGCAGCTCCCGCGGGTTCGAAGTGAAGCCGCTCCCAGAGTCTCCGTCGGAGGGGCCCCCGTCGCTCCCGTCATGGGCCAGCCCCGTCTCCGTCGACGACATCAAGCGGCTGATCGGCGAGTGCAGGCGGTTGATGCCGGATGTCGGGATCCAGGTGCCCCCCAACTTGTCCCAGGCCTGGCCGGAGCTGGTTGAGGCTGGGGCTACGGATCTCGGGGGGCTCTCGGCCAACGGCGATCACATCTCCCCCGAGGAGCCGTTTCCCAGCCCGCACCAGGTGCGCAAGGAGCTCGGGCCGAAGGGCTTTGCGCTGACCGAGCGGTTGTGTGTCTATCCGCAGTACATGGACCCCGCGTGGATGGAGCAGGGCGTGCTCGACGTGGTGAAGATGAAGTACTGGAGCTTCATCCCGCGGCGAGGTTCGGGGCGCCGCTCCGAAGAGACGATCGACCCGAAGCTGGCGCCGAAGGCGATCGCCAAGGGACGGGAGGGGATCGACCTCTCCGAGGACGAGCTGACCGCGCTGTTCGCCGAGACGCGGCCCGAGGTGATCGAGGAGATGCGGGCCGCCGCCGACGAGCTGCGCGCCGAGCTGGCCGGCGATCGCGCCACCTTCGTCGTCAACCGCAACATCAACTTCACCAACATCTGCGTCGTCGGCTGCGCCTTTTGCGGCTTCGGCCAGGGCAGGCGCTCGCCCGACGCCTACGAGGTCAGCGAGGAGGATTTCGCCGAGCGGGTTCGGGACGCAGTCGAGTTCGGCGCCACCGAGATCTGCATGCAGGGCGGTATCCACCCGGACCTGACGCTGGAGGAGTACGGGCGCTGGCTGCGGCTGGCCAAGCGGGTGGCGCCCGATCTCCACCTGCACGCCTACTCGCCGATGGAGGTCCACTACATGTGCGAGCGCTCGGGCAGGGGGCCCGACGAGGTCTTCGCCTACCTGATCGAGTGTGGGCTGGGCTCGACGCCCGGCACCGCGGCGGAGGTCCTCGACGACGGCGTCCGCCAGCGGATCTCGCCGAACAAGCTGCCGGTCGAGCGCTGGGTGGAGATCGTCGAAGCCTCGCACCGGGCCGGCCTGCGCTCGACCTCGACCGTGATGTTCGGCCACATCGAGGAGCCGCGCGAGCTGGCCCGCCACATGCGCGTCGTTCGCGCCCTGCAGGAGCGCACCGGGGGCATCACCGAGTTCGTGCCGCTCAGCTTCATCCCCTTCAACACGATGCTGGGTCGCACCCACGGGATCGAGGAGATCTCCGCGACCGAGAACCTCAAGCACACCGCCGCCTTCCGGCTGGCGCTGGGCCGGACGATCCCCAACCTGCAGGCGAGCTGGGTGAAGATGGGCCTCGAGGCGGCGACCGAGGCGCTGCGCTGGGGGGTCAACGACCTCGGCGGGACGCTGATGGAGGAGAACATCTCGCGGATGGCGGGCTCGCAGCACGGAGTGCGGCTGGAGCCGCAGCAGCTGATCGAGGCGGCGCGAGCCGGTGGCCGCGTCCCCGCCCAGCGCACGACCCTCTACGAGGTTGTCGAGACCTACTGAGCCGCGGTATGTTGCCTCTATCACATCGCGCTCGTCACTCGCAGGGGGTGGGTTCCCGGGATTGGCGGCCTTCTCTTTGGCTGTCTTCGTGGTGTTGCTCGCCGCCCTCGGGTTGATCAGCCTGCAGCCCTGGGAGGCGAACTCGGTCGGCCCGCACCTGAGCGTGGCGCCGGGCATCGGAGCGGCGCTCGAAGACTCGGTCGCGGTCGCCCCGGCGCACCGCACCGGCGGGGGCGTCGCCCTCGCCGCCGCCAGGGTCGCCGGCGGTGGCTCGCACCTCGCGGCCGGCGCTCCGCGGGCTGCGTCCGGTTCGCCGCTCGGCGTCTCGGCGGCGCGCCCGGTGCAGGCTCGCGCGGTTGCCTCCCCGCCGGTTGCGCCACCGGAGCCGCAAGCCCCTGCGCCGCAGCCGGTCGCCTCGCCCACGACTCCGCCGGCCCAGTCCTCGCCGCCGCAGCCGGCAGAACCGCTTGTCGTCGACGCCGAATCGGAAGAGGACCAGCCGGGCGCCGGCAGCGCCGGTGGCGCTGGCCGGCCCGCCAGCGCCCGCCCGTTCTCCAAAGGGCGCAACCCGATCGCCGTGCTGCTGAACGGCGACGAGGACAGCTCGGAACCGATCGTCGCCGGCGAAGCGGAAGGCGGCCCGGTCCAGATCCGCGAGGGTGGCGAATACGCCCTCGCCTTCTCCTTCTACATAGAGAGGATGGTCTACGGGGAACCCGGGGCCCCGAACCTGATCCTGCGCACGGTCGGCGATGCCAGCCCGGATCCGAGCTTCGGCCTGCAGCTCTGGGACTACGCGGGAGCGGACGGGCTGAGCGGTGGGCGCGGCCTCTGGTCCGCCGGGGAGGCGATGGAAGGCGATCGCTTCCTGGCCCCGGTCACCGAGGGGGCATGGCACAACGTGGTCCTGCTCTTCAGCGCCTCGAGTCAGGGGGCCGGCTACTACGCGCTCTACCTCGACGGTCAGCCGGTCGACCTGCGCCTCGGGGTCAGCATGATCCCGCCGGGGAGCAGCTACGCCCAGATCGAGATCGGCCTCTTCCGGGACGGCGAACGCCTCCCCGGCACCTCCGCGATCTGGGTCGACGCCGTGACGCTCGGCGAAACGCTGGGACCCACGATCTTGCCCTAAGCGCTAAGCCGATGCGCGCCATGGTCCTCGAGCGGCAGCGGCAGCCGCTCCGCCTTGCCGAGCTGCCGGACCCCGAGCCGGGGCCCGGGCAGCTGCTGATCTCGGTCTCGGCCTGCGGCGTCTGCCGCACCGACCTGCACATCGTCGACGGCGAGCTGACCGAGCCGAAGCTGCCGCTCGTCCTCGGCCACCAGATCGTCGGCACGGTGGCCGGGGCGGGGGAGGGGGCCGAGCGCTTCGCGACCGGCGACCGGGTCGGGGTCCCCTGGCTGGGCTGGACCGACGGCGAGTGCCGCTACTGCGCCAGCGGGCGGGAGAACCTCTGCGACCGCGCTCGCTTCACCGGCTACGACATCGACGGCGGCTACGCCGAGCTGGCGGTCGCCGACGAGCGCTTCTGCTTCCCGATCCCGCGGGGCTACGCGGATGAGCAGGCGGCGCCGCTGCTCTGCGCTGGGCTGATCGGCTACCGGGCGCTGCGCTTGGTGGGCGACGCCGAGCGGATCGGCTTCTACGGCTTCGGCGCCTCCGCCCACATCCTCTGCCAGGTGGCCGTCCACCAGGGGCGGCGGGTCTTCGTCTTCACCCGCGAGGGCGACGCCGAGGGGCAGGAGTTCGCACGCAGCCTCGGTGCCGAGTGGGCCGGTTCCTCCGAGGGGGCGCCGCCGGAGGAGCTGGACGGCGCGATCGTCTTCGCTCCGGTCGGCCCGCTGATGACGGCGGCGCTGCGGGTCAGCGCCAAGGGCGCGCGGATCATCAGCGCCGGCATCCACATGAGCGACATCCCGGCCTTCCCCTACGAGATCCTCTGGGGCGAGCGGGTGCTCGGCTCGGTGGCCAACCTGACGCGGCGGGACGGCGAGGAGTTCCTCGCCCTCGCACCGCAGGTCCCCGTCCACACCGAGGTCGAGGTCCACCCGCTGGAGGACGCCGACCAGGCCCTCGACTCGATCCGCACCGGCGCCCTCAAAGGAGCCGCCGTGCTTCGCATCTCGTGAGACGGCACGTCTAGCGGAAGAGGTCTTCATCGCGGGGTCGCCGCAGGGCCGCGGCGCCGGGTCCGTCCGCCGTGCTGACGAAACGGTCGAGGCCGCGGACGATCGCGGCGGGGACGCGGCTCGCCTTGTTGCGGACCAGGTCGGCGGCGGCGGCGGCCTCGTCGGCGACCGCGATCAGGGTCCCCTCCAGCTCGCGGCCGGCGGCGTCGGCGCGGCCGCGCCAGTCGTCGAGCGGGACGATCCCGGCGCAGCCGATCGCCGCCTCGGCCTGGCCGAGCCGCCAGGCGCGGCCGAAGCTGTCGGAGACGATTGCGGCGACCGTCACCCCGCTCTCCGCCCGGATCTCGGCGCGGATCCGCCGCGCCGAGGCGTCCGGATCCTCGGGCAGCAGCGCAACGGTTCCCGGCTCCGGCAGGTTGGAGCTGTCGACCCCGGCGTTGGCGCAGACGAATCCGTGGCGGGTCTCGACGATCAGCACGCCGCGCTCGGCGCGCAGAACCTCGCGGCTCTCTTCGAGGATCAGCTCGACCAGGGCCGGCTCCTTGCCGAGCACCGCGGCGAGCCGGCGCGCCTCGCCGCCGGGGATCGCGCTGGATAGGCGGCGAACCCGGCCCTCGGCCTTGGAGACGACCTTATGCGAGACGACGACGACGTCGCCCTCGCGCAGTTCGGCCCGCGCCGCGATCTCGGCGCCGACCGACATGCCCTCGGTCACCTCGGGAAGGCTTTCGACGGCGAGAACCCGCAATTCGCTCGTGCTCGTGCTCATATCCCGAGCGCCTTCGCGGTTCGCCGGGCGCGGCCCGGCTGCGTCTCCAGCTCGCGGGTCAGCGCGATCACGTCGGCCGGGGTGTCGAGGTCGAGGGCGAGCGAGGGAACCTCTTCGACCCCGTACGGGACGCCCGCCTCGCGGCTGGCGGTGACATGGCGCGCGCAGCTCCCCTCGCCGAAGGCCGGGCTGATCGCGTCCGGCGGCGCCAGCACGAGTGCGTTGGTCCCGGTCCCGTGCCGGTCGGGGACGATCGCAACATAGGTGTCCGGGACTCCGGTCAGCAGCCCGTCCAGCTCGCGCGGCTCGAGCAGCGGACAGTCGCCGGGGAGCAGCACGACACGTTTGGCGCCCAGCTGCCCGGCTCGGGCGATTCCCGCCAGCGCCGCCCTCGGGTGGCTCGGCTCCGCGGGGTCGGCGACGACCTCGGCGCCCGCAGCCGCCGCGGCCTCGGCGGCACGTGGCTCGTCGCTGACGACGATCGTCCGCTCGATCGACCGCGCCTCGCCGATCGCTTCCAGCACATCCTCCAGCATCGCCTCGACCAGGGCCTCGCGCCTCGAGTCGTCGATTCCCGCGGCGAGGCGCTGCTTCGCCGTGTCGAAGCGCTTCACGGGGAGGATGGCGGTCGCTCTCACCGGCCCGCCAGCTCGGCGGCGTAGTCGAGCACGGTGCGCGCCAGCCGCGCCCGCCCGGCGGCTCCCTCCATCAGGGTCGGCGTGGCGAGGGTCGGGATCTCCTCCGGCGGCGGGTCCGGGTCGCCCTCGTCGACCACCATCGCGTCGATCAGGCCTGCGTAGAGCGAGGCCACTCCGGCGGCGGTCGAGGGCCGCCCGACCGCGGCCATGAAGCGCTCGGTCGGCCCTTTCACCACCTCCCCGGCGACGTAGGGGCTGACTGCGACGACCGGCGCGCCGGAGGCGGCGATCGCCTCGCGGATTCCGGGAACGGCGAGGATCGGGCCGATGCTGATCACCGGGTTGGAGGGGCCGATCACGATCGCCTCCGCCTCCTCCAGCGCCGCCAGCACCTCCGGCGTCGGCTCCGCCTCGGCGATCCCCTCCAGCTCGACCCCATGCACCTCCGGTCGGCCCCCGTCGAGGATCAGGTATTCCTGCAGGTCGCGGCGGCCGGCGCCGGTCACCACCTTGGTCCGCACCCGCGCCTCACTCATCGGCAGCACCCTGGCCGCGACCCCGAGCGCACGGGCGATCTGTGTCTGCGCGTCGGTCTGTCGCCCGCCTTCGTCGAGGAAGGTGCGGCGATAGAGGCAGGCCGCGAGGTCGCGGTCTGAGAGCGAGAACCAGTCGGGCGAGCCCAGCTTCGCCAGTCGCTCGAAGACGGTGAACGAGTCGTCGCGGATCCCCCATCCGCGCTCCGCGTCGATCTCACCGCTCAGCCAGTAGGTGACCAGGTCGGGGTCGGGGGAGACGTGGACGCCGAGCAGCTCGACGTCGTCGGCGGTGTTGGCGATCACCGCCAGCTCTGCTCCGATCTCCTCCTGTATCCCGGCGCCGAGCTTGGCGCCGCCCGTGCCGCCGGCGAGCAGCGCGACGGTCATCGGGCCGGTCGCTCCGCTCACTGCCAGTGGTCTCCCTCGGGCAGGCCGGTGAGGCGGATCCCGGCATGGGTCTTGTAGCGGCTGTTGACGGAGATCAGCAGCGGGGTGAGCTGCTCGACGATCCGCGCCATCTCCAGCGGCCCGGCGTTGACGGCGCGCAGGCCCGGGATCAGCTCGATCAGCCGCGCCACACGGGCCTTGTCGGCCTTGCGGTCGCCGCAGACCAGCACGTCCTCGTCCAGCTCGGCGTCGGGGTCGCCGAGCGTCGGGGCGCCGACGCTGTGCAGCGCGGCGACCACGGTGACGCCCTCGGGGACCATCTCCTGCGCCTGCTGCGCCGCCGATCCCTGCCAGACGCCGAGCGAGCGGGTCGCCTTGCCGCTGACCGCAGCGGCGAGCGGCACCGTGCAGTCGACCAGGATCTGGCCCGGCCGCAGCGCCCCCCGCAGGTTGTTGAGGTTCTCCGACTGGGCGCGGAAGGGGACGGTGAGGAAGACGATCTCGGCGCGCTGCGCCGCGTCCTCGTTGAGGAGTCCCTCAACCTCGGCGCCGGGCACCGCCTCGCGCAGCTGCGCGGCCGCCCCGGCGCCGCGCTCCGCGGAGCGCGAGCCGATCGCGATCGGCGCTCCCGCCCTCGCCCAGCGCAGAGCCAGGCCGGCGCCGAGCGCGCCGGTGCCGCCGACGATCGGGATCGGTTCGGTGAGACTCGGTGCCACGGCTGCGCCAGTCTATGCTCACCAACCTATGAGGCTCGAGGGACGCAAGGCGCTGGTCACCGGCGGCGCCGGGGGGATCGGCGCCGCGGTCGCTGCCCGGCTCGCCGCCGAGGGCGCCGAGGTCTGGGTCGGCGACCTCGATGCGGAGGGCGCGAAGCGGGTCGCCGCCGAGGTCAACGGCCACCCAGTCGAGCTCGACGTGACCGATCCCGAGTCGGCGCGGGCGGCGGTCGAGGCGGTCGGGACGCTCGACGTGCTCGTCAACAACGCCGGCACCGACGAGTTCGGCTTCTTCACCTACACGACTCCCGACCAGTGGCAGCGGGTGCTGGGCGTCAACCTGGGCGGAGTCCTCAACTGCACCCACGCGGCGCTGCCGGCGATGCAGCAGGCCGGGTACGGGCGGATCGTCAACATCTCCTCGGAGGCTGGCCGGGTCGGCTCCAAGGGTTCCGCCGTCTACTCCGCCGCGAAGGGCGGCGTGATCGCCTTCACGAAGACGATCGCCCGCGAGAACGCTCGCTACGGGGTCACCGTCAACTCGATCGCTCCGGGCCCGATCGAGACGCCGCTGCTGATGGGTGCTCGGGAGTTCGGCGAGATCGGCGAGAAGGTGATCGAGACGATGAAAGGGGCGACCCAGATGAAGCGCCTCGGCCAGCCCGACGAGGTCGCCGCCGCGGTTGCCTTCCTCGCCTCCGACGACGCCGCCTACGTGACCGGCGAGACCCTGGGCGTGAGCGGCGGCCTCGGCATGGTCTGACTGCAGGTAGCCCGCGAGCAGCGGACGACCGGGTGCAATTCGCCCCCAGGGGGGAGAAAGTCGACGAGTGTGGACTTGACCTTGCTATGGCGGGGTTAACCCCACACTCGAGCCACGGCGAGTCGATTTGGACGCTGATTCGCCGACAGCACGGCGTCGTGTCGCGTCGACAGCTGATGGATTTGGGCTTGACCGTGGGGGCGGTCGAGCATCGGCTTTCGACTGGACGTTTACGTCCGGTGAGGCGCGGCGTCTACGCGGTGGGTCGGCCTGAAGTCACCCGACGCGGCCGCTGGATGGCCGCAGTCCTGGCGGTTGGCCTTGATGCAGCGCTCAGCCACGCCAGTGCTGCTGCTCTTTGGGGGTTCGGCGAGGAGACGGACGGCCGAATCGATGTTTCCGTGGACGCGGCATCCTACGGCCGCCCACCTGGCTTGCGGGTCCATCGCCGTCGCACCCTGCGTGCGGATGACATCGCGGTGCGCGACGGAATTCCGGTGACCGGAATCGTCCGCACGCTCGTCGATGTTGCCCCACTTCTCGATCGTCGATCCCTCGAGCGGGCTGTCAACGAGGCGGACCGGCTCGACCTGATCGATCCCCAGGCCCTTGCCGAGTCACTGGATGACTTCACGGCCCAGCGTGGAGTCGGAAGGCTGCGCGAGATCCTCGGCCGCCACACCTTCCGGCTCACCGACTCGGAGCTGGAGCGGCGTTTCCTGCGGCTGGTCGACGCCGCCGGCTTGCCGATACCGGTGACCGGAAAGCGCCTCAACGGCTTCAAAGTCGACTTCTACTGGCCGCACCTGGGCTTGGTGGTCGAGACGGATGGGCTGCGCTACCACCGCACGCCTGCCCAGCAGGCTCGAGACCGTCGCCGCGACCAGGCGCACACGGCCGCCGGCATGACTCCGCTGCGGTTCACCCACGAGCAGGTCCGCTTCGAGGCGCGGTACGTACGCGAGACGCTGCGTGCGGTCACCTCGAGGCTCGAAGAAGGCTGGTCGTCCTAAGCTGCATTCGATGCCTGCTTTGCCGAACGAGGTGCGAATCCGCGAGGTCGGGCCCCGCGACGGTTTCCAGAACGAGCCGGAGACGATCCCCACTGCCGAGAAGGTGCGGTTGATCGACCTGCTCTCGACGAGCGGCCTGCGGCGGATCGAGGTGACCTCGTTCGTGCGGCCCGACGTGATCCCGCAGCTGGCCGACGCGGAGGAGGTGCTGGGCGGCGTGCAGCGGCGCGACGGCGTCTCCTTCTCGGTCCTGATCCCCAACGAGCGCGGCCTCGAGCGGGCGCTGCGCCAGCGCGACCGCTTCGACGAGATCAACGTCTTCGTCTCCGCCTCGGAGACCCACAACCGCAAGAACGTCAACCGATCGATCGAGGAGTCGCTGGACGGGCTGGAGCGGACGCTGGCCACGGCCCGCGACGAGGGCCTGCGCTGCGAGGGGGTGATCTCGACCTCCTTCGGCTGCCCCTACGAGGGCGAGGTGCCGCCGCAGCGCGTCTTCGAGATCGCCGCGCGCCTCGCCGCCGCGGGCTGCGCCGAGGTCGGCTTCGGCGACACCACCGGGATGGCCAACCCGCGGGGGGTGGCCGAGTTCTTCGCTGCGGCGCGCGAGCGGCTCGCCGGCGTCGAGCTGACCGCCCACTTCCACAACACCCGCGGCCAGGGGCTGGCCAATGTGCTGGCGGCGCTCGAGCAGGGCGTCGACTCATTCGAGTCGAGCTTCGGCGAGCTGGGCGGCTGCCCGGTGCCGCCGGGGGCGACCGGCAACGTCTCGACCGAGGACGTGGTCTCGATGCTGAACGAGATGGGGGTCGAGACCGGGGTCGACCTGGCGCGGCTGATCGAGGCCTCGCGGGCCGCGCAGGAGGCGCTGGGGCGGCCGCTGGGCAGCCACGTGCTCACCGCGGGGCCGGTCGATTGGCATCGCTGACCGCCGACGTCGAGGCGCTTGCGGCGATCGAGCGGGGCGCGACGAGCCCCGGCGAACGGGCCTCCGCCGAGTGGCTCGCGGGCCGGCTCACGGAGGCGGGCGCCCCCGACGTCCGGCTCGAAGAGTTCAGCTACCAGGGGACCTACGCCTGGGCGCACGCCGCCCACTTCGCGCTCGGCGGGCTGGGCGGCCCAGCCGCGCTGGCGGCAGCCGTCTCCTACGACCTCGAGTTCTCCGGCCGCCTGCAGTGGATCCGGCGGCTGCTCCCCACCGGCAAGGGGACGAACGTCGTGGCCCGCCTCCCGGCGCGCGGCGAGCCGCTTCGCACCCTGGTGCTGGTCGCCCACCACGACGCCGCGCGCACCGGCCTGATCTGGAATCCACGGCTGGTCCGCATGTCGCGCGGCGGCTCGTTCGCCACCCTGCCGATGCTCGCCTTCGGGCTCGCCGCCCTGCGCCGCACCCGGCGGCTCGGCCGGGCGCTGCTTGCCGCGTTCGCCGTACTCCAGGCGGACGTCGCGCGCGGCGCGGTCGTGCCGGGGGCGAGCGACAACGCGACCGGCGTAGCGGCGGCACTTGCACTGCTCGAGCGCTGGGTGCGCGACCCGCTTCCAGGCTGCGAGGTGGTCGCGCTGTTCCCCGGCTGCGAGGAGTCCGGGATGGGCGGGATGGCCGCCTGGCTGGGCGCCGAGTCCGCCCGGCTCGACCCGCTGCGGACCCTGGTGCTGGGTCTCGACACGCTCGGCGCCGGCGCTCCGGTCGTCGCAGCGGCGGAGGGCCCGCCGCGCCCGGTCCGCTACCGCGGCGCCGACCTCGCCTGGGCTGATGCGGGCGCGGCCCGCGCCGGGCTGGAGCCGCCGCAGCGCAGGCGGGTCAGCGGCTGGACCGACCCGGCGCTCGCCCTGCTCGCCGGCCTGCCGTCGATCTCGCTCCTCTCGATGCGCGACGGGCTGTTCACCAACTACCACCTGCCGACCGACACCCCAGACCGGGTCGACTGGGATTCGGTCGAGCACTGCCTGCGACTCGCGGCCGGGATCGGCGAGGCCTGGGCCCACCGGGTGGCACCGGGGAGGTAGGCTCGGAGGGGTGAAGAGCGATGCGTTCCGCCGCGCCGCCGAGTCGAAGGACTTCTCGAAGGTCGAGGAGCTGTTCTCCGAGGACGTCGTCTTCCGCAGCCCGGCGGTGTTCAAGCCATACAGCGGCCTCGAGGCGCTGAAGCTCCTGCTCGGCGCGGTGATCGAGACCTTCGAGGACTTCCGCTACCTCGACCAGGTGGAGACCGGCGACACAGCGGTGCTGATCTTCGAGGCGCGGGTCGGCGACCGCGAGCTGAACGGGGTCGACGTCCTGCGCTTCGGGGAGGACGGTTTGGTCGCCGAGATGATGGTGATGATCCGCCCGCTTAGCGCCCTCAACGCGCTTGTCGAGGAGATGGGCCGGCGTCTGGGCGTGCCCTCCGGCTAGGCGCTCACCGTCTAGGCTCCGCCTCGCCGTGACCGATATCCGACCCGCCCTCGAGGCCGCCCTGGCCGGCGGTCCGCAGCGCCACCACGAGAAGACCGCGGAGCAGGGCAAGCTGCCGGTGCGCGAGCGGGTCGCGCGCCTGGTCGACCCCGGCTCGTTCGCCGAGGAGGGCCTGCTCGCGAACTGGGAGCAGGAGGGCCTCGGGGCCGACGGCGTCGTCACCGGCCTGGCGACGATGGACGGCCGCCGCGTCGCCCTGATGGCCAACGACCCGACCGTCAAGGCCGGCTCCTGGGGGCCGAAGACGGTGGAGAAGATCCTCCGCGTTCAGGAGCGGGCGCTGTCGCTTCGGGTGCCGATGATCTACCTGGTCGACTCGGCCGGGGCGCGGATCACCGACCAGGTGCAGATGTTCCCGGGGCGGCGCGGAGCGGGGCGGATCTTCCACAACGAGGTGCGGCTCTCCGGTCAGGTGCCGCAGGTCTGCCTGCTGTTCGGGCCGAGCGCCGCCGGCGGCGCCTACATCCCCGCCTTCTGCGACGTGGTGATCATGCGCGAGGGCAACGCCTCGATGTACCTGGGGTCGCCGCGGATGGCGGAGATGGTGATCGGCGAGAAGGTGACGCTGGAGGAGATGGGCGGGGCGAAGATGCACACCGGGGTCTCCGGCTGCGGTCACTTCCTGGTAAAGAGCGACGGGGAGGCGATCGACGTCGCGAAGCGCTACCTCTCGTTCATGCCCGGCAGCTGGCGGGAGGAGCCGCCGGCCGCCGAGCCGGCGGCGCCCGCCTCAGAGGCGGCGATCGAGGCGATCGTCCCCGACGACGAGAACCAGCCGTTCGACATGCGCGAGGTGCTCGACGTCCTACTCGACGCCGACAGCTTCCTCGAGGTGCAGAAGCGCTGGGCGAAGGAGCTGATCGTCGGCTACGGGCGGCTCGACGGGCGGGCGGTCGGGATCGTCGCCAACCAGCCGCGCCAGAAGGGCGGCGTGCTGTTCGTCGACTCCGCCGACAAGGCGGCCCGCTTCATCCAGACCTGCAACGCGTTCAACCTGCCGCTGCTCTTCCTCGCCGACGTGCCGGGCTTCATGATCGGCACCGCGGTGGAGCGCCAGGGGATCATCCGCCACGGGGCGAAGATGATCAGCGCGGTCTCCGAAGCGACCGTGCCGAAGCTCTCGGTGATCGTCCGCAAGGCCTACGGGGCAGGCCTCTACGCGATGGCCGGGCCGGCTTTCGAGCCCGACTGCTGCATCGCCCTGCCCAGCGCCTCGATCGCCGTGATGGGGCCGGAGGCGGCGATCAACGCCGTCTTCTACAACCAGATCCAGGCGATCGACGGCGAGGCGGAGCGAGCCGAGTTCGTCGCCCGAAAACGTGAGGAGTACGCCGCCGACATCGACATCCTCCACCTCGCCTCGGAGCTGGTCGTCGACGCGGTGATCGAGCCCGGGGAGCTGCGGGCCGAGCTGATCCGCCGCTTCGCCGCCACCGCGGGCAAGGAGCGCTCCTTCGCGGCGCGGCGCAACCCGGTTACGCCGGCCTGAGCGTGGGCGCCCGGGCAGTATCGGTCAACGGGCTGCGGGTGCGGCGCGGCGGGCGGCCGGTCCTGCCCGACCTCTCCTTCGGCGTGGAGAGCGGCAGGGTGACCGGGCTGCTCGGCCCCAGCGGCTGCGGCAAGACGACGCTGATGCGGGCGATCGTCGGCGTGCAGGTGGTCGAGGCCGGGCGGGTCGAGGTGCTGGGCGCTCCGGCCGGGTCGCCCGAGCTGCGTCGGCGGGTCGCCTACGTCACCCAGGCCCCCTCGGTGTACGGCGACCTCAGCGTCCGCGAGAACCTCGAGTTCTTCGCCAAGGTGCTCGGCGCCGCCGCGCAGAAGGTCGAGGCGGCGATCGACACCGTCTCCCTGGGCGAGCACGTCGACCAAACGGTCGGCAGCCTCTCGGGCGGGCAGCGCTCCCGCGTGTCGCTCGCCACCGCGCTGCTGGGGGACCCGGAGCTGCTGGTCCTCGACGAGCCGACCGTCGGCCTCGACCCCGTCCTGCGCGGCGAGCTCTGGCAGACGTTCGGGCGCCTGGCGGCGGCGGGCGCGACGCTGCTCGTCTCCAGCCACGTGATGGACGAGGCCGAGCACTGCGACGAGCTGCTCCTGATGCGCGAGGGGCGGCTGCTGGCGACCGAGACCCCGGCCGGGCTGCGGGCGCGGACCGGCGAGCAGCGGCTCGACGACGCCTTTCTGGCGCTGATCGAGGCGGAGGGGGAGGGGGGATGAGCGCCCGCGTCACCGGCGCGGTCGCAGTCAGGGTGCTGCGGCAGCTTCGCCGCGACCCGCGCACGGTCGCGCTGCTGCTGGTCGTTCCGCCGGCCCTCCTCGCCCTGCTCAAGTACGCCTTCGAGGCGGATCCGAGGGCCTTCCAGAGCATCGGCGGGCCGCTCGTCGGCCTCTTTCCCTTCATCACCATGTTCCTGGTCACGTCGATCACCATGCTGCGCGAGCGCACGACCGGAACGCTGGAGCGGTTGATGAGCATGCCGCTGGCGAAGCTGGACCTGCTGCTCGGCTACGGGATCGCCTTCGCGCTGATGGCGACCGTGCAGGCGGTGGTCGCCTCGCTGGTCGCCTTCGGCCTCCTCGACCTGCACGTCGCCGGCTCGACCGTTGCGGTGGGCGCCCTGGCGGTGGGCAACGCGGTGCTGGGCATGGCGCTGGGCCTCTTCGTCAGCGCCTTCGCCCGGACCGAGTTCCAGGCGGTCCAGTTCATGCCCGCCTTCGTCTTCCCGCAGCTGCTGCTCTGCGGGCTCTTCGTTCCCCGCGACGAGATGGCCACAGCTCTTGAAGCCGTCTCCTACGCGCTGCCACTCACCTACGCCTTCGAGGCGCTGCAAAGGGTGACGGTCGACGGAGCGCTCGGGACGACCGGCTACGTCGACGTCGCCGTCGTCGTCGGGGTGACGCTGCTGGCACTCGCGCTTGGCGCGGCGACGCTGCGCCGGCGCACTGCCTAGCGGTCGTCCAGCGAGCCGGCCAGCTCGACGAACCAGTCGAGTGCCGCCGGGTTGGCGAGCGAGTCGCGGCTGGCGGCGCGCTCGGGCGGGGTGCCGGAGAGGATCCGCTTGACCGGCACCTCGAGCGCCTTGCCGCTCAGCGTGCGCGGCACCTCGGCGATCGCGAAGACCTCGTCGGGGACGTGGCGCGGCGAGCACTGCTCGCGGACGCGGCGGGCGATCTCGCGGCGCAGCTCGTCGTCCAGCTCGGCGTCCTCGCGCAGGACGACGAAGAGCGGC
The DNA here is from genome assembly GCA_963730315.1 of uncultured Solirubrobacterales bacterium. GTDB lineage: Bacteria > Actinomycetota > Thermoleophilia > Solirubrobacterales > 70-9 > VRUE01. The sequence goes on along the minus strand of CAVSRD010000012.1, from coordinate 315,985 downwards.
ATCCAGCCCTCGGTGCCGGGGCGGGGGACGTCGACGACCAGCGCGTCGAGGATGTCGTCGAGGCCGAGCACCGCGCGGTAGATCTCGCTCGTCCCCATGCGGATGCCGGAGCGGTTGATCGTCGAGTCGGAGCGGCCGTAGATCACCGCCGTGCCGCGCGAGGTGATCTCGATCCAGTCGCCGTGGCGCCAGACGCCCGGGTAGTGCTCGAAGTAGCTGGCCCGGTAGCGGCTGCCGTCGGGGTCGCCCCAGAAGAAGACCGGCATCGAGGGCATCGGCTCGGTGACGACCAGCTCGCCGACCTGGTCGATCACCGAGTTGCCGTCCTCGTCCCAGGCCTCGATCGCGGCGCCCAGCGCCCGCGCCTGCAGCTCGCCGCGGTAGACGGGCAGCAGCGGCGTGCCGCCGACGAAGGCGGTGCAGAGGTCGGTGCCGCCGCTGGTCGAGAACAGCCAGGTGTCGGTGCCGAGCTGCTCGTAGATCCAGTCGAAGCCCTCGGGTGAGAGCGGCGAGCCGGTCGAGCCGACCGCTCCGAGGCGGCTCAGGTCGCGGCCGGCGGCCGGCTCGACCCCCGCCTTCATGCAGGCGGCGATGTAGGAGGCGCTGGTGCCGAACATCGTGATCCCCGCCCGCTCGGCGAGGTCCCAGAGCACGTCCATGTCGGGGTGGCCGGGGTTGCCGTCGTAGAGGACGATCGCGGCCCGCGTCAGGAGGCCGGAGACGAGGAAGTTCCACATCATCCAGCCGGTCGTCGTGAACCAGAAGAGGCGGTCGCCGGGGTGGGCGTCGACGTGCAGGTGGAGCTTCTTCAGGTGCTCGAGCAGGATGCCGCCCTGGCCCTGGACGATCGCCTTCGGCAGCCCGGTGGTCCCGGAGGAGTAGAGCACCCAGAGGGGGTGGTCGAAGGGGACCCGCTCGAAGCGCGGCTCGGCGCCCTCGCCGGCGGCGAGCAGCTCGTCCCAGCGCGCCCCGTCGCGCAGGGGGGAGAGGTCGGGCTCGGGGTCGAGGTAGGGGACGACGACGGTGCGCTCCAGGCTCGGCATCGCCGCCTGCAGCTCGGCGAGCACCTCGCGGCGGTCGAAGTCCCTGCCGCCGTAGCGGTAGCCGTCGACCGCGAAGAGGACCTTTGGCTCGATCTGGGCGAAGCGGTCGATCACGCTGGCCGGCCCGAAGTCGGGCGAGCAGCTCGACCAGATCGCGCCGATCGAGGCGGCGGCGAGAAAGGCGACGATCGCCTCGGGGACGTTCGGCAGGTAGGCGACGACCCGATCGCCGCGCTCGACCCCGAGCTCGCGCAGCGCCGCGGCGAGGGCGGCGACCCGGGAGCGCAGCTCGCCCCAGCTCAGCTCGTCCAGGTCGCGCAGCTCGGAGGCGTGCAGGATCGCGGTCTCGGCGTCGTCCTTGCCCGCGAAGGCGTGCTCGGCGTAGTTGAGCCGGGTGCCGGCGAACCACTCGGCGCCGGGCATCTCGCGGCTGCCCAGCACCCGCTCGTAGTCGCCGTCCGCCTGCACGTCGAAGAACTCCCAGATCGCCGACCAGAAGCCCTTCGAGGTCGTCCACCGACCAGCGCCACAGCTCGTGGTAGCCGTCGAAGCGCAGGCCGCGCTCGGCCGCCAGCCAGCGCATGAACTCGGTCATCCGGGCGCCCTCGACCAGCGCGGCCAGCGGCTCCCAGAGCTTCTCCGCCGCCTGGGGGCTCACCCGGACGGCGCGGCGGCGCCGGCCCTGTCCCGAGCCCGCTCCAGATCGTGCGGATCGTGGGCGCAGAAGAGGTCGACCTCGTCGCCGTGGCGGGCGGCCAGCTCGCGCAGCCGCTCGCGGTTGCCGCGGCGCGCCTTGTTGTCGGCGGCCATCATCGTCTGGAAGAAGCGGAGGAGGGGAGGGCACTCGGCGGGCGTGGCGACCTCGCCGCGATGGAAATAGGCGTCGCCGCAGTGCAGCAGCCAGCCGTCGCCGCTCGTTGACGGCGACCGCCGTGTGGCCGCGGCTGTGGCCGACCAATGGGATCAGCAGCAGCTCGGCGTCGATCCCCGGCAGGATCCGCACTCCCTCGAAGCCGAACCAGGACTCGCCGCCACCCTCGTGCCTGACCCAGTTCGGGCTGTGCCTCCAGTGGACGCCGCCGACGTAGCGGGTGCGCTCGCGCAGCTTCGGGTGTAGCGCGGCCTCCAGCTCCGGCGCGAGGACGTGGACCTCGGCGTCGGGGAAGTCGGGCAGGCCGCCGGCGTGATCGACGTCGAGGTGGGTGGCGACGATGTGGCGCACGTCGCTCGCCGAGAAGCCGAGCGCCTCGACCTGCTTGAGCGCGGTCGTCTCGACCTTCGGCCGCGGCCGCAGCAGGGCGCGGAAGGCGAGGCCGAGCTGGCGCGGATTGCGGGCGTCGTCGACGCCGAACCCGGTGTCGACCAGGACGAGCTCGTCGCCGGCCTCGATCAGCAGGCAGTGGCAGACGATCTCCGCCGGCGCCAGCAGGCCGCCCTCGCCGTTGATCAGGCGCGCCCCATGGGGGCACAGCGACCCGCAGCTGAGGTGGTGGATCCTCATCCCGTGGCGCAGTGTAATCGGGGCTCAGCGCTTCGGCCCGACATGACGATCCATGATGGCGACCGCCTCGCGGCGAGCGACCGAGATGTTCCAGGGGCCGTCCTGCCGCCACGCTATTTCGAGTTGGTCGCAGGCGTCGCAGAAGATGCCCTGGATATCGCGCGAGCGGTTCGAGAAGAAGTAGCGCGGATAGCTGTAGGTCTTCTTCGGATGGCGGATCGGGTTCGTGACTCGGCAACCATCGGAGTGGATGAGACCGCGCAGCAGACGGCCCGGATAGCGCTCGACGATCCGCTGCTGCCAGGGCTCGAGGGCGATCGGGCGTTCGTGCTTCCGCCCCTGTCCGTGTTGTGGGAAGAGATGTGGCCAGTGCCTCGAGTACGAGCCCACCTCATCCAGGTTCTCGCCTCTTCGTCGATGCACGGACGGTTTGCTCGCCTGCATCACGATGCCCACGGCTGCCTCGCACTCGGCGACGATCAACGGGTATTTGGAATCGAGGAAGATCCGGAGGCGATAGACGCCACGTGGATGGCTGGCGATCCAGCCGTCCCCAAGGTACAGACCCAGAAGGTACGAATAGGCAAAGGCCGTCAGGCCGGGGAAGACCTCTGGCTCTCCCGGGCATCGAGGGCATGTTTCGCGCCGGCTGTAGGCAGAACGGGGGCCAGCCCGCGTGCGCCGCCTCACCCAGTCGCTGACGGTACGTCGATGGATGCCGATCTCGCGGGAGATCTGGCAGTTGTTCCACCCCGCATCTGCCAGCTGCCGCGCGCGTTCGACTTTCCACGCGGGCTTCATGGCCGAGATGCGGCGGGTGGGACTCGAACCCACAAGCCCTTGCGGGCGGCGGCGTTTGAGGCCGCTTCCTTTGCCAGTTTGGACACCGCCGCAGGCTCGTTCATTGTAGCCCGCGACGCTAGGGCCCCGACCGGTCGCAACAGGTCGAAATCAGGCTTGCTACTGCGATTTCTTACGATTTCGGCACAGACTTCTTACAAAGTGCCGAGCCCGGCTGATCTCATACCGGCTGCGGAGCGTCCGGGTCCGGCGGGGCGCCGGCGCCGTAGTCCTCGCCGGAGCCGATCGGGCGCTCCTCCTCGATGTGCCACTCCTGGCTGAAGCCGTAGAAGGCGACGGCGATCAGGACGATCTGAAGCAGGAGGAGGAGGATGACCAGCAGGCCGATCAGCGACACCGGGAGCAGCGCCTCTTCGAAGCCGGCCTTGTCGCGGGCGAACCAGCTGTCGACGCCGACCGCGCAGAAGATCGCCAGGATCATCGAGAGCGAGGCGGCGACCGGCAGCACGCCGCGGCTCCAGCGGGCGACGCGGTAGGCGAAGAACGCGTAGAGCGCCGCGACGATCAGGCTGATGAAGCCCATCCCCCCGCCGCCGCTGAGCAGCGAGAAGCCGGCGATCGTCACCAGCGCCGCGATCCCCGAGATAGCCAGCATCAGGAAGACGATCACGAACTTGGTCGCGACCACGTCGGCCTTCTCCCGATTCGGGTGCCAGAGCTCGTAACCCGGCCTCACATCTCCGACCGTCACGCCATCGATCATAGAATCTAGGAGCGACAAGGCGGCGTTGGCCGCTGGTTAAGCGCTGGATCGGCGCTCGCGCGGGCGTGGCGGAATTGGCATACGCGCCAGGTTTAGGTCCTGGTGGGCTTCGGCCCGTGGGGGTTCAAGTCCCTCCGCCCGCATCGAGGTTCCCGGCCAGGCACGCCGGCTGCGGCACCGCGGCTGGCACGGCTAGCATTCCTCCCCTCGGGGCAGTGGCCCAACTGGCTAAGGCACCGGTCTCCAAAACCGGCGATTCCAGGTTCGAGTCCTGGCTGCCCCGCTCCTCCCAGCCGCAGTCCGGCGCTCGCCAGTACTTTGTCAGGCGCGCATGCTTCCGGTCGACGAGCGGAACAGGCCCTGGTGGACCCTGGTCGGGGCCTGTTTCGGCCTCTTCATCTTGATGTTGGACTCGACCGTGGTTGCGCTGGCTCTGTCTTCGATCCGCGAAGACGTCGGCGCTGACGCGGAGCAGCTGCAGTGGGTCATGAACGGCTACCTGCTGACGATCGCGGTGCTCGTCGTCACGGCCGGCAGGATCGGCGACATGTTCGGTCGCAAGCGAGTCTTCCTCGCCGGCCTGGTCCTCTTCGGCGCCGGTTCGGTGCTTTCCGGCGCGTCCCAGGACCCGCAGATGCTGATCGGCGGTCGCATCCTTCAGGGGGCTGGGGCGGCCCCCATGCTGACCCTCTCGCTGGCGATTGTGTGCAACGTCTTCCCGTCCGACAAGCAGGCGCGCGCGGTCGGCATCTGGGCAGGGATCTCAGCGATCGCGCTGGCGTTCGGGCCGCTGGTCGGAGGCGCGCTGATCGCGCTCGACTGGCGGGCGATCTTCTGGATCAACCTGCCGATCGTCGCGCTCGGCCTGGCGATCACGAGCGCGGCGGCGCCCGAGTCGAGGGACCCCGGGACCGGGACCCGCATCGACCTGCCCGGGTCTGATCGCCCTGACCGTGGGCCTCTCCGCCGTCGTCCTCGCCTTGATCCAGTCGAGCGCCTGGGGCGCCGCCGCGACCGCGTCGCTGGGGGCGATCGGAGCTCTCGTGCTGGTCGGCTTCTGGCTGATCGAGCGCAGAGCGGGCGATCCGATCGTCGACTTCAAGCTGTTCCGAAACGGCCCCTACTTCGGCGCCAGCGCCGCCGGCTTCGCGATCGCCGGCGCCTACTGGGCGGTGATGTTCTTCCAGCCTCAGTACCTGCAGGACGCGCGCGGCTACTCGGCGATCGAGAGCGGCCTGCTGATCTTGCCGATGACGGTGCCGACGGTCGTCATCTCCCCCTTCGCTGGGCGCCTCATCGGGCGCTTTGGGTCGCGCGGGCTGATGACCGCCGGGATGCTCTGCGCCATCGCCGGCCTCCTGGTGCTGACTCGAATCGACCCGGCGAGCGGCTTCGGCCTGATCCTGGCCGGGTACTTGCTGTTCGGCATTGCGCTGGGGGTCGTCTACGCGCCGATGTCCGCCGCGGCGATGGCGGCGATGCCGGCCGAGAAGGTGGGGATCGCCTCCGGTGTGCTGGCGATGGACAAGATCGTCGCCGGCGCCCTCGCGCTGGCGGCCACCGGCGCCGTCTTCCATGCGCTGCGCGCCTCCGGCGACGGTTTCACGGCGGCGATCGCCGGCTCGACCTGGGTCCTGGCCGGACTCACCCTGATCGGCGCCGTGCTCGTCTGGGCATTCGTGCGCGACCCGGAGGCTCCCGGCCCCGACCGGGCGGTGGCCGGCGAGCCGCCGCCCGAGCAGCTGCAGCACCACCAGCACCACCGACGCTTCCATCTCTGAGCGCCACACGTTCGGCACCCGGATGGCGGCGGCGGCCTGGGCCGTCCTCATCCCGGCTGAACTATACGATAGCGTATGGAAGTCTGCACAGGCACTCCCCAGACTCGATCGGCGATGGCACTCACACGGACACCGCGCAGCAGCTGGATCGAGGAGGGCCTGCGCGCGCTCGCCGACGGCGGGCCGGAGGCGGTGCGGATCGAGGCGCTTGCGCGGGCTCTGGGCGTCAGCAAGGGCGGCTTCTACTGGCACTTCGAGGACCAACCGGCCCTGTTGGGGGAGCTCCTCGACACCTGGGAGCGGAGGATGATCGACGAGGTGATCGAGCGCGTCGAGCGCGAGGGCGGTGACGCTAGGGTCAGGCTGCGGCAGCTGTTCGCGCTCGCCTCCTCCAGAGAGACCCGCGCCCTGATGAAGACCGAGCTCGCAATCCGGGACTGGGCTCGGCACGACAGGAGAGTCGCCGCGCGCCTTCGACGCGTCGACAACCGGCGGATGGATTACATGCGCTCCCTGTTCGGAGCAATCTGCGAGGACGACGACGATGTCGAGGTTCGCTGCCTGCTTGCCTTCTCGCTGTTCGTCGGCAGCCGATTCGTCAGCGCCGATCACGGCGGGCGCAGCCGGGCGGAGGTGCTGGAGCTGGCCCTGGAGCGGCTGACGCGATAGGGCGAGCGCGAGGCGCCCCGCGCAGCGCTCAGGTGTCCAACGCCCCGTCGACCAGCTCGGTGGTGCGCCAGGAGAGCTTGAGGGCCTCGTCCTGATCGACGATCGGCAGGGTGACCAGGAAGACGAAGCTCGGCAGCAGCGCTGGCAGCCTCGCCCCATTGCCGCGAGCCAGTTCGCCACGCATGACCAGCTCGGCCCCGTCCAAAGCGGCGGACACCGCGCTCAGGTCGGCGCCCTCCGACCGCGCTGCGCCGGCCGCCGCTGCGACCTTCGCCAGACCCCGCCTGACCGTCTCGACCAGCGACTCGTCCTGGGGGCTGAGCAGGCCCTTCGCCCCGCCGCCGCCCCCGTCGAGCGTCGAGCCGGCGACGTGCACCTCCTCCTCGCCCTCTTCGTAGCCGAGTTCGGCGCAGAGCCGATCTGCGATCCGCAGCAGCGCCTCGTGTCGATCCCCTGCCGGCACGGGCGGGAAAGCTACTACTGTCTTAAGGAAATAATCCACTTCCAACCCCCGCACAGCAGATGTCCCAGCCAGCAAAGTAGATGGCTGTTTTTACGCACAGGCTCCGGGTGGCGATCTGGCTACCATCTATCCCTGCCTCGCGGTATGCTCACGTTTATGCAAGCGCTTCCCGGACGGGACTCACGGGCCACGCTGGACGCTCCCCCGGCGGCTGTCACCCGCTCCAGCGCCCATGCCGACCAGCGCCGCCGCATCCTTCGCGCGGTCGGCGAGCTGGTTGCCAAGCGCGGTTACGGCGACGTCACCGTCGAGCTGATCGTCAAGCGGGCCCACGTCAGCTACAAGACCTTCTACAAGCACTTCTCCGGCAAGGAAGAGTGCTTCCAGGCCCTCTTCGACAGCGTCTTCCGCTCCACCGAAGAGACGATTCGCGAGCGGCTCGCCGCCGAGCCCGGCCCCTGGGCCGAGCAGGTGATTCTCGCCCTGCGCACGCTGATCGAGTGGATCGTCGCCGATCCGATCATCGCCCGGGCGGTGATCGTCGAGGCCCCGACCGTCGGACCGGGCATGCACGAGCGCTACGAGCGGGCCAGCAAGGCCCTGGTGCCGCTCTTCCGCGCCGGCCGCGAGCTGAACCCGCGCGGGGCCGAGCTGCCTTCGACGATCGAGGACACCCTGGCCGGCTCGGTCTTCTGGTCTGCCTACCAGCGCCTCATCGTCGGCGAGGCCGAGCTCCTGCCCGAGCTCCTGCCCGAGCTGATCGAGCTGGTCCTGCGCACCTACCTCGGCGAGGCCGAGGCCAGCCGCATCGCTCGCGCCGAGGCCAACGGCCAGCCGACCCTCGCCGCCAGCTGATCGCACCCCGCCCGGATAATCTCCCCGCTGTGGCGGCGCAGGACGGCGAACGGCGGGGAGAGCGGCCCGGCGAGCTCGGACCGTTGCCCGGCGGCCACCACGGCCTCTCGCGCGAGCAGATCTTGGAGTCCCAGCGCGAGCGCCTGCTCGCCGCGGTGGCCCACGAAGTCGCCGCCCGGGGCTACCGCGCCACCACGATCACCGAGGTCGTCAAGCTGGCATCCGTCTCGACCCGCGACTTCTACGAGCACTTCGAAGGCAAGGAGCAGTGCTTTCTCGCCGCCTTCGAGGCCGTCCGCGACCACCTCGAAGAGCTGCTCACCGCGGCGGTCGCCGATCAGCCCGACTGGCCCCACCAGGTGATCGCCGCCCTGCGCACCGGCCTGCGCTTCTTCGCCGCGGAGCCCGACCTCGCTCGCCTCTGCATCGTAGAGCCGGTCAGCGCTACGCCGACGATCGCGATCCGCTTCCGCGAGGTCGTCCTCGCCTGCGCCCCGGCCCTCGCCGGCGGCCGGGCCGAGCTTCCCGACGGCCACTCGCTGCCGCAGAGCACCGAGGACTCGCTGCTCGGCGGCATCCTCTCCCTGGCGACCCGCACCATTCTCGCCGGCGAGACCTCCGAGCTGCCGGCGCTCCTGCCCGACCTGGTCGAATTCACCCTCAGCCCCTATCTGGGGGCCGAGCCGGCCGCGGTGTTGGCGGCAGAGGCGCGAACTCAGTAGCTCGGCGTCCGCGACGCCACGCGTGACCCCCTTGGGGTCGCCGCTCCAGACCCTCGAGACGAGTAGAAAGCCGTTTCTGCCTTCAGAAAACTTAGCTTGCACTCCAGTCCGAAATGTGCTTCGCTACGCCGTGCTGAGCCCAGGGAGGGCCGGCAGGGAGTTACTGAACAGGGCTGAGTTGCGGACCGAATCGGACTCAGGAGAAGAGGAGAAAGACGTGAAAGCAAAGGCGCCCCGCGCCCTCGCACAAGATCCGGTTCCCGACCCTGCTCGGGCGATTCCCTCTGCCGCCGCGTCCGCCCGGGCCGGTCGCCGCCGCTCCGCCACCATCCTTTCGGGGGGCCCACACCCACCCTCCGCCGCGGACGCCACCACCAGGCTCTCACCCTGGTCCTCGGCGCCGGAGAGTCCCGCGGACTCTGCAGGGGAGCGGCGCGAGCGGCCCATCATGTCCAGGCTCTTCCCAAGCCAGGACTTGGCCGCTCGCGTCTGCTCCATCCCAAGCGTTCATCCCGACCTTGATCCCGACGCCATTTGCAGCGGGGGCGTCGCGGCGACCTTCACCACGCACCCATGAACCACCACGACCAAGGAGACACCTTCGTGAAACGCCACGCGAAAGCATCGTTTGCGGGATCGACCCAGGGCAGCGGCATGCGCCGCGGCCGCCTCGGCCTGGTCTGCCTCTGCGCCCTCGGCCTCGCCGCCTTCCTAGGGAGTAGTGCGCCCTCGGCCGGTGCCCAGGTCTGCCCGAACGAAGCCTTCCGCAGCGGCCCCTCCGCCAACCTCCCCGACTGCCGTGCCTACGAGATGGTCTCGCCGCTCGACATGGAAGGGCAGTCGGTCGCGACCAACGCTGCCACCGCCGCGCCCGCCCCGACGGCGTCTCCCGACGGTAATTCGGTCGCTTGGTCGGCGCTCGGCGGGTTCGGAGAAGGCGCTTCAAGTCCCGGCAACAGCGTGTACCTCTCCCGGCGAGGCGCGAACTGGAGCAGCGAGAACATCAGTCCCCCGGTCGACCCGTATCCGTTCCTCGTCCTCCTTGGGGGCCAGGGGTTCACCGAAGGCCTCGACAAGTGGGTAATCGAAGGCGGGGCGGAACCGCCCCTCACCCCGGCAGCCGCACCCGGAAGCACCAACCTCTACGCGCGCGACAATGCCAGCGGCCAGTTCAGCTTGCTGAGCGTGGGGATGCCGGAAGGCGTACTGGGGATCGAACTATTCCATGCGAGCGGAATGTCGGCTGACGCCGGCCACGTGGTCTTCTCCTATCCCCGGTCCGGCGGGTTCCCCATCGAAGTGCCCATTGAATTGACCGGCTGCCCCCACGCCCCGAGCCACGACGGCTTGTGTGACTGGGACGCGGCGACGGGCGCGCTCAGCCCGGTTGGCGTGCTGCCCGGTGGAGGTCTCAGCACGAAAGCAGTCAGCCTCGCACAGGCAAACTTCCGCCACCCGGTCTCCGCCGACGGCTCCCGGATCTTCTTCCACGAGGAAGGAGGCGAATGCGGGGTGTGCGTCCGCATCAACGGCGCGACAACGAAACTGATCACCGAACCGGGCACCTTTTGGGTCGCCAGCAGCGACGGCTCGCTTGTCTACTTCACCGATGGCGGTGACCTCATACGCTACGACGTGACCACTGGAGGAGAAGAAAATCTCACCGAAGGAGGAGGCGAAGTGAAGGGCGTGCTCGGCGCCTCCGCCGACGGCTCGCGGGTCTACTTCGTCGCCGGCAAGGAACTCGCCCCGGGTGCGACGGCTGGCGAAAACAACCTCTACCTGTGGACCGAAGGTGCCGGCTTTGAATTCATCGCCACCGGGAACGAAAGCTCAGTCTTCAAAGCAAACTACAGCCCGAGCCCCCTTTCTGAACCGAATTCCCGCGTCACCCCGGACGGGATGCACGTCGCCTTCCAAGCGAACAACAGCCCCACCGGCTTTGCCGACAACGGTACGTCTCAAGACTACGTCTACAGCGCCGCGACGGGCGAACTGGTCTGCGCCTCCTGCGTCGTCGCAGAACCGGAAGACGGCAGCTTCATCGAAGGAGGATCTGACTTCAACATCGGGCGTCTGTCGCGAAACCTCTCCGACGACGGCAGCCACCTCTTCTTCTACACCAAAGAAGCGCTGGTGCCGCAGGATACCAACGGTCTCGACGACGTCTACGAGTACGACGCGGCAAGCGGGCAAGTGGGGCTGATCTCACCCGGCACCGGCAACTGCTTCTACTGCAGCGGCAATAACGAATGGTTCGGGGACGCGAGCCCGAGCGGCAACGACGCGCTCTTCTGGACCCGCGAGCAGCTGGTTCCGGTCGACCAGGATGAAGCCATCGACGTCTACGACGCGCGGGTGGGTGGCGGTCTTGCCTCCCAGCACCCCTCGTCGTCGCCGCCCTGCACGGGCGAGGCCTGCCGCAGCGCATCGAGCCCCGTCCCCAGCCAGCCAAACGCCGCCTCGGCCGGCTTTGTCGGCAAGGGCAACGTGTCCGAGAAGCAGAACTGCAACAAGCTGGGCCGCGAAGCGAAGAAGCTCAGCAACCGCGCCAAGCGGCTGCGCAAGAACGGCAAGCAGGCGAAGCGCAACGGCAAGTCCGCGATCGCCAGGAAGCGCAGCAAGAAAGCCACCCGCCTGGCGAAGCGCGCCAGGAACAAGAGCAAGAGCGCCAAGAAGTGTAGGAAGCGCAACCGGAGGGCGAGCAAATGATCGGGCGCCCAAGCAACAAGCGAACCGAGTCCTCGACCGTGAACAAGGAGAGAGCACAGATGAAGGCCCCGAGAACCCACCGCAACCTGCCGCGCTTCCTCGGCGCCCTCGCGGCAGCAGCCCTCTTGGTCCTCGCGCTCGGCGCGGGCAGCGCCGGCGCGGCCGCCGTAGGGCCTTTCGGAATCGAAAACTTCGACGGCGAAGTCATCCAAGAAGGCGGCGCCCCGGCCAGCCAAGCGGGCGAACACCCCTACGAAGCAACCACCGAATTCGATGTCTTCCAGCACGAAGAGGCGGGGTTTTGTCTTGAACCGATTTTCTTCGTCTGCGAAATCCCGAACCAGCAATTCAAAGACGTCGAGACACAGCTCCCCGCCGGCTTCCTCGGCAACCCGAATGTGGTGCCCTACTGTCCGCTGAGTCAGTTCGCGGTAGGTGTGATCTTTTCAGGTCCAAACAGTTGTCCGAAATCCTCGGCGATCGGCACGGTCGTGCTTAGGGGCAACGTCGCTGGACAATTGCCTTTGCCAACGGTCGTCTACAACCTGAAGCCCGGCCCGAACGAACCCGCCAGGTTCGGTTTTAGGGCGGGGTTCGCGTCGATTTTCATCCTCGCGACGGTTGCGGTTCGACCGGGGGGCGAATATGGGTTGAAGGTCACGATCCCCGATTCCTCGCAGCTGATACCGGTCGTCGGCACCGAACTTCGCCTCTGGGGAGTGCCCGGCGACCCGAGCCACGACACGGCTCGCGGCGGCCCGTTCGGAGGGCCGGTTTTGCCCTTCCTCAGCAACCCGACCTCCTGCAACGGGCCGGTCACGACCAGCATACGGATGAACTCCTGGCAGGAACAGAACAACTACCAGGAAGCCAGCTTCCTCAGCCACAATGCCGCCATGGAACCGGTCGGCGCGGATGGCTGCGACAAACTGCTGTTCGACCCGTCGCTCGAAGTGCAATCGGAACCGCCCAGCGCGGCCCAGCCGACGGCGATCAGCGCCACGGTGCACGTCCCCCAGCGCAACCAGCTTCCCGAAGGCCTGATCACCTCGCACCTGAGGAAGGCGGTCGTCAAGCTGCCTCAGGGGGTGACGATCAACGCCTCCGCATCGAACGGCCTCGGCACCTGCAGCGAGGCGCAGTTCGGGCAAAACAGCCCCGACCCGGCGAGCTGCCCTGAGGACTCGAAGGTCGGCACCGCAGAGGTCGTCACCCCACTGCTCTCACAGCCGATGAAGGGCTCGCTCTACCAAGCCCAGCAGGGCTCCAACCCGTTCGGCACCCTGCTGGCGGTCTACATGGAGGTCCAGCAGCAGGGGGTGAGGGTGAAGCTGGCCGGCAGGATCGACCTCGACCCGGTGACCGGCCAGGTCACGACCACCTTCGACAACAACCCGCAGGTGCCGTTCGACGACTTCAAGCTGAACTTCTTCAAAGGAGTGCTGAGCAACCCGAACGGCTGCGGCAATAACACCTACACGGGCGCCTTCACCTCCTGGTCGGGCGGCCCGGTCGTCAACACGACCAACTCGTTCTCGATCAACCAGAACTGCGCCACGGGCGGCTTTAGCCCGAGCTTTACGGCCGGGACCAGCCAACCGGTGGCGGGTGCCTACGCGCCGTTTGGCCTAGACGTGGCGCGAAACGACGGCGAACAGAACGTCGCCGCGATCGGCGTCTCCCTGCCGAAGGGCCTCTCGGCGAAGCTGGCCGGCGTGTCGCTTTGCCCGGAGGCGAGCACCGCCTCGGCAAGCTGCCCGGCGGCCAGCCAGATCGGGCGGTTGAACATCGCCGCCGGCACCGGCCCCGAACCGGCCTGGGTGCCCCAGCCCGGCAAGGAGCCGACCGCCGCCTACCTCGCCGGCCCCTACAAAGGCGAGCCCTACAGCCTGGTCATGAAAGTGCCGGTGCAGGCGGGGCCCTTCAACCTCGGCACGGCGGTGGTGCGGGCCTCGATCCATATCGACCCGGTCACCGCGCAGCTCACGATCACCTCCGACAAAACGATCCCGCCGATCCTGAAGGGCGTGCCGCTCGAATACCGCCATATCCAGGTGATCGCCGACCGGCCCGCCTTCATGCTCAACCCGACCAGCTGCAGCCCACAGGCGGTCGCCTCGACGATCGTCTCCGACACCGGAGCGGCGGCCACGCCGGCCTCGCCCTTCCAGGTCGGCTCCTGCGGCAACCTCGGCCTCAAGCCGAAGCTCTACACCCGGATCTGGGGCAAGACCAACCGCGGCGCGCACCCGAAGCTGCGGGCGATCCTGCAGCCGCGCAAGGGCGATGCCAACCTGGGCCGCATCGCGCTCACCCTGCCGCGCTCGGAGTTCCTCGACCAGGCCCACATCAAGACGATCTGCACCAGGGTGCAGTTCGCGGCGAACGCCTGCCCGTCGGGCTCGGTCTACGGCTACGCGAAGGCGTTCTCGCCGCTGCTCGACCAGCTCGTGCAGGGCCCGGTGTATCTGCGCAGCTCCAACCACAAGCTGCCCGACCTGGTGGCCGACATGAGCGGCCAGGTCAACATCGACCTGGCCGGGCGGATCGACAGCAAGAACAAGGGCATTCGGACCACCTTCGAATCGCCCCCCGACGTTCCGGTCACCAAGTTCATCCTCTACATGAAGGGCGGCCAGAAGGGCCTCTTGGTCAACAGCCGCAACATCTGCAACGCGACCTACCGCTCCAACGCCAACCTGCGCGGCCAGAACGGGCGCAAGACGACGCTGAAGCCGGTGCTGAAGAACAACCGCTGCAAGGGCAAGAAGAAGAAGTAGTGGTAGTAGGGCGGAGCGGGAGGACGCCCGCCTAGCCCACGAGCGGCAGAAGATCGAGAGAGACCCGGCGGCCCCAATTGGGGCCGCCGGGTCTCTCTCTGTGCGGGCGACCCCAGTTGAGCCGGGGAACGGCACCCGCTAGCCTGAAACACCCGACAGCGCGGGGGGAGCGGGGACAGGGAAGGTCTGGGACCGGGTAGAGCTAGGTGAGGAAACGGCGCACATCGGCCTCGTTGCCGCGCTTTCTGGCTGCCCTCGCGGCAACAGCCGTCCTGATCCTCGCACTCGACGCGCGCAGCGCCAGCGCGGCCGCCGAAGGGCCTTTCGGGATCGAAAACTTCGACGGCGAAGTGATCAAAAACGCGCTCGGCGAACCGGCGACCCAGGCCGGCAGCCACCCCTACGAAGCGACCACGGAATTCGATGTCTTCCAGCATCCCGAGGAAGCGCCTCTTCTTTGCCCGCTCAACGAATTCTTGGAACCAATTTGCGAAATCCCGAACCAGCAATTCAAGGACGTCGGCGTGAAGCTCCCCGCCGGCCTCGTCGGCAACCCCAATGTCGTGGCCACCTGTCCGCTAGGTGAGTTCGAGGTGGGTGTGATCTTTGAAGGGCCGAACAGTTGTCCGAAATCCTCGGCAATCGGCACGGTTGTGCTCAGGGGCAACGTTGTTGGACAATTGCCTTTGGCAACGGTCCTCTACAACCTGAAGCCCGGCCCGAACGAGGCAGCCAGGTTCGGCTTCAGGGCGGGGTTTGCGTCGGTTTTCATCCGCGCGACGATTGGGCTCCGACCCGGGGGCGAATATGGGTTGAAGATCACCGTCTCCGATATCTCGCAGCTGCTACCGGCCGTCGGCACCGAACTTCGCCTCTGGGGAGTGCCCGGCGACCCGAGCCACGACGTTGCGCGGGGCGGCCCCTTCGGAGGACCGGTTCTGCCCTTCCTCAGCAACCCGACCTCCTGTACCGGGCCGGTCGCCACCAGCATACGGATGAACTCCTGGCAGGAACCGAACAACTACCAGGAATCGAGCTTCCTCAGCCACAACGCCGCGATGGAACCGATCGGCGCGGATGGCTGCGAGAAACTGCAGTTCAACCCGTCGCTGAGGATGCAGGTCGACCCGGGCAAGGCCGGCTCCCCGGCTGCGCTCGATGTTCACCTGCGCGTCCCGCAGAACGAAGCGCCGCAGGGCCTCGCTAGCTCGCCGCTGAAGAAGGCGGTCGTCACGCTGCCGCAGGGGGTCAGCATCAACACCTCGGCGGCATCCGGGCTGGAAGGGTGCTCTGAGGCGGAGGTCGGCTTGCACGCAAACGAACCGGCCCACTGCCCCGACTCCTCGAAGATCGGCACGGCGAAGATCGCCACGCCGCTGCTCGAAAACCCGCTGGAAGGGGCGCTTTACCTTGCCGAGCAGAACGCCAACCCGTTCGGCTCGCTGCTTGCCGCCTACCTGGTCGCGGAAGGTCGCGGGGTGATCGTCAAGCAGGCGGCCAAGCTCGACCTCGACCAGAGCACCGGCCAGATCACCGCAACCTTCGACGACTTCCCGCAGCTCCCGTTCGGCGACGTCGAGCTGGGCTTCTTCGGCGGTCCGCGCGGCGTGCTGGCCAACACGGGCAACTGCGGCGATTACACCTACGCAAGCACACTCACGTCTTGGTCCGGGCGCACCGTGAACACGACAGGCTCCTTCGCGGTCGGCCAGAATTGCAGCGCAGGCGGGTTCAACCCAAGCCTCTCTGTCGGGACTACCCAACCTGTTGCGGGCGCCTACGCCCCATTCGCGCTCAACGTCGGTCGCAACGATGGCGAACAGAACGTTGCCGCTTTGGGGCTCGCGCTGCCGAAGGGCGTCGCGGCGAAGATCGCCGGCGTGCCGCTTTGCCCGGAGCCAAACGCGGTGGCAGGCACCTGCCCGGCCTCAAGCCAGGTCGGCTCGGTGAACGTCGCCACGGGCATTGGCCCGAGCCCGGTTTGGATACCCCGGCCGGGCAGGGCGCCGACGGCCGCCTACCTCGCCGGCCCCTATAGAGGCGATCCCTACAGCCTCGTATTCAAGGTGCCGGTCCAAGCTGGACCGCTCGACCTTGGCACGGTCTTGGTGCGCGCGGCGATCCAGATCGACCCCAACACCGCTCAGGTCTCGGTCTCCTCCGACCCGCTGCCGCAGATCCTGCAGGGGATACCGCTCGACTACCGCCGGATCCACGTCAACCTCAACCGGCCGGGCTTCATGCTCAACCCAACCAGCTGCACCGAAGAGGCGGTTGCCTCGACAATCGTCTCCCACAGCGGCGCGGCGGTCACCCCGACCTCGCGCTTCCAGGTCGGCGACTGCGGCGGACTGCGGTTCAAGCCCCGCCTCGCCCTCCATCTCTCCGGTGGCCTTGCCCGCAACGGCCATCCCTCGATGCGCGCGGTCTTGCGCACCCACTCCGAGGAAGCCGGCTTTGCCAGCGCAAGCTTCGCCCTGCCGGCCGGGGAGCTTCTCGATACCCACCACGTCCGCGCCCTTTGCGGCCGACGGGTGGCCGCCGAGCGCTGTCCACGCAGCTCGCGTGTCGGTTACGCGCGCCTCTGGAGCCCGCTCCTCGATCGGCCCCTCCAGGGCCCGATCTACCTCCGCGAACCGAGCCGCGGCCTCCCCGACCTGCTTGCCGACCTGCGCGCCGATCGGATCCACATCCTGCTCCACGGCCACACGGCCGCCCCGGGCGGGCGTTTGCGCTTCCGCTTCCAGGGCCTCCCCGATGTGCCTCTCTCGAGAGCCGTCTTCACGCTCGCCGGCGGCCGCCGCGGCATCGTCGTCAACAGCAGGGCGCTCTGCGCCGGCACCCGCCGCGCCCGGGTGGCCGTCCGCGCCCACAACGGCAAGCGCCGCCGGCTTCGCCCGCGGGTTCGCCTGCGTGGCCGCTGTTGAACCGCCCTCTAGAAAACCGAGTTTGCCTTTCCGGTCACCCTGTGCTTTCATCGCTGCTCTGCCACAGGGAGAGCAGGGAGCGATGAGAGAGGAGGTCGGCCGGATCGCCAAGCCGGCGCGTGAGCCCCACCTGCCACGCCGTCGCGCCGTCGTGACCCTAGTCGCCACCCTTGCGGCCGTCGCCGCGCTCGGCATCGTCGGGCTCGGCGTCGAGGGTCACCTGCAACCAACTTCGCTTGCGATCGACGGCACCACCTCGGCCCGGGGCGAAGACCTGGCCCGCTCGCATTTCGGCGACTCCTCGCCCTTCGCCCTGATGCTGCGCGGGCCGGCAGGCGCGATCGAGCGTCAGGGCCCCCGCCTCGCCGCCGCCCTGCGCCGCGACTCCACCGTCACGGTGATCTCGCCCTGGGACCCCGCTGTGGCGTCCAGAAAGCTTCCCGCTCCGCGGCCCGGCGCGCCGCCGAGCAGCCGCTCGCGCGCCCTCCTCCTGCTCGACTTCCACGTCCCCTTGGCGGACGCGATGCGCGACACGGTGCCGGACCTGCAGCGCACGATCGCCGCCCGCGTCCACCCGCCCGTCGAAGCGACCCAGTCCGGCTACGCGAGCATCTCGCGCGCGCTGCAGTCCGAATCGCTCTCCGCCGCCGAGCGCGCCGAGCTCTTCGCCGGCCCGCTTCTCCTCATCGTGCTGCTGGCCGTCTTTCGCTCCGTCCTCGCGGCGGCGATTCCCCTCGCCTTCGGCGCGCTGACCGTGCTCGCCGGGCGCGGCGTCCTCGTCTTCCTCACCGGGCTGATGCCGATCGACGCCCTCTCGCTCGTCGTCTGCACGATGATGGGGCTGGCCCTCGGCGTCGACTACTCGCTGCTGATCGTCTCCCGCTTTCGCGAGGAGCTGGCCGCCGGCCGGGCGCCGTCCGTCGCCGCCGCCCTCACCCGGCGCAGCGCCGGGCGCACCACCGCGATGGCCGGCTCGACCCTGTTCGCCTCGATCTTCCTCTCGGCCTTCCTGCAGGCGGGGACGCTGCTGGTCTCGCTCGCCACCGCCCTGGTCGTCGTCACCGCGATCGCCGTGCTGATCGCCTCGGCCGCGCTGCCGGCGCTCCTCGCCCTGCTCGGGCCCCGCATCGACGCCGGGCGGATCGGCCGCGTCCGCCCCGGCGGGCGCTCGCGCGTCGCCGCCGCCGCAGCGGCCGCCCTGCGTCGCCCCTCCCTGGCCGCCGCCGCGATCGCCGTCCCGCTGCTTCTCCTCGCCGCGCCGGCCCTCGCCCTCAACGTCGGATCCCCAGGGGTCGACGCGCTTTCGGCCTCGAGCCCGGCCCGCGAGGACGCCGAAGCGATTGCCAGCTCCGTCGGACCGGGCTGGGAGGCACCCTTCCTGCTCACCGTCGCCGCTCACCACGGCCCCGTCACGGCTCCGCCCCTCCTTGCCATGCTGACTGCCACCCAGCGCCGCGTCGAAGCGCTGCCCGGGGTCGAGGCGGTGATCGGGCCGGGCGCGGTCGCCGCCGCCGCCCGCCCCCTGCGCCCCCTGGGCAGCGAACTGGACCCCGGCCGCTCCTCCGCCGCCTCCGACCTCACCCGCCTCGGCCCCCGACTGCGCCGGTCCTCGGCCGCGGTATCCCAACTTCGCGGCGGCCTCGCTGAAGGGGCCGCCGGGGGCGAGCTGCTCGGTGAAGGCTCCGCCCGTGCCGGCCAGGGCGCCGGCCTGCTCGCCGGCGGCCTCGGCAGCGCCCGCGCCCGCGGCGAGCGCGCCGCCGCCGCCCTCGGGCGCCTCGCCTCCGGCTCGCGTCGACTTGCCGCCGGCCAGCGCGAAGCCTCGGCCACCGCCTACAGCATCTCGCTCGGCCTCCGCACCCTGGCGCCGAACCTCACCGCCCAGGGCCTGCGCCGCGCCCGCCGCCTCGCCGCCCGCCTGCGAACCTCGGCTTCCACCGACCCTTCCCAGCGGGTGGCCGCCCACGAAGCGGCTGTGCTCGCCTCAGTCCTCGCCACCAACCGCGAAGAACTACAGCGCCTGCGCGGCCTCGCTGCCACCCTCGACGACGTTCTCGGGCGCCTCTACTCGGGCGGCAAGCGCCTGCGCGGCGGCAGCGCCCGTCTCGCGGCCGAAGCACAGCGCCTCGGCAGCGGTTTGGGGCGCCTCGGCAGCGGCGCGCAGAGCCTCGCCACCGGGCTCGGCGCCCTGCAGGGCGGGGCCGAAGCCCTCAGCGGCGGCCTCTCGGCCGGCTTCCATCGCAGCTACCCGCTCCAGCAGGGCCTGCGCCGGGCCGGCGTCCGCGTCTCGCGCACGGCGGCGCCGCTCGGCCGCCGGCTAACCCGCCTCCACCGCCTCTCGCCGGGCCTCTTCGGCTCCGGCTTCCTGGCGCTGGCCGCGATCGACGGCGCCCCGCCGGTTCGCCGTTCGCTCGCCGCCGAGGTACTCGACGTCTCGCGTGGCGGTACGGCGGCCCGCTACCTAATCGTCCCCACCGCGGGCTTCAACAGCGCCGGCTCGCGCCGGCTCGGCTCGCGCCTCGGGTCCCTCGCCGCTGCGATCGACCGCCGCCCCGGTTTCAGCGCCGGGCTCGCCGGAGGGGCGGCGGTCCTCAACGACTACGGCACGGCGACCAAGGCGCGACTGCCGCTGGTGATCGGCGCGATCATCGCGATCACCTTCCTGATGCTGCTCGCCTTCTTGCGCGCGCCGCTGCTCGCCGCACTGACCGTCGCCCTCAACCTGCTCTCGGTCGCCGCCGCGATCGGCGTCGTGACGCTCGCCTCCCGGATCCCGGCCGGCTACCCGCTCGGCGGCCACCCCTCGATCGATACCGTCGGCGCCGCGGCGATCTTCGGCGTCACCTTCGGCCTCTCGATCGACTACGCGGTCTTCCTGCTCGCTCGCATGCGCGAACGCCACGCCCGCGACGGCGACAACCGCGGCGCGGTCGTCTTCGGCCTCGAGAAGACCGCCTCGGTGATCACCGGCGCCGCGGCGATCATGGCCGCCGTCTTCGCCTCCTTCGCCGCCGCCCCGGTTGCCACGGTCAGCCAGATGGGGCTCGGGCTCACGGTGGCGATCCTGCTCGATGCGACCGTCGTGCGAATCGTCCTGCTGCCGGCGCTGATGCTGCTGCTCGGCGACCGGGTCTGGCGCACCCCGGCCTGGCTCGAGCGCCTCCTGCACCGCGTCGCTCGCCGACCGGCGCCGGCACCGGCGACCGCGGAGGCGCGGGTCTGATGCGGCTCGCCCTCTTCCTCGCTGCGCTTGCCGTCGCTGCGCCCCTGGCCGCCGCGACCGCCGCCGAAGTTCCGACCCGACCCGAATACGTCGCCCAGCTCGAGCGGATCTGCAAGCCCCGCTCCGACGCGACGCAGCGCGCCGTCCGCGGCTTCCGCGCCGACGTGCGCCACGAACGCCTTGCCCGCGCCGCCACCAAGTTCTCCCGCGCCAAGCGCATCTTCGCCGCCACGGTCCGCGCCATCTCCGCCGTTCCCCGGCCCCCGGCCGACCAGCGGACCCTCGCCCGCTGGTTCGCTCGCCTGCGCCGCGAGATCCTCTACCTCGGCCGCATCGCGGCCTCCCTTCGCGCCTCGAACGTGGCCCGCTTCCAGCGCGTCTCGGCCCGCTTCATCCGCGAGGGCAACCGCGCCAACAACGTAATCGTCTCCTGGGGCTTCACCTACTGCTCCTTCAAGCCCTCGAGGTTCCAGTGAGCCGGCCGATCGCACGCAGATCCTCGGCGGCCCTCGCGATCGCCCTCCTCGCCCTCCTCGTCGTCGCCGTGGGCCTCGCCAATGCCGAGCGCAGCGGCCGCGCCGGCGTCATCGTCTCCCTCGACGGCTCGATCTCGCCCCGATACCTCCCGCGCCGGCGCCCGGCCCCGGTCTCCCTCACCCTTGCCGGGACGATCCGCAGCGCCGACGGCTCGCCGCCCCCGCGTCTGGCCAGCATCGAGATCGCCTTCGGCGTCCGCGGCGGGCTCTCCACCGCGGGGCTGGCGCGCTGCCCGCGGGCCCGGCTGCGCAACGCCACCCGGAGCCAGGCGCACGCCCGCTGCCGGGCCGCCCTGGTCGGCCGCGGCTCGATCGTCACCGAAGTCCCCCTGGCGCCCGAGCGGCCCCTGCTGGCCCGCGCCCGCGCCCTCGCCTTCAACGGAAGGACCGCCGGGCGCCCCGCGGTCTGGGTTCACGCCTACTCGGCCTCGCCGCCCGTCTCCTTCGTCCTCCCCTTCTACCTGCGCAGCCTCCGCGCCGGCGCTTACGGCGTCTTGCTCAGGGCGCCCGTCTCCCGTGCCCTCGGTCGCTGGCCGCGCCTGCGCTCATTTCGGATCACCCTCGGGCGCCGCTACCGCGCCGGCGGCAAGCGGCGCAGCTACCTGAGCGCCCGCTGCCCGCTGCCGCCCCGCTTCAGCATCGGCTTCTTCCCGCTGGCCCGCGCCACCTACCACTTCGCTCCCGCTCCCACCTTGGCCACCACGATCCTGCGCGGCTGCCGCGTGCGCGATTGACTCCCCGGGCCGTGCTCCTCTCGCGCCGCAACCGCTCTGCCCCCGCCGGCTCCGCCGGCCTCTTCGCGATGGCCGCCCGCCGCTACTGGCTGGGAGTCTTTCCCGCCGCCCGCGGCGCCCAGCGCCAACTGCTTGCCCGCGCCCGCGCGATCCCCGACCCGCTGCTGCGGGAAGACGCGCTCGTCTCCCACCGCGACAAGGGTTCCAACTCCAGGGGCCTCGCCGCCCTCGCCGTCCTCGCCCCGCCTGAGCGGCGCGCGGCGGTTGCGCGCAGCCTCGTCGCCTACCAGCTGATGCTCGACTACCTCGATGGCGTCTCCGAGCGCCGCACCGCGGACCCGATCGACAACGGCCTTTGCCTGCACCGCGCGTTCGAGGTCGCCCTCGACCCCGATGCCGCCCACGAGGACTACTACGCGCTGGCCCCAGGTGGTGAGGACGGCGGCTACCTGGTGGCGCTGATCGAGACCTGCCGCGCCCCGTTGCGCGAGCTGCCCTCCTTCCCGGCCGCCCGCCGCCCGCTCCTGCACCAGGCCCGCCTCTGCCGCGAATCGCAGGCCCTCAACCACGCCCTGCGCTTCGTCCCCATCGAGGACCGTCTCGCCGCATGGGCGGCGAAGACGACGGCCGAGGCCGGGCTCGAGGTGCGCCTGCACTGGTGGGAGCTGGTCGCCGCCGCCGCCGCCTCGTCGCTGACCGTCGGCGCCCTGCTCGCCGCCGCCGCCACGCCCGGGGTCGTCGCCGCCGACGCCTGCCAGGTCGAGTCCGCCTACTTTCCCTGGGCCAGCGGCCTCAACGCCCTGCTCGACTCGCTGGTCGACCTCGACGAGGACCCCGAGGACGCCAGTCACCTGCGCCGCTACGATTCCCCCCAGCTCGCCGCCGAGCGCCTGCAGATGCTCACCTCCTGCGCCCGTCGGCGCCTCTCGCAGCTCCCCGACGGTCCCCTGCACGAGGCGATCCTCGACTCGATGGGGGCGCTCTACCTGGCCCAGCCGGAGGCCTGGCGCCCGGGCCGCGAGCCGATCTCCGGTGGCGTCCTCGCCGCGCTCGGTCCGTTTGCCCGCCCCTCTTTGCTGGTCCACCTACTGCGTCGCGGGGGTCGCGGCAGCCGCGCGGTGCTCGGCGGCGGCCGGCGCTCCCGTGCCCGCCCATGAGGTACATACTGTTGGGGAGCGATGAGCGACGCGAGCGCACAAGAGGCGCGCCGCCTCCGTGAGGCGATGCTCGACCTCTGCACCGAGCGAGGCTACGGCAGCGTGCAGCTCCCGGACCTGCTCGAGCGCGCCGACCTCGATCAGGCCGCCTTCCGCCGTCACTACGCCGACCTCGACGCCTGTTTTACGGCCGTGCTCGGCGAGATCTACGCTGAATTCTTCGCTTCCGCTCAAAAGGCGATGGCCGGGCAGCAGGGCTGGCGCGACCGCATGCGCGCGACCGCCTACGCGCTGCTCCGCTTCCTGCGCCGCGACGAGCGCGTCGCCCACCTCGCCGCCGTCGAGGCCCAGGACGCCGGAGATGCCGCGCAGCGACTCTTCCTCGACACCTTCAACCGCCTCGTCGACCTGATCGACGAGGGCGAGGCCGAGGTCAGCGGCCCCGCGCCGCCCGGCCGCGCCACGGCGCTCGGCGTCGGCGGCGTCGTCTTCGCCCGCATCCAGGAGGCCGTTGCCGGCGGCGAACTGGGGCTCGGCGAGGAGGAGATCCCCGAGCTGATGTACGCGGCGGTCTTCCCCTACCTGGGCGCCGAGGCCGCGGCGCAGGAGCTGCGCATCCCGCCGCCGCCCGATCTCTCGGACTGAGAGCCTGCGCGCGCCTTCCTCAGTGCCGCCGCCCGTCGTCGCTCGCGACCGCGCAGGCTTGCTCGGGCCCGACGAAGGGCACCAGGGTGATGTAGGTGGCAAGCGGCACCACCTCCGCCAGCCTCTGCGGGCCCTTGCTGCGCACCTGGCGGCGCATCAGCGCGTAGACGGCCGCGCTGCCGGCCTCCGCGCTCACCGCCGGCGCTGCCGGTTCCTCCTCGAAGCCCGGCGCCAGCATCGCCGCCAGCGAGTCGATCACCCGGTCGCGACGGGCAAGCGCCGACGGTCCGGCGCCGTGGACACCGATCATCGCCAGCTCGGCCATCGCCGGCTCGGCGACGAAGTAGGCGCAGATCGCCTCATACAGCGCCCGCACCCCCTCCTGCCAGTCGCCGGCCCGCCGTGCCGCCGGCACCGCCAGGGCCATGATCTGCGCCCCGCTCATCTCGAGCGCGGCGAGCACCGCGTCGCGCTTGTCGGCGAAGTGCTCGTAGAACGTGCTCAGCGAGATCGCGGCCCGCGCCGCGATGTCGTCGGTGCTCATCGCCCCGTAGCCCTTCTCGGCCACCACCACCGCCACCGCTCGCGCGATCCGTTCGGCCGGGGTGTAGCCCTCGAACGACGCTGCGCTCGGACGCTGCCGCCGCGGCACCGCCAGCGCCCGCGGTGGCGTCCGCACGCTCCGCAGCCAGCCCCAGAGCTCGGGGGCGAGGCTCTCCAGCTCCTCGTCTTCGCCGCGGTAGAGGCGGGTCTGGATCAGCTTGCCCAGTCCGCCGACCAGCACGCGGATCAGCTCCGGGCCGATCCGCTCCTGTCCGGGTAGCTCGGCGCTCAGCTCGTCGAACAGCTCTGCGAGGGCCTCGGAGCCCCGGTCGGCGACCGCGTCGCCCACCTCGCCCGCCGCGTGCAACTCGACCAGGCAGACGTGCGCCGCCGCGCGCTCGGAGCCCACGAGACCGATGAACCGCTCGAAGATCGCCCGCGCCTGCGTCTCACCGCCGGGCCCGCGGACTTCATCCAGCGCCCTCAGCGCCAGCTCGAGCAACGCCTCGGCCGCCGCCGCCAGGCACTCGGCCTTGTTCGCGAAGTGCTTGTAGAAGTCGCTGCGCGAGACCCCGCACACCTCGATTACGTCGGCCACCGTGGTCGCCTCGTATCCCTTCTCCGAGACGACCGCCACCACCGCGCCGAACAGCCGCTCGCGCTGATTTCGGACCACCTCCGAGCGCGGCGTGCCGCTGCCCGGGTGCAGCTTCCGCTTCCTCAGCTCGGAGCTCTCTCCCCACGGCGTCCCGACCGTCGCGCCCACAACATGGCTGTCCCTCAAACGGTGCTCGCTCTCGTTCAGTCGGATCCGGGAACGGCAGTTGGGAGCCGTTCCCGAGGACCCGAGGTCCCCGTGGGACCTTCCTTCCCTTTTGGCCCGAGTCGGCCGTTACCTTCGCGGCCTCACCTCGAGCCCAACCTACGCCTTCGGTGGCGAATCCATGGTAGGGGCTCGACGCGTCTCGGTAAACCCGAATGTCTTACACGTCCGCTTCGATCGTGGTCCCTGCCCGCTCCTGCCTCGCTTTCGGCGAAATGCGCCCCGCCGAAAAGAGCATTTGCCCTTCAAAAAAGCTTACGATATCATCGACAGTGCTCTAGAGCACGCAAACCCGAGCCCCTCGCCGTTCCCTGTCGGGGTGGCTCAGCTGTAACGCAGGCGGCAGCGCCGGCGCGGTCTTTCCCATCGCCCGGTCCCGCTTGCGTGCCCAAAAGCGAACGGGGAGCACAGGCGGTCACGGAGGGGAGGACGGGAGACGAGGGCTAGCCCTGCGAGCTGCCACCCTATGCGAGCAGTCCTCCGAGCCGCTGTAGCTCTGAGATGAATCTCATCCTAATTGCGAGATCTCTGCTAGGCTCTTCGCCGACCACGATCGCGGAGCGATGAATTGGGAATATCGCTGCGCGATTGTGGGGCTTTGCCGCACAGGGAAAACTGAATCTCATGGAGGAGGAGCCTCATGGGTGTATCTAGTCGCCGCAAGCGGCCATCTAGTCGCCGCAAGCGGTCGGTAATCGGCCTGCTGGCGTTGGCAGCAAGCGCGATCTGCTTGCTGCCCGCCAGTCAGGCCAGCGCGGCTGAATTCAACAACGCCTGCGTGAACAGCCTGATCCCGACCCAGTCCAGCTTGATCCCGGTGACGATGACCGCCAACGCGTCGCCGAATCCGGTCGAAGCTGGCCAACCGGTCACCTTGAGTGAAATCAAACAGGAACTGGCGATCCCCCCAGCGGTCTTCATCGCAGGCTACAACGCCGGCGTCCTGACGACCGGGGTGAACGAAATCCCCACGGAACTGTTGACGAGAATCATCGGCACGAACACGGTCGAGGGAGAACAGCTCACCAACCTCGTGGCGACGGAAGCCGAAACGACCATCACCGATCCGGACGGGACCCCCGGCACCGGCGATGAGGAAGCGACTCCGGCTGCGATAAGCGTCACCTACGAAAACCAGACCTGGACCGCGAAAGAACCAGGTCCGATCAGTTTCCGCGAGAAGACGCAGGAACCGCTCACCAACCTCGAAGCCGGCATCCAGATCGAATCCGTCGTCTCCGGCGTCATCCACGTCCGGTTCGGCTGCGACCCCGGCACCGTGGAAGAGAGCGCGCCCCCTGAAACGATCGAACTCGAAGAAGGGTCGCCGTTCGCCAGCGCGGAAGCCATAGCCCCGAAACCCCTATACGCCCTCAATCTCACAACCACGGGCAGCGGCTCGGGCTCCCTCCAGTGCGACACCGGCTCGGGTCCTGAAGCCTGCGCATCCGAATACAAAGAAGGCACCGAAGTCACGGTGATCGCGAACGCGGGCGCTGGCTCGGAATTCGTCGAATTCTCCGGTGACTGCACGGGGGCAAGCTGTACGTTGACGATGAACGAAATACACAGCGTCGCAGCCCAGTTCGACGTCGAATCGGTGCCCCTCTCGGTCACCGAAGAAGGCGGAGGTGAAGGCAGCGTCGCGTGCGAAGTCAACAGCAGTCCAGCTTCGTGCAACGGCTCCTACGTCTACGGCGATACGGTCAATGTCGTAGCGTCTCCGGCGGCGGAAAACAACATCGATAGCCTCACCGGAAGCGGCTCGGCTGCGGGCACGTGCAGCGTCGAATCCGGGGAATGTGAATTCGAACTGACCGAACCCAGCTCGGTGACGGTCGTGTTCGAACCCGCGGGCACGAAAGCCGCTGTCGAAGGAAACGTCTACGGCGAAGTGCCGCAGACCACGTCCATCGAATCGGGCTGCTCCACTGTCTACCTGGGCGAATTCCTGCCGGGCGTGGAAGCGGACCTGGAACACGCATACGAAAACAGTTGTCTTGTGACCCTGACCAGCACCGGCGAAGAAACCTCGCTGACCGCCGCAGACCTGAGCGGGATCGACACCGGGTATCTGACCCAGAAACCGGGCCACAACTACTCGCTGGCTTCGCCGCTCTTGACTGGAGCCCTAGAGCTCGGCGAAGGGGGCGGCACAGGCCCTGAAGGAGGCGCGCTGGTTAGCCCCGTCACCCTGCTGACCTGGACAAACCCAATCAGCAAAGATCTCGTGGGTGTGGGGTTCAAACAGTTGATCGGGGAACATGAGCCGCTGCACACCGGCGTCTATGCCAAGACGATCACACTGACCCTGGAACAGACCACTCCATAGTCGACCCAGGGCCTGCATGACTGTATGACGTATTTGGGTACTGCCGCCGCGACCGTAGTGGTCGCGGCGGCAGTTTTCCTTCTTCGCGGGCCGGCGCGCGCCGCCGAGAGCCCCGACACGACCGCGCCCACCGGTGCGGTCGTCGGCGTGCGCAGTCCCGCCTCCGGAACCCTTCAACTTCGTCTCTACGCGACCGACACCGGCGCCGGGCTCGCTTCCGCCAGGGCATTGCTCGATGGCGACCTCGTCTCCTCTGCACACCTCGCCGGCGTGTCGGTCTCGGCCGTTCCGCTGCCGGTCGATACGCGCGCGGTCACGGAGGGGTCCCACCGGCTGGTGGTGGAGGTGACCGACGCCGCCGGAAACACCGCGAAACTGCTTGACCAAGAGATCGCGGTGAGGAACGTCGCGACGCCGACCGGCCCCAGCGCGAGCGTGACGGTCGGCGTCGGCGGCCAGCGCCCCGGCGAAGAACCCGGTGGTGGTGGCGGCGGCAAAGGCCGCCCGCCCTCGCCTCCCGGTAAAGGGCACGGCGGCTGCCGCCGCCCGAAGCTGAAGATGCATCTCGCCCGCCGCCCGCTCTGGCACACTCGTCCCCGTCACGTTCCCGTTCTCCGCTACGGGCGCCGCTACCCCTACAAGGGAAAGCTCATCTGCCTCGCCGCCTCGGGCAAGCGCGTGCCGGCCGCAAGGGGCACCCGCGTGGAGGTCTACTACCGGGTCTGGCATCTCAGCTTCAAGCGCCGCCACGGACCGGTCAAGTTCATCCACCTGCGCAAGATCAGGGTGCGAAAGAAGGGACGACTCAAGGTAAACCTCGGCTTCCGCTCGGGCCGCACGGTCCTCTTCCGCTACTACGGCCCTGGTGGAGAACTGGCCAAGGCCAAGCTCCGCCTCGCCGTCCCTCCCCGCACCCGCAAGCCCCCCTGGGGGCCGCGATGAGCGCGGGGCGGGCAAGCACCACGATCTGGTTCTCCGCGCGGCGAGCGAAGCGCGATTCATTTGCGGTCAGCGCCCGCACGCGCAACCGCGCAGGCGCGCTCGCCCTGGCCGTCGCGGTGCTCGCCACCTCTCTCGTCCTCGCCGCCCTCGCGCGCGGGCAGGGCTCCCCGGTCCCCGGCGGCACCGTGCCCAGCACGCTTTCGCTCTCGCTCAGCCAACCGAGCCCGTTCCGGCGCGCGGGCTCCGCCGGCCGCGGCAGCGTCTACACCTCGGTGATCCATGCCGAGGTGACCGCCACCGACACCCCTATCCGGCTCAGCCTCGCTGACGGCGAAGTCACCCGGGGTCCGCGCCTCGGGCACCTGGTGAGAGGGTCCTCGGTCCTCTCCCCGGCGCTGCGGGCTCAGGCCGGCGGCGGGGCCTTCCTCTCGCTCGACGCGGCGTTTCCCCCGCAGCTGAAGCGCTGGGGCCGGCCGCTCTCGGGTGCCACGACGAAGATCCGCCTGCGCCAGGAAGCTCCCGACGCCCGCGTCGTCCGCAACCACCACAAGCTGCTCCTGGTCACGCTCACCGCGGAGGGGCCGTGAGCGGGCACCCCCACTTTCATCCCCGACCGGGTTCCAAGCCACGACAAGAGAGGATCAGACGATGAGACCGCCAACCGTCAACCGCCGCCCAGCGCGCGCCCGCCGCTCCGCTATCGCTGCGCTCTGCCTGCTCGTAGCCGGCTTCGGGGCCGCCCACGCGCTCGGCGCCAGCGGCGGCCTCTCGGTCACTCCGGGCATCCTCGAACACGTCGCCCAGCCGGGCGGGGGCGGCTCGCTCAAGGTCTCCAACACCACCTCCCGCCCGATGAAGGTCTCCCTCGCCGTGCGCCCCTGGCTGCAGTCCCGCAGCGGCTCTGTTGCCCCCAACCGCCGCAGGGTGCTCGGCAAGGTGCGTCCCAACCGACTCTCGTTCGGGCTGCGCGCCGGCGGGACGCGGACGGTCCGCTTGCGGCTGGCGCGCCGGCCCAAGGGCCGCTCGCTGTACGGGGCGGTCGAAGTCACCGGCACCCCCAAGCGCCGCCGCGGCAAGGGCGTCAGGATCGCCTACCGCCTGGTCACCTCGCTGCGCCTCTACCCGCCGGCCGGCGCCCGCCGGTTCCGAGCCCGCCCTGGACGCCTCTTCGAGCACGGCACCGTCCGCCACGGCGCCCTCTTCCTCGCGGTCAAGAACGCCGGCAACACGATCGACCCGATCGGCGCCCGGGTGCGCATCAGCGGCCATCGTCACACGCTGAGCGGCGTCGTCGCGCCGAAGACGATCCTCCCCGGCGCCACGGTCAACCTGCGCCTCACCCGTTTGCGTGGCACCTTGCCCCGTGGCCGCTACCGGATCGGGGTGCGCCTCACCCAAGCCGGCCATGGGGTGGGGGGATTCAGGCGCGGGGTGCGGTTGCGCTGAGCCCGGCGAGACGAGGCGGCGCTCCACCTACCCGCCTTCACGCGCCGCTTCCGGGCGATGGCCGAGCCGGCGGGTGCGCTTCACGACGCTCCCGCCGGCCTCACCCCTGATCTCATGATCCTCCCCGTGCCTTCCGCTTCTGCTTCCTGGGGCTGCGCAGCCGCACGGCGCGGTTGCTTATGCCGCTACCCCGCAGCTTTACCTTCAGGCCGCGCCTGCCCGCCTTGCGCAGCAGCGCCTTGCCCTTGCCGGTCAGCCGCACGCGGATCGTCTTGGTCCGGCCGGCTGGGATCGCGAAGCCGGCCCTGCCGATCACCAGGTTGCGAATCCGCTTCTTGGAATGCTTGGCCCGCTCGCTCTTTCCGGCCTTGACCCGGGCGATGAGCTGCAGCGAGCCCCGGCAGGCGCTCCCGCCGCGGCAGCTGAGCTTGAGGAATGCCTTGCCGCCCTTGACCTGGGCGAACGCCGCAGCGTTGGCGGTACCAGACTTGGCGCCGCCTGTGCCGCCTCCACCGCCGCCGCCTGCGCCACCACCACCACCACCGCCTTCGCCACCGCCTGCGCCGCCTCCACCGCCGCCTCCGCCCGTCGGCGGTTCATTGGCCGGGGCTTCGACGCTGACCGCGACGCTGTCGGTTTCGCAGGCTTCCGAGGGGTCGCAGACTTCCAGTTCGAATTCCAGCGCGGCGGGGCCGGTCGGGGCGGTGAAGCTCGGCGTCGCCGTTTCGGCTCCTTCCAGGCTCACCGCCGGACCGCCGGTCTGGCTCCACTGGTAGCTGATTTCGTCCCCGTTGGGATCGGAGGAGCCGCTCCCGTCGAGTTCGACTTCCGCCCCCGAGGCCACGGTCTGGTCGGGGCCGGCGTTTGCCGTCGGCGGCTCATTGGCCGGGGCTTCGACGCTGACCGCGACGCTGTCGGTTTCGCAGGCTTCCGAGGGGTCGCAGACTTCCAGTTCGAATTCCAGCGCGGCGGGGCCGGTCGGGGCGGTGAAGCTCGGCGTCGCCGTTTCGGCTCCTTCCAGGCTCACCGCCGGACCGCCGGTCTGGCTCCACTGGTAGCTGATTTCGTCCCCGTTGGGATCGGAGGAGCCGCTCCCGTCGAGTTCGACTTCCGCCCCCGAGGCCACGGTCTGGTCGGGGCCGGCGTTTGCCGTCGGCGGTTCATTGGCCGGGGCTTCGACGCTGACCGCGACGCTGTCGGTTTCGCAGGCTTCCGAGGGGTCGCAGACTTCCAGTTCGAATTCCAGCGCGGCGGGGCCGGTCGGGGCGGTGAAGCTCGGCGTCGCCGTTTCGGCTCCTTCCAGGCTCACCGCCGGACCGCCGGTCTGGCTCCACTGGTAGCTGATTTCGTCCCCGTTGGGATCGGAGGAGCCGCTCCCGTCGAGTTCGACTTCCGCCCCCGAGGCCACGGTCTGGTCGGGGCCGGCGTTTGCCGTCGGCGGTTCATTGGCCGGGGCTTCGACGCTGACCGCGACGCTGTCGGTTTCGCAGGCTTCCGAGGGGTCGCAGACTTCCAGTTCGAATTCCAGCGCGGCGGGGCCGGTCGGGGCGGTGAAGCTCGGCGTCGCCGTTTCGGCTCCTTCCAGGCTCACCGCCGGACCGCCGGTCTGGCTCCACTGGTAGCTGATTTCGTCCCCGTTGGGATCGGAGGAGCCGCTCCCGTCGAGTTCGACTTCCGCCCCCGAGGCCACGGTCTGGTCGGGGCCGGCGTTTGCCGTCGGCGGTTCATTGGCCGGGGCTTCGATTTCCGTGCTGGCGAACGGCACCGCCGGATTGACGAGTTCGATCGTTTCCGGGGGCGCGCTCTCTTCCACGTCGCCGGGGTCGCAGCCGAACCGGACATGGATGACGCCGGAGACGACGGATTCGATCTGGATGCCGGCTGAGAGGTTGGTGAGCGGTTCCTGCGTCTTCTCGCGGAAATCGATCGGGCCTTCTTCTTTCGCGGTCCAGGTCTGGTTTTCGTAGGTGACGCTCACCGTGCCCGGAGTCGCTTCCTCATCGCCGGTTCCGGGGGTCCCGTCCGGATCGGTGATGAACGTTTCGGCTTCCGTTGCCACTTTATTGGTGAGCTGTTCTCCCTCGACCGTGTTCGTGCCGATGATTCTCGTCAACAGTTCCGTGGGGATTTCGTTCAGCCCGGTCGCCAGGACGCCGGCGTTGTAGCCGGAAATGAAGACCGCTGGGGGGATCGCCAGTTCCTGTTTGATTTCACTCAAGGTGACCGAGTTGCCCGGTTCGACCGGATTCGGCGACGCGTTGGCGGTCATCGTCACCGGGATCAGGCTGGACTGGGTCGGGATCAGGCTGTTCACGCAGGCGTTGTTGAATTCAGCCGCGCTGGCCTGACTGGCGGGCAACAAGAAGATGGCACTGGCTACCAATGCCAGCAGGCCGATTACCGACCGCTTGCGGCGACAAGATGGCCGCTCGCGGCGACTAGATACACCCATGAGGCTCCTCCTCCATGAGATTCAGTTTTCCCTGTGCGGCAAAGCCCGACAATCCCGCAGCGATATTCCCAATTCATCACTCTGCGGTCGTGGTCGGCTGAACGATTAACTTAACACAAGGTCCCGGAAGGGCTACCGATCGGACGGGCTAGGCTAACCCCATCGGCGACCGTATCCGCACGCACCCGCATCGCCTGGGTCTTCCTGGCAACGCTGATTGCCGCCATTGTGCTCTGGCCCGAGTGACTTGATTCGAACTGGCCGCTGATCCCGGGAGGTGCCTGGGACGCCGGTCAATCAGAAATGACCTGATCGGCCAGGGTGCGTTTGCCGAAGGCCCGGGCCCGCCAACGCCATCAGAGCAGCAGATCCCGCCCCTGCCTCCGCGGTCCAGACCGTCATGTGCAGCGTTTTCGAGGGGCGCCGAGGAGGAGGAGGAGCCTCCCTTCCCTCGACGCCCCCGCATTTGCCGCACCCCTAGGGTACCAGCCGCTCCTGACGTTTGGGTCGTCGCCAGAAGGGTTTTCCGGGCCACCCTGCGCCCGCATTCTTTGGTGCTTTGCGCCATAAACAACACGTTTTGTTGGCGCTTTGCCATAAACAACACATTTTTTTGACGCTTTGCCATACACCACGCGGCGGTCAGGCGGAGGCGGTTGACATCCAGAGGCTCGTGTGCCTTAATCGCGATCGAAAAATCGTCGCACCATCAGGCGCAACCAACGCTCGGCCATCAGAGCGGGTGGGGAACAGGGAAACAGGGAACCCGAGCGCTTGAGGGGGCCGCTAGGAAAGCGGCCGGGAGGGAGGCTTACAGAACAAGGAGAAGAGCTAGGTGAGACGCTTCGCGAGGGCACCGTCTGCGGTATCGACCCAGGGCAACGGCATGCGCCGCAGTCGCTTCGGCTTGGTCTGCCTCTGCGCCCTCGGCGTCGCCGCTTTCCTCGGGAGCAGTGAGCCCTCAGCCGCCGCCCAAGCCTGCCCCAACGAAGAATTCCGCAACGGCCCCTCCGCCAAACTCCCTGACTGCCGTGCCTACGAGATGGTCTCGCCGCCTGAAAAGGAAGGGTTTGAGCCCATCGTCGACCCGTTCCTCAAAAGCCTCGACTTCACCCCGATTGCGGCCGAAAACGGTCAATCGGCCGCCTTCACATCCTATGCTGGGTTTGGAGAACTGGAAGGGGTTGGTGTCGTCAACGCGTTCCTTTCCCGGCGAGGTGCGAGCGACTGGAGCACCGCGGGCATCTCTCCCCCGATCGGACCGTATCCGTCCCTCTCCCGCGCCCACAATGAGTTGTTCACCCAGGATCTCGAAAAGATGGCGGTCCTGGGTGCGTGGGAACCTCCCCTGACCCTCGATGCATCCGCCGGTACCAGCAACCTCTACTTACGGGACAATTCCAGTACCTCCTACCGGCTGCTCAGCGTTGGGGCGGCAGCGGGATTGACCGAAGTCTTCTTTTACGCTGTCGGGATTTCGACCGACGCCAGCCACGTTGTCTTCAATTCGCCGTCCGCATTGACCGGCTGTGCTGCCGGGTCACTCTGCGACTGGAGCGCGGCGACGGGCGCTCTCAGCCAGATTGGCGGCGCAGGCGCCACGCTTGCTGCGAAAAACCCCCGCCGCCCCGTCTCCGCAGACGGCTCGCGGGTCTTCTTCAAAGGCGGCGGCTGCGGCCTTTGCGTTCGCATCGACGCCGCCACCACGCATGTCATCGGAGCAGGCACAGGCGCCTTCGAGGCCGCCAGCAGCGACGGCTCGGTTGCCTATGTCACCGATGGTGAAGACCTCGAGCGCTACGGGGTCAGCCCCGGAGGAGTGAGCCCTCCTCTGCTGCTGGCAGAAGAAGTGCAGGGCGTGCTCGGCGCCTCCGCGGACGGCTCGCGGGTCTACTTCGTCTCCGATGAAGGGGCCGAAGACAGCCTCTACATGTGGACCGACGACGGCACCCCGGAAGGCGAAATCACCTTCATCGCGGGCCCGGTCACCTTGGGAAGCAACTGGGCGGGCAATCTCGGATCACTGAGCTCCCGCGTCACCCCAGACGGGATGCACCTCGCCTTCACCGCGGACGAAAGCCTCACCGGCTTCCCCGACAACGGTACGTCCCAGGCCTACCTCTACAGCGCCGCCACCGGCGCACTGGTCTGCGCCTCCTGCGTCATCGCAGAACCGGAATCCGGCGCTTTCATCGAAGGAGGCCAAAACGACATAGCGCGTCTGTCGCGAAACCTCTCCGATGACGGTGGCCACCTCTTCTTCAACACCGACGAAGCTCTGGTGCCGCAGGACACCAACAACCTGACGGACGTCTACGAGTACGACGCGGCAAACGGGCAGGTGGCGTTGATCTCACCCGGCACCGGCGGGGAAAACGTCAAATTCAACGACGCAAGCAGCAGCGGAAACGATGCCTTCTTCGGGACGCGGGAAAAGCTGGTCGGCAGCGACAAAGATGGGCTCCTTGACGTCTACGACGCTCGGGTGGGCGGCGGCCTCACCGCCCAGAACCCACCCGCGCCAGCGGCTCCCTGCAGCGGCGAGGCCTGCCGCAGCGGAGCGACCCCCATCCCCACCCAGCCGAACATTGCCTCACCCGGCTTCGCCGGCAAGGGCAACCTGGCCTCGAAGCGCAACTGCAGCAAGCTGAGACGCGAAGCAAGGAGGCTCAGCCAGCGCGCGAAGCGGTTGCGCAAGAACGCCAAGCAGGCGAAGCGCAACGGCAAGCCCGGCCTCGGCCAAGAAGCGCAAGCGCAAGGCCACCCGCCTGGCAAAGCAGGCGAGGACCAAGAGCAAGAGCGCGAAGCGCTGTAGGAAGGAAGACCGGGGGGCGAGCAAATGATCGGGCGCCGCAGCGACAGAAGCGAAGCGAGACCTCCAACCTGCCGCGCTTCCTGGGCGCCCTCGCGGCAGCCGCCGCCTTGGTCGTGGCGCTCGGCGTGGGCAGCGCCAGCGCCCAGGAATTCGGCATCGAAAACTTCGACGGCGAAGTGACCGCCAACGAACCGCATCCCAGCGCCCCGGCCACCCAGGCAGGCAGCCACCCCTACGAAGCGTTCACGCACATCGATTTCACCCCGGATGAAGAAATCCCCTTCCTCCCGGCAGGCAGTCTCAAGAACCTCGAAGTGAAGCTGCCCGCCGGCCTGGTCGGCAACCCGAACGCGGTGCCCAAGTGTCCAATCGCTGACTTTGCCAAAAAATTCGCGAATATTTGCCCTAAGAACACAGCGATTGGCAAGACCGTGCTCTACACGGTCGGACCTTTCCCCGCGATCGTCTACAACCTGGAGCCCGGCCCGAACGAGCCTGCCAGGTTCGGTTTCAAGGTTCTGACCGCGCCGGTCATCCTGCACGCGTCGATTCGAACCGGGAGCGACTACGGGACCACGGTCACGCTCCCCAATGCCTCGCAGGGACTCCCCTTGCTCGGCACCGACCTGAGCTTCTGGGGAGTGCCGGGCGACCCGAGCCACAACGCAGAACGCGGCGGGCCCTTCGAAGGACCAGTGCGGCCATTCCTCAGCAACCCGACCTCCTGCACGGGACCGGTCGCCACCAGCCTGCGGGTCAACTCCTGGCAGGAACCTGGCAACTACCACGAAGCGAGCTTCCTCAGCCACGAAGCAGGACAGCCCAACAAATCGATCGGCGCCGATGGCTGCGACAAACTCAGCTTCGAGCCGAGCCTCAGCGTGCGGTCGCAGCCGCCCAGCGCCGCGCAACCGACCGCGATCAGCGCCACGGTGCACGTCCCCCAGTACAACGAGGACCCCGACGGCCTGGCCAGCTCGCACCTGAAGAAGGCAGTGGTGACGCTGCCGCAGGGAGTGACGATTAACGCCTCCGCGTCGAACGGCCTCGGCGCCTGCAGCGAGGCGCAGTTCGGGCAACACAGCGCCGACCCGGCAAGTTGCCCTGAGGACTCGAAGATCGGCACGGCAGAAGTGGTCACCCCGCTGCTCGACCAGCCGCTGACCGGCTCGCTCTACCAGGCCGAGCAGGGCTCCAACCCGTTCGGCACCCTGCTGGCGGTCTACATGGACGTCGAGCAGCAGGGGGTGAGGGTGAAGCTGGCCGGCAGGATCGACCTCGACCCGGTGACCGGCCAGGTCACGACCACCTTCGACAACAACCCGCAGGTGCCGTTCGACGACTTCAAGCTGGACTTCTTCAAAGGAGTGCTGAGCAACCCGAACGGCTGCGGCGATAACACCTACACGGGCGCCTTCACCTCCTGGTCGGGCGGCCCGGTCGTCAACACGACCAACTCGTTCTCGATCAACCAGAACTGCGCCACGGGCGGCTTTAGCCCGAGCTTTACGGCCGGGACCAGCCAACCGGTGGCGGGCGCCTACGCGCCGTTCTCCCTCGACGTGGCGCGAAACGACGGCGAACAGAACGTCGCCGCGATCGGCGTCTCCCTGCCGAAGGGCCTCTCGGCGAAGCTGGCCGGCGTGTCGCTTTGCCCGGAGGCAAGCACCGCCTCGGCAAGCTGCCCGGCGGCCAGCCAGATCGGGCGGTTGAACATCGCCGCCGGCACGGGCACCAAACCGGCCTGGGTGCCCCAGCCCGGCAAGGAGCCGACCGCCGCCTACCTCGCCGGCCCCTACAAAGGCGAGCCCTACAGCCTGGTGATGAAAGTACCGGTGCAGGCGGGGCCCTTTAACCTGGGCACGGCGGTGGTGCGCGCCTCGATCCACATCGACCCGATCACCGCGCAGCTCACGATCACCTCCGACAAAACGATCCCGCAGAACCTGAAGGGCGTGCCGTTCGAATACCGCCATCTCCAGGTGATCGTCGACCGGCCGGGCTTCATGGTCAACCCGACCAACTGCCAGGAGCAGGCGGTCGCCTCGTCGATCGTCTCCAATCAGGGAGCGGTAGTCACCCCGGCCTCGCCATTCCACGTCGGCAGCTGCGGAAACCTCGGCCTCAAGCCGAAGCTCTACACGCGGATCTGGGGCAAGACCAACCGCGGCGCGCACCCGAAGTTGCGGGCGGTGCTCGAACCGCGCTCAGGCGATGCCAACCTGGGGCGCATCGCGCTCACCCTGCCGCGCTCTGAGTTCCTCGACCAGGCCCACATCAGGACGATCTGCACCAGGGTGCAGTTCGCGGCAAACGCCTGCCCGTCGGGCTCGGTTTACGGCTCGGCGATCGCGACCTCGCGGCTGCTTGACCAGCCCCTGCAGGGCCCCCTCTACCTGCGCAGCTCAAGCCACAAGCTGCCCGACCTGGTGGCTGACCTGCACGGCGAAGTCGACATCGAGCTCTCGGGGCGGATCGACAGCAAGAACAGGGGGATTCGCACCACCTTCGAATCGCCCCCCGACGTGCCGGTCACCAAGTTCATCCTCTACATGAAGGGCGGCCAGAAGGGCCTGCTGGTCAACAGCCGCAACATCTGCAACGCGACCTACCGCTCCAACGCCAACCTGCGCGGCCAGAACGGCCGCAAGCAGGCCCTGAAGCCGCTGCTGAAGAACAGCAGGTGCAACGGGAAGTAGAAGGGCACGAAGAAGTGAGGCGCAGCGGGTAGCCCCCAAAGCCAGTTGAGGTGCACTCTGGGAAGATCCGCCGCGTGTCCGCAGAGGGGCGAAGCGAGGGGTCCGAACGCGACGACCTGAGCGAGCTGCTGCGGCGGCGTGAGCTGACCCGCGACGCGGCCCGCCCCGACGCGATGCGGCGCCGCCACGCGGCGGGTGGCCGTACCGCCCGGGAGAACATCGAGGACCTGGTCGACCCCGGCTCCTTCGTCGAGTACGGCCGCTTCGCGATCGCCGCCCAGCGCGGGCGGCGCGAGGTCGAGGAGCTGATCGCGCGCACCCCCGGCGACGGCTTCCTCGCCGGCACGGCGCGGGTCAACGGCGAGCTGTTCGGCGAGCACGCCGCCTGCGCCGTGCTCTCCTACGACTACACGGTGCTCGCCGGCACCCAGGGCGCGCTCGGCCACCGCAAGAAAGACCGCCTCTTCGAGCTGATCGAGCGGATGCGCCTGCCGACCGTGCTGTACGCGGAGGGTGGGGGAGGGCGCCCCGGGGATACGGACTACCCGGTCGTCTCGGCGCTCGACACGCGCGCCTTTGCGCTCTGGGCGAAGCTCTCCGGCGTCGTCCCGCGAATCGCGATCGCCGCCGGCCGCTGCTTCGCCGGCAACGCGGTGCTCGCCGGCTGCTCGGACCTGATCGTCGCCACCGAGAACCTCTCGCTGGGGATGGGCGGGCCGGCGATGATCGAGGGCGGCGGCCTCGGCAAGGTCGATCCCGACGAGGTCGGTCCGCTCGCGATGCAGACGCGGAACGGGGTCGTCGACCTGGCGGTGGCTGACGAGGCGGCGGCGACGGCTGCGACCAAGCGCCTGCTCGCCTACTTCCAGGGGGCGACCCCGCCGGGGGCCGAGGCGGACCAGGCCGCCCTGCGCGGCCTCGTCCCCGAGCGGGAGCGCCGCGCCTACGACGTGCGGCCGGTGATCGAGACGCTCGCCGACGAGGGCTCGGCGACCTTCCTGCGCGGGAGCTTCGCGCCGGAGATGGTGACCGCGCTGGCGCGGGTCGAGGGCCGCCCGGTCGGCTTCATCGCCAACGACACGAGGCACGCGGCGGGGGCTGTCACCAGCGAGGCGGCCGACAAGGCGGCGCGCTTCCTGCAGCTCTGCGACGCGTTCGACTTCCCGCTCGTCTCCCTGGTCGACACGCCGGGGATGATGGTCGGGCCGGAGGCCGAGGCGACCGGCCTCGTCCGCCGCACCTCGCGCCTGCTGCTTGCCGGCGCCGCGCTGCGGGTGCCGCTGGTCGCGGTGATCCTGCGCCGCGGCTACGGCCTCGGCGCGCAGGCGATGGTCGGCGGCAGCCTGCACGAGCCGCTTCTCACGGTCGCCTGGCCGACCGCGCACCTCGGGCCGATGGGCCTCGAGGGGGCGGTGCGGCTGGCGCTGCGCAGGGAGCTGGACGAGATCGGCGACGAGGAGGAGCGCGAGCGCCGAGTGCGCGAGCTGACCGCGCAGGCGGAGAGCAACGCGCGCGCCCTCAACGCGGCGACCCTGTTCGAGCTGGACGACGTGATCGACCCTGCGGAGACCCGCTCGCTGATCGCCTCGACCCTCGCTGCGGCGACCGCGCGTCCGGCGTCCGAGCGCGGCCGGCGCTTCGTCGACGCCTGGTAGCTCAGCGCCGGGTCGGCTGCAGCCCGATCAGCCCGAAGTAGCCGATCAGGAAGAGGCGGCGCCCGTCGGAGACGACCGGCGTGTACCCGGCCTGGCGCAGCCGGAACGTCCGGCGGTGGGTGCGGACGTCGATCCCGCTCGCCTCGCGAGTCTTGAAGCTCGACGTGTAGACGGTGTGGCCGATCACGGTGGCGGTGCCGGGTATCGGGCCGCCGACGTCGAAGTGCCACTCCGGCTTGCCGGTCCGCGCGTTGAGCGCGTAGAGCCGCTTGTCGTAGGAGCCGATGTAGATCGTGGGCGGCGTGCCCGGCACGTGGGCGGCGGCGGGAGATCCGTAGATGAAGTGGCCGGTCTGGAAGAACCAGGCGACCCGGCCGGTCCGTTCGTCGAAGGCGTAGACCGTGCCGTCGT
Source organism: uncultured Solirubrobacterales bacterium (assembly GCA_963730315.1). Lineage (GTDB taxonomy): Bacteria > Actinomycetota > Thermoleophilia > Solirubrobacterales > 70-9 > VRUE01. Next base: position 276,558 of record CAVSRD010000012.1, on the reverse strand, counting down.
CGCGCGCCGCGTAGACGTGTCCGAAGGCGACCGAGGGCGACGAGTAGAAGCCGCCCACGCCGAACGGCTTCACCCTGGTCGTGTTGGTCCGCCACAGCAGCTTGCCGCTTTCGGCGTCGACGGCGAACATCGCTCCCTCGTAGTCGGCGACGAAGACGCGACCGTGGTGATGGCTGGGGCTGGCTTTGATCGCGTCGGGCGTAGCGAGCCGCCAGCGGGTGCCGCCGTCGGAGGTGCGCAGGGCCAGCAGGTCGCCATTGTCGTCGCCCAAGTACAAGGTTTCGCCGATCGCCAGCGGCGAGGATTCGAGGTGGGCGTGCATGTTGCGCCTCCAGACGGGCTTGCCGCTGCGGGCGTCGAGCGCCAGCAGCTTCCCGCTCAGGTAGGCGAGGTAGAGGCGGCCGCGGTGGTAGACGGGCGCGGTGACGAACCTCGGCGGCCCCGTGAGCTTTTCGTCGACCACCCGCTCCCAGAGGATCCTGTGGTCGCGGAGGCGGACGGCGCGCGCGTCGCCGTACTTGTTGACGACGTAGGCGACGCGGTTGGCGATCGCCGGCGGGAACTCGATCAGCGCGTGGGTGTTCATCGACCAGGCTTCGTGCAGCGGCGGGTTCAGCTTGCGGCCTTCGCCGGGCAGGTAATGGGTGCGCTCCGGCACGCGACCGAACGTCGGCCAGTCGACCAGCGGTTCGCTGCCGCCTCCCGCGCCGTCGATGGAGCCAGCCCCGCAGCCGGCGAGCGCCAGTGCGCCGAGAACGCCCAGCAGGAGAGCGAATGGAAGGCGGGCTGCGGGATTCCCCGGCAACATCGGCGAACGAGTATCGGCAGCTGCGCGGGCGACCTGTAGGCATCGCCGGCGCAGCTTGACCTGCCGATCAAGCGGCGGACGGGAGTTGAACCCGCGTCATCAGCTTGGAAGGCTGAGGCTCTACCATTGAGCTACCGCCGCGCGGATGAAGCCGCCCCGGCGCGCGGTGCGACGTCGATGACAGTTTGCACGAACCGGCTCGCACCTTGTCAGCTCGTCGAGCCCAGTCCCCCAGCTTCGATTTGCGGTCAACGGGCGACGCGCTGCGGCCGTCGATGCGGCAAGATGTGGTCAGCCACGGGGAGTGGCGCAGTCTGGTAGCGCACTCGGCTGGGGGCCGAGCGGTCGCCGGTTCAAATCCGGCCTCCCCGATATCCCGGAAGCCCGCTTCGGAAGCGGGCTCTCGCTCGTGGAGATGGGGGGCGGTGTCGTTGGAAGGTTCTCGTGGTACCGCTTTTGGTACCGGTCCACGATCGGCGGCTCCTCTTGGATGGACGCGGAGGGTCGCCGGAAGGTCTCACTTCGCGGGCTCGACGACTCGTACGAGTAGCGCGCGCACGCCGCTCCGGGCTGGGTCCGCCGGTCGACCCCTTGACACGGCGGGAAACGGTGCCGTGCAGGGCAGCCCTGACACCTGGGATGCGACTCAGGCCGGCGGTTGCCAGCCCAGGTAGACGTCCGCGTCGCGCAGGCCCGGATGAATTCGGGGCAGCGTGAATGCTTCGCTGCTGCCGACCGAGACTGCCGCCCGCACGCGACCGTCGAGTTCGAAGCGGTGTATCCGGGCCGCGCCGCGCTCGGTGACCAGCCTGCCGCCGCGCCAGGCGTAGTGGGGCGCAAGGAAGGCCCCCCACGCCGATGCCCTTGTGCCACCGCTCATCTGGTCGGATCCCGCCTCGCCGCGGAAGAAGTAGCCGATCCGGACGGCGCTCGCCGCCTCGCCGGCCTCTCGCAAGGCTATGGCGCCTGCCAGATTGCCGGGCACCCAGTCATATCCGAAGGCCGTGAGTAGACCACAACCAGCTCCCTCCGCCCGCACACCCTCCTGCTCGAAGACGCGGCGGATGAAGGAGGGCTCACCGGTGGAGTCGATGTAGTGGGCGCCGGCCGCGATCGCCGCATCGAGCGCTGCTCCACCCCAGCGGGCGAACGGCCCGACCGTCGTCACCAGCACGTCGCCCTTCTCGACCGGCTCTCTCACGCTGCTTGGCTGGTGGACGTCGGCAATCGCGGTCTCGAGGTCGCCCAGCTCTGCGGCCAGCGCCTGCAGGCGGCCCCGATCGCGGGCGGCCAGGATCGGCTTCTGGCCGCGCGCGACGAGCTGTTCGGAGACCAGCCGGCCGGTGTAGCCGGTGGCGCCGAAGACGATGATCCGCCCCGCCATCGCGGCCAGGCCATATGAAGTGCAGGGGTGACCCCCCGTCCCTCTTGGAGATCGCCTACATCACCGATGAATCGCCAGCCGAAGCGCAGGCGGCGGCGTGGCGTCGAAGAGGTTCCTCGGCCTTAGACGGCTCCGTGGTTGTTTGCGAGCTGCCGATTGGGTAGGCTCTCCGGCGGGAGGCGCCTGGCGACCAAGGAGGGTCTCATGCGTCTCGTCTCATTCAGGCTGATACTGACCGCAACCGCGGCGGCCTTCCTGGCCCTCTCCGCCGGCGCCTCCGCGAAGGTATTCAAGGTGCATCCGGGGGACTCGATCCAGGCTGCCGTGGACAACGCCAGCCCGGGGGACACCGTGCAGATCGCCTCCGGCACCTACCAGGAAGCCAGCTCTGAATGCCCACCGAGGCCGGGGCGCAGCTGCGCCGTCGTCGTCACCGAGGACGGCATTAGCATCGTCGGCCAGGGAGGTCCCGGGGCCGTCGTGCTTCAGGCAAAAGGCGACCAGGAGGAGGGGATCTCGGTCGGGCGGGAGTCCGGGGCGGCATGTCTGGAAGATCCGAGTCTCCGCGTCCATGGCTCCCTGGTCAGGGGGATCAGCGTCGAAGGCTTCGAGGACGACGGCGTTCTGCTCTCCTGCGTGGACGACTGGCGCATCACCCAGGTGCGGGCGATCGACAACGGGGAGTACGGCACCTTCCCGTCGCATGTCTTCGACGGCCGACTGGATCACTCATTCGCCTCCGGTTCCAACGACACCGGCCACTACATCGGCCAATCGTTTGACTCCCGGATGGACCACAACGTCGCAACCGACAACGTCAGCGGCTTTGAGATCGAGAACAGCGTCGGCATCCAGGCCGACCACAACCTCTCCTACGGCAACACGGGCGGGATCCTCTCCTTCGACCTCCCGTTCCTGGACGCCAAAGTGAACAGCGAAAACGTGATCGAGCACAACGTCGTTCTCGACAACAATCGACCGAACACGTGCGTTGAGCCCGACGATGCGGTCTGCCAGGTGCCGCCCGGCACGGGGATCCTCCTGATGGCGACCGACGACAACCTGGTCAAGGCGAACATGGTCACCGGCAACGACTCCTACGGGATCGCGGTGGCCAACATCTGCCTGGCGCAGGAACTGCCGGAAGAAATCTGCGCCATCCTCGACATCGACCCCGATCCCGACGGCAACGAAGTCGTCTTCAACAAGGTGACCGGCAACGGGACGAACCCGGCGCCGTCGCTGCCTCCCGTCTTCGCGGTCGATCTGGCCTGGGATGGGAGCGGAGAAGACAACTGCTGGGCGAAGAACAAGTTCGATACGGCCTTCCCGGAACCGCTGCCGAGCTGCTGAGCGACCTGGACGAAGTCCTCCAAGACAAGCAAGCAGTGCCGCAATGAAGCGCCGTGTATCAGTCGCAGTCGCGATTGCCGTGATGCTCGCCCTTCCCAGCGTCGCAGTGGCCGCGCCGGGCGCGCATCGGCTCCCTGGCCTCAAGCAGCCGGTCAAGGTGGTGCGTGACGGGCAAGGGGTCCCCCACGCCTACGCACGTAGCGAGCACGACGCTTACTTCATGGTCGGGTACCTGCACGCTCAGGACCGGCTGTTCCAGATGGACCAGAGCCGTCGCCAGGCGAGCGAGACGCGCGAGGCGATCCTCGTCGATCGGGCGTAAAGGCACACCGCCGGGGGGCACCCCCGCTATAGGAGAAGGCTCCGGCAAACGCGTAGGATCGGGTGCTGATGAAGGTCCGGCTCTATTCGCTTCCGGGCTCACACCCGACGATGGCGGTGCGGGCGATGCTCGGGTACAAGGGCATCGACTACAGGCGAGCCGACCTGATTCCCTTCCTCGCGAAAGTCATCCTGCGTCGCCTGCTTGGCTTCCCGAGGAACACCGTGCCGGCGATCAAGATCGACGGCCGCAAGGTCCAGGGGTCGCGCGAGATCACGCGCGAGCTCGACCGGATGCGGCCCGACCCGCCGCTGCTTCCCGGCGACCCCGATAAGCGCCTCGCGGTGGAGGAGGCCGAGCGCTGGGGCGAGAAGGAGCTCCAGCACCCGGTCCGGCAGATCGTGCTCTGGGTAACGCAAGCGGACGGTGCTTCGATCCGCAGCTACATGGAGGGCTCGAGGCTCGGGATGCCAGTCGGGCTCGCTGCCCGCCTCGCCCCTCCGCTGGTCGCAGCCGGGGTTCGGGTCAACGAGGCGAGCGACGAGGCCGTCCGGGCCAACCTCGCCGGGCTCGGCAGCATGCTGCAGCGGGTCGATGACTGGATCGAAGCCGGCGTGCTCGATGGGGAGGAGCTGAACGCCGCCGATTTTCAGATCGGGGCGAGCCTGCGCCTACTGATGACCCTCCAGGACCTGCAGCCGCTGATCGAGAGCCGGCCCGCGGGACAGCTGGCGCGGCGCGCGGTCCCCGACTACCCCGGCGATGCACCACCGGTACTGCCGCCCGCCTGGCTGCAGCCGCTGCGCCCGCTGGCCGCGGTTCGGTAGAGCGCGCCCACCGACCGGGACCCGAGCCAGCTCAGATCTTCTGGCCGACCTCGATCAGATGGCCGTCTGGATCCCGGATGTAGCAGCGGAACTCGGTCTTACGCTCTTCCGGGGGCGTCAGGAACTCGGCCCCGCGTGCGCTCCACTCCGCGTAGACGGCTTGGATGTCGGCGACACGGATGTTCAGGAAGCTGCTGACCCGATCGGGGTCGGGCGGCGTTTCGAGCGTGACGGTCGGCTTGTCGTCGGTGGGGCCACCGCCGACGTTGATAATGATCCAACTGTTGGCGAGCGCCACGACCGACGGCTCGCCGGTCTGGACGGTCTCTCCGCCAAGCACGTCGGAATAGAAGCGGCGTGAGCGCTCGACGTCGGCGGAAACGATGAAGTGGGTCAGCGCGATCCCTTTGTCGGGTGCGGGGAACTCGGCCATCCGGAACCTCCTTGGGGTTGGTGCCTCATTGTCCTGCAAGTAGGTGCCGCCCAGCGATGCGGCAGCCCCGCCGTGAGTAGGCGGTCCCGTCATCCCGGCCCAGGGGAGATCTTCGCCTGGCACGCCTTCGCGGGGATCTTGGAGCTGATCGCCGGCATCGTGATCGTCGCCAACCCCGACATCGGCTTTGCGACCCTGGCGATCCTGGTCGGAATCGGCTTCATCGCCAACGGGATCGGGATGACCGCCCTCGGCTGGGGGATGCACGAGGTCAGGCGCGAAGCCTCGAGCCCGGCCTGAGGCGACTCTTCGAGAGGGCACCCCGGGCGGGCCGTCTTGGTCGATGTGGCGAGAGGCGCGCTGACTCATCGAAGAGGGGGCGCATGGCCGTGCGCCTGCGCAACGGGCACGCTGAACAGCCCGTTGTGGCATTTGGGCCAGGGTCCGAGCCCTAACGAACTAGGTTCCTATGCAGTCACTCGCTCCACGATCCGCGGGTGGTCGCGAGAGACGAATCGGGCCCGGTATCGGTCGTCGCGACTACCCTAAAGATGCCTGCAAATAGGCCCCTTACTGGCGGCCATACTGTGCGGCTGTGCATGCACATCCGCACACCACCGTCGAGACGGAAGCCTTTCCGAGGCCCTCAACCTCCGCGCAGCTACCCAGATATTCGGAAACCCCGGGGAATTCACGGAAAGCCGTTCCGCAGCCTCGGAGATATGTGTCCGCCGGGGCCGGACGTCCAGGGTGGGGCGCGGGCGCGGAACGACCCGCTAGGCGTTGACCGGTTCGCTTTCACAGCCCCCGTAGCGCCTGCGGCTAGCGGCGGGCACCGATCATCGCCTGGTCGGCTCGATCGACCAGATCCTCGAGCGAGTCCCCTGGCTCATACGCAGCGAGTCCGACCGTCATCAGCCCCCCGTTCGAGCGTTTCGGCGAGGCGCAGCGAGATCGTCTTGTAGCGCTCACGGGCCTGGGCGACGCTTTGCCCTGCCAGGGTGCAGACGAACTCATCGTCGCCGACACGGGCTACGAGGTCATAGGAGCGCAGGCCTTCTGTGATACAGGCGGCGACTTCTCGGAGCACCCGGTCGCCCGCGTATCGCCAGCTCTCGGTTGGCGTAGCGGCTGTCGCCCGTGACCTCCCGTTCGAAGCACGCGGGCGGCCCGAAGCGGTGGCTCTCGTCCTCGGAGGGGAACTCCACCTCCGTCACGATGAGGCCGGTCAGATCGCCGCGGTACACGTCGACCTCGGCGCGGTACCCCTCCTCGAGCGGCACCTCGGAGCGACGCTTCGTGACCCGCTTCGACTCAGTCAGGCCCCAAAGCCGATTCATCCACGCTGGGACTGGGATTGCGGAGAGAGGACCACTCCGATCCCAGCCGAGACGATGATCGCCCCGCATGGTCGGCCTCGACTGGACAAAGCCATAATGCGAGCGCCTTGCCAGCGGCCAAGGACAACGCGAGTTCACGACCACAGGGGTCCGCGGTTGCCGCACTAAAATCGCCCTACCACCCGCGCACCCATGTCCGCCGCCAGCGCGGGGAGGGGTTGCTGGGCCTGCGCGAGGCGAGCGCGATGGCGATCGGAGGGATGATCGGCGGCGGCATCTTCAGCGTCCTCGGCGTCACCATCGACCTCGCCGGGCACCTGGCCTTCGCCGCCTTCCTCCTCGGCGGCGCCATCGCCGGCCTCACCGCCCACGCCTACGCCCGCCTTGCGCTGCACGCCGGCCGCGCCGGCGGCCCCTTCACCTACTTGCGCGAGGAGGGCCACAGCCGCGCGGCCGCCTGGGTCGCCTGGCTTCTGATCGTCGGCTACGTCTTCGCACTGGCGGTCTACACCTTCACCTTCGGCCACTACCTGGCCAACGTCCTGGGCGCCTCGGTCCTCGTTGCGCGGTTGAGCGGGGTCGGCATCATGGCGATCTTCGCCGCGATCAACCTGCGCGGAGTGACCACCTCGGGGCTGACCGAGGACGTGATCGTCTTCATCAAGCTCGCCGTGCTGGCGGGCATAGCGGCGATCGGAATCGGCATGTTCTCTCAGGGCCGCCTCGCCCCGATCGACAACGAGGGCCTGCTCGGTGTGTTCCTCGGCGCGGCAGTGATCTTCGTCGCCTACGAGGGCTTCGAGCTGGTGCCTTACGACTATGACGACATCTCCGAGCCGCGGCGCACCGTGCCCCGCGCTCTCTACCTCTCGGTTGCCGTGGTCGTCCTCGTCTACGTCGCCGTGACCATCGCCTCCCAGATGCTGCTCTCCGACCAGACGATCGTCGGCCAGAAGGAGGTCGCCTTCGCCGTGGTCGGCGAAAAGGCCCTCGGCACCTTCGGGCTCTGGGCGGCGACTCTGGGCGCGGTCTTCTCGACCAGCTCGGCGATCAACGCGACGCTGTTCTCGACCGCCCGCCTCGCCCGCGACGTCAGCGTGGCCAGCGAGCTTCCGGCTCGCCTTGCCCGCGAACGGGGTGGGCTCCCGGTGGGCGCGGTGGCCTGGCTGGCACTGCTCGGAGCGGCGTTCTCGCTGCTGCCGGGGATCACCGAGATCGTCTCTTTCGGCTCGCTCACCTTCCTGCTCGTCTTCGGTCTGATCAACGTGATGCACGCCAGCCACACCGCCACCGCCGGCTGGGATCGGCGTCTTGCCTACCTCGGCGGAGCCGCCTGCTTCGCGGCCGCCGGCGGACTGCTCTATTACCTCGCTCGCTCCGATCGCCCGGCCCTGGCATTGATCGGCGTCTGCGCTGTGATCGTCGCCGTGGCGCGGGCCCTGTTCGTCCGCGAGGCGCACGCATGACGGGCAACGCCTCGGTTGTCCGCGTCGCCCTGCCACGATAGGTCGATGGCGGTAGAGGCGAGAGGAATCCGCGCCTCGCGCTGGAGTATCCGTGGACACCTGCCCCGAGCGTCGCAGGGGATCCGACCCACGGCGAGCGCCATCACCGATGGCGCTCCTGGATTCCGATCGCCTCCGCCTCCTCCGTCGGAGCCGTCGCGGGCTGGGCACGCATGGGGGCGCAACTCATCAACTCATAACCCGAAGTTCGCGGGTTCGAATCCCGCCCCGCTATTAGGAAGAACCCCTGGAGATGCGGGTTCTTTGCGCTTTGAGCCATCGTTAAGGAGCGCTGGCATCCGTCATTCGGCAATCATTCCGAGGCGACACAGGGGGGCTGCCAGGTCAACCTGGACTGCGGCTTTGCTCCCTGCCCGCGACCGTTCCTCCGAAGCGTAGAGTCTCAGAGGCGATGGACTCAATCGCGGCTGATTATGCAGACGAGCTCCTGAGCCCGCGGGGGGTGCCCTGTCTCTCGCTGTATCAGCCGACATCTCGGCGTCCTCCGAAGAACCTGCAGGACCCGATCCGGTTTCGCAATCTCGTCAGGACGATGGAAACCTCGCTGCAGGAGAGCTATTCGGCCAAGGATGTGCGGGGACTCCTGAAGCCCTTCTGGGCCTTGGCCGACGATCACGACTTCTGGAGCACGACTCACGAGGGGCTCGCCGTGCTTGGGGCGCCGGGTTTCTTCCGCGTCTACAGACTGGAGCGGCCGGTAGAGGAGTTGGCGAACGTGGCCGACAGCTTCCACACCAAGCCGTTGATGCGCATCGTGCAGTCGGCCGATCGGTACCAGGTCCTGGGTCTGGATCTGCAGAAGATCAAGCTCTTCGAGGGCAACCGCGATGCTCTCGCCGAGGTCGATCTGGCCACCGGTGTCCCGCGCACGATGACCGCGGCGCTGGGCGATGAGGTGAGCGAGCCACATCAGACCGTCGCGTCGTACGGGACGGGCGCCGGAGGGACGGCGATGCACCACGGCCACGGTGGGAGGAAGGACGAGGTGGACATCGACGCGGAGCGCTTCTTCCGCGCCGTCGACCGTGCCGTGTTGAAGCACCACTCGCGGCCGACGGGACTCCCCCTGCTGTTGGCGGCGCTCCCCGAGCATCAGGCGCGCTTTCGCCGGGTCAGCCGCAACCCATTTCTCTTGGATCGGGGGCTGGAGGTCGATCCTGACGCCCTGGATATCGACGCGCTCCGTGAGCGAGCTTGGGAGGCCGTCGAGCCCCAGTATCTGGACCGACTGGCCGCGCTGATCGAGCAGTTCGGGACCGCGACGGCCAACGGCCTTGGCGGGGAGAGTCTTGCTCGGGTCGCCGAGGCGGCCGTGGTCGGGAAGGTCGCGACGTTGCTGATCGAGGCCGACCGCCAGCTTCCCGGCCGGATCGACGCTGCGAGTGGTACCGTCGAGCCCGACGAGCTTTCTAAGGTCGGCGTCGATGACATGCTCGACGATCTGGGCGAGATCGTTTTGAGGGGGGGTGGCCAAGTCGTCGTCGTACCGGCCGAGAGAATGCCCACGTCGACGGGAGTAGCGGCGATCTACCGCTACTGAGCCTGGAACACGTCAGCGAACCGCGCGGCTCCGATATGAAGATCCAGATCAACACGGACAACACGGTCGAAGGTCACGAGGAGCTCTCCCGCGAAACCGAGGAAGTCGTGGAACGTGGGCTGGCGCGATTCGGCGAGCGGGTCACCCGGGTGGAGGTCCACCTGAGCGACGTGAACGGCGCCAAGCACGGGGTCGATGACAAGCGTTGCCTCCTCGAGGCCCGTCTCACCGGGCTCCAGCCGCAGGTAGTCAGCCACCAAGCAGAATCTCTGCACAGCGCCACTACCGGTGCGACCAGGAAGCTGGTCAGAACCCTCGACAGCACGATCGGGCGGCTGCACGACCGGTGAGGATCGGGTTCGGTTCCTGTCGGGCACACTGAAAAGTCCTGGCATATCAACGAGCGCTCCGGGACTAATTGCGACAGCTGCCTTCGGTCGGTCATCCAAATCGCTGGCCCCGAGGCGTCCAGACTGGAGGTAGTTAGGGTGGTAATCGAGTTCGGCTGAGCCGTCGATCTCCCGCCTGCCGGAGGCCATCTGGAACCGCTCGGCTGAGTTTCGGGCACTGGGGTCGCAGTCTTCTTCCAGGGAATTGCCGCGGTAGCGCTGCCCCTAGCCACAGAGCTCGGGGGTACGCGCGAGATCGAGGATCGCCTGATGGCCCCCCCGGCCGATCGGACTCGTTGCTTTCGAGAAGGTCGTCTTTAGCACGTTCCGGTCGGTGCTCGCAGCGATCGTCGTGTTCCCCCTGCTCTACCTGATCCCTGCTGAGCCGGTATCGGTGACCATCTCGAGCTGGCCGTTGCCGATCTGCGTCGTTCTCATCGCCGGTTTGCTCGCAGGATTCGTGGGCCTGCTGCTCGGAACGGTTGTCCCACCCCGCCAGATCGGCTTCATCTTCTCTCTCGTTGTCATCCCCGTCACCGCGGTGCTCATTGCCCTCGTCGAGATCACTGCGGCGCTCGCGTGGCTGATCATCCGATCGTTCATCCGCCGCGCGACCGATTGACAAAGTCGGGATCGGTTTGTGCAGACGCCGGGATCCGGCAGGCGAGCGCGGTTGCTCAGTCAACCAGCCAGATTGCGCCGTCGCGTACTTCGACCGGGAATGTCTTCAGGGATCGGGCACCGGTCGTCGCCTTGACGGCACCGGCCAGAGGCTTGAACGCACCCTGGGGACCCCGCACCATCTCGCCTGTGTCGACGTCATAGAGGGCTGCGTGCCGTGGGCATTCCAGGCATCCCTCTGAAGTCACACGACCGCTGCCTAGCGAGGCGAAGAGATGCCGACAGCGGTTGGAGACGGCGAATGGCTTGCCCGCGCTGATGCCAACCGCCAGGGCTCCGTGCGGTGTCTTCTCCACGACGGCAACCTGCGAGGCATCGAGATGCTCGAGGGCCAGGAGGCGGATCGTGGACTGTCCAGAGTCGTCTGGCACCTGGCGCATCTTACGCTGTCTGTCGCCCGCCAACCGAGGCTTGGGATCGTTTAGCCGCTGGGCTGGATGCCGTCTGCGATCTGATCTCACTGGCGAGGGGTCGGCGTCTCGGGCCCTTCAGCGCGCGGGCCTGCAGAGGTTGAATCAATTCAACATGAGCGTACGGGTGCATTCTTGGCGCGAAATTGGCGCCAGCGCTAGACGGCCATCTCCTCAACAATCCTAGGGTGGTCGCGAGAGACGAATCGGGCCCGGTATCGGTCGTCGCGACCACCCTAAAGACGCCTGCAAAAGAGTCCCTTTCGGACCCGCCTGTGCGGCTGTGCGTGCACATCTGCACACGGAAGCCTCTCCGAGGCATGGGCGCGGTCCGAGAGCGACCGGACTAGACTCGCCGGGACGGCATCTGTTCGGGGAGGTTTGCCGTGGATTGCCCAGCCTGTGGTCATCCCAATCGGTCCGAGGCGCGCTTCTGCAAGAGCTGCGGAGCATCGCTGGCTGATTCGCTGCGCTGTCCTGACTGCGGAGCCGAGTACTCCGCCGGTCAGAGCTATTGCGACGGCTGCGGCCGGCAGCTGAGCACTGCGGCGCCGCAGGCGCCGGCGCCGCCGGAGCCCCAGATCCCTGAACATCTCGCGGCAAAGATCCGCACCGACGCCGGCGCCCTCGAGGGGGAGCGAAAGCAGGTCACGGTGCTGTTCGCCGACGTGGTCGGCTCGATGCAGCTCGCCTCCCAGACCGACCCCGAGGCCTGGCGGGAGGTCATGGCGCGCCTCTTTGCGCTCAGCTGCGATGCCGTGCACGACTACGAGGGCACGGTCGACAAGTTCACCGGCGACGGGATGATGGCGATCTTCGGGGCACCGATCGCCCACGAGGACCACGCGCGACGCGCCTGCTACGCGGCGCTCGAGCTGCAGGAGGCATTGGCTGCCTACGCGGAGGAGCTGCGCTCCGACCAGGGCATCGACCTTGCGATCCGCATCGGGCTCAACTCGGGCGAGGTGGTGGTGGGGGCGATCGGCGATGACCTGGAGATGGACTACACGGCGATCGGGCACACCGTTGGCCTCGCCCAGCGCGCCGAGCAGTTGGCAGAGCCCGGCAAGGTCTGCCTCACCGAGCACACCGCGGCCCTCATAGAGGGCTTCCTGGAGCTGGCCGATCTCGGCGAGTTCGAACCGAAGGGTGCGGGCGGCGCTCTGCGGATCTATGAGCTGACCGGCCGCAGCGAGGCGACCGGCAGGGTGGAGGCGCTGCGCCGCCGCGGCCTCTCTCACTTCGTCGGCCGCGAGTCCGAGATGGGGGCACTGGAGGAGGCCCGCGAGCAGGCCCTTGCCGGCCAGGGCCAGGTGGTGGGGGTAGTCGGCGAGGCGGGGGTGGGCAAGAGCCGCCTCTGCTATGAGTTCGCGGAGCGCTGCCGGGAGCGCGGCATGCCCGTCTACCACGTCGCCGCCCAGGCGCACGCCAGATCGGTGCCGCTGGCGCCGGTGCTGGCGCTGCTGCGCGACTTCTTCGGGATCGGCGAGCGCGATCCCGACCGGCTGGCGCGGGAGCGGATCGAGGAGGCGATCATCGGGCTAGATCCCGGCCTCGGCGAGGAGCTGCCGCTGTTCTTCGAGCTCCTCGGGGTGGCCGACCCCGAGCGCCCCGCCGAGCGGATGGATCCGGAAGCCCGCCAGCGCCGCCTGCTGGCTCTGTTGAAGCGCCTCGCCCGCGCCCAGAGCGCCCAGCAGCCGATCTTGACGGTGATCGAGGACCTGCACTGGCTGGATAGCGCCAGCGAGGCGTACCTCGCCAACCACGTCGAGGCCCTGCAGGGCACCCAGAGCATGGCGTTGGTCAACTTCCGCCCCGACTACCACGCGCAGTGGATGTCGCGCTCCTACTACCGCCAGATCGCCCTCTCCCCACTGGGCACCGAGGCGAGCGAGCGGCTGCTGGCCGAGTTGCTCGGCGACGATCCCTCCCTCGACGGGCTCGCCGAGCTGATCGCCGAGCGCAGCGAGGGAAACCCCTTCTTCATCGAGGAGATCGTCCAGTCCCTGGCCGAGCAGGGAAGCCTGCTTGGCGAGCGGGGCGCCTACCGGCTGATGAGCCCGCTTGAGCAGGTCTCGGTCCCGGCCAGCGTGCAGGCGGTGCTGGCGGCGCGGATCGACCGGCTCGGCGAGCGCGAGAAGGCGGTGCTCGGGGCGGCCGCGGTGATCGGCAGGGAGTTCTCCCAGGCGATCCTTGCGCCGGTGGCGGGTCTGGCGCCCGCTGAGCTGGAGGAGGCGCTGGCCGAGCTGGTCTCGGCGGAGTTCGTCTACCTGCAGGAGCTCACCCCGGAGCCGATCTATGCCTTCAAGCACGCGCTCACCCAACAGGTCGCCTACGGCTCCCAGCTCGAGGAGCGCCGCCGCGCCCTGCACGCCAAGGCCGCCGAGGCGATCGCCTCCGGCAACCCCGAGCGCCTCGAGGAGCGCGCCGCACTCATCGCGGGCCACTGGGAGGTAGCGGGAGAGCGGCTGGAGGCGGCCCGCTGGTACGCCCGCGCCGCCGCCTGGGCGGGGACCGGCGACCCCGCCGCTGCCTTCTCGCACTGGCAGCGGGTGCGGGAGCTCGCCGATCGAGCTACCGGAGTCCGAGGAGAGCGCCGGCCTGGGTCTTGCCGCGAGGAACTTCCTGCTCGCGTTCGGTTGGCGGCTGGGCATCGGCCGCGATGAAGTCGAGGCGCTGTTTGGCGATGGCGAGCGGCTCGCCGCGAAGACGGGAGACGTCCGCTGGCGGGCGCTGTTGCTCGGAGCCAACGGGTTTTTCAAGGCGGGGGCCGGGGAACTCGGCGAGGCAGCACCGCTCGCCCGCCGGTCAATTGCGCTGGCCGAGGAGGCGGGCGATCCGGCGCTCTACGTCGCCCTTGCCAGCCAATCAATGCATCCCCTCGCCCTGAGCGGCGAGATCCGGGAGAGCATCGCGGTCGCGGACCGGGCGATCGAGCTGGCCGGCGGCGACCCCAGCGTCGGTGCCGGTCTCAATACTGCCTGTCCGTACGCGAATTGCGTTGGATACAGGGGATTCGACCTCGCCAGCCTGGGGGAGCTCGAGGAGAGCGGCCGGGAGATCGCCCGCGGCCGGGAGATCGCCGGCGAGCAGGGGGACGCCGAGGTGGTGGGCTGGACTCACCTCTACTCCTGCTTTCACAGCTACTACCTGGGTGAGCCCGGGACCGCTCTCGGCCACGTCCAGCGTGCGGTGGAGATCACCGAGCGAATCGGCGACTCCTTCGCGCGCTCCTGGGCCTGGTTCTTTCTGGGCATGGCGGAGGTGATGCGGGGCAGCTGGAAGACGGCAATCGAGGCGCTCGGGCGCTCGCGGGAGATCAACCGCGAGCTGCACGTGGCGGTGGAGGCCGAGCCCTGGCGCCTCGCGTTCCTCGCCGAGGCGTATCTTGGCCTCGGAGAAAATGAGCGGGCGGAGGAGGCGGCCGCGGAGGGTGTGGCGATCGCTCGCTCTCAGGGGAACGTCTTCGGGGAGCTGGTCGCGGGCCTCGCCCAGGCGCGGGTGCTGCTGGGCGAGGACGGGCCCGATGCCCGAACTCAGATCGAGGCCGCCCTTGCCCGTGTGATTGAGCTTATGGGTCGCACGGGAATGAAGGCCTACGAGCCCCACGTCCAGGTCGTGCTTGCCGAGCTGGCGCGACAGAGCGACGATGAGAGAGCCTGGCGAGAGGAGCTGAGCGAGGCCCACCGCCTGTTCACCGAGATCGGCGCCAGCGGTTACGCCGAGCGGGTGGCGGGAGAGCTGGCGGTAGCGGCGGGTTAGCCTGGCGGATCCGAGCTGAGCCCCGCCCTGGCGGCTGCTTTGGTCCAGCGCCGGCCATTCAGGCGTACCAGCTCGACGATCCGCCGGTGGTCGCGAGAGACGAATCGGGCCCCCGCTATTTCACGAAGGACCCGCGACTCGCGTGGTCTGGTCTTTCTGGGGTCCTCTGGAGTACCGCCTATGCGCGGGGTTCTTCGTCTAGCACCACCTCGAACATCTCCACCGATGTGCGATTGCCGCGTCCGCCGGCCGGCGTCATTTTGTTCAATGCAGCATCGACCCGTCGCAGGTCGTCCTCCGTCTCACAGATGATCAGGTTGGCGCCGCGATTGCTCTCGCGATCGACGAGCAGCATGACGCGTTTGACCGCGTCGAGGGTGGTCTCTAGCGGAGTGCCCTCGGCGCCACTGCGGATTGAGTCGCGGATTCCAGCCGCGAACTCGTCCCAGTCGCGGTCACCACCTTCGAACTGCGCGATCCGAACATACATCGAGCGCTCTCCTTTCACGCCTCGGCTTCAGTTCGAGGGACTCTATGCGCACACGCGGCACTGCGGGCCTGCGTGCTCCAGAAAAGACAGCTGGGTGCGTGCGCGGCCTGACTTAGCAGCTGCGCCACGCGATTGCCTGATGTGGTACCGCTTTGGTACCGACTGCTATGTCCGATGTGTCCGGATTGTCCGCAGCCCTGGACAGATGGGACGCGAGGGACGCATGTGCAGGAGATGTCCGCCGGCTGGGGGCCGAGCGGTCGCCGGTTCAAATCCGGCCTCCCCGATATCCCGGAAGCCCGCTTCGGAAGCGGGCTCGTGCTTCTGATGGGGCTCCCGCGAGTGATAGGTGACTGTGGCCTGGTACCGCATTTGGTACCGCGAGGGGTCCGATCAGAATGGGGTTTCGTTGCTCGGTGGCTGAGCGGGGGCATCCTTCAGCTCCCTTAGCCAGCGGTCGAGCCCGCCCTTCAGTTGCTCCTTGCCGGTGCGGTTGCCGGTGAAGACGATGAAGCTCCAGCCGGTCCACTGCTCCGGGATCGAGGGCCGCGTGGGGAAGAGGTGGATGAGACATTGAGAGGCGCGGTCGAGTTGCTCGCGTTCCGCGACCGCCTTTCCGCGCTCGGCGCCGCAGTGGCAGGCGGCCCAGCGCGTGAGCGCGCCGACGACGAGGTCGGTGATCTCATTGAGCGCACCGCCCCTGGTTGTCGCCAGCGACTCCGAATAGCCACGTTCGCCTAGCGACGGCCACGACCCTCCTCATGGGAGGGTACGCTTGGAGTGCACCTCGCGATAGCGCTCCTCGAGCTTCGGGAAATGGTCGCCGTAATCGAAGGCGACGAAGTGCGCGCTTTCGCCGGGAGCGCGAGATCTCGAGCGCCGAGCCGTCCCAGTCGACGTCACGCCACTCCAAGGCGATCGCCTCCCCGATTCGCAGGCCGGCGCCTAGCAGCACCTCGGCCAGCGGCCGGTACCAGTCCTCGCACGCCTCGAGGTAGGCGAGCGCGTCCTCGCGGTTCAGGTAGTGCATCGTCGGGCGCTCGTAGGGAGCTCGAGCGGGTGGTCGCGAGAGACGAATCGGGCCCCGGATTCGACCTACCGATTTGCAGGGATTTCTGTCGGTTGGTTCGGAGGGATCACGGGCTACCGCTGTCCCTCGGGTCATCGAGATCCGTGCGGGTGTCGGCGATGTTGAGGGTGCCTTCCTTGCCCCACCGCTCAATCGCTAGGACCTCGTGCCTTCGTCGGTCTCTGCGTCGGTAACGGCCCAGCCGATGCGCTCGATCAACTGGGCCGCGTGATGCTCGCTCTCCAAGTGCGCTGGCTGGACGTCCTCCCGAAGCATGATCGCGCTGTCGTGCTCGGTGGTTGATGTGCTCATTACGATGATCGTGGGCATTGCTTACTTCCTCTCTTAGTGGGTGCGCTTCCGCGCTTCATGGGGTTTGCCGCGCGCCTAGCTCTTGCCGGTTGAGCCGGCCCGCTTGCGCTGCCGCTGGCGCTGACACAGTTCGCAGACGACTTCCGCCTCGTGGCCATGCAGGGTGTCCCTCTGGGCACGCTCGCCCGTCATCAGCGTTCGACCGCAGACGGCGCAGACGAAGTGATTTCGCGGGGTGACTCTCAGGGCATTGGGCCGATCGCGGTGTGCAGCCTCGTCGGCAGCGACCGCTGGGGCCCGCACAGGGCGAGGCCGCTGGGCAGGAAGCCGCTCCGCCTTCACCACATGTACTCCTTCCGTCAACGGATGGCGAGCGCTCGCGGCGTAATCGGTTCCGTCTCGTATCGGGTCTCTCATCCGCGCTAGCCGCGAACGGACCCTCCCACCGAGGGTAGCGGTTGCTCGCCATGGGCGGCTCGCCCCGCGTCCCCCTTGGGGTCCACCGGATCCTGCGCCGGAATCGCCCTCGAGCTAGGCGCGCCTGGGGCTTCCTCGTGCTCCGGCCGCAACTGCGCTAGCGATGAGGGGCAAGGCATAGCGCGGCGCACCGGTGCGCGATAGAGGACCCCCATTCAACCAATGAGGTCCTCTTCGGCTCTCTTGACCAACTGGTGCCAGGTCACAGAAGCCCGTTGACCGATCCGGCCGCTGGCGAGCGGGACCAGGTCTATCTCCGGTAGCGCCTCTGGCGCCTACCTGCACAGGTCAGGATCGGAGGGCGTTTCCCGTCCGGGCGCCGGGTCCGGTTCGTAGGCTCTGTGAGGTGATGAGCGAGCCGACGCGACACGAGCGCCCACTCTTGCGTCGCGCCGACCTCGCGGCCGATCCGATCGAGCAGTTCGATCGCTGGTACCAGCCGGCTGAGCGCGAAGTGCCGCTGGCGGAGGCGATGACTCTGGCTACGGTCGGGCCCAATGGCGCCCCCGACGCGCGAATGGTCCTGCTCAAGGGCCATGGTCCCGACGGCTTTCGCTTCTTCACCAACTACGAGAGCGCCAAGGCGGTCCAGATCGCTGCCGACCCGCGCGCAGCCTTGGTCGTCTACTGGCGCGAGCACGACCGCCAGGTCCGCGTCCGCGGTTCCCTCGAGCGGCTCCCGGCCGCGGCCTCCGACACCTACTTCGCGACCAGGCCCCGCGAGAGCCGCCTCGGCGCCTGGGCCTCGCCTCAGAGCCGGCCGCTTCCCGGGCGAGAGGCCCTTGAGGAGAGCCAGAGGGAGGTTGAGGAACGCTGGGAGGGCTTGGAGGACATTCCGCGCCCGGAGTACTGGGGTGGCTTCTTGATGCGGCACGAGACGGTCGAGTTCTGGCAGGGTCAGAGGGCCCGCATGCACGACCGCTTCCTCTACACGCGCGAGCCGGCGAACGGCTGGCGGATCGAGCGCCTTGCGCCTTAATCCTCCACTGAACTGAAGCGTTCTGTCCGAGACGTGGATGGAACGACGACAGCTCGGCGGGCGCCGGGCTCTGGATTCATGCTCTCGCGATCTCCGGGCCTAACCCGGAGACCCGCGGCCAGCCCGACCAAGCGCCCGGGCACCCAAAGGCGATGATTCGGACTTCCACCATCCTGCCGGGATCGTCGTGCAACTAGCGGCTGCGCGTTCCGGGTAACGGGCGCGGCTAAGCGGCCATTCGCTCAACTATCCGCGGGTGGTCGCGAGAGACGAATCGGGCCCCCGCTACTTCGCAGGCACCTGCGCAGGTGCCTGTATCCATCTCATCCCGCCCGGCGGTAGCAGATGTGCGTCGCCAGTGGGGAATGGAGGACCTCGTCGGGCTCGAAATCGAACTCGGCGACGCGGTTGAATATCCCCTCGCCGGACCCGAGTAGAACGGGGACGATGTCGAGCCAGAGCTCGTCGATGACGCCCGCCTGCAGCGCTTGGCGGACGGTCGAGGCGCCGCCCGCGATGTCGATGCCGTCTGCGCCGGCAGTCTCGCGGGCCTGGGCGTAGGCGGCGTCGAAGCCATCGGTGACGAAGTGAAACGTCGTCCCGCCCTCCATCTCGATCGGCGCGTGAGTGTGATGGGTTAGGACGAACACGGGCGCGTGGTAGGGCGGCTCGGGCCCCCACCAGCCCGACCACTCCTCGTCCCACTCGCCGCGGATCGGGCCGAACATGTTGCGGCCCATGACGTAGGCGCCGCGAGGGCGCAGCAAACGGCGCTCGGCGGTGGCGTCCGCCTCGTTCGCGCGCTCGTCGCCAAGGTGCCAGCCGTGAAGCTCGCGGCCCCGCTTGCCGAGCGGGTCTTCGCGGCTTTGATCCGGCCCGGCGACGAAGCCGTCGAGGGAGATCGACATGTGGCAGGTGGTGTCGGCCATTACTCACCTCCAAAGTGATTGTGATTGGCAGGCGGCGGCGCGAGCAGGTGCCTTTGCGCTTCGGCCTGGTTGGCGAAGTCCGCGCAGTCGCTCGATATTCAGAGACTTCGAGGAATCCACGGGAAGCGCTCTCGTGGCCTCGAAGAGGTATCCAGAGGGCAGGGCTATCAGATCTTGAAGAGAGGCACGTCGCACTGCGACATCATCCATCGACAGGCGGCGCGGCTCCATACTCCTCGTCCGTGACGTGATCGCCCCAGGTGGCGCTGCTGCCCTCCTCGTCCACGTCGAGCATCGCCAGGTGCGTCATGAAGCGGTCGGGGGCCGCTCCGTGCCAATGGTCCTCGCCGGCTTCGAAGAAGACGCGGTCACCAGGGCGGATTACCTCGATGGGGCCGCCGCGACGCTGCGCTAGCCCGATGCCCTCGGTGACGTAAATCGTCTGGCCGTTGGGATGGGTGTGCCATGCGGTGCGGGCGCCGGGCGTGAAATGGACGTTGATCGCAAAGATGCGCGATGGCCCCGAGGGGTCCGCGACGGCGTCGAGGTAGACGGTGCCGGTGAACCACTCGCTCGGCCCCGGCCCGGTCTCGAGGGAGTTCCTGGTGATCTGCATGTTGTCCTCCGGTTCCTTTGTGTGCCGGCCTGGATCAGCGCTGCGCGTAGGCCGCGAGGAGCATCTCATTCAACGTCATGCGCTGGGGCCACGAGACGGCGAGCGGGCCGACCTGGACCCTTTCTCCCAAGGGATCGGACTAGACTCGTCCGGACGGCATTCGTCCGGGGGTGTTACTTGGATTGCCCAGCGTGTGGCCACCCAAATCGGCCCGAGGCGCGTTTCTGCAGGAGCTGCGGTGCGTCGCTGGCCGAGTCGCTGCGCTGTCCTGACTGCGGTGCCGAGTACCCGCCGGCCAGCGCTATCTGCGACGGCTGCGGCAGGCAGCTGAGCACCGCGGCGCCGCAGGCCCAGGCGCCGCCGGAGCCCCAGATCCCCGAGCAGTTGGCGGCGAAGATCCGCGCCGACGCCGGCGCCCTCGAGGGGGAGCGCAAGCAGGTCACGGTGCTGTTCGCCGACGTGGTCGGCTCGATGCAGCTCGCCTCCCAGACCGACCCCGAGGCCTGGCGGGAGGTCATGGCGCGCCTCTTTGCGCTCAGCTGCGATGCCGTGCACGACTACGAGGGCACGGTCGACAAGTTCACCGGCGACGGGATGATGGCGATCTTCGGGGCACCGATCGCCCACGAGGACCACGCGCGACGCGCCTGCTACGCGGCGCTCGAGCTGCAGGAGGCATTGGCTGCCTACGCGGAGGAGCTGCGCTCCGACCAGGGCATCGACCTTGCGATCCGCATCGGGCTCAACTCGGGCGAGGTGGTGGTGGGGGCGATCGGCGATGACCTGGAGATGGACTACACGGCGATCGGGCACACCGTTGGCCTCGCCCAGCGCGCCGAGCAGTTGGCAGAGCCCGGCAAGGTCTGCCTCACCGAGCACACCGCGGCCCTCATAGAGGGCTTCCTGGAGCTGGCCGATCTCGGCGAGTTCGAACCGAAGGGTGCGGGCGGCGCTCTGCGGATCTATGAGCTGACCGGCCGCAGCGAGGCGACCGGCAGGGTGGAGGCGCTGCGCCGCCGCGGCCTCTCTCACTTCGTCGGCCGCGAGTCCGAGATGGGGGCACTGGAGGAGGCCCGCGAGCAGGCCCTTGCCGGCCAGGGCCAGGTGGTGGGGGTAGTCGGCGAGGCGGGGGTGGGCAAGAGCCGCCTCTGCTATGAGTTCGCGGAGCGCTGCCGGGAGCGCGGCATGCCCGTCTACCACGTCGCCGCCCAGGCGCACGCCAGATCGGTGCCGCTGGCGCCGGTGCTGGCGCTGCTGCGCGACTTCTTCGGGATCGGCGAGCGCGATCCCGACCGGCTGGCGCGGGAGCGGATCGAGGAGGCGATCATCGGGCTAGATCCCGGCCTCGGCGAGGAGCTGCCGCTGTTCTTCGAGCTCCTCGCAGTGGCCGACCCCGAGCGCCCCGCCGAGCGGATGGATCCGGAAGCCCGCCAGCGCCGCCTGCTGGCTCTGTTGAAGCGCCTCGCCCGCGCCCAGAGCGCCCAGCAGCCGATCTTGACGGTGATCGAGGACCTGCACTGGCTGGATAGCGCCAGCGAGGCGTACCTCGCCAACCACGTCGAGGCCCTGCAGGGCACCCAGAGCATGGCGTTGGTCAACTTCCGCCCCGACTACCACGCGCAGTGGATGTCGCGCTCCTACTACCGCCAGATCGCCCTCTCCCCACTGGGCACCGAGGCGAGCGAGCGGCTGCTGGCCGAGTTGCTCGGCGACGATCCCTCCCTCGACGGGCTCGCCGAGCTGATCGCCGAGCGCAGCGAGGGAAACCCCTTCTTCATCGAGGAGATCGTCCAGTCCCTGGCCGAGCAGGGAAGCCTGCTTGGCGAGCGGGGCGCCTACCGGCTGATGAGCCCGCTTGAGCAGGTCTCGGTCCCGGCCAGCGTGCAGGCGGTGCTGGCGGCGCGGATCGACCGGCTCGGCGAGCGCGAGAAGGCGGTGCTCGGGGCGGCCGCGGTGATCGGCAGGGAGTTCTCCCAGGCGATCCTTGCGCCGGTGGCGGGTCTGGCGCCCGCTGAGCTGGAGGAGGCGCTGGCCGAGCTGGTCTCGGCGGAGTTCGTCTACCTGCAGGAGCTCACCCCGGAGCCGATCTATGCCTTCAAGCACGCGCTCACCCAACAGGTCGCCTACGGCTCCCAGCTCGAGGAGCGCCGCCGCGCCCTGCACGCCAAGGCCGCCGAGGCGATCGCCTCCGGCAACCCCGAGCGCCTCGAGGAGCGCGCCGCACTCATCGCGGGCCACTGGGAGGTAGCGGGAGAGCGGCTGGAGGCGGCCCGCTGGTACGCCCGCGCCGCCGCCTGGGCGGGGACCGGCGACCCCGCCGCTGCCTTCTCCCACTGGCAGCGGGTGCGGGAGCTCGCCGACGAGCTGCCCGAGTCCGAGGAGAGCGCCGGCCTGGGTCTTGCCGCGAGGAACTTCCTGCTCGCGTTCGGTTGGCGGCTGGGCATCGGCCGCGATGAAGTCGAGGCGCTGTTTGGCGATGGCGAGCGGCTCGCCGCGAAGACGGGAGACGTCCGCTGGCGGGCGCTGTTGCTCGGAGCCAACGGGTTTTTCAAGGCGGGGGCCGGGGAACTCGGCGAGGCAGCACCGCTCGCCCGCCGGTCAATTGCGCTGGCCGAGGAGTGCGGCGATCCCGCGCTCTACGTCGCCCTTGCCAGCCAATCACTGCATCCCCTCGCCCTGAGCGGCGAGATCCGGGAGAGCATCGCGGTCGCGGACCGGGCGATCGAGCTGGCCGGCGGCGACCCCAGCGTCGGTGCCGGTCTCAATACTGCCTGTCCGTACGCGAATTGCGTTGGATACAGGGGATTCGACCTCGCCAGCCTGGGGGAGCTCGAGGAGAGCGGCCGGGAGATCGCCCGCGGCCGGGAGATCGCCGGCGAGCAGGGGGACGCCGAGGTGGTGGGCTGGACTCACCTCTACTCCTGCTTTCACAGCTACTACCTGGGTGAGCCCGGGACCGCTCTCGGCCACGTCCAGCGTGCGGTGGAGATCACCGAGCGAATCGGCGACTCCTTCGCGCGCTCCTGGGCCTGGTTCTTTCTGGGCATGGCGGAGGTGATGCGGGGCAGCTGGAAGACGGCAATCGAGGCGCTCGGGCGCTCGCGGGAGATCAACCGCGAGCTGCACGTGGCGGTGGAGGCCGAGCCCTGGCGCCTCGCGTTCCTCGCCGAGGCGTATCTTGGCCTCGGAGAAAATGAGCGGGCGGAGGAGGCGGCCGCGGAGGGTGTGGCGATCGCTCGCTCTCAGGGAAACGTCTTCGGGGAGCTGGTCGCGGGCCTCGCCCAGGCGCGGGTGCTGCTGGGGGCCGTCGGACCCGATGCCCGGACCGAGATCGAGGCGGCCCTTGCCCGTGCGCGTGAGCTCATACGCGACTCCGACGCAAAGGCCTACGAGCCCCAGGTCCACGTCGTGCTTGCCGAGCTGGCGCGACAGAGCGACGATGAGAGAGCCTGGCGAGAGGAGCTGAGCGAGGCCCACCGCCTGTTCACCGAGATCGGCGCCAGCGGTTACGCCGAGCGGGTGGCGGGGGAGCTGGCGGTAGCGGCGGGTTAGCTTGGCGGATCCGAGCTGAGCCCCGCCCTGGCGGCTGCTTTGGTCCAGCGCCGGCCATTCAGGCGCACCAGCTCGACGATCCGCGGGTGGTCGGGAGAGACGAATCGGGACCCGGCTATGTCACTCACGACCACCTGCGAGCCCTGCATTTGGAGAGCGAGGGCCCCGAATCTACACTCGCGACCTTTGGCGTGGTACCGCTTTGGGTACCGACTGCTACGTCCGATACGTTCGGATTGTCCACAGCTGGGGACAGACGGGACGCGAGGGACGCATGTGCAGGAGATGTCCGCCGGCTGGGGGCCGAGCGGTCGCCGGTTCAAATCCGGCCTCCCCGATTCTTCAGAGCGGCTTGG
This sequence comes from uncultured Solirubrobacterales bacterium, assembly GCA_963730315.1. Taxonomy (GTDB): domain Bacteria; phylum Actinomycetota; class Thermoleophilia; order Solirubrobacterales; family 70-9; genus VRUE01. The sequence goes on along the minus strand of CAVSRD010000012.1, from coordinate 253,003 downwards.
GGAAGCGGGCTCTCGCATGCAGAGCAACTCGGCAGAGATTTCAAGAACTCCTCGTGGTACCCCCTTGGTGCCGATATGCGAAACCGAAGCGCTCGACGCCGTCATACGTCCGCGATAATCGGTGGCGTGGTCGATCCCGCCGCCGCGCTCGACCGCGGGCGCGAGACCTACGCGAGCGCAAGCCTGGGGAGAGGCGTGCGAGCAGCTCGAGGCCGCCGACCGATCCTCCGCCCTGGGTGCCGGCGACCTGGAGCGGCTCGCCACCTGCCTCTACATGCTCGGGCGCGAGGGGGAGTACCTCGAGACGCTGGAGCGCGCCTACCGCGCGCATCTCGACGAGGGGGACGAGCTCGCCGCGGTGCGCGCGGCGTTCTGGATCGGCGTCAGCCTGGCGCGCGGCAACCAGATGGGCCAGGCGGGCGGCTGGCTCGGCCGCGCCGGTCGCCTGCTCGACAAGCGGGCCGAGGACTCGGTCGAGCGTGGCTACCTGCTGCTGCCGAGCGTCTTCGAGCGCGACGCGAAGGGGGACCTCGACGGAGCCGCCGAGGCGGCCGACGAGGCTGCGGCGATCGGCGAGCGCTTCGGGGACGGCGACCTGTTCGCGCTCGCCACGCACGAGCGCGGCCACCTGCTGATCCGCGGCGGGCGGATCAGCGAGGGGATCGAGCTACTCGACGAGTCGATGGTCGCGGTCAGCGCCGGCGAGCTCTCGCCGATCGTCTCGGGAATCGTCTACTGCGGCGTCATCCTCGCCTGCCGGGACGCCCACGAGGTCCGCCGGGCCAAGGAGTGGACGGCGGCGCTGTCGGCCTGGTGCGAGCGCCAGCCGGACCTGGTTGCGTTCACCGGACGCTGCCTGGTCCACCGCGCCGAGCTGATGCAGCTCGACGGCGCCTGGACTGACGCGCTCGAGGAGGCGGAGCGGGCCAGAGAGCGATGTCTTGACGGGGAGAACCCGGGCGCGGCGGGCGAGGCGTGCTACCGCCGGGGCGAGGTCCATCGGGTGATGGGAGAGCATGCGGCCGCCGAGCGGGCCTACCGCGAGGCAAGCGACCACGGTCGCGAGCCTCAGCCGGGTCTCGCCCTGCTGCGGCTCGCAGAGGGCAACACCGACGCCGCCGAAGCGGCGATCCGCAGGGTCGCGACCGAGACCTCCGACGTCGCGGCGCGAACGCAGCTGCTTCCCGCCTACGTCGAGATCATGCTTGCCAGCGACGACCTCGAGGAGGCCCGCCGAGCCTGCCGTGAGCTGGAGTCGATCGCGGCGGGAAGGGAGGCCGAGGCGCTCACCGCGCAGGCGGCACAGGCCCGCGGCGCGGTCGAGCTCGCCGGCGAGGATCCGGCCGCGGCGCTCCTGCCCCTGCGGACGCGCGGTCGACGCCTGGCGGGGGCTTCACGCGCCGTACGAGGTGGCGCACGCCCGCGAGCTGATCGGCCGCGCCTGCCGGGCGCTCGGCGACGAGGACACCGCGACGCTGGAGCTCGATGCAGCCCGCGCCGCCTACCGCGCGCTCGGCGCATCCACCGACCTCGCTCGCCTCGACGAGCTCAGCGGCGGCGCGGACGTCAAGGCCCACGGCCTCACCTTGCGTGAGCTCGAGGTCCTGCGCCACCTCGCCGCCGGCGAGACCAACAAGGCGATCGCCGCCGAGCTCGATCGTCAGCGAGCGCACCATCGACCGCCACGTCAGCAACATCTTCGCCAAGCTCGGGGTCTCCTCGCGCACCGCGGCGACCGCCTACGCCTACGAGCACGACCTCCTCTGAGCGACCCAGGCGCCATGGGTGAGATCACCCATCTCGCGCCGGCGTCGATGTTGGGTGGTTCAGCCGATGCGCACTGGAGCCCGCCGAAGCCTAGCCTCGTTGCAGTCTGTTCCCGAAGAAGGAGGCAAAGATGCCGAAGGCTTCGAGAGACACAGCGTCCGAGAGCGTCGAGCTCGAGGGCCTCGAGGTCGGCTTCGAGCACCTCGATGGCGGCTACTCCGTCTGCTTCGAGAGGCACACCGCCGACGCCGACCTTGCCGAGCTGTTCCGCGGCCTACCCGACGACCGCGCTCAGCTCCCGCGCTGGGGCTACGTGATCGAGGGCAAGGTCGGCTTCCGGTTCGCCGATCGCGAGGAGACCTACGAGGCTGGCGACGCCTACTACGTCCCGCCCGGGCACACTCCGGTCCATTACGAGGGCTCGGAGATCGTCGAGTTCAGCCCGACTGAGATCCTCGCCAAGACGATGCCCGTCGTCCTGCAGAACGTCAAGGCCGCGGGAGCGACCCGATGAGCACCCGGGAGCGACTCCAGTCGCGATCCGTGCCCGAGGTGGCACCCGAGGCGATGCCGGTTCGAACGGTCGGCCGCCGCGTGAGCACGACGCCGTCGTGATCGGCGCGGGGCCCGCCGGGCTCGCGGCAGCCCTCGCCCTCAAGGACCGCGGGGTCCGCCCGCTGATCGTCGATCGGGCCGACCGGATCGCCTCCTCATGGCATCAGCGCTATGAAGGGCTGCGCCTCAACACCTGGCGCAGGAACTCCCAGCTGCCGGATCGACCATTCCCCAAGGGGATTCCGACCTTCCCGACGCGCGAGCAGGTGATCGAGTACCTCGAGCGCCACGCGGGCGAGGACGGGATCGAGATCCGGCTGCGAACCGCCGCCGAGCGGATCGAGCGGGACGACGGCGGCTGGCTGGTTCGCACCACCGCAGGCGAGCTGCGCGCTCCTGAGGTCGTGGTCGCGACCGGTTACGAGAACCGGCCGGTGATCCCCGACTGGAGTGGGCGCGACGACTGGAACGGTCAGATCCTGCACTCGTCCGAGTACCGCAATGCCGAACCCTTCCGCGGCCGCAAGGTGCTGGTCGCCGGACCGGGGTCGTCCGGGATGGAGATCGCCCACGAGCTCGCCGAGGGCGGGGCCGCCAAGGTCTGGCTCGCCGTTCGCACCCCTCCGAACATCCTCGGGCGCCACGGCCCCGCCGGGATCCCCGGCGATGCGATCGCTGTCGTCCTCTGGCACCTGCCGGCGTGGTTCGGCGATCGATTCACCCGCTTCGCCCGCAAGGCCGAGTACGGCGACCTGAGCGAGTACGGCCTGCCGGTCCCCGAGGAGGGCGTGATCTCCCGCGCCCGCCGGCTCGGGAAGGCTCCGGCGATCGTCGACGAGGACGTGATCGAGGCGATCAAGGACGGACGGATCGAGGTCGTCGCCGCGGTCGAGGCACTCGACGCCGAGGGGATCGAGCTCGCCGACGGTGAGCGGGTCGAGCCGGACGCGATGATCTGCGCGACTGGATTCCGCCGCGCGCTCGAGCCGCTCGTCGGCCACCTCGACGTCCTCGACGAAAACGGCGTTCCACGCGTTCGCGGCGGGGAGCCGACCGCCGAGGGCCTCTTCTTCATCGGCTACGTGCCCCGGCCCGGCGGCATCGGCTTCATGGCCAAGGAGGCGAAGCGGGCGGCGAAGTCGATCGCCCGCGAGTTTCAAAGTCGATCGCCCGCGAGCTGAGGCGAAGGGTCTGTCGTTTCGCGTCCCACATGGGCACAAGGCCTACGAGCCCCAGGTCCACGTCTAGCTTGCTGAGCGAGGCACACCGCCTGTTTATCGAGATCGGCGCCAGCGGGCACCTTGAGCGGGCGCGGGGGAGCTGGCGGTAGCGGCGAGCTAGCCGGGCAGATTCGAGCCGAGTCCCGTCCCGGCGGCTGTTCTGGTCGAGCGCCGGCCATTCAGGCGTATGGGGACCCGGGGGACGCATGGGACGCGTCGGGACGCATATGGACAGTCGTGTCCGCCGGCTGGGGGCCGAGCGGTCGGTGGTTCAAATTCAGTCGCCCCGACCCACCGGAAGCCCGCTTCTGACCGCCTCCCGGATGCGATGCAGGGCGCGCCGCGCCACGGCCGACATCAGCTTCGCCAGGCAGCGATCATCGGTGCCGTGTCCAAATGGTCGGTGAACCGCGTGATCCGGCCTTCGTCGACCTCGAGCACATGACACCAGCGCATCTCGTACGCCAACGGGCGGCCGGTGAAGCGGCCGCGCTCACGACCCTCGGCAAGGGCCCCTCTCTCGGTCCCGATCAGCGACTGGACCTCGAACTCCTCCACCCGACAAAGGTCCCCGAGGAGCTGGAGGAATCGGCGCACCTCCGCCGTACCCCAGATCGACCCCGGGAGCGGCTTCGGCCTGATCCTGGGCGGGTATTTGCTCTTTGGCCTCGCTCTGGGGATCGTCTACGCGCCGATGTCCGCCGCGGCGATGGCGGCGATGCCGGCCGAGAAGGTGGGGATCGCCTCCGGTGTGCTGGCGATGGACAAGATCGTCGCTGGCGCCCTCGCGCTGGCGGCCACCGGCGCCGTCTTCCATGCGCTGCGCGCCTCCGGCGACGGTTTCACCGCGGCGATCGCCGGCTCGACCTGGGTCCTGGCCGGACTCACCCTGATCGGCACCGTGCTCGTCTGGGCATTCGTGCGCGACCCGGAGGCTCCCGGCCCCGACCGGGCGGTGGCCGGCGAGCCGCCGCCCGAGCAGCTGCAGCACCACCAGCACCACCGACGCTTCCATCTCTGAGCGCGCCGCGCAGTTGGTATTCGCCGTGGTGGTCGTAGACGTCGCCGGAGGCCATCGGCTGGGGCATGTCGCCAATCTAGGCGTGGCAGCCGGGGCCGCGATAGGCTCCCTCGGCGATGGCCGCGGACGGTGCCGAATCGAAGCACCTCCGGGGCGTTCTCGTCGCCGCCTCAGCGTCGATGCTGATGGTTCAGGTCGACTTCTTCGCCCTCAACTTGGCGTTGCCGCAGATGGCGCGCGATCTGCACGTGGAGGTCACCGATCTGCAGTGGGTAATCAGCGGCTACATGCTCGCACTGGGCGCGTTCCTGATTCCCGCTGGTCGGCTCGGGGACATCCTCGGTCGCCGACGGGTGCTGATCGCGGGGATCGGCCTCTTCGTGGGCTCATCGATCGTCTGCGGGCTATCCCCTTCGGCGGGGCCGATCATCGGCTTCCGTGTGCTGCAGGGTGCTGGCGCTGCGGTCATGTTCCCGCTCAGCGTCGCCGTGGTCAGCAACGCGTTCCCGCCCGAGCAGCGGGCGCGAGCAATCGGCAGCGTCTATGGCCTCTCCGCGCTCGGCACCGCCGTCGGCCCGTTCCTCGGTGGCCTCTTCACGGACCTCGTGAGCTGGCGCGCGGTGTTCCTGATCAACATTCCCTTCGGGCTGTTTGCGATCGCGATGGTGCTGCACGCCGTCGAGGAGTCGCGTGACTCCACTGTCCCGCGCCACATCGATTTCGGCGGCCTGCTGGCGGTGGCGCTCGGCATCGCCCTCATCACCTTCGCGGTCGACCGCGGCGAGGAGTGGGGCTGGCTCGGCCCGGCCACCATTGGCGTCTTCCTCGCCGGTCTCCTCCTGCTCGTCGCCTTCGTCGAGATCGAGCGGCGGGTCCGCTGGCCGCTGGTCGACCTCAGCCTCTTCCGCAACCGCCCTTACGTGATCGTCACTGCTCTCGGCACCGTCTCCAACGTAGCCTTCGTCTCGACCACGCTGGCCACCACGCTCTACCTGCAGCAGGTCCGCGACTTCAGCGCCCTCGGCGCGGGAGCGATTTTCTTAGCCTGCTCGGCGATGCTGGCCTTCGCCGGCCCGCTGTCCGGGCGCCTCGGTGAACGCTTCGTCGTCGCCCGTGTGATCCCGGTGGCGATGGGTGTCGGCGCCGCCGGTCTGGTTGTGGTCGCCCTTGACCCCGGCCTGCTCGCCTACATGGCTGGGCTCGCCGTCTTTGGGCTCGGTTACGGGATTGGGTGGTCGATCGTCAGCATCGGCACCCAGGAAGTGGTGCCGATCGAGGAGGCGGGGGCCGCCTCCGGGGTGACGCTGGCCTTGGTGATCGGCCTCGGCGGCCTCGGGGTTGCGATCACGGCCGCGCTGATCGAGGGGCTGGCGGCCTCGGGCCGGCCGGAGGGCGGCGTGATCGAAGAAATCCTGCTCTTCATCGCCGCAGGCTCGGTGCTGATCGGCGCCTTGGTCGACCTGTTGGACCGGCGGCTCTCCCATGCTGTGGCCTGATGGCTTCCCGTCCAGGTCACCGGCCCACTTGCGCACGCTCAGACTAGCCCTGCCCCGCTCGGAGTGGTCGACGTACTCGCGCACGAACATCGGATTGCCGGTTTCGAGCACCCTGCAATCGTCCTCTCGCAGGGCCTCAGCGTTGTCTGCCCACTCGAGCTCGGCATCGGGTTTACCGACGACGTTCTCGCCGGCCAGCTCATTGAATGTCAGGTCCGTGCTGCTGGGCACCCTATCGACGGCCGGATTGCCGGGGCACCGGATTCTGGCTCGATCCCACCTCTTCCGGCCGAGTAGCACGGAGTGAGCTGGACCAGGTCTTGCAGGTGATGCGCCTGATAATTAGCCGGAAGCCCGCTTCGGAAGCGGCGCCTCCGCAGTCGGAGGATCCGGCCTAACGCCTGCAGCGTCAGTTGCTCGCCGCGATGGCCCAGGTCAGGGCAGCGGCGAACGTGACCCAAAGCGCGTATGGCACGAGCGCCCAGGATGCCTGGCGGGACACGGGGCGCATCAGGATGATGAGGGCGACGATTGTCGCCAAAAGCAGAAGGATCTCGATGCCGGCGATCGCCGGGCGGTGGGCCCGGAAGAAGATGATCGTCCACGCGAGGTTGAGCGCTCCGTTGAGGACATAGAGGCCCAGGATGGGCGTGCGCCGCAAGCCCGCCAGTTCTCGCCATGCCAGGTACGCGGAGGCGGCGAGCAGGGCATAGAGAATCGTCCATACCGGCCCGAAGACGGCCCCCGGCGGCTGCCACGAGGGCAGGTCCAGTTCGCGATACCAGCCGGAGTCGGTGTCGGTTGCGAGGCCGCCGAGCACCGAGATCCCCACCACCGCGCCGGTGATGACCAGCGCGGCGCGGAAGCGATGCGGGCGGGGATGCGCCGAGGTGGAGACGCGGTTGGCGGGACCGGGAGACGGGAACGCCTTGGGCCCCGTCTCCCGGTCCGCGAGACCGCTATTCGGCGCAGGTGGCCGCACGTCCGCCGCTCGCATGACAACCGAGCGCTCCGCCCGGGGCGATGCCGCTCACCGCTGCGCCCCATTCCTTGCCGCTTTCGACGCCGTGGGCGCGCCAGACACCGCCCTGGGCCATGGCGCCGGACGGAACTCCGAGCGCAACCACGAGTGCCGCGGCCAGAATCATCTTTCTCATCCCAAATGCTCCTTTGGTCGTTTGATGGATCTGCACTGCCGTTATCCAAACCTTGACTAAGATCTGGACAGACCTTCGACACAAGCTAGCAGGACGCTCCGTGCTGTCAAGGGTAGATTTAATCTCTGTCTAAGGTTGCGTATCCCCGACGTCCTGCGCGCCTGGGAGCGACCTCTGCACCCCGCGCAGCTGGGCGAGGAGCTTGCCGCTTGGCGCGGGGACGTTGAGCGAGGTGGTTACAGCGCGCTCCATGCTCGCGGCGGACTCCGACAAAGCGGGCCGCCGCGGTGTTGGGAGCACCTACGACGGCCCTAACCACAGGGTTGCGGCACCTCCCTTATGGCTGATTCTTAGGCTAACGTCGGCTCGCAAGCGCGCATCAGTTGATTCCCACAAACCCACACACCGGGGCGGAACACCGACCTAGGAAGCGGCTCGCTCGGCGGTCGTCAGGTGGATTGCCTCGGCGACGAGCTTGGTGGGAAATTGATCCGTTGCTCGGTCTTGCCCTCAGGCGACCCGGCGACAACGCCGCCGGCCTGCGGTGTGAGCTTGGCGGCGGCTAAGAGCCTTGAAAATGTGCCGCGAAGGCGTCGCGGCGGAAGTCGAAGATGCGCTCGAGGTCGCGGCGCACGAAGAGGCGGTGGGCCAGCTCCCCGAGCGCGCCGAGGGGGATCGCGTAGCGGACGGTGTCGCGCATCTCGCAGCCGCCCTCGCCGTCGGGCTCGAATTCGTGGGTGTGCTCCCAGAGGAAGTAAGGGCCATGGACCTGGGTGTCGCTGAAGCGCAGCGGCGGCTCCCAGGTCTCGATCCGCGTCTGCCAGCGGATCGGGGCGCCGTGCAGGCGCAGCCGGTAGTCGAGCAACGTGCCGGCACCCATCGTGATCGGACCCGGTGTCGTCACTCGGAAGTGGAGCCAAGGGGGCGTCATCGGCTCGAGGTTGAGCGCGTCGGCGTAGAAGTCAAAGGCGCGCTCGGGCGGGACCGGGACGCGCTGCCTGCGTTGCAGGAGGTGCTCGCGCACGGGCGCCAGTCTTTCAGGCCGCCGACCTCGCTCGGGTAGCGTTGGCACATCTCGCAGAGCACGTTGATCGCAGGAGCGACCGGCTTCATCGGCGGCCGGCTGGCGGGGGCGCTGGCCGGATCAGGTCCGGTCAGGTGCCTGGTCCGCGATCGCGCCCGGGCTGGGCGGTTGGAGGAGCTGGGCGCCGAGCTGTGGGTCGGCGACGTCACCGACGCGGCCAGCCTCGAGGGGGCGGGGGAGGGGGTCGACGTCGCCTACTACCTAGTGCACGCGATGTCCGGCGGGGCCGGCTTCGAGGAGCGCGAGCGCGCCGCTGCGGCCAACTTCGCCCGGATGGCGCGGCGCGAGGGGGTCAGGCGGGTGGTTTATCTGGGCGGGCTCGGCGACAAGGGCGCCTCCAAGCACCTGCGCAGCCGCCACGAGACGGCGCGCGCCCTTGCCGCCGAGGGCCCGCCGCTCACCTACTTCCGGGCGGCGATGGTGGTCGGCGCGGACAGCGAGTCCTACCGGACGCTGCGCTACCTGGTCGGCCGGCTGCCGGTGATGATCGCTCCCGCCTGGCTGCACACGGCGACGCAGCCGATCGGGATCGAGGCGACGATCGAGTACCTGCGCCGCGCCCCCGAGGTGCCTGAGTCGGCGGGCCGGGAGGTGCAGATCGGCGGCCCGGACGTCCTCACCTACGCGGAGATGCTCGACCGGATGGCGCTGGCGATGGGCAAGCGCCCGCGGCCGAAGCTCCCGGTCCCCTTCGTCACGCCCTGGCTGTCCTCGCTGTGGCTCGGCCTGGTCACCCCGGTCGACACCAGCGTGGCGCGCCCCCTGGTCGAGGGGCTGACCACGGCAACCGTCGTCACCGACCCCTCCGGCGCCGAGCCGTTCGGGATCTCCCCGGAGCCGTTCGACGAGACGCTGCGTCGGGCGCTCGCGGAGGAACGCCGCCGGTGAGCTGCGCCCTCGTCCTCTTCACCCGGGACCTTAGGATCCGCGACCAGCCGGCGCTCGCCGCCGCCGCCCGCGAGGTGGATCGGATCGTGCCGCTGTTCGTGCTCGACCGGGCGCTGCTGCGGGGTAGCTGCGGCTCCCCGAACCGGCTGGCCTTCCTGCTCGACAGCCTGCGCGACCTCGACCGCTCGCTTCGCGAGCGGGGCGGGAGGCTCGTCGTGCGCTGCGGCGACCCGGTTGAGAAGGCGCTGGGGCTGGCGGGGGAGTGCGGCGCCGAGGCGATCCACCTGAGCGATGACGTCGGCGCCTACGCGCTCCGCAGACGGGAGCGGCTGGCGGCGGCCTGCGGGCGGGCGCGGGTGCGGCTGCGGAGCTTCCCCGGGGCCGGCGTGGTCGAGCCGGGCGCGGTGGCGCCGCAGAGCGGCGACCACTACCGCGTCTTCACTCCCTACTGGCGTGTCTGGAGCGGGCAGCCGCGCCGCGCCCCGCTGCCCGCTCCACGGCGGCTGCCACTGCCGGACGGCGTCCGCGCCGGGCGCGTCCCGACGCTGGCCGACCTTACCGCGGGCACGCCGTCGCCCGATCTGCCCCGCGGCGGCGAAGGCGCCGCGCGCCGCCGCCTCGAGCGCTGGCTGCGCTCCGGGCTCGGGCCCTACGAGGAGCGCCGCGACGACCTCGCCGCGGACGCCACCTCGCGGCTCGGCGCCGACCTGCACTTCGGCTGCCTCTCGCCGGCGGCGGTGCTGGCGCGGGTCGAGGGACGCCCCGGCGGGGAGCCCTTCGCCCGCCAACTCTGCTGGCGCGACTTCCACCGCCAGGTGCTGGCCGCCCGGCCCGACCTGCCGCACGCCGACTACCGGCCGCGTGGCGATCGCTGGCGGCACAGCGGGCGCCTGGCCGGGGCGTGGAGGGAGGGGCGCAGCGGCTACCCGATCGTCGACGCCGGGATGCGGCAGCTCGCGCGCGAGGGCTTCATGCACAACCGCGCCCGCATGGTCGTCGCCTCGTTCCTCAGCAAGACCCTCTACCTCGACTGGCGGCTGGGCGCCGCCCATTTCGCTGTGCTGCTCGCCGACGCCGACCTGGCCAGCAACGTCGGCAACTGGCAGTGGGTGGCCGGCACCGGCAACGACACCCGGCCCAACCGGGTGCTCAACCCGCTCCGACAGGCGCATCGCTTCGACCCCGCGGGCGACTATGTGCGCCGTTACCTCCCGGAGCTCGCGGGCATCCCTGGGCGGGCCGTGCACGAGCCCTGGCTGCTCCGCTCCGCGGAGCGCCGGGCGCTCGACTATCCGGACCCCGTCGTCGACCACAGGCAGGCCGCGGCTGAGTTCCTCGAGCGCCGCGCCGCCGGGTGAGGGTCCTGGCGAGACGGCTCCGGGATCGGGCCTTTGCGATCAGCAGCTGACGCTGGCGAACGCTTGCTTGTAGGCGCGCCCGAGGTCTTCGGCGGCGGTTTCGAGCTGGGTGATTCCGCCAGCCAGCGAGGTGCTCTTGCCGAGCGACGAAATCGTGCTTTGGACCTGCGTGCTGAATTCTTCGTTCGCGTCCTTCAGCTGACTCTTGAGGGTGCCTTCCAGTTCGGGAACGGAGGTCCTGATCGTCCCCAGATCGGATTCGATCGCGTTGAAGTTGGATTTCACCTTTTCGGCGGTGACGTTGGACAGCGTGTAGCCCTGCAGCTGATTGACCTGCTGTTCGATGTCGGCGACCGCGTCGCAGGCGGCCGTCTTGGCTTCGTCTGCGCTCGAGGAGCCGCCGCAGGCGGCCAGCGCGAGGGCAGAGGCAACGAGCGCGACGAGCGCGACGGCAACCCGGCCGATCGTCGGGCGTCGCCTTGTCGCGGGGGTCCGCGTCGCTTCGAGGCTCTGATTCACCGCGCCCGTAGGGTACCCACATCACTCCCGGATTGTGCCTTTTCAGGCTCGCCCGCAGGTGGTGCGCGTCCGTCTACGGGATCGAGACACTCCTCTCGCAACGCTTGCCTTGGTCCGTCCCGCGCGCTCCGTTGCAGAAGTCGTGGTCGGGCCCGCCGTTGAGGAAGTCCGCGCCGCCGCGGCCGAACAGCACGTCCTGCCCGACCACCCCCCAGATCCGGTCGTCGCCGCGGCCGCCGTCGAGCACGTCTTTGCCCGAGCTGCCGTACAGCCTGTCATCGCCGGCGCGCCCGCGTACGACGTCGTCGTCGGCGCGAGCGATCACCAGGTCGGCGCCAGAGCCGGCGGTGATCACGTCGTCCCCCTTGCCCGAGCAGACGATGTCGTCGCCCGCGCCGCCGATGATCCGGTCGGAGCCGTCGAGCCCGATGATTACGTCGTCGCCGCGGCTGCCGACCAACCTGTCGTGCCCGGTCGTGCCGAGCACCGTGACCTGCTGGTGACCGCACATCAGCAACGAACGGCCCCAGTCGGGGTTCTCGTCGACCGGCGCCCCGACGGTGAGCCGACCGACGTCGCCGCCGAAGTTGGACATCGTGTAGATCTCGTTGTTGCCGGCCCGATCGGACTGGAAGGCGATCCGGGTCCCGTCCGGCGAATATGCGGGCGCCTGGTCGGCGCCGGGGTCGGCCGTGAGGCGCACTTCGGCCCGACCGACGAGCGGCGTGGCGTAGATGTCGCGGTTGCCGCCCCGGTTGCTGCTGAAAGCCACCCAGTCGCCGGCGGGCGACACCGAGGGCTGCGAGCCCCCGGCGGGGTCGTTGGTGATCTGGGTCTGGACGGAGCCGTCGGCGCCGATCGCCCAGATCTGCGGGAAGCCGGCGCGGCGGCTATCGAAGACGATCGACTTGCCGTTGGGGGTGAAGGTCGGGTTGGAGTCCTCTCCCGGGACCTTGGTCAGCCGAGTCTGGTGGGTCCCGTCCGACCTCATCACGTAGATCTCGGCTCTCGAGCAGCATGGGCCCGCGGCGCCGGCGCGTTCGCTGACGAAGGCGATCCACCTGCCGTCGGGGGAAAAGGCCGGGCCGTAGTCCGACGCCGGATCGTTCGTCAGCCTCGTCTGGCCCGATCCATCCGACGCCATTGCGTAGATCTCGAAGTTGCCGTCGCGATCGCTCGTGAAGGCGATCTTCCTGCCGTCGCTGGAGAAAGAGGGTTCGAAACTGTTGCCGGGCGAGGTGGCGGTCAGGTTGACGAACCCGGTCCCGCCCGGGTTGACGGAGTAGACGTTGAGGGCCCCGCCGGCGTTGCTGTCGAAGGCGATCCTGCCGTTGCCGCCCGCGAACGTCGCGCCGGCCGTCTGTGCCGAGAGCGCGACGCCGAGCAGCGCGGCCGCGAGCGCGCCAAGAAATGCCTTTGGAATTGCCGTGGGCATGGTGAACATGTCGATCCTTCTCGTATCGAGGTCTTGCAGAGGTTCGGTTCCTGCCCTCCCTACTACCCGCAACACGCCCGGGCACTCTTTGCAGCGGGTGCGCCGTCGGTTTCAAGCGAACCGCGGCGACCCTCGAGCGGGGATCGCGACTTCGACTCCGGCCCCAGTGGACCCGGTCCGCAGACGATCTCCCAAAGTTGATAAACACGTATGCGTGGCTTCGAAGGCTCCTATCTCCGTAGCCGAGACTGTCGCGTCGATCATTGAGCACGTTCGCTCGCACGGTGACCAAGCGGTCCGCGAGTACTCGGCACGTTTCGATAGCTGGGAGCCGGAGAGCTTCCGCCTCAGCGCCCAGCAAATCGAGGAATGTGTTGCGATGGTCGATACGCAGACCATCGAGGACATCCGCTTTGCCCAAGCCCAAGTGCGCCGCTTCGCGGAAGCTCAGCGAGCGACGATGTCGGACCTCGAGGTCGAGACTCTACCCGGCGTTTTCCTTGGACACCGCCACCTACCAGTTGACAATGTTGGCACCTACGTTCCCGGCGGTCGCTATCCGATGGTCGCGTCTGCTCACATGAGCGTGGTCACCGCCAAGGTAGCCGGCGTGCCCCGGGTCGCTTCCTGCACGCCTCCGTTCGAAGGTCGGCCGACCGCCGCGACGGTTGTAGCAATGCACCTCGCCGGCGCGGACGAAATCTACGTTCTCGGCGGCGTCCAGGCCCTCGCGGCCCTGGCCTTGGGAACCGAGTCGATCGCTCGCGTCGAGATGCTGGTCGGGCCCGGCAACGCCTTTGTCGCGGAGGCCAAGCGGCAGCTCTTCGGGGAGGTCGGCATTGACCTTCTTGCTGGTCCGACTGAGATCCTGATCATCGCCGACGGCGATGCGGACCCCGAGATCGTCGCAGCTGATCTCATCGGTCAAGCCGAGCACGGACCCACCTCGCCGGCCGTCTTGGTGACGACCTCGCCGGAGCTGGCGGAACGAGTTGAGGGGGAGATCGAGCGACAGCTGGCTGCCGACTTGCCGACCGCCGAGACCGCCTCCATCGCCTGGACCGAGCACGGTGCGATCCACATCGTCGAAACGCCTGAGCAGGCCGTCGCCAAGGGCAACGACCTCGCCTACGAGCACGTCGAGATACTCACGAACGAGCCCCGCTGGTATCTGGAGCGCATGCGCGAGTACGGGGCGATCTTCCTCGGGGAAGGCACTACCGTGGCCTACGGCGACAAGACGGTCGGTACCAACCACATACTGCCAACTGGGGGCTCGGCTCGCTACAGCGGCGGACTGTGGGTTGGCAAGTTCCTCAAGACCGTCACCCACCAGGAGATCCGCGACCGCACAACGAGCAGCCGCATCGGTGAGATCTGCGCACGCCAGTGCCGCGTTGAGGGCTTCGAGGCACATGCCCGTAGCTGCGACATTCGGGTCGCTAAGTTTGGTGCCGACGTGCCGTCATAGGCCAGAGGCTGCTTGGCGACCAATTGATGACCGTCGCGCCTAGGCCCGGGCGCGGTCGAACCGATCGGCACAAGTCGGCGGGTTCGTAACCCAACAACGGGTCTAGGGTCGTTCAGTGGCCGTAACGGGGCGGGCGCTTCTCGAGGAAGGCGGTGGTCCCCTCCTCGAAGTCCGGATCGGACATTACCTCTAGCTGCAGCCGCATTTCGAGGTCGAGACTGTCGCGCAGCGGCATTGCGGCACCCCTCGCAAGCCCCTGCTTCACAGCCGCGTAGGCGGCCAGCGGCCCGCCGGCGCGCGCAGCCGCCACCTCCCGTGCGCGTGCAAGGAGCTTCCCGTCGTCGCAGAGCTCGTCCGCGAGGCCGATGCGGAGAGCCTCCTCGCCTGCCACTTCGCGACCCGTCAGCATCATCTCGCGGGCGACCTGGAAGCCGACGCGCCGCGGCAGCAGGTACAGGCTCCCCATGTCTGTCGCCAGGCCGATTCGGATGAACGCCTGCGAGAAGTGCGCGGTGTGAACGGCGACCACGTAGTCGCAGGCGATCGCCAGGTTGCAGCCGGCGCCGGCCGCGGCGGCGTGCACGGCGGACACGGTCGGCAGCCGGCACTCGGCAAGTCGCGCGACGGCCTCGTGCTGTGTGCGCAGCCAGTTCTGGGCGAACTCTGGTTCGCGCAGCTTCGGCCCGAGGCGAAGGTTGGCGCCGGCGCAGAAGACCTTCGTGGTTCCTGTGATGACGAGTGCGCGGGCGTCGCTTGACTCCACCGACTCCGTCGCCGCCGTGAAGTCCCGCGGGAAGGCCTCGTCGATGGTGAACGGCCGCTCGCCGCCGAGGACGATCCAGGCGATCTCCCCATCCTCTCGGGCCGAGACCGTATCGCCCGCGAAGATCTCCCTCCCCGGGAGGCTCGCCGCGGCCATCAGAGGATCCTTTCGAGCAACGCCTGAGCGTTGTCGTGAAGGAAGCGCTGGCGCGCCTCCTCCCGGAGCTCAAGCTGATCGATCTCCTCGAACGCTCGTTCGTAGCGGAGCATCGGCCAATCGGTGCCGAAAAGGACCCGTTCGCGCAGGACTGTGTCCATGAAATGCACAATGTCTCCCCAGCCGCCGCGATCCTGCAGGTAGCGAGGCGCGATCGCGCCGAACTCAAGGAAGACGTTGTTGTGCTTCCAGGCGACCGCTACCGCTTCATGGGGCCAGGGCCAGCCGCCGTGATGGCAGATGATCGTAAGGTCGGGGAAGTCGCAGGCGACCCTGTCCACAAGACCCGGTCGCCCGTTCTCGATCGGACCGTGGGAGGAGAAGTTGATACCGGTGTGAAGGCCGACTGGAATCCCCAGTTCGGTGCAGCGGGAGTAGATCGGGTAGCAGCAGGCGTCGGCGGGGGAGATCTTGAGGAAGCCGGGCTGGAAGATCGCACCCCGCAGACCCAGCTCCGAGTGGGCACGGTTCAACTCCCGCACCGCCTCCATCGGCTCGCGCGGGTCAACGGAGGCGAAGCCGCAGGAAAAGCGGTCCGGGAAGCGCCCAACCAGATCCGCGACACGGTCGTTGTACTCGGCGTCGGTGCCCCACTCGTGCTCGGCTTGGAGGATCCCGCGCACGCCGCTGGCCTCCATCTCGGCGACCAGCTGGGGGGCGGTCAGGTTGAGAAGCGAGGCGAACCCGTAGACCTCGTTGTAGCGCTCGTACTCCGGCGTCGGCACGACCGGCTCATCATCGTCGGCATCCCGCATCGGTGGCTGGATGCGGATGTCGATCACGTCGGTCAACTCAATCCTCCTGTGGAGCTGCGTCGTTGCGCTGGCCGAAGGTCCCGAGACGCTCCTGCTGCTCGTCGGTCGCGGCGACCCGCCGGAACATCTCGCGGTACAGGCGCATCCCGCCCTCGAGCGGGCAGCCGAGGCCCTGCAGCGCCAGCTCTTTGGTCATCATCACGGCTTCGTCGCCGTTGCGCAGGATGAGCGCTGCCGTGGACCGGGCCCGCTCGATCAGCTCCTCGCGGGGGACCACCTGGCTGACCAGGCCGATCCGGTGGGCCTCGCGAGCGTCGATCTGCTCGCCGGTGAGCAGCATCGACATCGCGTTGGAGAGCCCCACGATGGCCGGAAGACGCAGCGCGCCGAAGCCGTGCAGGAGGCTCCACTTGACCTCCGGACAGCCGAACACCGCGTCCTCCGCTGCGATCCGGATGTCGCAGGCGAGCGCCAGCTCGAGGCCGCCGGCCAGGGTGTAGCCATGAACCGCTGCGATCATCGGCTTCGAGGTGCGGACGCCGAAGTCCCAGCGATCCGGGTGCCAGGCGCGCCAGGGCTCCGAGCCGTCCTCGTTGCCGTGCATCTCCCGCAGATCGGCGCCGGCGGAGAAGGCTCTCTCGCCGGCGCCCGTGACGATCCCGAGACGGATCTCGGGATCGTCCTCTACTCGCTCGACCGCCGCGGTCACTTCGGCGTAGGTCGCGCTGTCCATCGCGTTGAGCACCTCAGGACGGTTGAGGGTGATTGTGGCGATTCCGTCCTCGCCGATGTCGAAGCCGATGCTCACATCTCCCCCTCCGGGATGAAAGGCCTCTCGTTCGTGCTTGGCCCTGCCTCTCTGTCCCAGGCGTCGGCGGTCAGGTCCTCGACCTCGGCGGTCAGCTCGCTCTTGCGGACCCGCATGGAGGGAGTCCGGGGGAATTCGTTCCGGTAAGCGATGAAGCGGGGCAGCTTGTAGGCCGCCAGTTCGGTAGCGCAGTGCTCGATCAGCGCCTCAGGCGGCACCGAGTCCGGGCTCTCGCCATCGACCAGGCCGATGTAGGCCTTCACCTCCTCGCCGCGGAGCTCGTCGGGCACTGGGATCACGGCTGCCTCGAGCACCCTCGGATGGGCGCGGAGCACTTGCTCGACCTCGGCCGCCGCCACGTTCTCGCCGCCGCGGCGGATGATGTCCTTGAGGCGACCGAGGAAGTAGAGGAATCCCTCCTCGTCGCGGCGACCGAGGTCCCCGCTGCGCAGCCAGCCGTCCACCAGGGTCTCGGCCGTGGCGTCGGGTCGGTTCAGGTAGCCCTTGAATAGGCCGGGGGCCCTGATCCAGATCTCCCCCGGCTCGCCCGCCGGGACCTCATCTCCCGACTCGTCGAGCAGGCGGACGTCGGCACCGGGAACGGGCACGCCGATCGAGCCGGAGCCGATCATCCGTTCCGCCTCGCCTGGGGGCATCGCGATCACGAGCCCGGTCTCGGTCAGCCCGTAGCCCTCCATCCAGGGGAAGCCCCAGCGCTCGGTCATCTCTGCGTGGAGGTCCTTGGGGATCCCAATCTGCAGCCCGAAGCGGACGCCGTGGTCGCGATCGCGCCTGGGGTCGGCCGGGGCTTTGAGCAGCAGGGCCGGGATCGAGGCGAGGCCGAATACCTGCGTCACGCCCCGCTCTCGGACCACGTTCCAGAACCGCGAGACGCTGAAGCGACGCATCGCGACCAGCGTCGTGCCGGCCTGCAGGCTCGCCAGCAGCTGCCAGGGCGGGTCACCGTAGAAGAACTGCAGGCAGCAGAGGAGGCGATCCGCGGGGCCCATCCCGTAGAGGTCGAGGTAGAGGCCAGCGAAGCGGATCCAGTAGTCGTGGCCGAGCATGCAGCCCTTGGGCGGACCGGTGGTGCCCGAGGTGTAATAGATGTTGGTGATCCCCTCGGGTTCGACTCGCAGCTCCTCCAGCCCGGGGGCATCGGGGTCGGCGAAGGGGTCGAGGCCGGCGGGCTCTGAGCCCTTGACCAAGACGACGTGCTCCAGATCAGGCAGGTCGGGCTTCAGCTCCGCGATCAGGTCATGCGTCTCGGCATCGACCAGCACCACTCGAGCGGCTGAGTCTTCGAGGACGTGGTGGGCATCGTGGCGCCGAGCGTCGTGGTTGACCGAGACGAGCGTCCCGCCCTTTGCCGCGACCGCGATCCAGGCGACCATGAACTCGATCCGGTTGTGCATGACAATCGCCACCCGGTCTCCGGGCTCGATTCGCGTTTGGAGCCAGGAGGCGAACCGGTCGACCGCTGCCTTGAACTCCGCTCGGCTGATTTGCGGCCCGTCCTCGAAGACGAGTGCCGGCACCTCAGGGGCCGCATCGCAGGCGGAGATCGCGAGCTCGACGATGTCGCTCGCGCTCACCGCACCCGGCCCCGACTGATCGAGGTTCCAGTCCGGGTGGACGGTCACTCGTAGGATTCCTCCGGAGCTACCTTCGTCTTCGACCGGTAGTCGAGGTCGTGGGTGAAGATGAGCTCGGCGTTCTCGCGGCGCGCCAGCGCTTCGATGCGTCGCCAGCTCGAGACCATCGAGTCCGGGTTCCAGAGCAGAGCCGGTAGCGCGTTCTCTTCCATGTTGTGCGGGAGGTAGGCCGCGTCGGCGACGAGGATCACGCTGTGGCCCGGCAGCCGCACCAGCATCGACTGATGGCCGGCGGTGTGGCCCGGGGTGGGGAAGAGCACGACCTTGCCGTCACCGAAGACGTCGTGCTCGCCTTCCAGCTCCACCCAGGGGACGTCGTGGTCGAAATCGGCCTTGACGTAGATCTCGCGCTGGTAGACGGGCGGCCAGAAGGCGAACTGGAGCTCCCGCTGCTGCACGTAGAAGGTGGCATCGGGGAAGAACTCGATCCCCCCGGAGTGGTCGTAGTGAAGGTGTGAGTGGACAACGTGCTCGACATCGGCGGGCGAGACGCCGACGGTCGCCAGCTGGCTGACGATGTCGTCGCCCTCCTCCATCACCACCTCGAACGCTTCCGCGGCGGCGCCGAGCCTCTTGGCCGGGTCGTTGATCAGATCGACGTGGGCGCCGGTGTCGAACAGCACCTTGCCTTCGGGGTGTTCGACCAGGTACGCGAAGTAGGGAATCGTCACCTTGGTGCCGACTTCCGGGTGAAAGGGGTCGAAGATCGACATGTCTGCGATCTCGCCGCCGCAGTGGAACGCGTGCAGTTTCATCTAGCTCTAGCCTCGCTTTCGGTCCTCGCAGGGTCGACGTACCCCACCATCAAGAGCGCCAGGTCGGCGAAGGCATCAGCAATGTGCGGGAGGGCGCGATCGCCGGCGGGGGAATACCAATAGGCGACGCCGGTGCACATCTGCAACAGCGCCAACCGGACCAGCTTCGGGTCCGTGACATAGAAATCGTTCGCGGCGACGCCTTCGTCGATTACCTCCTGCCACTGTTGCTCGTAGCGGTCGCGGAGCTTGACCGCGCCCTTGCGCTCGGCTTCGCTCAGCGAGCGCAGCTCGGTGTCTGAGACGATTGCATCGAGTCGCATCCGGCCGTGCACGGTCACGTGGCCGCGGACCAAGCCGGCGAGTCGCTCGGCCGGGGTCTCCGAGTTGGCGAGCGACTCCTGGGCCGCCGCGCGGAGCTCGCTCATGCTGGTTCGGATGATGTCGAGGAGGAGATCCTCCTTGCTCTCGATGTAGTGGTACAGCGTCGAGAGTGAGAGGCCAGCGTCGCGGGCCACCTCGCGGATCCCCGTTGCCTCGTAGCCGTGCTTCGCGAAAAGGTGAAGGGCCGACCGGCGAATGCGGTCCGCCGTGGCGGACGTGGTAACGGCACTTGAGCTCATTCTCTTCCCGATCGAACGATCGATCGACAGGACCCTAGCCGCATGCCGCTGCGGTGTCAAGGGTTGGCTTCCAGAGTCATTGGGGGAGCGCGAGATGCGAACGCGCCCGCGTGCGACGTCGTCGTTCCGTCCCTGCCCGGCTACGGATTCTCCTCGCCGCGGCGCGAGCAGGGCCGTGCGTCGCCTCGCCGCGCTCGAGGCTCCGGAGCTTCTTATCGACGACGTTCGTGCGTTCTTCGCCTCGCTGGGGCCCTGACGCTCCCAACTCCGGCTCGACGGCGGCAATCACTGGGCACGCCCTTGTTTCTTCCTGGAGCTCATTGGGCATGCTCGGGCGTTCTTTTGCACAACTTGGCCGTTGTGGTGCTGAGTTCTGCTCCGTACGCTCGCACCCCGACCAAAGGGAGACCAGCCTTGCCGAGCCCTGTAGTCATAACCGCCGCAATCACCGGCAGCGTCACCTCATCCGATCAAACACCGAACATCCCCCTTAGCGCTCATGAAATCGTCGATGCGGCGGTCGAAAGCTGGAGGGCCGGGGCGGCGATCGTCCACCTTCACGCTCGCGACGAGGCGGGCATCCCGACCCAGGATGCCGCGATATTTCGCACGCTCGTAGAACAAATTCGCGACTGCGGTTGCGAGGCGATTCTCAATCTCAGCACTGGCAGCGCCGGTGGCAGGGCCGGACTGGACGAGCGGATTGCCTGCCTCGAGCAGAACCCCGAAATGGCAACCCTCGATTGTGGATCGATTAACTTCGGGGACGAGCGGGTCTTCGAGAACCCTTTCTACTTTCTAAGAGACGCCGCCTCAGAGATGAAGAGCCGATCGGTCGTCCCTGAGATCGAGGTGTTCGATTCCGGGATGGTCCTGAATGGTCGACGCCTGATCGATGCGGGGCTCATCGAGGGGCCAGGCGTCTGGCAGCTCTGTCTTGGTGTGAAGGGGGGAGCCACGGCCGATGCCCAGACCATGGCCTATCTCGTCGATCGTCTTCCGACCGGTGCGTTTTGGAGCGCACTTGGAGTCGGCCGGAATCAGCTGACAGTGAACCTCTTCAGCCTCGCCTTCGGCGGACATGTCAGGACAGGACTCGAGGATAACGTTTATTACAAAAAAGGTGTCTTGGCGCAAAGCAATGGTCAACTGGTCGAACGTATCGTCCGGATCGCCAAAGAGATCGGACGCCCGGTCGCGTCGTCTGATCAGGCTCGCGAGATGCTCGGAATCGAGCGGCGCTAGGGGACAGTTCGGAGTGCCGGTGAATACGCCTGTGGCGCCAGAGCTCGGTGGGGGTAAGATGGACCCGTGAGGAGGGAGCTAGCGAAGAATACATATCCGAAAGCCGCGATCACCGTCGCTGACGCCCTTGAGCTCGACGCTCTCACTCAGGGTCGGGCAGAGGTTTTGTCTGGCCAAGCCAATTTAGATCGGCCCGTCCGCTGGGTTCACATCTCTGACCTGCCGACGGCTGCGCCTTCGCTCCACGGCGGGGAGCTATTGCTCACCCACGGTCTCGGATTGCGGCAGAGCGAGTCTCTCCAGAGGCGCTACGTCCGAGACCTCGAGAACATACCAATCGCTGGGCTCGTGATCGAGCTCGGCCGTGGATTCGATCGGCCACCGAGCGCGATGGTCGAAGGCGCACAGAGCTGCGGGCTGCCCCTCATTGCACTGCAGAAGCGGATCATGTTCGTCGATCTCACCGAGCAGGTCCACGGCGAGATCATGCGCCGCCACTACGTCGAGGTGGACGCAGCGCAGAAATTGGGGCGAGAGCTCATGGATGTCACCAATCGCGGCGGCGGTCTACTTTCGCTGCTGCAGACGCTATCCGATGGACTTCGGAACCCCGTGATCCTCGAGGATACCGCCCATCAGGTGGTCGAGATCGTCAGCTACGATGCGGACCCGGGCTCGGTGGTCGACGAATGGGCGACGCATTCGCGTCTTTCCCATCAATCCGAGGGCCTCTTTGCGGCTCCTGCAGCGGGGCTGGACTCGAGACAACGCTGCGCTAGCGAGGAAATACTTCTGCGCGGTCGCTCTTGGGGCCGCATACACGTCCTCGAACTAGACACAGAGATCGGGTCGAGGGCGAGGGTCGCGGTGCAATATTGCGCATCGGCAGTGGCATTGGTCTTGCTTGAGGGGGCCAACCTCACGTCCCTCGTCGATCATGTCGGCGGCAACCTCGTCGCCGATGTCCTGACCCGCAACCTGTCGCCCGCTGAAATCATCTCGAGGTCGCAAGTGCTCGGTTGCGACTTAAGTCAGAAAGTTGCCGCGATCGCTATTGAGATCGTTGAGATCGACGGCGATTTGCCGTGTCGCCGCGAGTGCGGTTTGGCACTGGATCGACTGTCGAGAAAGGTGGCGGCGGCTATTCGCTCCTCGCGAGGCAGCAGCCTGTCTCACCTGTCGGATGATTCGCGGTCGGTCCTCGTCGCAATCGGTGCCGCCGACGACGATCAACTCGGCAACGCGCTGACCGCTGGGGTGCGAGCGGTCGGCGATGCGATCGAATCATCCTGGGTGGCTCAGGTCGGGGTTAGCGAGCAGACAGATGCCCGCCGGCTGTCGGACGCCCTCGAGCATGCCCAAGAGGCGGCCTCGCTCGCCAGCGGCGAAGACTCACTTCGCACCGCGAGCTATCCGGAGCTTGGAATCGAGCGGCTCTTAGCGAAGCTTTCGGAGGGCCCAGAGCTCGCTTCTTATGTCGAGTCCCAGCTGGGCCCAATCCTCGAGCACGATGCTCGCAGCCGCACCCAGCTGCTGCCGGTGCTCGAGGACTACCTTGCGGCCGGGTGCAACAAGTCCGAAGCTGCCCGAGCTCTGTATATCGGGCGCCGCTCCCTGTATCACAGGCTAAGCTCGATCGAGAGCCTCCTTGGACGCTCGCTGGACGATGCTTCGACTCGAACGAGCGTCGAGGTTGCGATTCAAGCGCTAAAGACGCTGCAGAGGCGCCCCTTCGACTCGAAACGGTAGGCGACGCGCAGAATGCCCAAGCTAGACTTGGGCGCTCGCTCGTCAACCGATCCATGCTGTGCACCCAGGGGCCAATGCGTGCACTATTTGCCCATTGCCGCCCGGTCGCAGCCCGTTTAGGTTCCCACCCCTCGGCGCCGCCCATGGCGGGGCGCCGAAAGGGATGAATGAATATGAACCACGCCGGGATAACCTTCTCTGCCACCGAAGATCAGGCGGAGCTTTTGCCGCGGCTATCAAGCGGCTCAAAGGAGAGCTTGGCGAAGACCGCGCCCCCCTTCTACGTTTCCGGCGAGGAGCGGGAAGGGAGGAAACACGAGCCAGCGAGGGTGCATGAAGATGAAGATACGTTTGCTATTCGGCCGGAATTGCGGCACCCAAGGAGGAAGGGACAGTGATGGAGAAGGACCGCGCAATATGACATCAGAAACTGCAACCAAACGATTGACACGTCGGTTCATGTTGCTCGCGGCTCTCCTGGTCGCATGCGCGGCCACTCTGGCTGCCTGTGGAAGCAGCGGGAGCTCAAGCGGAACCTCGGGCGGCGGCAAGTTCAAGATCGCTCTGATCCAGAGCTACTCCGGAAATGAATGGCAGAACGCGTCGACCAACCTGATCATAGGGCTAAGCAAGACCGCCCCCTGGTCGGAAAAGGTCGAATTCGATCACCAAATCGCTGGTACGGATCCACAGAAGCAGTCCAAAATCATTACCGATGAGGTGAGCGCGGGTGCCGACGCGCTGATCGTCTATCCGATCTCACCAACGGCGATCAACACCGCTATACGGAAAGCATGCGAACAGAACGTCATAGTCGTCAACTACGACAGCTGGACCGAAGAGCCCTGCTCTTACAACATCCACGCCGACATCCAGAAGATGGGAGCCGAACGCGCAGAATTTGTGGCTGAAGCCTTGAATGGGAAGGGCAAGATCGCGGAAATCAGTGGCGTTCCGGGAACCACGTTCAACACCGTCCACGAAGAAGCAGTCGAAGAAGTCCTGAAGAAGTACCCGGAAATCGAATTGGTGGCCCGCGCGAACGGAGAATGGGCTGAGTCTGGAGCCCGTGAAGCGATCGCGAAGCTCATCATCCGCCCACCCGGATATCGAAGGCTACGTTGCCCAGCTCGGGTGTTGGGGCGGGACCCAGAAGCTCCAAGACCTTGGTCATGAACCGCTTCCATGTGGCGGCGACATGGCAACCGGCCACCTGAGGATGATGCTTCCGAAAGGCGAAATCCCGGAAGCGATTGGGCTGCAGAGCTACGGCTCCTCGGAGTCTACGTTCACGGGTGCTCTCGCCTTCCTGCAGGCGTACAACATGCTCGTGGGTGGGGAAGAAGCGGTGGAACAGCGGTGTCACGAGACGATCATCGAGCCCAGCCATGTCTCGAATGCAACTGTTTCCCTCGGCGAAGACGAAAAGAAGGCCGGAAATGTCTACGGTCCCGAACACAAGCCCGAAATCAACCCGGAATTCCTTGCCGATTTCTATAGCCCCCTGGTGGGTCAGGGACTTGAAGCGTCGCTGAAGGGTGTCTCGGACCAGATCAGCAAGCCGACCGAACCTGAAGGAGTCAGCGGCGACGACAAGATCGACGGCGTCGCGGAAGAAGGGAGCAATTGTCTGCTCCCCTGACCTCCGCCCCGGACGTCCGGATCCGCGGGCTGCGCAAAGCCTATGGCTCTACGCACGCCCTCGACGGTGCGGATCTGGACGCCCAGGCCGGAGCGGTCCACGCCGTGATCGGGGAGAACGGAGCCGGCAAGTCGACCTTGGTTAAGGTCCTCGCCGGACTCGTCGTCCCCGACGAGGGCACTGCTGAGATCGGCGGCGCCGCTGTCGATCTCGGTAGCCCCCACCACGCCCAGCAGGCAGGCGTCGCAACGGCTTTCCAGGAACTCAGCCTCGCGCCCGATCTCACCGTAGCCGAAAACCTCTCACTGCCAAGCCCCCCGCGAAATCGATTTGGCATCGTCTCCGGACGCGCGTCGAGGTCGGCCACGCGCGAAGCGTTGGAACGGTGGGAGGCCGGCCACATCGATCCGCTTGCCCGGGTCGGTGGGCTTTCGCTTTCTGCCAAACAGCAGGTAGAGATTGTGGGGGCCCTTGCTCAGGAACCGCGCCTGCTGATTCTCGATGAGCCGACCGCTGCACTGGGACGGACCGAGGTCGAATGGCTGTTCCGGCAGGTCGGCCGGCTGCGCGCGAGCGGCGGGTGCACCGTCCTCTTCGTTTCACACCGGCTCTCAGAGGTGCGCGAGCTGTGCGACTCCATGACCGTCATGCGCAACGGCCGACGGGCCGGATCGTCGGATAGCAGCCACATCGACGAAGAGCGAATTATCAACATGATGATTGGCGAGTCCCTCGCCCAGGTCTTCCCGGAGCGCTCGCCGGAGCCCACGGGATCCCCTGTTCTCACCGCCCGCCAGATAGCATCGGGGCGGCTCGAGTCGGCGTCGTTGGAGCTGCGCAAGGGGGAGATTCTCGGTATCGCCGGTCTTCAGGATCACGGCCAACGTCAGCTCTTCCGCGCCCTCTTCGGTGCCGACCGCGTCGACTCGGGGCACATTGAGCTCGACGGTAGGGCGGTGAGGTTCCGCTCTCCACGCAGCGCGATCCGAGCTGGGATCGGCATTAGCCTCGTTCCCGAGGAGCGGGCGACCGAGGGAGCCTTGCCGACGATGTCGGGCAGGGCGAACCTCACCCTGCCCACGCTCGACCGGTTCGCCCGCTTCGGCTGGATCAACCGGCGCCGGGAGGAAGCCGCCGCTCTGGAGGCGCTGCGCGCTCTCGATATCGCCGAGAGGGCCCTCTGGGAGCCGGTCGAGGCCCTCAGCGGGGGCAACCAGCAGAAGATCATCATCGGCAAGTGGTTGATCGCGGAAGCGCGAGTGATGTTGCTGTACGACCCCACCCGCGGGGTCGACATCCGCACGAAGTCGGAGATCTACCGCCTGATCGCAGAGCTTGCCGCCGGTGGTACGTCGGTCCTTCTGTACTCCACCGATCTCGACGAGATTATCAATCTCTGTCATCGAGCTCAGGTCTGCTACCGCGGCGCACTCGGAGCGCCGATAGGCGCTGAAAATCTCACCAACCAGGCACTGCTGACGGAGATGCTTGGTGGCCAGCTGCCCAAGGAGGTGGCGGCATGACTCCCTTGGTCAAGGGGGTCGCCGCTCGCGTCCGTGGCGGAAACCCGCCGGCGATCCTCGGCAGCCTCGTGGTTCTCGCGGTCCTGCTGCTGCTATACGGCTCCGTCAAGGAAGAGGCGTTCTCGAATTTCACGTTGCAGGAGGTTGCAACCGCTACCGCAACGCTGGCGATCCTTGCGGTCGGGCAAACCGTGGTGGTGATCTCCGGTGGGTTCGACTTCTCGCCGGTTGCGGTGCTTGCATTCCTGAACGTCTTTCTCGTCACTCAGGCAGAGCACCTGGGCGGCTCCTACGTCCTCACCGCAATCGTCGTGGTCGCGATCGGCGCCGCGATCGGCGCGATCAACGGGATTCTGGTTGGCTTCCTACGAATCCAGTCGATCATTGCGACGATCTCGATGTTCTTCGTACTCTCGGGCGGCGCTCTGGCTCTCCTCGACCAGCCGGGTGGGAGCGTGCCCACGAACTTTTCGCTCGCGCTGTCCGGGGAATGGGGCCCCATTCCTGCCTCGGCTGGAGTGATCGCGATCGTGGGCTTGCTCTGGATCCTGCTCAAGAACCTGAGATTCGGGCGCCACCTCTATGCGGTCGGAAGTAACGCCGCGGCAGCCTTTGCCAGAGGAGTGCCTGTGCGCGGCACGCTCGTCGCAACCTACGCGTTTGCAGGGTTGTTCTATGGAGTCGCGGCGCTCAACTACACCGCCGCTACCGCCAGCGGCGATCCGCGGATCAACTTTGTCCTGCTCGTCCAGCTGTTCGCCGCGGTTGTCATCGGGGGTACTGCGTTCGGAGGCGGACGCGGTGGCGCCATTGGCAGCATCGTCGGCGCGCTGTGCCTGATCCTGCTCGAGTCGATCCTGTTTTCGGTGGGCGTTGCGTCCTACTACACCCCGATCGTCTTCGGTGCCGTTCTGCTCGCTGTCGTCCTACCCAGCGCGATCGGCAGCGACGCTAATAGGTTCGCGCGGCGCATCCTTGTACGACCACGGCACACTGCCGCGAGCGCGGGGGGTGAGGGCTGATGGAAGTCGGTGGCGCTCATCCGGCGGACGTCACGGCATCCGCAACCTTCACAAAGCTGGTCGCGCGGTGGCGGGAGGCCTTGAGCCGTTACCCGAATCTGCGTGCGGTCCTCACGGTCTGGCTCGTTTTCCTGGCAGTCTTCGCTCTCGGGGCTGCACTGGGTTGGGTGACTCACCTCAGCCAGGTCGAAACCGCCCTCGTGCTTGCGGTCTTCGCCCTAGTGGTCGCTTTCGGCCAGAACGTGGTCATCCTTTCGGGCGGGATCGACCTCTCGGTCCCGCTCACGATAACCTCCGCGGGCATCTTTATGACGGAGCTCGCTTCGAGTTCTGGCAGCCACGGCATCTTGGGGATCGTCGGCGCTCTCGCTTTCGCTACCGCAATCGGAGTGTGGAACGGCGTCTGGGTGGCATACCTCAAGGTGTCACCTCTTATCGCTACCCTGGGGACCAACATCATCCTCACCGGTGTCGTCCTAGCGTACAGCCAAGGCAAGCCGATCGGGTCCGCGCCTCAACCACTGATCGACTTCATGACAGGGTCAGTCGGGCCGTTCAGCAATGTACTCTTTATGGGGATCATATTCACCATTGTGGCAACCTTATTGCTCCTGCGAACGACCTTCGGCCGTCGCATTTACGCAATCGGGAACAGTCCCGACGTCTCCTACCTGTCGGGGATCCGCACTCGCGGTGTCACCATCGCTGTCTACGCGCTTGCGAGCTTCAGCTACGGGTTGGCCGGGGTGATGCTAAGTGGCTGGAACCGGAATGCGTCCCCACTGATGGGCGACCCCTTTCTCTTCCCGTCCATTGCCGCAGTCGTCCTCGGCGGTACGTCGATACTCGGTGGTCGTGGAAACTTCGTGGGCACCGCAGGCGGGGCAGCACTCTTCACGGCTATAGGGACGATTCTCGCCGCTACCACCCTGCCACCATCGACGCGCGACATCATCATCGGCGTCGTGCTGATCGTGGCGGTGGTGATGATCCAGCGCGAGCGGGTTACCGGCTGAGCCGTCGTGCCTCAAGGTGCCGCTAGATGGTCGCTCAGAAGCGGATGGTCTATGAGGCGGCCTCGCTCGGCCCCATCGTCGAGCACGATGCTCGCAGCCGCACGGGCTAGACGTGAGGTCTCGCTCGTCGAGCCGATCCATGTTGTGCACCTAGGGGTTGAGACCTGCACTGGGTGTCCATTGCCCCCCGGTTGCAGCCCGTCTAGATTCCCACCCGTCTGCGAGGACCAAAGGCGTTAGCAAGGGAAGTATGAATTGGAACCAAAGCCAGGTTGACTACGAGACCTTCTCTGCCACCGGAGACCAGGCGGAGGCTTTCGCCGTCGCTATCGAGCGGGTCAAAGGAGAGCTTGGCAAAGACCACCCCTTCTACGTTTCCGGCGAAGAGCGGGAGGGGAGGGGCTCGGAAGAAGAGCGGTCTCCGGCAGACTCGCGAATCATTGTCGGCCGCTTCGGGAACGCTGAGCGTGAGGACTTCGACGACGCGGTTGCGGCGGCTCGGCGCTTCCTCCCGGAGTGGTCCGGCGCCGATTGGAACGATCGGGTAGAGATCGTTGGCCGCGTAGCTGACGGCGTGCGCGCCCAACGCTACGAGCTAGCGGCCATCCTTGCCTACGAGGTCGGCAAGCCGATTCTGGAGGCGCTGGGCGAGGTCGATGAGTGTGTAGTACTGATCGAGTACTACTGTGAGCAGATGCGAAAGAACTCCGGTTTCGAGGCCCTGATGGGTTCGAGCCATGGTGAGAAGGCCGTCAGCGTGATGCGTCCCTACGGAGTCTGGGAGGTCATCGGGCCCTTCAACTTTGCGATGGCGCTGTTGTTGGGGCCGATCGCGGCGGCGCTGATTGCTGGAAATACCGTAATCGCAAAGCCATCCCCACACGGCTATCTGAGCGGAGTGTCGGTCTACGATCTCTTTCGGGATGCGGGTGTTCCGGGGGAGGCCCTCCACCTGCTCACGATCCCCGATAACGACCTCGGCGACTGGCTCTACAACAACGACACCATCGATGGTCTGACGTTTACGGGCTCCTATGACGTAGGGATGCGGATCTATCGTGGCTTTACTGGCGATTATCCGCGCCCCGCAATCTGCGAGATGGGTGGCAAAAACCCTGCAATCGTGACTGGCAAAGCGGACCTCGAGAAGGCTGCCCTTGGTGTCAGCCGCTCGGCCTTCGGTTTCAGCGGCCAGAGGTGTTCGGGATGTTCGCGCGTCCTCATCGAGGACTCCGTGAAGGAGGAGTTTATGGAGCTGCTCGAGGCGGCTCGCTGTCGAGTCCGAGTGGCGAGTCCCTTGGATCCCACCGCGCAGCTTGGGCCGGTGGTGTCACCGGAATCCGCCCAGAGGCTGCTCGATGCGGCGTTGGAGTGTCGCGAAGCTGGTTGGCCGCTGAACGGTGGAAACCGCCTTCTCGAGGGAGACTTCGAGTACGGGAACTACGTCGAACCGACGAGCGCCGAGATTCCTACAGAGTCCCACCTCCTGCGCGACGAGCTTTTCACGCCGTTTGTTGCCGTGCATCCGGTCTCTTCGTTCCCGGAAGCGCTTTCGCAGGCGAACGCACTCGTCTTCGGCTTAACAGCAGGGCTCTACTCAGAGGACCAGGCTGAGATCGAGCGATTCGCCAACGATGTTCAGGCTGGAGTGATCTATGTCAACCGGAGCGCCGGCGCCACGACCGGCGCCTGGCCTGGAGTCCAACCCTTTGGAGGCTGGAAGGGATCGGGGTCAACTTCTCGCGGGGCGGGTGGTGTTCATTACCTCCAGCAGTACATGCGCGAGCAAAGCCGCACCTATGTCGGGTAGAGCGAATCGACCGGAGGCGTACACGAAATGACCTCACGACCCTCAGTCGCAATTATTGGTGCAGGAGTTAGCGGCCTGTGCACGGCCCTCGAGCTAACCGAGCTCGGGATCACGGACGTAACTGTCGTCGACCGGTCCTACGTCGGGAGTGGTTCGTCGAGCCGCTCGGTGGGCGCGGTTGAGACCCAGTACATGATGCCGCTAGATATCGAGCTGCGTGTCAAGAGCAAGGCTAAATTTCTCGAACTGGAGCGCGATCACGACCTAAGATTCAACCGGATCGGCTATCTACGTCTGGGCCACAGCGATGAGGCTGCGAGGGCGTTCGAACGCAGTGTGAAGATACAGAAGGGACTTGGAATTGACGACGCTTGCGTCCTTGATCCTGCCGCGATCTCCGAGCGGTTTCCAGACATCTACGTAGAGGACCTAGTCGCTGGACTCTATGGCGCCAGCGACGGGATCGTCGATGGCCACCTGTACTGCTCGCTCGTCGGGGAGTTGGCGACAGCGGCCGGTGTGCGTATCGTCCAGACCGCCGCCGTCGAGGCGCATGAAGTGGTGTCCGGTGGGCGTCATCGCCTTTCGACATCAAAAGGTGATGTCGTCAGCGAGTTCGTCGTCAACGCGGCCGGCGCCTGGGCTGGCGAGGTGGGCGGCTTACTGGGTGTCGCGACTCCGATCCTGCCCCAACGCCACGAGGTCGTCAGCATCCATCTTCCCAAGCCACTGGGTTACGTGATGCCAGAGGTCATGGATTATTCGCCCTCCGATGGGCAGGACGGACTTTACTTTCGGTATGAGACCGGCGACCAGCTCCTAGGGGGCCTTCACAGCGAGGAGGTGGTAGGCAGCGTAGTCGACCCGAACGACTATTTCGAGGGCGTCAAACAGGACTTTGTAGAGCACTTCAGTGAGATCATGCCGCGGCGTTTGCCGACGTTCGCGGACGCCGGGATCGGGAAGGGCTGGGCCGGACTGTACCCCGTTAGTCCCGACGGGAAGCCGCAGGTCGGGCCCTACCCAGAGGACGAGACCATCATCGGCGCGTGTGGTGTCGGGGGCTATGGGATCCAAGTGTCGCCAATCGTGGGTCGGATGGCAGCGGAGTGGATCGCGCACGGCGAGGTCCGGGCGATTGAGGGCGCCAGTACGTTTCTACCTGGCCGCGAATCAATCGTCGCTGGTGGGGAAAGGGCAGGACCGTAACTTCGCGGTCCGTAAGGGCTGCGGGGATCGGAGGCAGCAGTATGTACGGAACAGCCAAACAACAAGGGTGGGACTACGCCACGAGTAGTTACGCTTGCCGTGGGCGCAGACGGTGCGGTTTGGTCGTTCGGCCGAAGGTGCGAGGAGGTATCGCGGGCCGCGACCAGACCTCGGGGCTTGAGCAGGCTGTAACGGAGGTGAAAGGGTGATGGGAAGCGAGCAAGGGGGATCCCCCATTTCGCCCGCACCGCGCAGCCTGAGTGAACGACGCTACGCCGCGCTGTGGCCGCGAGCGCGCGAGTCCTTCGAGCGTGCCACCAGGGTCATGCCCGGCGGCAACACCCGTACGCAGCTCTACGTCGCCCCGTTCCCCGTCTACGGCGCCACCGCACAGGGAAGCCAGATCGAACTAGTCGATGGCGCTGTAGTTGACGACTTCTTACTCAATTACACCGCCTCAGCGGTCGGCCACGGCCATCCCAAGGTGGGCGAGGCGATCGACGAGGCGCTATCGCTGGGGAGCCCGTTTGGCGTCCCCAGCGATAGCGAGATCGCACTTGCGTTGCAGATCACCGAGCGCTTCGGCGTCGATCGGGTTCGCTTCACGAGCTCAGGGTCCGAGGCGACCTGGCAGGCGATCAGAGGCGCGCGGGCGTTCACTGGGAAGTCGAGGATCGCCAAGGCTGAGGGCGGCTATCACGGCGGTTTCGATCTCGTCGACGTGAGCGTCACGAAGTTCGGCGAGTCCTCCTGCTTAGGAATTCCTGAGAGCCCTGGCATGGGCGACGACATACTCAAGAGCGTTACGGTGTTTCCCTACAACGACCTCGATGGAGCGCTGGAGCGCCTGCAACCACACGCGGATGATCTGGCCGCGATCATCATCGAGGTCTTCCTCAACTCAGGCGGGTCAATTCCGGGCGATCCGGACTACCTTCGGGGTCTGCAGAGTTGGTGCGTTGATAACGACGTGCTTCTCATCGTCGATGAGGTTGCGACCTGGCGAACGAGCTTCGCGGGCGCCGTAAGCGACTACGGGATCTCACCTGACCTCCTCTGCTTGGGCAAGGCGCTGGGCGGCGGCTTCGCGATCGGCGCTTTTTCCGGGCGCGAGGAGGTAATGGCTGTGTTCGACCCACGGCAAGCCGGATTCGTGCGGCACGCCGGAACGTTCAACGCCCATCCTGTGACCATGGTTGCTGGCCGGACGGTTCTCGAGATACTCGATCCCGCGACCGTCCAGAAGATGTCGCAGCTGGGTGACAGGATCACCGAAGGGATCGTCAAGATCGGCAACGAGCTCGACCTGCCTTTGACCGCTTCGAACTACGGGAGCATCGGACGCATCCACTTCGGTCGTCGCCCGCCACGGAACGCTCGCGAGGCGAGCGACCTTCCGTCTCGAGTTGACCTCCACCGCCTGTTGCTGGAGCGCAACATCTTGATCGGCCCGGAGGGACGTTTCAGCACCTGCTCGGAGACTACTGGTGAGCAAGTCGACAGGTTGCTTGAGGCGGTATCGGAGATGGCGCCCATCGCGCTACTCGGGATGGGCCTCTCCGATACCGCTGTCGGGGCCCATCCAACGAAAGAGCGTTCATGACGGAAAGTGAGCCGCGGCTGATCTCGCTGCAAGGGGTTGCTCCGACGGTCGCCTCCGAGGCGTGGCTGGCGCCCGGCGTAATCCTCAGTGGTGCGGTGTCCGTAGCCGCGGAGGCGAATCTCTGGTTTGGCGTGGTTGCTCGCGGCGACATCGAGCCGATCTCGATCGGGCCTCGATGCAGTGTCCAAGATGGCGTAATCCTTCACACCGACTCGGGCGCGCCGCTCGACTTGGCGGCCGACGTCGCGGTAGGTCACGCTGCAGTCGTCCATGGTTGCACGATCGAGACCGAAGCAGTCGTTGGGATGGGCGCGACGATCCTTTCTCGAGCGCGTGTGGGGTACGGATCTATAATTGGTGCTGGAAGCGTAGTTCTTGAGGGTACGGAAATCCCGCCTGGCACCCTCGCGGTGGGTATCCCGGCAAGAGTCGCGGGGGAGGCGCCCGAGAACATGGCCCGCTCGATTTGCCGACGCTATACAGAGCAAGCGCGGATATATAGGAAGGAATTCGAGGAGAGTGACAGATGAAGAGCCGAGCCCATGACGAAAGTCCCCCAGAAAAGCATCCACCCCTGCTTGACGCCGGCCCGGCTGCTGTGCTTGCGGCGAGCCGCTTGATCGATAGCGGAAAGATTTACGATCTCGATTGTGGGCGTTGGACTCACATGCCACAGTGGCCGGGGCACGCGCCTTTCCAGGTGCTGGCCTACCGGACGCCCCGGGGTGTTCGCGTCGAAAAGGACTGGGATTGGCTGGGTAAGAACTCAGTGGAATTCGGAATCCATAGCGAGCTCCTAACTGGCAGCGCCCATACCGGCACGCACATTGACGCACTCTGTCATGCCACTTGTGGCGCGGATGACCATTGGTTCGGCGGTGATAATGCCGCCCAGCACCTGGGCGATTTTGGTCCGCAGACCCATGATGCAGCTGCGATCCCGCCGATCTTTGCGCGCGGAGTGCTGCTTGACGTCGCATCGGCGATGGAGATGAAGGCGCTCCCGGCCAGCACGCCGATCGGCGTAGAGGAGATCGAGAGCACCCTCATGCGTCAGCAGGTGAAACTGAAGCCCGGGGATGTTGTGCTCATCAGGACCGGATATTTGTCGGCGTGGCCCGATACCGAGAAGCTGTCGAAGCTCGCCGACGCGGGGGTCACCCTGGAAGGCGCGGAATACCTGATGGACGCGGGGGCGGTCGTCCTCGGTAGCGATACCGAGTCCTTCGAGGTTCTTCCGTCACTCGACCCCGAGAGTCCGCATCCCGTTCACCTTGAGGCGCTGATCAACCGTGGGGTGTACATCATGGAGATGGCCTACCTCGAGGAGCTTGGCCGAGACGCGGTCTCGGAGTTCGCCTTCCTCTGTCTTCCTCTGAAAATCGCAGGTGCTACGGGATCGTGGGTTAGGCCCATCGCCGTCACCTAAGAGGTGGTTGAGCGCGCGTGTGTCCTTGGGGCGGTTCGCCCAGGACGAACTGCGAAATCTCGCCCCCTGCCTAGGTGGCGTGCATCACTGCGATAGGTCTGAGTTCGCCTCGAAGCCAATGCCGGGAATAGAGGGCAGTCCGACTCTGCCATCGTGGACGTCGAGCTCGTCGGCAAAGCGTCCAAACGGTTGGAATACGCCTGGGTAGGACTCATTTCCGCCAAGCCCGAGGCCCGCCGCGATCGAAAGGCCGAACTGATGCCCGCCGTGGGGAACAATGCTTCGGCGACTCCATCCTTGCTCCTCGATCACGGCAAGTGTTCGTAGGTATTCAGTGAGCCCATAGCTCAGCGCCGGGTCCATCTGCAGCACGTCTCGGTCGGGGCGCATCCCGCCGAAGCGCAGGAGGTTCCGGCTGTCCTGCATCGAGAACAGGTTCTCGCCCGTCGCCAGCGGCAACTCGTAGCTATTGGCCAGCGCCGCGTTCAGCGCGTAGTCCAGCGGGTCGCCCGGCTCCTCGTACCATCGCAGCCGATAGGGGGTTATCGCGTTCGCCGCAGCCGATCGCCGCGTCGAGGTCGAAGCGGCCGTTAGCGTCGACCGCCAAGCGTGACCCATCGCCGCCCAGCAGGTCGAGTGCGGCCTCGATCCGACGCAGGTCCTCCGCCAGCGGCGCAGCGCCGATCTTGATCTTCGTCGCTCTGTAGCCGAGATCCAGGTAGCCCTTGAGCTCCTCGACAAGCGCCTTCTCGTCCTTCCCCGGCAAGTAGTAGCCCCCTGCTGCGTAAACAGCGACTGTCTCGTCACCCGCACCTTCGTTGAAGCGCTCGGCAAGGAGGCGGTAGAGGGGCTGCTCGGCCAGCTTCGCGACCAGGTCCCAGATCGCCATGTCGAGCACCCCGACCGCGACGGAGCGCTCGCCGTGCCCGCCGGGCTTCTCGTTCCGCATCAGCACCGACCAAACCCGCTCTGGATCGAAGTTGTCGCCGCCGTCCGTCCAGCAGCTCATCCGGTTGGGCGGCCAGCAGACGGGGGATGAAGCGCTCTCGCAGAAGTCCACTCTGGGCGTAGCGACCGTTCGAGTTGAACCCGTAGCCTGTTAGCGGCCGGCCGTCCCGAATCACGTCGGTTTCGATCGCGACGACCGAGACGTTCATCTGCGCAAAGTCGATGTAGGCGTTGGCGATCTGAGAGGCGATCGGTACCGGTCGCTCTTGAACTGCGACGATCCGCATCAGTCGACTAGTCCCGTTACTGGGAATTGGGTTTCAGCGGCAGGAGGAACCACGCTCGAGTCCTCCGGCGACAAGCAGCCCAAGATTCCCCAAAGATCCGACATAACGCACCCGACATTCGTTTTTCAACCGGTTTCTTGCGAGGGGTCCATGTGCCTACCCTTCCGCGGGACGGCGGTGAACTCCCCTATCTGCCGTCGGATCCTACCGGGGTCCGCCCACACGGTCTGTTCAACGGTCGGCCTCGACAACTCCGGCTGGTCGGATCTCCGCGGGTTCGCCTCAGGATCGCAATCCGCAAGCACCGTCCAGGTCCTCGGGCCCGAGGACCTGGGCTTCCCGAGAACCGGCCGGCTTGGTATTTGTCGCCCTTTCCGTCGCGGACACGTCTAGGTTGGAAGCACACCATGAGCGATCAGCCACAAGCCACCTGCCAGCAGCGTGGTACCGGTCTTGGTACCGAGTCCAACTCACTAGCCGAACTTCCGCCGCCTCGCGCAGTCGAGAGCCTGGGTTTCGGTCGTAGTCACCCCGCTGCTCGCGGTTGTTGTGGCGGATGGCGAAGTTGTTTGCCAACTTGAAGAGGTCCTCTCGTCCGCCATCAGGATCGACTCCTTGACGTCGCGCCGTTGGCGCCGTCTAGAGTGGCGGCAATGGCCACCTACAAGGCCGGGACGGACATTGGCGTCCTCGGCGACACCGGCATCCCGGGCTACCTGGCCCAGCCGGAGGGCGACGGTCCCTGGCCCGGCCTGGTCGTGGTGCACGACGCGCTGGGGATGAGCAACGACCTGAGGCGCCAGGCCGGCTGGCTTGCCCGCGATGGCTTCCTTGCCGTGGCCCCGGATCTCTTCCACTACGGGGGCCCTGCCCGCTGCCTGTTGGCGACGATGCGGGCCGCGGTGCGGGGGAAGGGCCGGGCCTTCGACGACCTGGCGGCGGTGCGCGCGTGGCTCGCCGACCGCGAGGACTGCACTGGCACCGTCGGCGTGATCGGGTTCTGCCTCGGCGGCGGTTTCGCATTGATGCTGGCGCCCGGTCACGGCTACGCCGCCTCCAGCGTCAACTACGGCGGTGTCCCGAAGGACGCCGAGCGGCTCCTGGCGGGCGCCTGTCCTGTCGTCGCCAGCTACGGCGCGCACGACCGCAGCCTCAAAGACGAGGGGCCGCGGCTGGAGCGGGCGCTCGAGCGCAACGGCGTCGCCCACGACGTCAAGGTCTACCCCGACGCCGGCCACGCTTTCCTCAATGACCACGATGACGACGCGGTGCCGCTCATCTTCCGCTGCCTCAACCGCAGCGTCAGCGGCGGCTACCACGAGGCCTCGGCGCGCGACGCGCGGCTGCGGATCGTTGCCTTCTTCGATACCCACCTGCGCGGCTCATAGAATCGCGCCGAGCTTCGGGAGAGGCGGCGCCCGATCAGCGGGCATCTCGGTTCCGAGACCCGCTAAATTTGGCTTGCTAGAGCCCTTCCCAACAGAAGACGCCCCGCCCTGGGAAGGCGAGGCGCTTCTGGGGCACAGGCAATTATTTGGCTGACGCTGCGTCAGCCAGTCCCGCTAACGGCGCAGGGGTAACTCTCAGCGCGCGGGCGGGATCAGGACCCGGTTGATGACGTGGATCACGCCGTTGGAGGCGTCCACGTCCGCTTTCAGGACCTTCGCCTTGTCGATCTTCACTGACTTGCCCCTCACCTTGACCCTCAGGGACGCGCCATTGAGCGTTTTGATCGAGTTGCGCTTGACCACCTTCCGAGCCGGAAGCTCGCCCCTGGCGACGTGGTAGAGGAGCACCGCCCTGAGCTTGGCGGGGTTTGCGCCGAGCGCGGCGAGCGTCTTCTTCGGGACCTTCGCAAACGCGGCATCGGTCGGCGCGAAGACGGTGAACCTTCCACCGGTCGCCAGCGTGTCGGCGAGACCCGCCTGCTTGACGAGCGAGACCAGCGTCTTGAAGCTGCCGGCAGCGACCGCCGTCTCGACGATGTTCTTGCCCTGGCCCCGAGGCTCGGGCCCGCTACGGCTTCCAGCCACGGCCGCGCCAGCCACCACGGAGGCGGCAAGTGCCGCGAGCGCAAGTGCGATCGCGAGGCGGGACTTGAGCGGCTTGATCGAATTCATTGAGATTCACCCTTCCAGTTAGACAAACTATGAACAAGTTCTGGACAACGTAGCGGACGGGGCCGGGTCTGTCAAGAGTTTGTTGATTCCTTGTCCAGGGTTCCGTATAGTGGTGCGCATGGACCGTCGACTGCGCATCGGTGAGCTTGCCCGCAGAACGCACGTGACCCCCGACGTCCTGCGTGCCTGGGAGCGTCGCTACGGGCTGCTCGAACCGGAGCGTTCCGACGGGGGCTATCGCCTCTTCTCGTCGATCGACGAGGACCGCGTGCAGGCGATGGTGCGGCACCTCGAGGCCGGCGTGTCGGCCGCAGAGGCAGCGCGGCTCGTTCTCAAGGGACGCGAGCAGCCGGACATCGAGAGCCCTTGGCTTCCCGGCTTGTCCGCCGAGCTGCGCGGGGCGCTCGATCGCTTCGACGAGGCTGGGACCCAGGCGATACTCGACCGGCTGATCGCGACGCTCAACTTCGAGGCCGCCGCCCGGAAGGTGATCCTTCCCTACCTGCGCGAGCTCGGGGAGCGCTGGCAGCGAGGGGAGGTGTCCGTAGCCCAGGAGCACTTCGCCAGCATCGTGCTCCGAGCCCGCCTTCTGGGGCTTGCGCGGGGCTGGGACCGCGGCATTGGACCCCGCGCGCTGCTCGCATGCACGCCGGGTGAGCGGCA
The DNA here is from genome assembly GCA_963730315.1 of uncultured Solirubrobacterales bacterium. GTDB lineage: Bacteria > Actinomycetota > Thermoleophilia > Solirubrobacterales > 70-9 > VRUE01. The sequence continues at coordinate 215,191 of CAVSRD010000012.1, read as the reverse complement.
CGAGCTCGGGCTGATCGTGTTCGGGCTCTTGCTCCGCCAGCACGGCTGGCGAATCACGTACCTTGGTGCCGACACGCCGGTCGATACGCTCGCTGCGGTAAGCGAGCAGCTTTCCCCGGCTCTGGTGGTCCTGATCGCTCTGACGCCCGAGGGGCTGAACTCGCTTCGCGAACCCTTGACGCGGCTCGCGCGGAGTACGCGCCTGCTTCTCGGGGGTGCCGGCGCGCGGGACGACCTCGCGGCGGCGGTCGGAGCGGAGCTGCTACCGGACGATCCGGTCGAAGCCGCGGCAGGCGTCGCGACAGAAGCGCCAGGTGGCAGGCGCCACCAGCGGGGAGATCGAAGCGATGATGGTCGAGAACGAAGCACTGGCTCGGGGCCCTGAGGTCCGATCGGCCGCCGGGCTGAGAAGGGGCGGTTCCGAGACCCCCTGAATTTGGCTTGCTGGAGCCCTTCCCAACAGAAGACGCCCCGCCCTGGGAGGGCGAGGCGCTTCTGGGGTTGCTCCTCCCACCGTGTCGTGTAGCTAGCCCTTCGGCGTGCAGGAACGGGCCAACGTGCCTTTGAGCGTCTTCTTGGTGCGCGGGCCGCCGGCTTCGTTGATGAAGATGGCGCTTTTCACGTCGGCGTTGAAGCGGCCGTCGGGGCACTTGGCCGAGAAGTAGCTCATCTTCTTACCCTTGTAGGTGTACTTCCTAACGAAGCTGATTTCGAATCCGATCACCGAGCCGCTGCCGCCGGCGATCACCGGAATCTTGGCGACCGCGCGTAGGCCGAAGCGGCCCTTGTGGATCTTCTTGACGGTCACCGTGGTGACGACCGCGGCCGGCACCGGCACGGTGATGAACGTGTGGATGAACAACGTCGTCTTGCCGCCCTTGGTGCCGCCGTTGAAGACGGTTATCGGGGAATTGACGGTGATCGGCCGCTGTTCGGGGAAGGCGATCTCGATCTTCGACTTGCCCGAGCCGACGGTCGCGCTGCCGCAGGCCTTCTTCGCCGCCTTGGTGTCCCGCGACTCGAGCTGTCCGCCCTTGCAGGTCGGCAGGCCCTTGCTGTTGATCGTGCCGTTCTTGTCGAAGTCGATCGTGGTTTCCCTGAACGCCGGCGGGTGGGTGCCGTCTGAGGTCGAGGACTGGGCCTTGATGAACAGCGTGATCGGCGCCCGCTTGTTCTTCGGGAGCGCCTTCGGCTTCACCCCGGCGTCAACTTTCATGATCAGGTTGCCCGTCCGAAAGGTGTCGAACTTCGCGGTCGCGACCGCCGTGACCCCTAGGGCGAACACCGCGCTCAGTGCGAGCGCCACGAGCAATTTTTTACGCATTTCCGTATCTCTCCTTTTTCAGCCTGCCCTTTGGAGTCCGGTCATGGCGCCCTTGCCCCTACAGGATAGAAGCTGCCCGCAGAGCTGCAAGTTGCGCGGGAGCGCTCGGCCCTCGAGGGCGCTTTCCGGGGGTCGCTGCCTGGATTTTCCCGCGCGTCCCGGTAGGCTGATCTCGCGATGAGTCTCCTGAGCTACGTCCTCCGCGTTCACGAGGAGCTCTACAAGGCGACCGACGGGCGGATCGGGCACCGGATGATCGGGGTGCCGACGCTGCTGCTGCGGACGAAGGGGCGCCGCACCGGCGAGACGCGGACGAACGGCTTGGTCTATGCCCGCGACGGCGACGACTACCTTGTCGTCGCCTCGAAGGGCGGGGCGGATGAGGATCCGGGCTGGCTGTTCAACCTGAAGGCGAACCCGGCGGTCGGGATCCAGATCGGCCGCGAGCGGCAGAAGGCAACCTGCCGCGTTGTCGAGGCATCGGACCCCGACTACCAGCGCCTCTGGAAGATCGTCAACGAGAACAACTCCGGTCGCTACACCGCCTACCAGCAGAAGACGAAGCGGCCGATCCCGGTGGTCGTCATCAAGCCTGGCCCCTCCGCAGCGGCGGCGGCCTGAGGAGGGCGGGCGCCCGAGTGACTGACTTCCTCGTCAGGCGCCACGACCTGCACGAGTGCCGCATCGCCGAGTCCTCGTTGCCGGCGCCCCGGCCCGGGCAGGCGCTGCTGCGCGTCGACAGCTTCGGGCTGACCGCGAACAACATCACCTACGCCGTCATGGGGGAGGCGATGTCCTACTGGGACTTCTTCCCCGCGGAGGAGGGCTGGGGCCGCATTCCGATGTGGGGTTTCGCCGAGGTCGAGGCCAGCGAGGCCGAGGGTGTCGAGCCGGGGCTCCGCCTCTACGGGTACCTGCCGCCGTCCTCACAGCTCCTCGTCACGCCGGTCGCGGTCGGGGAGGCGGCGTTCGTCGATGGCTCGCCGCACCGCGCCTCGCTGCCTGCCGCCTATCACCGCTACCTCGCCACCGGCGCTGACCCCTTCTATCGCGCCGACACGGAGGAGGTGCAGATGCTGCTGCGCCCGCTCTTCTTCACCTCCTTTCTGATCGACGACCAGCTCGCCGAGGAGGGTCTGACCGGGGGCGGGCCGATCGTGATCTCGAGCGCATCGAGCAAGACGGCGATCGCCGCGGCCTTCCTGCTGCACCGACGCGCAGGCGTCGAGCTGGTCGGACTCACATCGCCGGGGCGCACCGGCTTCGTCGGGGGGCTCGGGATCTACGATCGGGTCGTCGCCTACGACGCGATCGACTCGCTCGAGGCCGGGCCGGCGAGCTTCGTCGACTTCGCCGGCGATGCCGAGATCCGGGCCGCGGTGCACGCCCACTACGGCGAGCGGCTGGCGAAGAGCGTGACGGTGGGGCTGACGCACTGGCGGCAGTTCGGCGGCGGCGGGGAGCTGCCGGGCCCAGAGCCCAGCCTCTTCTTCGCGCCCGACCGGGTCGCCAAGCGCAGCGAGGACTGGGGTCGTGCCGAGCTCGAGGCCCGCGTCGCCGGCGCCTGGCAGCCGTTTTGCGAGTGGACCGGGGAGTGGCTGAACGTCCTCCGCGGGGAGGGCTTCGAGGCGCTTCGGGACGCCTACTTGGAGGTGCTCGACGGCGGCGTCAGCCCCGATGCGGCCCACGTGATCTCGCTCTAGGCGGTCGAGCGAGCCTCAGGACTGGTGATGTGGTCGACCGCGCGCGGGGAGGGCTTTCGCGTTCTCGTACGCCTCGGCGGCGGGTGATTGATCACCTAACCGCGGGCGCCGGCGCGTTCGAGCGCCTCGCGCCACAACTCGCGCGTCTCACGGGCCCTGCGACCACCCTTGCCGAAGACGGCCTTGCCCGCCTCTATTGTGGCAGCGGTCGGTAAGCCGGACTCGGCCTGATCGGACCACTGAAAGAAGCTCGCCCCAAACTTCGGCTTGCGTGGCAGCTCGAACAGGATCCCCGACTTGCGCGGAAACGAGATCTTCGCTTCGGCAACTTCGAATTCGAGCTCAACCGGGCGACCGGCCTTGAGCTCATCGGGGGCAGCTTCGCCGAAAAGACGCTTCACGGCCCCGCGCTTGAAGGGGCCGAGCTCCTGCGGCTCGACCGCGACACTCAGGCGCTCGCCGTGAAGCTCCAGGGTGGCGTCGATTTGCCCGCCCGAGTAGAAAGGCCCCTTCCAGATGACGCTCACGCCTGCTCGGTCGCGGAGCCCGCCGTCCGGGGGCTGATTCCCTGCCCCCTGGTCCGAACCCGTCTGCGCCTGCTCTCGCTCTTCCATGGTCAATCCGCCCGGACTCTGGGTGGTGGCCAAAAGCGTACTCCAGAGCGGACGATCCCGCGGATGCGACGGGCGTCGTGGCGAGGCGAATCGGGCCCCTGATTCGCAACCGCACGGCTAGACTGGCACGAGCCGAGATGACGCCGGTGCCCATTCGCAATCGCCCGTTCGGTTCCTCCTGGGAGGATACGAGCGCCGCGAATGCGCTGCGCGACGCGGTGCAAGCCGCAGTACGGCGAGGCATCCGCGACCTGCAGGCCGAACGTGCCCACGACCCGGCCCGCAGCCTCGCGCCGCGGCTGTGGGGCGAGGCGAAACGACTGACCCACGCGCAGGCCGCCACGCTCCGCCGGATCCTGCGGCTGTAGGCGGAGAGGCCCAAGTCTACTCAGGCGTTCCGGATTGATTCGCGAGAGCATCGGCATGGCGGACCGGGCGATCAGCTGGAGAGCGACGCTAGAGGCGCTTGAGCGCTCGCGGCAGATCTGCCGCGAGCTTTGCATCCGACTTCGAGGGCACCGATTTTCGCGCAGAGTGGGAGCGGCTCGGTGTGAGATATTGAAACCGATGAAGCCGGGCGTACAGGTCGATCCGAACTGGATTGCCGGACACCTCGACGATCCGGCGGTGCGGGTGGTGGAGGTGGATGTGAGCGCCGGCGCCTACGACGAGGGACACATCCCTGGCGCGGTCCTCTGGGACGCCTACCGGGATCTGCGCCATCCCGACTACACGCCGATCGATCCGGATGAGTTCGACGCGGTTCTGTCGAGATCGGGGATAACGCCTGAGAGCACCGTCGTCTTCTACGGCTATGCCCCGTATCTCGGCTTCTGGCTGATGGACCGCCATGGCCACGAGCGGATCCGGTTGATGGACGGCCCGCGCGAGAGGTGGGAAAGCGCCGGCTACTCCTGGAGCACCGAGGCCCCGGAGCCGGAATCGTCCTCCTATGAGCGCCTGGGCGAGAAGCCTGAGCTGATGGTCTGGCGGCAGGAGGTGCAGGAGATGATCGGGGATCGGGGGACGGTGATTTTGGACGTGCGCTCGAAGGAGGAGTTCAACGGCGAGCGGTTTTGGCCCTCTGGTGCCACCGAGGGGGCCGGGCGCCCGGGCCACATCCCGGGCGCCGTTCACGTTCCCGTCGACTTGGCACGGCGCGAGGACTGCTCTTTGGCGGACGGCGAGGAACTGCTGCGGGCCTGTGAGGACCTGGGTTTGGGGCCCGGCCAGAGGGTGGTCACCTACTGCACCATCGGGAACCGGGCTAGCCTGGTCGCGTTCGCGCTGAAGGAGCAACTGGGATACCGGAGGGTCGCCGTCTACTACGGCTCATGGTCCGAGTGGGGGAGCCTGCCGGACACCCCGGTCGAGAGCTGACCGGCGCGGAGCGCCGGAGCTGGCGCGTCGCTGGGGGAGGGCATTACCGCCTACGCGGCCGGATTGCGTAGCGAACAGGGTCTTGAGCTGGCGATCCGCATCGGCCGCAGCTCCCGGTGCTGCCGCCGCTGCGGATCGACATGTCGATCGACCCCAGGTGAGGGCGCTCTGCCGCCCTTCACAGCGGAGCCCTAGCCCCGCTGCGATTGTGCCGGTCACGCTGCGACGGGCCTGAGGTGGCGGGGGATCTATCGCACGGAAAAGCGCCGCGAATGTATCGTCGTAGCTCTGCTTCGGAAATAGCGAGAAGGACACGCCGGGGCGAAGCCCCATCGCCGGCGACTACGAGGGCCGCGAGGCGTGCTTTACCCAATTCGGTCGGTATGGGGGCGACACGGGAGGGACCTTCCAGGCCGAATTGCGGCACCTATTTGAAGATGACGAGGGCCGCGTGGTCGGCTTTCATCACAACAGTGCGGAGCGAGAGGGCAAGCACCTGGACGTTGACTGCTGCATCGTCTTCGAACTCAAGGACGGCCGTCTGATTGACGGTCGGGAGCACTATTACGACCTCTACGCCTGGGACGAGTTCTGGTCGTAACCCGCCCGTGCCGAGCCTCGCTGGCGGGCTTGCGGCCACCCTCGCTTAGGGTCGCGGCCACAGTCTGACCTTTGTTAAACGTCGGGTTTAGCCCGGACTTTCAACTTCCGCCCCTTTGGATCGGTTGACGGCCCGGAAGGACAGAGACGGCGACTACGCTGGCCGTGGGAGACGACTCGCTCCGAACCGCGCTACGGTGCTGTGAAAGGCACCCGCACGGAAGGAGAGCCCATGAACACCTATGCGATTCTGCGGCGGCGAGGTTGGCGGTCTCCCGAGGATCTCAAGGAGGCGGGTGAGCGCTCGAGCCAGGTTGGCGATCAAGAAATGGCTGACCGGGTGCGCTGGATCCGCAGCTATGCGCTCCAGGAGGAGGACGGTTCCGTGGGCACGGTTTGCATCTATCAGGCTGTCGACGAGGATGCCATCCGCGAGCACGCCCAGCGAGCCGATCTGCCTGTCGACGAGGTCATATCGGTTGCCGACACGATTGTCGTCAGGCCAGACCCGGAGACGGCCGCAACGTAGGCAGCCGCAACCAGACGTAAACGTCCGGCCGCCGCCATCGCAGCGGCCGGGCGGCTTAAGCGTGCATCCGCACATGGCCACGGTCGAGCGGTGCCCGTTGGACCTTTGTCAAGCGTCGGGTTTAACCAGCTCCCGACGCTGCCGCCGCTGGTGATCGGCGCAGAGAGCGCCCTTGCGTCGGAGCCGCAAAAGGAGCAGACTTGACCAGACCAGTCCCCGTGCTTAAGGAGGTTCCCGGCGGTGCGGGCCGGCCTATCGATGCCCTGCGCAATGCAAGTGCCCAGTAACTCGGATTCGGGGCGGCGCTCAATCTTGGAGCGGGCGGTACCCGGGCTGCGGTCACCGCGCGACCCCCGGGGCGATTTCGTCAACTTCGCGAGGACGGTCAGGACGGCGCCGACAAGGTGGCTGGCGCCGCTGAGCGAGGTGGAGCTTGGTGCATGCGTCGCGAAGACGGCGGAGTCGGGAGGTCGTATCCGTGTGGTCGGCGCGGGCCATTCGTTTAGCGAAATCGCCGCCCCTGAGGATGTCGCAGTCACCTTGGACCGTCTGAGCGGTGTGGTCGCGTACGACGAAGGGTGCATCCGGGTGAAGGCCGGGACCCGTCTGCGTGATCTCAACCTTGCCCTGGCCGAGCACGGGCGCGCGCTCCCGATCCTCGGATCGATCTCACAGCAGTCGGTCGCCGGCGTCATCGGCACCGGTACCCACGGCTCCAGTCTCGTGCACGGCAACCTCTCCAGCCTCGTCCTCGCGGCGCGCGCGATCACCGGAGACGGGTCGACATTGGCGATCGACGCGGGCGACGAGCGCCTCGACGCGTTTCGGGTGCATCTCGGGGCGCTCGGCGCGATCACCGAGGTGGCGCTGCGGACCGTCCCCGCGTTCAGCCTGGCTGAGACGACCGAGCAGGTAGGGGTGGAGCGCATCGCTGCCTGCGTCGAGGAGATCGGCCGCAGCGCCGAGTACGTGAAGGTGTGGTGGGTCCCGCACACGCCGAATGCGCTGGTGATTCGCTACGAACGGACCACCGAGCCGATGACGCGTCGGCCCTCGCCGGCCACCGAGCGGTTCGTCGAGAACTGGCTCGTGCACCGTGGTCTGCTTCCCCCGCTGATCGCCGTGCAGCGCCGCCGCCCCGGAGCTGTCCCGCTTTGCAACAAGGTCCTTGCCCGGACGCTCGCGAAGCCGCGACGGGTCGGACCGAGCTGGCTGATGCTGACCACCGTCGACCCGGGCCCTCATTACGAGACCGAGGCGGCGGTCCCGCTCGCCGCCGGCGGGGAGGCATTCGAGCGGACGGTGAAGCTCATCGACCGGGTCGGATTGCGCGTGAACTTCCCCGTCGAGTTGCGGTACGTCAGGGGCGACGGGGGCTGGATGAGCCCTGCGTTTGGGGGAGACGTCGTTCAACTTGGCGCCTACACCGGCCTACGCGGGCATCGGCGCGCGTACTTCGATGAGTTCTGGCGCGAGATGCGGCCCCTCGGCGCCCGCCCGCACTGGGGCAAGGAGCTCGATCACCGCGCTCCCGAGATCGGCTCGCTGTACCCCATGGCCGATCGCTTCGTCGCCCTGCGCGAGAAGATCGACCCGGGCCGCGTGTTCGCGAACCAGTTCCTCGACCGCGTCCTCGGCGCGCCTGCGGATGAGGTGGTCGCGCCCGACCGGCTCAGCCGCGACCGCGAACGGCGGCAGGTGTAGGTCGACCATCCCCGTCTGCGAGGTATAGGCCGGACGTTGGTGCGGCTGAAGCCAGTGCTTCGGTCGCTTCCCTAGCGCGCACGCCGAGCTTGATCGCCCTGCTCGTCTTCGTTGTCTCCTCCGCCAGTCGTGCTCGAAGCCCGCGCGGATGGAGCAGGGGACTGCTCGACGCGCATCCTGGTGGCCTGGTACCAACTCTGGTACCCGCTTTCCTTCGAGCCGCGGGCTGAGCCACGATGCCGACGCCGCTGATCGAGTTTCCCGCCGACGACCCCGATCGTGCCCTGCGCTTCTGGCGCGGACTGCTCGGCGTTGAGCTGTCGCCTCGGGCGGCCGACGCCGGGGAGGGCTGGGAGGCCGAGAGGGGCGGCCTGCGCCTCGGCGTGCACGAGCGCGGCACGGGCCCCGGCGACACCGGCTCGCTTCCCTACTTCACGGTCGACGACATGGCCACCGCGCTCGAGCGGGTCCACGAGCTGGGTGGCTCGGTCGTCCACCCCGGCGAGCGCTGGGCAGTTTGCCGCGACTCGGAGGGAAGCCCGTTCGCCCTCTCCGCCTCTTAGGCTTGGGCAGTGCAACGCGACCTGAAGATCCGCGGTTACACCGTCGGCCAATTTCCCAACCCTCCCGTCTGGGTCGCGCTGGCTGCGTTGCTGGTAGTGCTGCTCAGCGATGCGACCAGCGCCGTCAACGACGTCGCTCGCGCGGTCCTCTACGTCGCCTTGACGATTTGGGCCTACGAGGAGGCGGCGAACGGCGTCAACGGCTTTCGCAGGGGGCTGGGAGCGGTCGCGCTCGTGCTGATCGTCGTCGCCGTTGCGCGGGCGGTTGGCTAACGGCGGCTCCAAGCTCAGTCCGGTCAAACGCCCCGGGCGGCGTAATGTGACGCCCGATGAAGCCGGAAACCAGATACGCGCGCAGCGGCGACCTTGGCATCGCCTACCAGGTCTACGGCGAAGGCGACCTCGACCTGGTCGTCGCCTTCCCTTTCGTCTCCCACCTGGACATGCTCTGGGAGGTGCCGACGATGAAGCGCTTTATGCGCCGGCTCGGGAGCTTCGCCCGGGTGATCCCCTTCGACCGGCGGGGCGTGGGACTCTCCGATCCGGTCGACTCGACGCCTACGCTCGAGGAACGGATGGACGACGTGCGCGCCGTGATGGATGCCGCCGGCTCCAAGCGGGCGGCGCTCTTCGGGATGTCGGAGGGGGCGATGATGTGCATGCTCTTCGCCGCGGCGCATCCCGAGCGCACATCGGCGCTGATCCTCTGGGGCGCGATGGCGCGCTCGACCTGGGCGGAGGACTATCCCTGGGCCCCTCCCCGCGAAGCCGTGCTCGAAGCTGAGAAGGAGCTGATGCTGCCGCTCTGGGGCCAGGGCGCGACGCTCGACGTCTTCTCTCCGAGCCTCGCCGACGATCCCCGGGCGCGCGAGATGCAGGGGCGATTCGAGCGCCAGTCGGCGAGCCCGATGCGCCTCGCGCGGCTGCTCGAGATGTTCCTCGACACCGACGTCCGCGAGACGCTGCCGCTGATTCAGACGCCGACCCTGGTCATCCACCGGCGCAGCGACCACGCGGTCAACTACAGGGCCGGCCGCTGGCTTGCGGAGCAGATCGAGCACAGCACCTACCTCGAGCTAGACGGCGTCGACCACTTCCCCTGGGTCGGCGAGGGCGGCAGTGACGGAATGGACGAGATCGAGGAGTTCCTCACCGGCGTCCGGCCCGTGCCCTCGCCGCAGCGCGTCCTCGCCACCGTCCTCTTCACCGACATCGTCGACTCGACCAGGCGCGCGGAGGAGCTCGGCGACCGCCGCTGGCGCGAGCTGCTCGAGGATCACCAGGCACTCGTGCGGGAGCGCCTGGCGCGCTTCGACGGGCGGGAGATCAAGACCACCGGGGACGGATTCCTCGCCACTTTCGACGGCCCGACGCGTGCGGTCGAGTGCGCACGACAGATCGCCGACGACACGCCGGCCCTCGGGGTCGAGATCCGAGCCGGGCTCCACACCGGCGAGGTCGAGCTGATGGGCGACGACGTCGGCGGCATCGCCGTCCACGTCGCGGCGCGGATCGCCGCGCTCGCCGGGCCCGGCGAGGTGCTCGCGTCGCGGACGGTGCGCGACCTGGCCGTCGGCTCGGAAATCGACTTTCGGCCTGGGGGCAGCCACCGGCTCAAGGGCGTCGCCGACGAATGGGACATATTCGGCGTTGAGGCAACGCCACTCTCAGCTGGCTCGGCCGGGTGATACGGACGAATCGCCGTTCAGCGGCCGTCGCCCGGGCCTGAGGCGCGCGACCTGGCTTCGACTTGCGCGGCCCGCTGCTCGGCGATCCGCCTGACCTCCTCCAGGTGCGCTGCGACGGCTCGGTTCCACTGCGGAACCACCCAGTGGCGCGCGGCGAGCCGGCCGAGCAGGAAGTAGTCGATGCCGAGCTCGCCGTCGTAGTGCACAACGGTCGCTCCGTCGGTCGCCTCGAGCCGGAACTCCTCGGTCGCCTCCGGAACCGGGCCGGTGAGGTGGCGGAAGCGCATCTTCGACGGGGGCGCGAGCTCGACCGCCTCGACCGTGCGGGCTTCGTAGAAATGAACCTTGGTGAGGTGCGCGGCGACGACGAGGGACTCGCCGCCGGCGAGGACCTCGACCGACTCGCTGCGCGCCCGTCCCAAGTAGGGGGCGCTGAGGACCTCGTAGACGAGCTCGCGCGGGGCCTCGATCCGCAGCGGCTCCAGCGCGACCGGGTGCCTGCTGCGACCCCAGCCGAGGTCGAGGTGGAGCCGGCCCATCGCCAGCGCCACGAACGCGCCGGCGATCAGCGCGACGAGCAGGAGCGCGAGCGCGCCGATGGCGATCCAGTAGCCGGTCATCTCGAAGCTGGCCTCAGGCCGGCTTGGTGGCTAGGACCGAGATGCTCTTGACGCCGTATTTCGCGCTGGCGTTCATGGCCTGCTCGGAGATGAACTCGTAGGGGTTCTCGCGAAACTCCTCGACCCGCAGGCCGGCCGACTCGATCGCCGCACGGTAGACATCCTGCTGTGAGGCGCCGCCGATGCAGGACGCCCAGAGGTCGGCGTCGCAGACGATCGAGTCCTTCAGCTGCTGCTCGGTGACGATGTCGGCGATCGCCAGCCGTCCCCCCGGCCGCAGGACCCGGGCGGCTTCGGCGAAGACCGGGTCCTTCTCCGGAGCCAGGTTGATGACGCCGTTGGAGATCGCGCAGTCGCGGCTTTCGCTGTCGAGCGGCAGCTGCTCGATCCGTCCCTCGCGGAACTCGGCCTGCTCAAAGCCGTTATCGAGGGCTAGTCGCCGCGCCTTGTCGAGCTGGGCAGTCGTGAAGTCGATGCCGAGCACGCTGCCGCTCGCGCCGACCTGCGTGGCCGCGAAGAAGTCGTCCATTCCGGAGCCGCTTCCCAGGTCGACGACGCTCTCCCCCTCCCTGAGGCCGGCGAGGTCGAAGAAGTAGCCGACACCGGCGAAGGACTCGATCGCTTCGGTCGGAAGGAGGTCGAGAACCTCGCCCGGGTAGCCGAGACGCTCGGCGAGCCCGCGGCCCATCTCGAAGTGGTACTCGGCATCGGGCTGCTCGGCGACCAGGCGGTACATCTCCTTGACCTTGGCGTCGAGCTCCTGCTCGTTGACGGGGGCTGGCAGGGCGACCCTCCTTTCAGCGTTTCCGGAGATCCAAGGCTAGCGCGAAGAGACTGCCTACGATGCATAGATTGCGGAGCGATATGACCCTGCTCGGAAGGCTCACTGCCTCAAGCTCGGAGTTCGCCAACAAGGGCGGCGCGGATCCTCCTGCTGGACCACACCGGCGCCAGAAGCGGCGTGAAGCGCACCTCGCCGGTGATGTACCACGAAGACGGCTGGCAGAGCTGCGGCGGGGTCGCGCCAGCGCGAGATTGGGGCCCTCCCACTCAAGCGGTGCGCGTCCGGTGCCGATAGGTCGGCGATGCGTTCCGTCTCGCTCGCCGATCGCGCCCGGCTCGCTGCCGCGGCCGTCTCCGCGGTCGCCGCGGTCGCCGCGGCGGCGATGCTGTTCCCGGTGGGGGCGTCGGCGCTCGAACTGCGGATCGTCGACCAGGGCAGCCGGGGGCCCGAAGACGTCTACGTCACGGTCGTCGGTCAGCCGGGCAACTACGACGTCACCGGGATGGCAAACGACACACCGAAGAAGCTGAGCGAAATCCCCGGTCAGGCCCTGACGATCGAAAAGCTGATCTCGGGCCGCATCTACATCTCCTATGGAGCGGGCGTGAAGGAGAGCGTCCCCTTCAATTCTCCGATCCGGTTCGACTGGGCCGAGCTGACCGTCACGCCGGCGTCCTCCGACGTCGCGAACCTGACCGCCGTGGACCAGTTCGGGATCGGGATGCGCCTCGACACCTACGGCGTCTCCTCCGAACACCTCGAAACGGTCGGCGACGCCAACTCGGATACCGTGTTCGCGGCCTTGCAGCAGATCCCCGGCGGCCCGCAGGCGACCGTCAAGGACAGCGGGGGGAACGTCCTCCGGGTCATCTCGCCGCTGCACTCGGACGCCTACCCGGACCTGAGCGACTACGTGCGCTCGATGAGCGGCAAGACGGTCGTCCTCCACACCGCCTTCTTCGGCGCACCGTTCACGACGAGCAAGTACTCGGGGACGTTCGCCGCCGACGGATCGATCGCGCTCTCGGGCACAAGCAACCCGCCCGGTGCGGCGCCGCCGACGATCGCGCTCGGGGGCGGCGGGCTGATCGAAGACATCTACACCGGCGCCCATACCCCCAACAACCTCGAAGGGGCGATCCGCCGCGATCTCCTCGCCGGCTTCAGCACCGGTCTCTGGGGCGGCAAGTACGGCAATGACGCGCTCTCGTTCTGCTCAAACCCGATAACGACCGCGCAGGGGAGCTGGTGTCCGAACGGCTTCAACAAGCCCGCCTTCGGCGATGCGCGGACCGGCCCCTCGCCGTTCCCCACCTGCGAGCAGTACGCGGCGGTGATCAACCAATACACCGACTCATACGGCAACCCCTACAGCGACGCCTCGAAGAAGGTCACCGTCGGACTCAGCCAGCAGGTCAGCGGAGGCGCGGTGAAGACCCTGCGGCTGACGATCCTGCCCGACTCCGGGAATGCCCAGCCGCAGGCCAGCGGCAACCCGAGCTGCGGCGCGGCGTCCCAAGCCCAGGCCCCGGCGCGCCTCCGTCTGAACCGGAGCGCGAAGGTCAAGGGGCGCACCGTGAGGGTCGGCAGCGTCCGCTGCTCGGGCCCGTGCGGACGCGTCAGGGCGGTGGCGAAGCGCGGTCACAGGGTGCTCGCGCGGATGTTCGTGAAGCGCACTTCGCGGGTTCGGCGGCTCGTCCTGCGCCTGACTCGAGCGGGCAGGAGAGCGCTGACGCGGGCCGGCCGGCTCAAGACCGTGCTCAACGTCTGGGTCAGGCCTTCCGCAGGGGCGACTAAGCACATGCGTCGATCGCTGCTCCTGGTCGGGCGCGCCGGGCGCTGACGCGCGGCGGCCATCCGATTCCGCCTCGGGCGGGAGTCGGTGGAGCTACGCTGACGCGCATGGGCAGCGGCCAGCTCAAAGTCCGCGAGCTGCTTGCCGAGCGCGCCGGCGAGGAGATGGCGCTCAATGACCGTCACCTCAATCCGCAGCTGGGCCGCATCGTCCGCACCCTGGGCTTCGACCGCCGCTGGGTCGGCGGCGAGGGCGAGCACCTGATCGACGATCGCGGCGAGCGCTACCTCGATCTGGTCGGTGGCCACGGGGTCTTCGCGGTGGGCCGAAACCACCCCGCGGTTGCGGCTGCGATCGACGAAGTCCTCGCCGTCCGCACCCCCAACATGCCGCAGCTCGGGGTGACCCTGCTGAGCGGCTTGCTGGCAGAGGAGCTGCTCGCCCGCGCCCCGGACAGCGTCGACGCGATGGTCCCCGCCAACAGCGGCACCGAGGCGGTCGAGGCGGCGATCAAGCTCGCCCGCGCCGCCTCCGGGCGGTCGCGCGTCCTGCACGCCAGCCACTCCTTCCACGGACTCACCATGGGGGCGCTCTCGCTGAACGGCAACGAGGAGTTCCGCGAGGGTTTCGAGCCGCTGTTGCCCGGCTGCGATGCGGTGCCGTTCGGCGATCCCCAGGCTCTCGCCCGCGAGCTGGCGGCGGGCGACGTTGCCGCCTTCGTGGTCGAGCCGATCCAGGGCAAGGGCGTCAACCTGCCGCCCCCCGGCTATCTCGAGGCCGCGCAGGGGCTCTGCCGCGAGGCCGGCGCCCTGTTCGTGGTCGACGAGGTGCAGACCGGGCTGGGGCGGACCGGCCGCTTCCTGGCGCTCGAGCACTGGGGGCTCGAGCCGGACATGGTCTGCCTCGCGAAGGCGCTGTCGGGCGGAATGGTCCCGGTCGGGGCGGTTCTCGTCTCTAGGGCGGTGATGGACGAGGTCTTCGACAGCATGGAGCGGGGCGTGCGTCACAGCTCGACCTTCGGCGGCAACGACCTGGCCGCGGCGGCGGGGCTCGCCACGCTGCGCGTGCTCGAGCGGGAGAGGCTGGCCGAACGGGCGGAGCGGCTCGGCCGGCTGCTGCTCGAGCTGACCGCCCCGCTGGTCGACCGCTACGAGATCGTCCGCGATGTTCGCGGCCTCGGCCTGATGTGGGCGATCGAGCTCGGTCCTCCCGGCGGCTTCGCGTCGCACGCGACCTGGAGGATGGCCGAGCGCGCCCAGCCTGGGCTGGGCGCGCAGCTCGTCACCGTTCCCCTCTTCCACCAGCACCGCGTCTTCTGCCAGGTGGCGGGCCATCGCATGAACGTGATCAAGGCGCTGCCGGCGCTGGTCGTCTCCGAGGAGGAGCTGCGACGCTTCGCGGCCGCGCTGGAGAGGGTGGTCCGGGCGGCGGAACGAACGCCGTCCGCGGCCGCCCGCACCGGGTGGCGGCTGGCCCGCGGCGCGGCGGCTGCGCGGCTGCGCGGCGCTTCATGAGGGCGCTGGTCACCGGGGCTGCCGGCTTCATCGGCGGCCACGTGGCCGCGGCGCTGGCGGCCGGGGGCGCCGAGGTGCGCGCATTCGACCGGCAGCCGCCCGAGCGGCTGCCCCGCGGCGCCGAGGCGGCGGTCGGAGACCTGCTCGACGCCGGGGCGCTGGCGCGGGCGATGCAGGACTGCGACGCCGTCTTTCACCTGGCGGCGCTCTACAGCTACGCAGCTGCGGAGGCGAGCGCGATGGAGGCGATCAACGTGGGGGGGACGCGACTGGTGCTGGAGCTGGCGGCGCGGGGACCGCTCCGCCGCCGCGTCGTCCACACCAGCTCGTCGGCGACCTGCGGGCCGGTGGCGGGCCGCGTGGCGACCGAGGACGACACGGCCCCGCGGCGGGAGCTGGCGGTCCCCTACAAGCGAACCAAGCTCGAGGGCGAGCGCCTCGCCCTGCGCGCGGCACGGGAGGGGCTCGACGTCGTCGTCGTCAACCCGACCACGCCGGTCGGCCCGGGGGACCGGCGCCCGACCCCGACCGGGAAGATGGTCTCCGACGTCGCCCGGGGGCGGATCCGCGCCTACCTCGCCGGCGGCGCCCTCAACGTCGTCGCCGTCGAGGACGTGGCGGCCGGCCACAGGAGCGCCTTCGAGCGGGGCCGGAGCGGCCACCGCTACCTGCTGGGCGGCGAGAACCTCTCGATGAGGGAGGTCTTCGCGATCGTCGCCCGTGCCGCCGGCAGGCGGCCGCCGCGGATCGCGGTCCCCTGGCGGGTCGCCTACCTCGCCGCGGGCGCCTCGACGGCGGCGCTCGCCGCGATCGGCCGCGAGTCCTCGCTGCTCGTCCTCGACGAGGTGCGGCTGGCCCGCCGACCGATGCTCTTCGACGACGCGAAGGCGCGACGGGAGCTGGGATACCGCAGCCGTCCCGCCGCGGCGGCACTGGCGGCCGCGGCCGCGGGCGTGGTCACCTGATGCGGTCGGCGATGCCTACTCGCCGGCGACGTCACGGCGCAGGAAGACGACCGTGGCGACGAGCAGCGAGGGCAACGCGTAGAGGGCGCAGACCCAGAGCGCGCGAAGGACCGGCGCCCAGTCGACGGGGACACGGAGGAAGCCCTGCCAGGCCTGGAACTGGGTGCTGAGGAGGTAGGGATGCAGGCCACCGAGCCCGGGCAGGATGCCGATCAGCTGGAGCAGCAGCGAGAACATCAGGGTGCCGACGATCGCCGCGGCGCTGTTTTGGAAGACGGTCGAGAGCAGCAGGCCGATGCAGGCGACGGCGAGGATCGGAAGCAGGTAGACGAGCAGGCTGGCGCCGACCAGGGCGAGGCCGTGCGAGGCGGAGACCTCGGTGCCGGAGAGCGTCACGATCGGGTTGAAGCCGGAGGCGAGGATCCCGGCGGCGAGGGCGACGGCGCCGCTCAGGGCGATCGCGGCGGTTGCGTAGGTGACGGCCGCCAGCGCCTTCGCGGCGAACAGGCGCTGGCGCTCGACCGACCGGGTGAGGATCGTCTTCAGCGTGCGGTCGCGGTCCTCGGAGGCGACGATGTCTCCGGCGACCAGCGCGGTGATCAGCGGGAACAGCCAGACCGAGCCGAACAGCAGCAGGACCAGCGGGATGGCCAGGCCGGTGTCGTGCACGTAGCGTCCGAAGGCGACGTCGCGCGGTTCGCCGTTTCGGATCGCGAGCGCGGTGACGAAGATGGCCGGGACCGCCGCGGCCGCGCCGAGGCCGAGGTAGGTGCGCTTCTGCGCGCGCAGCTTGCGCAGCTCCCAGCGGTACACGGTCGGCAATCCCGGCATCAGGCCAGCTCCTCCGCCGCGGCGGCCATGCGGGCGGCACCCGCGGCGGCATCGTCGCCCTCGGTGAGCTGGAAGAAGAGGTCCTCGAGGCTTGCCTGGCGTGGGCTCAGCTCGAGCGGCGGTGCGCCCGACTCGGCCAAGGCGAGCGAGAGCTCGCCCACCGCCCTCTTCCCGGCGGCCCTGAAGAGGAGACCTCCCTGCGGCGCCTCGCGCACCTCTTCGATCCCGGTCTGGGCCGCGCACACCCCGATCGCCAGGGAGTCATCGCCCGTCCGCAGCAGATAGGTGACCCCGGCGCGGTCGCGCAGCTCGGCCAGCGAGCCCTCGTAGACGACCCGGCCGGAGCGGACGATCGCCACGCGGTTGCAGAGCTCTTCGACCTCGCCAAGCAGGTGGCTGGAGAGCAGCACCGTGATTCCCCGCGCGGCGAGGTCGCGGATCAGCTCGCGCATGTCGCGCATCCCGCCCGGGTCGAGTCCGGTCGCCGGCTCGTCGAGCAGCAGCAGTCGCGGGCGACGCAGCAGCGCCGAGGCGATTCCCAGCCGCTGGCGCATCCCGTGCGAGTAGCCCCCGACCTTGTCGCGTGCCCGCCCGCTCAGCTCGACGACGTCGAGCACCTCCTCGATCCGGTCTGCCGCATCGCCGCCGTCGAGGGCGGCGCAGAGCCGCAGGTTCTCGCGAGCGCTCAGGTAGGGGTAGAAGGCCGGCGCCTCGACGAAGCCGGCAACGCCCTCCAGCGCCGCGATTCCGAGCTGGGGATCGCGGTCGAACAACCGCACCGAGCCCTCGTCCGGCCGGACCAGGCCCAGCATCATCCGCAGGGAGGTCGTCTTGCCGGCGCCGTTGGGCCCCAAGTAGCCGAAGACGTCTCCGCGCTCGACCGTCAGGTCGACGTGGTCGACAGCACGGACCTCGCCGTAGCGCTTGACCAGGCCGCGGACCTCGATCGGCGCCGCGCCGCGCATGCCTGCTAGAGGCCCTGCGCGGCTTCCCGGGCGACGGCGGGCGTGACCGAGCCCACCACCGTGTAGTCCACGCTCGGGCGCTGGAAGCGCAGGAGGGTGCCCAGCGGCGTTTGCAGCTCCCTGCCCTTGGTCGCGCCGTCGATCGTGACGCTCGGGAGCTGCAGGCCCCCCTGGTCGGAACCCCCGGAGCCGGCTTCCTGCTTGGCGGGCAGCTCGAGCACGGCGATGCCCCCGAGTCCCTTGCCGTAGGTGATCAGCGCGCCGGAGTCGCTGCCGCTCGACACCAGCCGCACCTCGTTGCGCGCCATGCCTGCCAGGTTGGGCGGGGCGCTGAGCTGGAAGGAGGTCTGGGCCTGGACCGCGTCCAGCCCCTTCACGGGGGCGGAGTCGCCGCCTTCGGGCGGGTTGAGGTCGACGACCTTCGCGCCGGGTGGCGGCGACACTTCGAAGACCGAGTCGGGGACCGCGCCGAAGGAGACTTCGGTCGCGCTCAGCTCCAGCACCGGCGAGCTGTCGCCGCGTGCGTAGACGGCGGCCCGCAGCGGCAAGCCGTTGGCGGCGTCCCAGGCGAGCTCGGCGCCGCCGACCAGGCCGCCGTCCGCCTTCGGAGCGATGCGCACGGTGTAGGCGGCGCGGCCGGCGACATCGGAGGGAACGGCCCCGCTCAGCGTCGCGTGTTCGGTCGTTTCTCCGATCGCCGCCCGGACCTGGGCGAGCGAGGGCGGTTCGTCCTTCCCGGCTTCGTCGCCGGCGCCGTGTTGCGGCAGCGTCCCCCGGTACACGGTTTCCGTGCCGGGGTCGTAGAGCGTGAAGCGGTTGCCTTCGACCAGCACCTCGAAGTCACCGGCACTGCCCTTCGAGACGTCGGCCTGAAGCTCGAGTCGCAGGCGACCGTCGGCCGAGACCCAGAGCCTGCCCGAGGCGCCACCGAGCAGCGGGTCGGACCCTTCGAGGACCGATTCGCCGATCAGGTTGTCGGTGAAGTGGACGCGAGCGCTGACGCCTTCGGGCGCCGGCGCGGTCAGCGCGTCGTGGACCGCTTCGTCGAGCGGCTTCGGCGGCGGGGTCGGACCGCCACCGGTGGCGGCGATCGCGATCGCGGTGGTGCCGGTGGCGACCGCCGCGAGGGTGGCGGCGAGGGCGAATAGCCGGCGGGTGGAGATGCGTCGCAAGAACGTCAAGTGCGTCCTCTCGGGGCGGTTTGTCTCAGCACGGTAGGAGACCTCTTTAAACGGAGTATGAGACTCGCCTGATAGTAGTGCCAAGTTCATGGCCGCTCCAACCGAGTTCGAGGCGCACGAGGTCGACCTGCACGGGCACCGCGCCATCTACCGGGTGGCCGGAAGCGGGCCGACCGTGGTCCTGATCCACGGGATGATCAATTCGTCGCGGCACTGGAAGGAGGTGGCGCTGCGGCTCGCGGGCTCGCACCGCGTGGTGGCGCCCGATCTGATCGGCCACGGAGACTCGGCGACTCCGCGCGGCGACTACTCGCTCGGCGCCCACGCGGCGACGATCCGCGACCTGCTGGCGACGATCGGGGTCGAGCGGGCGACGATCGTCGGCCACTCGCTCGGCGGCGGCGTGGCGATGCAGTTCTTCTACCAGTTCCCGCAGCGCACCGAGCGCCTCGTGCTCGTCTCAAGTGGCGGCCTCGGGCAGGAGGTGAGCTTGCTGCTCCGCGGCGCGGCGCTGCCCGGTGCGGCGCCGCTGCTGCGCCTCGCCGCCAACCCGCGGCTGGTCCGGGCGATCGGCCGGGCGGGCGGGCGGCTTCGCAGTCGCGGCAGCTCGAAGGGCGTCTACCTGGAGGCGGTCGCCCGGGCGCTGGGGCCGCTGGGAGAGCCCGGCTCGCGACGCGCCTTCCTGCAGACGCTGCGCTCGGTGATCGACATGCACGGCCAGCACGTCAGCGCCCGCGACCGCCTCTACCTGCTCGGTGAGATGCCGACCCTGATCGTCTGGGGAGAGCGTGACCAAACGATCCCCGCCGCGCACGGCCGCGAAGCCGGCGAGGCGATCCCCCACTGCCGCTACGAGAAGCTGCCCCGCGCCGCTCACTTCCCCCATCTGGAAGACCCCGACGGCCTGGCCGCTGTCCTCGGCGACTTCCTGGCGAGCACCGTGCCCGTGCGGATCGACGACTCGCTCTGGGGCGAGGCGATCGCCCAGCGCGCCAAGAGCCGGCTGCGGGCCGTCGCCTGAGCCGCGGCGCCGTGGCCGCCAAGCAGAGCGCCGGCATCCTCCTCCACCGCCTTGCCGCGTCCGGGCCCGAGTTGCTGCTCGTCCACCCGGGCGGGCCGTTCTGGGAGAAGCGGGACCTGGGCGCCTGGTCGATTCCGAAGGGGGAGCCCTGGGACGGGGAGGAGCCGCGCGATTGCGCCCTGCGTGAGCTGGGCGAGGAGCTGGGCGATGCGGCGCCGGCGATCGACCCCGAGGCGCTGATCGAGCTGGGCTCGGTGCGCCAGAAGGGCGGCAAGCTGGTCCGCGCCTGGGCGGCCGAGGCCGACTTCGACCCCGCGGCGCTGCGCAGCGACACCTTCACGATGGAGTGGCCGCCCCGCTCCGGCGTCCAGCGCGAGTTCCCGGAGGTCGACCGCGCCGAGTGGTTCGAGCCCGCTGCGGCGCGGCGCAAGCTCCTCGCGGCTCAAACTGCCTTCGTCGACCATTTGCTCGACCGCCTCGGGTAGCACGCCGCCCGCCCGTCGCCGTCCTGGTACAACAGGCCGATGCAGAGCTGGAATCTGAAGGCGCTCGCGGCCGAGCCGCACCAGCCGGAGATCCTCGCCTCGGCCGACGACGCGCGGACCGTGCTGCTGAGCCTCCCGGCCGGCGAGGAGCTCCAGGAGCACGAGGTGCACGAGCGCGCCCGGGTCGTCGTGATCGACGGAGAGGTCGAGGTCACCACGCCGACCGGCGAGCGGGTCGAGGCGGCGGCCGGGCATTTGTTCGAGTTCGCGCCCGGCGAGCGGCACACGGTCCTGGCGCGCTCCGACGCGCGGCTGCTGCTGTTCCTCAGCCCGTGGCCCGGCGACGGCCATCCCGGTGCGATGACGCTCGACCAGAAGGCCGAAGTGCGCGAGCGTGCAGCCGAGCACGAGCGGGGCTAGCGATGGCGGATGGTCCCGCGCCGCGGCAGGACTCCCCGGCCGGCGAGGGTCCCTCCGGGAGGCCATTGCCGCTCTCGGTTCGGTTGCTCGGCGCCGGGGTTCGCGGGGCGCGTAGCGTCGCCGAGGCGACCGGCGTCGACCAGGCCGTGCAGACCGCCGCCGAGGAGGCGATGGTGGCGGCGGTCGAGAGCGAGGCGGTCGAACGCGCCCTGGTCCGGGTGCTGCGGGGCCCGCTGGTCGAGGAGGCCGCGCACGGCGCGCTGCAGAGCGAGGCGGTGAAGCGCGCCCTGGTCGAGGCGCTCGACAGCGAGATGGTCGACGAGGTGTGGCGGCGGATGCTGGCCAGCGAGGAGGCGCAGCGGCTGGTCGAGCGGATCGCCGAGGCGCCCGAGCTGCGCGCTGCGATCAGCGCCCAGAGCGTCGGCTTCGTCGAGGACATCGGACACACGATCGGCAGCACGACCCGCCGCCTCGACGGCGTAGTCGAGCGGTTGGCGCGGCGGGTCGCCTTCCGTCCCCGCCGCGGCGAGCCGACCGAGCGCGCCGGGGCGGTGACCCGGGGCCTCGCCTTCGGCCTCGATGCGCTGCTCGTCAACCTCGCCTTCTCCGGTCTGGCGGCGATCGCGGCGCTGGTCGCCTCCTTCTTCTCGGGCAGCGGCGAAGGCCTCTCCGGCTTCGCCCTCGCTCTTGGCACGGCCGCCTGGCTGGCGCTCGGCGGCCTCTATCTGGTCACCTTCTGGTCGCTGGCGGGACAGACGCCGGGCATGCGCTTCTTCGGGATCGGGTTGGGGGTCGCGGGACGCGGCCTGCCACTGCGGTACTCGCTGCGCCGATTGCTCGGCCTCGTACTGGCGACGCTGCCGCTCGGCCTCGGCTTCCTCGGGGTGCTGTTCGACGAACGGCGGCGCGGCTGGCAGGACCGGCTCGCCGGCGTCGACGTCCTCTACGAAGCCCGCGAGCCGGCGCCGGCGCCCTGGTCGAGCTTCGACCCCGAGTCGGCCTCCACCCCGCGGCCCGAGACGCCGAAGGCCCCGGGTGCCCGGGGCCTTCGGCCGCAACACGTCGCGGGGCCGCCGCTGCGCGGCTGACCCCTGGTTGGCTACACGGTCCTGGCGCCTCCCGGGCCTTCGGCCAGCTTGTAGACGATGATGATCGAGAGGGCGAAGACCGCCAGCGACCAGAACGGGTAGGCGGGGATCGACAGCAGCGCGCCGATCGCGTTCAGCGAACCGACGAGGATCCCGAACCAGCGGCCGAATTCACCCCCCGCGAAGAGGGAGAAGGCGGCGATCAGCTCAAGCACGCCGATGATCAGGCTGACCCAGCCCCAGGTGTGCAGGCTGCTGATCACGTAGGTGACGTTTTCGTTGAAGAACTTGGAATCGCCGATCGCGGCGATGCCGTAGACGATGTTCAGCACGCCGGCTATGAGGAGCAGCACGCCGGCGAAGACCCACCAGCCGCTGACCATGCTCTCATCGTTCATGCGTAACCCTTTCGGAGGAGGAGACAGAGTCGAGGAGATGCTAAGAGCAGGTTCTGCTCCTAACAAGGGTTTCCTGCGTGCGGCGCCATCGTGCGGGGCTCGGCGCCTTCCTGCGAGCGCGGCCGTCGGGGGATTAGACTCGCGCGAAGGTTCAAGCTGCCGAGCGTGCCGCCTTTGTCTCGCCATGCGAGCAGAAAGCGACACCGGGATGGAGGGTGGATGAGCGTCGACGTGGTCAGAACGCCGGAGGAGCGCCTCCAGGGGCTGCCCGACTTCCCCTTCGAGTCGAGCAATCGGGAGATCGACGGGCTGCGGCTCGCCTACCTCGACGAGGGGGAAGGGAAACCGGTCGTCTTCTTCCACGGCGAGCCGACCTGGTCGTTCCTGTGGCGCAAGGTCCTGCCGCCGGTGCGCGATGCCGGTTACCGCTGCATCGCTCCCGACTATGCCGGCTTCGGCCGCTCCGACAAGCCGACCGAGCTCGGCTGGTACACCTACGACCGCCACGTCGAGCTGATGTCGGCGCTGATCCAGGAGCTGGACCTGCGCGACGCGACCGCGGTAGTGCACGACTGGGGAGGACCGATCGGCCTGCGGCTGGCGGTCGATCACCCGGACCGCTTCTCGCGGCTGGTGGTGATGGAGTCGGGCCCTTTCACCGGCGAAGAACGGCGCACCGAGGCCTGGCTCAAATTCCGCGATTTCGTCAGGCGCACCGAGGACCTGCCGGTCGGCTTCCTGGTCCGCGGCGCCTGCAAGACCGACCCGGGCGACGAGGTGATCGCCGCCTACGACGCGCCCTTCCCCAACGCCGAGTCGAAGGCCGGCGCCCGCGCGTTCCCGCTGATCCTTCCGACCGAGCCCGACGCGCCCGGCGCCGCCGCCGGCCGGCGGGTCCGCGACGCGCTGCAGACCGACAATCGGCCGGGGCTCGTCCTCTGGGCCGACTCCGACCCCATCCTCCCGTTCAAGCTCGGCGAAGCCGTGGCCTCGGCGTTCGGCTATGAGGCGCCGCGGCCGATCGAGAACGCGAGCCACTTCCTCCAGGAGGACGCCGGCGAGGAGATCGGCCGGATCATCGCCGAGTGGCTGTAGGTCCGCTCCCCTTGCTGCTCAGCTGATCGTGGGAGTGATCGATCAGCAGCTGCACGCGGTGTGGGGGTCCGTCGTCGTCGAGCCAAGTCACGGTTCCAGGCCAGTAGGGGCCCGGCGGGTATCCGGGATGGTGGAAGGCGTCGGCGAAGACCCAGTTGCCGGTGTTGTGGAGGCGGCCGCCACCGGGCAGCGGCCATTCCGCCTCGTCGTCGCCGGGCCCGGCCCGGTGGGTGTGGCCGGTGATCACGTGCGCGGCCTCGATCCCCAGCCGGCTTGACAGCTCCGTAGCGGCCTCTATGCCGCTGCGGCTGATCGAGGCGGCGGAGAGGTCGGGGTCGAAGCCGGCGCGGAGGAGGCGGTTGAGCGTCCAGATACCGGCCGGGATGCCTGCGCGGAGCGCGGCGCGCCGGACGCGGTTCCCGTTGCGGCCGGAGATCGTCCGCCAGGCTCGCTCCGAGGGGCGGCTGGCGCGGCCCGCCAGGCGCGCCTGGGCGAGGGAGAAGGTGAGTCCGTAGACGGGTCGCAGCAGCCGCTCGTATTCGGCTGGCGCGGCCCGCGCCGGAATTGGCCCGAGGGCGCGCATCGAGGCGGCGGCGGCTACGCACTCGAGCCGCGGCAGGCGCATGTGGCAGTCCATGTAATGGCCATGGGTCGCGTAGACGTCGTCGCGCAGCCAGGCGCCCGGGTAGGCGATCTCCAGCTCAGCGCTGTCGAGCCACGCGGCGATCCGGGTCGCCGCCTCGCCGGCCGGCCGCCCCCGCTGCTCGAGCTCCAGCCGGCGTCCCTCCAGCGCGCCGCCTTCGAGCAGCGGCTCGGCCAGCCGGTGGTCGTGGTTGCCGGGCATCAGCAGCACCGGGCGGCCGGCCATCGCCTCGCCCAGCTCCGCGAAGAACGGCCGGGCGGCGTCGAGCACCGCGGGCAGCGGCAATTCCCGCAGCTCGAGCACGTCACCGAGCAGCACCAGCCGGTCGGCCGCGGCGATCTCGGTCAGCAGCGTTCGGCGGATCTCGGTGTCGCGCAGCAGGTCCTCGTCGAAGCCGCTGCCCAGGTGGAGGTCGGAGACGATCGCGGTGCGCACCCGATCAAACCTACTCAGTGGCAAACGGCGGTACCGCGGGAACGCCGCTTTGGAGGTAGCCCGCTGCGTCGCATGGCTCTAGGATCTCTCCCATGGCAGGTTTGAGCGAGGAGCGCTTTGCCCCGGCCAACGGGATCGAGCTTGCCTACCAGGAGATCGGCGACCCGGACGGCGAGCCGCTGCTGCTGATCATGGGACTGGCGACGCAGATGCTCGGCTGGGACGAGGGCTTCTGCGCGTTGCTGGCGGAGCGCGGCTTCCGGGTCGTGCGCTTCGACAACCGCGACATCGGCCGCTCGACCAAGATCGAGGCCGCCGGCGTGCCGAAGCGGACGGACATGCTGCTCGGGCGCCGTCGCACCGCCCCCTACCTGCTGCGCGACATGGGCGAGGACGCGATCGGGCTGATGGACTACCTGGGAATCGGGTCGGCGCACCTGGTGGGTGCGTCGATGGGCGGGATGATCGTCCAGACGGTGGCGATCCGACGGCCCGGGCGGGTGCGCTCGCTGGTCTCGATCATGTCGACCACGGGCCGACGCTGGCTCGGATTGCCGTCCTTGAAGGCCTTCGGGACCCTGTTTGCCCAGCCCGCCGCCGGTCGCGAGGCGGCGGTCGAGCACACGGTCAGCGTCTTTCGCACGATCGGCTCGCCCGGCTACCCGATGGACGAGACTCGGATCAGGGCGCTTGCCGCCGCCTCCTACGATCGTTCCCAGAGCCGCGCCGGCATCGCCCGCCAGCTGCACGCAGTAACCGCCTCCGGCGACCGCACCGAAGCGCTGCGCAGGCTGCGCCTCCCCGCGACCGTTATCCACGGGGCGAGCGACCCGCTGATCCGCCCGGTCGCCGCCCGGGCCACCGCCCGCGCCATTCCCGGCGCCCACCTCCGCCTGGTCGAGGGCATGGGCCACGACCTCCCGCAGGAGCTGTGGCCGACCTTCGCCGACGAGATCGCCGCTACGGCGGCGCGCGCCGGCACACCAGCGCGGGAGAGGCTGCCGGCATAGCCGGGGTCCGCGCTCCACCGCGATGCGGCTGAGAGGAGTCGAACCTCCACGGAGTTTCCTCCACACGGACCTGAACCGTGCGCGTCTACCAGTTCCGCCACAGCCGCGGGATCAGGCAATCTAGCGCCTGGCGGCTTCCGCGCGATCCTCTGGCGGCGTTTCGGGCCTTCTCCCGCTCTCGCTAAACTGTCGCACCCGCGCCGCTATCGTCTAGGGGACTAGGACGCCGGATTCTCAGTCCGGAAACCGGGGTTCGAATCCCCGTAGCGGTATCGCAGTTGCGAAGCCAAAACGCCGCCCGTCGAGGCGGCGTTTTGGCGTCAGAGCGGCAACTAAAGTGGCAACGCGCCACGAGTCAAAGCCCGACCGCCACGCCCGTCGAGGGTGCCCGCAAGCACGTCTTGGATCGCTGGCTTCCGCCCTTTCTATCTAGACGAGTATTCCTGGCGCTACAACGCGAGGCGGGAGCAGGGCGGGATGTTCGAGCAGTTGCTTAGGCGGGCGGCGTCGGGTTAGCTTCCCGAAACGGACCCGTCACGCAAGATCAAGCTGTGCCGGGCGCCTCGCCTGGCTGATCGTTACACCAACTATGTTCACATCACCGGTAACGGCGCTACTGCACGAGGAAACCAGTTCACCACGTCGAGTCAGACGTTCAGCGTTGAGGCGTACTGCCTCTCCGGCTAACTGGCGGCCGGCGCGAAGTCGGAGCAACTCCTCGAGGGCCGGGCGTTCGCCCGGCCCTCGGTCGTCAGTGCTCGGCTTCGACGTCAGTTCAGCCGCGAATAGCGAGAGTCAGCGGCGATCGAGTGCGACTCGGCCGTACCCGCCAAACCAGCGCTCAAGGCTGCGCAGCCGTTGCCGCGGGCTCTCACGGCCCAGCCGTCTTTCGCCGCGTATCCTCAAGGCCTCACCTCCACCTCGCCCCAGAAGGCGACGTGGTCGCGGATCTTGCGAATCCAGGGAAGGGGGTGTCGGTAGGTCCAGGCGGCGTTGCGATCGGTTCTCCCGCCGACCTCGACCGTGTAGTAGCTGGCGATGCCCTTCCAGGGGCAGAGGGAGCGCATCATGCTCGGCTTCAAGTAGCGCCTGTCGATGCTCTCGGGCGGGAAGTAGTGGCTGCCCTCGACCACCACGGTCTTCTCGCTCTCGGCCAGGACCGCTTCGTTCCAGATCGCTTTCACTTCGGCTCCTCCCACTCGAGTTCCCGTCGTTCCATCCTTTCCGTTGGACCGCCCCCTGGCGGATGGGATTCACCGCGGCGCCCTGCTCCGCTGCCAACTCTGCCGGGCTGGGCGTGCCGTTCGCGCCCAGCGCGCTCGCCTTGTCGGCAGGGGGTCAGCCCTGACTGCGCAGCCGCTCGATCACCGAGTCGGCGAGGCCGGGCGGGGGCGAGGAGTCGCGCGAGAGGCCCCGCAGGCCCTCCAGCGTTCTGCGCAGGGAGGCGAGCACCCGCCTGCACTCCGGGCAGATGCCGGCGTGGGCCTCCAATCGATGGCGCTGGCTCTCGCTCAACTCGCGATCGAAGTAGGCGGAGAAGTGCGCGCTGGTCCAGCGGTGGTCGCGCATGAAGCGGCGTTTCTCCAGGAAGCGTCGGATCATCGATCCTCCTCCAGATACTCCTCCATCGCCTCGCGGACCGCCAGCCGCGCCCGGTGCAGGCGGCTCTTGAAGGCCGCTTCGCCAAGGCCCATGACGTCGGCCGCCTCGGCGGTCGAGAGGCCCTCGACGTCGCGCAGGACCAGCGGCGCCCGGTACTTGGGGTCGAGGGCACGGACGGCGCTTTCGAGTGCCGCGCGCAGCTCGCCCTCAGCGGCGCGCGTCTCCGGCGCCTCGCTCCAATCGGGTGCGTGGACCCGGGAGTCGTCGTCCAGCTGAACCAGCTTCCCTGGCACCGCGCGCCGCGCCGCGCGGCGCTTGGCCTCGTTGAGGCCGATCCGGTAGAGCCAGGTGTAGAAGCGCGAGCGGCCCTTGAAGCCGGCAATCCCGCGCCAGGCGCGCAGGAAGGCCTCCTGGGTCACATCCTCGGCCTCGCGGCTGTCGCCGAGAAACCGCATGACGACCGCGTAGAGCCGGTCGGCGTGGCGGCGGACCAGCTCCTCGAAGGCGAGGCGGTCGCCGGTCTGGGCGCGCTCGATCAGCGCCCCCTCGTCCCGGGCGGGGAGGGAAGGCATGACCGGCAGCCTTGCAAGAGCGAACGCCGTCACGGCTCCCGCCTCACTTCGGCCCGCGGGAAGAAGGCCGCCAGGGCGAACCAGAATTGGTTGTCGCTGACGAGCCGGGCCAGCGCCTCGTCGCGCAGCGGGCCGGCGCTCGCCCGCCCGTCCATCCCCCAGGTCGAGCCGGTCGCGGAGTCGCGGGAGGCGCCCGGCCGTGGCCCGGGCGCAAAGCTGAGGGTGCGCCCGGCCACCCGTCGGTCGAACACCGCGGCGCCCCCGACCGACCGCCCGCCGGCGACCGTAGCCTCGTCGAGTGCCGAGGCGACGGAGGGATCGAAGAAGACGACCACCGGCCGGCCGGCGATCTCGTCGACGACCGGCGCTTCGCGCCGCAGCCGCGTGAAGGGATAGACGACCGCCGAGCGTGGCCCGGTCCGCACGGCGGCGACGCGTTCCTTGGGTGGCAGGCGATCGTCGGGGCGGCCGGCGAGCGCGAAGGGGGTGCTGCGCGGCTGCTCGTAGCCGACGTAGGGGTTCTCCCCGTAGGGACGGTCGAAGCCGGTGTCGGTTGAGAGCACCCTGCCGTCGGGGTGCAGCCGCGTGAATTGCACCCAGGAAAGGATCTGGGAAGGGATCGCGCGCAGCCGCTCGCCGCTCAGCTCGCCGACGAGCGCGCCGCCGGTGAGCTGCTGCCACCACGACTCGGTCTGGCGGTCGTACATCACCAGGTCGGAGTTGCGCAGGTTGCCGGTCGTACCGAAGTCGAGGACCCGGTCGCCGATGCGGCGCTGGAAGGCGACGGTCGAGTTGCACAGGGGGCAGTAGGTGACGACGATCGGCCGCCCGCCGATCCGGTCGTTGACGATCTCGTGCCACACGAGGATGCGGATCGGGTAGGCCCTTGCCGCGCCCCCGACCTCGACCGCGGCGACCGGCTCGCGCGGCTCGAGGAAGCGCTCGCCCGCCGCGATCCCGACGAAGCGGGGCCGGTCGATCGCCGGGATGCCGTCCTTGCCCGGGCCGCCGCTCGCGAACTCCGACAGCGACACGGTTCGTTGCGAGAAGTCGGTGCCCCAACCTCCGGGGTCGAACGCGGGGGCCGGTGGTGCGCTCTGCTCGCCGCCGACTCCGCAGCCGGCGAAGGCAAGCGCGAGGGCAAACCCGGCCAGGGTCGTCCTCGATCTCACTGCCGAGCTCGGATCCGGTCCGTCACCGCGGGCTGTCCACGGGCGTCGGCTCCTCGCCGAGGGCGTGCAATCCGGCGACGGTGCGGCGCAGGCTCTTCAGCATGCGCCGACAGTTCGGGCACCAGCGCGCGTGGCGTTCGACCGCGACGGCGGTCCGCTCGTCGAGCTCGCCGTCGATCAAGCGCGACATCTCCGCGCGCGTCTCGCGGCAGCGCTGGTGGTGGAGCTTGATCGGGTTCAGGGTCGGGGTCATGGGTATCCGTCCGCGAAATAGTGGTCGAGCCTCTCGCGCAGCGCCAACCTCCCGCGATGCAGGCGGCTCTTCAGCGCCCGCTCGCCGATCTCCAGAACCTCCGCCGCCTCGGCGGTGCTGAGGCCCTCGACGTCGCGCAACGTCACCGCCGTTCGGTGGTCGACAGGAAGCTCGCCCAGGGCCGTCTCGACAGCGGCGAGGAACTCGCGCGACTCGAAGACGCGGTCGGGCTGGTTGCCCCAGCCGGCGACTCGCTCGCCGACCTTGTCATCGACGTCGAGCGACTCCTCGAACGGTCGACGGAGGCCGCGGTAGGCCTCGTTGATGCCGATCCGGGTCAGCCAGGTCGAGAAGCGTGAACGGCCTTCGAAGCGGCCGATGCTCTGCCAGGCCCGCACCAGCGCCTCCTGTGCGGCGTCGTAGGCGGCATCGCAGTCGCGCGTGATCCGGTACAGGGTGCGCCGCAATCTGGTCGAGTGGCGGTCGGCAAGCCGATTGAACGCCTCGTTGTCGCCGCCCTGGGCGCGAGCGACGAGGCTCTCCTCGCTCTCTGCCGCGGGCAAGTGCAGTCCGTCTTCCAGAGCCAGGGTCATTATTTGTGGGTTCGACCCCCCAAGCGTCAAAACGATTCTCGAATCTCGCCTCCGCTGCTCGTCGATCTGAGCGCCGTGTCTACGCGGCCGCCGCCAGCGTGCGCGGCGCGGTGCTGAGCGCGGGCCGCTCGGACTCGTAGGCCTCGAGGAACTTCAGCCACAGCTCGCTGCGGGTCGGGAAGGGGGCGACGGCATCGGCGAGGGTCGCGATCGGCACCTCGGCGACCATCGCGATCGTCGCTGCGTGCAGCATGTCGGCGACGTCCGGACCGACGAAGGTGGCGCCGACTATCACCTCGCGCTCGGTGTCGACGACGAAGCGGGTCGTGCCGCGCGCCGAGCGACCGTGGAAGCTGGCGCCGGCGGTGGCCGACGTGCGCAGGTCGACCGCTTTTGCCGCGACCCCGTCGCCGAGCGCCGCGTCGAGCGTCTGACCGACCGCGGCGACCTGGGGGTCGGTGAAGACGACCCGCGGCGCCCCCGGACCGTCGGCGGTCGCCGAGACCGATGCCCCGAGGATGTGGTCGGCGGCGATCCGAGCCTGGTACTTGCCCGAGTGGGTGAGCAGCGAGCGGCCGTTTGCGTCGCCGACCGCGTAGAGCCAGTCGTGGCCGCCTGCACGCAGCTGATCGTCCACCTCGATCTCGGCGCCGGGCTGGAGGCCGACGGTCTCCAGGCCGAGATCGCCGGTGAGCGGCCGCCGCCCGACCGCGACCAGCAGATTGCTGCCGGCAAGCTCGCCGCCGCCCGCCAGGCGCAGTTCGATCTCGCTCCCTTGGCGGCGGGCCTCGATCGCCCGCACCCCGGTCAGAACTTCCACCCCGCGCCTCTCCAGCGCTTGGCGCAGCTCTTCCCCGGCGAAGGGCTCCTCGCGCGGCAGCAGGCGGTCGGCGGCCTCGACCACGACCGCGTCGGAGCCCAGCGAGGACCACGCCTGCGCCATCTCGACGCCGACCACGCCGCCACCGAGGACGATCAGGCGTTCCGGAACGACGCTCGAGGTGGTGATCTCGCGGTTCGACCAGGCGCCGACCTCGGCGAGCCCGGCGATCGGCGGCTGCGCTGCACCGCTGCCGACGGCGATCACCACCGCCTCCTGGGCGAGCAGCAGCTGCGCTCCCACCCGCACCCGCCGCTCGCCCTCCAGCCGGGCGTGACCGCGGATCAGCTCGATATCGCGCTCCTCGAGCCAGGGAAGCTGGTGCTCGTCGTTCAGGTCGTTGACGATCGCGTCGCGGCGCCTCAGCACAGCCTCGGCGTCGACCTCGCCGGTCGATGCCTCAGCCGCGCCGGGGACGCGCGCGGCCTCAGCGAGCGCCTCGGCGGGGCGCAGGAGCGCCTTCGACGGCATGCACGCGTAGAAGGAGCACTCGCCCCCGACCAGCTCCCGCTCGACGATCGCCACGCGACGCTGGCCGCGTTCGCTGAGCCGCCCGGCCAGCACCTCTCCGGCCGGTCCGGCTCCGATCACGATCACGTCGACTTCTCTCGTCATGGCCTCTCACTCCAGTCGGTTGGCTTTTCGGTCTCGGCCGTTGGTGGCTGCCAATTCGAGCGCTGGAGGAGCCAAAGGATTTCTCCCGGTGAACATGAACCTTGTCGAGCTTGTGGACCGCTTCGGTGACGAGGATGCCTGCCGCGCATACCTAGAAGAACTACGCTGGCCGAACGGCGTTGTGTGCCCACGCTGCGGCAACGACTCAGTGTCGCGAATCGAGAAGCGGAATCAGTACGACTGCAACTCATGCCGGTACCAGTTCTCCGTGACGGCGGGGTCGATCTTTCACGATTCTCACTTGCCGCTCCGCAAGTGGTTCATGGCGGTCTATCTGATCTGCGAGTCCAAGAAGGGGATCAGCGCGAAGCAGCTTCAACGGACCCTGGGGGTCAGCTACAAGACGGCTTGGTATCTGTGCCATCGAATCCGCGATGCGATGGGCGATGACCCGCAACCGCTGTTGAACGGGATCGTGGAGGTTGACGAGACCTACGTGGGGGGCAAGCGGCGGCACGTCGGCCACGGATACAAGGAGAACAAGGCGGTCGTCGTCGGAGCCGTGCAGCGCGACGGGGAGGTCCAGGACGGCTGGACGACGAGCAGCCCGGTGCCCCCGGTCAGGGCGCGGCGCCGTCCCCGGCGCTCAACGACGGTACCCGGACAGCAAGCCGAGGTTGGCGACCACGAACGGCACGCAGTAGTTGAGACCCGTCTTGATCCAGGTGAGGGTCACCGCGTCGCCACCGAGAATGACGTCGGCCTGGTTGATGGCGGTGAGGATCGTGCCAACTACCAGGGCGATCCTGCCGGTGCGCCGCAGATGCTCGCGACGCAGGCAGATTTGCAGCGCTTCCCTCACGGCCTCGATCGTCGCAGAGGCCGAGCGGCTGGGTGTCCCGCGTGCGGGGCCATCGCTGCGGTGAGCGGACTCCGTCAGTGTGCTTGCAATCGGCCCGCAGATTTGCTGTCATATTGTCTGACGCGAAATGCCGAGCGCTTCCGCCACCCGTCCCTATCGCATGACCCGCCGCGCCGAGGCTTTGGCCGAGACGCGCAAAGCGATCATCGATGCGGCGATCGAGATCAGCGACCCGCGGGCGCCGCTGTCCGCGGTCGCCGCCAGGGCCGGGGTCTCCGAGCGCACGCTGCTGCGCCACTTCGGCAGCCGGGACGGGCTGCGGGCGGAGGCGATCCGCGAGAACCTCGCGCGCCGCGAGTCCGAACGCTTCGCCGTGGCG
This sequence comes from uncultured Solirubrobacterales bacterium, assembly GCA_963730315.1. Classification (GTDB taxonomy): domain Bacteria; phylum Actinomycetota; class Thermoleophilia; order Solirubrobacterales; family 70-9; genus VRUE01. Next base: position 182,908 of record CAVSRD010000012.1, on the reverse strand, counting down.
GCGGGAGACGTTCCGGAGGCGGTCGCCGCACTCGTCGGGCAATACGAGGCGGTTGGCGACCGGGCGCTGCGCCTCTTGGCCGAAGAGGGCGTAGACCCGCAAATCGACGACGGGCTCGCGAAGGGGCGCGACCTGCACCGGCGATGGGTCAGCGAGAAGCTGGGTCCGCTGCTCGACGGCTGCGACGCCCCGACCCGCAGGCGCCGCATCGCCCAGCTCGTCGCGGTCTGTGACGTCTACACGTGGAAGCTGCTGCGACGCGACAGTGGCCTCGGGCGCGCCGAGACCGAACGCGCGATCCGCGAGTTGATCGACGCGGCGATCGCTGGGTCGACCCGATGAGGATCGCCATCCTCGCAGAGGGCACCCGCGGCGATTTCGGGCCGCTGGCCGGGCTGGGCGCGCAGATGAGCCTGCGCGGCCACGAGGTTGCGATGACCGCCAGCGAGGAGTTCCGGCCGATGGTCGAAGCGGCGGGGATCCGGTTCGTGCCGCTGCCGGTGAGCCTCACCGCCCACATCGCGACCGACGAGGGCCAGCGATTGCTGCATCGTGGCTGGTTTCCCGCCATGCGGGGGGTTCAGGAGCTGTTCCACCGACATCGCGAGGGCATCGAGGACGCGTTCGTCGAGGCCGCCGAGGACGCAGGTGCGCTCGTCACCACGCTCAACACCCAGGACCGCGCCCAGTGCCTGGCTGTTGCCCGTGGACTCCCGCACGCGGTCGTCCACTTCTTCCCGGTCTTCCCGACCGGCGAGTTCCCGGCCCCCGATGCTGACGGGGCGGCACCTGCCCACCGCCGCCCTGCGCCGCGCAACGCACCGTGCCAGCGCCCACCTCTGGTGGCTCGCCAACCTCGGCGACAACCGGGCGTTCGCCCGTCGCCTCGGCCTCTCGCGCGTGCCGCGCTCGACGGTTCATCTCAGTGCCGATCCGAACTCCCTGCTGCTCCAGGCGTTCAGTCCCAGCCTCGTCCCGAAACCGCGCGACTGGGGCGGCAACCATGCCCTCACCGGGTTCTTGCAGCTCCCGCCGAACGTCCGCGCCACCCTCGACGAGGAGTTCCGCGAGAACCTCGCCACCTGGATCGACGGCGGCGAGCGGCCCGTCTTCCTCGGCTTCGGCAGCATGCCGGTGCTCGATCCGGAGGGGTTCCTGGCGATGGCGGCGGAGGCGACGCGCTCGCTCGGTGTCCGGGCGGTCGTCAACGCGCCATGGGCCGGCCGAGACGGCGTGGCCACCGACCTGCCCGAGCACGTGCGGCTCGTGGGGGCGGTGGATCATGGACGCCTGTTGCCGCGCTGCGCGGCCGCCGTGCATCACGGGGGCGCCGGCACCGTGGGCGCCTCGCTGCGGGCGGGCCTGCCGACGATGGTTTGCTCCGTATGGGGCGACCAGCCGTTCTGGGGCCGGCGTCTCGCGCGGCTCGGCGCCGGGGCGCACCTGCCGTTCAAGCGTCTCGACAGGCGGAATCTCGAAGCGGGGCTGCGCACGCTCCTCGCCGCCCCCACCCGGAAGCGCGCCGCCGCTCTCGGGGCGGCGGTTCGGGCCGAGGGCGACGGGACCGAGAGGGCCGCCCGGCTGCTCGACGACTGGCTGGCGACCGGAGCCGGTCACGCTGCTCCCGCCCCGATCCGGACCGGCCAGGACGACTCGCAACCCGTGGAAGGAGCGAGCCGATGACCGCGACCCGCTCGATCTCCGACCTGCCCGGCCCGCCGCGCCTACCGCTGATCGGCAACCTGCACCAGCTGCGCAGGTTCGACCGCACGTACCTGACCATGGAGGAGTGGTGCCGCCGCTACGGCCCCATGGTTCGCTTCGACCTCGGCAGGACGCCCGGCGTCCTGATCGGCGACACCGAGGCGATCGACTCGGTCCTGCGCGACCGGCCGGAGGGCTTCCGGCGGGCCGGGGCCTTCGAGACCGTGTTCGACGAAAGCCGCTCCTCCGGGGTCCTCTCGCAGGAGGGCGACGACTGGCGCAGATCCCGGCGGCTCGTCGTCACGGCGCTCAACTCGAACCACCTGCACCGCTACTTCGACGTGATTCGGACCTCCTGCGGGCGGCTTGGCATGCGGCTCGAGCGCGAGGCCGCGCGCGGGCCCTCGTTCGATCCCCGTCCGACGCTGACCTCCTACTCGCTCGACAACATCTCGGCGCTCGCCTTCGGCAAGGACCTCAACACGCTCGGGCGCGGCGACGTCGAGCTCCAGGTTCACATCGAAAGGCACTTCCGGATGATCAACCGCCGCTTCAGGATGCCGATCCCCTACTGGCGCTGGCTGCGGCTCCCCGTCGACCGCGCCTGGGAGCGGTCGCTTGCCGAGCTCCACCGTGCCGTCGCCGGGTTCATCGAGGACGCCCGTGGGCAGCTGCGCGCCAACCCGCGGCTGCGCGAGGAGCCGGAGAACTTCCTCCAGTCGATGATCGCCGCTCAGGAGACCGAGGACAAGTTCAGCGACGAGGAGATCGTCGGCAACACGCTCACCCTGCTGATCGCCGGCGAGGACACGACCGCGCACACGATGGCCTGGACGGCCTGGCTGCTTGCACGCAACCCCGACGTCCAGGCCCGCTGGGCCGCGGAGGCGAGCGAGGTGCTCGGCGACCGCGAGTGCGTCGACGAGTACGAGAGGGTCGATCGCCTCCGTTACGGCGAGGCGGTGCTGAAGGAGTCGATGCGGCTGCGCGCCGTCATTCCCGTGACCGCGGTTGAGCCACTGGTGGACGTGACGATCGCCGGCACGCACGTCCCGGCGGGCACGCTTTTGCTCGTGATGCTCCGGCACGCCGGCCTGTACGAGAGCGGCGTCGACCGCGCCCTCGAGTTCGATCCCGAACGCTGGCTCGAGGACGGCGGACGTTCGGCCCCCGATCGGAGGTCGTTCCTCGCCTTCGGGGCGGGCCCGCGCTTCTGCCCCGGCCGCAACCTCGCCTTCCTCGAGGCGAAGGCCGGCATGGCGACGATCGCCCGCAAGTTCGAGCTCCAATTCGACGAGAGCGCCGGACCGGTGGGGGAGAGCAGCGCGAGCTTCTTCAGCCTCCCCGAGAATCTGCGGTTGCGGTTGCGGCCGCGCGAGAGACTGCGACGCTAGCCGATCACCCCAGCGGCTCGGTGTCGACCGGCCCCGCCCGCTCGTCGTCGTCGGCCAGCGAGAGCAAGAACTCGCGCCCACCGGCCTGCCCGATCGCGACCCGGCCGATGATCTGCTGCATGGTGATCGTCCGCTCCGGCCGGTCGCCGCCGGTGAAGGCGACCGCCCAGCGGAGCACCGTGGCGAACCGGTTCTTGAAACCGGTCAGGAAGACGAGGTGGACGAACAGCCAGACGATCCAACCCAGGAACCCCGAGAGGCGAATCCCCCTGAAGCTGACGATCGCGCGGAAACGCGAGATCGTCGCCATGCTGCCGAGATCCCGGTAGCGAAATGGCTTCGCCTCCCTTCCGCGCAGCCGGAGCTTGATCGTGGTCGCGGCGTGGATGCCCTGCTGCATGGCGACCTCGGCAACCCCCGGCAGCCCGTGCAGCGCCATCATGTCCCCGATCGCGAACACCTCGGGATGCCCGGGCAGAGTGCAGTCCGGCGACACGGCGACGCGGCCGGCCCGGTCGCACTCGGCTCCCGAGGCCGCGGCGAGCTTGCGGGCCAGGGGCGAGGCCCGGACGCCCGCCGCCCAGACCTTGGTCCGCGCCTCGATGCGCCGCCTCTCCCCGTCCGACTCGACCACGATGCTCTCGCCATCGACGTCGACGACGGTGCTCGAGGTGTGCACCTCGATCCCGAGCCGCCCGAGCCCCTTCGTCGCTTTGGCGGAGAGCCTGTGGCCGAACGTGGCCAGAATCTCCTCGCCGCCGTCGAACAGCATCACGCGAGCGCTGCTCGGATCGATCGTGTGGAAGTCGTCGTTGAGCACCCGCTTCGAGAGCTCGGCGATCTGGCCGGCGATCTCGACGCCGGTCGGCCCGCCTCCGACAACCGCGAAGCTGAGCCAGGCGCGGCGTTTCTCGGGGTCCTGCTCCAGCTCCGCGACCTCGAACGCCCCGAGGATCCTGCCCCGCAGCTCGAGCGCGTCGTTGACCGTCTTCATCCCCGGGGCCCAGCGCGAGAACTCGTCGTGGCCGAAGTAGGACTGGCCCGCACCCGCGCCGACGATCAGGCTGTCGTAGGGGAGCTGGAAGCGGCCGCCGTCGGGGCGCATTGCCGCGACGGTGCGACGATCGAGGTCGAAGTCCAAGACCTCGGCCAGCTCGACCTCGACGTTCCGCTGGCGGCGCAGCACGTTGCGGATCGGCGGCGCGATCTGGCCCTCGGAGAGGATGCCGGTCGCGACCTGGTAGAGCAGCGGCTGGAAGAGGTGATGGTTGACCCGGTCGACGAGGGTGACCTGGACCGGGGCACGGCGCAGAGCGCGGGTGGCGAAGAGGCCCCCGAAGCCGCCTCCGACGATCACCACACGATGAGGAACATCGCCCACGATCAGCCCTCCGTCGACGCGCCGAGCCGTCGCAGCGTATAGCGGCGGAGGGCCCCGGGGCCGGCCCCCCGAGGCGCACGGTCAGCGGCGCACCGCGCTGAAGATCGCATAGCCGAGGGCGCCGTCGGCGATCGCCTCGCGGGCGGCGCCGACCGTCGAGAGCGCCTCGGAGATCGAGAGCGGCAGCTCGTCGAGCGAGCCGAGGCCGAGCAGGCGGGCGCCGCGCAGCCGCTCCTCGACCCGCTCGGCGAGGCGGGCGGCGTCCTCGTGGCGGAACTCCACCTGTGCCGACTCGAAGCCCGCCTCGGCGAGCAGCCGCTGGTAGCCGCTCGCCGGCAGCGCGGCGCCGACGCAGGCGATCGTCGCCAGGCTGCCGCGCAGCCGCTCGGGCAGGCGCTCCTCCTCGACGACGACGTCGGCGAGCGCGAGCCGGCCGCCGGGCCGCAGCGCCCGGTGCAGCTCGGCGAGCGCCCGCTCCTGGTCCGGGAACGTGCACAGCGAGCACTCGCAGAGGGCCACGTCGAAGGCGCCGGCGTCCACCGGGAGCGCCTCTGCATCGCCCTGGACGAAGTCGACCCGCCCGGCGAGACCGGCGGCGGCCGCCTCGTCGCGCGCTTCTCGGACCGCCTCCTCGCCGTACTCGACGCCGATCGCCACCGCGCCCGTCTCCCGGGAGGCGAGCAGCGCCGAGGCGCCGCTGCCCGAGGCCACGTCGAGCAGGCGATCGGCCCGCCCCAGCCCGGCCATCTCCAGGGCGCGGCGGGTGGTGGCGCCGCCGCCGGGGTGGAGCTCGCCGCCGAGCAGCCAGCGGACCGCGGGGTGGGCGTACAAGGCCGCGCAGCAGGACTTCAACGCCCCGCCGGCGAGCGGCGCATCCCCCGCGGCGAAGAGCTCGCCGAGGTCAGCGCCTACCGCCGGCCTCACGCCGGCCTCCTCCTGCCGTTGCCGCTCCGTTCCGACATCTCGAAGCGGACCTGCTCGCGGTAGCCGACCGAGTTGTAGGCGCAGAAGGGGATCAGACGGCCGTCGGGGACGATCTCCGAGACGCAGCACTTGCGCAGCTTCTCGACGTCGAGGGTGTAGGGGTCCTGGAAGTCCTGGACGACGATCATGAAGCCCCGTGCCGCGACCTCGCGCAACTGCGGCGGCATCGCCGTCGCGCAGGCGACGCACTCCAGCCGCTCGGCGACCGGGGCGCTGCCGCCCGCCGCCTTCGCCGACCAGAGGCCCTCCAGAGCCTCGCGAACGTCGAGGTCCGGCACGGCACGGTTGGTGACGTAGTCGAGGTAGCGCTCGACGTCGATCAGACGGGGGAGGGGCACGAGGTCCTCGCCGTCGTAGAGGGCGAAGGTGGCGGCGCGGCAGCTCGGCGAGCAGCAGGGCACCGGGACGAAGTCGTCCTCCCGGAACCATTCGGGCAGCTGCGTGGCGATCAGCTCGATCAGGTCGGAGTTGGTGAGCTTGTCGAGCGGGTCGGCATCGGCGCGGAAGCGCCCCGAGTGGGTGACGGGCTGGAAGAAGACGCCGGTGACCGCCGGGTGCTCGACGCCGAAGCCGACGATCCGGCCGACCTCGTGCTCGTTCAAGTCGCGCTCGACCGCGGCGGCCAGCGACACGGTCACCCCCGCCTCCGCGCAGCGCTCCAGTGCCCGCAGCTTGTCCTCGATCAGCGAGCGGCCGCGGATCGCGATCTGGGTGGACTCGTCGAAGCCGTCGAACTGGAGGTAGACATGGACCCCGATCTCGGCCAGGGCGGGCGCGAAGCGCGGGTCGCGCGCGAGCCGGATGCCGTTGGTGTTCAGCATCACCAGGGGGATGCCGCGGTCGCGGGCGGCGCCGAGCATGGCGAGGATCTGCGGATGGATCGAGGGCTCGCCGCCGGAGAGCTGCACCGACTCCGGCTCGCCCTCTGCGGCGACGAAGGCGTCGAGCATCGATTCGACCTGCTCCAGGCTGAGCGAGAAGCCGTGCTCCTGGCGGCCGCTGCCCGAGTCGGCGAAGCAGATCGGGCAGTCCAGGTTGCAGGCGGTGTTCACCTCGATGATCCCGAGGCAGGTGTGCTGGGCGTGCTCGGGGCAGATCCCGCAATCGTGCGGGCATCCGCGCGCCGCCTCGGTCTGGCGCCGGCGCGGCTCCTCGCCCGGCTTGTCGAAGCGCTGGATCTCCAGGTAGCGCTCCGCGTCGCCGTAGACGACGGCCTCGAAGCGGCCGTGGTCGGGGCAGGTGCGGGAGAGGAGCACCCTGCCGTCGCGCTGGAGCAGCTCGGCATCGAGCAGCCGCCTGCAGCGGGGACAGATCGACTGCGTGGCACCGAGCCGGCGGCTCGGTGGTGCCTCCGTCCCCAACGCAGCAGACGATCCCGTATCGCGCTGGCTGGCCATTCACTCCTCCGACCCTCTCCGGACCTGGACGATTCAAGTGCGCATTTCCACTAAAGCATGTGCGCGCTGCGTCGGGCCGCGACGACCAGCGAGGGGTGCCCCCGGGACCGGCGCAGCGGTCGGCGACGCGCTACGCGGCCCGCAGGATCTCGCCCGCGGTGCGGTGGGCGAGGCTCATGATCGAGACCATCGGGTTGACACCGGGGGCGGTCGGGAAGGCGCTGCCGTCGCCGATCCACACGCCCCGGGTGTCGTGCAGCTGGCCGCGGCCGTCGGCCACCGCGGTCTCGGGGTCCGAACCCATCCGACAGGAGCCCATCTGGTGGGCGGTGAAGCGGGCGACGTCGTTGGGGGCGTAGCTCGCGTCCTCGACCGCGCCGAGGAAGGCGTCGAAGTCGTCTCCCGCACGCCAGCGGGTGTCCCTGGCGTGCAGCGTGAACACCTCGCTCGCGCCGGCCGCCCGGTGCAGGCGGGCCAGCTCGACGTTGGCCCGCCGCGCCAGGCGAGCGTCCACCTCGTCGTCGAGCTCCCAGCGCACCACCGCGCGGCCGTGCTCGTCGAGCACGACCTCGCCGGAGCCGTGGTCGCGGCCGACGCTGACGAAGGGCGCCTGCCAGGGCAACGTCTGCATCAGCCGCTTGTGCTCGGCTCCGGACTCCCAGGGAAGCGAGCCCCCGATCACCCCGGGAGCCATGCCGACCGCCTCGATCAGGAAGCCGCAGCCGTCCTCCAGCTCGAAGAAATGGTCCGAGAGGGCCGACTGGATCTGCCCCCGCCAGCCATCGATCTCCTCCTCGTAGACGCCGACCACGGCGTAGGCGGGGTGCAGGCGCAGGTTCTTGCCGACGGCGGGTCCGCCCACGCCGCTGCGCAGGAGTAGCGCCGGCGACTCGACCGAGCCGCCCGCGACGACGACTGTCGGCGCTTCGATCGAGACGGCGGTGGTCGCTCCGTCGGCGTGCGTCACGGTGGCCTCGACGCCGGTCGCCCGCCCCCCCTCGGTCAGCACCCGGTCGGCGTGGCAGCCGACCAGGGCGCGCGCGCCGGTGTCGGAGGCGTCCTGCAGCCAGGTCTTCATCGCCGAGCGCTTGCAGCCGTGCTGGCAGCCGAACGCGCAGTAGCCGCAGTTGGCCGGGTCGTCGTCGAGCGAGGCGTTGCGCCAGATCGGCCGGTGTTCGTAGCCGAGCGCGTCGCATCCGGCGATCATCCGTTGGTGCGTCGCGTTGTGCGCCGTCGCCTCGGTGTTCGCGCCGAGCCTCTCCATCACGGTGTCGACGTGCTCGGCGACGAAGGCGGGGTCGTCGAGTCCGTCGAGGCCGCGATCGGCCCACTCGCGCAGCACCCGCTCGGGTGGGCGCACACAGTTCATGTAGTTGACGACGGTGCCGCCGCCCAGCGTCCGCCCGGCGAGCACCGCGATCGAGCCGGATTCCGATGCGGCGAGCCCGCCGCCGTAGTAGAGCTCGAGGTACCCGGGCAGCTCGAGCTGCTTGAAGTCCTGCTCGTTGTTGTAGGCACCCGCCTCGAGCACGAGCACGTCCTTGCCCGCCGCGGCGCAGCGGGCGGCGATCACCGCGCCGCCGGCGCCCGAGCCGACCACGCAGACGTCGGCGCTCAGGGTCGCCTCCGGGCCGGAGACCTCCTCGACCGAGATCGTCTTCGGCGCCCGCTCGGCGTTCGGCGGTGGGGAGGAGGGGCCCGGATAGCCGACCGCCTCCCAGTTCGGGTTGGCGCCCGCCTCGTCGGGCAGCGCGTAGAAGAAGAGGATCGTCAGCGCCTTCAGCTGGTGCAGGCCGTGCTTCGCCTCGGGATCCTGCTCGCGGAAGGCGTGGACGATGACGGTGCGATCCTCCGGGGAGGCCTCGCCGAACCCCTCGGCGGCGAGCGCGTCGAGCAGCTGCCCAGTCGCCTCGATCTCCTCGGGCATCAGCGACTCGGCGAGCAGCTCCTCGATCTGCGCCGCGACCTGCAGCTCCGACGCGCTCCGCGCCAGGAACCCCGCCTCGACCGGGTCGGCGCTGTCGGTCTCGACCGCCGGCACGAACGTCTCGCAGAGCGCCTCCAGGGTCGCCCGCCGGGTGTCGCTGAGAACCGCTTGCGCCGTAGCCATTCGCACGTCCCTTCGTCGTCGGATCCGTTGCCGAAGGTACCTCGATACACCGGCAAGGGCAAGGGGCGCGGCCCTCTAGCCGGAAGGCGCCGTCGTCCCCAGGCCCTGGCGGTCCCTCGCGGCGGCCACGACGCGGTCGCCGGTGTCGGCGAAGCCGCGGTCGGCGGCCGCCTGCACGAGCTCCAGCTCGGTGTCGATCGAGGCTCGCCGCGGCTCGGGCACCGACTCGCGCAGATCCTCGAGCAGCGCCCGAAGGCGCCGCGACACCTGGACCGACCCCTCACCGTAGTGGCGGGTCTCGTCGATCGCCAGGCTCAGGTAGTCCTCCCAGGACGGGACCGGGTAGCGCAGCCTGACCGCGCCCGCCTCGTCCCGTCCGACGCCGGGCGTTAGCCGGCGCCCTCCGAGCTGCCGCAGCAATAGCTCGATCTGGTCCAGCGCCTGGACTGAGGTGGTCGGGTCGTTGACGCCGGGGGAGAGGGCCTTCGCCGAGATGTCGGCCAGCAGGCGGAAGGCGAACGCCGGATCCTGGCGCATCGTGCGCTCGTCGCCGACCGCCACCGCCCCCTGCAGCCAGCCGTCCTCGATTGCGCCCGAGTCGCCGTGGACACGGAACAGGGTCAAGCCGGGGGCGATCAGATCGCCGATCCGGGGTGCGAGCTCGATCACCGCATCGGCTCGGCTGGCGCGCTCGATCAACCCCTTGGCGTCGATGCTCTGGATCACCCCGGGCCCGCCGCGATGCGCGACGGTGCGAATGGGCCCGGCGGTCGCGACGTCGCTCTCCGTCTCGCTTCCGTCGGTCACCGGCTCCGGGTAGACGCGATCGATCACTCGTTCCGCGTCCCGTCCCAGCTCGCGCACCACCACCGCGACGCGCAGCCCCTGGGTGGTTCGGCTGATCAGCCGCAGGAACATCAGCATGCTGAACAGCAGCATCAGCAGCGCGACGGAGATCGAGTTGTCGGGCACGAACGCTTCGTTCTCGGCGGTGCCGACCACGCGCAGCACCAGCAGCGCGTAGATGAAGGTCGCCATGAAGATGCCGAGCGAGAGCTTCGTCGTCGGGTCGCGCAGGAAGCGCCGCAGCATCCGCGGCGAGAACTGGCTCGAGCCGAACTGGACGGCGAGCAGCAGGATCGAGAAGACGAAGCCGGTGAAGGTGATCATGCCGCCGGCCAGCGAGCCGAGCACGTTGCGCGCCGCATCGGAGCCGAAGGAGATCCCGATCGTCGTGTTCACGTGTTCGTCGAGTTTGGGGAGGACGACCCCCATCGCGATCGCGAGGGTGGCGAACACGGCCGGAACGATCCAGATGCTGTTGCGGACGTACTCGAAGATGCTCCAGCGGGTGCGCCAGGACATTGCCCGTGACCCTAACGGCCGGCGCTCCGCCCGGGCAGCCGCGCTATACGGTCACGTCGAGAAAAGACCGTGAGCGATAATCGAATTCGATGGCCGAGATAGCCGGCGAAGCGGCACGCTGTGGGGAGTGCGGATACGAGAACCCGCCGGACGGGCGCTTCTGCGGAGGGTGCGGCGCGTCGCTGATGGTTGCCTGCGAGCGGTGCGGGCGCGAGAACCCTCCCGGCCAGCGGTTCTGCAACGGCTGCGGCGCCGAGCTCGACGGCGACGGAGGCGGCGCCCCCGCTCGGCGCGAGACCCCGAACCTCCCCGGCCACCTCGTCGAGCGGGCCCGCCGCGAGGCGGCGGGGATGGTCGGGGAGCGCAAGCAGGTGACGGTGCTGTTCTGCGACCTGGAGTCCTCGATGGAGCGCTCCCAGCGCCTCGACCCAGACGCCTGGCACGAGCTGATGGACCGCTTCTTCCGGCTGATCGCCGGGTGCGTGCACCGCTACGAGGGCACGATCGACAAGTTCACCGGCGACGGGGCGATGGCGATCTTCGGGGCGCCGATCGCCCACGAGGACCACGCGCAGCGCGCCTGCCGCGCGGCGCTCGCCCTGCGCGACGAGCTTGCCGGCCTGGACGCCGAGCTGCGCGGGGCCGGACGCGGGGACTTCCCCGTCCGCATCGGCCTCAACTCCGGCGAGGTCGTGGTCGCCTCGGTGGGCGAGCGGGGGCAGATGGAGTACACGGCCCACGGCCACGCGGTCGGCCTCGCGCAGCGAATCGAGACCGCCGCCGAGCCGGGCAGGGTGACGATCTCCGGCAGCACGGCGCGCCTCCTCGGCGGCCGCTTCGAGCTGGCCGCGCTCGGCAGCTGGGAGCTGAAGGGCCACGATCGGCCGGTCGAGGTCTTCGAGCTGCTGCGGGCTCCTTCCGATCCGGCCCCGCTTGCCACCGAACCCGGCCGTCTCTCCGCCTTTGCGGGACGCGATCGCGAGCTGGGCCGGCTGCTCGAGGCGCTGGAGGGTGCCGAGGCCGGCGACTCGCACGTCGTCGGGGTGGTCGGCGAGCCGGGGGCGGGGAAGAGCCGGCTGCTTGTCGAGCTCTCCCGCCGGGCTGCAGAGCGGGGCATACCGCGGCGCGCCGCTCACGGCCTCTCGCACGGCCGGGGCGTTCCCTACCTGCCGGTGCTGGAGCTGTTCCGCGATTACTTCGGCATCGGCGACACCGATCCCGTCGAGGCCGCGCGGGAGAAGATCGAGTCCGTGGTCCGTTCCCTGGCCCCCCAGCTGGAAGACGAGCTACCCCTTCTCTGCGACTTCCTCGGGGTCGCGGATCCGAGTCGCCCGGCGGAGGAGCTGAGCGCCGACGCGCGGCAGCGACGGATCTTCGCCGCGGTCAAGCGCCTCATGCACGCGCGGGCCGAGGCCTCTGCCGCCCTCGTGCTGTTCGAGGATCTGCATTGGTTCGACGCCGCCTCGCTCGCCTTCGCCGAGGAGCTGGTCGCGATGGGACCGGGGACCCGCACGCTGTTCATCGTCAGCTTCCGGCCCGAGTTCGAGCCGCCGTTCGCGGCGCGCTCCGACTACACGCAGCTGCCGCTCAAGCCGCTCGGCGCCGAGGCTGTGGGCGAGATCGTCGCTTCGCGCGCCGGCCCGGATCCCTCCCTCGACGGGCTCGCCGAGCGGCTCGCCGAGCGCACCGACGGCAACCCTCTGTTCTGCGAGGAGATGCTGATGACGCTGGTCGAGGAGGGAGCGCTGGCCGGCGAGCCGGGCGCCTACCGCCTCGCCCGCGAGCTGGGCGAGCTGCGCATCCCCGACACGGTCCAGGCGGTGCTGGCGGCCCGCATCGATCGCCTCTCCCCGGCCGAGAAGCCCACGCTCCAGGCCGCCTCGGCGATCGGCCGCGCCTTCGGCTTTGACCTCCTCGCCATCGCCGCCGAGATCGAGGAGGCCGAGCTGGACTCGTCGCTGCGGGCCCTGGTCGCCGCCGAGCTCGTCTTCGAGCGCGCCTCGCCCGGCGAATACGTCTTCAAGCACGCGCTGACCGCGGACGTCGCCTACGCCTCCCTGCTGGAGCGCGACCGCCGCGAGCTGCACGCCCGCGTGGCGAGGGGGATCGAGCGGCTCCATCCGGAGCGCCTCGACGAGCAGGCGGCGTTGATCTCCGACCACCACGAGCGAGCGGGCGATCCGATCGCCGCAGGCCGCTGGGCGGCACGCGGCGCCGACTGGGCAACGGCGCGCGACCTGGAGGAGGCGGTGCGGCTCGGCCGGCGGGCCGGTGCCCTGCTCGCCCAGCCGCAGGACGAGGAGGATGCAGAGCTGGTCGAGTTGCGGCTCGGTGCGCTGATGCGGGCCGCGCAGGGAGCCGCGCGCCGGCGGCTCAGCCTGGAGGAGGGGGAGGCCGTATTCGAGGAGCCCCGGGCGCTCGCCGAGCGGACCGGAAACACCGCGATGGCTGTGACGATGACGATGTGGCACGGCAGTCACTACTTCTTCGGCTTCGGTGACCGCGCCGAGCGGGCCCTCGAGCTGTATCGCGAAGCGCACTCGCTGGCCCGCGGCAGCGGCGATCGCGACCTCGAGCTGGTCTCGATGGTCGGGCTGGTGGCCGGCTACATGGGCACGGGCCGGGCCGCCGATCTGCAGGCGACCTGCGAGCGGGGCCTCGACCTGGCGAGCGGGGACTTCGACCTCGGCGCTCCGCTGCTGGGTCGCAGCCCTGGCGTGAACTTCCTTTTCTTCAGATCGGGTTCGCTCGCGATGCAGGGGCGCCTGGGCGAGGCGCTCGAAGCGGCCGATGAGGCCGTCGACCGGGCGCGCCGGCGCCCAGGCGAGCCGGAGAACATCGGCTGGGCCCTGTGGTCCCGGACCTGGGCCGAGGCGCTGGCCGGCGTCGAGCCCGGCGCCGACGCCGCCGAGTCGCTGGAGGTCGGGCGGCGGATCGGAAACCGGGCCAACGAAGGGGCTGCGCTTGGCGTGCTCGTCGCGGCGGCCAACCTGCGCGGCGAGCACGCGGAGGCCGAGCGGCAGGCCGGCACGGCGCTGGCGGAGCTCGACTACCGGATCGGCTTCGTCGACTTCGACCTGATGCTCGGACGGGTGACGGCGCTGGCCGGCTTGGGGGACCGGGAGGCGGTGCCGCTCGCCGAGGAGGCCGTGCGGATCGCCGACGCCGGCGGAATGCGTTTCAATCAGGGCCGCGCGCGAGTAGCCCTGCTCGGGGCGCTGCGGCGGACCGACCCGGCTCGCGCCCGCGCCGAGGGTGACGTTCACCTCGAGCGGATCGGCGAGCTCGTCGAGATGGAGGAGCTGGGCTCGCTGCGCCCCCATGCCGCCGAGCAGCGAGGCGAGCTGGCGCTCTTGGAGGGCGACGAGGACGCCGCGCGGACGGAGCTGGAGCGGGCACGCGACCTGTTCGAGCGCAGCGGCGCGGCCGGCCACGCGGTGCGCCTGGCCGGGCGGCTGGATCGGGTGGGCGCCGGCAGCGCCTGATCAGGCCCCGTAGTTTTCGGATCGCGACCGAACCCTTTTCGCTTCGGGCTTGTAAGTACCGCCTGCGGCTGGTATGCCTGCAGATGAACGCGGAGGCGATGGTGTGGAGGTGCAAGGCATCGCGGCAGACCCCTCAGACGCAACGACGTCCCTCCTGGACGTGGTGAAGGAGTGGGGACGAGCCGTCGACGAGCTCGACGAGGAGGCGCTGATCGCCCTCGCGGATCGGGAAATCGAGCTGGTCACGTCGCGCGGCACCCGGCGGGGTCACGACGCGCTGAGGACCTGGCTCGCGAAACAGACATACGGCGTCATTCCGCGTTTCGAGACGCGTCGTGCTTTCGTCGCCAAGGACACGGTCGTCGTCGACGTGCGTGTCGAGTTTCGCTTCCTCGACGGAGGGGAGGTCGCCGGATCGGAGGATGCTGCGGTCGTCTTCGCCATCCGGGACGGGCTCGTGCGGCGGATCGCTCCGCATCCCAATCTCGCGTCGGCGCTCTCCGTCGCCGGGCTCGACGAGGCGGACGAGGCGCCGATCTGAGCAGTGCGAAAAGCCAACGCAGAAACGGAAGCGGCGATCGCGCGCGGGGATTCGAGTTCTACGTCCACCGGGTCTATCTGCGTCACGAGGAGTGCCGTACGACCGACGGGCTGGCCATGGTGGCCGAGCTCAGTCAGTCCGTCCGGCTACTCGCCCGAGCGGCGTCGAGCAGCTCTTCGAAGGTGGTCTTCATTCCGTCGGCAAGCAGGTCGAGGTCGGGCATCGAGTCGCGGTCGGCATTGAGCATGAAGAACACGTTGCCGTCGTAGCTCGTCGCGGCGAGCCCGACTGCGTGGTCGGTGGCCAGGGGGACGAGCGGCCACGCCTCGGTCATTCGTGACCCGAACCCGTAGAGGGGGATCTGGGGGCCGGGGACGTTGGTGACCGTCACGTTGAACAGCCTGGTCGCGAACAGCGACCGGGCGAGGAAGCTGTGGATCACCGGCGGGGCGTGCTCGGTGATGTCGAGCAGGGTGGTGGAGCCCAGCGCCTGGGTGCCGGACTTGAGGCTCTCGGCCTCCTCCACCTGGCGCGCATAGCGCTCCAGCGGGTCCTCGACGCCGACCGGCAGGTATACGTACAGCGACGAGACCCGGTTGCCCATCGCCAGCTCCTCCCCCGCGGCGCGGACGTTGACCGGGACCATCGCCCGCAGCCCCCGCTCCGGGAGGGGGTCGCCGCGCTCGACCAGCAGCCGCCGGATGCCGCCCGTGGCGACTGCGAGGACGACGTCGTTCACCGTGCCGCCCAGGGACCTCTTCACCTCCTTCAGCTCGTCGAGCGGCGCCTGCATCGCGGCGAGGCGCCGCTTCGCACCGATCGGGACGTTGAGGCTGCTCCGGGGAGCTGCCATCAGCTCGTCCCGGACGAGCACGTCGGCGAGCGCCTGCGAACGCCGCAGCGCCTCTTTGCCGCGCTCCGGATGGCGGGCCATCCCCAGCGTGCCGCCGATCAGGCCGACGCCCCTCCTTGCGAGCTTGACCGATAGCTCGGCGGCCTGACCTGGAAGCCGGGCCAGTCCGCCCACCGAGCTCAGCAGCGAGGCCGGCGGCGGCACCTCGGGGGCGCCCGGGGAGGCGGGCAGCGAGACCGGCCGCGAGGCCGCCTCGGGATCGGGCTCGGTGTCGACGATGAAGTGGCCGATGTCGACGGAGCCGACCCCGTCGACCATGCTGTGGTGCGTCTTGCTGGCCAGGGCCCAGCGCCCGTCGGACAGCCCGTCGACGACAGCCATCTCCCACAGCGGCCTGGTCCGGTCGAGGCGCTCGGAGAAGAACTCGGCGGCCCACTCGACCAGCTCCGCCTCGCCGCCCGGCTGTGGCAGCCTGGCGGCCCGCACGTGGTTGTCGAAGTCGAACCGCTCGTCCTCGCGCCAGTCGGGCCAGGAAAGGCCTCCGGTGGCGGGGGAGGAGAGTCGCTGCCGGAAGCGCGGCAGCTCCTCGATCCCCTGGCCAAGCCGGTTGGCCAGGTCCGAGACCGATGGCGCCGCCCGCCCGCCCGGCCGCGGCTCGAACACCATCACGACGCCGATGTGCATGTGGGCGCCCTGATCCGCCTCCTCGAGCTCGAGGAAGGTCGCATCGAGCGCGTTCAGTCGATCGCCCATCTGGCTCCCTCTCTCGGGTCGAAGTCTAGGTGACCTGCCCCGGGACGTTGTGAACGTTTGAGAAGGCCGCCCGGCGGCGCTCAGCCCGCCAGCTCGGGCGGCATCGCCTTCGGGCCGTCGGGATACAGACTGGCGAGCTGCTCGGCGCTCATCTCGAGCGTGTTCCCCGGTTCGGGCGGCGCGCCGACCACCATCCAGAGCGCCTCGGCCTCGGTGTCGTTGAACACCTGGCGGACCGTCTCGGGCTCGACCAGCACGGCCGAGAGGGGCTGGAGCGTCAGCGGCCCGGAGTCGCCGACGCGCATCCGCCCAGTGCCTTCGAGGACGACGTACAGCTCGGTCTGCCGGGCGTGCCTGTGCCTGGTCGAGGCCTGCCCCGGGCGCAGCCGCCAGAGCCGCGCCCCGAGCGCCTCGGCGTTCAGCTGCTTGGCCAGGTCGGTGTTGAGCACGCCCATCTGGTTGGAGGGCCGCCAGTGGGCGTCGGACGCCTCGAGGACACGAAAGCTCACCCGTCCGATACTAGCTTCGATCGCCTGTTCGCCGCGCGGGCGCTCGCCGTCGTCCGCGCGACCGGGCGGGTGCGACCGGTCGCCGGCGGCGCTCCGCGCCGGCCGCTCGACCCGGCCGACGCCCTCTCGAGTTGCTTGGCGCCGTCGCCGTGCCGTGCTCGAAGCTGGGCAGGATGCGGTCCAGCCAGCCCGGGAGCCACCAGGCGCGGGGGCCCAGGGTGCGCATGATCGCCGGCAGCAGGACCAGCCGGATCAGCGTCGCGTCGAGCGCGATCGCGACGGTCAGCCCGGCGCCGAACTGCTGGAGGGAGGCGATTTCGGCCATCGCGAAGGCGAGGAAGACCGAGCTCATGATCGCCGCCGCGCCGGTGATCACCCCCGCCGTGCTGCGTAGGCCGTGCTCGATCGCGTAGACGTGGTCCCGCCTCGCCAGCCAGGCCTCGCGCATGCGGGTGAGCAGGAAGACCTCGTAGTCGACCGAGAGGACGAACATGATCGTCAGCACCCCGGCGGCGGAGATCGCGTCGATGTAGCGGGGGCCGATCAGCAGGTCGAGGCCGAAGAAGAGCTGGAGCGCCCCGAACGCCGCGGCGATCGTAAGCAGGTTGAGGGCGACGGCGACGACCGGCAGCAGCAGCGATCGCAGCACCGCGATCAGCATCAGCACCGAGACGATGCAGAGCGCCGTGACGAGCAACGGAAGCCTGGCCATCGTGGCTTCGGTGTAATCGGCGAGGGTCTGAGCGCCCTCCCCGATCGCCACCCTGGTGCCGCTGGCGCGGGCAAGCGCTGGCAGCTCAGCCCGCAGGCGGTGGCCGAGGCGGCGGGTGCGCGCCGCGTTGGGGCCCGAGGCGGGGACGACGAGCATCCGGACAGCCGCGCCGCCGTGGTCGAGGTTGACGACCTGCGCTACCTGTTCGCGCAGCTCGGGCACGGTCCCGTCGAGCGCGGTCAGCATCAGGTAGCCGGAGTCGATCGCTCCCGGCGAACGGGCGCGCAGCGCCCCGAGGTCGCTCCGGTAGCCGCGCAGCACGACCGCGTAGCGTCCCAGCGGGCCTTGGGAGCGGGTGAGCCCGGCGGACAGCTCCGCGGTCCGACCCTGGCCGTTGCGGAGGTTGCCGGAGAGGCGGTCGGCGCCCGAGGCGATTTCGCCGAGCCCGCCGGCAAGGCGGGCGCCGCCGCCGCGGGCGTTCTCGAGCCCGCGATCGAGACGGTGGCTCCCGCGTGCCAGTCGTCGCAGCGAGGCGCGGAGTTCCCGCCCGCCTCGCTCCGAATCCCGGGCGCCGGCGGCGACGCGGTCTGCACCCGCTCGCAGTCGGCCGACCCCCGCGGCGAGCAGCTCCAGCCGTTCGGGCATCGAGGCCAGCGATTCGACCGACCCGGCGAGCTGCTGCTCGATTTCGACGATCGCCCCGGCGAGCGAAGTCGACGCCCCGGCGGGCAGCGCCGGCCGGCTCCCGGGCGGGGCGCCTTCGACCGGGGCGCCGACCAGCGCCGACGCTTCGCGCACGGCGGTGACCAGCTCGGCGTAGCGCGGGTCGTTGCGTCCGTCGGTCATCGCTTCCAGCTCGTGCACGGCGCGTTCCAGCCGCTCCGCCGCCATCTCGGTGGGGACTCTCAGCGACCTGATCCAGGCAGCCCAGGTGCGCAGCCGGAGGGCGACTTCGCGCACCTGGCCCAGCGAGGCGCGCAGCGTCCGATCGAGCCGGCGGAGCCCGCGGGCCAGCCGCTCGGCGCCGCCGCTGAGGCGGCGCTGGCCCCTGACCAGGCTGTCGGCGCCGCGCAGGGCGCGGTCGAGGCCGGCCGAGAGCTGCTGCGCGCCGGCCCCGGCCCGGCCGAGGCCCGCCTCGAGGCGGGTCGCGCCGTCCCGCGCATCCCGAGTCCTGCCCGCGATCGTCGCCGCCCCGTCCGCGGCCGACCCGAGCCCGGTGCGCAGCCGGGCGACGCCGTCGCTCGCGTCGCGCAGCCCGGATCGCAGCGAGGCGACCCCCCGCTGCGCGCTAGCCAGCCGCGCCGGCGCCTTCCGGTAGGCGCGACGCGCGCCTTCGAGGTCGCCTTCCGCTTCGCGCAGCGAGGCCGGCCCGATCACCGCCTCGACCGCGGGGTCGCGGGCGATGCGTTCCTGCCAGCGCGAGATCGCCGCCAGCCGGTCGGGCTCGGAGGCGACCCCGTGCCGCGCCGTCGCGACGACCGCGATCGGGGCGGCCCAGCCGGGGCCGATCTCACGCCGCAGCGCCTCGAACCCCTGCCGAGCCGGGTCGGAGGGGGGTAGCTGGCGGGCGTCGGGCGGGCCGATGCTGAGCGCCCCGGCGGGCGCCGCGATCGCCAGCATCGCGGCGACGATCAGCGGGATCGCGATCCACGGCCGGGCGACCAGCGCGCCGGCCAGGGTGAGCAGGCGGCCGCCGCGGCCCAGGCTGGGCAGGCGCCAGCGCTCGAGCTGCGGCGCGACCACGCGGATCAGCGCCGGCAGCAGGGAGATCGCCAGCAGCACGCTGAGCAGGGCGGAGACCATGACGCCGGCGGCGACCGAGCCGAGCAGGTCGCCGGGAGCGATCAGCGCCGCGGTCAGCATCGCCAGCGCCAGGGTGCCGCCGGCGAAGACGATCGTTCGCCCGGCGGCCTGAGCCGCGATCCCGATTGCGGCGTCGACGTCCGCGGCGGCGTCGCGCTCCTGGCGGAAGCGCGAGACCATCAGCAGCGCGTAGTCGACCCCCAGCGCCAGACCCATCATCGAGGCGACCGAGACGGCGAGCGAGTTGATCGGCATCGCGTGGGTGCTGAGCAGCAGCAGGCCGCGCCCGGCGAGCACGGTGGCGGCTCCCATCAGCAGCGGGATCGCCGCCGCCACCGGGCTGCGGAAGACGAGCAGCAGGACGAGCAGCAGGATCGGCGCCACCAGCAGCTCAGCGCGGTGGGTGGCGGCGAGCGCGTTCTTCTGCAGGGCGAGGCCGATCGCGGCGGTCCCGCCGACGTCGGCCTGGAGCGGCGGGCGCACGGTAGCCGCGACCACACGCTGCGCTTCGGGCACCACCTCGGTCAGCGCCACGGAGTCGGGACGTTCGAAGCCGGCGACGACCAGCGCCGCGCCGCGCCGCGGTCGCAGTCCGGCCGGCGCCGCGCCGGGGTCCCAGGGCGAGATCACCCGCACCCGGCCGGCACCGCGTAGCGCCGCCGCGAGGCGGGGGCCCTGGCGGTCGATCGCCGCCGCCGGCCCCCGCAGCAGCACGGTGACGGTCACCGAGTTGCCGAACTGGCGCTCCAGCATCGCCTGGGCGCGGGCCGAGGGCGTGCCGGGCACGAGCAGGGTGCTTGGCGTCAGGTGCCGGGCTATCCCGGTGCCGAGCAGCGCGAGCGCGACGACGACCAGCGCCCAGGCGCCGAGCGTCAGCCAGGGACGCGGGGTCCTTGCGCTGGCACCGGCCACGGTCGTCTCACCTCGCTCGGTTCCCCGGCGGCCCCCCTGCTGGGGGGTGCAGGCGGTGGACGCGGGCCTCGAGGCGGCCGGCGCGCCGCCTGGCGCGGGCCAGCGCCTGCGTGAGGCGCTTGACGCGGGTCGAGAGCTTGGCGGCGTCGGCCGCATCGCGCCCCAGCCGGGCTTCGCCCGCCGCCAGTTCGGGCTCGAGGCCGGCGTAGCCGGGGTTCACCGCCGTCCCGGTCAGCGGGTCCTGGCCGCTGGCCGCGATGAAGGCGCGCCCGGCGGCGACCAGCGCCGGCAGATAGTGCGGGTCGAGCCTCAAAGCGCTCATCTGCCGCAGCTCGTCGAGGGTGACCCGAATCTGCGCCGTGGCCGTGCTCGCCGGTTCGCGCAACCGCTTCAGCCCTTCGGCCTCGCCCGGCAGCTGCCGCGCCAGCCGCAGCGTCGGCGGGCGCAGGCCGCGCTTGGCCAGCGTCGTCATCCGGGCGAGGTCTGAGCGCAGCCGCCCGGCCTTGGCGGCGCCGCTCGGCATTGCCGCAACCGGCATCGCGGCGCCGAACAGCAGGGCGAGGAGGAGCGCGGAGACGATTACGCGCAGGGAGGCCCGGTTGCGGTTCCCTCGCTCGCCTGGGCCTCCGGTTGCCTGACGGGAGCTGATGGTCATCGTGCCCTCCCCACTATGTATACATACGTTCGTATAAATCTATACGTGTGTATAATAGCTAGCCGAGATGGCCGTCGACCGTGAGGAGGGTCACAGAGAGCGCCTTCTCGAGGCGGCGATCGCCTGCCTCGAGGAGAAGGGCTACGCCCGCACCACCTCGCGCGACCTGGTCGCCTCCTCGGGCACCAACCTGGCCTCGATCGGCTACCACTTCGACTCCAAGGAGCAACTCCTCAACATCGCCGTAGCCGAGGCGTTCCAGCGTTGGCTGAAGCCGCTTGTCGCGCTGGCGGCCGAACCCGGTCCGGCGACGCCGCTGGAGCGCCTGCAGCGCGGCCTGTCGGGGGTGATGGGGACCCTCAAGGAGAACCGCCCGCTGGTCGCCGCCGCCCTGGAGGCCTGGGCGCAGCTGCCCCGCTCCGAGGATCTTCGCGCCGCGATGAAGGCAAGCTACGACGACTTCCACCGGACGATTGCGGCCACCGTCCGCGATGCCTTCGCCGAGGCCGGGTCGGGCGAGATCGATGCCGAGGGCCTGGCGACCCTGATCATCGCCCTGTTCGACGGCCTCTTGATCCGCTGGCAGCTCGAACCGGACGACCCGCCGAGCGCCGAGCGCCTCACCGCCGCGGCGCAGGGCGCTCTCGCCGTTCTCGCGGCGTTCGCGGAAGTGTGAGCCGGTGCCGCGAGGCCCCGGACGCCAAAGCTGAAAGCGCCGGGGTAGCTACCTCGTCCGCCCATCTTTCGCTAGTGTCACAGCGCCGCCGGGAGATGACCTGCGCGGCCGAAGGGTCGGAGGGCCCGGCGGCGCTTGGATGATGCCTCCGGGCTGAAAACGCGTGTTGTGAACCGGAGGTGGGATGTGAGCCCGGTGGGAAACGAGCTGGCGGCCGACGTGGAGATTCGCCTGCCGGAGGCGGCGAACGGGCTGGCGCAGGACGAGGAGTGGTACGAGCTGAGCCAGGACGGCGAGACGCGTCGCGTCCTCTTCCACGACTATGCCCAGACCTACTCGATGCCCGGTGTCTACGAGCGCCTCTTCTACGACACACTGAAATGCGACTCGCCGCGCACCGTCTGCGGGTTGCTCGAGGAGCACGTCGAGGGCGAGGGCCGCGACCCGTCGGAGCTGCGGGTGCTCGACCTCGGCGCCGGCAACGGCATGGTCGGCGAGCAGCTCGCCGAGATGGGCGCCGAGCAGATCGTCGGCGTCGACATCATCGAGGAGGCCGCGCATGCGACCGAGCGCGACCGCCCGGGCGTCTACGACGACTACCTGGTGCTCGACCTGACCGAGCTCTCCGAGCCGCAGCGCGAGGAGCTGCGCTCGCGCAACCTGAACTGCCTCACCTCGGTTGCCGCGCTCGGCTTCGGCGACATCCCGCCCGCCGCCTTCAGCGAGGCCTACAGCCTGGTCGAAGAGGGCGGCCCGGTCGGATTCTCGATCAAGGAGGAGATGCTCTCCGGCGAGGACTCGTCGGGCTTCTCGCGCCTGATCGAGGAGGCGATCGATGGCGGCGCGCTCGAGCTGAAAGCCGAGCGCCGCTACCGGCACCGGCTGTCCCTGAGCGGCGAGCCGCTCTACTACGTGGCGATGGTCGGCGAGAAGGCCGGCGAGCTGCCGGCGGTCGCCTGAGCGGCCTCCGCAGGGCTAACCGCCCAGCCGGAAGGCGACGATTTCCAGCGCTTCCTGCCAGGCAGCGCCGAAGGCCGCCGCGCCGAATTCCTAGAGGACCGCTTCGTAGACGGGGTCGACCACGTCTGGATCCTGGCCCGCTGCCAGCCGGGCATAGCCGGTATTGCAGAGGACGGTCGTGTGATAGACGATTTTGCTGAGCGGTTGCCCGAGCCGGCCGGCAAGCTGCACGGCGCTGGCGGGCCGGAACGTAAGCGCTCCGAGGATTCGCACCCGGAGCGCGTGCCAGAAAACCTTTGCCTCTACAGGATCCACAACTTCCCCTCTCGATACTGAATGTGAAAGCTCCGACTGCGTAGTCGGATTGTCTTTAGCCAATCATTGCGAACCCGGCGGCGAATTGGGTGTTTTCCACCTTATTAACAATTGGCTAATCAAGCTGTGCGGAAACGCTCAGGGGACATTGCTCAGGGCATCCGCCGCGATCGCCCGGCTCGCCTCGGCCGGCGGGGCCGAGCGCTACTTGCGCTGCTGGCTGACCTGCGTGGTCAGGGTCGCCTGGGGCGCGCCGGATCCGAGCCTCGCCGCTCGGACCTTGAAGCGAAGCCTCCCCTTGCTGAGGCGCGAGACGTTGAGCACCGTGAAGGTCGAGCTCGTTGTCTGCTTTACCTTCAGCTTGCGAGGCTTGCGGTGGCGGCGGCGCGAAGCCGACGCGACTGCGACCGTGCGCTTGCCGGCGACGATCCTCAGGCCGTAGATCTTGAACTTGTCGAGCGGGTTCGACCAGGTGAGCGTGATCTGGACGGTGCGCGTCCGCTTGGGGATCCCGACGTTGTGGGGCTTGCTCTGCCCGAGTCTCAGCAGGTCGGTGAACTGCCGCGGTGGCGTCTGGCAGGTGAGCGCCGCGCCAACGCTGTTCATCACCGGCTGCAGCTGGCTCGAGTCTTCCAGCGCGAAGTAGCGCCCATGGGTGTCGCCTGCGATTTTTTTCAGCCGCAGTTGGTCTTCGCCCGCGACTATGCCGAGGCCGACCACGTAGGTCGGCACCGGGTGGGCCAGATGGCCTTCGCTGTAGACGCCGACGTCGTGGCCGCCGTCGGTGAGGAAGATCCGCGCGCTGGCGGTCGGGTTGTCCGCGTCGGCCTTCGCGAAGGCCCCGTTGTAGTCGGTGGCGCCGTTGTCCGCTTGGATGCTCTGGTCGAGGGCGGCTTGCATCGCGGCCGCGTTCGGCCCCACTGGCTCGGGTGGGAAGACCGTGCTGGCCGGTGGGATGCCGAGGAATTCGGAGCCCGAGCCGAACTCGACCGCACCCAGGTACGTCGATTTCTTCAGGGTGTCGATCAGCAGGGCGAGTCCCTGGACCCGCAGCCGATCCGGATCGGTCGCCGCCATCGACCCTGAGTCGTCGATGATCGCCTCGATGTTCCGCGCCGGGACGCACCGTTTCTTCACCGCGGCGCTGGTGGCGGGCGCCGCGAGCAAAGCCGCGCCGAGCAAAGCAATCAAGCCGATGACGAGCCAGAGGTTCCAGGTGCGCTTCACGATCGCCCCTTCTGTCGGAGAGCCGGTTGCCACGAAATTAGCACCACCCACCGAGCCCGATCAAGGGGCAGCCGACATTCGTTGAGGCGCTCAACCGGGCTATTCGCCGCTGGCGGGCCGGTTTCGGCCCGGCGCTAGCATCTCTGCCCCGCCACCGAAGGAGGAGCAATGTCTGCATGACTGGCAGCGGATCGCCGGGCCTCGAGCTGATCGACACTTGGTGGCGAGCCGCGAACTACCTCTCGGTTGGCCAGATCTACCTGCTCGAGAACCCGCTGCTGCGCGAGCGGCTGAGGGCCGAGCAGGTCAAGCCCCGCCTGCTCGGCCACTTCGGCACCACCCCCGGGCTCAACCTCGTCTACGGTCATCTCAACCGGGCGATCCGCCAGCGCGACCTGAACGCGATCTTCGTCACCGGCCCCGGTCACGGAGGGCCGGGCGTGGTCGCCAACACCTGGCTGGAGGGCACCTACAGCGAGCTGTACCCGCACGCCGGCCGCGACGCGGCGGGGATGCGCGAGCTGTTCCGCCAGTTCTCCTTCCCCGGCGGCATCCCCAGCCACGCCTCGCCGCAGACGCCGGGCTCGATCAACGAGGGGGGAGAGCTGGGCTACTCGCTGGCCCACGCTTACGGGGCGGCGCTCGACAACCCCGACCTGCTGGTCGCCTGCACGATCGGCGACGGCGAGGCGGAGACCGGCGCGCTGGCGACAAGCTGGCACTCGAACAAGCTGCTCAGCCCCCGCACCGACGGCGCCGTGCTGCCGATCCTCCACCTCAACGGCTATAAGATCGCCAGCCCGACGGTGCTCGCCCGCATCCGCGAGCCGGAGCTGGCCTCGCTGCTGGAGGGCTACGGGCACCGGCCGCTGTTCGTCCACGGCGGGCTGGACGGTGAGGAGCCGGCGGCGGTGCACGAACGACTCGCGACGGCGATCGACGAGGCGCTCGAGGAGATCGGCGAGATCCAGCGCGCGGCGCGCTCCGGCGGCGCTTCGGGGCGGCCGCGCTGGCCGATGATCGTGCTGCGCACGCCGAAGGGCTGGACCGGGCCGAAGGAGGTCGACGGGCTGCCGGTCGAGGGGACCTGGCGCGCCCACCAGGTGCCGCTGCCCGACGTCCGCGCCAATCCCGGTCACCTGCGCATGCTGGAGGAGTGGATGCGCAGCTACCGCCCCGAGGAGCTGTTCGGTGAGGACGGGGCCCCGATCGCCGAGCTGGCCGAGCTGGCGCCGCGCGGCGAACGGCGGATGAGCGCCAACCCGCACGCCAACGGGGGCCTGCTGCTGCGCGAGCTGCTGCTGCCCGACTTCCGCTCCTACGCGGTCGAGGTGGAGGCGCCGGGCCGCGACCGCACCTCTGCTACCCGCACGCTGGGCGGCTTCCTGCGCGACACGATCGAGGGCAACCCGGACAGCTTCCGCCTGGTCGGACCGGACGAGACCGCGTCCAACCGGCTCTCCGCGGTCTTCGAGGCAACCCACCGCGAGTGGGAGGCTGAGCGCCTGCCGACCGACGAGGACCTGGCCCCGGACGGCCGCGTAATGGAGGTGCTCTCCGAGCACCTCTGCCAGGGCTGGCTGGAGGGTTACCTGCTGAGCGGCCGCCACGGCCTGTTCAGCTGCTACGAGGCGTTCATCCACATCGTCGACTCGATGTTCAATCAGCACGCCAAGTGGCTGAAGGTGAGCCGCCAGGTCCCCTGGCGCCGGCCCCTGGCCTCGCTCAACTACCTGCTCACCTCGCACGTCTGGCGCCAGGACCACAACGGATTCTCCCACCAGGACCCGGGCTTCATCGACCACGTCGCCAACAAGAAGGCCGAGGTGGTCCGCATCTACCTGCCGCCCGACGCCAACTGCCTTCTCTCGGTCGCCGACCACTGCCTGCGCAGCCGTCACTACGTCAACCTGATCGTCGCCGGCAAGCAGCCGGAGCTGACCTGGCTGACGATGGAGGAGGCCGAGGCCCACTGCGCGCGGGGGATCGGCATCTGGGAGTGGGCCTCGAGCGAAGGCGACGGCGAGCCCGACGTTGTTCTGGCCTGCTGCGGAGACGTGCCCACGCTGGAGACGGTGGCCGCGGCGGCGCTGTTGCGCGAGACCCTGCCGGACCTGAAGGTGCGGGTCGTGAACGTCGTCGACCTGATGCGGCTGCAGCCCGAAACCGAGCACCCGCACGGCCTCCCCGATCGCGAGTTCGACTCGCTTTTCACGACCGACCGGCCGATCGTCTTTGCCCACCACGGCTACCCGTGGCTGATCCACCGCCTCACCTACCGGCGCGCCAACCACCCCAACCTGCACGTGCGCGGCTACAAGGAGGAGGGCACGACGACCACACCTTTCGACATGGTGATGCTGAACGACCTCGACCGCTTCCACCTGGTGATGGACGTGATCGACCGCGTCCCCGGGCTCGGCACCGAGGCGGCGGCGCTGCGCCAGGAGATGGCCGACCGCCGCTTCGCCTGCCGCGCCTGGACTCGCGAGCACGGCGAGGACCACCCGGAGGTCCGCGACTGGACGTGGCCGGGGTGAGCAGCGGCGAGGTCCTCGTCGTCAACGCCGGTTCGACCGGCCTGAAGCTGCACCTGGTCGACGCGGAGGAGGGGAGCGAGCCGGTCGAGCGGATCGAGTCGGTCGACCGCGACCGGGTCGCTGCTGTCGCCCACCGGGTCGTGCACGGCGGCCCGCGCTTCCGCGACCCGGTGCTGATCGACGCTGCCGTTCGCGAGCAGATCTTCGAGTCCGAGCCGCTGGCGCCCCTGCACAACCAGCCCTGCCTCGCCGGGGTCGAGCGGGCCCGCGAGGCGCTGCCCGAGGTCCCCCAGGTCGCCGTCTTCGATACCGGCTTCCACGCGACGATCCCGGCCGAGGCGGCCACCTACGCCGTGCCGTGGCGCTGGCGCGAGGAGTGGGGGGTGCACCGCTACGGCTTTCACGGCATCTCGGTCGCCTGGTCCGCGGAGCGGGCGCCGCGGCTGCTCGACCGCCCGTCAACCGGACTGCGGCTGGTCGTCTGCCACCTGGGCGGCGGCTGCTCGGTGAGCGCCGTGCGCGACGGCCGCTCGCTCGACAACACGATGGGCTTCAGCCCGCTCGAGGGGGTGCCGATGGCGACCCGCTCGGGCTCGGTCGACCCGGGGGCGCTGCTCTACCTGATGCGCGAGCGCGACCTGGACGCTGAGGCGCTCGAGCACGCCCTCAACTTCGACTCCGGCCTGAGCGGGCTGGCCGGGGGCAGTGGCGACATGCTTGCGGTCGAGCGTGCGTCCGCCGACGGCGACCGGGACGCGGCGCTGGCGATCGAGGTCTTCGCCCACCGGGTGGCGGCGGCGGTGGCGGCGATGGCCGCCTCGGCCGGCGGCATCGACGTGCTGGTCTTCACCGCTGGGATCGGCGAGGGCTCGGCGCCCACCCGCGAGCGGATCTGCGAGCGCCTCGCCTTCCTCGGCGTCGAGCTGGACCCCGGCCGCAACGCCGCCGCCGAGCCGGATTGCGACGTCGCCTCTGGAAACTCGGCGGTGCGGGTGCTCGTGATCCGCGCCCGCGAGGAGCTGGTCGCCGCCCGCGCCGCGCGCCGCCTGCTCCCCGCGCGCTCGCAGACCTCGCCGTAGCCGGCTCCCCTCCGTTGGCCGTGCGCGGTGGCGGGGCCCGCGGCGCTTTCGCGATACTTGAGACGGTGGCGAAACCGGTCGACCTCCTGGAGCGCGGTCGCGACCGATACGCGGCGCAGGCGTGGGCGGACGCCTACGAGGCGCTCTCCCGCGCCGACCGGGCCGAGCCTCTCGCGGGGGAGGACCTGGAGCTGCTCGCCACGTCCGCCTACATGATCGGGCGCGAGACCGAGTACCTGGAGGTCCTGGGGCGCGCCTACCGCGCCCACCTCGACGGGGGCGACGACCGCGCGGCGCTTCGCAGCGCCTTCTGGGTCGGCCTCAACCTCGCCCGCCGCGGCGAGACCGGGCCGGCCGGCGGCTGGCTGGCGCGGGCTCAGCGGCTGCTCGAGAGGGCGGACGGCGACTGCTTGGAGCGGGGCTACCTGCTGCTGCCCCGGGCCTTCGGGCAGGAGGCGCTCGGCGACCTGGAGGCGGCAGCCGAGGCGGTCGCTGAGGCGACCGCGATCGGCGAGCGCTTCGGCGACACGGACCTGCTCGCGCTCGCCGGACACGAGCAGGGGCATGTGCTGATCCGCCAAGGGCGGGTCAAGGAGGGCCTGGCGCTGCTCGACGAGGCGATGGTCGCCGCCAGCGGCGGCGAGCTGTCGCCGATCGTCACCGGGATCGTCTACTGCGGTGTGATCCTCGCCTGCGAGGACGCTCACGACCTGCGCCGCGGCCGCGAGTGGACCGCGATCCTCTCGAGCTGGTGTGACGAGCAGCCGGAGATGGTCGCCTTCACCGGGCGCTGCCTGATCCATCGCGCCGAGATCATGCAGATGCAGGGAGCCTGGGGCGAGGCCCTGGAGGAGGCGAGGCGCGCTTCGGAGCGCTGCCTGCGAGGCGAGAACCGGTGGGCGGCCGGCGAGGCCTGCTACCGGCAGGGGGAGCTGCATCGGCTGCGGGGGACGCGGAGGCGGCCGAGCGCGCCTACCGCGAGGCGAGCCGCGAGGGGCGCGAGCCGCAGCCGGGCCTGGCTCTGCTGCGCCTCGCGCAGGGCGAGGTCGCCGTTGCGGCGGCCTCGATCCGCCGGGTGGTGGAGGAGAGTGCGGAGCCCGGGCGCCGCGCCGCGCAGCTGCCCGCGTACGTGGAGGTCATGCTCGCGGCGGGCGAGCTCGAGGCGGCGCGCGAAGCCGGCGCGGAGCTGCAGCGCCTTTCCCGGGACCTCGACAGCGCGGCGCTTGCGGCGATCGCGGCCGGGGCCCGGGGCGCGGTGGATCTGGCCGCGGGCGATCCCCGCTCCGCCCTCGTCCCGCTGCGCGAAGCCGCGCAGGCGTGGCTGGACCTGGAGGCGCCCTACGAAGCGGCGAGGGCGCGCGAGCTGGTCGGGCGCGCCTGCCAGGCACTGGGCGACGCAGACGCAGCGCGCTTGGAGCTGGAGGCGGCCCGCGCCGCGTTCGCGACGCTGCGGGCGGCGCCGGACCTCGACCGGGTTGACTCGCTGCTCGGCGGGGGCGGGCCCGGTGAGCGCCACGGGCTGAGCCCCCGCGAGGTCGAGGTGCTGCGCCTCGTCGCCGCCGGCAGGAGCAACCGCGAGATCGCCGCGGCGCTGACGATCAGCGAGCACACCGTCGCCCGCCACCTGCAGAATATCTTCGCCAAGCTCGGCGTCTCCTCGCGCACCGCGGCCGGCGCCTTCGCCTTCGAGCACGATCTGGCCTGAGCCGGCCGCGTGGTCAGAGATGACCACGGCAGGGCGCCGCGAAGTTGGTGCATCCAGGCGATGCGCGGAGAGCTGGGGCGCCGCTACCGTCGGCTCCATGGCCACCCGAACCCCCGTCGATCCCCGGGAGCGCCTGCTCGCCGGGATCCCGGTCGCCGAACGGCGGCTAAACCTGGCCGGCATCTCGACCGCCCTGCTGGAGGGCGGCGAGGGCCCGCCGGTCGTCCTCCTGCACGGCCCGGGCGAGTCCGCGGCCAAGTGGCTGCGGATCCTCCCAGACCTGGTTGCGACGCACCGGGTGGTCGCCCCCGACCTTCCCGCGCACGGCGAGTCGGAGCTGCCCGACGGGCCCCTGGGCACCGATCGCATGCTGACCTGGGCGGGGGAGCTGATCGAGGCAGCCTGCGACTCGCCGCCGGCGCTGGTCGGGCACGTGCTGGGCGGCGCGATCGCGGCGCGCTGCGCGATCGAGCGGGGCGAGCTGCTCAGTCGCCTGATACTGGTCGACAGCCTCGGCCTCGCCCGGTTCCGTCCCGCCCCGCGCTTTGCCCTGACCATGGCCGGTTTCCTGACGAGACCCAGCGAGCGCAGCTTCGAGCGTTTCATGCGGCAGTGCTCCTACGACCTGGACGGGCTCCGCGAGCAGATGGGCGAGCGCTGGGAGCCGTTCGTCGCCTACAACCTCTCGGGTGCTCGTGGGCCGGAGGGGAAGATCGTCGGGCGGATGATGCGCGAGCTGGGGATACCGCGGATACCGGTCGAGGACCTGGCGCGGATCGCCGTGCCCACGACCCTGATCTGGGGCCGTCAGGACCGCGCCAATCGCCTCGGGATCGCCGAGCGCGCGAGCGCCCGCTACGGCTGGCCGCTGCGGGTGATCGAGCACTGCGCGGACGACCCGCCCCGCGACCGCCCCGAGGCCTTCCTCGAGGCGCTCCGCCCGGCGCTCGGGCACGGCTGAGCACCGGCGCTCCCGTTCGGCCGGGTTCGGGAGCTGGCCGGCTCCGAGGAGGCGGGTTAGGCAAACTGCGGGGGCATGGGGGACCCGTCCGGCGAGACCCAAGCGGACACCTCGACCGCCAAGCCGCGGCGGGTCAGCCTCAAGCGCAGCTCCCTGGAGGCCTATCGGGAGCTGGTCGGCGATGGGCTTGTCGCCGAGGTACGCGAGCTCGCCGAGGCGCTGCGCGGAAGACGCGTGCTCGAGCTGAGCGCCACCGCCACCGGCGGCGGCGTCGCCGAGCTGCTCTCCTCGATGGTGCCGCTCGAGCGGGACCTTGGGATCGAGGCGGAGTGGCGCGTAATCGCCGGCGACCCGCGCTTCTTCGGGGTGACCAAGCGGATCCACAACGGGCTGCAGGGGATGGAGGTCGAGCTGAGTGACGCCCAGCGCGATGAGTACTTGCGCCACAACGAGGAGAACGCCAGGGCGATGGAAGGGGGCTGGGACGCGATCGTCGTGCACGACCCGCAACCAGCGGCGGTGCGCAGCTTCGCGCCCGACCTCGCCGAGCGCTGGGTCTGGCGCTGCCACATCGACTCCTCCTCGCCGCACCCGCCGACCTGGGAGTTCCTCTGCCCATACGTGGAGCTGCACGATCGCGCTGTCTTCACCATGCGTTCGTTCGTGCCGCCCGATCTCGAGGCGCCGACCTCGCTGCTGCTGCCGGCGATCGACCCGATCACCTCGAAGAACCAGCGGCTTCCCGACTATCTGGCGCGGCAGACGGTGGCGGCGCTCGGGGTCGACTTGGCGCGTCCCCTGCTGCTCCAGGTCTCGCGCTTCGACCCCTGGAAGGACCCGCTCGGGGTTGTCGAGGTCTGGCGCCGGGTGCGCGAGACGTTCCCCGCCCTGCAGCTTGCGCTGGTCGGCGCGATGGCCACCGACGACCCCGAAGGCTGGCGCGTCTATGAGCAGATCGAGAGGGAGACCGCCGGCGAACCCGACTGCCTGCTGTTCACCAACCAGATGGGCGTCGCCAACCACGAGGTGAATGCTTTCCAGCTCGTCGCCGACGTGGCGATCCAGAAGAGCATCCGCGAGGGGTTCGGGCTGGTCGTCTCCGAGACCCTCTGGAAGGGCACGGCGATGGTGGCCGGTCGTGCCGGCGGCATCCCCGAGCAGCTCCAGGACGGGGTCGGCGGCTATCTCGCCGAGTCGGTGGAGGATTTTGCCGAGGCACGCGATCGATCTGCTGGAGGACCCGGTGCGGGCCGGGGAGATGGGGGCGGCGGGGGCGGACGCGGTGGGCGCGCGGTTCCTGCTGCCGCGGCTGCTGCGCGACCACCTCGCGATGCTGTCGGAACTCGTCGCGTGAGCGAGCCCTGGACGGAGCCCGCCGCCGCGGCTCTCGCCGAGCTCGGCAGCCGGGAGCACGGGCTGGCGCAGGCCGAGGCGGAACGGAGGCTACGCCTGCACGGGCCCAACGAGTTGCCCGAAGAGGGCGCGACGAGCGGCTTCTCGATCGCCCTGCGCCAGTTTCGCAGCCCGCTGATCTACATCTTGCTTGCTGCCGGGGTGGTGACGATCGCCCTTGCCGAGTATCTCGACGCGACCGTGATCGGCGCGGTGCTGGCGCTCAACGCTGCGGTTGGCTTCCTCCAGGAGCACCGCGCCGAGCGCTCGATGGCGGCGCTGCGGCGCCTGACCAGCGCCAGGGTGAGGGCGCTGCGCGACCGCGGCGAGCGCCAGGTCGATGTCGGCGAGCTGGTGCCGGGCGATGTGGTGCTGGTCGAGGCCGGCTCCAGGGTTCCGGCCGACTGTCGCATCCTGCAGGAGGTCGGGCTGGAGGTGGACGAGTCCCACCTGACCGGCGAGTCCGAGACGGTTGCCAAGCAGGGCGCCCCGCTGCCGGCCGCAACGCCGCTGCCCGAGCGGGTCAACATGCTGTATATGGGCTCGGCGGTGACCCTGGGCCGCGCCCGCGCGGTCGTCGTCGACACCGGGGCCGAGACCGAGCTGGGACGGATCGCCGGCAGCCTGGAGGCGATCGGGCGGGCCGAGACGCCGCTGCAGCAGCGGATCTCCCGGCTGGCGCGAATCATCGGTTTCGCGGTGCTGATTGTCGGGTTGGCAGGGCTCGGCCTTGGCGCGCTGGCGGGTGAGGACCTCGGCGAACTCTTCTTCGCCGTGGTCGCCCTCGCGGTCTCGGCGATTCCCGAGGGCCTGGCGATCGTGCTCACCGTGGCGCTGGCGATCAGCGTGCGCAGGATGGCGAGACGGCGAGCGATCGTGCGGCGGCTGCCGGCGGTCGAGACGCTCGGCAGCTGCACCGTGATCGCCTCCGACAAGACCGGGACGCTGACCCAGAACCGGATGACGGTCGAGCGCATACTCGCCGGCGGCGAGCGCTTTGAACTGACCGGCAGCGGCTACAGCGCTGCCGGCGAGATCCGGCGCGACGGAACGTCCGTCGCTCCCCGCGCAGGCTCCCCGCTCGCCCTCACCCTGCTCGCGGGGACGCTGTGCAACGACGGCACCGTGCTGCTCGGGGACGGCGAGTTCGAAGTGAGCGGCGACCCGACCGACGTCGGCCTGCTCGTCGCCGCGGCGAAGGCCGGGATGTTCCGCGACGAGCTGGAGGAGGAGGTCCCGCGCTGGGGCGAGATCCCGTTCGACCCCGAGCGCCGCTTCGCTGCCACCTTCCACCGCCACGGCGACCACGACCTGGTCTTCGTCAAGGGCGCGCCGGAGAGGGTGGTGGCGATGTGCGCGGGAGCTGCTGGGCTTGCCGAGCTGGACCGGGAGGCGCCGCTGCGCGAGGCGGGGCAGCTGGCGGCAGCCGGCCTGCGCGTCATCGGCCTCGCCTGCGGCGAGCTGAGCGAGCCCGGCGGGGCTCCACTGCACGAGCATCTGGACGGGCTCACCTTCCTCGGCCTCGAGGCGATGATGGACCCGCCGCGCGCGGAGGCGAGGGAGGCGGTGCGCCACTGCCGCGAGGCCGGGATCCGGGTCCTGATGGTCACCGGCGACCATGTCGTCACGGCGCTGGCGATCGCCCGCGAGCTGGGGATCGCCGACGACGCGGCGCGGGCGCTGAGCGGCGCCGAGCTGGACGCCGTCGACGGGGACGAGCTGCGGCGCCTGGTCGGGGAGGTGTCGGTCTACGCGCGGGTCTCGCCGCAGCACAAGCTGCGGATCGTCGAGGCGCTGCGCGAGCGGGGCGAGGTCGCCGCGGTCACCGGCGACGGGGTCAACGACGCTCCGGCGCTGAAGGCCGCCGACATTGGCGCGGCGATGGGGCGCTCGGGCACCGACGTCGCCAAGGAGGCGGCCGACATGGTGATCGCCGACGACGACTTCGCCACCGTGTTCGCCGCGGTCGAGGAGGGACGCATCGCCTTCCAGAACGTGCGCAACACGACCTTCTACCTGATCTCCTCCGGCGCGGCGGAGGTGCTCGCGGTGCTGGCCAGCCTGCTCTTCCGCTTCCCGTTGCCGTTCCTGCCCGCCCAGCTTCTCTGGCTCAACCTGGTCACGAACGGGATCGAGGACGTCGCGCTTGCCTTCGAGCCGGGTGAGGAGGAGGTGCGCCGCAGGCCACCGCGCCCGCGTGGGGAGGGGGTCCTCTCGCCCCTGCTCTGGGAGCGGACGCTTATCGTCGGCGCGGTGATGGCGGCGGGGACGCTGCTCCTCTTCCTGCTCGAGCGGGAGGCCGGCGCCTCCCTGGAGGAGGCCCGCTCGGTCGCGCTGACCGCGATGGTGGTCTTTCAGGT
Organism: uncultured Solirubrobacterales bacterium; assembly: GCA_963730315.1. GTDB lineage: Bacteria > Actinomycetota > Thermoleophilia > Solirubrobacterales > 70-9 > VRUE01. Next base: position 149,135 of record CAVSRD010000012.1, on the reverse strand, counting down.
GGTCCACGTCGGCAACTGCCGCTCCGAACAGCGCTCGCTGTTCGCCAAGAACCCCCTCTCGAATCGCCTGCTGTTCGTCGGCAGTGCGGTGGCGTTGGCGATCCACGCCGCCGCGCTCTACTTCCCACCCACCCAGGCGGCGCTGCGGGTCGAGCCGCTCAACCTCTCGACCTGGGCCGAGATCCTCGCCGTGGCGCTGAGCGTCGCAGTCGCGGGCGAGCTGCACAAGCGGCTGCGGCGGCCATCCTCGATTCGCTTCGGGTAGAGGTTCCGGGATGGGCGCAGCAGGCAAGCTGACCGCCACCGGCCACGGGGTCCGGGACCAGCGGAGCGAGGAGGACCGACGCGCCGACCAGCGGCTCGGCGCCGAGGAGGGGCTGAGCGGCGAGGCGGCGGCGGCGCGGCTGGAGCGCTACGGGCCGAACGCGCTCGAAGAGGAGGAGCGCAGCGTCCTGCTCGAGCTGCTCTCCCACTTCTGGGCGCCGATCCCCTGGATGATCGAGGTGGCGCTGGTGCTCACCGCGGTCGCCTCTCGTTGGGCCGACTTCGGGATCATCCTGGCGCTGCTGCTGCTCAACGGTGTGGTCGGCTTCTGGGAGGAGCATCAGGCCGCCAACGCGATCGCGGCGCTGAAGGAGCGGCTGGCTAAACGGGCGCGCGTCAAGCGCGACCGCGAGTGGCGGGTCGTGCTGGCCGAGCGGATCGTCCCCGGCGACCTGATCGCGGTCGAGCGCGGCGACGTGATCCCCGCCGACGGGCGGATCGCGGCGGGGTTCGCCGACGCCGACGAGTCGGCGCTGACCGGCGAGTCGCTTCCGGTGGCCAAGGGCGCCCGCGACGACGCCTACTCGGGGACAGTGATCGCGCGCGGCTCGTCCACCGTCCGGGTGCTGGCCACCGGTGCCGCCACGGAGTTCGGCCGCACCGCGGAGCTGACCGGGGAACGCGGGCCGCAGAGCCACTTCCAGGCGGCGGTCTTTGCGATCGGCAGGTACCTGATCGCGATCGCGCTGGCGTTGGTCGGGGTGATCGTCGTCGTCTCGCTGCTGCGCGGAGACGACGCGGCGACGACGCTGGAGTTCGCGCTGGTGGTGACGATCGCCTCGATCCCGGTCGCCCTGCCCGCGGTGCTCTCGGTGACGATGGCGGTCGGCGCCCGCTCGCTGGCCAGGCACGAGGCGGTGGTCAGCCACCTGCCGGCGGTCGAGGAGATGTCGGGGGTCGACGTGCTCTGCGCCGACAAGACCGGGACGATCACGCGCAACGAGCTGGCGATCGCCGACGTCGCGGTGGTGGAGGAGGGCGCCGACCGCGAGGAGGTGCTGCGCGAGGCGGCGCTGACCGCCGAGCGCGACGGGCAGGATCCGATCGACGCCGCGGTCTTGGCTGAGCTGGGTCGCTCCGTCGACGACTACCAGATCCTCGACTTCGAGCCCTTCGACGCCGAACGCAAGCGGGCCGAGGCGCGGGTCAGGGAGTCGGCCGGCGCCGAATTCCGGGTGGCGAAGGGGGCTGTGCAGGCGATCCTCGACCTGGCCGGCGGCTCGGCGGCGGCCGCCGACCGGGTCGCGGAGGCGACCGCCGAGTTCGCCCACAAGGGACAGCGGGCGCTGGCCGTGGCCCGCGCCGACGACGGCGACTGGCGGCTGACCGGGGTGCTGGCAATCGCCGACCCGCCGCGCGAGGATTCCCGGCCCACCCTGGAGCAGGCGCGCGACCTCGGGATCGAGGTGAAGATGGTGACCGGCGACCGGGTCGAGATCGGCCGCGAGATCGCCCGCCAGGTGGGGATGGGGGAGGAGGTCCTGGAGTCGAGCGCGATCGAGCGGCTCGAAGGGGAGGAGCTGGCCGCTCGAGTGGAGGGGGCCGACGGCTTCGCCCAGGTCGTCCCCGAGGACAAGCACCGGATCGTCAAGGCGCTGCAGTCGGGCGGCCACATCGTCGGGATGACCGGCGACGGGGTCAACGACGCTCCCGCGCTCGCTCGCGCCGACGCCGGGATCGCCGTCTCCGGCGCCACCGACGCCGCCCGCGCAGCGGCCGACATCGTGCTGCTCTCGGCCGGCCTCTCGGTGATCGTCGAGGCGATCCACCGGGCCCGCGAGGTGTTCCGGCGGATGACCAACTACGCGATCTACCGGATCACCGAGACGATCCGCATCGTCCTCTTCGTCACCGTGGCGATCGTCGTCTTCGACTTCTTCCCGGTCACGCCGATCCAGATCGTCCTGCTGGCGATCCTCAACGACGCGGCGATCCTGACGATCGCCTACGACCGCGTGCGACCGTCGCCGCGCCCGGAGCGCTGGCACCTGCGCGAGGTGCTGACGATCGCCACCGTGCTCGGGCTGGTCGGCGTGGTCTCGTCCTTCGGGCTGCTCTGGGTCGGCCATGAGCCCCTGGGTCTATCCGACGCGGAGCTGCGCACCCTGATGTACCTGAAGCTCTCGGTGGCCGGTCACCTGACCCTGTTCGTGGCCCGCACCCGCGGGAGGCTGTGGTCGCAGCGCCCCGCCTGGATCCTGCTGATCGCGGTGATCGGCACGCAGATCGTCGCCACCCTGATCGCCGTCGAGGGGCTGCTGATGAAGCCGCTCGAGTGGGGCCTGGTCGGCTTCGCCTGGGGATACGCGATCGTCTGGATGCTGCTGCTCGACCAGCTCAAGCTGTGGACCTACGCGATCCTCGACCGGCGGCCCAGTCGGGCGATCAGGTAATCATTTCCACATGGCTGCCGGTCGCAAAGAGACCGCCTCGGGCCACGGCGTCCGCGACCAGCGGAGCGAGGAGGACCGACGCGGCGACGAACGGCTCGGCGCCGAGCAGGGGCTGAGCAGCGAGGAGGCGGCGGCGCGGCTGGGGCGCTACGGGCCGAACGCGCTCGAAGAGCAGGAGCGCAGCGTCCTGCTCGAGCTGCTCTCCCACTTCTGGGCGCCAATCCCCTGGATGATCGAGGTGGCGCTGGTGCTCACCGCGGTTACCGCGCGCTGGCCTGACTTCGGGATCATCCTGGCGCTGCTGCTGCTCAACGGCGTGGTCGGTTTCTGGGAGGAGCATCAGGCCGCCAACGCGATCGCGGCGCTGAAGGAGCGGCTGGCGAAACGAGCCCGGACGCGGCGCGATGGCGAGTGGCGCACGGTCGCGGCCGAGGAGCTGGTGCCAGGCGACCTGATCGTGGTCGAGCGCGGCGACGTGATCCCCGCCGACGGGCGGATCGCGGCGGGGTCTGCCGACGCCGACGAGTCGGTGCTGACCGGCGAGTCGCTGCCGGTCGAGAAAGGCGAGGGCGAGGATGTCTACTCCGGGACGGTGATCTCCCGGGGGGCGCCGAGCATCCGCGTCCTCGCCTGTGGCGAGGCGACGGAGTTCGGCCGCACCGCGGAGCTGACCGGGGAGCGCGGGCCCGAGAGCCACTTCCAGGCGGCGATCTTCTCGATCGGCAAGTACCTGATCGTGATCGCCCTGGCGCTGGTCGGGGTGATCGTCGTCGTCTCGTTGCTGCGCGGCACCAGCCTTGCGACCACGCTGGAGTTCGCCCTGGTCGTGACGATCGCCTCGATCCCGGTCGCCCTGCCCGCGGTGCTCTCGGTGACGATGGCGGTCGGCGCCCGCTACCTGGCGCGGCACGAGGCGGTGGTCAGCCACCTGCCGGCGGTCGAGGAGATGTCGGGGGTCGACGTGCTCTGCGCCGACAAGACCGGGACGATCACGAAGAACGAGCTGGCGATCGCCGACGTCGCGGTGGTAAAGGAGGGCGTCGACCGCGAGGAGGTGTTGCGCGAGGCGGCGCTGACCGCCGAGCGCGACGGCCAGGACCCGATCGACGCCGCGGTCTTCGCTGAGCTGGGGCATCCGGTGGACGGCTGCCAGATCCTCGACTTCGAGCCCTTCGACGCCGAACGCAAGCGGGCCGAGGCGCGGGTCAGGGAGTCGGCCGGCGCCGAATTCCGGGTGGCGAAGGGGGCTGTGCAGGCGATCCTCGACCTGGCCGGCGGCTCGGCGGCGGGCGCCGACCGGGTCGCGGAGGCGACCGCCGAGTTCGCCCACAAGGGACAGCGGGCGCTGGCCGTGGCCCGCGCCGACGACGGCGACTGGCGGCTGACCGGGGTGCTGGCGATCGCCGACCCGCCGCGCGGCGACTCGCACGAGACGCTTGGCCAGGCGCGCCAGCTCGGGGTCGAAGTGAAGATGGTGACCGGCGACCGGGTCGAGATCGCCAGGGAGATCGCCGCCGAGGTGGGGATGGGGGAGGAGGTGCTGGAGTCGAGCGCGATCGAGCGGCTCGAAGGGGAGGAGCTGGCCGCTCGAGTGGAGGGGGCCGACGGCTTCGCCCAGGTCGTCCCAGAGGACAAGCACCGGATCGTCAAGGCGCTGCAATCGCGCGGCCACATCGTCGGGATGACCGGCGACGGGGTCAACGACGCTCCCGCGCTCGCTCGCGCCGACGCCGGGATCGCCGTATCCGGCGCCACCGACGCCGCCCGCGCAGCGGCCGACATCGTGCTGCTCTCGGCCGGCCTCTCGGTGATCGTCGAGGCGATCCACCGGGCCCGCGAGGTGTTCCGGCGGATGACCAACTACGCGATCTACCGGATCACCGAGACGATCCGCGTCGTCCTCTTCGTGACGCTCTCGATCGTCGTCTTCAACTTCTTCCCGGTCACGCCGATCCAGATCGTCCTGCTGGCGATCCTCAACGACGCGGCGATCCTGACGATCGCCTACGACCGCGTGCGGCCCTCGCCGCGCCCGGAGCGCTGGGACCTGCGCGAGGTGCTGGCGATCGCCACGGTGCTCGGCCTGGCCGGTGTGGTCGAGTCGTTCTCGCTGGTCGGGATCGCGGTCGGGCCGCTGGGGGTCAGCCATGCCGAGGCGCAGACCCTGATGTACCTGAAGCTCTCGGTGGCCGGTCACCTGACCCTGTTCGTGGCCCGCACCCGCGGGCGGATGTGGTCATACCGGCCCGCCTGGGTGCTGCTGATCGCGGTGGTCGGCACCCAGATCGTCGCGACGCTGATCGCCGCCTCGGGCCTGCTGATGGAGCCGCTGCGCTGGAGTCTCGTCGGCCTCGCCTGGGGTTACGCGATCGCCTGGATCCTGCTGCTCGACCAGGTCAAGCTGTGGACCTACGCGTACCTCGAGCGGCGGCGCCGGGCAGCCGTTCAGCTCGAGGCGCGCGCCCGGTAGCCGGCGAACTCCGGCTCCCGCTTCTGCTCGAACGCCTCCACCCCCTCCCGCGCCTCCTCGGAGTCGACGAACAGCTCGAGGCCGCTGAAGGCGACGTGCTGGAGGCCGGCGATGTGCTCGGTGTCGGCGTTGAAGGACTGCTTGAGGAAGCGCAGCGCGGTGGGGGAGAGGGCGAGCATCTCGTCGGCCCAGCGCCGCACCTCGGCCCGCAGCTCGGCGGCCGGGACCACCCTGTTGACCAGCCCCCAGCGCTCGGCCGTCGCGGCGTCGTAGCGGCGGCAGAGGAACCAGATCTCGCGGGCTCGCTTCTCGCCGACCACGCGGGCCAGGTAGTTGGTGCCGAAGCCGGCGTCGAAGGAGCCGACCCGGGGGCCGTTCTGGCCGAACACGGCGTCCTCGGAGGCGATCGTCAGGTCGCAGACGACGTGCAGGACATGGCCGCCGCCGACCGCGAAGCCGTTGACCGCGGCGATCACCGGCTTCGGCACCTCACGGATCAACCGGTGCAGGTACTCGACCTCGAACAGGCCGCTCCGCGAGGGCCCGTAGTCGCCCGACTCGGCCCGCTGCTTCTGGTCGCCGCCGGCGCAGAACGCGCGCTCGCCGGCCCCGGTCAGGCAGACGACGCCCACCTCCTCGCTCGCCCAGGCCCGCTTGAAGCAGCCGATCAGCTCCTCGACGGTGCGGGCGCGGAACGAGTTCATCCGCTCCGGCCGGTCGATCGTGATCCAGGCGAGGCCGTCCTCGACCTCGTAGACGACGTCGGTCAGCTCTTCCATCTCCGCCTCCTCTGGGGGTGTGGTGACCCCGCTAGGGTAAGGCGGCTTTGGCGGAGCGGATTGCCCTGGTCAGCGGCGGCGGAGGCGGGATCGGCCGCGCGATCTCGCTCGCTCTGGCGGCGGATGGCCGCGCCGTCGCCGTCGCCGACCTGCGCCCCGAGGCCGCCGTGGAGACGGTCGCGGCGGTCGAGGCGGAGGGCGGCAGGGCGGTCGCCGTGCAGGTCGACGTCACCGAAGGCGCTTCGGTCGCCGGGGCGGTTGAGGGGGTCGCCGCGCAGCTCGGCCCGGTCGACGTCCTGGTCAACAACGCCGGCTGGGACGAGCTGGTCCCCTTCCTGGAGACCGACGAGGCCTTCTGGGACCGGGTGATCGAGATCAACTTCAAGGGCTGCCTGCGCCTCACCCGGGCGACGCTCGGGGGGATGGCCGAGCGCGGCTGGGGCCGGGTGGTCAACATCGGCTCCGACGCAGGCCGGGTCGGCTCCTCGCTGGAGTCGGTCTACGCGGGCGCCAAAGGGGCGGTGATCGCCTTCACGAAGACGATCGCCCGCGAAGCGGCTACCAAGGGAGTGACCGCGAACGCGGTCTGCCCGGGGCCGACCCGCACCCCGCTGCTGGAGGGGATGGCCGCCACCGGCGGCGAGAAGCTGGTCGACGCGCTGGAGCGGGCGGTCCCGATGCGCCGCCTCGGCGAGCCCGAGGACGTCGCCGCCGCGGTCGCCTTCCTGGCCTCCGAGCGCGCCGGCTACATCACCGGCCAGACTCCCTCGGTGAGCGGCGGCCTGACGATGGCCTGAGCGGCCCCGTTGAGGTCCCGGCGCCAGCGGCGTTACCTGTGTCGACCCCGACGACGGTCATCACGCCCCTCGTGGCCGGGAATCGCCTCGTTTCGACCTGGAATATGAGGCGGCCGCCCCTCCTCAGCGCCCTGCCGCTGATCCGGGCGCTGGCGAAGGTGCTGCCGGAGCGCCGGGTCGTCTTGATGGCGAGCCGGCGGCCGCGGCGGACCAGCACGAACCTGGTCGGCCTGAAACGGTTGCGCGAGGGTTCCCAGGTGAGGCTGACGTCTACCGACTTCGTGCCCCTTGCGATGTCGACCCTGTGCGTCCGGGCCCGTCTCCGTTCGAAGTAGAAGTAGCTGTCGGCGAACGCCCGCGTCCTGCGGCAGCTGAGCCGTTCGTTGATCCTTTCCGCCACCTGCGGCACCAGTTCGCTCCCTTCTTGGACCGGGTAGAAGCCGCCGCCCGTGTCGGCGGCGATCTGGCTCAGCACCGGGGCGGAGGCGCCGCGCTTCCCGAACCCGATTACGTAGGTCGGCGGGCCCGGCGTGTGGAGGGTGGGGTAGGGGCCTTCTCTGCTCCCGCTGCGAGCGATGAAGACGCGGGCACTTGCGGTCGGGTCCGCGGCCGCCGCCCCGGCGAACACGGGGTTGTAGTCGACGCTGTCGGTGGCGGGAGGCTGGCTTTCGCTGAAAATTTCCCGCTGGACCAAGCGGTTGAGCACCGTCCGGTTGGCCGGGGTGAGCAACTGGGGCGCGAGGAAGGGGCTGAACGACGCTGCGCCCTGGCCCGCTCCGAAGACCGTGCTGGGCCTGCGGGTCGCCGCCGCCGAGAGCAGGATGTTCGTTGCTTCTTCGCGGCGCTGGTAGGTGGCGTTGCTGGCCGACGTCTTCCAGTTGTAGACGATCACGTAGACGTTGGTCGCCGGGACGCACCCTTGGGAGGCAGCCCTGGCGAGATCCACGGTACCTGGCTTCGCGCCCGTGGCCCCCACCAGCGCGAAGGTGCCGCCCAGGACCGCGGTCGCCATTGCGACGAACCGCGCCCGGCCCTCGAAGCTCCCCCTGCCAAACATCACCTGCGGAGATAATCAGAAGCGGAGGCGCCCTGCCACGCCCCCGCTTCCTGCAGCCCCCCCGCCTCGAAAGCCGGGCCGGCTTCAGGCGACGGTGACGTGGCCTTTCATGTAGCCGAAGTGCTGCATCGCCCACGGATCGCAGGGCAGCGCGCAGAACCATTCGTAGCTGCCCGACTTGGTCGGGGCGGTGAAGGTGAACGTCGTCTTGCTCGGCTTCTCCTCGGAGCCGGCGGCGATCTTCTGGTTCACGTCCATTTCGGGAGCGGTGAAGCTGTGCGGCATGTCGTCGTAGTTGTAGACGGTGACGTGCACGGTGTCGCCCGCCTCGACCGAGAAGTTGGCGGGCAGGAAGGCATCGTGCCAATTGCCGTCGGGCCCCTTCTTCGCCTTCTGCTCGTCGGACTTGACGACCAGCTTGACGTCTTCGGCGCCTTCGCTGGACTGCGTTGCGGCACCCGCCGGCGACGAGCTGCTTCCGCAAGCGCTCAGCGCCAGCGCCAGCAGGGCGAGCGCCCCCAGCGCCCCCAGCCCGAGCAAGCTCAGTCGGCGGCCCCCCGGGCGCCTGGCTGTGGTCCTGATCGCTGCCTTTCTCATCGCTGCCTCCTCGCTAGCGCTGCCTGCTCCGACGCTGGTCGGAGCGTTGTGAGTATGGGTTGCGGGCAAGCTACGGCCGCGCCGGCCGGCCCGGTAGACCTCGCTTGGCACGGAAGGGGATAACCGTCGGTTATGGCTACTTCGGTCGAGCCTCGGCCTACGGTTTGACCGTAATACCCCTAGGGGGTATCATCAGCTTGGTGGCGACGCTGATCGGATTCGGACTCGTCCTCGCCGACGAGGGTTGGGGCGATCACATGGACTGGGGCGGCGGTTGGTGGATCGTGATGGTTGTCGGGATGGTGCTCTTCTGGGGCCTGGCGATCCTCGGCGCCGTCTGGCTGGTACGCGAGTTGGTCGGCCGCGGGGGTAGCCTCGGTCGCAAGCCCAACGCCCTGGAGCTGCTCGACCGGCGCCTCGCGGAGGGCACGATCTCCCCCGAGGACTATCGCGAGCGGCGAAAGATCCTCGAGGGCTCCTCGCCACCCGGGGACGGCGCCGATCGAACGGGCTGACCGTGCAATCCGCCGCTCGCCCCGATAGTGTTCGGCTATGGGTGAGCGCGGGGGGATCTTCAGGGTCATCGACCCGTTTCTGCTCGTCCTCGGCGCCGTCGTCCTGGTCGGGATCGGATTGCTGATCGGGGTCCTGATCGAAAGCGGCGGGAGCCAGTCGACGGACAGAGCCCTCGAGGCGAGCGAAATCGGCAATGCGCAGGAAGGGCGGGAACTGTTCGTCAGCCAGGGGTGCTCGATGTGCCACAGCTTCGAGGGCCGCGGCGGAACCGACGCCCCCGAGCTCGACTTCATGAAGGGCAATTTGACCGCCAGCGACGTCGCCAACATGAGCGGCCTGATCTGGGACCACCTGCCGGCGATGCAGGCCGCCTTCGAAGAGGAGGGCATCCCCTACCCGGAATTCAAGGACAACCAGATGGCCGACCTGATCGCCTACCTCCACGGAGGTGGACCGCCGCCCGAAGTGGAGCCCGAGGCGAAGGGGGACGAGCACGCGGGCGGCGAGCCGGGGGACGAGCACGCGGGCGGCGAACACCAGGGCGGCGAATAGCCTTCTTCAGTGCCCGCCGAGCGAGCGGCGCAGCAGGACAAGCACCGCGAGCGAGAGGCCGAGCAGCCAGAGCAGTGCCACGACCAGCGGCCCGATCGCGCCGAAGCTCTGCGAGAAGGCGCCGTCGATGATCACCCTGGTCGGGCCGTAGCCGGGCAGCGCGGTCGCCCAACCCGGCGGGGAGCCGTCGAAGAACATCGGGTTCTGGGCGACACCGATGTCGAGCATAGGCAGGAAGAACATCAGGTAGGCGCCGCCCAGGCGGCCGATCGACGCCCCGGCCAGAGCCCCGATCGCACCGTAGATCAGGCCAGCCAGCAGGTTGCCCGCCACGAACGGCCCCCAGGAGGCGGGGATGAAGTCGATCGCGGTCACCGCCAGGGAGACCGCCAGAACGACGAGCGTGGCGCTGACCAGAACGGCAATCCGCGGCAGAATCGCCTCGCCCGGGCTATAGCCGGCCAGCACGAGGCGGCGGTCGGACTCCAGCGCCGAGCGGATCACGAACAGGCCGATCAGCCCGGCGAGGAAGCCGACCGTGATCGGGACCATGACTGCGCCGTGCAGTTCCCGCATCGTGGTGAGCAGCTGTTCGCCCCCGGGCAGGGTGATCAGGCGCGGGGTGGCCTCGGTGATCGCGAAGCTCCAGCTGATGAACAGGAGGGGGACGGCTACCAGCAAGACCAGCAGCAGGGGGCGACGCAACTGCTCGCGGAAGCCCATCCGGGTCGCGGTGGAAGCGCGCCCGTTCACGTCGACCTCGGGCGGGCGGAGAGCCAGAAGGCGGCCGCCGCCAGCAGCAGGGCGCCCAGGGTGGTGAGCGCGACCGCGATCCAGTCCGAGGCGGGGGAGCCCCGCCCGGCGCCGGCGGCGATCAGCACGTCGGCAGCCTTGCGGGTCGGCATCAGCTGCGCCACCCCGCCGCTGCCGCTCATCCCGGGGCCGGAGAAGGCGTCGATCAGGAATATGAAGGCGACTGTCAGCGAGCCCTCCAGGGCGCCGGATACGAAGGAGCCGACCAGGGTTCCGATGCCGACGTAGATCAGCGCGAAGATCAGGATCGCGGCGAAAGCGTGTGCCGGGTGGGCGACACCGGCGCTCAGCTGGAGGGTGAGGAAGGCGACCGTTGAGATCAGCAGCCCGAGCGCGATCGAGGCGGAGATACGCGCCACCGCGACCCGGGCCGCGCCCATCCCGGCCAGCGCCAGGCGGCGGTCGGCCTCGCGCGAGGAGGCGACCTGGAAGAAGCCGAGCGCCCCGGCCAGGAAGGCGGCCGCCCAGCCCGCGCCCAGGGCGCTGGCCGAGTCGCCGCCGACCGAGCCGCCCAGCGCCGCCGCGAACTCGCCCAGCACCGAGGCGGAGGCGATCACGAACAGCGCCGGGATCGCGATCAGCATGACCAGAGTCAGCCGCGCCCGCAGGTGCTCGCGCAGGAAGTCGGCGCCGCTGACGGCGATCGCGCTCACGTCTCCAGGCACCTCCCGTCGCGCAATTCGAAGATCCGGTCGAGCCGATCGCGCTCGGATAGGAAGTGGGAGACGATCAGGATCCCCATGCCGTCGTCGCGGCGCCGCTCGCTCATCTCCCAGAAGCGCAGGTAGGTCTCCCAGTCGAAGCCCGAGTAGGGCTCGTCGAGCAGCAGCAGGTCGGGCTCGTGCATCAGGGCGAGCGCCAGGTTCAGCTTCTGGCGGGTGCCGCCGGAGAGCTCCTCGATCCGGTAGCCGCGGTAGCGCTCGAACTGAAGCTCACCGAGCAGGCTCTCTGCGGCGGATGCGGCGGCGCCCGGCTCCAGCTCGTAGGCGCGGGCGAACAGCTCGAAGTGCTCGTCCACCGTCAGCTTCTCCCAGAGCAGCGGGATCTGCGGGCAGTAGCCGAGCTTGCCGCTTCGCTCCACCGTTCCCTCGTCGCGCTCCAGCAGGCCGACCACGATTTTCATCAGGGTGCTCTTTCCCGAGCCGTTCTCGCCGACCAGGCCGACCAGCTCGCCGCGGCGCACCTCGAGGCTCGCTCCCTTCAGCACCTCGATGCGACGCCGACGGGGCGGCATCCCGCGGTGGAAGCTCTTCTCGATCCCCACCGCGCGCAGGACAGTCTCCGGGGCGTCCGCCGTATTCTGCGCGCTCGCCGGGCGAGCAGGTGCCTCAATCGGATCTCCGTTCATAGTCCGAGGCTAATACCCCGGGGGGGTATTTGTCAAGGGGGTTCAGCAAGACTCGTCGACTTGACCTTTATACCCCCAGGGGGTATTGTCAAGCCCATGAATAGACCATCAGTCCCCAGGTCCTTGGGGGTCGAGGCCGTCTGGGCAGCAGTCGAGCGGGCCGATGTGCGGCTCCTCGATCTGAGATCTGAGGCCGAGCGTCGGCGCCACGGGGCGCCGCCCGGCGCCGAGCCCGTGTCGCTCGCCGAACACCTCGCGAATCCCGGGGGACCCGGCGTCGTCTATCTGTGCCAGCACGCGATCCGCTCGAAGCTGACGTTGCGCCGTGGGGCGGCCGAGGTCGCCGGCGGATTCGTCGCCTGGAAGCGAGCCGGGCTGCCCGTAGAGCGGATCGGTTAGCCATTGATTGCGCCAAGCGACACGCGACAGCACGTCGTTGGGGTATATCGCGATCGAGCTCGACGCTACGACCTTGCGACGGGGCTGTACCACCTGCTCGGGTATCCGCATCGCATCTACCGTCGCAAGGCCGTGCGAGCCCTTCGGCTGCGCCCCGGTGACACCGTGGTGGAGATCGGGTGCGGCACTGGTCTCAACGTCACGCTGGCCGAGGCCGATGCGCTCGAGTTCGAGTTCCCCAGCACGGTCAACGGGATCATCTCGACGTACGCCCTCTCGCTCGTGCCCGAGTGCGCCGAGGCCATCGCAGCCGTTTGCGGTGACCGACGAGTGGAAGGCGAGCCGTCCCTGGGAAGCTGTTCATGAGGTCATGGACGCCGAGCTAGCCGAATTCTCGTGGGAAGAGCTGTTTTTCGGCTTCGCCTACCTCGCTGGCGGCACGCGGTGAGCTCGCGGTGAGCGGGGAGCAGGAGCACACCTTCCTCTTCGCCGACCTGGCGGGGTTCACCGCGCTCACCGAGGCCCATGGCGATGAGGAGGCCGCCGACCTGGCCGCAGAGTTCGTCGATGCGATCCGCGCCGTGCTTCCCGAATACGGGGGCGAGGAGGTCAAGTGCATCGGAGACGCCGCGATGATCCACTGCCGCGACGCTGGGCCGGCAGTCCGACTCGGCGTGCGGATTGCCAGCGAGATCGGCGCCCATCCCGGCTTTCCGAGCGTCCGCGTAGGTATGAGCACCGGCCCGGCGGTGGAGCGCAAGGGCGACTGGTTCGGGACGACGGTCAACGTGGCTGCGCGCGTCTCGGGAGCCGCGTCCGGCGGCGAGGCGCTGCTCACCGAGGCGACTCGCCGGGCCGCCGGGCCGCTGGAGCAGATCCACCTCCAACCCCGGGGACGTCGCCTGCTGAAGAACCTGACCGAGCCGGTGCAGCTCTACGCCGCGGTGGCGGAGGCCGAGCGCTCAGCCGCCGGAATGCCGATCGACCCTGTCTGTCGGATGGCCGTCGACCCCGATCACTCCGCCGGCACCCTGCGACACGACGGCACCCGCTACTACTTCTGCTCCCTCGCTTGCGCCAGCGCCTTCGCGAATGACCCCGACCGCTACGCGGGCCGGAGCACGACGTAGCCGGGTCGATTGATATTTCGCGCCGTGGGCAACCGCAACTCGGTGGAGGGCGCAGGTCGATCTTCAAATGGTGCTAATCGAAGGCGGCAGTAGTCAAGCGGGCCACACCATCGAGGCCAGTGAAAGACAAGTAGCCGGTCGCCTCAGTCACGGCGGGCCGGGGCGCCGCTTTGGTGCCGACCGCTGTGTTCAGTGCCCCAGGTCGCGAGCCATCGACTTGACGTTCATACCCCTAGGGGGTATCATGATTGCGGATGAAGACCGTCACTACGCAACGGGGATACACCGCGAGCAAGGACCAGCTGCTCAACCGCCTGGCGAGGGTCGAGGGCCAGGTGAGGGGCGTCACCAAGATGGTCGAGGAAGATCGCTACTGCATCGACGTGTTGACCCAGATCGGCGCCGTGCAGGCGGCCCTGGACAAGATCTCGCTCGGGCTGCTGGACGGTCATGTTCGCGTCTGCATGCAGGGCGAAGGCGGCGCCCCCGAGGATCCCGATGAGCGCGTCGACGAGCTGATGGGCGCCGTGGGGCGCTTGGTGGGGCGGTGATCCCCGGTGACCGCCAGCCGATCCCAGCCGGGCGCAGCGGCGCCAGCCCGAGGTAGGACCGGGCGCGGAGCGCGCCAAATTCTGCCGATCAAGCTGCTGAAGCCCTGGGCGCGGTGGGCGGCGCGCGCGGCGATCGCGGGACGCAGCCGCTCGCGCGACGACCCCGGCGCGGGCAGGTTCACGCGCGGCGAGGTGGACCGGCTGCTCGTCGCCGCCTGGGCCAACTTCGATCGGCTCGCGCCGGACGTTCCCCGAGGATCGACGCTCGGCAGCCGCCAGAACCTGCTGCTCGCCTGCCTCACCCTCTCGATGCTCGAAGCGCTGACCGCCGAGGGAGTCGAACGCGACTACGCGATCGAGCTGGTCGGCGATACGTGCTGGAAGATCTATGCCCAGTGGGGGCAGGTCCCGCGCCAGCTGACGCGGCTGCTCAGCCGTGACCCGGTGAAGCGGATGCGGGGCAGCGTCGAGATGTTCCTGCGCTACCCGTTCAACCGCCCCGGCTACCGCCGCGCGGACGTTCCCGAGCCACGCGGACGCGGCTTCGACATCCTGCACTGCCCGATCGCCGAGTACCTCGCCGCACACGACGCCTCCGACCTCACAGTCGCCACCTGGTGCAACCTCGACTTCCAGCTGGCGCGGATGTGGGGCGGCGAGCTGGAGCGTCACGGCACGATCGCCGGCGGGGCGGACCGTTGCGACTTCCGCTTCCGGGCATCGACGGCGGAGCCAGGCTAGGTGGCCGAAGCACTGGTTACCGCTGCCGGCGCCGTCGCGGTCGCCTCCCTGGCCTGGTTTTTCTTCGCTCCGCGCAGGGCGCGCGGCACGGAGATCCGGGGCGATCGCCAAGAGGTCGAGGTCACGGTCAAGGGCGGTTACTCGCCGAACCTGATCCGGGCTCGCCAGGGGGTGCCGCTGCGCCTCGTCTTCGATCGCCGGGAGGCCGGGGACTGCACCTCGCGCGTCGTCTTCCCCGATCTCGGCGTGAGCCGCTCGCTCGCCCCCTTCGCCCGCACCGCGGTGGAGTTCACCCCCGAGCGCAGCGGCGAGTTCGGCTTCGCCTGCGGGATGAACATGGTCCACGGGACGCTCCTGGTCGAGCCGGATGGCGCCGCGAACGCAGGCGACGGTGGCGGCAACGGCGCTGTCACTGTGAGCGAGGCGGCTGCCGGGGAGGTGGCCGAGGCGGTCGGGGTAGGCCCTGAGCGCGAGGTCGCCAAGCCGGTCGAGACCGAGCTCGCGCTCCGCCCGGGCGGGATCAGCTGCGCCTCCTGCGTCTCGACCATCGAGGGGGCGCTGCTCGAGGTGCCGGGCGTCGACCGCGCCGCGGTCAACATGGCGACCGAGCGGGTCACGGTCGACTACGACCCGGAGCAAGTCGAGGTGGGGCGCCTGCGCGAGGCGATCTCCGACGCCGGGTATCCACTTCTCGAGGGCGAAGGACAGACGCCAGCCAACGGCGGCGACGCCGAGGCCGCGGCGCGGCGCGCCGAGATCGCCGACCTCAGCCGGCGCGTTTTGCTCGGCGCCGTCCTCACCGCGCCGGTGCTCTTCGCGGCGATGGCCTCCGACGTGTTCGGCGCAAGCTGGGTGCCGAGCGTGCTGCTCAACCACTGGGTGCAGCTGGCGCTGATCGCCCCGGTGATGCTCTACACGGGCTGGCCGATCCACCGTACCGGCTGGCTCAGCCTCTCCCACCGCAGCGCCGACATGAACACCCTGGTCGCGATCGGGACCGCCGCGGCCTTCGCCTACAGCCTCTTCGTGACCCTCTTCCCGGGCCTCTTGCCGAGCGACCTGCGCGACGTCTACTACGAGGCGGTCGGCACGATCCTCACCTTGATTCTGCTCGGCCGCCTACTCGAGGTCCGCGCCAAGGCCGGCACCGGCGAGGCGATCCGCAAGCTGATCGGCCTGCAGGCGAAGACGGCACGGGTCGTGCGCGAAGGGCGCGAGGAGGAGGTGCCGGTCGAGCAGGTGGTGCCGGGCGACGTGATCGCCGTGCGGCCCGGGGAGAAGGTCCCGGTCGACGGCGAGCTGATCGAGGGGCGCTCGAGCGTCGACGAGTCGATGGTCACCGGCGAGTCGCTGCCGGTCACCAAGCAGGGCGGCGACACGGTGATCGGCGCCACCGTCAACCGGACCGGCGCCTTCCGCTTCCGCGCCACCGGCGTCGGCAGCGAGACGATGCTCGCCCAGATCGTTCGCCTGGTCGAGCAGGCGCAGGGCTCCAAGGCGCCGATCCAGCGCCTCGCCGACCTGGTCGCGAGCTATTTCGTGCCGGCGGTGATCTTCGTCGCGATCGCCACCTTCATCGTCTGGTTCGACTTCGGCCCCTCGCCGGCGCTCACCTTCGCCCTGGTCTCGGCGGTCGCGGTGCTGATCATCGCCTGCCCCTGCGCCCTCGGCCTGGCGACGCCGCTCTCGATCATGGTCGGGACCGGCAAGGGCGCCGAGAGCGGCGTCCTGATCCGCTCCGCCGAGGCGCTCGAGACCGCCCACAAGCTGGGGGCGATCGTGCTCGACAAGACCGGCACGATCACCCGCGGCGAGCCGGCGCTGACCGACGTGGTCGCGCTCGGCGAGCTTGGCGAGGACGAGCTGCTGCGGCTTGCCGCCGCCGCCGAGCGCTTTTCCGAGCACCCGCTCGGGGTGGCTGTCGTGGGCGGCGCCGAGGAGCGCGACCTCCCGCTTCCCGAGCCGACCGACTTCGACTCGGTCACGGGCCGCGGCCTGCGCGCCACGGTCGAGGGCCGCCGCCTGCTGGTCGGCACGCGAGGCCTGCTCGGCGAGGGCGGAGTCGCGCCCCAGCTTCTCGAGGCCGAGGCGCAGCGCCTCGAGGCCGAGGGCAAGACGGCGATCCTGGTCGCGATCGATGAGCGGCCGGTCGGCCTGTTGGCCGTCGCCGACACCGTGAAGCCGGACTCCGCCGCGGCGATCGCCGCTCTCCGCAAGCTCGGCCTCGAGGTGGCGATGATCAGCGGCGACAACGCCCGCACCGCCGAGGCGATCGCCCGCCAGGTCGGGATCGAGCGCGTCCTCGCCGAGGTCCTGCCCGAGGACAAGGCGCTCGCGGTCCGCCGGCTCCAGGACGAGGGAAAGCTGGTGGCGATGGTCGGGGATGGGATCAACGACGCCCCGGCGCTCGCCCAGGCCGACGTCGGGATCGCGATCGGGACCGGCACCGACGTGGCGATCGAGGCCGCCGACGTGACGCTCGTCTCCGGCGATCTGGGCGGCGTGCCGCTGGCCCTCTCGCTGAGCCGGGCGACGATGCGCAACATCCGCCAGAACCTCAGCTTCGCCTTCGGCTACAACACGATCGGCATCCCGATCGCGGCCGGGGTGCTCTACCCGTTCATCGGCTTGCAGCTGAGCCCGATGATCGCCGCGGCGGCGATGGCCGCCAGCTCGCTCTCGGTGGTCGGCAACGCCAACCGGCTGCGACGCTGGCGCGCGGGCTAGGGGGAGACCGCTTCGAGCAGGTGGCGGACGAGCGCCCGGGCGGGCGCCGGCAGGCTCTCCTCGCCGCTGTGGATCAGGACGAAGCGGCGCTCGAAGCGCAGCCCGGCCACCCGGCGCGCCAGCAGCCCCTCGCCGTTGAGGCCGCTCAGCGCCAGCGAGGAGAGATAGACGGGGGCTCCCTCGGAGATCGCCGCGGAGATCGCCGCCGGGGTGCTGCCGATCTCGGCCAGCGGCGGGGCCGGCGAGGTGCCCATCGCCTCGAGCGCCTCGGCGACGACGCTGCGGCTGCTGGCGCCGGGATCGCGCATGATCATCCGCGTCGAGGCCAGCTCGGCCGGGTCGATCTCCTCGCGCGTCGCCCAGGGGTGGCCCTGCGGGACAGCGATGACGATCTCGTCCTCGTAGAAGGGCGATTCGCACAGGCCGCCGCTGTTCGCGCCCGGCCCGGCGGCCGCGACGACGCCCAGCTCCGCCCGCCCCTCCAGCACCAGCGCCCGCGCCGCGCTCGAGTTGGCGACCGACAGCTCGACCGAGACGTGGCTCTCGTGCTTGCTCTCCAGCTCGACCAGCAGCGGCGGCAGCACGAACTCCGCCATCGTCGGGCTGGCCGCCAGCCGCACCGGCGCCCGGCTCGGGTCGAGCCCCTCCATCAGCGCCTCTACCGTCTCCGCCTCGTCCAGCAGCCGCAGCGCGGCGGCGTGCAGCCGCCTGCCGGCCGGGGTCGGCGTGACCCCGCGCGTCGACCGCTCCAGCAGGGTCGATCCGCTCAACGCCTCGAGGTTGCGCAGCCGTTTCGAGAGGGCCGGCTGGCTGACCCGGAGCAGGCGCGCCGCTTTGCCGATGCTGCCGAGGTCGACCGCCGCGCAGAAGGCCCGCAGCTCGGCCAGCTCAGGCATCCGTACGAGCTTTCCCATCGAGCCTCATTGTGACCCCTGCGTCGGCCGGCCGCGCCGGTGTGCCTTGCCAGCCGTTCAGACGACCTTGCTGCGGAGCCTGGAAGGTGAAGGTGACCATGCTCGGCTTCGATCAGCACGGCGAAACCCGCGGCGAGCTGGGTAAAGCCGGAGTCGCTCCTTCCGTCGTTCTCGCGGCCGGCGGGTCGGTAGAAAGGTCCGAGCCGATCCGTAGACGGCACGGATTGCAGCGCCCCGATCGGCCGACGTAGGGTAGTTCCATGGAGGACAGCCTGTCGCCGCTCGATGCGACCTTCCTCGAGCTGGAGGAGGGTGACGAGTCCGCCCACATGCACGTCGGCTGGGCGATGCTCTTCGAGCCGTTGCCCGAGGGCGGCACGCCCTCGCTCGCCCAGGTGCGCGAGCTGCTCGGCGAGCGGCTCGAGCTGCTGCCCGGTTTCCTGCGCCGGCTCTCCTCGCCGCGCACCGGCAGCCTCTCCTGGCCGAGCTGGGAGCACGACCCGCACTTCGACATCGCCAACCACGTCCGCCACGCGACGCTGCCGGCGCCGGGCGGCGAAGGCGAGCTGCTCGACTGGCTCGGCGACTTCTACTCGCACCGCCTCGATCGCGCCCACCCGCTCTGGGAGACGACCCTGCTCGACGGCTTCGCCGACGGCGGCTGGGCGCTGGCGACCAAGGTCCACCACTGCCTGGTGGACGGGATCAGCGGCTCCTCGGTGACGACGGTGATCCTCGACGCCGAGCCGCACCCGGAGCCCGGCTCGAAGGGCGTGCTGGCAGCGCTCGGGGGGAGCGGGGGCGGCGAAGAGCCCGAGCAAGAGGGTCACGGAGCGCTCTCGGCCCTCGCCGGGACCGCCCGCGCGGGCATCGACGTGGCCCTGCACCCGCGCAAGCTCGGCGCCCTGCTGTCGCGCTCCCGCGCGATCGCCGAAGTGCTGATCGATGAGCTGGTCCCGGCGCCCCACACCAGCCTCAACGTCGATATCGGCGGCACGCGGCGGCTCGCCACCGTGCACACCTCGCTCGGCGAGCTGAAGGCGATCAAGCGCGAGCTGGGCGGCACCGTCAACGACGTCGCCCTGGCCGCCACCGCGGGCGGCCTGCGGCGCCTCTTCGAGCGGCGCGGGGAGCAGATCGACGCCGACGCCCTGCGGGTCATGGTGCCGGTCAGCGTTCGCCAGGCGAGCGAGCAGCTGGCGCTCGGCAACCGGGTCTCCTCGCTGTTCGTCGACCTGCCGCTGGCCGAGCCCGACCCGCTGCTGCGCTACCGCAAGACGGCGGCCGCGGCGGAGGAGCTAAAGGGAAGCGAGCAGGCGGCGGGCGCGGAGACGCTGGTTGGGTTGGCCGGCGCCGCGCCGCCGCTGATCCACGGCGCCGTCGCGCGGCTCGCCTTCACGCCGCGCCTCTTCAACCTGACGATCACCAACGTGCCCGGCGTGCAGACCACGCTCTACGCGCTCGGCGCGCCGCTGCGCCGCATCGTCCCGCTGGTGCCGATCTTCGCCGGCCACGCGGTGGGCGTCGCGGTGGTCAGCTACGACGGAGGTGTCGCGTTCGGCATCAACGCCGACCGGGCCGAGGTGCCCGACATCGACGTGCTGCGCGACGGCATCGCGGAGTCGCTCGCCGAGTTGAGGGACCTCGCAGGCGTCGGCGCCCCCCCGAAGACGGACGCCCCCCTGGAATCGACCGCCTGACGGCGTGGCGCTGGTCTCACTCGACCGGGTCCGCAAGGCCTACGGCAGCGGCGCCGCGCGGCAGCTGGTGCTCGACGAGCTGTCGCTGACCATGGAGGCGGGGGAGTTCGCGGTCGTGCTGGGCCCCTCCGGCTGCGGCAAGACGACGCTGCTCAACCTGATCGGAGGGCTCGACACCGCCGACGCGGGGAGGGTGCGCGCCTGCGGGCTGGACCTGACCGACGCCAGCCGCGCCGAGCTGACCGCGTACCGCGCCCGCTCGGTCGGCTTCATCTTCCAGTTCTACAACCTGCTTCCCACCCTTACCGCGGTGGAGAACGTCGAGGCGGGGATCAGGGTCGCCGGGGTCGACCGCGAGGCCGCCCGCGAGGCGGCCCGCGGGCTGCTCTCCAGGGTCGGGCTCGGCTCGCTGGGGGGCCGCTTCCCGTCGCAGCTCTCCGGTGGGGAGCAGCAGCGCGTCGCGATCGCCCGTGCTCTCGCCAAGCGGCCGCGGCTGCTGCTCGCCGACGAGCCGACCGGCAACCTCGACGAGAAGACCGCTGGCAGCGTGCTGGAGCTGATGCGGGAGCTGAACGAGGAGACCGGGGTCACCTTCGTCGTGGTCAGCCACAACCCGGTGCTGGCTGAGGCGGGGACGCGGGTGGTGCGCCTCTCGCACGGCCGCCTGGCCGAGCCGGAGGCAATCTGATGCTCTGGCGCAAGGCCGTCCGCGACGTGCGCGCGATGGGGGTGCGGGCGGCGCTGATCGTCGTCGTGATCGGCGCCGGCGCCGGCACCGCCGCCGGGATCTCGCTGGCCCTGCACGACGTCGAACGCACCCGCGACACCTTCTACGCCGACCAGCGGCTCGCCGACCTCGACGTCCGCCTCGCCCGCCCGCTGCCGCCCGGGCCGCTGCTGGCGCGGGCGCGGCGGGTGCGGGCGCGGCCCGCCGAGACGCGACTGGTCCTCTCCGGCCGCACCCTCCTGCCCGGCCGGGCGCAGGTCGCCGCGGAAGCGGTCGGGATGAGCCCCACGGCGGCGCTCGACCGGCTCGCCGTGACCGCGGGCCGCGGCCTCAGCGCGGCGGCGCCGCGCGGGGCGCTGCTCGACCCCGACTTCGCCGCGCGTTTCCAGCTGAACCCGGGGGACCGGCTGCGGCTGGTGCTCGGCGGGCGGCGGCTGACGCTGCGGGTGCGCGGCCTGGCGCGCAGCCCCGAGTACCTGCTCGCCACCGCCAACCCGGACTACCTGGTGCCCCAGAAGGGCTCACTGGCCGTCGTCTTCCTGCCGCTGGCCTCCCTGCAGCGCCTCACCGGTGCCGGCCGGCGGGTCAACGACCTCGTCGTCGATCTGCCCGGAGGGCACGCGGGCCGTCGCGCCGAGCGGCTCACCGCCGGCCTGCCGGCCGCCCGGATCATCCCCCGCTCCCAGCAGTACAGCCTCCGCCTCACCGACGCCGACATCAACGCCTTCTCGACCTTCGCGCCGGTGATCGGCCTCGTCTTCGCCCTGGTCGGGCTTCTGCTGATCGTGCTCAGCCTGCGCCGCCTGGTCAACTCGCAGCGGCGCGAGCTGGGCGCCCTGCTGGCGCTCGGCTACCCGCCCCGCACCGTGGTCGCGACCGTGCTGCTGCCGGCGGCGATGCTCGGGCTCGCCGGCGCCCTGCTGGCGCTGGTCGCCACGGTCGGCGTGGGACGCCTGGTCGCGGTCGAGTACACGAACACTGTCGGCTTCCCCGGCACCACGCAAAGCCTCGCGGCGGGGCCGCTGGCGCTGGCGGCGGGGCTGGCGCTCGGCGCGACGCTGCTGGCGGCGATGGTCCCGGCCTGGCGGCTCGCCCGGCTCGAGCCGACCCAGGCGATGCGCGGCGAACAGCCGGCCAGCTTCGGCCTGCCCGGCTGGCTGCTGCGCGCAACCGCGGTCGGACCGCCGGCGCTGGTCTACGCGACGCGCGGCCTGCTGCGCCGGCCGGTGCTGAGCACGGCGACCGTGGTCAGCCTCGCCGCCGCGATCGGGCTCGGGGCGGCGCTCAACATCCTGATCAGCTCGACCGACAGCTCCGTCGACGCCGAGTTCGCCGAACAGGGTTGGACCTACAGCGCCGACCTGGCGCGGCCGCTGCCAGCGGGGCGGGCCGCCGCCCTGGCCCGGCGGGCGGGGGCGAGCAGGGCCGAGCCGACGGTCAAGGGCCCGGCCGGCCTGCGCAGCGCCTCCGGCTTCGCCGACGTGCAGCTGGCCGGCCTGCCCGCCCGCCCGGAGCTGCTGCGGCTCGACCTGACGGCCGGCTCCGGCCCGGCGCCCGGCCGGGCGGTGCTGAGCGAGCAGACCGCCGAAAGCCTCGGCGTCGAGGTGGGCGACGCGATCAGCGTGCGCACTCCCGCCGTCCGCGCGAGGTTGGCGGTCGCCGGGATCGCCCGCACGCTGGCGACTCGCAGCACCTACCTGCCGCGGGCGCAGGCGGCGCGGCTGCTCGGCTCGCCGGGCCGGGCGACCACGGTGCTGGTCGCCGCCGGCCCGCTCGCCGCCGGGCGGCTGCGTCGCCTGCCGGCGGTCGCCCGGGTCAGCTCGAAGGCCTCGGCGCAGGCCGCCGAGCGCGACCTGGTCAAGGAGCTGACCGGGTTGATCTCGATCCTGCAGGCGATCAGCCTCGGGGTCGGCGGGCTCTTCCTCGTCTCCACCCTCGCCCTCTCCTACCTCGACCGGCGCGGCGAGTTCGCGACGCTGGCGGCGCTCGGCTACGGGCGGCGGCAGATCGGCGCGGCGGTGGCCGGCGAGGCGCTGACCCAGACGGCGATCGCGGCAGCGCTCTCGATCCCGCTGGGGCTGCTGATCGCCTCGCCGCTCTCCGACAGCATCGCGCGGGCCTGGTTCCAGATCGGCCTGCATCCCGAGCCGCCGAACTTCGTCTGGGTGATCGTCCCGGCCCTGGTCCTGGCGCTGCTCGCCGTCGCCCACGCGACCAGGCGCGCGCTGCGGCTCGACATCGCGGCGACCGTGCGGGCGCGGCTGATCGGCTGAGCGCCCGGCGCACCGCCGCCCCGTCGCGGGAGCCTCCTACACTTGGTCGCCATGAGCTCCGCGCCCGAGCCGGATCGCGATTCTACCTTCACCCTGTACAGGCGGGGGATCGAGCTGCTCGCGGAGGCCGACTTCGAGCAGGCGACGGAGCCGCTCGAGGAGGCGGCCAGCCGGGCGCCGGAGAAGTCCTCGGTCCGCGAGGCGCTGGGGCGCGCCTACTTCCGCTGCGGACGCTTCGCCGCCGCCGCGGAGGAGTTCGAGGCGGTGCTCGACACCCACCAGGTCAACGACTTCGCCCACTTCTGCCTCGGCCGGGCGCTGGCCAAGACCGGCGAGCGGGAGCGCGCCCGCCACCATCTGGCGCTGGCGGCGAACCTGCGGCCGGAGCGGTCCGACTACCGCTTCTACCGCGACCTGCTCGCTGCGCGTTGAACAACCGATCAGCGAGCGGCTTTCACAGCCCGGCGACGAGGTGGCCGACGTTGCGGCGGCTGAAGTAGGGGCCGAAGGTGTGGCGGCGGTCGCGCGCCTTGCCGTAGCTGGTCAGGCCGTCGATCGCCGTGCCTTCGTCGATCAGCCAGCCGCCGCCGCTCGCCCCCGGCGCCCAGCGGCAGCGGATCGCGATCGTCGGCGGGCCGGGGATCGGATAGGTACCGGCGTCGTCGCCCACGTAGGGCGATTCGCAGCCCTGCATCCAGCGCGTCTTGCCGGGGTAGCCGAAGGTCTGGAACTGCTCGTGGCGGCTGCGGTCGAGGGCGATCGCGGCGCCGCCGCCGACCGCGTCGGCGACGTTGACCCCTTCCGCGTTGGGGGTGGTGAGCACCGCGCCGACGTCGAAGTTGGGGTTGCCGAGCGTCACCCACTGGCGCGGAGCGAAGACCTGCCTGCGGTGGGCGACGAAGGCGCCGAAGGGCGCCGTGCTGCCGCTGTAGGCGGGGACGAACTCGAGGAAGCTCGACCAGACGCCGTCGCCCGGCCGTTCGCTCGGGCCGGAGTTGACGCAATGCCCGGCGGTGAGGACGAGGCGGCGGCTGGGGGTGTCGATCGCGGTCGCCGAGCAGAAGCCCTTGTTCTTCCCCTGGCGGACGAAGAGGCGGCCGTTGACCGAGTGGGGCGGCACGGTCGGTTCTTTGACCGGCGAGTAGCTGGCGGTCGCCAGCAGCCCGGCCCCCCGCGGCGCGTCGAGCGGCGGCGTGGCGCGCATCCTCGCCGCCGTCCAGTAGCGGGCGGTCCGCGCCGCCTCGCCGGGCGCGGCGGTGGCGGGGTGGAGGCGCGGCTTGGCCGCGGCGGGCGCCGCCGCGGCGGCTGCGCCCAGGCAGAGGAGCGCCGCGAGCGAGCCGGCGACGCGACGCCTGGCGCTGTGCGGGCCCGCTCGCATCGAGACGAGGATAGTGGGCCGGCCGCGCCGGCCCCCCGGCGCGGCCTGTTGCAGGGCGGCGCTTCCGCGGTCAGGCGAGGAGCGGGATCACGCAACGGTAGTGGTGGGTTTCGGTCGAAGGGTCGCGGAAGATGGCCCCACTGGGTTCCACGATGACGACTGCATAGGCGTTAGACCCAGATACCACTGGGATGTCCCCAGACCACTCGTCGCCTTCGTCGAGGTTGACGCCCGGCTGCTGGGCGAAGGCGGCGAGCTGCAGCGCCTCGGGCAGCGTGCCGCCCTGCTTGGCGCATTCGATCGCCGCCTGCGGCGCGGTCAGCGCCGAGAAGCTCGACGAGCTCTGCCAGCAGGCGCCGGCGAAGAGGCGGGTGTCGGGCTTGCAGCCGGCGCTGTGGCCGTTGACCCTCTGCGCGTCGATCGCGTTGACCGCGTTCAGCGCCGTCTGCGCGTCGCCGGCGCTCTGCGCGAAGTCGGCCGTGTCGGCGTGGGTCGCCCGTGGCACCTGGCCCAGGGTCAGCTCGTTGATCTCCGCACCGGTCAGCGGGGCGGACGGCTGGGCCGCGGCGGCGAGCACCCCGGGCTGCAGCCCGCTGGCCGGGATCGAGTGCCGCTTCAGCCGGTTGCCCGGCACCGAGTGCGGCTTCAGCCGGTTGCCCGGCAGCGACTTGACCCTGATCGCCCTGCCGCCGATCTTGTGCCTCTTCTTTGCGGCGTAGACGCTGCCCCCGAGCGCCACGAACAGCGCGATCGCCGCCACGACCAAGGATGCCCAGCCCTGCCAGCTCCCGTGTCTCATGCGTTCCTCCCATAAACGACTTGGTTCTTTATGCGCCGCGAGCCTACGGCGGAAGCTTGGCCGAGCCCAAGTCAGCTGGACGAAAGTTCAAACAGATAGACTCGCCCGCGCTAATACGGTCGGTGGTGAAGGGAAGTCCGGTGCAAGACCGGCGCGGTCCCGCCACTGTGACCGGGCCAAGAAGGCCGCAGGCGCGCCGAGCGCGTCAGCCACTGGGGGCGACACGGAGCCCCCGGGAAGGCGCGGCCGACTATCCCGGAAGCCAGGAGACCTGCCCCCGGCCAGCCATGACAACCCTCGAGGAAAGGGTGGCCGAGATGCCAAGACTCCTTCCAATCCGGCCGGCGGCCGCGTGCGCGCTGGCTCTCCTCGCAGTGCTCTGCGCAGCGCAGCCGGCGAGCGCGAAGGGTGTGCGGGCCAGCCTGCGGGTGGTCGACACCGGCGGCGCGGTGCTGGCCGAAGAGACGCTGCGCACCGGCACGACGACCGTGCCGACCAGCCCCGCCGCGACCTGCTTCGGTGCGGGGACCGGCGGCAGCGGCAAGCCGGCGACGATCGGCGGGGCGACGGCGCTCGGCCTGCTCGGCCAGGCGGCGCGGTCGGCTCCGTCGCTGCGGCCGCTACTGATCACCGACCACTTCTCCTTCGGCCTGGGGCTGTGCGGGATCGGAGGCAAGGTCGTCCACGGCAAGAAGGCCTCCTGGTACCTGAAGGTGAACCACAAGGGCTCGAAGGTCGGCGGCGACGCTGCCAAGTTGCACGCCGGTGACGCGGTGCTCTGGTACCTGGCCTCGTCCTACCCCTACCCGGACGAGCTGTGGTTGAAGGCGCCGCGGCGGGTCGAGCGGGGCAAGCGGTTCGCGGTGCGCGTCTTCTCCTACGACGAAAAGGGGAAGCGGGAGCCGGCCGCCGGGGTGAAGGTGAGCGGGGCCAGGGCCGTGACCGGCGCCGACGGCCGGGCGACCGTCGTGCTCGGCAAGCCGCGGCGGCTGATCGCCCGTGAGGACGGCGAGATTCCGTCCAACCGGGCGGCCGTCTGCGTCGGCGGGAAGTGTCCGCAGGGCTGACGCGATGAGCCGCAGCCGCACGGCGGTCACGAGCGCCCTGCTCCTCGCAGCGGCGCTCGCGACCGCCGGCTGCGGCCTCGGCCGGGGCGCGGGGGTCGGCGAGGTCTCGCTGACCGTCACTCGGGACTACGGGGCCCGCCGTCTGCTCGGTCCGCAGAGGGAAGCGGCGAGCGAGTCGGACACGGCGATGCGCTCGCTCGACCGCAGCGCCGAGGTCTCGACCCGCTACGGCGGGGGCTTCGTGCAGTCGATCGACGGCGTATCCGGAGCGGTCCGCGACGGCCACCGCTTCGACTGGTTCTTCTACGTCAACGGAGTCGAGTCGTCGGTCGGCGCCGCCGACTACCCGCTGCGCGGAGGCGATGCGGTCTGGTGGGACTACCGCGACTGGTCGGCGGCGTCGCGGGTGCCGGCGGTGGTCGGCTCCTGGCCGCAGCCGCTCCGCGACGGCTACGAAGGCGAACGGCGACCGGTGGCGGTCGAGTGCGACGGAGGAGGGGCGGCTTGCGGCGCAGTCCAGCGCAGGCTCAGGGCGGCGGGAGTCCGGCCGGCGTCCGGCGCCTCGCCGGAGGGGGCGATCCGCGTGTTGGTCGGTCCCTGGGCGAGGCTGCGCGACGACCCGGCCGCGGCACAGCTGGAGCACGGCCCGCAGGTGAGCGGCGTGTTCGCCGACTTCCAGGCCGGCGCCGGCGGCTACCGGCTCGAGGGGCTCGACGAAGGCGGGGAGGAGGGCGCGCGTTCGGACGCGGCGCCGGCCTCGTCGCGGCGACGCGCCGCTACGAAGCGCCGCCCGTCTGGCTGGTCACCGGCGCGACCAGGCGCGGCGTCCCCGCCGCGGCGGGGCTGCTCGACGCAGCCCACCTGCGCGACCATTACGCGGTGGCGGTCGAGGCCGGACGAGAGACGCCGCTCCCGATCGGAGCGGGGAGCCGATGAGGTCGCCGTTCGCCTACACCCCGAGGCCGGGTCCCCTGCAGGCGGCCTCGCCCGCCGCCGCGGTCCTCTACGTCGGCTCGCTGGTCGTCGTAGCCTTCCTCTACTCGAGCCCGCCGGTGCTGGCGGCCGCCGGCGCCGGTGCCTACCTCGCCGGAGCGGTTGCCGGCGCCCGCGACGCGGTGCGAGTGGCGCTGCGCATGGGTCTCGCCCTGACGGCGCTGATCGTCGTCGTCAACGCCCTCGTGGTCGATCGGGGCGAGACGGTGCTGCTGCGGCTCGGCGAGCTGCCGTTGCTGGGGCGGGTCGACGTCACCGCCGAGGCGCTCGCATCGGGCGCGGTGATCGGCCTGCGGGCGACCGTGGCGATGATCGCCTTCGCCGTCTACTCGGCCTGCGTCGACCCCGACCGCGTGCTTCGGGCCCTGCGCCCCCTCGCCGGCCGCTCCGCCCTGACCGCGGCGCTGATCTCCCGCCTCGTCCCGGTCGCCGCTGCCGACGCCTCCCGCCTGCGCGACGCCGGCGGGCTTCGAGGGCCGGCCGCCGCCCCGGTCGGCCGGGCCGCCCTCGCCCGCCGCCTGCTCACCGGCTCACTCGACCGCGCCGTGGACGTGGCGGCGACGCTGGAGCTGCGCGGCTACGGCCTCGATCGCGCGCGCCGCCGACCCGGTGAACGGTTTACCCCTCTACGGCTGGGCAAACCGTTCAATGGTCAGTCACGCTTCGACCGGCGCTTCTACGCGACCGGCGCCGCCGTCCTGCTGGCGGCGGTCGCCGCCAAGCTGCTCGGCGCCGACGGATTCGGCACCTACCCGACGATTCAGCTCAGCCTCTCAGCGTCGACCCTGGCCCTCTCGCTGCTGCTCGTCCTGGCCGGCCTCGCCCCGTGGAGGCGACGTGCCTGACCTCGCAACGCCGCCACGCGCAGCCCCGGCCCTGGCGATCGAGCGCCTCACCTACGCCTACCCGCACGCCGCCGGTCCCGCCCTCGCCGACGTCTCCCTGATCGTCGCCCCGGGCGAGTTCGCGCTGCTCGCCGGCCGTTCCGCCAGCGGCAAGACGACCCTGCTGCGGGCCGCCTGCGGCCTCGTCCCGCACTTCCACGGCGGCGAGATCGAAGGAGCGGTCGCCGTAGCCGGCAGCGACGCGATCAGGGCCGGTCCCGGCGAGCTGGCGGCAACGGTCGGCTACGTCGCCCAGGACCCCGAGACCCAGGTCGTCTCGACCACGGTCGCGGCGGAGATCGAGCTGCCGCTGGAGATGCGCGGGACGCGTCCCAGCCTCCCGCGCCCGGGCGGTGGAGGAGGTGGCCCTGGCGCTCGCGATCCCGCACCTGCTGGAGCGCACCGTGGACACCCTTTCGGGCGGCGAGTTGCAGCGCGTCGCTCTCGCCGCGGCCCTGGTGACCCGTCCGAGGATCGTCCTCCTCGACGAGCCCACCTCGCAGCTCGACCCGGTCGCCGGCGACGAGCTGATCTGGCTGCTGCGCCGACTCAACGAGGAGTGGGGCGTAGCCGTCCTGCTCGCCGAGCACCGCCTGGAGCGCTGCCTGCCGGCGGCCGACCGCGTCATAGCCATGGACGCCGGCGCCGTCGCCTTCGACGGCGCCCCGCGCGACTTCCTCACCTGGGCCCAGCAAGCCGACGCAGCTCTGGAAACTCCCGCAGCTCGACTCTTCAGCCTCTGCGGCATCGAGCCGCTGCCCACCGGGGTCCGCGACGCCCGGACGATCCTCGCATCCAGCGCAGCTGTCGAGGAGGGGAGGCGGACCCCCTCCTATCTCAACCTTTTCCGAACGCAGGCGGTGGGCGCCCGCGGGCGCCGCCGCGGAAAGAGTGCAAGCCGTTCGGGGGGGTTCGCCTCCCCTCAACCACCGTGGTCGGGGTCCGCGACCTGTGGGTCGAGCTGACCGCTGCCGACACCCCGCGCGACGTCCTGCGGGGAATCGACCTGACGGTCGAGCGCGGCGAGCGCGTGGCCCTGATGGGGCGCAACGGGGCGGGGAAGAGCACGCTGCTGCGCACGATCGCGGGTCTGGAGACGCCCGTCCGGGGAAAGATCGAGCTTCCGGGGGGGATCGCCCTGCTGACCCAGAGCCCGGGGACTTCTTGGTCCGCGAGCGGGTCGGCGACGAGCTGCCCGGCTCCGCCGGCCTGGCGGCGCTGCGCACGGTCGGCCTCGAGGGCGCGCGCGAGGCCGATCCGCGCGACCTCTCGGGAGGCGAGCGCCAGCGACTGGCCCTGGCGATCGCCCTGGCCGGCCGCATGGAAGGCGAGCAGCTGCCGGGGCTCGTGGCGCTCGACGAGCCGACCCGCGGCATGGACCGGGCGCGCAAGCAGGAGCTGGACGAGCTGATCGAGGGCCTCGCGGCGCGCGGCGCCGGAGTGGTCGTCGCCACCCACGATGTCGAGTTCGCGGCCGGGTTCGCCGAGCGGGTGGTCTTGCTCGGCGAGGGCGTCGCGATCGCCGACGGCGCCGCCGCCGAGATCCTCTCCGGCGGCTGGTACTTCGCCACCGAGGTGGCGAGGATCCTCGACCGGCCGGGGGCGATCACCCCCGAGGCCGGTGCCGAGGCCCTCGGCGAAGGGTGGGCTTGATGTCCTGGGAGCTGGCCAGCTTCCTGATCCTCGGCGCGGTCCTGGTCGGCGGCTTCGCCTGGTACGAGCGCTCGCGCCCGACCTCGCAGGTCGTCGCCCTGGTCGCCGCCCTCGCGGCGCTCGCCGTCGCCGGCCGGGTCGCCTTCGTGGCGCTGCCCAACGTAGTCGCCACCACCGACATCGTCGTCTTCGCCGGCTTCGCGCTCGGTCCGGCGCCGGGCTTCGCGGTCGGCGCGCTGGCCGGGCTGGTCGCCAACTTCTGGCTCGGCCAGGGTCCGTGGACGCCGTGGCAGATGGCCGGGTGGGGGCTGTGCGGGATCCTCGGAGCCGTGCTGGCGCGCGCCCGCCCCCGCCCGAACCGCCTCACGCTGGCCGCCGTCTGCGCTCTGGCCGGCGTCGGTTACGGCGCTCTGCTGAACTTCTCCCTGATGGCCACGTACGGAGGGGACCTCTCGCTGCAGCGATTCCTGGCGCTGGAGTCCAGCGCCGCGCCCTTCGACGCGGCCCACGCGGCCGGCAACGCGACCTTCGCCCTGCTCGCCGGGCCGGCGATGGTGCGGATGCTGGTCCGCTTCCGCGAGCGCTTCGAGTGGCGCGCCCCCGCGGTCGCCTCGCTGCTCCTGCTGTCTGTGGCGTTCGCCACCGCCCTGCCCGTCAGGGCGCAGGCCAGCACCGCGACGAACCGGGCAACCGCCTGGCTGGCCTCCGTCCAGAACGACGACGGGGGCTGGGGGGCCTCGCCCGAAGACGGCTCGAAGCCCGACATCACTGCCTGGGCGATGCTCGGCCTCGAGGCCGCCGGCCGCAATCCGCTCGACGTCTCCCGCGGCGGCCGCACCCCGGTCGCCTACCTGCGCTCCCAGCTCGGTGCGTTGAGCAGCGCCGGCGACTTCGCCCGCACGATCCTCGCCCTGAAGGGGGCAGGGGTGAACCCGCGCGACTTCGCCGGCCGCGACCTGGTTGCAGCGCTCGCCAAGCGCCGTCGGTCCAACGGCTCCTTCGAAGGCTGGCCGGGCTCGACCGCCTTCGCGATCATGGCGCTGCGCGCGGCCCGCGCGACCGGCGGCATCGACAGCTCGATCTCCTGGCTGGCGAAGGCCCAGAACGCCGACGGGGGCTGGGGCGACACGCCCGGCTCGCCCAGCACGGCGGACGGCACCGGCGCCGCCATCGAGGCGATCCCCGGCAGCAACGCGGCGCGCAGCGGGCTCGGCTACCTGCGCAAGGCGCAGCGCCCCAACGGCGGCTTTCCGCTCGGTGGCACCGGCGGCGTCAACTCGCAATCGACCGCATGGGCGGTGCAGGGGATGATCGCTGTGGGGACCGACCCCGCCGCCGTCCAGAAGGGCGGCAAGACCGCTCTCGAATACCTGGCGTCCCTGCAGCAGTCCGACGGCCACTACCGATACTCGGAGTCGAGCGACCAGAGCCCCGTCTGGGTGACCGGCCAGGCGCTGGCCGCGGTCTCCGGCCAGGCCTTCCCGGTCGCGCCGCCCCCGCGCCAGGCAAAGTCGACGTCGACGCCGGCGCCGCAGGGCGCCGCGCCCGACGCCGGGTCGGGTTCGGCTCCCACCGTGCCGCCGCCCAGCTTCCCCGGGGTGCCGAGCTCGCCCGGCGACAGCGGCCCGGTCACCCCGGTGCCGCCGGCCGGCAGCGGCGGCTCCTCAGGCCAACAGCCGCCGGCGACCAAGGCCGCACCCGGCGTGCCGCCGCCCGCCGGCGTCTCGCCGGAAAGCGGGGGACCGACCGCTGCCGCGCCGCCGGCCGCGCCGCCGTTCGAAGCGAGTGAGAACCCGGGCCCGAAGCCCTGGGCGCCGCTCGGCATCGGCCTCGGCAGCGGCGGCCTGGCGCTCGGCGGCGTCCTCTTCCTCGGCCGCCGCTTCGGCTGGTAGCGGCGATGCTCCCGCGCGCCGCAGCCCTCGAGGCGATCGCCGGGCGCCGCTTCGAGGTGGTGGTGATCGGCGGCGGGATCACCGGCGCCGGGGTTGCCCTCGACGCCGCTTCGCGCGGCTACTCGGTCGCCCTGCTGGAGCGCGGCGACTACGCGTCGGGCACCTCCAGCCGCTCCTCGAAGATGGTCCACGGCGGCCTCCGCTACCTGCAGAACCTCGACCTCGGCTTGGTACGCGAGGCGCTGGTTGAGCGCCAGCTGATGGTCCAGCTCGCCCCGCACCTCGTCTACCCGACGCCGTTTCTCGTTCCCTCCTTCGCCGAGGAGCGGCGCGACCGCAAGATCGGGATCGGCCTCAACATGTACGACGTGATGGCGACCACACGGGTCGGCCGCAGCCGCCGCGACATCCGTGCTGCCAAGGAGGAGGACGAGGAGCTGTACTGGTCGCCCGACCGCCACCGCACGATCGACCGCGACGAGGTGCTGGAGCTGGTCCCCACGCTGGAGCAACGCGATCCACGGGACGCCTACCTCTTCTACGACTGCCAGACCGATGACGTGCGCCTCGTCCTCACCGTGCTCGGCGAGGCGGAGCGCTTCGGGGCGACGATGCTGAACGGCGCCGAGGTGACCGAGGTGCTCTCGCCCGGCGGCCGCGCAGCCGGGGTCGCGTTCGTGGATAGCGAGTCGGGCGAGCGCTTCGAGGTCGAGGCCGACAACGTCGTCAACGCGACCGGCGTCTGGGCCGACCGCATCCGGCCCGAGATCCTCGAGGAGGAGGACGTGCCGCGGATCGCGCCGAGCCGGGGCACGCACATCCTCCTCGATCGGGACGACCTCTCGACCGGCTCCGCGGCCTGCATCGTTCCCGCCGCCGAGGGTCGGGCGATTTTCGCTCTGCCCTGGTACGGGCGCACCCTGGTCGGCACCACCGACAACGACTACGCCGGCGACATCGACCACCCGCATCCGAGCCGGGCCGACATCGAGTACTTGCTCGAGGCGGTCAACGCCTTCTTCGGGCGCTCGCTGGGAGCCTCGGACCTGGTTGGGGCCTACGCCGGCGTGCGGCCGCTGATCGCGACCGGCGATCCGCGCAAGTCGGTGGACATCTCGCGCAAAGCCGAGCTGTACGAGACCTCGTCGGGGATGCTGACCCTCACAGGCGGCAAGCTGACGACCTGGCGGCGGATGGCGAAGCAGGCGGTCGACCGGCTGGTCGAGCGCGAGGGTCGCGAGGCGCCGTGCCACACGGCCGAGATCCCGCTCGGGATGGAGGCGCGTCCCGAGGATCTCGAGGCGCCCGAGGGGGTGGGAGAGGAGTCGGTCGCCCAGCTCGCCTTCCGCTACGGCCACGCGGCGCGCGCCGTCCTCGACCTGGCCTGGAAGAACCCGGCGCTGGCGGCGCCGATCGTCCCCGGCCGTCCCGACCTGCTCGCCGAGGCGGCGATCGCGGCGCGGTTCGAGCAGGCGCGCAGCGTCGGCGACGTGCTGCTGCGCCGCACCCGGCTGGGGTTGCTGGCGGCGCCGCAGCTGCGCGACGCCGCCGCGGCCCGCCCGGTCGCCGAGGCGCTCGGAGCGGAGTTGGGCTGGTCGCGGCGCCGCGCGAAGCGGGAGGCCGAGGCCTGGCCGGAGGCGGCCGCCGAGGCGGGCACCGACCCGGCCGCCGCCGCAGCCGTCTAAGCGCTGCAATAACCTGGCCCTCGTGAACAGGTCCGAGCTCGAGTCGAAGCACCTCGCGGAGTTGCACGCCCTCGCCGCCGATGCCGGTATCGAGCGCTACCGGATGCTGGGCCGCGCCGAGCTGATCGAGAAGCTGGCAGACGGCAACGGCGCCGGCGGGTCGAAGCCGGAGCGCGAGCAGTCGCGCAGCCGGGGGCGCCAGCCGCGCGAGCGCGGTCCGCGCGAGGGGCGCCGGGGGCGCCAGCCCCGCCAGCCGCGGGAGCGCCCGCCGCGCGAGGAGGGCCGCCGCAAGCCCAAGCCGGAACCGAAGGCCGAGCCCGCTGCAGCCGAGCAGGCCGCCGCGCCGCGTCCGAAGCGCAAACGCCGCCGCCGCCGCTGGGGCCGCCGCCGCAAGAGCGTCCGGGTCCACGACCTGCTGCTGCCGCCGGTGCCGGGGCGCCGGGCGATCGTCTACGCCGAGAGCCGCGAGGGCTGCACCGCACTGCTGCGCGAGCTGGCCGCCGATCTGGCCGGCGCTTCGAAGGGTCCCGACCCGATCGCCCTGCTGGTCGATCCGAGCCCCGAGGAGCTGGCCGACTGGAAGCGCGACGCCCCGCGGGCGGAGATCGTCTCCGCCGGGCAGGCGCGCCACGCCGACGACGCCCTCGCCCAGGCGGCGCGGCGGGCTGAGGGCGGCGAGGACGTGATCGTCCTGATCGACTCCCTGACGCGCTTCGCGGAGTCCTTCGCCGGTCGCGACGAGGCCCGCGAGCTGTTCGACGCCGGCCTCGGCGCCGCCAACGGCACGCTCACCGTGGTGGCCGCGGTCGAGCGGCCCAGCTAGGGAACCCCGGCGCGGCCCTAGCGCCGGTAGGCGATGCGGCGCCAGGAGGGCTCGCGGGAGAGCTCGATCAGCTCGTTGCTGCGCTCCGGCTGGACGTAGCCGAAGGTCTGGCTGCGCTCGTCGAAGACGACGTCCAGCTCGCCCTCTTTGACCCGCTGGTCCAGCCAGGCGCCGCGGAAGACGAGGCGGCGCAGCCAGTGGACGAGGCTGCGGTTGGCGGGGCCGACCAGGTCCTCCCAGTTCTCGTTGATGTGGACGCCGAGGCTCGAGCAGGGCTCGGCGATCTCGCCGTTCACGGCCAGGTCGAGCAGGTCGTCCAGCTCTCCGCGGCTCAGCCCCTGCTGGACGAAGCCGAGCTTGACCGCGGCCTGCTCGACGCGCTGGCCGAAGTCGCCCTCGTTGAAGGCGAAGCGAAGCTCGCCGTACTCGAGCACGTAGTCGGAGCCCGACTCGTAGTTGCCTCTGCGGGTCGTCTTCTTATTCACGTTGAAGCCCAATCTGCCCCCGCAAGCCCGGCAGGAGCAGCTGCTGGATCATGCCTGTCATCGTAGCTGCGTGCCCCTGTGCGGCGACGCCTGAAATAGGTTTTGCGCTTGGTCGACCTGCACTGCCACATCCTCCCCGGAGTCGACGACGGGGCTCTGGACCTGCGCGACAGCGCCGGTATGGCGCGCCAGGCCGCGGGGGACGGGATCGAGGCGGTCTGCGCGACGCCCCACATCCGCCACGACCACGACGTCCGCATCGAGGAGGTCGCCGGACGGGTCGCCGCGCTCAACGCGCACCTGCGCGAGGAGCGCGTTCCGATCTCGGTCCTTCAGGGCGGCGAGGTCGCCGAGACCGCGGTCGAGGCGCTCAGCGAGGAGGAGCTGGCGCGGATCTCGCTCGGCTCGGGGCGCTGGGTGCTGCTCGAGCCGGCGCCCGGCCCGCTCGGCGACAGCCTCGAGCGCCGCGTCGAGCAGCTGGCCGAGCGCGGTCACCGCTCGCTGATCGCCCACCCCGAGCGCCACGTCTCGTCCGACATGTTCGAGCGGATGGCGCGGCTGGTCGAGGCCGGCGCGCTGATCCAGGCGACCGCCGACTTCTTCCTCCGCGAGGCCACCGCCGAGGGCATGCTGGCCCTCGCCGAGCGGGGCCTCGTCCACGTCCTCAGCAGCGACGCCCACTCCTCGCACGGCGGCCGGCCCGTCCACCTGGCGGCCGCCTTCGAGAAGCTGCGCGCGGCCGGGGCGATTGCCCCGCACGTCGACTGGGTCGTGGAGACCGCCCCCCGCGCCATCGTCGAGGGCGGCGAGCTGGACGTGCCGTTCTAGTCCAGCCGGTGCAGCTCGACCCGCGGGGCCAGCTCCTCGACCACCGTCCGCGAGGCGCTGCCCAGTCCGTGGCGGAGGAAGTTGGCGGCGCCCGCCGCGGCGCCGATCCGCAGCGTCTCCTCCCAGTCGCGGCCGGCCGCCATGCAGGCAGCGAGGGCGCCCGTCATCGAGTCGCCGCAGCCCTCGCGGGCGCCGCGCTCGAAGCGCGGCGGAACCAGCTCCCAGGTTGCGTCCCCGCGCACCACCAGGGCGGGCTGCGCGGCGCGGGTGACGATCGCGGCCGTCGCCCCTTTCTCCAGCAGGCGCTCGGTCGCCGCCCGCATCCTGGCCTCGGTGTCGACCGGCGCTTCGACGAACTGGGCCAGCTCCCAGTCATTGATCTTGACCAGCTCGGGCCTGCCCTCCAGAGCGCTGTCGAGCCGCGGGGCCGACAGGTCGATGACGGCCGGCGTGCCGTTGTCGCGGGCGTCCGCGACCAGGCTGCCGTAGATCTCAAGCGGCAGCGCCTCCCCCGGATAGGCGTTGCAGACCGCGAGCACGTCGGCGTCGAGCGCCGCCGCGCAGGCGATCGAGAAGAGGTCGTCGACCTCGTGGCGGGAGGGCGGCATCGCGGCGCTCTGCGCGACCGGCACCCGCTCGCCGCTGCGGCGGTCGTGGACGTAGGCGCCGCTCGACTCGGCGGTCTCGATCGGCCGCAGATCGAACGGGAACCGCTCCAGCAGCGGCCGCAGCACATTTCCGATCTCGCCCCCGACGAATCCGCAGAGCGTCGCCTCGGCACCCAGCTCGGCCGCCATCCGCGCCACCCAGACGCCCTGGCCGGCCGCGTGGGCGTGGATGTCGTCGCCGCCGTCCGCGGTCAGCGCCTCGATCGTGATCGAGAGCATCGGGTGGGGGCCGAAGACCGCGACCCTGCCGCCGCGGGGGGGAGAAACGGACGGGCTGCGCACTTGACACATCATGACCTGCCGCCGGCTGCGCCGTCTCCCGTCCACGACGGTCCTCGGCCGCCGCGTGCGCCTTGCCGCCGGCCTCAGCACCCGCCTGCTCGGCCTCTCGCGCCTCGACCGCGAACAGGCCGGCACCGGGTTGCTGATCCCGCGCTGCTCCAGCGTCCACACCTTTGGCATGCGCTTCGCGCTCGACCTCGCCTTTCTCGACCGGCGCGGCAGGGTGCTCGCCTACCGCCGCCGCGTTCCCCCGCGGCGCGTTGTCTTTCACCGCGGCGCCGCTGCGGTGCTCGAGCTTCCGTCAGCTACTCTCTTCGGCACGGAGAGTTGCTCGTCGGCGAGCGCGGGAGATTCGGAACAAACGACCATGGGCGCAAGGGACCTAAAGGCTCCACCAGTCGCAAGGGAGGTGGACGTCCCGCCCCTCTCGCTCGAGCGGATGCGCGGGCTGATCGACGACGAGGACTGGAGCGAGCTCGAAGCCGGGCTGGGCCGTGCCGGGGAGATGCTGACCGGGCGCGAAGTCTGGAACGTCAACTCGACCTCGGCCGGCGGCGGCGTCGCCGAGATGCTCTGGTCGTGGGTGGGGCTCGCCCGCGGCGTCGGCGTCGGGATGCGCTGGCTGACGATCGACGGCAACCCGGACTTCTTCACCCTCACCAAGCGACTGCACAACCTCCTGCATGGCGAGCTGGGCGACGGTGGCGAGCTGGGTGAGGAGGAGCGAGCCGTCTACGAGCGGGTGAGCCGGGCCAACGCGGAGGCGGTGCTGGAGCGCTTCGCCCAGCGCGACGTAGTCTTCCTGCACGATCCGCAGACCGCCGGACTCATCCCCCACATCATCGAGTCGGATCGAACCGTGATCTGGCGCTGTCACATCGGCGCCGACGACGGCAACGGGTACAGCGCCGCCGCCTGGGACTTCCTCGAGCCC
The DNA here is from genome assembly GCA_963730315.1 of uncultured Solirubrobacterales bacterium. Classification (GTDB taxonomy): domain Bacteria; phylum Actinomycetota; class Thermoleophilia; order Solirubrobacterales; family 70-9; genus VRUE01. The sequence continues at coordinate 111,956 of CAVSRD010000012.1, read as the reverse complement.
TACGTCAGGCAGGCCGATGCCTGCGTGTTCTCGCGCGACGCCTACGTCCCCGACTACTGCCGCGAGATGGTGACCGCGGTCGTCCCACCCTCGATCAACGCGATGTCGCCCAAGAACCAGGAGATGGAGCCCGGGCAGGTGCGGGCGATCCTGCGCCACGTCGGGCTGCTCGCCGGCGGCGAGGAGGGCGGAGAGCCCGTCTTCGAAGCGGCGGATGGGACGCCCCAGCGGGTCGAGCGGAGGTGCGAGGTGGTCAGCCTCGGCCAGCTCCCCGACGCCGACACGCCGCTCGTCGTGCAGGTGTCGCGCTGGGACCGGCTCAAGGACCCGGTGGGGGTGCTGCGCGGCTTCGCGGAGATCGCGTCGAGCCGCAGCGACGCCCACCTGATCCTCGCCGGCCCCAGCCTCAACTCGGTCGCCGACGACCCCGACAGCGCCGACGTGCTCACCGAAGTCGAAGCCGAGTGGCGCCGGCTCCCGGACGAGCTGCGGTCCCGGGTTCACCTGGCCTGCCTGCCGATGCAGGATCTGGACGAGAACGCGGCGGTCGTCAACGCCCTGCAGCGCCAGGCCTCGGTGATTGTGCAGAAGAGCCTCAAGGAGGGGTTCGGGCTGACCGTGACCGAGGCGATGTGGAAGGGGCGTCCGGTGGTGGCGAGTGCCACCGGGGGGATCCTCGATCAGATCGAGGACGGCGTCACCGGCCTGCTGCTGTCCAACCCGCTCGACCTGAAGGCGTTCGGTACGGCGATTCTGGAGATGCTCGACGCCCCGGAGCGGGCGCAGCAGATCGGCCTCGCCGCGCACGAGAGGGTGCGCAAGGCGTTCCTCGAGAACCGCCACACCCTGCAGTACGTGGACCTGCTCGGACGGGTACTTCGCTGAGCGGCCCCCGAACCGGCAGAATCCCCCCAATGGCGGCCGCTCAAACGAAGTACGTGTACCGGTTCGCCGAGGGGTCGAAGGAGATGCGCGACCTGCTCGGGGGCAAGGGCGCCAACATCGCCGAGATGGCGCGGCTCGGGCCACCGATCCGGGTGCCCGCCGGCTTCACGGTTACGACCGAGGCCTGCGTCGCCTTCCTCGCGGCGGGCGGCGACTTCCCGCCGGGGCTCGAGGGGCAGCTCGATGCGGCGCTGGCAAAGCTGGAGGAGGAGACCGGCAAGCGGCTGGGCGACCCCGCCGACCCGCTGCTCGTCTCGGTCCGCTCGGGCGCGCGCGAGTCGATGCCGGGGATGATGGACACGGTGCTCAACCTCGGCCTCGGCGACGAGGCGGTCGGCGGCTTGGTCGAGCGAACCGCGAACGAGCGCTTCGCCTGGGACTCCTACCGCCGCTTCGTGCAGATGTTCGGCAACGTCGTCGCCGGGATCGACGGGATGCTGTTCGAGCGGGCAATCCGCGCGGTCAAGTCCGAGCGCGGCGTCACCCTCGACACCGACCTGCGGGCGGAGGACCTGCGCCGGCTGGTCGGGGACTTCAAGCGGATCTTCGCCGAGCAGACGGGGCGCGAGTTCCCGCAGGCGCCGCGCGACCAGCTGAGCGAGGCGGTCGCCGCGGTCTTCCGCTCCTGGAACGGGGCGCGGGCGATCGAGTACCGCCGCCTCAACGGCATCCCCGACGACTGGGGCACCGCGGTCAATGTGCAGCAGATGGTCTTCGGGAACAAGGGCCTCGAATCGGGCTCCGGTGTCGCCTTCAGCCGCGACGAGATCACCGGCGAGCCCTATCCGTCCGGCGACTTCCTGCTCGACGCCCAGGGCGAGGACGTGGTCTCCGGCACCCGCGATACCGCCGACCTCGACGAGATGGCGCGGATCCTGCCCGAGGCCCACCGGCAGCTGGTCGAGATCGTCGAGGCGCTGGAGCGCCACTTCCGCGACATGCAGGACGTCGAGTTCACGGTCGAGGAGGGGACGCTGTTCATGCTGCAGACGCGGAACGCGAAGCGGCCGCCGCAGGCCACGGTGCGGGTCGCCGTCGACATGGTCGGCGAGCGCACCCTGACTCGTGAGGAGGCGATCGCGAAGCTCGACGCCTCGAAGCTGGAGGCGCTCCTGCACCCGGCCTTCGACCCCAACTTCGAGGTGGCGCCGCTGGCACACGGCGTTCCGGCTTCCCCCGGCGCCGCCAAGGGCGAGGTGGCGTTCGCCTCCGAGCGCGCCGTGGAACGGGCCGGGGAAGGCGCCGCGGTGATCCTCGTGCGGCCCTTCACCGAGGCCGACGACGTCGCCGGCTTCCACGCCGCCCGCGGCATCCTCACCTCGGAGGGGGGCAAGGCTTCGCACGCGGCCCTGGTGGCGCGCGGCATGGGCCGACCCTGCGTCTGCGGGGCCTCCGCCCTGGACATCGACCTCGAGGCGCGCGAGATGCGGGTCGATGGCCGCCTCCTGCGCGAGGGGGAGTCGATCGCTATCGACGGCAGCAGTGGCATCGTCACGACCCAGGACGTGCCGCTGGTCGAAGCCGAGCTGGACGAGCGCTTCCGCACCGTGTTGGAGTGGGCCGACGAGTTGCGCCGGCTCGGTGTGCGGGCCAACGCCGACCAGCCCGAGGACGCGGCGAAAGCGCGCCGCCTGGGCGCCGAGGGAATCGGCCTCTGCCGTACCGAGCACATGTTCCTCGGCGAGCGCCAGCCGGCGATGAAGCGGATGATCCTGGCCGAGGACGAGGAGCGCCGCCGCGCCGCCCTGGCCGAGCTGGAGCCCCTGCAGCGGGCCGACTTCGAAGGGCTTTTCGCGGAGATGGCCGGTCTGCCGGTGACGATCCGGCTGCTCGACCCGCCGCTGCACGAGTTCCTGCCCCGGGTCGAGGAGCTGGTGGCGGAGATCGAGCGGCAGCTGGCGACCGGGCGCGGGCCCGAGGTCGCCCGCCTCGAGCACGAACTGCACCGGGTCCGCCAGCTCGAGGAGACGAACCCGATGCTGGGCACGCGCGGCTGCCGGCTCGGCATCGAGTTCCCCGAGGTCTACGAGATGCAGGTGCGGGCGATCGTCGCCGCCGCGACGGTGCTGCGCGACCGCGAGGGCAGCGCCCCGGAGCTGGAGATCATGATCCCGCTGGTCGACTACGAGGGTGAGCTGGCGGCGATGCGCGAGCTGGTCGAGCGCACCGCGGCGGAGACTGCCGAGCGGGCCGGGGGGGAGCCGGTTCCCTTCAAGGTCGGCACGATGATCGAGCTGCCCCGCGCCTGCCTGATCGCCGGCCGGCTCGCCGAGCGGGCCGAGTTCTTCAGCTTCGGCACCAACGACCTCACCCAGACCGCCCTCGGCCTCTCCCGCGACGACTCGGAGGGAAGGTTCCTCAGCGAGTACCTGCAGCGCAAGATCGTCAGCCGCAGCCCCTTCGAGACGATCGACGTCGACGGGGTCGGGGAGCTGGTCGAGACCGCGGTGGAGCGCGGCCGCGCCGCCCGCCCAGAGCTCGGCCTCGGCATCTGCGGCGAGCACGGCGGCGACCCCGACAGCGTCGCCTTCTTCCACCGGGCCGGCCTCGACTACGTCAGCTGCTCTCCCTTCCGGGTGCCGATCGCCCGCGTCGCCGCCGCCCAGGCCGCGGTCGCCGCGAAGTAGTCGGCCCGGCAGGGGGGAGAGTTTCCGTCGCTGCGCCCTTGGTAGAGGGTGCTTCCCCAGAGACGCGAGATCGCCAGCGTCGTCGTCTGCGAGGACGACACCGCCACCCTGGAGCTGCTCTGCGGCCACCTGGTCGCCGACCGCTTCGAGGCGTTGCCGGCGCCCAGCGCCTCCGACGCGCTGCGACTCTGCCGCTACAAGCAGCCGGACCTGATGCTGCTCGACCTGGCGCTCCCCGACGCCTCGGGCCTCGACGTGTTGCAGGAGATACGCGAGGCCGACGGGATCGCCTCGCGCTTCGACCCGGGCCTGCCGGTGATCGTGCTCAGCGGCCGCGGCGCCGAGCACGACCGGGTGCGCGGGCTCGAGTTCGGGGCGGACGACTACCTGGTGAAGCCGTTCCACTACCCGGAGCTGCGGGCGCGAATCGGGGCGGTGCTGCGGCGCCGGACGGAGCGTCGCGACGGGCCGCTGCGGGTCGGCGAGCTGGTCGTCGACCCGGCGCGGCGCCGGGCTTGGGTCGGGCAGCGCCCGGTCAAGCTCTCCAACAAAGAGTTCTCGCTGCTGCGGGCGCTCGCCGCCGATCCCCAACGCGTCTTCTCGAAGCGCGAGCTGCTCGGCGAGGTCTGGGGCTACCGTACGTCGGCCAAGACGCGGACGCTCGATTCGCATGCGAGCCGGCTGCGGCGCAAAATCGACCCCGAGCACGGGCGCTTCGTCGTCAACTGCTGGGGCGTCGGCTACCGGCTGGTCGACGGGTGATCGAGCTGCTGGAGATCGTCGTTGGCTGGCCGCTCGCCGCCTCGTTTGCCGCGGCGGTGACCGCGCGGGGGCTGCGCGCCGGCCGCCGCCGAGCCGCGCTCAACGAGGCGCTGCACGAGCTGCGCCGCCCGCTGCAGGCGCTCGCCCTGGCGGGCGGGCGGGAGGTTGCGTCGCCACGCGCGGTCGAGAGCTCGGTGCAGCTGGCGGCGGCGGCGCTGAAGCGGCTCGAACGCGAGGTAAACGGCGGCGCTGCGCTGGGCGGGCCACGGGAGGAGGTCCGGGTGCGCCCGCTGGTCGCCGCGGCGGTCGGGCGCTGGAGGGCGCGGGCGAGCGTCGCCGGGGGCTCGCTTGCGCTGGGGTGGTGGGGCGGCGAGGCGGTGGTCGCCGGAGACCGTGTGGCGCTCTCGCAGGCGCTCGACAACCTGATCGTCAATGCGATCGAGCACGGCGGGCCGACCGTCACGGTCGAGGCGCGCCGGCAAGGCGAGCGGCTGCGGATCGTCGTCGCCGACTCCGGCCGCGCATCGCGGCCCGACTCGCGGCGCGACACGCCGGCCGAGGTGATCGCCCGCCTTTCCGGCAGGCGGCGGCACGGGCACGGGCTGGCCGTGGTGAGACGGGTCGCGGCGGCACACCGGGGCCGCTTCGCGCTGCGGCGCTCCGACTGCGGCTCGTTCGCCGTGTTCGAGCTGCCGCTGGTGGACCGGCCCGGGGAGCTGGCTACATGAGCCGCCGTGGCCGCGCCGTCGCCTTCGGGCTGCTCGCGCTGGTCGCTGCCGCAGCGGCGGCGGCGATCGCCGACCGCTACGGCGCCAGAATCGCCCGCGGCTACGGCCCGCTGCGGCCGGTCGTCGTCCTCGACTCACGCCTCCCGGCCGGTCGCAAGATCGGACCGCGCGAGGTCGGAAGGGCGCTGGCGACGCGGCGCGTCCCCGCGCGGTTCGTTCCACCGGGCGCCCTCGCCGCCCCGGCCGAAGCGCTGGGGCTCGCGCCGCGGGCGACGCTGCCGAGCGGCTCCTACCTGCTCGCCGCACAGCTCGGAGCGGCGCGCCGGGGCGAGGGGCGCCGGCGCCGCCTGGGCGGCGGCCGCCGCCCGGTCGAGATCGCGGTCAGCGGGGCCGGCGCGCTGCTCGGCGCCGGCCCGATCGCCTCCGGGGAGAAGGTCGACGTGGTGGTGACCGGCGAACCGAGCGCCGCCGGTGCGGCGCGCACCTACATCGCTGCGCCGGCGGTGCCGCTGCTGGCGCTGAGGCCCGGCTCTGAAGACGCCGAGTCGGGCAACGTCGCCGAGGCGACGCTGGGGTTGACCAGGCGGCAGGCGCTGCGGCTGATCGCCGCCGAGAGCTTCGCGCGCCGGATCACCCTGCTGCCCAGGGGGTAGGCGGGGCGTGGCGCGGCGGCGGCACCTCGAGGAGCTGTCGGTAGAGCTGCGCGAGCGGCTGATCGAGCGCCGCCGCGCCGGCGCCGCGGCAGGCGCCCAGCCGAGCGGCGGGTTCGGCGAGGAGGTGCGCGAGCTGGTCGACGAGGAGGCGGCGCTGCTCGGTGCGGAGGATCGCGACGCCGTCGTCGGGCGGATCCTGCGCGACACGGTCGGGCTCGGGCCGCTGGAGGATCTGCTCGCCGACCCTGACGTGGAGGAGGTGATGGTCAACGGTCCGGACCGGGTCTTCGTCGAGCGGGGAGGGCGGATCGAGCCGGCCGGCGTCGCCTTTGCCGACGAGGAGGAGCTGCGCAATGCGGTCGAGCGGATCCTCGCCCCGCTGGGACGACGGGTCGACGAGCTGAGCCCGATGGTCGACGCGCGGCTCGCCGACGGCTCGCGGGTCAACGTGGTGATCCCGCCGCTGGCGATCGACGGCCCGGCGCTCTCGATCCGCCGCTTCGGGGCGCGGCGACCGGGACCGCGCGAGCTGCTCGAGCTCGGCACGCTCGACGGGGAGCAGCTTGGGCTGCTGCGGCGGGCGGTCGCGGGGCGGCGCAGCATTCTGGTCAGCGGCGGCACCGGCTCGGGCAAGACGACCCTGCTCAACGCCCTCTCTGGCTTCATCGGTGCCGGCGAGCGGGTGGTGACGATCGAGGACGCGGCGGAGCTGAGGCTGCGCCAGCGGCACGTGGTGCGGCTGGAGAGCCGCCCACCGAGCGTCGAGGGCAGGGGGGAGGTGACGATCCGCGACCTGCTGCGCAACGCCCTGCGGATGCGGCCGGACCGGATCGTGATCGGCGAGGTGCGCGGCGCCGAGGCGCTCGATCTGCTTACCGCGCTCAACACGGGGCACGACGGGGCGCTCTCCACCGTGCACGCCAACTCGCCGGCCGACGCGCTGCGCAGGTTGGAGACGCTAGCCCTGATGGCGGGGCTCGGCCTGCCGCACGAGGCGATCGCCGGCCAGGTGCGTAGGGGCGTCGACCTGGTGGTCCAGCTGGAGCGCCGCCCCGACGGCGCACGCCGCGTCGCCGAGATCGCCGAGGTCCAGTGATCCACCCGGCAAATCCCGGCACCCATCTGGCGGCTGCAAACCTTCGCCCGCCTTTGTCCTCGGTCGGCCGCATAGTGCTCACTATTCGGCCTCCCTGCGTCCGCGGCGTGCTCGATTTTCGCTCGCCAGATAGGCCCCGGACCTACCGGATGGACCACTCATGCTGATCCTGGCGGGCGCAGCAGCCGGCGGTCTGGCCGCCCTCGCCGCGCGCGAGGCGGTGCTGGCGAGCCCGGCCGCGGTCCACTGGCTGCGGCTGGCGCTTGAGCCGCTGCGCCGTGCGGGGCGGGAGGGCTACGCGCCATCGAGCGTCGAGCGTCGCCGCCTCGCTGCGGTCGGGGCGGGCGCCGCGCTGCTCGGCGGCTGGTTCCTCGCCGGGTCGTCGGTCGCGCTGCCGCTCGGGATCGCCGGCCCCGGCCTGGCGGCCTGGGCGATCTCGAGCCGCCGCCGGCGCTACCGCAGGGCGGTCGAGCGGGCCCTCCCCGAAGTGGCCGCCGCGATCGCCGACTCGCTCTCGGCGGGCCGCTCTCTGCGCGCCTCGCTGCCCGCCGCCGCGGCCTCGCTCGACGGCCCGGCTGCAGTCGAGCTGGTGCGGCTCGGGGCCGAGCTCGAGATCGGGGCGCCGACCGGCGAGGCGGTCGCGGGTTGGCGGCGGCGGATGCGTTCGGCCAGGGTCGACGCCTTCGCCGCCGCTCTGCTCAGCCAGCGGCTGGCCGGCGGCGACCTCGCCGGCCTCTTGCGCCGCTTCGCCGCCGGCGCGGCGGAGCGCGACCGGGCGGCGGACGACGCCCGGTCTGCGACCGCCCAGGCCCGCTTCACCGGCCTGCTGGTCGTCGCGATGCCGAGCGGCGGCGCCCTCTTCGCCGAGCTGATCCAGCCGGGCTTCCTCGCCGGGGTGCTGGGGTCCCCGGCGTCCGCGGTGCTGGTCGGCCTCGCCGCCGCCCTGCAGCTCGCCGGCTTCGTGGCGATCCGCCGCCTCTCGCGGGTCGTCGAGTGAGCATCCCCGGCCTGCTCGCCGCGGCCGCCGCGCTGCTCGCCTGCGCGGCGCTGCGCGAGCTGCGGCCGGTGCGCCGCGTGGCTGGCTCCTCACCGCTCAACCTGCTGACGCGCGGGCGCTCGGCGAGCGCGGCGCTGCGGTTGGGACTGCCCGGCCGCCTCTCGCGCGCCGGCCTCGACTCGCGCGTCTCGATCGGCGCGGTGCTGCTGGCGAAGCTGGCCGCCACCGCCGCGGGGGGCATCGCGGCGGCGGCCGCGGCTCCGGCCGCGCCAGGGCGGATCGCGATCCTGGTCGCGGTGGGGATGCCGGCCGCCGGTTTCGTGCTCCCCGACGCACTGCTGGAGCGCGAGGCGCGCCGCCGCCGGCGCCGCCTGCTCGGCGCACTTCCCGACGCGCTCGACCTGCTCGCCGTCGCCACAGCCTCGGGGCGCAGCCCGGCGGCCGGCTTCGAGGAGATCGCCCGAGCGGGTAAGGGCCCGCTCGCCGAGGAGCTGCGGATCGCCGTCGCCGAGCTTTCCTGCGGGCGGCCGCTGCCGGAGGCGCTGCGGGCCCTGCGGACGCGCGTGCCCGGCGGCGAGGTCGCCACCCTCTGTGCCTCGATCGAGCGCTCGCGCCGCCTCGGCTCGCCGCTCGCGGATCAGCTGCGCCGTCAGGCGGCGGCTCTGCGCCGCGACCAGCGCCGCGCGGTGGAGGAGCGAGCCGCCCGCGCGGCTCCGAAGATCCAGCTCGTGGTGGCGCTGATCCTGGTCCCCTCCGTGCTGCTGATGATCGCCGCAGGGCTGATCGCCAACGCAGACGTCCTGCTCGGTGGGTTTTGAGCCACCCGGCGCCCGCCTCTGGGGGATGTCACTAGGCGCAGAACTCGTCGTAGGCGAGGAACCGCTTCTTGCCGGTCACCAGCATCACGATCCGCCCGTGGCGGGTCTCGGCGAGCAGGCCGCGGCTTCCCCGCGCGAAGCTGAACCGCTCGAAGCCCGGGTAGCCGGGCCGGCGCAGCCGGTGCGTGTGCGGGAAGAGGCGCCGCATGCGTCCGATGCGGTCACCCACTCGCAGGCCGCGGGGGCCTGCGACGGCGCGCGATTCGGTGAACAAGACGTCCAGCCCGGCACGGCCGTCCAGCCCGAACACGAAGGTCAGGTCGGGCGTTCCGGCGGTGGCGCGAGCGCAAACGCAGCGACCCCCGAGGTGAAAGCAGGTGAGCGGGTCGCCGAGCTTTGCTCGCACGGTGCGCGGCGGGCTGCCGAGCTGGATAGCGCCGTAGCCGTTGAGGCCGAGGTGCGGAGTGCGCCCCGCCGTTCCGGCAGCGGCCGGAACCGCTGCGGCAATCGCCAGTGCAGCGCTCGCGAGCACCGCGATAGCGGCGGTCGGTGGTCCTCGTTCGCTCACCGGACTCCAGCCTAGCGCCTGCAACCGAGCTTGCGCTTGGCGCGGACGTTTGGGTTTGTGTTGCAAAGTGGGGTGAAGTGGGGTATGGTGGCGCTCGAGTTGAAGCCCAGGACCGGGGTGGTGAGGCTCCTCCCACCTCATTACTCCGGTCCTAACTCTTCTCCTTCCAGGTCAGAAAGGACGCCACGGGGATGGCATTTCGGGGTCTCTACGAGCACAGCCTCGATTCCAAGGATCGGCTCACGGTCCCCTCGCGGTTCCGCGCCCCGCTCTCCGACGGGATTGTTCTCTCCAAGGGTTTCGACCCCTGCGTCTGGGTGCATACGACCGCTGAGTTCGAGCAGCTCTCCGATCGTTTCCTGGCGCCGCACAGCCCGTTCGGCAGCGATGCGCGCCGCCTGCGCCGCCGCTTCCACGGCGGCTCCTTCGACGAGAAGCTCGACTCGGCCGGCCGCATCCGCATCCCCAGGCCGCTGATCGAGCACGCCAGCCTCTCCGGCCCCTGTGTGGTGATCGGCGCCGGCGAGTACCTGGAGATCTGGAACGCCGAGGCGTGGGCCAAACAGGAGGAGGAGCTGGACGCCTCCGCCCCGGAGATCGCCGAGGGTCTGGCCGGCACAGAGACTCCCGACCGGGGAACATCCGGGGTCGGTTAGGACGTTCGAGTCAAATGCGAGCCTATGCGGAGCGAACGTCCATATCTGATTTCCGTGAGCGGAGCATGGGCGAAGCCATTGTGACGATGCACGAACCAGTCCTTGCCGCAGAGCTGACCTCCCTGCTCGCCCCCGAGCCGGGCCAGACGGCGGTCGACTGCACCTTCGGCGGCGGCGGTCACGCGCGGCAGATCGCCCCGGCGATCGGACCGCAGGGGACCCTGTTCTGCATCGACCGCGACCCGGCGGCCGAGGCCCGCTTCGAGTGCTTCGCCGCCGAGGCGCCCTGCCGCACCGGCTTCCTCGGATCCGACTACGCGGCAGGGCTTCGTGCATTGCGCGGCGAAGGCATCCGCCCAGACATGGTCTACCTGGACCTCGGAATGTCCTCGATGCAGGTCGACGCCAGGGAGCGGGGCTTCTCCTACTCCTACGAGGCGCCGCTCGACATGCGGATGGACACCCGACAGCAGCTCAGCGCCGCCGACCTGCTCAACGAGTGGCCGGAGTCGCGGATCGCCCAGGCCCTGCGCCGCTTCGGCGAGGAGCGCTACGCAAGCGGGATCGCCCGCGAGATCGTCCGCCGCCGCCCGCTGCGCACCACCTCGGAGCTGGTCGCCGCGGTCAAGGCCGGGATCCCGGCGTCGGCGCGGTTCGGCGGCGGCCACCCGGCCAAGCGCACCTTCCAGGCGGTGCGGATCGCGGTCAACGGCGAGCTCGACTCGCTCGACGACGCCTTGCCGACAGCCTGGGGGATGCTGCCGATCGGCGGCCGCCTCGCTGCGATCTCCTTCCACTCGCTGGAGGACCGCCGGGTGAAGCGCTTCCTCGCCGACCGGGCCCGTGGCTGCATCTGCCCGCCCGAGCTGCCGGTCTGCGCCTGCGGCCGCGAGCCCGAAGCGGAGCTGCTGACCCGCCGTCCGGTCTCACCGCAGGCCGGCGAGGTCGCCGCCAACCCACGCTCCAAGTCCGCCCACCTGCGCGCCGGCGTGAAGGTCGCCGCCGCCCAGTCCGCCGGGAGCGCCGCCTGATGGCGGCCGCCGCGACCGCCCGGAGGGCCGCCCCGGCGCGCGCTCCGCGTCGCAGGGCACCCGCCCGCCGCCCCGCCGGCCAGCTGATCCCGATCGCGGCGGGCGCCGCGACCGCGGTCCGCAACCTTCCCGACTCCGGCCTGATGGTGCGGATGACCCGGGGCCGCGCCTGGATCGCGGTGCTCGGCGTGCTGCTCGCCGGGATCGTCGCGCTCAACGTGGTCACCCTCAGCCTCGCCGCCGGCGCCGGCCACGTCGGCCAGAACATCCAAGCGCTCGAAGAGGAGAACTCGATCCTCCGCAGCCGCGACGCGCAGCGCTCCGGCGCGGCGCGCGTCCGCCACGACGCCGCCGCGCTCGGGCTGAGCGCGGCGCCCGCCGACCAGATCGGCTACGTGCGGGCGAGCCCGCGCGACGTCGAGATCGCCGCGCGCCGCCTGGCCGCCGCCGGACCGGCCTACTGAGGGCTCGATGCGGACGATCGAGCGACGGATCGGGCTTCTCTTCGCCGGATTCCTCCTCTGCTTCCTGGCGATCGCCGCGCGCGCCTTCTGGCTGCAGGGGGTACAGGGCGCGAAGCTCGCCTCCGAGGCGACCTACCAGCAGACCGATGCGGTCCCGGTTCCGGGGTTGCGCGGCAGCGTTCTCGACCGCTACGGCAACCCGCTCGCCGTCTCCGAAGACGCGAAGACGATCTACGCGACGCCCTACCAGGTCGAGCACCCGCGCCGGGACGCGGCCAAGCTCGCCTCGATCCTCGGCCTGAAGACGGGCGAGGTGCTGAAAAGCCTCACCGAGGAATCCGGCTTCGCCTACGTCGCCCGCAGAGTCGACCTGCCGACCGCGGCGCGGGTCGCCCGGCTCGAACTGGCCGGGATCGGCGAGCTGCCCGACAGCCGGCGAACCTATCCGCAGGGCGACCTGGCTGCGCAGACGATCGGCGCGGTCGGCTCGGAAGGCGAGGGGCTGAGCGGGCTCGAGGCCGATGAGGAATCGGTGCTGCACGGCGAAGACGGCGAACGGCGGGTCGTCAAGGACGCGCTGGGCGAACCGATCCGGCTGGAAACCATCAAGGAAGCGGAGGACGGCGAAAGCCTGCGGCTGACGCTCGACCCGGCGATCGAGAAGAAGGCCGAGCAGGTGCTGGGGGAAATCGGCGAAACCTTCGCTCCGAAGGGCGCCACGGCGGTCGTTATGGACCCCCGCAACTCGCAGCTGCTGGCGATGGCCAACTGGCCGCCGATCGACCCGGCCGATCTCGAAGGCGCCAGCCCAGAAGACCTGCTCAACCGCGCCACCGGCTTCACCTACGAGCCCGGCTCGACCTTCAAGGCGTTCACCGTCTCGGCGGCGCTGGAGGAAGGGCAGGTGACGCCGGAAACCGCCTTCACCCTGCCGCCGGAACTCCATGTCGCCGACCGGACGATCACCGACGCCGAGCCGCGCCCGACCGTCACCCTCAGCGTCGCCCAGATCCTCGCCCAGTCCTCCAACATCGGCGCGGTGACGGTCGGCTTAGGGCTGGGCAGCGAGAAGTTCAGCCGCTGGATCGACCGGTTCGGCTTCGGCCGACCGACCGGCGTTCAGTACCCGGCCGAGGAGCAGGGGATCGTCCCGAAGCTCGACGAATACTCGGGCTCGACGATGGGCAACCTGCCGATGGGCCAAGGGCTGGCGGTCACGCCGATGCAGATGGTCGCCGCCTACGCGACGATCGCCGACGGCGGCGTGCTGCGGCGGCCGCAGCTGATCGAGCGGGTCGGAGAACACCCTGTGCACGAGCCGCGCGGCCGGCGGGTGATCTCCGCCGCGGTCGCCAAGCAGGTGCGGACGATGCTCGAGGGCGTGCTCGAAGCGGGGGGAACCGCTTCGTCGGTCAGCGTGCCCGGCTACACCCTGGCGGGGAAGACCGGCACCGCGCAGGTGGCCGAAAACGGCACCTACTCGGAAACAAAGTACGTCGCCTCGTTCATCGGCTTCGCCCCGGCCGAGAATCCGCGTCTGCTGGTCGCGGTGATTGTCGACCAGCCGCAGGGGGACATCTACGGCGGGTCGGTGGCGGCGCCAGCGTTCGGCAAGATCGCGGCGTTCGCCCTTCCCTATCTCGGGGTGCCCCCGGCCTAGAATCGGCGCCGTGAGATTGGATGAGCTGGCCGCGGTAGCTGAGGACGCTCGGATCGTCGGGGACGGGTCGGTCGAGATTGGCGACCTGGCCTACGACAGTCGCGAGGTCGGGCCGGGGACGCTGTTCTTCTGCGTGCCCGGGGAGAAGTCCGACGGCCACGACTTCGCCCCGGCTGCGGTCGAGGCCGGGGCAGCGGGGCTGATCGTCGAGCGTGAGCTGCCGCCGGAGGTGCCCCAGGTGGTCGTCGGGGACGCGCGGGCAGCTATGGCGCCGATCGCGGCTCGCTTCTACGCGGACCCGACGGCGGAGCTGCGAATCGTCGGCGTCACCGGGACGAACGGGAAGACGACCACCGCGTTCCTGATTCGGGAGATCCTCGAGGCGGCGGGAGTGCGGTGCGGGCTGCTGGGGACGGTGAAGCAGGTGGTCGGCGGGGCGGAGGAGGAGGTCGAGAGAACCACGCCGGAGGCAGTCGACCTGCAGTCGACCTTTCGGCGGATGCTGGAGAGCGGCGACCGGGCCTGCGCGATGGAGGTGTCCTCGCATGCGCTCGCCCTGCACCGCAGCGACGCGATCCACTTCGAGGTCGCCCTGTTCACCAACCTGACCCAGGACCATCTCGACTTCCATGCCGACATGGAGGATTACTTCCGCTCGAAGCGGCTCTTGTTCGAAAGCGGGCCGACGGCGGCGATCGTCAACCTCGACGACGAATACGGGCGCCGGCTCGCCGGGGAACTCGACTGCGTCACCTTCTCTGCCGAGGGTCGCGACGCCGACTTCACCGCCCGCGGGGTCTCCTTCGACGCCGGCGGCGCCACCTTCACGGTCGGGGAGTGGGAGGTGCGGACGGGTCTGCCCGGGGAGTTCAACGTCGCCAACGCGCTTGCCGCCTTTGCCGCGGCGGTCTCGCTCGGGATCGAGCCCAGGGCGGCGGCCGCCGCCCTGGAGGGCGCCCCGCCGCCGCCCGGACGCTTCGAGCCGGTCGACGAAGGGCAGCCGTTCGCGGTGTTCGTCGACTACGCTCACACGCCCGACTCGCTGCGCAGCGTGCTGCGGGCCGCGCGGGGCGTTACAACCGGCCGACTCGCCGCCGTCGTCGGCGCGGGGGGCGATCGGGACCGTGGCAAGCGGCCGAAGATGGGCCAGGCAGCCGCAGAAGGGGCGGACCTCGTGGTGATCACCTCGGACAATCCGCGCTCCGAGGACCCGAACGCGATCGTCGGGGAAGTGGCGGACGGGGCGCGGGGGCCCAACGAGGCATCGGCCGAGGTTCGGCTCGAGGTCGATCGTCGCGCGGCGATCGCACTGGCGCTGAGGGAGGCGCGGCCGGGGGATGTGGTCGTGATCGCCGGCAAGGGCCACGAGCGGGGCCAGGAGTTCGAGGCGGGGCGCAAGATCGCTTTCGACGATCGCGAGGTGGCCCGCGAGGAGCTGAGGAAGCTGCCGGGGGTCGCCGGCCCGGCCGCGGCGGACGCAGGATGAACCTCGCGCCGGAGCAGATCGCGGTAGCGATCGGCGCGGAGATCCTGGTCGAGGGGGGGGCCGGGGGTCCGGACCGTGCGGCCATCGCCTCCGGCGAGGTCGCGCCCGGCGATCTCTTCTTTGGCTTGCGCGGCGAGAGGCGCGACGGCGGCGAGTTCGCGGGGGCGGCAATCGAAGCCGGCGCTTGGGGCGCCGTCGTCGGCCCCGCGTGGAGGTCGCACTTCCTCCCGGATAGCGAGAAGACGTACGACCGGAACGGGTGGGTCTTCGTGGTCGACGATCCACTCGCGGCGCTGCAGGCGCTCGCCCGGACCCGGCGCCGCCAGCTTGGGGCGCGGGTGGTCGGCGTCACCGGCTCGGTCGGCAAGACCTCGGTCAAGGACATCGCCCGGGCGCTGCTGCCGGGCCGGGTGCACGCCAACCGCGAGAACCTCAACACCGAGATCGGATTGCCGCTGACGATCCTCGAAGCCCCCGACGACGCCGACTCGCTGGTGCTGGAGATGGCGATGCGGGGCACCGGTCAGATCGCCGAGCTGGCGGCGATCGCCGAGCCGGAGGTGGCGGTGATCACCAACGTCGGTCCCGTCCACGTCGAGCTGCTCGGCTCGGTGGAGGCGATCGCCGCGGCGAAGGCGGAGGCGATCGCAGCGCTGCCCTCCGGTGGCACCGCGGTCGTCCCGGTCGAAGCCGGCGAGCTGGAGCCCTTCCTCGGGGACGCTCCCCGCCTGCTCCGCTTCGGCGCCGGGGGGGACGTCGACGCGGTCGAGGCGCGGGTCGAGGACGGGATCACCGAGGCGCTGATCTGCACCCCGGCCGGGTCCGCGCGCTTCCACTTCCCGTTCGCCGAGCGCCACAATTTGGCCAACGCCCTGGCGGCGATCGCCGCCGGCGTGGCGCTCGGCGCGCCGCTCGAGGAGATGGCCGACCGCGCTGCGAGCATAGGCTTCTCTCGCTTCCGGGGCGAGCGCCTCGAGCTCGGAGACGGAATCGTTCTGGTGAACGACTGCTACAACGCCAACCCGGTGTCGATGCGCGCGGCGCTCGACCACCTCGCCTCGCTGCACGGCGAGCGCCGGATCGCGGTGCTCGGTGAGATGGCCGAGCTGGGGCCCGGCGCCCCCGGTTTCCACCGCGAGGTCGGCACCCACGCTCGCGCCGAGGGCATCGACCTGCTGATCGGCGTAGGGGAGCCGGCACGCGACTACGAGCCCGACGAGCTGGTCGGCGCGCCCGAGGAGGCCGCCGAGCTGCTCGCCTCCCAGCTTGCGCCGGGCGACGCGGTTCTCGTCAAGGGCTCCCGCTCGGCCGGCCTCGAGGCGGTGGCCGAGGCTCTGAAAGAGCTTGTCTGATGGGCGAGGTCCTGATTGCCGGGATGGCGGCGATGCTGATCTGCATCTTCCTCGGCCCGAAGTTCATCGAGTACCTGCGGGTGAAGGAGTTCGGGCAGCACATCCGCGAGGACGGACCGCAGGAGCACAAGACCAAGGCCGGCACGCCGACGATGGGCGGCCTGATCGTCTTCGCGGCTATCTGCGTCCCCTACCTGGTCCTCTCCGACCGCGACGCGCAGAGCCTCGCCGTGTTCGGGGTCGCGCTCGGCTGCGCGGCGCTCGGCTTCGCCGACGACTTCATCAAGATCGTCAAACGCCGCTCGCTCGGCCTCTCGGCCCGCTGGAAGCTGGGCGGGCAGCTGCTCCTCGCGCTCGGCCTCTGGTGGGTGGCGCGCCACGAGGTGGGCCTCGAGCCGATCCTCTACCTGCGGATCGGCGACGCCAGCATCGACCTCGGTCCGGTTCTCTACTTCGTCCTCGTCTTCCTGGTGATCGCCGGCACTTCGAACGGCGTCAACCTCACCGACGGCCTCGACGGTCTCGCCGCCGGCTCCTGCGCGATCGTCCTGCTCGCCTACACCGCGATCGCCTTCGTCACCAATGAGCAGCAGAACCTGGCGCTGCTCGCGGCCTGCCTGGTAGGCGCCAGCATCGGATTCCTCTGGTTCAACGCCTTCCCGGCCTCGATCTTCATGGGGGACACCGGCTCGCTCGGCCTCGGCGGGGCGATCGGCGCCCTCGCCGTGATGACCCAGACCGAGGTGCTGCTGATCATCATCGGCGGCATCTTCGTGATCGAGGCGCTCTCGGTGGCGGTCCAGGTCTTCGCTTTCAAGGCCTTCCGGCGCCGCGTCCTGCTGATGGCGCCGCTTCACCACCACTTCGAGATGATGGCCTGGTCGGAGACCAAGGTCATGCTCCGCTTCTGGATCATCGCCGCGGTCTGCTCGGGGATCGGGTTCACGCTGTACCAGCAGAGCATCGGGCGGTAGGCGAGGGGGAGGGCGGCCCACCTTCCCTTGACGTACAGGGTCAGCCGGTTGGAGCGCGAACCTGTCTCTGATGACCGCGCCGCCCCCCAGGAAGCCGCGCCCCGAGCTGCCGCGGGGACCGTTCCTGGTCGTCGGGCTGGCGCGGGCCGGGCAGGCGGCGGCGCGGATGCTGGCCTCCCGCGGGGAGGTCGTCCGGGGGGTGGATTCCTCGCATCCCGACAAGGCGGCAGGGCTGGAGGGGGCCGGCGTCGAAGTTGCTCTGGATACGGATGGACTCGCTCATCTCGAGGGGACGCGGACCGTCGTCAAGAGCCCCGGCGTGCCCCGGGAGGCAGCGGTGATCGCAGCGGCGCTGGAGCGCGGCGTCGAGGTCGTCGGCGAGCTCGAGGTCGCCTGGCGGGCGATCCCCAACCGCTTCGTCGCGGTGACCGGGACGAACGGCAAGACGACGACGGTCGAGCTGCTCGGCCACCTCTACCGCAGCGCGGCGGAGCCGGTCGCCGTCGCCGGCAACGTTGGCACGCCGCTCTCCTCGGTGGCGGGCGAGGTCGAGCCCGGCGCGACCGTGGTCTGCGAGGCGTCCAGCTTCCAGCTCGAGGACGCGATCGCCTTCGCCCCCGAGTGCGCCGTCTTCCTCAACCTGGCGCCCGACCACCTCGACCGCCACGCCGACCTCGACTCCTACCTGGCGGCGAAGCTGAAGATGTTCGCCAACCAGGGCAACGACGACGTCGCCGTCTACAACGCCGACGAGCCGGCGCTGGCCGGGGTCGACCTCGGCGGCTGCGCGCGACGCCTGTCGTTCTGTCGAGGCGCCGGTCCCGACTGCGAGGTGGCCCTGGCCGAGGGGACGATCTTCCACGGCGGCGCGCCGCTGATCGCGGTCGACGAGCTGGGCCTGTTCGGCGAGCACAACGTCGCCAACGCGATGGCCGCCGCCGCCGCGGCGCTCTCGATGGGGCTCGACCGCGACGCGGTCCGCGCCGGGCTGCGCAGCTTCGCCGGCGTCCCGCACCGGCTCGAGACCGTCGCCGAGATCGGCGGCGTCCGCTTCGTCAATGACTCGAAGGCGACCAACGTCGCCTCCGCGACGGTCGGCCTGCGCGCCTTCGGGGGCGGCGTCCACGCGATCCTCGGCGGCAGCGAGAAGGATGAGCCGTTCGCACCGCTCGCCGGAACGGTCGAGGAGCGCTGCGCCGCCTGCTACCTGATCGGCGCCTCCGGCGACCGGCTAGCCGCCGAGCTTGCGCCGGTCCTCGAGCGGGAGGTCGCGCTGCACCGTTGCGCCGATCTCGAGGACGCGGTGCGCCGCGCCGCCGCCGCCGCCCGCCCCGGCGAGGTCGTCCTGCTCTCGCCCGCCTGCGCCAGCTTCGACGCCTTCGAGAACTTCGAAGCGCGCGGCGAGCGCTTCCGGCAAGTCGTCGAGTCGCTGCGATGAAGCTGCGCAGGAGCGCGAAGGGCGGAGTGGCAGCAAAGCGGCGTTCGGGCGCCGCCAGACTGCCGGCCGAGTACAACATCCTGCTCACCGCGACACTCTGCCTGCTCGCCTTCGGCGCGGTGATGGTCTTCTCGGCCAGCTCGACCACCCGCGTGCTCAGCGACGGCGGCCTCTCCGACAGCGCTTTCTACCTGAAGCGGACGCTGGTCTTCGGCGCCGTCGGGCTGCTGATCATGCACCTGACCGCTCGGCACGGGCTCGAGCCGATCCGTCGCTTCACGCCGACGATCCTCGGCGTCTCGCTGTTCCTGCTGCTCGCCGTGCTCGTCGCCGGCAGCACGGTCAACGGCTCCAGCCGCTGGATCGGGCCCGGCTTCGTCCAGCTCCAGCCCTCCGAGCTGGCCAAGGTGGCGCTGGTCCTCTACGGCGCCGACCTGCTGGCCCGCAAGCCGAAACGGGCGCGGACGATCGAAGGGCTGATGCCGTTCCTGCTGATCGTCGGGCTCGCCTCGCTGCTGATCGTCGCCGAGCCCGACCTGGGGACAGCGCTGGTGATCGCCTTCGCCGTCGCCGCGACCCTGATCGCCGCCGGCATGCGGCTCCGCGACCTCGCCCTGATCGGGGTCGTGCTCGCCTTCTTCGCGCTGTTGATGACCGTGATCGAGCCCTACCGGATGGCCCGGCTAACCGGCTTCCTCAACCCAGGATTGGACGCCAGCGGCAGCGGCTTCCAGGCGGCGCAGGCGAAGATCGCGCTCGGCTCGGGTGGGCTGTTCGGGGTCGGGATCGGCAACGGCGTGCAGAAGGCCTTCTATCTGCCGGAGGCACACACCGACATGATCTCGGCGGTGATCGGCGAGGAGCTGGGGCTGGTCGGGATCCTCGGCGTCGTCGGCCTCTTCTCGCTTTTCGGCTACGCCGGGCTGCAGGTCGCCAAGAAGGCCAAGGACAACTACGGCAAGCTGCTGGTTGCGGGTCTCACCTCGCTGGTCCTCGTGCAGGCGACGATCAACCTGTTCGCGGTGATGGGCCTAGCGCCGCTGACCGGCGTGCCGCTGCCCTTTGTCTCCTACGGCAACAGCAGCCTGTTGGCGACGCTGTTCGCGGTGGGGCTGATCCTCAACGTTGCCCGCGGGGGGACCGCCCGCGCTGGCAAACTGCGCATCGTCCAGGGTGGGCGGTCGCCCGCGCGAAGAAGGAGCCGATCGAGCAGTGCCAGGAGCAGCAAGAGTGGTGGTGGCGGCCGGCGGAACGGCCGGTCACGTCGTGCCGGCCATGGCGGTCGCCGCCGAGCTGCGGGCTAGCGGCGCCGAGGTCTCCTTCCTCGGCACCCGCGAGCGGATCGAGGCCGACCTCGTGCCGGCGGCCGGCTACGAGATCGACTTCCTCAGGGTGCGGGGCCTCGACCGCGGCAGGCCGCTGCGCGCCGCCGCCGCTGCGGTCGAGGCGCTGGGCGCGGTTCCGGCGGCGCAGCGGGCGATCCGGCGCCGTCGGGCCGACGTGGTGATGGGCGGCGGCGGCTTCGTCGCCGGCCCGGCCGGGCTGGCTGCGGTCCTGCGCCGCACTCCGCTCGTCCTCACCGAGGCCGACAGCCACCTCGGCCTCGCCAACCGCCTGCTCGCCGGCCGGGCGCAGCGCGTTTGCCTCGCCTTCCCGATCGCCGGTCGCGAAGGCGAGCGCTACGAGCTGACCGGCCGGCCGGTGCCGGCGGCGGTGCTGACCGCCGACCGCGGCGCCGCCCGCCAGCGCTTCGGGGTCGCGACCGGCGATCGCTGCCTGCTGGTGATGGGGGGCAGCCAGGGGGCGCGCTCGATCAACGAGTGCGCGATCGAGGCGCTGGCCGGGCGGCCGGGGCGCGACTTCCACGTCGTCCACGTCTGCGGGCGCCGCGACTTCAATCGGCTGGAGGACCGCCTCGCCGCGGCCCAGCATCGCGAGCGCTACACGCTGCTCGCCTACGAGCCCGACCTCGGCGACTGCCTGGCCGCGTGCGACCTGGTGCTCGGCCGCGCCGGCGGTTCGATCTTCGAGCTGGCGGCGGCCGGGCGCCCCGCGATCCTGGTTCCCTACCCGCATGCGGCGGCCGGCCACCAGAGCGCCAACGCCGCCTGGATGGCGGGGGCGGGGGCGGCGACGGTGATCCGCGACGCCGAGCTGAGCCGCGGGCGGCTGGCGGCCGAGCTGGGCGATCTGTTCAACGACGAGGCCAGGCTGGCGGCGATGGCTGCCGCCGCGGCGAAGCTGGCGATGCCCGACGCGGCGCGACGGATCGCCGACGCGGTCCTGGAGGCGGCGCGGTGAACGGCGGCTGGTCGTCTCGCCGTCTGCACTTCGTCGGCATCGGCGGCGCCGGGATGAGCGGCCTGGCCCTGGTCTGCCACGTGCTGGGCGCGGAGGTGACCGGCAGCGATCGCTCCGACTCCTCCTACATGGAGCGCCTGCGCGCCGCCGGCCTCGAGCCGGCTGTCGGCCACGACGCCGCCCACCTGCCGCAGGACGCCGAGGTGGTCGTCTCCAGCGCGATCGGCGAGGACAACCCGGAGCTGTCGGCGGCTCGCGAGCGCGGCCTCGCCGTCCTGCACCGCGGCGAGCTGCTCGCCCGGCTCTGCGCCGAGAAGCGGCTGATCGCGGTCGCCGGCACCCACGGCAAGACGACGACCGCCGCGATGCTCGCCTGGGCGCTGCGCGCGCTGGGCGCCGATCCCGCCTTCTTCGTCGGCGGCGAGGTGCCGGGCCTCGGCCCGGACGGCACCGTGGCCAACGCCGGCTGGGGGGCGGGGGAGTGGGCCGTCGCCGAGGCCGACGAGAGCGACGCCAGCTTCCTCGAGCTGGAGCCGGAGATCGCCGTGGTGACCAACGTCGAGATGGACCACCACGCGCGCTGGGGATCGGTGGCGGAGCTGCGCGCCGCCTTCGAGCGGTTCGCGGCGAAGGCGAAGGCGGTGGCCGAGCCGGCCGGAGACCTCGGGCCGGACCTCGCGGTCCCGGGCCGTCACAACGTCCTCAACGCCAGGGCGGCGCTCGCCGCAATCGAGCTTGCCGGCTTCGACGTGGAGGCCGCCGCCGAGGCGCTCGCCGAGTTCCCCGGCGTGCGCCGCCGCCTCGAGCTGAAGGGCGAGCGCGACGGCGCCCGCATATACGACGACTACGCCCACCACCCGACCGAGGTCAGGGCGGCGCTGACGGCGCTGCGCGAGCTGGGGCCCGGGCGGCTCATCGCCGCCTTCCAGCCGCACCTCTACTCGCGGACGAGGGCCTTCGCCGAGCAGTTCGGCGCCGCGCTGGCGCTGGCCGACGAGGTCGCGGTGCTCGACGTCTACCCCGCCCGCGAGGAGCCGGTCGGCGAGTTGGCCGGGGTGAGCGGCCTCGACGTCGCCCGCGCCGCGGCCGACCGGATGGGAGGGAGACCGGTGCTGTGGACGCCGACGCTCGCGGGGGCGGCGGAGGCGCTCGCCCGGCGCCTCGCTCCCGGCGACGTGGTGGCGACGATCGGCGCGGGCGACGTCTCCCGGGTCGCCGAGGCGCTTGCCGGCGAAGGGGGAGCGGGATGAGCGTTCCGCCCTCCGGCGTCGAGCCCGACTTCCCGCTTGCCCGGCTGACCACGGTTCGCACCGGCGGCGCCGCCGACTGGTTCGCGCGGCCGCCCGACCGGGAACGGCTGGCCGCGCTGCTCGCCTGGGCCGGGGAGGAGGGGCTGGAGATCGGCGTGGTCGGCTCGGGCTCGAACCTGCTGGTCGCCGACGAGGGGTTCCGCGGCCTGGTGCTGAAGCTCGACGGCGACCTGGCCACGGTGGTCCGCGACGGCGAGCGGCTGCTCTGCGGCGGCGGCGCCCGCTTGCCTTCGGCCGCCGCCAGGGCGGCCGGATGGGGCCTCTCGGGGCTCGAGTTCGGGGTCAACATCCCGGGCACGGTCGGCGGAGCGGTGAAGATGAACGCCAACGCCTACGGTGGCCAGCTGGCCCGGGTGCTCGAGTGGGTCGACGTGGTGACTGCGGCGGGCAGCGACCGCCGCGCCCCGGAGCAGCTCGGCTTCGCCTACCGCAGCTCCAACCTCGGCCCGCACGAGGTCGTCGCTCGGGCCTGCTTCGCCCTCGACGCTGCCGACCCCGAGCGGGTCAAGGCGACGATGGCGGCGATGCGCGAGCGCCGCCACGAGGCGCAGCCCTCGGGGATCAAGACCTTCGGCTCGACCTTCAAGAACCCCGACGACGAGCGCGCCGAGGGCCGTACCGCGGGGCAGCTGCTCGAGGCCGCGGGCTGCCGCGGGCTGCAGGTCGGCGGCGCCCGGTTCTCGGACAAGCACGCGAACTTCGTCGAGAACGCCGGCGAGGCGACGACCGCCGAGGTGCTTGAGCTGATGGCCGAGGGCCGCCACCGCGTGCACGAGCGCTTCGGCGTCGAGCTGGAGCCCGAGGTGCAGCTGCTGGGTGACGTGCGCTGGCCGAACGGTTGGGAGTTGTGACGCGCCGCCTGCTCGCGGTCGCGCTGGTCCTCGCCGCGGCCGCGGCCATGTACTGGTTCGCCCTGCGCGACAAGACGATCGAATCGCACCTCGTCCTGCCGCGCGCCACGGCGACGATCGGCAGCGGCTCCAGCGCGATCGCGGTCGGCCCCGACGGCCAGGTACTCGCCTGGCTGCCGCTGCCGGAAGCTGCGCAGCTGCCGCAGCTGCCGTTGTCCGAACCGCCGCAGGGGGGCCGCCTCGCCGGTCCGGTGCTGCAGCAGGCCCGCGTGCTCGGCGCCGCGCCGGCCACCCTGCGCCCCTACGTCGCGAGCAGCTCCTACGGCAAAAGCGGGGTCGACGTCGAGCTGCGCTCGGGGATCGAACTGCGCTTCGGCGACGCCACCCGAGCGGCGGAGAAGTGGCGCGCGGCGGCCAGCGTCCTCGCCGACCCCTCCGTCACCGCGCTCGATTATGTCGACCTGCACGCCCCAGGCCGCCCGGCGATCGGCGGCTCTGGGCATGCCCTTCCGCCCCCTCCCTGAACCCTCGACCACAGGGTTAGGTTGGCAAAACTCTCAAGTAATAGTCGAGACTTGGGCCCTGCACGATGCCTCTCGCGCGTTTGACAGGGCCCGGTCAATACCCTACGTTGAGCGCAATTTCCGCCGTTTCGGCGTACTCTTGAACTCTCAAGCATCACAAGAGAATCGGACGGAACAAAGGCTCAACTCATATCCAGTCCTCGCGGACTGGGCAGAATCCAGCCCGACGGGGCTGGGCTTGGAGAAAATCGGGAGATGGAATCCACTTACCTGGCCGTGATCAAGGTCGTCGGAGCGGGCGGCGGGGGCACCAATGCCGTCAGCCGCATGGTCGACGCCGGGATCCGCGGCGTCGAGTTCGTCGCGATCAACACCGACGCCCAGGCTTTGCAGGCCTGCGACGCCGACATCAAGCTCTCGATCGGCCAGGAGCTGACCCGCGGGCTGGGCGCCGGTGGCAACCCGGAGATCGGGGCGGGCGCCGCGGCGGAGAGCCGCGACGAGATCAAGGAGGCGCTGAAGGGCGCCGACATGGTCTTCGTCACGGCCGGCGAGGGCGGCGGCACGGGTACCGGCGCGGCGCCGATCATCGCCGAGATCGCCAAGGAGGAGATCGGCGCGCTGACCGTCGGCGCCGTCACCAAGCCGTTCGAGTTCGAGGGCAAACGGCGGATGCAGCAGGCGCTCGAGGGGATCGAGAAGCTGCGCAACAACGTCGACACCCTGATCATCGTCCCCAACGAGAAGCTGCTGCAGGCGGTCGAGCGGCGGACCAGCGTGCTGGAGGCGTTCCGCCAGGCCGACGACATCTTGCGCCAGGGCGTGCAGGGAATCACCGACCTGATCACGATCCCCGGCCTGATCAACCTCGACTTCGCCGACGTGCGCACGATCATGCGCGACGCCGGCTCGGCGCTGATGGGCGTCGGCGGCGCCTCCGGCGAGTCGCGCGCCGTCGATGCCGCGAAGGCGGCGGTCACCTCGCCGCTGATCGAGGAGTCGATCAAGGGCGCGACCGGGATGCTGCTCAACATCACCGGCCCTGAGGACCTCGGCCTGTTCGAGGTCAACGAGGCGGCCCAGCTGGTCCAGGCCGAGGCCGACGACAACGCCAACATCATCTTCGGCTCGGTGGTCGATCAGTCGATGCGCGACGAGGTCCGAGTCACCGTGATCGCCACCGGCTTCGAGGGATTCGAGCTGCTGGCCCGCTCGCCGCAGCGGGTGCGCCGCCGCTACGAGAGCCGCCCGCGGATCTCCGCCGAGGACACCGACATCCGCAAACTGCGCGTGTCGGACGACGACATCGACGTCCCCGGCTTCCTCAAGGAATAGGCGCGGTGGAGCGCAGGTAGCCTGCCGCTCCGTGGACGACCTGCACCGCACGCCCCTCTACGAGTGCCACGCCAAGCTCGGCGCCAAGCTCGCCCCCTTCGCCGGCTGGGAGATGCCGGTCACCTACGAGGGGGTGCGCGAGGAGCACTCGGCGGTGCGCACCCACGCCGGGATGTTCGACGTTTCGCACATGGGCCAGGTCGAGGCCGAGGGACCGGGGGCGCTCGCCTTCCTGCAGCGCGTCCTCTCCAACGACGTCGCCGCGATCGACCTCGGCGGCGCCCAGTACTCGTGCCTCTGTGCCGAGGACGGCGGCGTGCTCGACGACCTCTTCGCCTACCGGTTGGGCGGCGACCGCTACCTGCTGGTCACCAACGCGGCCAACCACGGGTCCGACCTAGCCTGGCTCGGCCGCTGGAGCCGTGACGCCGACGTCTCGGTCCGCGACGTCGCCGATCGCTACGCGATGCTCGCCGTTCAGGGCCCGCACGCCAGGGCGATCGTCTCGCGGGCGCTCAGGATCGAGCTGCCCGCCCGGATGCAGATCGCGACCGCGCGGGTCGGCGGCCGGCCGGCGCTGGTGTGCGGCACCGGCTACACCGGCGAGGACGGGGTCGAGCTGCTGCTCGACCCGGAGTCTGCGCCGGCGATCTGGGCCGAGCTGCTCGACGCCGGCGTCGTCCCGTGCGGGCTCGGTGCCCGCGACACGCTGCGGCTCGAGGCCTGCTTCCACCTGCACGGCAACGACCTGACGCCGGAGCGCAACCCGATCGAGGCCGGCCTCGGCTGGTGCTGCAAGGAGGCGACCGGGTTCGTCGGCGCCGAGGCGGTCGCCCGGGCGCGCGCCGAGGGCACCGCCGAGAGGCTCGCCCCGTTCAGGATCGAGGGGCCGGGCATCCCCCGCCAGGGCAACCCGGCGATGCTCGGGCCCGAACAGGTCGGGACGGTCACCAGCGGCAGCTTCTCGCCCTCGCTCGAGGTCGGGATCGGGATGGCCTACCTGCGCTCCGACCTCGCCGAGCCGGGGACCGAGGTTGAGATCGACGTGCGCGGCAAGCGCCGCCCGGCCCGGATAGCGTCTAAGCCCCTGTACGAGCGAAAGGAGAGGTGACCTTGGCCGACGCGAGCTACCCCGAGGAGCTGCTGTACCACCCCGAGCACGATTGGGCGCGGGTCGAGGGCGAGCAGGCGACCTTCGGCATCACCTGGTACGCCCAGGACAGCCTCGGCGAGGTCGTCTTCTACGACCCGCCCGAGGTCGGGGCGGCGGTCGTCAAGGACTCGCCCTACGCCGAGGTCGAGTCGGTGAAGGCGGTCTCCGACGTGGTCGCGCCGCTGGCCGGCGAGATCGTCGAGGTCAACGAGGCGCTGGCCGACGCCCCGGAGCGGATCAACGAGGACCCCTACGGCGAGGGCTGGCTGGTCAAGGTGCGGCTGAGCGATCCCGCCGAGGCGGAGGCCCTGCTGAGCGCCGCCGACTACCGCAAGCTGCTGGAAGACGAGTGAGGCGCTCGCGCCCCTCGCTTCCGTAGCCTTACGGTGTGAGCCGCTACACCTCCGCCACGCCCGCCGACCGGGTCGAGATGCTGGCGGCGATCGGCGCCGGGTCCGCCGCCGAGCTGTTCGAGCAGATCCCCGAGCCGCTGCGCCTGAACCGCCCGCTGGCCCTGCCAGACGGGAATGAGCGAGGCCGAGGTCTTCGAGCGGCTGGCCGCCCTTGCGGCGCGCAACGCCGACGCCGAGCAGCAGGTCTGCTTCCTCGGCGCGGGGATGTACGACCACTACGTGCCGGCGATCGTCGACGCGATCGTCGAGCGCAGCGAGTTCCTCACCCCCTACACGCCCTACCAGCCGGAGATCTCGCAGGGCGGCCTGCAGGCGATGTTCGAGTTTCAGACCGCGATCTCGGAGCTGACCGCGCTGCCGGTCTCGACCGCCGGCCTCTACGAGGGGCCGTCCTCGGTCGCATCGGCCGGCTACCTGGCGATCGGCGCCACCGGGGGGCGGCGCCGATTCGTCGTCTCCCGCGGCGTCCACCCGCACAGCCGCGAGACGCTCGCCACCTACTCGACCGGCTTCGGCGCCGAGATCGCCGAGGTCGGTCTGAGGACGGGGTCACCGATGGCGCCGCCCTGGCCGGGGCGGTCGACGGCGAGACCGCCGCCGTCTTCCTGCAGAGCCCCAACTTCCTCGGCGCGATCGAGGACGTCGAGGCGCTCGGCGCGGAGGCGAAGCGGCACGGCGCCCTGCTCGTCGTCGCGGTCGACCCGATGACGCTCGGCGTGCTGAGGCCGCCCGGCGAGTGCGGCGCCGACGTCGCGCTCGGCGAGGGGCAGCCGCTCGGCAACAGGCTCGACTTCGGCGGGCCCTCCTTCGGGTTCTTCTGCGGCAGCGAGGCGCTGATCCGCAAGCTGCCCGGGCGGATCGCCGGCGAGACCGACGACGTCGACGGCCGCCGCGGCTTCGTGCTCGCGCTGCAGACCCGCGAGCAGCACATCCGCCGCGAGAAGGCGACCCACAACATCTGCACGGCGCAGGCGCTAAACGCGCTGGCCGCGACGATCCACCTCTCCTGGCTCGGTCGCGAGGGCTTCCGCGAGCTGGGCGAGCTGCTGGTCCGCCGCACCGCCTACGCGCGCGAACGGCTCGAGGCCGTCGACGGGGTCGAGCTGCTGCACGGGGCGCCGGTGGCGCGCGAGTTCGCGCTCCGTCTCGACGCCCCGGTCGGCGCGGTGCTGGAGCGCTGCGCGGAGCACGGCATCGCCGCCGGCTACCCGCTCGGCCGCGACTACCCCGAGCACGAGGACGGCCTGCTGGTCGCGCTCACCGAGCGGCGCAGCCGCGAGCAGATCGACGCGCTCGCCGGGGCGCTCGGCGCGGCCATCGAGGCGGAGCTTGGCGAGTTGGTCCCCGATATGGGGAGTAACTCGCCAGGGAAGGTGGCCTGATGCCACTCGCCGAGACCCCGATGCAGCGCGAACGCGCCGAGACGATCTTCGAGAAGTCGAAGCCGGGCCGCCGCGCCGCGGTGCTGCCCGATGCCGGCGTCCCCGAGCCGCCGCTCTCCGAGCTGATCCCGGCGAGGCTGCTGCGCGACGAGCCGCCGCGCCTCCCCGAGGTCGCAGAGCCGGAGATCGTCCGCCACTACAACCGGCTCTCGCGCCGCAACTTCGACCTCGACACCGGCTTCTACCCGCTCGGCTCCTGCACGATGAAGCACAACCCGCGCCTCAATGAGCGAGTCGCGGCGCTGCCCGGCCACGCTCGCCTGCACCCGGCGCAGGACCCGAAGCGGGCCCAGGGCGCCCTGGAGCTGATGTGGCTGCTCCAGGAGTCGCTGGCCGAGATCTGCGGCCTGCCGCACGTCAGCCTGCAGCCCTCGGCCGGCTCCCACGGCGAGCTGGCCGGCCTGCTGCTGACCCGCGCCTTCCACGCCGATCGCGGCGAAGCGCGGGCCAAGGTGCTGGCGCCGGACACCTCGCACGGGACCAATCCGGCCTCGGTGACGATGGCGGGCTACGAGATCGTCAAGGTCGCGACCGACGAGCGCGGCGGGGTGGAGATGGACGACCTGCGGGCCAAGGTCGACGACCAGGTCGCCTGCCTGATGCTGACCAACCCCAACACGCTCGGCCTGTTCGACGAGAACATCGCCGAGATCGCTGCGCTGATCCACGAGACAGGGGGCACCCTCTACTACGACGGCGCCAACCTCAACGCGGTGATGGGCCACTCGCGGCCCGGCGACATGGGCTTCGACATCGTCCACGTCAACCTGCACAAGTCGTTCAGCCAGCCGCACGGCGGCGGTGGGCCGGGGGCCGGGCCGATCGCCGTCTCGGAGCGGATCGAGCCCTTCCTGCCGCGGCCTCAGGTCGTGCGGCGCGAGGGGGGCGACGGCAGCGGACCCTCCTTCGAGCTCGACCCCGAGCGCCCCAGGTCGATCGGCCGGCTGCGCGGCTTCCAGGGCAACTTCGGCGTCTTCGTCCGCTCCTACGCCTACATCCTCAGCCTCGGCGCCGACGGGCTCGCAGAGGCCTCGGAGACCGCGGTGCTGAACGCCAACTACCTGATGGCGCGGCTCGCGCAGGGGCGCGCCGGCAAGCACCTGCCGGTCGCCTTCGATCGCCACTGCATGCACGAGTTCGTGCTCTCCGGCAAGCCGATGAAGCGCGAGCTGGGCGTCGCCACCCTCGACCTCGCCAAGCGCCTGCTCGACTTCGGCTTCCACCCGCCGACCGTCTACTTCCCGCTGCTGGTCGAGGAGGCGCTGATGGTCGAGCCGACCGAGACCGAGACGAAGGAGAGCCTCGACGCCTTCGCCGCGGCGATCGAGCAGATCCTCGCCGAGGCCGAGGACAACCCTCGCTCGCCAAGCAGGCCCCCTACACAACTCCGGTCCGCCGCCTCGACGAGGTGAAGGCGACCCGCCACCCGGTCGTCCGCCAGCCGCTCTGACCGCCTACAGCTCCGGCAGCTCCTGCTCCAGCTCCAGCACCGGGGCGAAGAGGTCGCCGTGGCGCTCGATCCGCTCGAGCACGTCGGAGGCCTCGAAGACGAGCGAGTCGGCGTCGTCGCTCTCGGCGGCGTGGATCGACCTCGTCCCAGCTGACCGGGGTGGAGACGGTGGGACGTTCGCGGGCCCGCAGCGAGTAGACGGCGATCGTCGTCTTGCGGCGATGGTTCTGCGACCAGTCGACGAATACCTTGCCCTTCCGTTCGGCCTTCTTCATCTTCGAGACGACCTCGCCGGGAGTCTGCTTCTCGAGCAGCTGGGCGATCGCTTTGGCGAACGGTTTGGTGACCTCGTAGGAGGTGGGGCCGTTGAGCGGCACGTAGACCTGCAACCCCTTCGAGCCCGAGGTCTTCGGGAAGCACTCGACGCCGAAGTGGTCGAACAGCTCGCGCAGGCGCAGGGCGACGCGGCAGCAGTCGAGCACGCCGGCGGGCGGCCCGGGATCGAGGTCGAAGACCAGCACGGTCGGCCGGTCCGGACGCGCGGCGAGCGAGAGCGACGGGTGCAGCTCGATCGCCGCGAGCTGCGCCATCCACACCAGGGTCGGCAGGTCCTCGCAGACGCAGAAGTCGATCTTGCCTGCCCGCGGGCCCGCTTCGACGGTAGCCGTCTTCACCCAGTCGGGCCGGTGCTTCGGGCAGCGCTTCTCGAAGAAGGCGGCCTCGCTGTCGTCGACCCCCTCCGGGAAGCGCCGCAGGGTGAGCGCCCGCCCGGCCAGGTGGGGGACGATCGCCGGCGCGACGCGCGCGTAGTAGTCGACCACCTCGCCCTTCGCGAAGCCGGCCCGCGGGTAGAGCACCTTGTCGAGGTTGGTCAGGGTCAGCTCACGGCCGTCGACCTCGACCTGACGGCTGGTGGCCACGGGTTACTTGGACGATCTCGACTTGGCTCGCGACGCGGGCGCTTCTGCGCGGCTTTGCGCTTCTTCGCGGCGGGCGGTTTGCGCGTTTTCCCCCCGCCCTTCTTCTTCTGCTCGACCGCGGCGAGGCTCTCCTCGAGCGCGCTCATCAGGTCGGGGGCGCCGGTCGGCTGCGGCTCCTCGGGGGCGCGGCGCTCGAGCACGTCCTCGCCCTCGGCCTTGCGTTCGATCAGCGCCAGGAGCTGCTCGCGGTACTCGTCGCGGTAGGCGCCCGGGTCGAAGTCGCGGGTCAGCGAGTCGATCAGCCGCTCGGCCATCTCGACCTCCTGCTTGGCGACCTTCGGCTTGCCGGACGGCAGCACGTCCTCGAGCTCGGCCGGCGGCACCACCTCGTCGGCGAAGCGCATCGTGGTCAGGGTCAGCACCCCGTCGCCGGGGCGGAGAACGGCCAGGTGCTCCTTGTTGCGGAAGACGAAGCGGGCGATTGCCACCTTCCCGGACTCCTTCATCGCCCGGGTGAGCAGCGAGTACGCCTTCTCGGCGCCCTGCGCCGGCCCCAGGTAGTAGGGGCTGTCGAAGTAGATCGGGTCGATCTGGTCGAGGTCGACGAAGTCCTGCACCTCGATCGCCCGCGTCCGCTCCGGCGCCAGCGCCGCGATCTCGTCCTTGCTCAGCGGCACGTAGCGGCCGGAGGAGATCTCGAAGGCCTTGGCGATCTCCTCGTAGGGGACCTCCTCGTCGGACCCCTCGGCGACCCGGCGATGGCGGATGCGGGCGCCGTCGGAGGCGCGGACCTCGCGCAGCGAGATGCCGCGGCGGGCAACCGCGCTGTAGAGCTTGACCGGCACGTTGAGCAGCCCGAAGCTGATCGAGCCGCTCCAGATCGCTCTCGCCATCAGGGAATCACCTGGCAGGATTCTCGCAGCCGCCGAGCTCCTCGTGCGGCCGCTCCGCGGCGCGGCAGGGCATCTTGCGAGGCGTCCGGGATCATCTCGTCCGATGTTGTTCGAGCTCCGTGAGGTCAGCCTGCGCCGCGGCGAGCGCCGCGTGCTCGACTCGGTCAGCGCCGCGATCCCGCAGGGGGCGGCGGCGATCGTCGGGCCCTCGGGCAGCGGCAAGTCGACTCTGCTGCGCCTGCTCAACCGGCTCGCCGATCCCGACAGCGGCACGATCGCCTACCGGAAACGGCCGCTCGCCGGGTACGACCCGCTGGCGCTACGGCGCGACGTCTCCCTGGTGCCGCAGCTTCCGGCCTTGCTCGAGGGGACGGTCGAGTCGAACCTGCGCTACGCGGCCGGGCTGGCCGGCAAGCGGCTCGACACGGAGCGCTGCCTGCGCCTCGCCGGGCTCGACGCCGGCTTTGCCGGGCGCGACGTCGCGAAGCTCTCGGTCGGCGAGCAGCAGCGCACGATGCTCGCCCGGGCGCTTGCCCAGCAGCCCCGCGTGCTCCTGCTCGACGAGCCGACCTCGGCGCTCGACCGGGCGGCCCGCGAGGCGGTCGAGGCGACCCTCGCCGCGCTGCGGGGCGAGGCCGACATCTCGCTGGTCCTGGTCAGCCACGATCCCGAGCAGGCGCGGCGCCTCGCCGGCTGGGCGCTGCGCCTCGAGCAGGGGCGGGTGGCGGCCTGCGGCGCGCTCGAGGAGGCGCTGGCGTGAGTACTTCGATCCAGGTCTCCCTCGGACAGGTCGCCGCCGCGCTGGCCCTGGTCGCCCTCGCGGCGGCGATCTCCCTCTGGCGCCGCGCCGACCTGGAGCGCGACATCGCGATCGCCACGGTCCGCTCCTTCGTGCAGCTGACCGCGATCGGCTACGCGATCAAGCTGATCTTCGAAGCCGACACGATCTGGCTGGTCCTGGCGTTGCTCTCGGCGATGGTCCTGTTCGGGGCGTTCACCGCGCGCAGTCGCGCCAGGCGGGTGCCGGGCGCCTTTTGGCCGCTGCTGATAGCCCTCGCCGCGGCGGGGATGACGACGCTCGGCCTGGTCGTGGCGCTCGGCATCTTCGAAGCGACGCCGCGCTACCTGGTGCCGGTCGGCGGCATGGTGATCGGCAACGCGATGACCGCTGCGGCGGTGGCTCTCAACCGGCTCGGCGACGAGGTCGGCGAGTCGCGCGCCGCGATCGAGGCGACGCTGGCGCTCGGCGCGACCGCCCGCGAGGCGGCTGCGCCCTACGTCCGCCGCGCCCTGCGCTCGGGGACGATCACCCTGGTCGACTCGACGAAGACGACCGGGCTGATCTTCTTTCCCGGCACGATGGTCGGAATGCTTCTCGCCGGGGCCGAACCGACCGACGCGGTCCGCCTGCAGCTGATCCTCCTCTACGCCCTGCTGGGCAGCGTCGCGATCGCCGCCCTGGTTGCCACCGGGCTCGCCTACCGCAACTTCTTCACCCCGGCGCAGCAGCTCCGCGAGCCGGTCTCCTGAAGTGCGCTCGACATTCGAGTTTGCATAGCGGTCGAAATGTCGATTACACAGTGCGTACACTCGCTCGCGTGTCACGTCAGGAGCGCCTGACACTGGTAGCGGCGATCCTCGGCTCGACGGTCGTCTTCCTCGACTCGACCGTTGTCAACGTCGGCCTGCCGGCGATCGCCGAAGACCTCGACGCCGGCCTGGCCGGGCAGCAGTGGGTGGTCGAGGCCTACATGCTGGCCCTGGTCTCGCTGCTCCTGGTCGGCGGTTCGCTCGGCGACCAGTTCGGCCGGCGGCGGGTCTTCGTCGCCGGCCTGCTCGGCTTCGCGGCGACCTCCGTCCTCTGCGCGATCGCCCCCACGGTAGGGATCCTGATCGGCGCCCGCGCCCTGCAGGGGATCGCCGGCGCGCTGCTCGTCCCGGGCTCCCTGGCGCTGGTCGCGGCGACCTTCGAGGGGGCGGCGCGCGGCCGGGCGGTCGGCACCTGGACTGCCTGGACCGGGATCGCCGTGGTGATCGGCCCGGCTGGGGGAGGGGCGCTGGTCGAGGCGCTCTCCTGGCGGGCGATCTTCTGGATCAACATCCCGCTGATCGCCGTCACCGTGGCGCTGACCATGCGCGCGGTGGCCGAGAGCCGTGACCCCGAGGCCTTCCACGGCGCGGACCTGCCCGGGATCTTGCTCTCGGCGCTGGGGCTGGGCGGGCCCGTCTTCGCGCTGATCGAACAGCCGAGCCGCGGCTGGGGCGACCCGGTGGTGTGGATTCCGATGGTCGTCGGGGTCGCCTGCTTCGGGCTCTTCGTGTTGCGCGAGGCGCGCGCCCGCCACCCGATGCTCGACCTCGCGCTGTTCAAGATCCGCAATTTCTGGGTCGCCAACCTGACCACGCTCGCCGCCTACGCCGGGCTGATCGCCGCGCTCTTCTTCGTGACGATCTTCCTCCAGCAGGTCGGCGGGTATTCGCCGGTCGGGGCCGGTCTGGCGACGACCCCGATCTCGGTCGTGCTCTTCGTGCTGTCACCGCGCTTCGGCAAGCTCGCCTCGGGGACGGGACCGCGGCTGCCGATGACCGCCGGGCCGATCGTCGCCGGCCTCGGCCTGCTGCTGCTGCTGCGGGTCGACTCGGGCGCCGCCTACTTGCCCGACGTGCTGCCCGGCGTCCTCGTCTTCAGCCTCGGGCTGGCGGCGACCGTTGCACCGCTCACCGCGACCGTCCTCGACGCGGTCGACCCGCGCCACGTCGGCGTCGCCTCCGGCGCCAACAACGGCATCTCGCGGGTCGCCGGGCTGCTGGCGATCGCCGTGCTCGGCGCGGTGATCTCGGCGAAGTTCACCAGCGTGGCGGGCGACGTCGGCGGCGGCCCGCTGACCGCGGCGGCCCCCGATGCCTCGACTGCCGCCTTCCACCTCGGGATCGGGATCGCCGGGGTGCTGATGATCGCCGGCGGCATCGTCGCCGGCTTCGGAATCGAAAACCCGAAACAGCGGCTCGAAGCGGTGCCGGCCAGCGGCGCGGCCCCCGCCGGCGAGTGCGGCCACAGCGTCGGCTGCGACTCAAGCCAGCCTGAACCAGTGCCCGCGGCCGAAGTCACCTGAAGTCAAGTGGGCCCCCTGCCGGGATGGTCCTTGAATAGGCTCCGCCCGTGGGCGCCCCAGTCATCTTCTCCGGCATCCAGCCGACCGGCCGCAAGCACCTCGGCAACTACATCGGGGCGATCCGCCACTACGTGGAGGGGCAGGAGCGCGGCGAGCCGGCGATCTTCTGCATCGTCGACCTGCACGCGATCTCCATCGCCTTCGAACCGGCCGAGCTGCGCGAGCGGCTCTACGACACGACCGCGATCCTGCTCGCCGCCGGCCTCGACCCGGAGCGCTGCATCCTCTTCCGCCAGTCCGACGTGCTCGAGCACGCCGAGCTGACCTGGCTGCTCTCATCGGTCACCTCCCACGGCGACCTCAACCGCATGCACCAGTTCAAGGACAAGTCGGCGAAGCAGCGCGAGCTGGTCTCGGCGGCGCTGTTCTTCTACCCGGTGCTGATGGCCGCCGACGTGCTCGCCTACAAGGCGACCGAGGTGCCGGTCGGCGACGACCAGCGCCAGCACGTCGAGCTGATGCGCGAGATCGCCCGCCGCTTCAACGAGCGCTTCGGCGAGACGCTGGTCGTTCCCGATCACCGCATCCCCGAGGTCGGCGCGCGGGTGATGGACCTGCAGCAGCCGGAGCGGAAGATGTCGACGACCGGCGCGACCGAGGCGGGGACGATTTACGTCCTCGACGAGCCGGACGCGATCCGCAAGAAGCTGGGCAGTGCAGTCACCGACTCGGGCCGGGAGATCGTCCGCGCGGACGACAAGCCCGGGGTGAGCAACCTGATCGAAGTGCTGGCGGTGGCGCGCGGGGTCGAGCCGGCGGCGATCGAGCGCGAGTTCGACGGGGCCGGCTACGGCGAGCTGAAGAAGGCGACGGCCGATGGGGTGGTCGAGCTGCTGGCGCCGGTCCGAGAGCGCTACGCCGAGCTGCGGCCCGACGAGGCGGCGCTCGAGGGAGCGCTCGCCGCCGGCGCCGAGAAGGCCCGCGCGATCGCATCGCAGACCCTTGCCGAGGCGAGGGAGCGGATGGGCATCGGCCCAGCGACCTAGTCTTTGACGATGGCCGTCGCGGACCTCGACCTCGAGCTCGACGTCTTCGCCGGGCCGTTCGACCTGCTGATCGCGGTCCTGCTGCGCGAGGAGGTCGACCTGCTGGAGGTCGAGCTGGGCGAGGTGGTGGTCGCATACGTCGCCCACCTGGAGCGCGAGGGCGAGCTGGAGCTGGAGGTGGCGACCGAGTTCCTGGTGCTGATCGCTGCGCTGCTGGAGCTGAAGTCGCGGCTGCTGCTGCCCAGCGCCGAGGAGGGGATCGAGGAGCTGGCGCCGGAGGAGGCGGTCGAGGAGCTGCTCGCCCGCCTGCTCGAGTACCGCCGCTACCGAGACGCCGCGGCGATGCTGAGCGAGCGCTTCGAGGCGGCGCGCGGCTACCTCTACCGCTCGGCGCCGCTGCCTCCCGACCTGCGCCGCGTCGCGGTCGAGGCGGCGACCGCGGTGTACGAGCCGGAGCGGCTCGCGGCCGCGATCGGCGAGCTGCTGGCGGAGCCGCCCCAGCTCGACGTCGGCCACATCAGGCCGACCGTCTCGCTGGAGCGGCGGCTGCGCGCCCTGCGCGACGCTCTCGCCAGCCGGGCCAGCATCGACTTCGACGAGCAGTTCGGCGGCGAGGACCGGCTGACCCAGGCGGTGACCCTGTTCGCCCTGCTCGAGCTGTACCGCAAGGGCGAGGCGACGTGGAGGCAGAGCCGGCCGCTGGGGCCGATCGAGATCCGCAGGCGAGAGGAGCAATGAGCGCGGAGCGACCAAGCGTGCATCTCTGGTTCTCCGCGCCGGGAGCGAAGTGCGAAACGGTGGTTTCTGCGTGAGCGACCTGCCCCGCACGATCGAGGCGCTGCTCTTCCTCTCGCCGCAGCCGGTCTCGGTCGCGGACCTGGCCGAGGCGACCGAGGCGACCGAGGGCCAGGTGGCCGAGGCGATCGACCTGCTGCGCGAGGACCTCGGCGAGGGCCGGCGCGGCGTCGTGCTGCGCGAGGTGGCAGGGGGCTTCTCGCTGGCCAGCGACCCGGCCAGCGAGGCGGCGGCGCGACGGCTGCTCGCCAAGCCGCGCACGCCGCCGCTCACCCAGGCGCAGGCCGAGACGCTGGCGATCGTCGCCTACCTGCAGCCGGTCTCGCGCCCCGAGGTGGCGCGGATCCGCGGCGTCTCCTCCGAGTCGGCGGTGCAGACGCTGTCCGAGCGCGGTTTGATCGAGGAGTCGGGCCGCTCGCAGTTCGGGGCGGCGCTGTTCAAGACGACCGAGCTGTTCGAACGCCTCTTCGGGCTCTCCGGTCTCGACCGGTTGCCCGACCCCTCGCAGTTCGACCCTACGCCCGAGGACGAGCGGGAGCTGCGCGAGCGGCTGCTCAAAGCGGGGGAACAGCGGGCCGAGTGAGTGGGAAGCCCATGCGGCTGGCCAAGTTCCTCGCGCATGGAGGAGTCGCTTCGCGGCGGGGAGCTGAGGAAATCGTCGCTGCGGGCAGGGTGAAGGTGGGGGGGAGGTGGTCACCGATCCGGCGCGGGACGTGGGGGAGGGCGACGACGTGCGGCTCGACGGCGAGCCCGTTGAGGTCGAGCCGCGCGAGGTGTGGGCGGTCAACAAGCCGGCGGGTGTGGTGTCGACCGCGCGCGAACCGGGCAGTCGTCCAACCGTGGTCGAGCTGGTCGACTCGGGTGCCCGCCTCTACCCGGTAGGCCGCCTCGACGCCGACTCGACCGGGTTGCTGCTGCTGACCAACGACGGCGAGCTGGCCAACCGCCTCACCCATCCCCGCTACGAAGTCCCGAAGACCTACGTCGTCCAGCTGCGGCGCCCGCCCTCCGAGGCCGACCTGCGCCGGCTGGCGGCCGGGGTCGAGCTCGACGACGGGCCGACCGCGCCGGCCGAAGTGCGCCGGCACGGCGAGCGCGAGGCCGAGATCGTCCTGCGCGAGGGGCGCAACCGCCAGGTGCGCCGCATGGCCGAGGCGGTCGGCAACGAGGTGGCGGCGCTGCGCCGCGTCCGCTTCGGCCCGGTCGCGCTGGGCGGGCTTCGCCGAGGGCGCAGCGCGCCGCCTCTCCGCGGAAGAGGTCGCCGAGCTTTGGGAAGATGCAGGGCCGTGACCGCGAACTCCGACCAGCCCCAGCGCCTCTTCGCGGTGCGCGGCGCCGTCCAGGCGGAGGCCAACGACACCGCATCGATCGACGCGGCGACAACCGACCTGATGCGGGAGCTGCTCGACCGCAACGAGCTGGAGCCCGAGGCCCTCGTCAGCTGCCTGTTCACCACAACCGATGACCTCGACGCCGAGTTCCCGGCGGTCGCCGCCCGTGGCCTCGGGCTCGACGCGGTGCCGCTGCTCTGCAGCCGCGAGATACCCGTGCCCGGCGCGATGCCGCGGGTAATCCGAACGATGGTCCACTACTACGCGCCGGTCGGCCATGTCCCCGCGCACGCGTACCTCGGCGCGACCCAGGAGCTGCGCTCCGACCTCCACGCCGCCCAGTAGGGCTTGGTTTTCGCTTTTTGCAGGAAGAGATTTGGAACATGCATCGAGGGGACAATCAAGATCCAATGCCGTCCGTCTCGCGAGCTAGCTTTCTAGGCATGCAGGATCGCCTCTTCGACGACCACCGGGTCGAAATCGACGACGACCACGACCCCTACCGGGAGTACCGGCGCCAGGCGGCAGCCATCGCCAAGGAGTACGGAGTTTCCGCCGATGAGGCCTTCAGCCTGATTCTGAGCCGTGGCTCGGAGTGGGCAGCCCGGCGCGCGCTCGACCAGCGGTGGTGGTTCGAAGGCGACGCCGAGGCGGCCTGAGCAGAATTGAAGGCACCGGAGCGGAGCAAGCTGGCCAGAGAGGCCAAGCGCCTGGTTACCGCGTTCCAACGCGCCGCCGACGAGCACCCCGGCGATGAGGCGGGGTTCCTCGACAAGGCCGAGGCCGCGCTCGAACGGGCCGCCCAGCGACTCGGCAGCCCTCCGTTGGAGAAGCAAAGAGAGGTGACCCTGGTCACCGGTAGGGCCGATGCGGTCTTCAACCGGTTGGTGGTCGAGTGGGAGGCACCCGGACGGCTGTCTGGCGCGCGTAAGCACCGAGGCAACCGACACGCGGTCGATCAGGTACGCCGTTACGTAGACGGTCTGATCGAGAAAGAGCGCCGTACGCCTGACCGCCTCGCCGGCGTCGCCTGTGACGGTCGCTTCGCGATCTTCGCCCGCTACCGGGCCGGCCGGTGGGTCGTCGA
Organism: uncultured Solirubrobacterales bacterium; assembly: GCA_963730315.1. Classification (GTDB taxonomy): domain Bacteria; phylum Actinomycetota; class Thermoleophilia; order Solirubrobacterales; family 70-9; genus VRUE01. The sequence goes on along the minus strand of CAVSRD010000012.1, from coordinate 73,737 downwards.
TCCACCAGTTGCCGTCGACGAGCGGTCCGCCGCGCAGCTCCTCGCCAGCATCCTGGCTGCTCAAACCGGGCGAGCGCTGACGGCCGACAACCTGCTCAAAGATTTCTCTGACAACCTACTCGCCAAGCAGCTCTCTCGCGCGCTGCTCGACCAGCTGAACGCAGAGCTGGGCCACTCGCCCGATGGGCTCGCCGCGCGCCTGTTCGACCAGTGGGAGAGGCTCTTCGCCGTGGCCACCGGTGTCACGGGTGAGGCGGGAGCTCTCAAAGCCGACGCACGCCGAGCGCTTGCCAAGGCGTTCGGCGTCAGGTCTTCAGAGATCGACCCATCTCGGGCCCTCTTTGCTCTGCAGACGTACTTCGCCCTCGTCACCAAGCTGATTGCGACGCTGGCGCTTTCCCTGTTCGTTGAGCGTGCCGAGTGGGACCTTGGGGAGCTCGCGGCCGGCGGCGACGCGGAGCTCCACGAGGACATGGCCTGGTTGCACCAGGGCGGTCCGTTTCGCAAGATCGGCTTGCTCAACGTGATCGAGCCGGATGTGTTCGGCTGGTTCCTCGCCGGTTGGACGCCGGCCGTGCGAGACAACGTGCGTGTCGTCGCCGACCACCTGAAGGAATACGACCCGGCGACCCTTCGGGTCAGCCCCGAGGACGCCCGTGACCTGCTCAAGGATCTCTACCAGGGCCTACTGCCGAGACCGCTACGCCACGCTCTCGGCCAGTACTTCACGCCAGACTGGCTTGCAGATCGGACTTTAGGGCGACTCGACTACAGGGGAGACCCCGAGCAGCGGTTGCTCGATCCCGCCTGCGGCACCGGGACCTTCCTAGTGCTGGCGATCGGGAAGCTCACGGAGCAGCTGCGCGAAGAAGGCGCCGCCGAGGCCCGTGCCCTGAAGACCGTCCTCGAGCGGATCGCCGCATTCGACATCGATCCTCTCGCCGTGGTCGCGGCACGGGCCAACTACGTCCTCGCTCTGGGCCCGCTCGTCGGAGCTGTTAGGAAGCCGGTGGACATCCCCGTGTATCTCGCCGACTCGATCGTCAGCCCCACCCGTGAGGAGCTTCAGCTCGGCGACCGACTGGTTCTCGACACGGCCGCCGGGCGCTTCGACCTGCCGACGTGCATCGAAAGCGAGGGGGAGCTTCGAGACGTCTGCGACCTCGTCTCGGCAGCCCTGGAGGAGGGTTGGCCTGCGGAGGATTTCGTCAAACGGGCCGGCCGGGCCTGCGAAGCGAAGGCCGAGGATCGCAAGATTCTCGACGAGTTCTTCCAACGCTGCCGTGAGCAGCACACTGCCGAGGTCGACGGGATCTGGCCACGGGTCATTCGCAACGCGTTCATGCCCGCATTCCTTCAGCCCTTCGACGTGATCGCCGGCAACCCGCCCTGGGTCAACTGGGAGAGCCTGCCGGCGTCCTACCGGAAGCGGACCAAGCCGATCTGGGAACGATCCGGCCTCTTCGTACACGGCGGGATGGCGGCGATGCTCGGCGCCGGCAAGAAGGACGTCGCGATGCTGATGAGCTACACGGTCACCGAGCGACTGCTTCGCGACGGAGGGCGTCTCGGCTTCGTGATCACCGAGACGGTGTTCAAGACCTCAGGGGCGGGACAGGGATTCCGCCGTTTCAAGGTCGGCGACTTCGGCCCGGATGTCAAGGTCACCCACGTCGACGAGATGATCGACCTTAAGCCCTTCGAGGGTGCGAGCAACCGCACCGCGCTGATGACCTGGACGCGAGGGCAGCGGACTCGCTACCCGGTCGGTTACACGATCTGGCAGCGCACCGAGCGCCGCGGCATCCCGCGCAACGCGACGGACGAAGAGGTGGACGCAAAGACCCGGTCGCTGGAGTTGGTCGCCTCGCCGGTAAGCGCCGAGGATCCGACTTCACCGTGGATTACCGCGCCGCGGAAGTTGGTGCCGGCATTGCGGAAGGTGGCCGCGGTTGGGGAGCCGGCGTATGAAGCGCACGAGGGTGTGAACTCCGGTGGAGCCAATGGCATCTACTGGCTCTCGATCGATGGCACGCCTGACTCTAGGGGTCGAGTTCCGGTAACCAACCTGCATGAAGTCGGCAAGAAGAAGATCCCGAAACAGTATGGACGCATTGAGGCTGGCCTGCTTCATCCGCTCGTACGGGGGACCGATGTACAGAGGTGGCAAGCCCAAACCTGGAACCATCTGCTATTTGTGCAGGATCCTGAGGTTCGCAAAGGGTTCGACGAGACGACAATGCGCAAGCGCTATCCGGGCGCACATGAATTCCTGGCCCATTTTGAGACAACGCTCCGCGCACGTGCGGCCTATAGGCGTTATCACACGCGCAGTTCAGGCACGAGTGGGGTGGACGCTCCGTACTGGTCTATGTTTGACGTCGGAGGCTATACCCTCGCTCCGCACCGCGTGGTGTGGAAGGACATTGCAGTTGATTTTGCTGCTGCAGTAATGCCGAAGGGCGATCCAATACCGCTCCCCGCCCACACAGTTATTCTGGTCGCTTGCGACAGCGATGACGAGGCACACTACGTCTGCGGTCTACTGAACAGCACCCCTGCCCGCACCCTGATTGCCGCCTATGTTGCCACCCACATCTCTACCCACACGACCAAAGTGGTGCACGTGCCCGGGTTCGATCCCACCGACAAGGGACATCTCCGTATCTTGAAAGCGTCACGTGCTGCCCACGTGGCCGTCGCGGCTGGTGAAGAACCGGATCAAAACGCAGTCGATGGGGTGGCGGCAAGGCTCTGGGGTCTCGACGACGACGAGGTAGAAGGCATGCGCAAGTTCCTCGCCCAACTGACCAAGCGCGACCTGGCCGCGGCGTGACGAACCCGCTCCTGAAGCTAGCCGGGCCGCTTGAATCGCTGGCCGAGGGCGCCAGCGTGCTACCTGCCACGGGTGGAGCGCAGGAGTACCTCCAGAGGTTCGACCTCGACGAGCACTACGACAGGATCGCGGTTGGTGACGATCGCAAGATCTCCGAGATCCGCGAGCGTCCCGGCAGCAGCATCTACGTCGAGACGCTGCCCTCTCCACGCTCCGACGACCATTGCTTCCGGCTGTTCCTCGACGGGGCCGCGAGGACCACGTTCCTCGGCACTTTGGTGGCCGACACCCGTGCCACGCCAGTGGTGCTTGCGCAGATCGGTGCGGCGGTCATCCGGCGTGAAGACAGCGGAGCGCTGCGCCAGCACGCGCGCGAGATTCGCTTTCTGTTGGTGATCGACCGTCGCAGTCTCACCGAACGAGCATGGGACGAGACGGCCGCGCAAGCTGCGAAAGGGGGGATCGAACTCATTGACGCCGCCGAGAAGACGCCCTACACCGACAACTCGGTCGATGGCACCACGAAAGAGCCACGCTCGCGTGCTGCCCACAAGGCCAACTGGCAGATGCGCATGCTCGAGTTCGACCTGCTGGACGAGGTGCTGTCTGACCGGCCGGTTGGATCGTGGGTGATCACCGATGGCTCGCTGGGCAAGGAGTTCTACAAGGCGGAGTGCCCGGAGGGCTACATCGGGGTTGTTAAGAACTTCTCCAAGGACCTGCTGTTCGAGCTGCCGGCCTCGCGCGCCGCCAAGCGCCAGGTTGACCTCTACACGCTTCTCGCCAGGCTGGAGGTCGGCCACCGCACCGCCGTCTTCGGCCATCCCGAGGGGAGCCGAGCCTTTTGGTACGTGCGTCTGCGAGGCCCGATCGAGCTGGACTACCCTCTGATGGGCGTGGTCAAGGTAGAGGTGCCGCTGGCTGGCGGCGAGTACGTCGAGGGTGAGCTGGTCGACCGGCTTTCGCGCTGCCTCGTCGCCGAGCGCACGGTCGCGCCGCACGGGCGCGACGTGCGCTGGCACGCCCACCTCTATCCGATCTCGATGGCCGAGCAGGCAATACGGACCGGCTTCGTCTCCCAGCAGGTCCTGCAAGCGGCTGTCCGCTGGCCGCGATTGAATGCGATGACGAGATGAACGACCAGCCGCCGGAGCAAGAGCGAGAAGACGCGAGCGGCGCAGAGCAGCGCGCGGACGCCGTGATCGGCCGCGCCTCTGCCACCGAGCGGCAGGCGAATTCGGCCGAGCGCTTCTCCTTCTGGCTGCGGCCAGGGGAGCAGGTCAACCCGTTCGACATCGTCGAGGCCGGACACCTGGGGGATAGCCGGACCTTCGGCCTGGTCACCAACATCCACCATTCCACCGACGCCCCCAGTCACCTGACCAATTACATCGCGAACGACTTCGGCGAGCTGACCGGAGATCCGAATACGCCGCGCCAGGGGGCGAACGTCTGTGACGTCTCGGTGATGTCGAACGACGAAGAGGTCTACATGCCCGTGCAGACCGAGTCGCTCGTGCGCTTTGCGGACGAGGACGGCATCCACGCGGGACTTGGAATAGATGGAATGAAACTCAAGGAAGACGAGCGCGGGAAACCGATACGGGTACCGGGCGGGCTGATTCAGATGTCGAACGGGACTGCGGCTGTCGCTCACCTGGACATTGACTATGTGATCGGGCCGGAGGCGGCCCACGTCAACGTCTCGGGCATCTCGGGCTTGGCAACCAAGACCTCATATGTGATGTTCCTGGTCCAATCGTTGTTGCAGATCCTTGCGCGGGGTGCGCATGCCGAAGGAGAGGCTAAGGACGTCGCCGTGGTCCTCCTCAACGTCAAGCACAGTGACCTACTGACGATCCATGAGGAAGCGTCGGGGTACCCGGACGTACACCTGGAGATGTGGGAACGGATGGGGATCGGCGCTCGTCCCTTTGCCGATGTCGAGTATCTGCTTCCTGCCGGTGAAGTGAGCAAACGCTCGATCGATACCCCGAATTCCTACGAGCCGCACCCGCCAGTGGGCCACTTCAAGATCTACTCGTACCCGCTGCGTGAGACCTACACGCGGCTGCGAAACCTGTTCGCGGATGTGCCCGACGAGTACGGGACAATGGAGGCCGTGATCGGCGAGATCGAGCGTGGGATGGAGCAGGCGGCTCGCGGCAAGGGTCCCTGGCAGGGCGTAGATACCTGGCGGGAGCTGATCTACAGCCCCAAGTCGCCGCTACGACAATGGCTGGAAGGCGAACAGACGGCGCCGGGGGCCCTGTCGACTCGATCTCTGGGCCGTTTCGTCCGCTACATGAACCGGCTCGTGCGGGACCGCAACTCGGGACTCCTCGTTGACAAGGCGGAGCCACGCTGGACGACGGTTCGCGAGGAGGTTCGCGGAATACAGGGCGGCAAGACCTACGTCGTCGATATCGCTCGCCTTCCAGACCATGAGCAGGCACTCGTCTTCGGGGACGTGGTTAGGACGGTCTACGACGTGATGGCGAGCGGGCGCGACGAAGGGCTTGACATGGGAGGGCTCGACGATGGCGGCGATGAGTCGGCGCCGCCGAAAAAGGTGATCCTCTTCGTCGACGAGTTGAACAAATTCGCTCCTGCGCACGGGGCGGCCTCGGACTCCCCGCTTCTAGGGGACCTGATCGAGATCGCGGAGCGCGGTCGATCGCTGGGCGTGATACTGCTCTCTGCACAACAGTTTGCGAGCGCCGTTCATCCTCGCGTTATCGGCAACAGCGCGACCAGGGTGTTCGGCCGAACCGCCCCGACCGAGCTGACGCAGGCTGCCGCCCGCGGCTTGCCGGACGACGTTCGGGGTCACCTTCTCCGCCTCAGCAAGGGAGAGCTGCTGCTCACGCATCCGCTCTACCGGCAGCCCGTCAAGATACGCTTCCCGCGTCCGGCATATCGGCAGTCCGGTACCTAATGGGGTAATGGGGGAAGGAGCTTTGGCAACGGCGCCGGTACCGATTGCCAGGACGGCCATACCCGCAGCCTGGCTGACGCCGCGTTCGGCGCGCTCCGAGCCCGTTCACCGCTGGTTCGTCTTTCCTCACAGCTACTCGCCCGCCCTTGTCCGCTATCTCTTGGACCGGATGAGCGTTCAGGAGGGGTCGACGATCCTCGATCCGTTTTGCGGCGCCGGCACGACCTTGCTCGAAGCCTCGCTGAACGGAATGAAGTCGGTCGGAGTCGATCTGCTTCCTCTCGCCACGCTGGTTTCTCGTGCGAAGGTCGCAAGGCCAAGCCCCGCCGCATTGTCTGAGGCGTCCAAGCGGGCGGTAACCGCAGCCAAGGCAGCGGAAACCCGGCAGCCACCCACCGAGCTTCTGAGACGTGCGGTCCCGCAACGGGCGTATGGCTCTCTCTTCGCATCCTTGCAATGCGCCCGATCCGATCCGGCGGGACGCTGTGTCAGGGTCGCCACGGCGGCGGCGGTTCGGAGCGTTTCCCGTTTGGTCGCCGATGGCGGCTGGCTGCGATCGACCGAGCCGGCGGTGGATCGGTCTCGCACCTGTGAGGTGCTTGGGGATCTGCTCGCCTTCATGCTCGAGGACGTCGAATCGACTCCGGGGCGACGCCCTGGCCGGGTTTTCGAAGCTGACGCGAGGTCGCTTCCCCTGGCGGACGGATCGGTGCAGGCGGTGATCACCTCGCCGCCCTATCCCAACCGGCACGATTACACGCGAGTGTTCGGTGTGGAGCTCGACCTGCTCTTTGGCCTTGGCGCAGGTGTGAAACAGCTGCGGTACAAAGCGATGCGGTCTCACCCGGAGGCTCAGGCGCCGGCCAGCTCACCGGCAACTTACCGCGCGCCTGCCGGGCTTTCGGAGGCGCTGGAGGCGGTCGTGGACGATCACAGCGATCCTCGAATTGCCCGCATGCTGAGCGGCTATTTCGAAGACACCTTTGCCGTCCTGGTCGAGCTTCGCCGGGTCCTCGCCCCCGGCGGTCGTGCCGCGCTCGTGGTTGGCAACGCCAGCTACTGCGGTCATCCGATTGCAGTCGACCTTCACCTCGCGGAGCTTGCACAGCTAGCCGGCATGCAGGTCGACAAGATCGAAGCGCTGCGTGACCGAGGAAACAGCGCCCAGCAGATGTCGATTCATGGGCGCCGGCCTTCCCGGGAGTCGGCAGTCCTGATCAGACGCGATTGACCCGCATCTGCAAGCTCCCCGAGCAAGCCGGACTGCGGTCGGTCAACTTGGAGCGTAATCATGTTCCGATGACCGTCACCTTCGCGGAGAAGCTCGGCCGCATCCCCGGCTACCAGGCCGGCGTGCCCACCGGGCAGGCGCCGGAGGCGATCGCCGCCGGCGAGATCGCCCAGCTCGCCTCGAACGAGTCCTGCTTCCCGCCGCACCCGAAGGTGGTCGAGGCGATCCAGGCCGCGGCGGGGGCGATGAACCGCTACCCGGACCCCGACGCCACCCTGCTGCGCCGCCGTCTCGCCGAGCGCTACGAGACCGAGCCCGGCCGGGTCGCGGTCGGCAACGGCTCCTGCGAGATCCTGCTCGCCGCAGCCGAGGCGCTCTGCGAGCCGGGCGCCGAGATCGTCTACGCATGGCCGTCGTTCTCGATGTACCCGCACCTCGGGGCACTGACCGGGGCGCGCGAGGTCCGCGTGCCGCTCGCCGAGGGCGAGGTCCACGACCTCGACGCGATGGCCGCCGAAGTGACCGCGGCGACCCAGCTGGCGATCGTCTGCAACCCGAACAACCCGACCGCGACCCACCTGCCGGCCGCCGAGGTCGCCGCCTTCTGCGAGCGGGTCCCGGGCCACGTGACGATCGCCCTCGACGAGGCCTACGTCGAGTTCCAGACCCACGACGACCCCGACACGACGCTCGACCTGCTCGCCACGTTCCCCAACCTCGTCCTGCTGCGCACCTTCAGCAAGGCCCACGGACTCGCCGGGCTGCGGGTCGGCTTCGCGATCGGCTCGGCCAAGTTCCGCGCCGCGATCGACGCGGTGCGCCAGCCGTTCAGCGTCAACGCCGTCGCCCAGGCGGCGGCCGCCGAGGCCGTCCTGCACGAGGACGACGTGGTGCGCCGGGTCGAGCAGACGATCGCCGAGCGGACCCGGGTCGAGGAGGGACTGCGCGAGCTGGGCCTCGCCACCGCTGACACCCAGACCAACTTCTCCTGGATCGACCTCGGCGAGGCCGACGAGCGCGAGGTCGTCGTGGGGCTCGCCGAGCGCTCGATCGCGGTCCGCCCCGGCACCCCGCTCGGCGACTCCGGCCACATCCGAGTCAGCTACGGCACCCCGGCCGAGAACGACCGCTTCCTCGCCGCGATCGGCGAGCTGCTCGACTAACCGCCCCTCGCCTGCTACAAAGTCAGGCAGTGAAGAAGCGAACAGCCGACACCGCCTGCTGCACCCGCTTCCGCGGCGCCGCGGTCGTCCCTGCTCGCGTCTCCTATCGCTGGCGATTTAGCTAGGCGTCCGGCCTGAGCGGCGCTTGTGCCGCATCCATAGAGCGTTGGCCGGGCGCCGCTCCGACTGGTTCGCGCGCTTCGCGATGCCCGCGCTCGCATGGTGAGGCCCGCATGGAAAGTAGAGTCCCGTAGGTGGAGAAAGGCGGCGGCAGGATGATCATGGGAATGCAAGGAGAGACAACGGACAGGGTTCGCGACCGGCGGATCGAGCGGGTCGTGGAGCTGGTCCCGCCCGTCGCCCTGCTCGCCGACCTACCGCTCGGTGAGGAGCGCGAGGCGGCCGTAGTTCGCGGCCGCGAGCAGGTGGGCGGGATCATCGATCGCAGCGACGACAGGCTGCTGGTCGTGGTCGGGCCTTGCAGCGTGCACGACGCCGAGGCGGCCCTCGACTACGCCGGGCGGCTGGCGGATGCCGCGGCCGAGCTGGGCGACGACCTGCTGGTCGCGATGCGCGTCTACTTCGAGAAGCCGCGGACGACCACCGGCTGGAAGGGGCTGATCAACGACCCCTACCTGGACGGCTCCTGCGACGTCAACGCAGGCCTGCGGATGGCCCGCACCCTGCTGCTCGAGGTGCTCGATCTCGGGCTCGGCGGTCGGCTGCGAGTTCCTCGATCCGATCACCCCGCAGTACATCTCCGACACCGTCGCCTGGGGGGCGATCGGCGCCCGCACCGCCGAGAGCCAGATCCACCGTCAGCTCGGCTCCGGCCTCTCGATGCCGATTGGCTTCAAGAACCGCACCGACGGCAACGTCCAGGTGGCGGTCGACGCGGTCCGCGCCGCGGCGGCTCCGCACGCCTTCGCCGGGATCGACGACGCCGGCCGGCCGGCGATCCTCCACACCGCCGGCAACCCGGACGGCCACGTCATCCTGCGCGGCGGCCGCGGCGCGCCCAACTGCGGGCCGGACGGCGTCGCGGCGGCGCTCGAGAAGCTGCGGGCCGCAAGCCTCGCCGAGCGGCTGGTGGTCGACGCCTCGCACGACAACAGCGAAAAGGTCCCCGCCAAGCAGATCGCCGCGGCGAACCGGATCGGCGAGCAGGTGGCCGCCGGCAACGAGGCGATCGTCGGGGTGATGCTGGAGTCGTTCCTGGTCGAGGGCCGCCAGGACCTCGGCGACGGCGGCTCGCTCGTCTACGGCCAGTCGATCACCGACCCCTGCATCGACTGGGAGGAGACGGCGCTGGTGCTGGAGCGGCTTGCCGCCGCTGTGCGGACACGGCGCGGAGAATGAAGATCGCCGTCCTCGGCGTGGGCCTGATCGGGGGCTCGATCGGGCTTGCCGCGCGGCGGCTGGATAGCGAGGTGGTGGGCTGGGGGCCGAACTCCTCGACGCTCGAACGGGCGGCGGAGCGGGGGGCGATCGACCGGGCGGCGGCTTCGGTCGCCGAAGCATGCGCCGACGCCGACCTCGTCTTCTGCGCCGCACCGATCGGCGCCCTTCCCGAGCTGGCGCGGGCGGCGCTCGAGGCGAGCGGGCCCGACACCGTGGTCACCGATGCCGGCTCGACCAAGCGCCGGATCGTCGCCGCACTGGGCGACGACGAGCGCTTCATCGGCGGCCACCCGCTGGCCGGCGCCGAGACCGCCGGGGTGGAGAACGCCCGTGTGGACCTGTTCCAGGACGCCCGCTGGTACCTGACCCCGACCGAACGAACGAGCGGCATCCTCTACGACCGCCTGCAACGGACGATCGCCGACCTCGGCGCACGGCCGCAGGCGATCGACGCCGCGGCGCACGATCGGCTGATGGCGACGGTCAGCCACCTGCCGCACGTGCTCGCGGACGTGCTGGCCGGCCAGGCGGCGGCCGAGCTGACCCGCGACTCCGAGCGGATGCCCGAGGTCGGGCCCAGCTTCCGCGACGCGACCAGGGTGGCCGGCTCGAACCCGGCGATCTGGAGCGACATCTTCACCGCCAACGGCGAGGCGCTCGCTGCCGCGATCGACGACGCGATCGCCCGGTTGCGAGAGGCGAGCGAGCTGATCGGCTCCGGCGAGCCCGACGCGGTCGCCGCCTGGCACGCCGCGGCCGGAGCCGACCGGCACAGCCTGCTTGAGGCCGAGCTGGCCGCCGGGCCGCTGCGCGAGGTGCGGGTCGTCGTCGCCAACCGGCCCGGCACGGTCGCCGAGCTCGCCCTCGCCCTGGGCGAGGCTGGCGTCAACATCGAGGACATGGCGCTGCATCCGGCGGCTGACATGAGGTCAGGCGCGATCACCCTCTGGGTGGCCGGCGACGGGCAGGCCGAGCGGGCAGCGGAGCTGGTGCGCGGTCTCGGTCACACGGCGAGCGTCCTCGCCGACGCGGAGTAGGCGATGGGTGTGCGCTTCGAGCCCTCCGGCCCGTTGCGCGGCAACCTCCGCCCGCCGCCCGACAAGTCGATCTCCCACCGAGCGGCGCTGATCGCCGCGATGGGCGAGGGGGAGACGGCGATCGAGGGCTACCTCGACGCGGCCGACACCCGCTCGACCCTGGGCGCGATCGAGGCGCTCGGGGCCCGGGTCGAGGGCGGCGGAGCCGACGCGATCGAGACGCTGCTGCGGGTCGGCGGGGTGGGTTTGCGCGGCGCCGCCGCGGCGGCGATCGACGTCGGCAACGCCGGCACCCTGCTGCGCTTGCTGCCGGGCTGGCTGGCCGGGCAGGAGGGGGGCAGCTGGACGCTCGACGGCGACGAGTCGATCCGCCGCCGCCCGGTCGACCGGATCGTCGAGCCGCTGCGGTCGATGGGCGCCGATCTGTCCTGCCGGGAGGAGCGCCTGCCGCCGCTCGAGGTCAGGGGTGCCCCCCTGCATGGCACGAAATACGAGCTGCCGGTCGCCAGCGCCCAGGTGAAGTCCTGCCTGCTCTTCGCCGGCCTGCTGGCCGACGGCGAGACGCGCGTGGTCGAGCCGCTGCCGACGCGCGACCACAGCGAGCGGATGCTGCGGGCGGCGGGCGCCGATGTCGGACGCGAAGGCGACACGATCTTCGTCCGCCCGGCGCAGCAACTGACGCCCGAGCGCTTCGTCGTCCCGGCCGACCTCTCCTCGGCCGCCTTCTTCCTCGTCGCCGGCCTGCTCGTGCCGGGGAGCGAAGTCACCCTCGAGGGCGTCGGCCTCAACCCGACCCGCACCGGCCTGCTCTCGATCCTGGAGCGGATGGGCGCTCGGATCGACCTTGCACTGCAGGGAGAGGAGGGCGGCGAGCCGATCGGCGCGATCGTCGCGCGTGCCTCGGAGCTGGGTGCCACCGAGGTCGGCGGTGCCGAAGTGCCGCTGGCGATCGACGAGCTGCCGCTGGTCGCGCTCGCCGCCTGCTTCGCCGAGGGCGAGACGACGATCCGCGACGCGGCCGAGCTGCGGCGCAAGGAGAGCGACCGGATCGCCACCGTCGCCGCGGCGCTGGGCGCGCTCGGCGCCGCGGTGGAGGCGAGCGAGGACGGGATGCGGATTGCGGGGGCGGGCGGCCTGCGCGGCGGCACGATCGACGCGCACGGCGACCACCGGATCGCGATGCTCGGCGCGGTCGCCGGGCTCGCCTCGCGCGACGGCGTCGAGGTGGCGGGAATCGAGGCCGCCGCGATCAGCTACCCGGGCTTCGAGGCCGACCTCGCCTCGCTGTCGAGCCGGAGCGGCAGATGAATCGCGTCAGCGCCGCCCGACTCGACGTGACCAGGGTCGGGTCCGGTCCCCCGGTCGTCTTCGTGCACGGCAGCGTCGTCGGCCCCGAGTTGGCCTGGCGCCGCCAGCGGCCGCTGAGCGAGCGCTGGACGCTGGTGCTGCCCAACCGGCCCGGCTTCGGCGCCAGCCCGCCGCTCGGGCGGGGCGACTTCGAGGCCGAGGCGCCGCTGTTCGCCGCGCAGCTCGGCGAGGGGGCGCACCTGGTCGGCCACTCCTACGGCGCGGTGATCGCGCTGCTCGCGGCCGCGCAGCGACCCGAGGCGGTGCTCTCGCTGACCGTGTCCGAGCCCGGCTCGCTGCGGCTCGCCGCCTCGCCCGAGGCGAAGCAGATGATCGCCCAGGGCGAGGCGCTCTACGCGCACCGGGGCTCGCTCACCCCGGAGGCGTTCCTGCGGATGTTCAGGACCGGGACGGGCTCGCTCCGCGAGACGCCGGACGAGCTGCCCGAGTCGCTGCGGCTGGGAGCCGAGCACGCGATGCGGGAGCGGCCGCCGTGGGAGGCGGAAGTGCCGCTGGCGCGGCTGGCCGAGGCCCGCATCCCCTCCCTGGTCGTCTCCGGCGGCCACTCTGCCGTGTTCGAGGCTGTCTGCGACGCCGTCGCTGCGCCGCTCGGGGCCGAGCGGGCGGTGATCGCCGGCAAGGGCCACAACATCCCCGAGACGGGCGCCCCGTATAACGAGCGGCTGGAGCGCTTCCTGGCGGCTCAGGCACGCACCTGAGCGTCGCCGCGAAGCGCGAGACTTGCGGGAATGGTCATCGCGATCGACGGGCCCGCCGGGGCCGGCAAGTCCTCCGTAGCGCGTGCCGTAGCACGGGTGCTCCGCTTCACCTACCTCGATTCGGGGGCGATGTACAGGTGCGTGGCTTTGGCCGCGGTCGAGCGCGGCGCCGACCTCGACGACGAGGCGGCGATGGGGGTGCTGGCCGGCTCGCTGGCGATCGACCTCGACGGCGAGCGGGTCGAGCTGAACGGGCGCGAGGTCGGAACCGCGATCCGCGATCCGCGCGTCACCGAGGCCGCCTCGCGAATCTCCGTCCACCGGCCGGTCCGCGCGGCGATGGTGACGCGCCAGCGGTCGATGATCGCCGCCGGCCGCTACGTCGCCGAGGGGCGCGACATCGGCACCGCGGTCAGTCCCGAGGCGCCGCTCAAGGTCTTCCTCACGGCGACCGCGGGGGAGCGGGCCCGCCGCCGCGCCGCGCAGAGCGGCGAGGACGAGGCGGCGGTGCTGGCCGCGCAGCTGCAGCGCGACGAGCGCGACGAGAGCCGCGCGCACGGAGCCCTGCGCGCCGCCCGCGACGCGGTCGAGATCGACACCACCCACCTGGCGCTCGACGAGGTGGTCGCCCGCGTCGTCGCCCTCGCCCGCGAACGGGGGCTGACATGAGTGGGCGTGTCGGGGTGGGTAGCAAGGCGCCCACCGTCGCCGTCGTCGGCTTTCCCAACGTCGGCAAGAGCACCCTGGTCAACCGGCTGGCGGGGGGCCGCGAGGCGGTCACCCACGCCGAGCCGAGCGTCACCCGCGACCGCAAGCGGGTGCGCTGCGAGTGGAGTGGCCGCGCCTTCGACCTGCTCGACACCGGCGGCATCGATGTCGGGGACGAGGGGGAGCTGGCCGCCGACGTGCAGCGCCAGGCCCGGATCGCGATCGCCGAGGCCGACCTGACGCTGCTCGTCGTCGACGGCCGCGCCGGGGTCCGGACCGGCGATGCGGCGCTGGCGAGGACTCTGCGGGGCGGCGAGGCGCCGGTGCTGGTCGTCGTCAACAAGGTCGACCGGCCCGAGGACGCGCACCTGACCGCCGAGTTCCACAAGCTCGGCCTCGGCGAGCCGCTCGCCGTCTCGGCCACCCACGGGCTCGGCAGCGGCGACCTGCTCGACCGCGTCGTTGAGCTGCTCGGCGAGCGACCGTCGTTCCCGCCGGGCGAGCAGGGCGTCCACGTCGCCGTCGTCGGCCGCCCCAACGTCGGCAAGTCGTCGCTGGTCAACGCCTTCCTCGGCGCCGAGCGGGTGATCGTCTCCGCGCAGGCCGGCACCACCCGCGACGCGATCGACACCGAGCTGGAGGTCGAGGGGCGCCCGGTCGTCCTGGTCGACACGGCCGGCCTGCGGCGCCGCTCCAAGGTCGCCGGCACGGTCGACTACTACGCCCAGCTGCGCTCCGAGCTGGCGGTCGAGCGCGCCGACGTGGCGATCGTCGTCTGCGACGCCTCGGAGGGGATCACGGCCGAGGATCTGCGGATCGCCGAGCTGGCGATGCGGGCCGGTTGTGCGGTCCTGCTCGCCCTCAACAAGTGGGACATCACCGCCACCGACGTCGACGACGCCCGCGCCCGGGCGGAGCGCAAGCTGCGGCTGCGGCCGGCGGTCGTCACCTGCTCCGCGACGGGAGGCCGCAACGTCGCCAGGCTGCTGCCCGAGGCGCTGGAGCTGGCCGACCGCGCCGCGGGGCGCATCCCCACCCCGGAGTTGAACCGCTTCGTCACCGAGCTGGTGGCGACGACGCCGCCGCCGGCCCGTCGCGGCCGGCGCCTTCGTCTCTACTACGCGGCGCAGGTCGGGGAGCGACCGCCGCGAATCGCGATCCAGGTCAACGACCGCCGCCTGATCGCCCGCGATTGGGCCTACCACCTGGAGAATCGGATGCGCGAGGCCTACGGCCTGGAGGGGGTTCCGCTGATTATCGACTTCGTCCCGCACACGGGTCGGCGACGCTGAGGCACGTCCACTAGGCTTGCCCCATGTCAGATATCCAGCCGCTCGCCGAGGGCGAGTACCTCTTCACTTCCGAGTCCGTAACCGAGGGTCACCCCGACAAGGTCTGCGACCAGATCTCCGACGCGGTCCTCGACGCCGTGATGGCAGGCGACCCCGAGGGGCGCGTCGCCTGCGAGACCCTCGTCAACACGGGGATGGCGGTCGTCTCCGGGGAGATCTCGACCGACGTGCACCTCAACGTGCCCGAGCTTGTCCGCGAGACGATTCGCGAGATCGGCTACGACCACGGCGACTTCGGCTACCACTGCGACCACATCTCCGTCCTCGTCTCGCTCGACAAGCAGTCGCCCGACATCGCCCAGGGCGTCGACGCCGCCTACGAGACGCGGACCGGCTCGACCGACGACGAACTGCTGCAGGCCGGGGCCGGCGACCAGGGGATGATGTTCGGCTACGCGACCGACGAGACCGAGGCGCTGATGCCGATGCCGGTCCAGCTCGCCCACCGCCTGGCCGAGCGGCTCGCCGCGGTTCGCAAGGACGGCACCCTGGACTACCTCGGACCGGACGGCAAGACCCAGGTCACGGTCCGCTACGCCGATGGCCGGCCGGTGCGGGTCGAGAAGCTGCTGATCTCCACCCAGCACGCGCCGGATGTCGATTCGGAGCAGACGATCAAGCCCGACCTCTGGCAGCACGTCGTGATGCCGGTGCTGTCGGCCGAAGCCGCCGGGATGTTCGACGAGGCCGAGCTGCGCGAGGGCTTCCTCGTCAACCCGACCGGCAAGTTCGTGATCGGCGGCCCCGTCGGCGACGCCGGCCTGACTGGCCGCAAGATCATCGTTGACACCTACGGCGGCATGGCCCGTCACGGCGGCGGCGCCTTCTCCGGGAAGGACCCCTCGAAGGTCGACCGCTCGGCCGCTTACGCGGCGCGGCACGTCGCCAAGAACGTTGTCGCGGCCGGCCTCGCGCAGCGCTGCGAGGTGCAGGTCGCCTACGCGATCGGCGTCGCTCACCCCGTCTCGCTGATGGTCGAGACCTTCGGCACCGGGGCACTGCCCGACCTCGAGATCTCGCGCCTCGTCGAAGCGGAGTTCGACCTGCGGCCAGGGGCCTTCCGCCGCTACCTGGACCTGCACCGGCCGATCTTCCGGAAGACGGCCGCCTACGGCCACTTCGGGCGCGAGGACGAGGACTTCACCTGGGAGCGAACCGACCGGGCCGACTCCCTGCGCGAGGCGGCGGGCTCCTCAGCAGCAGCTCCCGCCTAGCGCCGACCCGGAGGCTGCGCCTCGCCGAGGCCGTGGTGGCCGGCGACCGCGGCTCCCGTGGCTTGGTCCACCCGGTGGACGACCTCGCCCGGATCGGCGACGCCGGCGAAGATGAAGTTGTAGTCGTCGGTGGCGGCGGTGTCGAAGTCGACGTCGCCGATCTGCATGATCCGCTGGTAGATCGACTGGCGGTAGTTGACGTTCTGGACGCGCTCAAGCCGCGTCTCCTGGATCTCCCGCGAGACGATCCCGCGCTTGATGTTGAGGCGGCGGTCGGTGATCGTGTAGGTGGTGGCGATGCGCTTCACGAAGCCGGCGAGAACGGTGAGGACGATCACCGCCAGGACGATCAGGAAGACGGTTCCCGCGGCGGCGCCGAACAGCTTCGCGACGAGCCCGGCGAGGGCGGCAATCAAGATGCCCTTCAGGTAGAAGCCGAGGATCGCGCGCCACGAGGGGTGCCCCCGGAAGATCACCCGCTCGCCGGGGCTGAGGTTGAGGCCGCTCATCGCTACGCAGTGAGGATAGCCGCGCCGTCCGCCCCTCTCCATACCTTGCGTCGGTGATCGCCAAGGTCGAGCCGCTGACCACCGCGCGCGCCCTGCGCGGCCCGTTCGACTACCGGCTGCCGGCCGAGATGGCCGGCCTCGAGGTGGGAAGCGTGGTCCGCGTGCCGTTCGGGCGACAGCGGGCGCTGGGCGTCGTGGTCGGCCTCGCCGAGAGCTCCGAGCTGCCCCCGGAGCGACTGGCCGAGCCCTTGGAGGCGCTCGAGGCGGGGGCCCCGGCCGAGCTGGTGCGGCTCGGCCTCTGGGTCGCCCGCCAGTACTGCTCGACGCCCTCCCGGGGCTTGCGGCTCGTGTTGCCTCCCGGGGTCGGGGTTCGCAAGCGGCGCTCCCGGCCGCGGGTCGAGCACCCCGAGGTCGGCGCCGCCGCGGCGAGCCCTCCGAGGCTTCTGCCCGAGCAGGAACGCGCGGTCGAGCGGGTGGTCGCCGCGCTGGAAGGCGAGGACGGCGCCTCGCGCGAGCTGCTCCTGCACGGGGTGACCGGGTCGGGGAAGACCGAGGTCTACCTGGCGGCGGTCGAGGCGGCGCTGGCCCGTGGCCGCGGGGCGATCGTCCTCGTCCCCGAGATCGGTCTCGCCCCCCAGGCGGTGGCGCGCTTCCGGGCGCGGCTCGGCGATCGGATCGCGGTCCTGCACTCGGCGCTGACGCCGGGTCAGCGCTACGACGAGTGGCGCCGCCTGCGCGACGGCGAGGCGGGCGTCTGCGTAGGGCCCCGCTCCGCCGTCTTCGCCCCGGTCCGCGAGCTCGGCCTGATCGTCGTCGACGAGGAGCACGACCCCTCCTACAAGCAGGAGGGCGACCCCTGCTACGACGCCCGGACCGTCGCCCGCCACCGCGCCGCGCAGCGCGGCGCCGCGCTGCTCGCCGGCACCGCCACCCCGCGCCCCGAGTCCTGGCTCGAGCTGCCTCGGGTGGAGTTGCCCCGCCGCGTCGACGGCCGCCCGCTGCCCCCGGTCGAGCTGGTCGACATGCGCGGCGCGGATTTGCGCTCCGGGCCGCTGCACACCGATACCTGGGCGGCGCTGGAGGAGGTGCGCCGGGCGGGCGCCAAGGCGATCGTGATGGTCAACCGGCGCGGCTTCGCACCCTGGCTGACCTGCCGCTCGTGCGGCCGCCCCTGGGCCTGTCCCAACTGCGACGTCTCGCTGGTCGTCCACCGCCACGCCGAGCGGCTCGTCTGCCATCACTGCGCCCACGCTGAGGCGCTGCCCCGCGCCTGCCCGGATTGCGACTCGACCACCCTCTCGCGGGCCGGGGTCGGCACCGAGCAGCTCGAGGGGGCCCTGGCGGAGCGGCTCGATCCGATGCCCGTCTTCCGGCTCGACTCCGACGTCGCCGCCGGCCGCGGCGCCCACGCCCGCATCCTCGCCGGCTTCGGCGAGGCTGCGAGCGGCGTCCTGGTCGGCACGCAGATGGTCGCCAAGGGCCACGACTTCCCGGAGGTGACGCTGAGCGCGATCGTCGATGCGGACGCGACCCTGCGCTTCCCCGACTTCCGCGCCGGCGAGCGCACCTTCGCGATGGTCGCCCAGCTGGCCGGCCGCAGCGGTCGCGGCGAGGCGGGCGGCAGGGTGATCGTGCAGACCCTCGCCCCCGAGGCGCCGAGCATCGCCTGCGCCGCCCGCCACGACTCGGCCGGATTCCTCGTCGCGGAGGTCGAGCGCCGCCGCCTTTTGCGCTACCCGCCCTTCTCCCACCTGGTCCGGGTCGTGCTCAAGGCCGAGTCCGAGCCGCGCCTCGACAAGGCCGCCTCGAAGCTCGCCGCCCTGCTCCGCGACGCCCTGCCCGGCGAGGCCGACCTGCTCGGCCCGGCACCGATGTTCCGGGTCCGCAACCGCCACCGCCGCCGCCTGATCACCAAGTCCGCGGAGCGCGAGGCGACGGTCGAGGCGATCGGCGCTGCGGTCGAGCAGTTGGCCGCCGATCGCACCCTGCGCGAGGTCGCGATCGGGGTCGACGTCGACCCGCAGTAGCCACCCGGGCGCGATCCATACAATCGAATCGATGAGCGACGAGGCGACCGTCGAGGCCGGGAGCGAGCGCGACCAGCTGGAAGCCGAGCTGGCCGAGCGCCGCGAAGCGGCGCTGGCGAAGGTGGTCAAGTTCGGCGATCCGGTGCTGAAGAGCAGGGCCTCGCCGATCGAAGCGGTGGGGCCGGAGCTGCGGGACGAGGTCGAGCGGATGGGCGCGATCATGCGCGACGCGATGGGGGTCGGGCTGGCCGCCAACCAGATCGGCATCCTGCGCCGCGTCCTCGTCTTCCAGGCGGCCCCCGATTGCGAGCCGACCGCGCTGGTCAACCCGTCGATCGAGTGGCACTCGGAGGAGACCGTGGTGGCCGAAGAGGGCTGCCTCAGCCTGCCGCGGGTGGCGATGGACGTGGAGCGGCCCCTCTACGCCCGGGTCGGCGGCCTCGACCTCGAGGGCGGGCAGGTGACGATCGAGGCGTCGGGCCTCGAGGCGCGGGTGCTCCAGCACGAGATCGACCACCTCGACGGGGTCCTGATCCTCGACCGGGCGCCGCGCGAGCAGCGCAAGGCAGCGCTGCGGGCGCTGCGCGAGGGCGAGAGCTACGCGCCGCCGACCGCGGACGACGAGCGGGCGGCGGACGGCGACGAGCACCACCGCGAGCCGCGCTCCGACGCGTGAGAACCGTCTACCTCGGAACCTCGGACTTCGCCGCGGCCGTTCTCAAGCGGCTCGCGGCCTCGCCCCACTGCCCGTCGCTGGTGGTGACGCCGCCCGACCGCCCGCGGGGCCGCGGCCGGCGCAGCGGCGCGCCTCCCGCCGCCGCGGCTGCCGCCGAGCTGGGGATCGAGCTGCTGCAGGTCGAGAGCGTCAACGAGGAGGCGGCGCTGGAGCGGATCCGCGCCGCCCGCCCGGAGGCGGCCGGGGTCTGCGCCTTCGGCCAGCTGATCCGCGAGCCGCTGCTCACCGAGCTGCCGCTGCTCAACGTCCATCCCTCCCTACTGCCGCGCTGGCGCGGCGCGGCGCCGATCGAGCGGGCGATCATGGCCGGCGACGAGCGCACCGGTGTCTGCGTGATGCGGGTCACCGCCGGGCTCGACGCCGGTCCGGTCGCCCTGCGCGAGGAGGTTGCGATCGAGCCGGAGGACGACTTCGCAAGCCTCTCCTCGCGCCTCGCGGCGCTGGGCGGCGAGCTGCTGGTCCGCGCCCTTGACCTGCACGAGGCGGACCGGCTGGAGTTCTCCCCGCAGGACGAAGCCGGGGCGACCTACGCGGAGAAGATCGATCCGGACGAGCGCGGCCTCGACCCCGGCCGGCCGGCCGGGGAGCTGGCCCGCAAGGTCCGCGCCCTCACCCCGCACGTCGGCGCCTACCTCGAGGTCGACGGCGGCGCCCGGCTCGGCGTGCGCTGCGCCCGCGCGGTCGAGGTCAGCGTCAAGCAGGGCGAGGTGAGGGCCGAGTGGGGGGTGCTGCTGCTCGGCTGCGGCCGGGGCGCGCTGCGGCTCGAGGTTGTGCAGCCGCCGGGCGGCAAGCCGATGACGGCGGACGCCTACCTGCGCGGCCACCCGGTGCCCGCACTCCAATGAGCGCGACGCGGGAGGAATTGCTTTGAGCGCGAGGCGCTCCTCTGCGGCGACCGAGGTGACGACCGCGCGGGCGCTCGCCTTCGCCACGCTGAGGGCGACCTTCGAGGACGGCGCCCGCACCGAGCGCGCCTTCCGGGCGGCCGCCGACGAGCAGGGCCTTGAGGGGCGCGAGCGCGCCCATGCCCAGCGCGTTGCTTATGGCGCGGTGCAGCGGCGTGGGACCAGCGACGCGGCGATCGAACGGCTCGCCGAGCGCTCGATTCGACTGCTAGACCCTCCCGTCCTCGCCGCCCTCCGCATTGGCCTCTACGAGCTGCTGTTCGCCGACGCGACCCCCGACCACGCCGTGGTCGACCAGGCGGTCGGGCTGGTCAAGGCGGCCGGCGCGGCGCACGCCGCCGGCCTGGTCAACGCGGTGCTGCGGCGCGCGGCGCGCGAGCGCGAGCCGCTGGCCGACTCGCTGCTCGGCGACGACTCGACTCCGGAGCGGGCGGCGGTTGCCCACTCGGCGCCGCTCTGGCTGGTGCGGATGTGGTGGCGGGAGCTGGGGGCGGGCGATGCGCGCTCGCTGCTGGCCGCCTGCAACCGGCCGGCCGAGCTTGCGCTGCGCGTCAACACACTCAGGACCGACCACGAAACGGCGCTCACGGCGCTCCGCGGGGCCGGGGTCGAGGCGAGCCCGGCAGGTGGTCCATGGCCGCTTGCCGTACCCGAGCTGCTGACCGTCGCCGGCCGCACCGGGGCCGCGGTGCCCGAGCGGGTCGCCGCGGGCGAGCTGACCCCGCAGAGCCGCGGCTCCGCCGCGGTGGTCGAGGTGCTCGACCCTCGGCCGGGGGAGCACGTCCTCGATCTCTGCGCCGGCCCCGGGATCAAGAGCGGCCAGATCGCCGCCCGGATGGCCGATCGCGGCGAGACGATCTCGTTCGAGTCCGATCCCGGGCGGGCGGCCGAGGTGGCCGCTCAGGCGAGCCGGCTCGGCTTGCGCAGCGTCACCGTGGTCGAGGCCGACGCGACCGGGCCCGGCATGGGCCCCGGCTTCGACCGCGTTCTGGTCGACGCACCGTGCTCCGACCTCGGCGCCCTCGCCTCCCGACCCGACGTCCGCTGGCGCAAGTCGCAGCGCACGATCGAGCGACTCGCGGAGCTGCAGGGCCGCATCCTCCTTCGCGCCGCCGCGGCGCTGCGCCCCGGCGGCACCCTGGTCTATGCGACCTGCACGATCTCGCGCCGCGAGGGCGAGGACCGGGTCGATGCGCTGCTCGCGGCCGCCGCTGCGGGGAAAGCGCCGCCGCTCCGCGTAGAGGACCTCGGCGCCCTCGCTCCCGGCCTCGCCGCGCCCCACGATCGGCGCTGCCTGCAGCTCCGCCCGGACCGCGACCGCACGACCGGTTTCTTCATCTGCCGCCTGAGAAGGGATGATGGGGAGGCGATGAACGCCGCGGAGAGGCGATAGGCGATGTTGCGGCGGGCCAGGTGCCCGGGCTGCGACGAGCCGTGGCTGCGCCCGAGCCAGCTCCCGGGCCGCTTTCGCTGCGTGTACTGTCTGCGCCGCTTCGAGCTGGTCTCGCAGTGTCCGAACTGCGGCGGCCACCAGACGATCGCCCGGATGAGCAGCACTGAGGACATGACCTGCCAGATGTGCGGAGACTCCATGCTGAGGCCGATATGAGCGAGCGGATGACCGAGCTTCTGGCCGAGCGGCGGGTGGCGCCGTCGATCCTCTCGGCCGACTTCTCGCGGCTCGGAGCCCAGGTCGACGAGGTGATGGAGGCCGGGGCGCGGGTGATCCACGTCGACGTGATGGACGGGCACTTCGTCCCGCCGATCACGATCGGGCCGTTGGTGGCCGGCTCGATCGCCGACCGGGTGCACGCCGCGGGCGGCGCGGTCGACGTCCACATGATGATCGAGGCGCCGGAGCGCCACATCGAGGCCTTCGCGGCCGCCGGGGCCGACTCGATCACCTTCCACGAGGAGGCGACCGCGCACGCGAACCGCACCCTGGCGGCGATCCGCGAGCTGGGCTGCCTGGCCGGCATCGCGCTCAACCCCGGCACCCCGGCGGATGCGGTGAGCGAGCTGCGCGGCGTCGCCGACGTCGTCCTCTGCATGACCGTCAACCCGGGCTGGGGGGGTCAGGTCTTCATCGACGGCTCGGTCGACAAGGTCCGCCGCCTCGCGGCGCTGACCGGCGAGGCCGCGATCGAGGTCGACGGCGGCATCGACACCGCCACCGCCGGACCCACCGCGGAGGCGGGGGCGTCGCTGTTCGTCGCCGGCTCGGCGGTGTTCGGCGCCGACGACCCTGCCGCCGCCTACACCGAGATCGCCCGCGCCGCCGGAGCGGCCTGAGGCGCGCCCGGCAGTGAGCGATCGGGGCGAACTTCCGGGGCTGCCCCTGAGGCGCTCCCAGCTGCGCCGGATCGCCGAGCACCCGGGACTCGGCGGGACCCGCGCGGCGCTGCGCCGCCAGGCCCTCCAGTTCCTCGAGCGGATGGCGTTCCTGCTGGCGGCGATCTGCCTGCTGCTGGCCGCCGGCACGCTTGGCTTCGTGCTCGTCGAAGGGACCTCGGCCGGCTTCGGCTTCGTCTGGGCGCTCGACACGGTGGCGACCGTCGGCACGATCCCCGAGCCGGCCAGCACGGGCGGGCAGATCGTCAAGGTCGGCCTGATCGTGCTCGGCGTGGGTACGCTCTTCTACGCACTGGTCACCGTGACCGAGTTCTTCGTGTCCGGGCACCTCGCGGACCTGCTCGAGGAGAGAAGGGTTTTGAAGAAGATCGACTCGTTCAGCGACCACGTTCTGATCTGCGGCTTCGGCCGGGTCGGCCGCCAGGCCGGCCGCGACCTGCGGGCAGCGGGGCGCGACATCGTCGTCCTCGACAACAACCCCGAGCAGACGCGCGAGCACGCCGAGGCGATCGGGGCGCCGTTCATCGAGGGGTCGCCCTCCGACGACGAGGTGCTGCGCAGCGCCGGGATCATGCGGGCGGCGGGGGTGATGGCCTGTGTCGACTCCGACGCCGAAAACATCTTCATCACCCTGACCGCGCGCGAGCTGCGCTCCGAGATCACGATCGTCGCCCGCGCCAGCGTCGAAGACTCGGAGAGCAAGCTGCGCCGCGCCGGCGCCGACCGCATCGTCTCTCCCTACCGCGAGAGCGGCGCCGAGATGGCGCGCTCGATCCTCAACCCGCAGGTGACCGGCGTGGTCGAGGTCACTCCGCAGTACCGGATGGAGGAGATCGAGGTGACGGTCGGCTGCAGCGGCGCGGGGCGGACGCTCGGCGAGGTGCGCGGTGAGGCAACGATCGTCGCGCTGCGTCGCGCCGACGGCGTCGTCGAGCCGCAGCCGTCCCCCGGCGAGGTGCTGGGCGAGGGCGACGTGGTCGTCGCGATGGGCGAGGCGGGGGCGCTGGCGCGGCTCGAGGCGCTGATGGCTCCGGCCGGGACCGCCCGAACCTGAGGCCTAGGCTCCCGGCCGCGGTATCGGCACAACCAGCGCCCCGGCCGCCTCCTGCCACCAGGACCGCTCCGCCTCCCCGATCCCCGCTCGTAACGCCCGTCGTCCGCACCACTCGGCGAGCGCACGGCGCCCGCCGATCGCCAGGTGTTGGGTGCCGGTGATCGCGAAGCGGCCGTCGGCGAGCGCCACCAGCGCCCCTGGGCGGTCGCGGCGGCTGCGCAGCCGCGCCCGCACGGCGACGCCGTCGATCCGCCGCGGCTCGGCCGGGTCGTCGTCGAGGCTGCGGCCGGGCCGCACCGAGAAGACCTGCGGGGCGGCGCGCGGCGGCAGCAGCAGCGGCGCCGGCTCGCCCAGCGGCCCCTCGCGCCACAGGCGGGTCAGCCGCTCGACCTCCTCGCGTCGGTGCTCCTGGACCAGCAGGTGCAGCTCGTCGCCGGGCTCGACCCGGGTCGAGCCGCGCGGCGCGATTGCCCGCCCGTCGCGGACGATCAGGTGGACGAGCGCCTCGCGCGGCAGTCCCAGCTCGCGGACCAGCAGGCCGGCCGCGGCGTCGCCCTCGCGCACCTTCCAGGAGACCAGCTCGCCGCCCAGCTCGCGCACCATGCCGACGTCGGCGACCGGCTGCGGCAGGGTCGGCTCGGTGCTGGTGACGCCGAGCCGGCGGGCGAGCGGCTCGATCGTCGCCCCCTGCACCAGGGTGGAGGTGACGACGACAAAGAAGACCACGTTGAAGATCAGGCCCGACTCGGCGACGCCGGCAACCACCGGGAAGGTGGCGAGCCAGATCGGGATCGCACCGCGCAGGCCGGCCCAGCCGAGCATCGTCTGCTCGCGCAGGTTGAGGCGGCTGCGGACGGTGATCAGCAGCGTCGCCAGCGGCCGGGCGAGGACGATCAGCAGCGCCGAGAGGAGCAGTCCCTTGCCGGCGACGTCCCAGAGCTGGCCCGGGAAGACGAGCAGCCCGAGCATGAAGAAGAGGCCGATCTGGGCGAGCCAGCCGAGACCCTGGTGGAAGGCGACGACGGTGCTGCGGGCCGGGATCGCGCCAGTGCCGAGGACCAGCGCCGTCGCGTACACGGCGAGGAAGCCCGAGCCGCCGAGGCTCTCCGCGAGCCCGTAGGAGAGCGCGGCGGCGGCCAGCGTCGCCACCGGGTAGAGGCCCTGGGTGGGCAGCTCGACGCGCTCGATGCCGCGCCGCGCCAGCCAGCCGAGGCCGAGGCCGAAGGCGGCGCCGAGCGCCAGCTTGACGACGAAAAGCGCCAGCATGTCGGGGGCGCCGTAGGCGGGGTCTGCGATCCAGTCGCCGAAGCCGACCACGAGCAGCAGCGCCACCGGGTCGTTCATCCCCGACTCTCCCTCCAGCGTGCGGGCCAACCTTCGCTCGAGGCGCGAGCCGCGCAGCACGGCGAAGATCGCGGCGGAGTCCGTGGCGGCCACCGCCGAGCCGAGGATCAGCCCCTGCAGCGTGCTGAGGTCGAAGATCCAGGCCGCCGCCAGCCCGGTCAGCATCGCAGTCAGGAAGGTGCCGGCGGTCGCCAGCCCGACCGCGGTGCCGAAGACCGGCCGGATCTCCCCCCAGCCGGCGGTCAGGCCACCCTCGAAGAGGATCAGCACGAGCCCGATCGTGCCCAGCGTGCGGGCCAGCTCGACGTCGCTGAACTCGACCCCGCCGACCCCTTCGGAGCCGACCAGCATCCCGAGGCCGAGGAAGAGCAGCAGGCCGGGCATGCGGACCCGGTCGGCGAACAGCGCGGCGGCGATCGCGATGGCGAGCAGGGCGCCGCCGATCAGGACCAGCTCGGCGTCGTGTCCGCCCATCCCCCGCCCCGCTAGGTGTTCTCGTCGACCGCGGCCAGCCGGACCTCCAGCTCCTCGGGGGAGCCGGCCTCGGGCACGTCCTCGGCGCGCTCGTGCGGGTTGCGGTAGGCGACGTAGAGCAGCGCCAGCAGCAGGCCGGCGGCGAGCGTGAAGCCGAGCTCCACCCGGCGGAACTCGTCGGCGACGAGCGGCAGGAAGTTCCAGCCGATGAAGGCCGCGGCACAGCCGATCCAGCGGGCCGATGCGCGCCGCACCTGCCCCTGGGCGATGCAGGCCTGGTTGACGGTGACGGAGGAGAGGTAGAGCCCCATGCCGAGGGTGACCAGCAGCAGCCCGGCCCGGTCGTAGGTGAACTTCTTGCTGAAGGCGAGCTGCATCAGCTGCGGCCCGGCGAGCAGGACGGCGAGCGCGACGATCGCCGTGAAGGCGGCGATCCCGAGCAGCACCATCCGCACCGAGCGGTGGAACTCGCGCGCACTGTCGGGGGCGTCGCTGGTGTGGAGGCTGGTCAGGTGCGGGAGGATGCTGGTCGAGACCGCCTGGAAGAGCTGCAGCGGCGCGCGGGCGATCATCAGCACGTTGAAGATAAAGCCGGCCGCCGCGGCGCCCTGCAGGCCGCGGGCGATCAGCGGCCCGGCGTTGAGGAAGGCCTGTTCGCTGAACATGATCAGCAGCACCGCCGCGGCGAAGCCGGTGCCGTGGCGCAACGAGAAGCCAGGGGGCTCATCCGGCTCCTCAGCGGTCGCGGGGGAGCCGGCGGGTGGCGCCGCGGCAGGCGTGCGCCGCGCCCGGCGGGCGAAGGCGAGCGGCACGACCAGCAGGCTGAGCGAGGGGGCCGCGACGATGCCGATCGCCACCGCCGACTGGCCGCTCAGCAGGCCGATCGCGACGAGCACCGCGAAGGAGGTGCGGAAGACCGACTCGGAGAGGATCAGCGCCGTGAACAGGCCGAAGCGGCGGCCGCCGGCGAGGAAGCCGCGGGCGAAGTAGCTTGCGGCGTAGAAGAGGACGGCCGAGAAGAAGACCCAGTAGAGCGTTTCGTTGCCGTCCAGCATGTTGTCCTGCAGCGGACCGCGCAGGGCAAGCGCGAGGACCGCGAAGACCATCCCCAGCCCGAGCTGGATCGTCGCCGCCACCCGCATCGGGCCGCCGATCGGGTCGCGCTTCACCAGGTGTTCGGAGATGTGACGCGAGAGCAGCTGTTCGATCGGACGGTAGAGGGTGGAGATGGTGATGAAGACGGCCGACCAGAGCACCGTGATCTGCCCGTAGTCGGGCTTGGACAGCACGTGCGAGGCGACGAAGAAGTAGACGTAGGTGATCACGCCGGTCATCCCGACGCCGATTGCGAGAAAGCTCGCGGTCTTGCCGTAGTCGGCCGAGCTGACGCCGCCGCGCGCGGCGCCTCTCGTCCTACCGCTCGCCATCAGTCCCGCGCCGGCTCGCGTGCCGCGCCGCGCTCGTAGTGAGAGGGCTCGACCCCGAGCGACAGCTCGACCCGCCGCACCCGCTCGAAGACCCGCTGGGTCATCACCCGCTGGCTGGCGAGCAGGTCGCCGATCACCCCCAGCGCCATCAGCTGCACGGCGGCGATGAACAGCACGGCGCCGAGGATCAGCGACTGGATGTGGCCGCTGCTGTCGCCGTTGAAGATCCAGTCGAGAAGGAACGGCATCCAGGCCGCCAGCGCCAGCAGGCCGACCGCAAGGCTGGCGGTGGCGAAGACGCGCAGCGGCTCGTAGCGGGCGTAGACGCGGAGGATCGAGAGGGCGTTGCGGCGCACGTAGGCGCCGGTCGAGGTGAACAGCCTCGACTCGCGGGTCCGCGGGTTGGTGTCGACCTCGACCTGGTCGACCGCGACCAGCATCTTCCCCGCCTGGATCAGGCTCTCCAGCGTGTAGGTGAAGTTGTCGGTGACCAGCAGGCCCAGCGCCGCCTCGCGGTTGTAGGCGCGGAATCCGGAGGTGGTGTCGGCGATCTCGGTCCCCGAGAGCCGCCGCACCACCCAGCTCCCCAGCCGCTGCAGCGCCTTCTTGCGCCCGGAGAAGTGATCGAGCGTCGCCACCCGCCGGTCGCCGACCACCATGTCGGCCTCGCCGGCCAGGATCGGCGCCACCAGCTTCGGCACATCGGCCCCGCTGTACTGGTTATCTGCGTCGGTGTTGACGATGACGTCGGCGCCCAGCTTCAGGCATGCGTCGAGCCCCGCCTGGAAGCCCGCCGCCAGCCCCTTGTTGTTGGTCAGCCGGACGATGTGGTCGACCCCGTTGGCGCGTGCCACCTCGACCGTGCGGTCGGTCGAGCCATCGTCGATCACCAGCAGCTCGATCTCGTCGACCCCCTCGATTCGCCGCGGCAGGGCGGCGATGGTCGCAGGAAGGGTCGCCTCCTCGTTTAGGCAGGGGATCTGGACGATCAGCTTCATGGGGGCGCGATCAGGGTATCCGTGGGGGCGGCGTGGGGGGAGGGGATGGGGGTGTCTCCCGCTTGCCGGGTTTCTCGCCAGGCAGGTTTGCGGCTGACCGCGAGAGTGGCTGGGGCGAGAAACAGGACGCCGCTGCGCGGAAGACACCCCCATCCCTCCTCGCGAAGCGTCGGCCGGAACTTCCAGGGCCCGGGCCTGAGGGAGTAAGCTGGGTATTGACTGACTTGTCAATCAGTCATATGGACACTCTGCTCACAACCGAGGACCGGGCGCATCTGAAGCGGGCGCTGGAGCTGGCCGAGGGTGGGCGTGGGAGGGTGAGCCCGAATCCGCTGGTGGGGGCCGTGGTCGTGCGGGACGGTGCCGTCATCGGCGAGGGGTTTCATGCCGAGCTGGGCGACCTGCACGCCGAGCGGGCCGCCTTGGAGGACTGCCGGAGGCGGGGCGAGGATCCCGGCGGGGCGACGATGTACGTGACCCTGGAGCCGTGCGCCCATCGCGGGCGCCAGCCGCCTTGCGTTGAGGCGATCCTCGACGCTGGGATCGCGCGAGTCGTGATCGCCTCCGAGGACCCGAGCGAGAAGGCGTCGGGCCGGGGTCCCGGCATCCTCCGCGACGGCGGGGTGGAGGTCGAGTCCGCAGCCGGCGAGGAGGCGACGACCGCCCGCCTGCTCAACCAGCCCTTCCGCAAGCACGCCCGCACCGGCCTGCCGCTCGTCACGCTGAAGCTGGCGATCTCGCTCGACGGTTGCACCACCACCGCGCCCGGCGACTCCCCCTGGATCTCGGGCGAGGGGAGCAGGGAGCTGGTCCACCGCTGGCGGGCCGAATCCGACGCGGTCGCGGTCGGGATCGGCACCGCCCTCGCCGACGACCCGCTGCTCACCGCCCGCCCCTCGCGGTCGAGCTTTGAGTCGCATAGCGGTTCAAGAGTCGACCGCACCGACCCTCGGCAGCCGATCCGCGTCGTCTTCGACCGCCAGGCCCGGCTACGGGTCGACTCCCAGCTCCTGAAGACGCTCGACGAGGCGCCCGTTGTCGTCGTCGCGGCGCCGGACGCGGGCGCCGCTCGTACGGCAGCCCTCCGGGACGCGGGCGCCGAGGTCGTCGTCGCCGACGGCATCGAGGCCGCCCTCTCCGAGCTGGGTCGCCGCGAGGTCACGAGCCTTCTCCTGGAGGGCGGCCGAACCGTCGCTGCCTCCTTCCTCGCCGCCGACGCGATCGATGAGGCACGCACCTTCGTCGCCCCGGTCCTGCTCGGCGGGGGAAGGCGGATCGCGGCTCTGGACCCCGGCGCAGAGGACGACCTGATCACGGCCCGCCTCAAGGAGTGGTGACGTGTTCACCGGGCTGATCCAGGGGGTGGGCACGGTCGAGTCGGTCGACTCGGACGCGGACGGCGCGCGGCTGCGGGTCGCCGCTTCGCTCGGCGCGGACCTCGCAGCGGGCGATTCGATCGCCGTCGACGGCGTCTGCCTCACTGCGACCGTCGCCGGCGCCGAGGGCTTCGAGGCCGAGGCGATGAACCGGACGCTGGAGGTCACCGCCCTCGGCGAGCTGGGGCCGGGGAGCCGCGTCAACTTGGAGCCGGCGATGAAGGCGTCGGACCGCTTCGGCGGTCACGTCGTGCAGGGCCACGTCGACGGCATCGGCGAGGTCGCGTCCGTCGAGCAGGACGG
The DNA here is from genome assembly GCA_963730315.1 of uncultured Solirubrobacterales bacterium. Classification (GTDB taxonomy): domain Bacteria; phylum Actinomycetota; class Thermoleophilia; order Solirubrobacterales; family 70-9; genus VRUE01. The sequence continues at coordinate 44,286 of CAVSRD010000012.1, read as the reverse complement.
CTTCTCCCGCCGCCTCCGGGTCGCGTTGCGGCCGGGGCTGCTGCACTACGCGATCGACAGGGGATCGGTGGCGCTGGACGGCGTCAGCCTCACGATCGCCGCGCTGGGTGAGGGCTGGATCGAGGTCTCGCTGGTCCCCGAGACCCTGGAGCGGACCACCCTGGGCGAAGCGGACCCGGGGCGCAAGCTGAACGTCGAGTGCGACGTGGTGGCCAAGTACGTGGAGCGGTTGGTGCAACCATTCGTCGGAGAGGAGCCATGAGCGCGGAGCGAGCAAGCGTGCATATCTGGTTCCTCGTGGAGCGAGCGAAGCGCGAAGGGGATGTATGAGTCGCATGACGGAGACGCAGAAATCCGAGCAGGCCGAGACCGCGGAGGGCGAGGGCCCGTTCGCGACGATCGAGGAGGCGATCGAGGACATCCGTCGCGGGCGGATGGTCGTCGTCTGCGATGACGAGACCCGCGAGAACGAGGGCGACCTGACGATGGCGGCGCAGTTCGCGACCCCCGAGGCGATCAACTTCATGGCGAAGGAGGGCCGTGGGCTGATCTGCCTCTCGCTGGCCTCCGAGCGCTGCGAGGCGCTCGGCCTCAACCTGATGGCGGCCAAGAACGAGGCGCCGCTGCAGACCGCGTTCACGGTCTCGATCGAGGCCAGACACGGGGTGACGACCGGCATCTCCGCCCACGACCGGGCCCACACGGTTCAGGTCGCGATCGACCCCCGCTCGACCCCCCACGACCTGGTCCAACCGGGCCACGTGTTCCCGCTCAAGGCCAAAGACGGCGGCGTGCTGGAGCGCGCCGGGCAGACCGAGGCCTCGGTCGACCTCGCCCGCCTCGCCGGGCTCAGCCCGGCCGGGGTGATCTGCGAGATCATGAACGACGACGGGACGATGGCCCGCGTCCCGGACCTGGTCCCCTACTGCGAGAAGCACGGCCTGAAGATGATCACGGTCGCCGACCTGATCGCCTACCGCCGCCGCACCGAGAAGCTGGTCGAACGGGTTGTGGCAACCGCCCTGCCGACCGCGTTCGGGGAGTTCACCGCGGTCGGCTACCGCTCGCTGGTCGACGACAAACACCACGTCGCGATGGTCAAGGGCGAGGTCGAGGGCGCCGAGGACGTGCTGGTCCGCGTCCACAGCGAGTGCCTGACCGGCGACGTCTTCCACAGCATGCGCTGCGACTGCGGCGAGCAGCTCGAAGCGGCGCTCTCGATGATCGAGCGCGAGGGCCGCGGCGTCCTCCTCTACCTCTCCCAGGAGGGCCGCGGGATCGGCCTGCTCAACAAGCTGCGCGCCTACAAGCTGCAGGAGGAGGGGGCCGACACGGTCGAGGCCAACCTGAAGCTCGGCCTGCCGGCCGATCTGCGCGACTACGGGATCGGCGCCCAGATCCTCGGCGACCTCGGCCTGACCAGCATCCGCATCCTCACCAACAACCCGAAAAAGATCGTCGGCCTGGAGGGTTATGGGCTCTCGGTCACCGCGCAGGTGCCGATCGAGGCCGTCCCCAACGCCCACAACGAGCAGTACCTGCGGGTGAAGCGCGACAAGCTCGGCCACTCGCTGCACCACCAGGGGCTCGCTTTCGACGAGGAGATGCTCCGCGACGAGGAGGAGCGCGACACGGGCGGCTCGGGTGGCTGAGCCGGGCGCCTTCCTCGAGACCTTCGACGACGGCGAGCGCGAGATCCTCTCCTCGCTGCGCTTCGCCGTCTGCGTCGGCCGCTTCTACGAGGACCTGGCGCAGCGCCTCCTGCGGGGCGCCGAGGAGGGCTTCGAGCTGGCCGGGGTCCCCGCCGCCGCGGTCAGCCACGCCTCCGTGCCGGGCGCGTACGAGCTGCCGTTCGCGGCGCGGTTGCACGCCGAGAGCGGCGACTTCGCCGGCGTCGCCTGCCTCGGCGTGGTGATCCGCGGCGAGACCGACCACTACGACTTCGTCTGCGCGGAGGCGGCTCGCGGGATCCAGGACGTGCAGCTGGCCGCGGGCGTCCCCTGCTCCTTCGGGGTGATCACCTGCGACACGATGGAGCAGGCGCTCGCCCGGGCGGGCGGCGGCAAGCGCGACCAGGGCCGCAGCGCCGCCCTAACCGTCGCCCGGATGGCGCTGCTGCAGCGCCGGCTTGCCTGAACGCGGCGGCTTGCGGCTACTATCCAGCGTCGCGATGGCCAAGGTATGCCACAGCTGCGGCAAGGGACCGTCCTTCGGCAACTCCCGTAGCCACTCGATGGTCGCCACCAGGCGGCGCTTCGACGCGAACCTGCAGAAGGTGCGGATCGAGGAGGACGGCCGCAAGCTGCGGACCTACGTCTGCACCCGCTGCCTGAAGGCGAACAAGGTCACCAAGGCGGCCTGAGCGACAGCGAGCGCGGTCCGCCCCGGTCGTTCCTAGAATGGCCGCCCCCATGCCAGATCCTTCGATAGCGCGCTTCCGGCGTGTCATCAGCTCCGCCTACGCGTCGCTCGAGGAGCGACGGGAGGAGGTCAACGACCTCAACGTCTTCCCGGTCGCCGACGGCGACACGGGCGACAACATGGCAATGACGATGCGCGCTTTGATGCAGGAGCTCGACCGGCTGGACGGGCTCGAGGTCGACGAGGTCGGCCGCACCCAGCTGGTCCAGGCGCTGGCGCGGGCGGCGCTGATGGGTGCGCGCGGCAACTCCGGCGTGATCCTCAGCCAGATCGTCCGCGGCGCCGCCGAGGAGCTGGCGAGCCGTCCCGGCGAGCTGGTCGACCCCGTGCTCGTCGCCTCCGCCTTCGCCAGCGCCGCCGACGCCGCCTACGCCTCGGTCCGCGACCCGGCCGAGGGGACGATGCTCACCGTCTTCCGCGAGATGGCCCACTCGATCGCCCGACAGCTCGCCCATCTCGACGCCGGAAAGCAGCGGCTCGATCAGGGCGTCAGCGAGGCGCAGCAAGACGCCGTGCTCGCCGAGGTGCTCGAGCAGGCGATCGCCGACGGCCAGCGGGCGGTCGAGCGCACCCCGGAGCAGCTCGATGTGCTGCGCGAGTCGGGAGTGGTCGACGCCGGCGGCTACGGGCTGGTGCTGATCCTCGCGGGCGTCGTCGCCGGCCTGCGCGGCGATACGACCGAGGCGGCACAGGTCGACCACCAGGAGGCGCCCCGCCTCAGCCGTCCGCACCACGAGGACAGCCGCTACCGCTACTGCACCAACTTCATCGTCTCCGGATCCGGGCTCGACGCCCGCGACTTCCTGCCCAGGCTGGAGGGGCTGGGCGACTCGGTCCTGGTGGTCGGCGACGAGGTGACGCTCAAGGTCCACGTCCACACCGACGAGCCCGAAGCGGCGGTGGCGCTGTTCGACGGGGTGGGCGGCGTCACCAACCTCGACGTCGGCGACATGCGGGAGCAGATCGCCGCCCGCGACGCCCGCCTCGAGGCGGGGCGCACCGGCGCCCTCGCCGTCGCCGCGGGGACCGGGCTGCAGACCCTGTTCGGCGAGCTGGGCGCGCACGTCGTCCCGGGAGGGGAGACGCTCAACCCGTCGACCTACGAGCTGCTGGCGGGGATCCACGAGGTGCCGGCAGAGGAAGTGCTGGTTCTGCCCGGCTCCTCAAACGTGATCATGGCAGCGGAGCGCGCCTGCGAGCTTTCGGAGAAGCCGGCGCGGGTAGTGGCGGCGACCTCACAGCAGGCGGGCCTGCTGGCGCTGGTCGAGCTCGACCCCGACGCCTCGCTCGCCGAGAACGCCGAGCGGCTAGAAGGGGCCCTGGGGTCGATCGCCGCCGGCGGGGTCGCCCCCGCCGCCCGCGACGACGCCCAGGGACGCTTTCGCCAGGGCGACGCGGTCGGCTTCGCCGGCGAGGAGATCGTTGCCTGGGGGGGCGCCGGCTCGACGCTCGCGGCGACGATCGAGCGGCTCGCGGAGGGGGCGGAGATCGTCACCGTGCTGGCTGGGGAAGACGCGCCGATCCCCCTCGGCGAGATCGACACCCACGTCCCGGACGGGGTCGAGGTCGAGACACACGCCGGTGGCCAGCCGAGCTGGTGGTGGCTGCTCGCCGCCCAGTAGCGCGCTCCTTCGCCGGGGTCTCCGAGCTGACGCTGGCACAGCTCCGGGACGCTCCGGTCCGCTGGCCCCGCCCGAGCGCGCTGGAGACCTCGCTCGAGTCGCTGGACGGCGTCGGCCCGAGGCTGGCCGAAGCCGCCGCCGAGGCGGGCCTGCACACCGTCGGGGACCTGCTGCTGCGCGTTCCCCACAGCCACCGCGACCGGACGGTGGCGCCGGTGGGAAAGCTCGAGATCGGCGCCAAGGCGACCGTCCGGGTCGAGGTGCTGGGCGCCAAGCCGAGCGCCTTCAGGCGGCGCGGCCTGTCAATCCTCTCGGTCAAGGTCGGCGACGATTCGGGCTCGCTGCGGGCTACCTGGTTCAACCAGCCATGGGTCGCGAAGAAGCTCACTCCCGGGACGAGCCTGCTGCTGACCGGGTCCAAGGACAAACGCGGGTTCCGGGTGTCGGAATACGAGATCGTCGGTGGGGGGGAGGAACGCCCGCGCTCTCCCGACGACCCACGGCTCGTTCCCGTGCATCCGGCTACGGAGCATCTGAAGGCACAGCGCATCCGCGCCTGGGTGGAGCAGGCGATCTCTCTGGCCCCGAACGCGATCGAGCCGCTGCCGGCGGAGCTGCGGGTGCGCAGGGAGCTGGCGGGGCTCGCCGATGCGCTCACCGCGGTGCACTTCCCGGAGAGCGAGGAGGAGGCCGAGGAGGCGCAAAGGCGGCTCGCCTTCGAAGAGCTGCTGCTCTACCAGGCGGTGCTGGCAACCCGAAAGCGGTCGCACCGGGCTGCGCGCCCGGCGCCGCGCTTGGGCAGGGCGGGGGAGAGCGTTTCACGGTGGATCGACTCGCTGCCCTTCGAGCCGACGGGGGACCAGCTCGAGGCGTTCGACGAGATCGACGCCGACCTCGACTCGGGCGAGCCGATGCAGCGGCTGCTGATGGGGGAGGTCGGGTCGGGGAAGACGGTCGTCGCGCTCTACTCGATGCTGCGGGCACTGGAGCCGGGGTTCCAGGCAGCCCTGATGGCGCCGACCGAGACCCTGGCCGAGCAGCACGCCGCGACTCTGGAACGGCTGCTCGCCCACGAGCCGGTGCCGTTCGCGCTGCTGACCGGGGCGACGCCCGCGCAGCGGCGCAGGCAGGCTCTGGAGCGGCTCGAGACGGGCGAGCTGGGGCTGATCGTCGGCACCCACGCGCTGATCGAGCCCGGCGTGCGCTTCGCCCGGCTGGGCCTCTGCGTGGTAGACGAGCAGCACCGCTTCGGGGTCGAGCAGCGACGGGCGCTCGACGCGAAGGGGGTGGAGGGGATGGCACCCCACGTCCTCCACATGACCGCGACGCCGATCCCGCGGACCCTCTCGCTGACCGCCTACGGTGACCTCGACACGACGACGCTGCGCGAGCTGCCGGCCGGCCGGCAGCCGGTCGAGACCCGCCTGGTGGAGCCCGGCGAGCGCGAGGCAGCGTACGAGTTCGTCCGCGAGCAGCTGCGCGCCGGCCGCCAGGCCTACGTCGTCTGCCCGCTGGTCGAGGAATCGGAGAAGATGCGGGGCAAGGCCGCCGAGAAGGAGGCGGCCAGGCTGGGGGCCGGCCCGCTGCGTGGCTTCTCGATCGGCGTGATCCACGGCCAGATGCCCTCGGCGCGCAAGGCCGCGGCGATGGAGGCCTTCGCCGCCGGAGCGCACGACGTGCTCGTCGCGACCACGGTGATCGAGGTCGGGATCGACGTGGCGAACGCAACGGTGATGCTGGTCGAGGGAGCGGAGCGCTACGGCGTCTCCCAGCTCCACCAGCTGCGCGGCCGGGTCGGGCGGGGGGAGCACGCCTCGCACTGCCTGCTGTTCGCCGAGGACGCCGGCGGGATGGCGCGGCGGCGGCTCGGGGCGGTGGTCCGCGAGCGCGACGGCTTCCAGCTCGCCGAGGTCGACCTCAGCTTGCGGGGCGAGGGCGAGGTGCTGGGCACCCGCCAGCACGGGCTGCCGCGTTTCGCCGTCGCAGAGCTGCCCGAGGACACGCCGACCCTGATCGCCGCCCGCGACGAGGTGCTCGCCCTGCTGCGCCGCCACGGCACGCTCGATGCCCCCGAGGCCGGCCCGCTGCTCGAGGCGGCGCGGCGGCGGTTCGGCGCCGGCGCCGCCGACCCGATCCCCCTGTGACATCGTGGGGACGTGCCGGTAGTCAGACACCATCGTGGGCGCTCAATCACCGGCACATCGCCTGCGGAGGGGCGATGAGGGTGGTCGCCGGAGAGCTGCGCGGACGGCGCCTCGTCGCGCCGCGCGGCTGGAGGGTGCGGCCGACCTCCGACCGGGTGCGCGAGGCGACCTTCTCCGCCCTCGGCGAGGTGGCGGGCGCCCGCGTCCTCGACCTCTACTGCGGCACCGGGGCGCTGGCGATCGAGGCGCTCTCGCGCGGGGCGGCGAGCGCCGTGCTGGTCGACCGTGACACCCGCCCGGCGCTCGGCAACGTGGAGCGGCTCGGCCTCGGCGCGCGCGCCGAGCTGGTGCGCTCCGACGCCGCTCGCTGGTTGGCAGCGCGCGCCGAGGACCCCGACGCACCCCCCTTCGACCTCGTCTTCGTCGACGCCCCCTATAGACTCGCCGACCGCGTGGGGCGGGAACTGGACACACATCTGCCGGGTCTCCTCGCCGCGGGGGGGCGGGCGATCGTCGAGAGCGCGGCCCGCCGGCCGTTGCGGATCGAGTCGCTAGAGCAGCTCCGACAGCGCCGTTACGGCGCTGCCGACGTCGCCTTCTACGGGGAGCGCAGCTGATGGCCGGACACGACGGCACGGTGGTCTGCCCGGGCAGCTACGACCCGGTGACGAACGGGCACCTCGACATCATCACCCGCGGCTCACAGGCCTTCGAGCGGGTCGTCGTCGGCGTCGTCAACAACCCGGTCCGCAAGGGCGGGACGCTGTTCACCGCGGAGGAGCGCCAGGCGTTCATCGAAGAAGCGACCGCCGAGCTGCCGAACGTCGAGGCGCGGGTCTTCTCCAACCTGCTGGTCGAGTTCGCGCGCGAACTGGGCGCCAAAGCGATCGTCAAGGGGCTGCGGGCGATCTCCGACTTCGAGTACGAGTTCGAGATGGCCCAGCTCAACCGCAAGCTGGATCCGGGCATCGAGAGCATCTACATGATCGCCTCCCCGCAGTACAGCTTCCTCTCCTCGACCGGGGTGAAGGAAATGGCGACCTTCGGCGGCGACGTCGCCGATCTCGTCCCCGCCCCCGTGGCGGCCGCGATGGCGGAGCGCCTGGGTGGGAGATAGGCTGTCGGCGGCCCCCGCCAATGGGCGAGAGTTTGCAGAAATCCGAGGAAATCGCGGCTTCTTCCCCGAAAACCCCTCCGACCCTTAGGCTTACGCCCTGCCGATGGATGTCCTGGTTCTAATAGACAAGCTGGACGACGTGGTCCACAACGCTCGGCCCGTGCCGCTCACGGATCAGGTGCGCGTGGACCGCGAGGAGATCTACGACCTGCTCGACCAGATGCGGGCGACGATTCCCGAGGAGATCAAGCAGGCGCGCTGGATCGTCAAGGAGCGGCAGGAGATGCTGGCCGAGGCAAAACGCGAGGCGGAGCGGATCGTGCGCGAGGCGCGCGAGCAGCAGGCCCGCCTGATCTCCGACGAGGAGGTCACCAAGCAGGCCGAGCGTGCCGCCGACGAGATCGTCGAGGACGCCCGCACCAGGGAGCGCGAGATCCGGCTCGGTGCCGAGGACTACGCCGACGAGATCCTCAACACGCTCGAGGTCAACCTGCAGAAGTTCCTCGCCGCAGTGCAGCGCGGCCGCGACCGGCTCGCCGGCCGCGATGAAGAGCAGGCGGTCGCCGAGCTGGACGAGCAGTAGCAGCGGTGGTTTTTAGGAGGGACGCCCCACCCCTCCCCCGTAGGCGCTACTGCTGGTCCAGCTTCAGCTCGTCCAGCTTGGACCAGCGGGGGTCGGGGCTGCTGTCGTGCTCGTGGTCGGCCGGGTCGGCGTCGTTGAGGGACTTGCCGCAGACCGGGCAGAGGCCGGCGCAGTCGCTGCGGCAGAGGATCTGGGCCGGCAGCGCCAGCAGTGCCGCGTCGTGGGCCCAGCGGCCCAGGTCGAGCGCGTCCTCCACCACGTAGGGGCTGCGCAGCTCCTCGTCGTCGGTATCGGCCTGGTCCACCTCGCGGGCGTCGACCTCGGTCTCCACAACTGCCCGCTCGAGGCAGCGCATGCAGGGTCCCTCGATGCGCAGCGGGAAGCGGAGGCGGAGGGCGTAGCCGCTGCTGGGGCGCGAGACGTCGAGTCGGGTCTCCACCAGGTCGTGCTCGGGGCGGTAGGTCTGGCCGCCCGGCTCCAGGGGGTCGAGCCGGACGTCGAGCTCCAGCCGCGCACCCTCGCCGTGCGCGAGCGAGAGGCGCGCGAGGTCGATGATCGTGGTTGGCGCTTTGGCCATGGTCGGCTCCTCCGCGCGGGCGCTTACGATGGCTCCTCCACGACGAGGTTACGGAATGGGTCAATTCGACTGGACGCCCGATGAGTACCTGGAGCGGATCCGCTCCAAGATCCCCCGCTACGACGAGCTGCAGGAGCGGGCCGTCGAGGCGATCCCCTTCCCGCCCGAGCGCGTCCTGGAGCTGGGGATCGGAACCGGGGAGACCACGCGGCGGCTGATCGAGGCCTATCCGGACGCCTGGGTGGTCGGGCTCGACTCGAGCCCGGACATGGTCTTCAGGGCCCGCCAGACCTACGACGACGTACAGCTCGCCCGCATGGAGGACCCCCTCCCCGACGGCCCCTGGGACCTGGTGATCTCCGTCCTCTCCGTCAACGACCTCACCGACGTGCAGAAGAAGACGCTGGTCCGCAGGGTCCGCGAGCACTCCCGCTCGCTGGTGATCGGCGACGCCTTCGAGGGCGATCAGCTGGAGAAGCTCGCCGAGTGGAGTGGCGGTGAGGTCAGCTGGCAGGCTGACGGTCTCGCCGTTCTGCGTGCCACCTACTGAGTCCAGGCTCGGGCACCCGGCCTACGGCCCGCTACCATGCCCGGGCCGATGGCAGTCCCCAAGAAGAGAACTTCGAAGGCCCGGCGCGACAAGCGGCGCGCCAATCACAAGGCAGGCAAAGCGCGCCTCAACCGCTGCCCGCGCTGCCACAGCCCGCGGCTGCCGCACCGCGTCTGCCCGACCTGCGGCACCTACGCCGGGCGCGAGGTGATCGAGCACACGATGACCGAGCCGGCCGCGCCCGCCTCCGACGCCGAGTAGCGATGCAGGCGGGGCGCGGCGTGACCGTCGCCCTCGACGGCTTCGGCGCCGAGCAGGGCCCCGAGGCGCTCGCCGAGGGCGCCAGGCTGGCTGCGGCCGACGGGATCCGCTTGCGGGTCTTCGGCCCGGAGGGAGAGCTCGGCCTCGACCGGGTCGATGGCGTCGAGGTGGTCCCGACCACCGAATGGATCCGCAACGACGAGGAGCCGGTCCCCGCGGTCCGCGCCAGGAAGGAAGCCTCGGTGGTGCGCGCCGCCGCCGCTGTCGCCGCTGGCGAGGCCGACGCGATGGCCAGCCCCGGCTCGACCGGGGCGACGATGGCCGCGGCCACGTTCGGGCTGCGCCGCCTCAGGGGGGTGCAGCGGCCGGCGCTCGCCGTGCAGCTTCCGATCCCCGGCAAGGCGGTCCTCTTCCTCGACGTGGGCGCCAACGTCGACCTGCGCGCCCAGCACCTCGTCCAGTTCGCGTTCCTCGGCGCCGCCTTCAGCGAGGCGGTGCTCGGGGTCGAGCGGCCCCGCGTCGGGCTGCTCTCGGTCGGCGAGGAGGCCGGCAAGGGGAGAGAGGAGGTCGTCGCCGCCCACGCGATCCTCAGCGAGGCCAGCGGGGTCGAGTTCGCCGGCAACGTCGAGGGGCGCGACCTGCCGGCCGGAGTGGCCGACGTGGTCGTCACGGACGGTTTCACCGGCAACGTAGCGCTGAAGCTGATGGAGGGCACGGCGCGCACCGTTACAGCGGCGATTCGCGACGCCGCCCGTTCCAACCCGCTCGCCGCGCTCGGCGGCCTGCTGATGCGCCCGGCGCTGGGCGGGCTGCGGCGCGAGTTGCACCCCGACACGACCGGCGGCGCGATCCTGCTCGGTCTGCGGGGGATCGCCGTGGTCGGCCACGGCAGCGCCGGCGCCGAGGGGATCGCCAACGCCCTGCGGCTGGCGGCGCGCTGCGTCGAGGTCGACGCGATCGGGCGCACCGCGGCGCTGCTCCAACAGGCAGGCGCCACGCGCGGTTCGCTCGCCGCCGGGCAGGGGCCGTGATAGGAAGTCGGGCATGAACAGGAACGAGGTCTTAGAGCTGGTCCGCGGCCACCTGGCCGAGGAGCTCGAGGTCGACGCCGCCGAGATCGGCGAGGGCACCCGCTTCAAGGAGGATCTCGAAGCGGACTCGCTCGACCTCTACGAGCTGGTGATGGAGCTGGAGGACCGCTACGGCGTTTCAATCTCCGAGGAGCAGGCGGCGGGGATCGAGACGGTCGGCGACGCGGTCTCCTTCGTCCTGGAGCACGCTCCGGCGTGAGCGCGGAGCGAGCAAGAGTGCATATCTGGTTCTTCGCGCCGCGAGCGAAGCGCGAGGCGATGCGGTGAGCGCCTCGGGGCTCGCGGAGCTGATCGCAAGCCTCCCCGACGACCTGCGGCGCCGGGCTCTCACCCACTCCTCCTGGAGCGAGGAGCAGCCCGAGTCCTACGAGCGGCTCGCCTACCTGGGCGACAGCGTGCTCGCCCTGGCGGTCGCCGCCGACCTCTACGAGCGCTTCCCGGAGGTCGATTCCGGCGGTCTCACCAAGATCCACAACCACGCGGTGAGCGGCGCCTCCTGCGCCGAGGTTGGCCGCGAGCTGGGCGTCCCGGAGATGCTGCGGGACGCCGAGCCGGGGGTCGAGGACGGGATCCCGGCGGAGGTTCTGCTGGCCGGCTCGCGGCCGCTGCCCGAGGTCACCGAGGCGCTGATCGGCGCCTGCTTCGTCGCCTTCGGCTTTGGGCGGGTCGCCCCGGCCGTGGCCGATGCCTTCGCCGCCCAGGTCGATCACGCGACAGAGGCCCTGGTCGACGCGAAGTCGGCCCTGCAGGAGCTGCTCGCCCGCCGCAGAGCGCGCGTAAGCTACGCGGTGATAGGCGAATCCGGCCCCGCCCACCGGCGGACGTTCGAAGTCGAGGCCACGGTCGATGGAGAACGGGTTGGCAGGGGCGCCGGCCGGAGTAAGAAGGCGGCTGAGCAGATGGCGGCCGAGCAGGCCCTCGAGCTGTTCGAGGGCCGGCCATGAGGTCGCGTCCGACCGAAGCGCGAGCCTTCGCAACTGAGGACGAGGGATGTATCTGAGAGCGATCGAGATGAAGGGGTTCAAGTCGTTCCCCGAGCGCACCCGGCTGGAGTTCTCGCCGGGCGTCAGCGTGATCGTCGGCCCCAACGGCTCGGGCAAGTCGAACATCACCGACGCGGTGCTCTGGGCGCTCGGCGAGCAGAGCCCGGGGGCGGTGCGCGGCGCCTCGATGCAGGACGTGATCTCGGCCGGCGGCGACGGCGTCGGCCGGCGCCGGGCCGCGCAGGTCGAGGTCGTGATCGACAATGCCGAGGGGCGCGCCGCGAGCGAGCTTTCGGAGATCTCGATCCAGCGCCGGCTCGATCGCTCCGGCGACGGCGTCTACCGCCTGAACGGCGCCCGCTGCCGCCTCGTCGACGTGGTGGAGGTTCTCTCCGACACCAACCTGGGGCGGGAGATGCACTCGGTGATCAGCCAGGGCCGGGTCGAGTCGATCGTTCACTCCAAACCGCGCGAGCGGCGGCTGCTGGTCGAGGAGGCCGCCGGCCTCGGCAAGCACCGCAAGCGCCGCCGCCGCGCCGAGCTGAAGCTGCGCGCGGCGCGCGACAACCTCGACCGGGCGCTCGACGTCGAGCGCGAGGCGCGGGCTCACCTGCGGCCGCTGAAGCGGCAGGCGCAGGCAGCTGAGCTGGGGGCGAGGATCGAGCATGAGGAACTCGAGCTGCGCGGCCGGCTGGTCGCCGAGGAGCTGCGCTTCGGGGCCGACCGGGCGGAAGCGGCGGAGCAGGCGGCCGAGCAGGCACGCGCCGAGCAGGAGGCGATCGAGGAGCGCCTCACCGCTGTCAGCGAGCGCCGCCGCGCCGCCGAGGAGCGCTTCGCGGCGCGCGACCGCGAGCGCACCCTCGCCTGGGGCCTGCTCACCAAGCTGCGCGGTGAGCAGCAGCGGATTGCCGTGCGGGCGATCGCCCTCGGCGACCGCGAGACGGAGTTGGCGGAGGCGCTGGAGGGCCTGCGGGCCGAGTTCGGGCCGCTCACCCTCGACCTGGCGGCAGCGGAGGGCGCCCCGGCCGAGCGCGCCCGCGAGCTGGACGGGGAGCTGGCGGAGATCGACAAGGGTCTCACGGCCGCCGCGGAGGGTTTTGGCGTCGCCCGCTCCGCCGACGCGGCCGAGTCCGAGCGCGAGGCGGCGCTTGTGGCGATCCGCAGCGGGGCCGAGCGCGCCTCGCGGCACGCCCGCCGCGCCGAGGGGCTGCTCGGTGAGCGCCACCGCGAGGCGCTGCGCGAGCGGGTCGCGGCCGGCGAGGAGCTGCTCGACGACGTCCGCGCCGCTGCCGCGGCGGCGGCGACGGCGGAAGCGGCGATCCTCGCCCGGGTCGAAGCGATCGAAGCGAAGGTGGTCGGCGAGCAGGACGGGGGCGACGAGATCGCCGAGGAGATGCGTGACTGCGCGCGCCGGGAGTCCGAGCTGCAGGTCGAGATGAAGGCGGTCTCCGACAGGCTGACCGAGGTCGAGGTCGAGGCTGCCCACCTGGGCGATCGCCGCGCGGAGGCCGCCAAGGAGCTGGCGGCGATCGCCGCGCGCCTCGGCGAGGAGGTCGAGCCGGCAGCCGACGCGCTGAGCGATCAGGAGCGCAGCGAGATCGACCGGCGACTGCAGCGTCTGGAGCGCCGCCGCGCCCAGATCGGCCCGGTCAACCCGCTGGCCGAGCAGGAGTTCGAGGAGGCGCGCGAGCACGTCGAGTCGCTGCAGCTCCAGCGCGAGGACACCGAGCGCGGGATGCGCGAGCTGGAGGCGCTGATCCGCGACATCGATCACGAGATCGAGCGCGCCTTCGAGCAGACCTTCGAGGCGACCGCGAAGAACTTCGAGGAAATGGTCGAGCACCTCTTTCCGGGCGGCCGCGGGCGCCTGCGCCGCGTGGCGCTGCACGCGGTCGACGAGAACGACGAGGAGGAGGAGCGCAGTGAGCTCGGCGTGGAGATCGAGGTGACCCCGGCCGGCAAGTCGACGCGCAAGCTCTCGCTGCTCTCCGGCGGCGAGAAGTCGCTGGTCGCGCTGGCCTTCGTCTTCGCCGTCTTCCTCGCCCGCCCCTGCCCCTTCTACATCCTCGACGAGGTCGAGGCGGCGCTCGACGACGCCAACATCGACCGCTTCCTGCAGCTGATCCGCCGCTTCTCGAGCCGCGCCCAGTTCGTCGTCGTCACCCACCAGAAACGGACGATGGACGCGGCCGACGTGCTCTACGGGGTAACGATGGGAGGCGACGGCGTCACCCGGGTGGTCTCCCGCCGCCTGCCGCGCGAAGCGGAGGCCGGGGCCGGCGACGGCGCCTCCGGTCCGCCGGCCCTCGAAGCGGCCTGAACCTGCGGTGAGCACCTCCTGGCAGGAGATCTTCGACCTCGGCGCGCGCCAGGCGGAGGCCGGCCGCGAGCCGGAGAGCGAGGAGCGGCGCCGGGGCGTCTTCCGCCGGCTCCGCGAGAGCCTCTCGAAGAGCCGCCAGTCGCTGGTCCAGGAGGTCTCGGCCAGCCTCTTCGACCGGCTCGATGAGGAGACCTGGGAGCGGCTGGAGGAGGCCCTGATCCTCGCCGACGTTGGCGCCCCGACCACGGCAGAGGTGGTCGAGAGGCTGGAGCGCGAGGTCGAGGGGGGTGCCGTTTCGGCCGACGGCGAGGCGGTCCGCGACCGCCTGATCGAGATCCTCGCCGAGGTCGCCTCGTCGGGGCGCGGGCCGATCGACCTGAGCGGCGAGCCGGCTGTGCTGCTGATGGTCGGCGTCAACGGCACCGGCAAGACGACGACGATCGGCAAGATCGCCTGGCACCTCTCCAGGGAGTTCGGCCTCTCTGTCGTAATGGCCGCCGCCGACACCTACCGCGCCGCCGCCGCAGAGCAGCTCGCCGAGTGGGCGGAGCGGGCGGGCGCCGAGCTGGTCCGCTCGGCGCCCGGCGGCGATCCCGGCGCGGTCGCCTTCGACGCGGTCGCCGCCGCCCGCGCCCGCGGCGCCGACGTGGTGATCGTCGACACCGCCGGCCGACTTCACACCCAGGGAAACCTGATGGACGAGCTGGCCAAGGTGCGGCGGGTGATCGCCAAGCAGATGCCCGAGGCGCCGCACGAGACGCTGATCTCGATCGACGCGACCACCGGCCAGAACGGGCTGCGCCAGGCGAAAGTGTTCGCCGAAGCGGTCGAGGTCGACGGCGTCGTCCTCACCAAGCTCGACGGCACCGCAAAGGGCGGCATCGTGCTGGCGATCGCCGCTGAGCTGGGCATCCCGGTGAAGCTGATTGGCACCGGCGAAGCGCTGGAGGACCTGCGTCCCTTCGATCCCGGCGACTTCGCCCGCGCGCTGCTCGCCGAGTAGCGACCGCGGTAGTCATTTGAACCGCTGTGCGAGCCAAAGCTCTACCGCGCTGCCCTAAGCTCCGTTGAGGTGTTCGACCAGCTCTCAGACCGCCTCCAGGCGACGCTCTCCGAGGTCCGCTCGCGCGGCAAGCTGAACGAGGGCGACGTCGACGCGGCGATGCGCGAGATCCGCCTCGCCCTGCTCGAGGCGGACGTCAACTTCAAGGTCGTCAAAGGCTTCACCAAGACGCTGAAGGAGCGCTGCCTCGGTTCCGATGTGCTGGAGAGCCTCGACCCCGGCCAGCAGGTGGTGAAGATCGTCGACGAGGAGCTGACCGCGCTGATGGGCGGTGCCGGCCGCGGCCTCGCCTTCGCCTCCCACGGCCCGACCGTGGTCCTGATGGCCGGCCTTCAGGGCTCGGGCAAGACGACCGCCTGCGCGAAGCTGGCCCGCCACCTCGGCGAGTCCGGCAAGGACGTCGCCCTCGCCGCCTGCGACGTCTACCGGCCGGCCGCGGTCGACCAGCTGGTCACCGTCGGCGAGCGGGCCGGCGCGCACGTCTACCAGCAGGGCACCGATCGCGACCCGGTCGAGATCGCCGCCTGGGCGCTCGACCGCGCCCGCGCCGACGAGCGCGACGTGCTGATCGTCGACACCGCCGGGCGCCTCCACATCGACGCCGAGCTGATGGAGGAGCTGGCGAGGATCCGCAAGCGGATCAAGCCGCACGACGTGCTGCTGGTGGTCGACGCGATGACCGGCCAGGACGCGGTCGGCGTCGCCGAATCGTTCGCCGAGACGGCTGAGTTCGACGGCGTGGTGATGAGCAAGCTGGACGGCGACGCCCGCGGCGGCGCAGCGCTCTCGGTCAACGCGGTGACCGGCAAGCCGATTTTCTTCGCCTCGACCGGCGAGAAGCTGGACGCTTTTGAGCGCTTCCACCCCGACCGGATGGCCTCGCGCATCCTCGGCATGGGCGACGTGCTCAGCCTGATCGAGAAAGCCGAGAAGCAGGTCGACGAGGACCAGGCCGCCGACCTGCAAAAGAAGCTGGAAAGCGACCGTTTCACGCTGGAGGACTTCCTCCAGCAGATGCGGCAGGTGCGCAAGATGGGCCCGCTCAGCGGCTTGATCGGGATGCTGCCCGGGATGGGCGCGATGAAGCAGCTGAAAGGCGCCGAAGTCGACGACGGCGAGCTGGACCGGGTCGAGGCGATCATCCTCTCGATGACCCCACTGGAGCGCGCCAACCCGGCGATCATCAAGGGCTCGCGCCGCAAGCGGATCGCCGCCGGCTCGGGGACCAAGGTCCAGCACGTCAACCAGCTGGTCAAGCAGTTCGACCAGATGCGCAAGCTGATGCGCCAGATGGTCTCCGGCAAAGCCCCCGACCCCCAGCAGCTCGCCCAGATGGCGGGCGGCGCTCCGCGCCCCAAGTACCGCAGGCGCTAACCTGCCGGGCCGCTAATGGCAGTGCGAATCAGACTGAGAAGGGTGGGTTCGAAGAAGAACCCCGTGTGGCGGATCGTGGTCGCCGACAAGCGCTCCCCGCGCGACGGGCGGACGATCGAGACGATCGGCCGCTACAACCCGCAGACCGAGCCCTCGACGATCGAGCTCGACGAGGAGCGCGCTCGCCACTGGATCGAGCACGGGGCGCAGCCCTCCGAGACGGTCGCCACCCTGCTGCGCACCAAGGGCATCGCCGCCTCCGGAAGCTAGGCCGCATGACGGAGCTGCTCGAGTTCCTTGTCAGGGCGCTGGTCGAAGAGCCCGACGCCGTTGAGGTCGCGGAGCTGGAAGAGGACGGCGACCTGATCTACGAGATCAGCGTCGCCGAGGCGGACCTGGGGCGGGTGATCGGCAAAGGGGGGCGGATCGCCAACGCGATCCGGACGATCGCCAAGGCCGCCGCCGTGCGGCTCGATCGACGGGTGATCGTCGACATCCTCGACTGAGGTTGGGGGCGGAGTCCGCCGAATCTCATGAGACTCGACATCTTCAGCCTGTTTCCTGAGGCGTTCGACTGGTTCCGAGGCCAGCGGTCCGTCCAGAACGCGTTGGGCGAAGGGAACGAGCTGAGGCTGTTCGACTATCGCGAGGCGACCCCGCTGGGGGCGGGCCAGGTCGACGACGCGCCCTACGGGGGCGGGGCGGGGATGGTGCTGCGGGTCGACGTGGTCGATGCGGCGCTGCAGGCGGCGTATCGGAGCGGGGAGAGCCCACGGGTAGTGCTCCTGTCTCCGACCGGCCGGCTGCTCGACGACGAGCTGGCGGACGAGCTGACCCGCGAGCGTCACCTGGCGCTCCTCTGCGGGCGGTACGAGGGGTTCGACGAGCGCGTGCACGAGCATCTGGCCGACGACGAGGTCTCGATCGGGCGCTACGTGCTGGCCGGGGGCGAGCTGCCGGCGATGGTGCTCGCGGACGTGGTGATGCGGAAGCTGCCGGGGGCGCTGGGGCACGAGCGGAGCGCGGTGGAGGAGTCGTTCAGCCCGGTGCTGGAGGGAGCCCCGGAGTACCCGCACTACACGCGCCCCGCCAGCTACCGGGGTTGGCAGGTGCCGGACGTGCTGGTCTCCGGCGACCACGAGCGGGTGCGCCGCTGGCGCGCCGAGCAGAGCCGGCTCCGGGCCGGGCAGCTCGAAAAAGATCCCGAGTAGGTACGATTCCTCGGCCGCGCGACGCCCAGCACGGGTCGGGCGGCTTTTTCTCGCCAGCGAGCGAAGCGCGAGGATTTGAATGAGCAGCGTTATCGACAGCATCGAGCGGCGCCAGCAGAGGCAGGGGCTTCCGTCCTTCGCCCCGGGCGACCGCGTGCGCGTCCACTTCCAGGTCGTCGAGGGCAGCCGCCGCCGCACCCAGGTGTTCGAGGGAATCGTTCTGCGGCGGCAGGGATCCGGCGCCCGCGAGACCTTCACGGTGCGCAAGCAGTCCTTCGGCGTCGGCGTCGAGCGGACCTTCCCGCTGCACTCGCCGAAGATCGAGAAGCTGGAGATCGCGGCGCGGGGCGACGTTAGGCGCGCCAAGCTCTACTACCTGCGGGGCCGGGTGGGCAAGGCCGCTCGGGTAGCCGAGCGGCGCTGGGGAATCGACGAGGAGCTGATCGCGACGCCGGCCGGGGTCGAGGAGCCGCAGGCAGTGGACGCCGAGGGCGTCACTCAAGACGAGCTCGAGGCGGAGGCCGTGGAGGAGCCGGCGGCGGAGGACGAGGCTGGAGAAGAGGCAACGGACGCCGAGGCGCCCGGGGCGGGGGAGACCGAGGAGAACGCCGCGGCGCAGGATGCCGAGCATGAGTCGCCGCCCGACGAGGGCGAGGACTCCGGCGAGGACTCGGTCTGAGACGGCTCATCCCCAAGCCGACGAGCCGCGCCGGCGGGCTGATCGAGCTCGTCGTGATCGTGGCGCTGGCGCTGGGCCTGGCGCTGGCGATCCAGGCCTGGCTGGTCAAGCCGTACCAGATCCCCTCGCAGTCGATGGAGCCGACCCTCGACGTCGGCCAGCGCGTCCTCGTCAACCGGTTCATCTACCACTTCACCGATCCGGGGATCGGCGACGTCGTCGTCTTCCATCCGCCGGCGGGAGCCGACCGCGGCACCGAATGTGGCGTCCCTCATCGGCCGCGGGAAGCCTGCCCGAAGGCGACCGCCGCCGAGTCGAGCCAGAACTTCATCAAGCGGATTGTCGCCGGGCCGGGCGACACGCTCAGCGTCCGCAACGGCCACCCCGTCGTCAACGGCGTGGAGAAGGCGAGCGAACCGTACACGCTTCCCTGCGGCGCGAGCAGCGCCTGCAACCTGCCCAAGTCGATCACCATTCCACCCGACTCCTACTTCATGATGGGGGACAACCGTGGGGCGAGCGACGACAGCCGTTTCTGGGGACCCGTCCCCCGCAGGTGGATCATCGGCGAGGCGTTCGCCACCTACTGGCCACCCGACCGGATCGGCACCCTCTAAGGCCCGGTCGAAGACGCATCGGCGCCGCTTGGCCCGGTCCCGAAAGCTGTTCTCCTTCGACCGGGGCCTGGGGTCGAGGTTCGTGGCGGGGGCGGACGAGGCAGGTCGGGGGTGCCTTGCGGGGCCGCTGGTCGCCGCCGCCGTGCTGATCGACTACGGCACCCTGTCCCAGACTGATCGCCGCGCCCTGGCCGGCCTGCACGACTCCAAGCAGATGGACCCGGAGCGGCGCGAGGAGCTGTACCCGGCGGTGCTGCTGGCCGCGGCCCGGGTCAGCGTCGTGGTCCGCTGCGTGCGGGGGATCGACGGTCGCGGCCTGCACGTCACCAACCTCGAGGCGCTCTCCACGGCCCTGAAGCGGCTGGCGCCGGACGGGGAGACGACCTGCCTGGTCGACGGCTTCTCGCTGCGCGGGTGTGCGGTCCCGCACCGCGCCGTGGTCGAGGGGGACGGGACGAGCGCGGCGATCGCCGCCGCCTCGGTGATCGCCAAGGTCAGCCGCGACCGCTACATGCGGGGCGCGGCCCGCCGGCACCCGGGTTGGGGCTTCGACGCGCACGTCGGCTACTCGACCCCCGAGCACCGCGCGGCGATCGAGCGGATCGGTATCTCGCCGCTGCACCGCCGCTCGTTCGACTCGGTGGCCTATTCTCAGCTCGAGCTGTCCGGCTAGAACGCTCCCTCGATGTGCTCGAAGTCGGACGCGCGGCCGACCCGGTCGAAGCTGACGCCGACCGCGTCGAAGCGGATCTCGGTGTAGCGCGGCAGCTTCCGCCGCTTGCTCATCCAGGCGGTGGCGAGGCGGCGGACGCGGCGCCGCTTGCGCGGTCCGACCGCGAGGACCGGGCGCTCGGGGCCGTAGGCGGAGGCCTCGCGCCCCGCCTTCACCTCGACGAAGACCAGCGTGCGGCCATCGAGGGCGATCAGGTCCAGCTCGCCGTAGCGGCTGCGGGCGTTGCGCTCGACGATCTCCCAGCCGGCGGCGGCGAGGCGCTCTGCGACCAGCTCCTCGGCCCGCCTGCCCAGCCGCTGTCGTCGCGCGCTCATCGCCGCCGACGCTAGGGGCCGGCGGCGCGCGGGTGGCGCGCAGGTGGTGACGAAAGCGAGACGAAGATTGCGCTGCGCCTTTCGGCACGGAGTATTTGGCGAAAATTGACATCCGGCGCACCACGCGTGAAGCGAGACCGGCAAGCGTTCCCGCCGTGCTCGCCACGGCACGGACATTCACGCTCGACGGCATCGAGGCCCGGCCGGTGCGGGCCGAGGTCGACGTCCGTCGCGGCCTGCCCGCCTTCTCCCTGGTCGGCCTGCCCGACGCGGCGGTGAGGGAGGCGCGGGAGCGGGTGCGAGCGGCGCTCGCCAACTGCGGCTTCGACTTCCCGATGCAGCGGATCGTCGCCAACCTGGCGCCGGCCAGCCTGCGCAAGGCCGGCCCGGGCTTCGACCTGCCGATCGCAGTCGCCCTGCTGATCGCCTCCGGGCAGCTCGAGTGGGAGGCCCTGCCGCGCCTGGCGATGGTCGGCGAGCTGGCGCTCGACGGAGCGATCCGGCCGGTCCCCGGCGTGCTGGCGATCGCCGAGGCGGCGCGGGAGATGGGCGCCGAGGCGATCGCGGTGCCAGCCGTCAACGGGCGGGAGGCGGCCTTGGCCGGCGAGATCGAGGTGCTGGCGCTCGACAGCCTCGCCCAGGTCCCGGCGCTTGCGGCCGGGGACTGGAGGCCGCCACGACCCGAGCCGCTGCCCCTGCCGCTGACCCCCGGCTCCGGCGTTCCCGACCTCGCCGAGCTGCGCGGCCAGGCGCACCTGCGCTACGCGCTGGAGGTCGCAGCTGCCGGCGGCCACAGCCTGCTGATGGTCGGCCCGCCGGGGGCCGGCAAGTCGCTGGCGGCCAGCCGCCTGCCCTCGATCCTGCCGCCGCTGGCCCCGGAGGAGGCGTTGGAGGTGGCGCGGATCGCCAGCGCCTGCGGCCGTCTGGACGGCCGCCCGGGGGGCCGCCCCTTCCGCGCCCCGCACCACACCGTCAGCCCGGCCGGGCTGATCGGCGGCGGCAATCCGCCCGCTCCCGGGGAGGCGACCCTGGCGCACCGCGGCGTCCTCTTCCTCGACGAGCTCTGCGAGTTCCACCGTGACTCGCTGGAGGCCCTGCGGGCGCCGCTGGAGGACGGCAAGATTTCGATCGCCAGGGCGGGCAGCGCCCGCCGCCTGCCCTGCCGCTTCATGCTGGTCGCCGCCGCGAACCCCTGCCCCTGCGGCCGCGGAGAGGGCGACGCCGAGTGCGACTGCGCGCCGCTCGAGGTGCGCCGCTACCAGGGCAAGCTGAGCGGCGCCCTGGCCGACCGCATCGACCTGCTGGTGCCGATCCGCCAGCCGAGCGCAGCGGAGATCGGCGGCCCGCCGGGCGAGCCGTCGGCCACAGTGCGCGAGCGGGTTGCGGCGGCGCGCGAGCGGCAGCGGCAGCGCCTCGGACCGGGGCGATGCAACGCGGACATGTCCCCCGGCGAGGCGCGCGAGTGCGTCCTCGCCGAGTCCGCCGCCGTGCTGCTCGCCGACGCCTACGCGCGCCGGCGGCTGAGCGGCCGCGCCCACGATCGGGTGCTGCGGCTGGCGCGCACCGTCGCCGACCTGGCCGGGACGGAGACGGTCGAGCGCGACCAGATCGCCCAGGCGCTACAGCTGCGCCGGAGGGACCATGACTGAGCCCAGCGCCTGTCCCGCGTGCCTGCGCCGCGCCCGCCTGCTCGCCCACCTCGCCCCCTACATCGAGAAGCTCGCCTCCGGCGAGCCAGGATCGCGCTCGCCGGAACTGCTGCGCCTCTCGAACGAGGACCTGGTCGCCGCCGCGGCGCCGAAGCTCGCCGCGCAGGTGCTGGCCCGGGTCGAGGCGACGCCGGAGGGCCGGCTGCGCTCCGAGCTGGACGCAGCCGGGTGCTGGGCCTGCTGCCGGCACGACTCCCTCTACCCGGCTGCCCTGCGCGATGCCGACGACGCGCCCTGGGCGTTGATCGGAAGGGGAGACCCGGCGCTGCTGGAGGGGCTGGAGCCGGCCGGGGTCGTGACCGTGGTCGGGGCCCGGCGGGCCAGCTCCTACGGCCGCGAGGTCGCCCGCCAGCTGGGCCGCGAGCTGACCGCGGCGGGGCTGGTCGTGGTCAGCGGCCTCGCCTTCGGGATCGACGCCTGCGCTCACCGCGGTGCGCTCGAAGCCGGCCGTAGCTTCGCGGTGCTCGGCTGCGGCGCCAACGTCGCCTACCCGGCGGCCCACCGCTCACTCTGGCGGCGGATCGGCGAAAGCGGCCTGGTGCTCTCCGAGCTGCCGCCGGGGGAGGGCGCCTGGCGCTGGACGTTCCCGGCACGCAATCGGATCATGGCGGCGCTGGCGGCGATGACGGTCGTGGTCGAGGCGGCGGAGCGCTCCGGCTCGCTGATCACCGCCGACCTGGCGGCCGACCTCGGCCGTGACCTCGGCGCGGTGCCCGGCCCGGTCGGCTCGCGCCTCTCGGCTGGGCCGAACAACCTGCTGGCCGGGGGCGCCTGCGTCGTCCGCGACGCCCAGGACGTGCTCGACGCGATGCTCGGGCCGGGCGCGCGGCGGGTCGAGCGAACCGGGCCACCGCTCGGAGAGCCCCAGCTCGCCGTGCTCGAGTCGCTCGAGCTGGGCGCCGAGACGGGCGACGCGATCGCCGCCGAGCTGGGCCTCTCCGGCGCGGAGACCGCAGCAGCCCTCGCCGACCTCGAGGCGGCCGGCTACGTCTCCTGCTCGCTGGCCGGAAACCACTCCCGCACAACCCTGAAGCCGCCCTCCGGCATCTAGGCTGCGCTGCGATGGGCTCGACGAGGATCCCCGCGGTGCTCTCGATCGCCGGCTCGGACTCCGGCGGCGGCGCCGGCATCCAGGCCGACCTGAAGGCGTTCGCCGCCTGCGGCGTGCACGGGATGACCGCGATCACCGCGATCACCGCGCAGAACACGGTCGGGGTGAGCGCCGTCGAAGCGATCGCGCCGGAGACGATCGTCGCACAGGTGCGCGCCGTCGCCCGGGACATCGGCGTCGACGCGGTGAAGGTCGGCATGCTCGGCACCGCGGAGACGGTCGACGCCGTGGTCGAGGCGCTCGACCTGGTGGGCGAGGCGCCGGTCGTCGTCGACCCGGTGATGGTGGCCGAGAGCGGCGCCGAGCTGCTCGACGAGCCGGCCCGGCAGGCCCTGGTCGAACGGCTGCTGCCACTCGCCGCCGTCGTCACGCCGAACATCCCCGAGGCGCGGGTGCTGAGCGGAGCGGGGGAGGCGGCCTCCCAGGAGGACCTGGCGCGCGAGGTGCTGGCGCTGGGGCCGCGGGCCGTGGTCGTCACCGGCGGCCACAGCGAGCGGCTCGTCGACGTCTTCTTCGACGGCGCCGAGGCGGCGGCGATCGAGGGGGAGAGGCACCCGGATGGCGCCTCGCACGGTTCCGGCTGCACGCACTCCTCGGCCCTGGCCGCCTTCCTCGCCCGCGGCAACTCCCCGCTGGAGGCGGCCCGGAGAGCGCGCCAGATCGCCTCGGCTGCGGTTGGCGCCGGCCTCAGGGAGATCGGTGAGGGGGCCGGCCCGGTCGACGTCTTCGGCCTGACGATCACGCGACCCCGTCAGTAGATTCCCACCGCATGACGACCAAGACCGCACTGCCCCGTCCCCGTTCCAGCACCGTCTTCGACGGCCCCGACCGCGCCCAGGCCCGTGCCTATATGAAGGGCATCGGGTTCGATGACGAGGCGCTCAGCCGCCCGACGATCGGTGTCGCCAACACCTGGACCGAGGCGATGCCCTGCAACTTCCACCTGCGCGGACTCGCCGAGCACGTCAAAGACGGGGTGCGGGCCGCCGGCGGCACGCCGCTGGAGTTCAACACGATCGCGATCTCCGACGGGATCACGATGGGCACCCAGGGGATGAAGACCTCGCTGGTCAGCCGCGAGGTGATCGCCGACTCGATCGAGCTGATGGCACGCGGCTACCAGTTCGACGCGGTCGTCGTCCTCTGCGCCTGCGACAAGACGATCCCCGGCGGCGCGATGGCGCTGGCTCGGCTCGACGTCCCCTCGATCCTTCTCTACGGCGGCTCGATCGCTCCCGGTCACTGGCACGGGCACGACGTCACGATCCTCGATGTCTTCGAGGCGGTCGGCGCCCACGCGGCCGGCGAGATGAGCGACGAGGAACTGAACGAGCTGGAGGGCGTCGCCAGCCCCGGCGCCGGCGCCTGCGGCGGCCAGTTCACCGCCAACACGATGGCCTGCGCCTTCGAGGCGCTGGGGATCAGCCCCGGCGGCTCGGCGATGGTGCCGGCCGAAGACGACGAGAAGGGCACCGTCGCCGAGAAGATCGGCGAGCTGACGATGAACGCGCTCGCCGAGGACCTGCGTCCGAGCCGGATGATCACCCGCGAGTCGCTGGAGAACGCGATCGCCTGCGCCTGCGCCTCGGGCGGCTCGACCAACGTGGTCCTGCACCTGCTCGCGCTCGCCTACGAGGCCCGGGTCGAGCTGAGCATCGACGACTTCGAGCGGATTTCGCGCTCGACCCCGCTGCTCGCCGACCTCAAGCCGGGCGGGCGGTTCGTCGCCACCGACCTCTACCGGGCGGGCGGCGTGCCGCTGGTCCTCCAGCGGCTGGCGGAGGCCGGAATCCTGCACGAGGACGCGCTCACGGTGACCGGCCGCACGATCGGCGAGGAGGCCGCCGCGGCGAGCGAGGCCCCGGGCCAGGAGGTGGTGCGGCCGCTGTCGGATCCGCTCAAGCCGGAGGGCGGGCTGGCGATCCTGCGCGGCAACCTCGCCCCGGAGGGGGCGGTGGTGAAGCTGGCCGGCACCGAGCGAACCAAGCAGAGCGGCCCGGCCCGCATCTTCGAGTCTGAGGAGGAGTGCTTCCGCGCGGTCAAGGAGCAGAACATCAACCCCGGCGACATCGTCGTGATCCGCAACGAGGGGCCGGCCGGCGGCCCCGGGATGCGGGAGATGCTGCAGGTGACCGCAGCGATCGTCGGCGAGGGCCTCGGCGAGGACGTCGCGCTGCTCACCGACGGGCGCTTCTCCGGCGCGACCCGCGGATTGATGGCCGGCCACGTCGCCCCCGAGGCGGTCAAGGGCGGCCCGATCGCCGCGTTGCGCGAGGGCGACGAGATCAGCTTCGACGTCGACGCCCGGCGCCTCGACGTCGCCCTCTCCGACGAGGAGATCGCCCGGCGGGTGGCCGAGTACCAGCCGCCCCCGGCGCTGTACGAGCGCGGCGTGATGGCCCGGTACGCCGCTGCCGTCGGTTCGGCCGAAAAGGGCGCGGTTACCTTCTGAAGCCGATCTGCGCCGCTAGCCGGCCAAGAAGTCGTCGAGCAGGGCGTTGAAGCGAGCCGGCCGCTCCATCTGGGGGACATGGCCGGTGCGCTCGAACAGCTCCAGGCGGGACTCCGGGATCAGCCGGTGGTAGCCGATCGCCGCCTCGACCGGGACGATGCGGTCGTTGAGGCCCCAGACGACCAGCGTCGGGATCTCGATCTCGGTCAGCCGGTGGCGGGTGTCGTAGCCGCCGATCGCCCGGATCGCGTCGGCGAACGCGGGGCTGCGCAGACCCGGTTCCATCTGCTCGGCCAGCAGCTCGGGGCGGATCCGGTTCGGGTAGTGGACGAGGTTGCCGAAAGCAAAGCGGCGACCTTTGGCGCGGGTCAGCCAGGTACGCCGCCGGGTCGCGAGGAGTGGCGCCAGCGTTTCGAACGCCACGACCCTCGTTTCGACCCACCGCCCTTCCAGCTCGGCGAAGCTGATCCCGGCGGCCGAGACGAGCATCAGCCGCTCGAACCGCGTGGGCTGCTCGATCACCGCCTCGGTCGAGACGAAGCCCCCCATCGAGTTGCCGACCAGCGCCGCCACCCGGTCGATCCCCAGCTTCTCGCAGAAGTCGTGGATCAGGCGGCCGTAAGCGGGCATGTCGATCGGCCAGGAGGGCATCGGGCTGTCGCCGAATCCCGGCAGGTCGAGGGCGATCGCGCGGTGGTTGCGGCCGAAGTGGGGCAGGTTCTCCAGCCAGTTGCGCCAGCAACCGGCCAGCCCGTGCACGAAGAGGACCGGCTCGCCCTCGCCGATCTCGGCGTAGTTGACCTCGGCGCCGGGCAGCTGCACGCGGTGCAGGTGCTCGCGCCAGTCGACCTTCAGCCACTCGGGGTCGGGGTTGCCGTAATCGCTGGCCGGGAAGTTCACCGACCCGCTCGTGATCGCCTCAGGCATAGCCCATCCTTTCCAGAATCGGAATCTCGCGGATCTGCGGCGGTTGCAGATGGTCCCAGAGGATGCCGCGCGGGCGCTCGTACTGGCGCTCGACCTCGATCACGGCGCGGGGCGTCGCGATCAGGTCGACCGGGAGGTCGTGCGAGGTGACCATCAGGTGGTGGCGGAGGATCTGGATCGGGTGGACGGTCGTCGCGACCGTCGTGTGATCGTCGATCTTGCCCGCGTCGATCAGGATCCCGTACTCGAGGTCGTTGTAGCCGCCGCCCTTGCCGACTCGCGCCCCGCTCAGGTTCACCGCCACCGATCCTGAGAGCACGAAGTCGATCTCGGGCAGGTCGTCGAGGGCGACGACCCTGCCGTGCTTGAGCGCGCCCTTGATCGTCGCCGCCTCCTTCATCGCCGCCTTCGAGAGCCGCTTCGGCTCGAGCACGCGGAAGGGGTGGGGGTCGCGGAGGCGCGGCACCGCCATGATCAGCGTCTTGCCCTGCTCCAGCGCCATGCGGCGGGCGTGGGTCTGCGGCGAGTCGGGGTTCGCCTTGATCGCCCGCGCCCGCTTCCACAGCCGGTGGCCGGCGAGCTTCTCGGCCGCCAGCTTGGCTCCGGCGAAGTTGGGGATCCGCCCCTCGGCGCCCGGGAAGCGAGATACCCCCTCGCGGTCCATCGCCTTCCAGACATCGTCACGGACTTGGTCCTTGGAGCGCACCGGCGAAAGATATCCGCACCGAGCCGTCCACAGCAGCATGTGGAATTGCAGCGCGGGGACCGTCCTGACCGACATACCCGTATGCCTAAACTTTCCTCAGGTTCGTCCGAGGCTTCCCCGATGGTGTGCTCGCGAGAGGGCTGATGGGTCGCAAGACGCAAATTGCAGTTGTCGCCGGAGTAGTCGTGCTCGTCCTCGCGGCGGTCGGCGCCTACGCCTACGACAGCTCCCGGAAGGACACGATCGCCGACGGCGTTACGATCGGCGGCGTCGACGTCGGCGGCATGGACGCCGGTGAAGCAAAGCGTGCCGTGCGCCGCCAGCTGCTGGCACCGCTGCGCCACTCGATCCGGGTCGCCTACGACGGGCAGAGTTGGAAGCTGTCGGGGAAAGCGCTCCGGGTCCACGCCGACCTCGACAGCGCCGTCGACCGGGCGCTGGCCGAGAGCCGCGAAGGTGGGCTGCCAGGCCGCCTGGTCCGCTACGTGACCGGCGGGGAAGTCGACAAGGCGGTCTCCGCCGACGTCACCTACTCCGAGCCGGCCGTCAACCGCTTCATCCGCAAGGTCGCCGACGCGGTCGATCGCGAAGCCCGCGACGCGACGGCCGCGGCGACCGGCAGCTCGCTCGAAGTCGTCCCGGCCGAGTACGGCCGCAAGCTGCGCGACGACCTGCTGGCCAGGCAGCTGAAGGCGGCGGTGCTGAACGCGAACGCCGAGCACACGATCGCCGCCCGCACCCACCCGGTCAAGCCCGAAGTCACCGCAAGCGAAGTTGCCGCCGAGTACCCGAGCTACCTGACGCTCGACCGTGCCGGGTACACCCTGCGCCTCTGGAAGCACCTGAAGCTGGCGAAGAGCTATACGGTCGCGGTCGGTCAGGTGGGACTGGAAACCCCGGAAGGGCTCTACCACATCGAATCGAAGGAAGTGGACCCCGCCTGGCACGTCCCCAACTCGGCCTGGGCGGGAAGCCTCGCCGGTCAGGTGATCCCGCCCGGCCCCTCGGACCCGCTGAAGGCGCGCTGGATGGGGATCTTCGAAGGCGCGGGCATCCACGGCACCGAAGACACTGGCTCGCTGGGCAGCGCCGCCTCCCACGGCTGCGTGCGGATGTCGATCCCCGACGTGGAAGAACTGTACGACCAGGTCGAAGTGGGGACGCCGATTTACATCGGATGACCCACTCGCAGGACGCGTTTGGGCAAAGCCGAATTACATCCCGTGAATTGGGACGAAGCACTGTCGGCGTTCGATCGGGATTCAAAGGCGCGGAGCCTGGCGGAGCGAACGCGCAGGGCATATGGGGTGGATCTCGGCCAGTTCGTCGAATGGGCGGAGGAGCGCGGGCTGGAGCCGGGCCGGATCCGCCATCGCGACGTGCGGCGCTACGCCGCGGGGCTCTCCTCCGGCGGGGCGGCGCCGGCGACGGTCGCCCGCAAGCTGGCCGCTGTGCGCAGCCTCTTCGACTTCATGGTCCGCACCGAGCAGCTCGGCCAGAACCCGGCCGACCTGGTCTCCAGCCCGAAGCGGGAGCAGAGGCTGCCACACGTGCTGAGCGGCGAGCAGCTGCGGTCGCTGCTCGAGCGGATTCCCGCCCGCACGCCGCTGGAGCTGCGCGATCGGGCGATGCTCGAGCTGGCCTACTCCTGCGGGCTGCGCTGCGGGGAGATCGTCGACCTCGACCGGACCTCGATCGACTTCGACACCGAGCAGCTTCGTGTCCTCGGCAAGGGCTCGAAGGAGCGTCTGCTGCCGGTCGGCGAGCCTGCGCAGCGAGCGCTGCGCCGCTATCTGGAGAGG
This sequence comes from uncultured Solirubrobacterales bacterium, assembly GCA_963730315.1. GTDB lineage: Bacteria > Actinomycetota > Thermoleophilia > Solirubrobacterales > 70-9 > VRUE01. The sequence continues at coordinate 15,919 of CAVSRD010000012.1, read as the reverse complement.
GGCCGGCAACCGCTCGCCGCCGACCCGCGTGAGCCGGCGCTCTTCCTCTCCAAGAGCGGCCGCCGCCTTTCCGGCTCCGACGTCACCCGCCGCCTGGCGCGCTGGGTGAGCGAGGCGGCGCTGGCCGGGGGCGTCTCGCCGCACTCGCTGCGCCACAGCTTCGCCACACACCTGCTCGAAGGCGGGGCGGACCTGCGGACGATCCAGGAGCTGCTCGGTCACGCCTCTATCTCGACCACCCAGATCTATACCCGGGTCGATGCCGCCCGCCTCAGGGAGGCGTACGCGAGCACCCATCCGCGCGCATGACGTTCAAAAAGGGCCCAGCGACCGTAGAATCGAGCTAGCGCAATGGAAACCGGCGTCAAAGAGGTGGAGCTGCGCGACCTGTGGCGTCGCTACAAGGGGGAGGGCGACGGGGGCGCACGGGAGCGCCTCGTGGTCGCCTACTCGCCGCTGGTCAAGTTCGTCGCCGGCCGGCTCGGCGCCGGTCTGCCTTCCCACGTCGACGACGCCGACCTGATCTCCTACGGCCTGATGGGCCTGATCGGGGCGATCGACCGCTTCGAGCCGGAGCGCGGGATCAAGTTCGAGACCTTCGCGATGACCCGGATTCGCGGTGCGATCATCGACGAGCTGCGCTCCCTGGACTGGGTGCCGCGCTCGGTCCGCTCGCGGGCGCGGGAGATCGAGGGCGTCCAGTCGAAGCTCGAACACCAGCTGCAGCGGGCGCCGACCGAGGCCGAGCTGGCGGCCAAGCTGGGGCTCAGCGAGGAGGAGCTGCAGAGCTCGTTGCTGGAGATCGCCAACTCCTCCGTCTACGCGCTCGATGAGCTTTGGACGATCTCCGACTCCTCCGGCGACGCGGTCTCGCTGCTCGACACGATCTCCGACCCGCGCGCCGACGACCCGCAGGAATCGCTCACCAGCACCGAGGTCAAGGACCGCCTCACCGAGGCGGTGGCCTCGCTGCCGGAGCGCGAGCAGCTCGTCGTCGCCCTCTACTACTACGAGAACCTCACCCTGCGCGAGATCGGCGAGGTGCTGGGGGTGACCGAGTCGCGCGTCTCCCAGCTGCACACCAAGGCGGTGATGCGCTTGAAGTCTGCACTCCAGGAGGTTTAGGCTCGGCGGGTGGCGCATAAGGCCGCAGACCGGATTCGCAACGTCGCGCTGATCGGGCACCGTGGCTGCGGCAAGACGAGCCTGCACGAGGCGATGCTCTTCGAGGCCGGAGCGAGCCGCCGGCTGGGCAGCGTCACCGACGGCACGACGATCTCCGACCAGGAGCCCGACGAGCAGGAGCGTCAGATGTCGATTGGGGCCTCGGTCGCCGGCTTCGAGCACGACGGGCGCGAGATCAACCTGATCGACACGCCGGGGGAGCCGAGCTTCGTCGCCGACGCGGCCGGGGCGCTGCGGGTTGCCGACTCGGCGGTCGTCGTCGTCAGCGCCGTGAAAGGCGTCGAGGTGCAGACCGAGCGGCTCTGGCGCCGCGCCGACGCGGAGGGCCTGGCCCGGCTCGTCTTCGTCAACATGCTCGACCGCGAGCGGGCCGACTTCTTCGCCGTGCTCGACTCGCTGAAGGACGTCTTCGGGTCGCACGTTGTCGCCACCGAGATCCCGATCGGCTCCGAGCACGAGGTGCGCGGCGTGGTCGACCTGATCGACCTCGAGGCGTTCGTCTACGAGGGGACCGGGCCGGGCGCCGCGGAGCGAATCGAGATTCCCGAGGAGCTGCGGGCCCAGGCCGAGGAATACCGCGAGCGGCTGATGGACGAGGTGGCGGAGAACTCCGACGAGCTGATGGAGCGTTACCTGGACGGCGAGCAGATCGACCACGCGGAGATCGTCGGCGTGCTGAAGCAGGGGGTCAGCGCGGGGCGGATCTTCCCGGTCACCTGCGGTGTCGCGACCCGCAACCTGGGCTCCGACCGGCTGCTCGGGGCGCTGGTCGAGGACCTGCCCTCGCCGGCGATGCGGGGCGCCGTTCGGGCGATCGGCGGGGGGGAGGAGCCGGTCGAGGTCGAGCCCGACGAGGACGGTCCGCTGCTCGCCTACGTGTTCAAGACGCTCGCCGATCCCTACGCCGGCCGGATCAACCTCCTCCGCGTCTATCGCGGCACGCTGCGCTCCGACTCGCAGACGGTCAACGCGACCCGGGGGGAGAAGGAGCGGATCGGGCAGCTCGCCCGCCCGCTGGGCAAGGAGCTGAACCCGGTGGCGGAGCTGGGCGCGGGGGAGATCGGCGCCGTCGCCAAGCTGAAGCAGACCCAGGCCGGCGACGTCCTCTGCGCGGCTCGGGAGGAGATCGGCTTCGCGCCGCTCGATCTGCCGGCGCCGGTGATGGCCTTCGCCTACGAGCCGAAGTCGAAGGGAGACGAGGAGAAGGCCGCAGCGGCGGTGCGGCGACTGAGCGAGGAGGACCCGACCCTCGACGTGCACCGCGATCCGCAGACCGGAGAGCAGATCCTCGCCGGCCTCACCCAGGTCCACGTCGAGGTGCTGGTCGAGCGGATGAAGCGCCGCTTCGGGGCCGAGATCGAGCTGCACCCGCCGCGCGTCCCCTACCGGGAGTCGATTCGCAGCCCGGCCGAGGCGCACGCCCGCTACAAGAAGCAGTCGGGCGGGCGCGGCCAGTTCGCCGACTGCAAGATCGAGATCGAGCCGGCCGAGGAGGACACCGGCCTCGAGTTCATCAACAAGATCAAGGGCGCGGCGATCCCCGGCAGCTTCATCCCGGCGGTGGAGAAGGGGGTGGAGGAAGCGATGCAGCGCGGCACCGTCGCCGGCTACCCGGTCAAGGACGTGCGGGTGCGGCTGGTCGACGGCAAGCACCACGACGTCGACTCCTCCGAGATGGCCTTCAAGGTCGCCGGATCGGTGGCCTTCCGGGAGGCGATGGAGGCGGCCGACCCGGTCCTGCTGGAGCCGATCGTGCGGCTCACGGTGAGCTGTCCCGAGGAGGTGGTCGGCGACGTGATCGGCGACCTCAACTCGCGCCGCGGGCACCCGCTGGGAATGGAGCCGAAAGGGTCGGCGACCGAGGTGAAGGCGGAGGTGCCGATGGCCGAGGTGCTCGACTACGCGCCTGATCTGCGCTCGATCAGCGGCGGCCGGGCCGACTTCACGGTCGAGTTCGACCACTACCAGGAGGTGCCGGCGCAGCTGGCCGAGAAGGTCGTCGCCGAGGCTCGCGGCGCTGCCGAGGTCGGCGCCTGAGTCGCCCCGGCCGCTGCTAGTTTGGCGGGGTGAGCCCCGACGAGAGCTGCGCCGTCTGCGGCCGCAACATCCTGGCCGGCGAGCGGATCCGCAGCTACATCAGCCCTAAGGAGGGCCCGAAGCTGGTCTGCGACCTCTGCCGGGGCCGCGCCGAGCGGCTCGGCTGGGTCGATCCGGCGGCGCCGGGGGCCAACGTCGGCCGCCGCCCCGCCGAGCCCGAACCGTCCGAGTCGTCGACCGGGCGGCTGGAGCGTGCGGCCAGCCGCTTCAACTCGAGCGATGCCGCGCGCACGGTCGCCGGCCTGATGCGGACCCTGGGGCGCCCCTGGGTGTCGATCGGCTCGGCCGCCGGATCGCCCAGCGAGGTGCGGGTGACCGTCGCCTGGGAACTTGGCTGGTACCAGTGGGGCGTCGATCTCGCCGACGAGATGCGCCCGGTCTTTCAGATCGACAAGGGCGACGAGCTGGACCAGCTCGACGGCTCGGCGCGCCAGTGGAACGCGAGCGCCGGTGAGAGCGGCCGGATCGCCCCGGGCGCCGAGCGCGCCGCCGACGGCGAGGCGGTTGGCTGAGCCGGTGGAGAAGCTGGTGGTCAACGTCGACGGCGGCGCCAGGGGCAACCCCGGGCCGGCGGCGATCGGCGTGGTGGTGCAGAGCCCGGCGGGGGACGTGCTCGAGGAGCGCGGCGAGGCGATCGGCGAGGCGACCAACAACGTCGCCGAGTACCGGGCGCTGCTGGCCGGCGCCGCGCGGGCGGCCGAGCTGGGGGCGAGCGAGCTGGAGCTGGTCGGCGACTCGGAGCTGGTCGTCCGCCAGGTGAAGGGCGAGTACAAGGTCAAGGACGCGGCGTTGCGCCAGCTGCACGCCGAGGTGAAGCGGGCCCTGCGACCGTTCAATGCCTGGTCGATCCGCCACGTCCGCCGCGAGCAGAACGCCGAGGCCGACCGCCTCGTCAACGAGGCGCTGGAAGACTGACCCGGTGCCGGGCGAGACGCCGACGCTGCGCTCCGCCTCGACGCGGACGATCGCGGCCGTCTCGCTGCTCGGCCTCAGCGGGGCCTGGAACGCGGGCAACGTAGGGCCCGTCGCCAGCGAGATCGCCGACGCCTTCGACATCTCGCTGGCGGTCGTGGGGGTGCTCGCGGGGACCCTCTTCCTCGGTTCCTGCGTGATCGGGCTGCTCGTCGCGGCCCAGGTCGGCGAGCGGTTGGGGGCGGGCCGCGGGCTGAGGCTCGCCTGCCTGATGCTCGCCGCAGGCAACCTGCTCTTTGCGGTCTCCCCCGATTTCGCCGGCCTGGCGGTCGGCCGCATCCTGCCCGGCCTCGCCTTCGCCCTCGTCAACGCCCTCGGCGCGGTTTGGGCCCGCAACGCGGGGGGAGTGGGCCTGCTCGGGGTTTTTGGCGCCTCGATCCAGCTCGGCATCGCGCTCGCCCTGCTCCTCGGCAGCGGCCTCTCGGACCTCGACGTCGACTGGCGGGTGGGCTTCTTGGTCAGCGCAGCGCTCGGCGCGGGGGCGTTCGTCGCGATCCCGAGGGATGCCGGCGCTCCCCCCACGCAGAAGCGCGAGTCGGGGTTCCTAATCGCCGCCCTGCGGCGCCTCCGCGTCTACCGGCTGGCTCTGCTGTTCGTCTCGATCTACGGAGTGCCGATGATCCTCAGCGCCTGGTTGATCGAGTACCTGGCGAGGGAAGGGGACGTCGCCAAGGCGCTGGCCGGCGTGATCTCGTTCCTGCTCTTCGCCCTCTCCGCGGCGGTGCGCATATTCGGGGCCGAGCTCCAGCAGCGCGGAGTCCCGCACGCCCTCCTCGGTGGGGCGCTCGGCCTGGCGGCGGTCGGGATCGCGGTCGTGACGCTCGACCCGGCCGCCGCGGTCGGATTCGCCGCCGTAGTGCTGCTCGCGGTGGGGTTCGGCATTCCCTACGCGACCGCCCTCGGCGAGGCCCAGGATCTCTACCCTCCCGAGCCGGCGGAGCCGGTGGCGCTGATGACGCTCGCCGCCCTGATCCCGCCGATCGTCGCGATTCCCCTGATTGGCCAAGCGCTCGACAACGGGAACGGCGAGCTGTCGTTCGGGATCCTCGCCGTCTTCGTCGCGCTCGCCGCCCTGGCGAACCTGCGGCGCTCGGGGATACCGGTGACGGCGGCACGCCCACAGGTCGGCACGCAACCCGCCGGCGCTCCCGCTAGGATGCCCGACCGATGAGCGGCCGACCGAGCAGAGGGGTTCTCCTGGTCGTCCTCGCGATTGCACTCGGCGCGTTCGCCGTCGCCGTCGCGGCAGCCAAGCCCGCGAACCGGACCTATGTGACCGCCAAGTGCTCGGGCGCAGCCTTCAAGCCCAAGTCGATCGTTCTCACCTGCGGTGACGCGGGCCTGACCGCGACCCGGCTCCAATGGACGCAGTGGGGCAGGAAGAAGGCGCACGGCGCCGGCCTCGGCGTGGAGAAGATCTGCAAGCCCGACTGCGCCGCCGGCAAGGTTGGCAAGGCAGCGATGAAACTGGTCCTCTCGAGGCCCCGTTTCTGCCGGCAGGACGGCAAGCGGCACTTCACCAAGGTCCACTACAAGTGGCTCCCCTCCGCCCCCGGCGAAGGCCCGAACCAGGGCACGATCCCGCTGCCCTGCTCGCTCATCAGCCGCTGAAGTAGAATCCGCCTTCGTGCGGCTGTAGCTCAGTTGGCTAGAGCGTCTGCTTGCCATGCAGAAGGTCGTGGGTTCGAATCCCATCAGCCGCTTTTCTTCCCGGGACCTGCTCCCAGAGCCGACCCAGGTGTTTCCGGGGCCGGAGCACCGGTCCTCGATAGGTTAGGTTTGGCCCGATGACGCCGACCTTCGGTGAGCCCCAGGTTGCGGTGGCTATTGTCTTCGGTCTGCTGGCGCTGCTCCTCGCCGCGCTGTTTGTCCTCGTCGCCCTCCAATCCCGCAAGGAGATCCCGTTCGAGCGGGTGCGCGAGGTCGCCTACCGGATCCGGCCGGTGTGGTTCGCCGTCCTGGCCACCGTGCTCGCTGGCGGCGTGATCAGCTCGCTGTTCTTCCTTCCCTACTCCAGGGGCGCCAACGTGGGCGCGGAGATCAAGGTGGTCGGCGGCCAGTTCTACTGGTCGATGTCTCCGCCCGAGGTGCCGGCCGGGGAGGAAGTCGACTTCGCCGTCACCTCGGCGGACGTCAACCATGGATTCGGGGTGTTCGACCCGGACGGCCACCTGCTCGGCTCGGTGCAGGCGATGCCCGGCTACACCAACCACCTCAACCTCCGCCTCGACGAGCCGGGTTCCTACCTGGTCTCCTGCATGGAGTTCTGTGGGCTCGGACACCACGAGATGCACCGCAACTTCGAGGTCGTTCCCCCATGAGCGCCTCGACGAGCGTCGCGGCTGCAGCGGTCGTCACGCACCCTGAGGGGGCGACTCTGTATCCCGAGCCGGACAAGAGGACGCGCTCCGTTGGCTGGCTCTTTGCGGGAACCGGGCTTGCCTTGTTCGGGGCGATGGGACTGCTCGGCCTCGCCATGCGCCTTACCCAGGCGGACGTGCTCGGGATCTCCCCGGAGTGGTTCTACCGGCTGATGACTCTGCATGGGGCCGGGATGCTGACCGGTGCCCTGATGGCGATGATGGGAGGCCTCTGGTTCGTCGTCAGGCCCAGCGTCCGCCTGGGATTCGACCGTATCCTGGCGGCATACGCGTTGATTCTCCTCGGTGTGGTTGCCGTGGTCATCGCGGTCATCGTCGGGGGGTTCGCGACGGGCTGGACCTTCCTCTCGCCGCTGCCCTTCGACTCGGCGGGTCAGTGGTCGACCTGGGCCACCGCGGTCTACCTGGGGGGCCTGACGCTGGTCGGAATCGGCTTCTTCGTCTACTGCATCGACGTGCTTGCCTGCATCACCGCGACCTACGACGGGCTGGGACGTTCGCTCGGGGTCCCCTTTCTGCTCGGCAGGGACGACGAAGCGCCTCCGCCTCAGGTCATCGCTGCGACCGCTGTCACCGCGCAGGGGATGCTGGCCAGCGCCGTCGGCACCACGATCCTGCTGGCGCTGATCGGGCGCACGATCTCCAGTGACGTGGTTCTCGACGCGCTCTGGGCAAAGAACCTCACGTACTTCTTCGGTCACTCGATCGCCAACCTGATCATCTATCTCGCGGCGGGGATGATCTACGTGTTGCTGCCACGCTACGCGGGACGTCCCTGGAAATCGACCAAGCCGATTGTCGGCGCCTGGCTCGCGACCCTGCTGCTTGTCACCACCGCCTACTCGCACCATCTCTATATGGACTTCGTCCAGCCCGAGGCCGCGCAGGTGATCTCGACCGCGGCGTCGTCCGCGGCGGCACTGCCGGTGGCGGTGGTCACCATCTACACGGGACTGCTGCTCATCTGGGGCTCCCGCTACCGCTGGACGCTGGCCTCGTTGCTGATCTACCTTGGCTTCGCCGGCTGGGCGATCGGTGGCACGGGTGCCGTGCTGGACTCGATCATCCCGATCAACCTGCGCTTCCACAACACGCTCTGGGTCCCGGCTCATTTCCACACCTACCTGATGCTCGGAGTGATCTTCTGGCTGATGGCGTTCCTGGCGCATCTGCTGGAACGCGCGGCGAGCCGGGTTGCCTCACGCGGCACCACGATCTTCGCCCCCGCGGCGATGCTCATCGGGGGCTATGGCCTGGTCGGGGTGTGGTACTTGAGCGGCGCCCTCGGCGTCGCCCGTCGCTACGCCGTGCAGCCTCCCGGCACCTCGGGATACAGCCTCGTCGCCAGCATCTTCGTCGGCATTTTCGCGGTTGGCTTCCTGGCGCTGCTGCTGGAGTTCGGGAGCCTTGGGCGGGACGCGCTGCGCCGTCGCCGCGCTGCGCCGTCGCTGACCCCCGCGATCGCGGGTGGGGCGCCGGAGTCCCCGTTGACTCTCCGCCCGCCGCTGGGCCCGCTCGGCATGACGCTGGCCGTTGCCGCTGCGGTCGCCTCGACTTTCGTCTTCCTGCCGCCTATTCAGGACGCCTCCGAGGCCAGCGCCCAGTTCCACCACCTCGCCCATGCCGTCCAGTTCCTCATGGGCGCGGCACTCGGCCTGGCGCTGCTCTCGATTCCGCCTCTGTTCGAGCGCCTCTCGCCGCGATGGTCCAATGCGGGCCTGATCGCGGTGATCGTCGCCCCGGTCGCGATGCTGCTGGCGATGATCCCCGACATCTACGAGGGTCTCGACGCCCACGCCTTCACTCACGCGCTCTACCATGGCGGCATCGTGCTCCTTGGCCTGATCACGGGGATGGGAGCCGCGCTCCTCGGCCGCGTGACGGGGCGAATACTCTTCGTCCTCGCCGTCGGAATGGCGCTCATGTACGCTGCCGGCGTGAGCGGGGGCTAGCCATGGCCGAGCCGACGAGAAGCGAGGACGAGAGCGGCGTTGAGCGGCGCTGGGGGACGGCCGAGTCATGGTTGATCGGCATCGGAGCAGGGCTGGTGGTCGTCGCCCTGATGGGCGCCACCTACACGATTGGATACAACCGCGGCAAGGATCATGCCACCGGGTCGGCCGTCCGGCCAGCCGGCTCAGAGCCCTCCTCGGGACCGTCCCCAGCGGCCACCGGGCCGGGGAAGCAGCTCTTCGCGCAGACCTGCGGGTCCTGTCACACGCTCTCCAACGCAGAAACCAAGGGAACGGTCGGCCCCGACCTGGATGTTCTCGCGCCCGACGCCGCCACGGTGGAATCGGCAATCCGGGTCGGGGGCAGCGGAACCGGGGCGATGCCCGCAGACCTCTACAACGGCAAAGAAGCCGAACAGGTGGCGGCCTATGTGGCTGCCGTCGCCGGGGAATGAACCGACGCGGGCGGCGGGAATTCCTCATCCGGCGTAGGAAGCCTGCGGCATGAACAGCACTCTCTTCTACCTGCTGGGCGCCGGCCTGGCGGTCATGGCAGTCCTGACGAGCTTCGTCGGCATCCGTGTTTCCCGCTTCCCGTCCACCGCCGGGGTGATGGCGGCGACGTTCGCGATCTTCGCCGTCCTGGTGAGCGCCACCATGACCTTCGGTGTTCTGAACGCGCAGGACGAGCAGGAGTCCAGAGCGCAGGAGCTGGAGGCCGCAGGCGAAAGGGTCGAAGAAGAGCAGGAATCCCCGGTCGGCGGCGAGGAAGCGATGAAGGGAGGCGAAGCTGCGGACGGGAAGCAGACGTCCGCAGTGACGAAGGGCGGCGGGACCCTGAAGCTGGCCGCCGATCCCACCGCCATCGCCTTCGATGCCACCAGGCTCTCCAGCAGGCCGGGCAGGGTAACGATCGAATTCAGCAACCCGGCCCCGATCGAACACGACGTGGCCATCGAGCAGGACGGCAAGGTGATCGCAACCTCCAAGCGGATCACCAAAGGAGAGACGTCGGTCAGCGCCGAGCTCGAACCGGGCACCTACTCATTTCTCTGCACGGTGCCCGGCCACGCCGAGGCGGGCATGGAAGGCACGCTCGTCGTCAAGTAGGCCAGAGGTTCAACGACTCCGGCAAACCGCGCCGAACGGTGTCGGCGGAAAGATTCCGCTTCCGTTTGAACTTCGAGCGGTCTCCGTCCGTAGACCGCGACGATGCGATTGATCTCTGTCGACCGTCGGCGCGGGCTTGTCGTCCTCGGCACGGCTGCTACCGCGGTGCTCCTCGCCACAGCGCTGCTGCCCAGCGCCCCGGCGTCGGGCCGTGGCAACCACCGGGCCCATCGCCCTGCCAGGGCGGTTCGCGTGGACATCAGCGGGTTTGCCTTCCACCCCCACGCGCTGCGGGTCAAGCGCGGGACGAAGGTCGTTTTCGCCAACAGCGACTCGACCGCCCATACCGCGACCCGGCGTGGCAGCTTCAACACCGGCCACATCCGGCCGGGGCACTCGATCACGGTGAAGCTGCGCCGCGCCGGCGTCTACGCCTACCACTGCACGATCCACCCCTTCATGCACGGCAAGATCGTCGTACGCTGAACCCGGCGACTCTCGGTGCCGTATACAGGGACGGCGTGAGCTGCCCTTCTGCTTCAAGATCGATCCGATGCCACTCGGCGCCCTGAGCCGCGAGCGGGACGTGCGCGAGGCCTACGCCGCCCACGCGGGCGAGCTGTACGGCTTCGCGATGCGCTCCCTGGGCGATGCCGGCCTCGCCGAGGAGGCCGTGCAGGAGACCTTCCTGCGCGCCTGGCGGGCGGGGGAGCGCTTCGACCCCGAGCTCGGCTCGTTGCGCACCTGGCTGTTCGCGATCCTGCGCAACGTGGTGATCGACCTCAGCCGGGCGCGGTCGAACCGCCCGATCCCCGTGGAGGGGGGCGTAGAGCCCGCGGTGGACCCACTAGAGGAGGCGCTGCTCGCCTGGCAGGTCGAGGAGGCGATGCGCAGGATCGGCGAGCAGCACCGCCGCGTGCTCGTCGAGGCCTATTACCGCGGCCGCCCCTACGCCGAGGTCGCCGCCGAGCTCGGCGTGCCCGAGGGCACCGTGAAGAGCCGCGTCTACTACGGCCTGCGGGCGCTCAAGGTGGCACTGGAGGAGATCGGCTATGAGGACTGAGGGCTGCAGGGAGTGGCGCGACTCGCTCGGCGCCCACGCGCTCGGGCAGCTTCCCGAGACCGAGCGGGCGGGGCTGGACGCTCACCTGGAGGGTTGCGCCGAGTGCCGGGCCGAGCTCGCCGAGCTCGAATCGGTGACGCGGGTCATGCCGCTGGCCGACCCGGAGCGCTTCGCCGAGCCGCCGCAGCCACCGCCCGGGCTCGGCAAGCGCATCGAAGCGACGATCGCGGGCGAGCGGCGCTCATCCAGGCGCCGGCGTCGGCTGCGATTGGGCCTGGCGTTCGGCGGCGTGGCCGCGGCCGCGGCAACCGCCGTCCTGGCGATCTTCGTTCTCGGCGCCGGCTCCGGCTCAGGACCCGAACTGCGGGTCGCCTTCTCTTCGCTCCCGCCGGGCATGAAGATCGCCGCGACTCTGGAGCCGCGCGCCTACGGCACCGAGGTCCACATGTACGTCCAGGGAGTGCCCTCGGGCACGCTCTGCCGCGTCGTCCTGCGCGGCCCGCACGGCGCGCGGCTGTCCGCCGGCACCTTCCGCTACCGCTACGGCGAGGACGGGGCGGTGCTCAGCTCGGCCCTCGATCTCTCGCGCACCCGGGCGGTCGTCGTCCACGTGGGAAGGCGCGCCTTCGCCGCCCCGGTGATTCCCAGCGGCCCCGCCTGATCGCCTTGGCCCCGACCGGTCTTCGCTGGTCTTCGGGTTTCGCCGTCTGCGATTGAACCCGAGCGGGCGACGGCGCGTAGACCGGGCCAACGACCGCGACGCAGCCAGACCGAAGGAGGAAACGTGATCAGAGCCTTTCCAGCCGTCTCCACGCTCGCCGTAGCAGCCGCCTTTGCCGTTGCCGGATGCGGCGGCAGCTCCAACTCCGGCGAATCGAGCGCCTACGGATCCGGCGGAAGCAGCGGTTCGACCAAGGCAGCGAGCGGCGAATCGGGTGGTGGTGGCTACAGCGGCGAGTCCTCGTCCGCCTCAGGCTCGGGCGCAGTCTCGGTCGCGAGTGTCGGTGACCTCGGCAAGGTGCTGGTCGATTCCGAAGGGCTCACGCTCTACTACTTCGAGAAGGACGAGGGGGGCAAGTCGGCCTGCTACGGCGCCTGCGCGAGCGCCTGGCCGCCGCTGACGACGAGCGGCATGCCGCAGGCGGTGAGCGGCGCCGAATCGTCGAAGCTCGGCACGACCAAGCGCACCGACGGCACGACCCAGGTCACCTACGCGGGCTGGCCGCTCTACACCTACACCGCCGACAGCAAGCCGGGCGAAGACAACGGCACCGACGTCGATTCCTTCGGGGCTCCCTGGTACCCGCTGCACCCGAACGGCGAGAAGGCGGGCGAGTAGCGCCTCCCGCGGGTCAAGGAGGTGCGTCCTCCAGCTTGCGCTTAGCGGCGCGGAGAGGCTACAAACGCACGCCGCTTCAGGAGCGGAGCTAGCGGTTAGCGGTCGCGCGTCGCTTCCGGCGCGAACGTAAACTCTGGGTGCCGGGGCGCACGAAGCCCCCTCCGGAGATGCGACGATGACAGCAACCATCAGCGACGTTCTGGTCGACGAGGTGCTGGCCCCGCTGCTGATCGTGATCGGCGCGGCGCTGGTCAGCAGGCTGGTCCGCTATGTCGTCAAGCGTGCGGTGCGTCGCCTCGGGTCGCGCGACATGCAGCGCCGGCTGACCACCGTGCGCGACCGCGCCCCCGCCGCACTGCTGGAGAGCGGCGAAACGCTGACCCTGCGCTCGGCCCAGCGGATCGAGGCGATAGCCGCCGCTGCGGCGGGCGCGGCGAGCTTCGCGATCTGGATCGTCGCCGCAGTGCTCGTCCTGCACTCCTTCGGTGCCCAGGTCGGCCCGATCCTGGCCGGCGCCGGGCTGCTCGGCGTCGCGCTCGGGTTCGGCGCGCAGTCCCTGGTGCGGGACCTCGTCTCTGGCTTCTTCATCCTGGTCGAGGACCAGTTCGGCGTCGGCGACTGGGTCACCGTGGGACAGCCGAGCGGCGCCCAGGCGAGCGGCGAGGTCGAGGCGGTGACGCTGCGGGCGACCCGCATCCGCGCGGTTGACGGCACGCTCTGGCACGTGCCAAACGGGAAGATGACCCCGGTCGGGAACATGTCCCAGCACTGGTCGCGGGCGCTGGTCGACGTCCGAGTCGCCTACGCGACCGACGTCGAGCAGGCCCGCCAGGCGATGAAGGAGGTCGCCGACGAGGTCTGGCGCGCCGACAACGCGATCATCGAGGAGCCCGAGGTCTGGGGGGTGGTGAGCATGGACCCGACCGGGATCGTGATTCGCCTGGTTGCGAAGACCGAGCCGCTGCAGCAATGGCGGATGAGTCGCGACCTGCGTGAGAAGGTCAAGGCCCGGTTCGATGCGGAGGGGATCGAGATACCGTCGGTCTCGTTCGCGGTCGCCGACCCTCCGTCCGGCGGCCCGGGGGGCGCAACGGGCCAGATCACGCCCGGGACCTAAGGACGGGAAGCACCCCGCTCGACCAGAGCGATCGTGAAGCCGTCGTAGCCCTTGCCGCCCACCGTCTGGATCGTCGTGCCGCTGACCCGCGGGTCGGCGGCGATCTCCTCGTGCAGGCGGCGCTGCGCCTCGGTCGTCGGATCGTCGCTGTCCGCCTCGGCGAGGGTTCCGCCCCGCACGACGTTGTCGGCGACGATCACGCTACCGGGCCGAGAGTGCGCGACCGACCAGGCGAAGTAGTCGGGGGTGTGGACCTTGTCGGCGTCGATGAAGGTCAGGTCGAACGGGCCGGCGCCCTCGGACTCCAGCTCGGGCAGCAGGTCGAGGGCCGGACCGATCCGCAGGTCGACCCGGTCGGCAAGTCCGGCCCGCGCCACGTTCTGGCGCGCGACCTCCGCGTATCGCGCCTCCGCCTCGAGGGTGATCAGACGGCCGTCCTCCGGCAGCGCCCGCGCCAGCCAGATCGTGCTGTAGCCGCCGAGCGCGCCGAACTCGAGGATCCTCTTCGCTCCGATCGCCCTGGCGAGAAGGTGCAGCAGCATGCCCTGAGGCGGCGAGATCTGGATCGGCGGCAGCCCGGCTTCCTCGCTCGCCCGCACCGCTGCCGCCAGCGCCTCGTCGTGCGGCGCCAGCCATCCGGCCACGTAGTCGTCAACCGCCGACCATGCCTCGTCCGCCATGTCGGGTGTGTATCAGGAGCCGGCTCGCCGCCGGAGTCGCGCTCTCCGTGGAGCGCGCCGCGACGCCGCCACCCTCCACTCACGACAGCCTCGGCGTAAGGGGCTGCGCAGCGGCCTGCAAAGGCTCACCGCGGCAATGTTCTGGCCTAGCTAGCGCGATGGCGGCGGTGCGGCACGAAGGAAAATGCCCTCCCGCCCCGCTTGCATGTGGCGGAACCGCCTCGCAGCTTCCTCAGGTCGCAGCGCCAACCCCGTGGCGCACCCCGGTGTCTCAGCACGTACTTGCTCTTGCGCTTCGCCTTGCCGCACCTGAGGGAATGCCTGAAGAGCTTGTGCCCTCCCTTGAACCTGAAGGTGCCGCAGGGCTTGAAGTAGCCAAGAGGACGGACAAGCGCTGCGTAGGGCTTCGCCAGCGTGAGAGCCGCGGGTGCGGGGCACGGGACTTCGATATCGACGGTCGACGTCGCTTCCCCTCCTTCTGCTTCGCCTTCTTCTAGGCTCGCGGCATTGCTGACTAGGTGAGTACCGCATTCTTCCTCAGAAAACCCTCCAACCAGCCTTGAGTATTCGAAGGTGTCCGGGGATCCAGGGACGCAGACTTCGCCGAGCAGTTCTGGCGCTTCTTCGTTGAACGCGTCGTAGACATCCACGCATTCGTCGACCAATGTGGACGGTTCACCGAAGGTAACCGCTGCGGTGCCGGAACCGTCGTTGATTCTTGGCGTGGTCGTTGTCGCGGTCGCTTCGTTGGTCCTGCTTTCGCCGTTTGTCAGGTCGCTTTCGTAGGTGCAGACCAAGGTGCCCCCAACGGGAATTTCCTCTTCTCCGCTGCAGTCGACGGTGACCGGGCCAAACCCAGTGATTTCGTCCGTTACTTGCACGCCCTTGGCGTCGAAGGGCGACGGGTTGTGAACGGTGATCTCACCGCTGACGTTCCATGCGGAGTCTTCGAATCCTTTGACGCTGGCAATCACGTTGTAGGGCACGTCAAATTGCTGACCCGGGAAAAGCGTGAGTTCCGGGGCTTCGTTCGACTTCTCGATTTCCCATTCGTAGTCCCGCGTGAATGTCGTCATCGCGGTCTTTAGCATTCCAGCTCGAAGTCGTAGCAGAACGTGACGAAGCTGATTCCGTAATACTTTTCGCTCTGTGGATTGACTGGCGTATGCAGGTTGGTGTCGTCAGTGTCCTCGGGTTCGTACGTGTAGAGGTCTGCCCAGTCGCCGCCCTTGACGATCACCTGATCGATGCCGAGGTTGGATTCCCAGTCGACGAGTTTGGGCTCTCCTTCTTGTCCGTGAAAGTGACGGTGACGTGCAGAAGGCCGAATTCGCCGGTGTATGTTCCGTTGACGGGGGGGTCAACCTTGAGTTCGAAGAACTGGTCGGGGCATTTCGGGTTGCCTTCCAATACTTCGGGCATAACCCCGTCCCCGCTTGCCGTGCCGGCCTTCGTTCCGGCACACCAGCCGTTGCGGCCGAGGGAACGATCAGCGCCGCGAAGGCGAACAGCAGGGCCAGGACGATTGGACGACGGAGCTTCCTCTGCTGCCTCATGTGGCTCGCTTCCGGTTTGAGGCCGAGGCCCCTCCAAACCCTCGCAACTTTGTCCAGGCTTGGGCCTCCGACGTTCGTTGGAATCTCGGGAGAACGCTAATGCTCGCCGCGATGGCGGTCCATCCGTAGTTTCCCGCCGAGTTTGCGCGAATAGATCCTTGAGGTCGATCTACCATCCAGACTCGTTGGCGGGTCGACCGAATGAAAGTTGCGGGGTGGCTGCCCGTCTACACGAAGACGGTCAAGCGGCGGCTAAGCTGTCAGGTGCGTGCCGGACCGAATACGAGAGGGCGCCGCGTGGGCCGCGCCGCCGACCGCCGATTGGGCACAGGAAGCCCGAGACAGCGATCCTCAGCTCGCCAAGCTCCCCCTCAGATTCGGCTCAGGGATGCGCTCCCGGCGCCTTGGCGGAGTGGCTACGCAGCGGCCTGCAAAGCCGTTTACACCGGTTCGATTCCGGTAGGCGC
>CAVSRD010000011.1:0-190009 GCA_963730315.1 uncultured Solirubrobacterales bacterium | reverse complement strand
ACGGCGCCCGCCGATCGTCGGGCACAATGCGCCGGAGGACTTGTCTATCGGGCCCGAAGCTTTCGTCGGGCGGAAAGGGGCGCGGATGGCCCTGGATCAGAGCAAAGTCGGACGGCACATTGCCGAACAGATGGAGGCGATCGAGGCGGACTACGGCGAACGCGAGGGCGACTGGCAGATCGGCGACATCTGCACGATCGTCGAGGTGCGGGGGCCGGAAGGCGCGAACGTGCGTATGCGGAGCAGCGCGACCTCTCCCCACGCCACCCTGGGCCTGCTCAAGATCGCCGAACTGTTCGCGATCGGCCAGCTCAGCAGCGGGCAGTGAGCGACTGGAGCACTAAGCTTTGACCCCCCGTTGGGGAGTCGGCTAATGGCAAGCCTCGGGCCTTTGGAGCCCGCTATCCCGGTTCGAGTCCGGGCTCCCCAGCTTCCCGCCAATCGACCATTCGATCGCGTCCGGATTGGAGCATAGGGTCGCCTTTATGGAGATGGGCGGGGTCTCGATCGACCCGGAAGTCCGCGAGGGGCTGCGGCGCGGCTGGAAGGGCCTGATGGCGGTTGGCGTGCTGGCGATCCTGGTCGGCTGCGTGGCGATCGTCGTGCCCGCGGTGGCCTCTGTCGGGACCGCGATCTTCATCGGCTGGATCCTGGTGATCGCCGGCGCCTTCCTGGTGGCGGGAGCGCTCACCGCCCATTCGGTCGGCTCGGTGATCCTGCGGCTGCTGTGGGCCGCCCTCACCGTGATCGTCGGGCTCTGGCTGATCGTCGAACCGCACAACGGGACGCTCACCCTGACCCTCGTCCTCGGCATCTACTTTCTCTTCATGGGGATCACGAGGATCGCCGTCGCCTTCTCCTCCCGGGGCCAGCAGAACGCCGGCTTGGTGGGCCTCAGCGGCTTCGCCGGGCTGCTGATCGGCATCCTCGTCCTCGCCAAGTTCCCCAGCTCGGCCGACTGGGCGATCGGCCTCCTGGTCGGCATCGACCTGATCTTCGCCGGCTGGACCCTGACTTCAGTAGCCCTGGTCGGAAAAGACCTGGCCCGCCGCTGAAGCCCGGGCAGCCCATCCTCCCCCATCCCCATTACGATTTCGGGGTGAGTTCGCCCCTGGTCCTGGTAATGGCGGCGGGCGAGGGCACCCGCATGCGCTCCTCGCTGCCGAAGATGCTGCACCCCGTGTGCGGGCGGCCGCTGGTCGCCTGGTCGATCCTCGCGGCTCGCGAGGCCGGCGCCGGCAGGGTGGCGGCGATCGTCTCGCCCCGCCGCGACATCTCGGCCGGGTTGCCGGAAGGGACCGAGACCGTCGTCCAGCCGGAACCCGACGGGACCGGTGGGGCGCTGCGCGCGGCGCTGCCGCTGATCGAGGACGCCGAGACGGTGCTCGTCCTCTCCGGCGATCACCCGCTGATCTCCGCCGAGATCGTTGCCGGCTTCCTCGACGCCCACGCCTCCTCGGGCGCGGCGGCGACGATGCTGACGATCGAGCTCGAAGATCCGGGGAGCTATGGACGCGTCGTACGTGACGCCGAGGGGGAGATCGTTCGCGTGGTCGAGGCGAAAGCCGGCGGCGACGCGAGCGCCGAGCAGCTGGCGATCCGCGAGATCAACGCCGGCACCTACGCCTTCGAGGCGGAGTCGCTGGCGGCTGCGCTGCGGGGCCTCGGCAACGACAACACCCAGGGCGAGTACCTCCTGACCGACGTCTTCGCGGCGCTGCACGAGGCGGGCCAGTCCGTCGCCGGCCACCTCGCCGCCGACTTCGCCGTGACGATAGGGGTCAACACCCGCGCCGAGCTGGCGCTCGCCGAGACCGAGGCGCGCCGCCGCCTGCTCGAGGCCCACATGCTGGCCGGCGTCACCGTCGTCGACCCCGGCTCGACCTGGGTCGACGCGGAGGTCGAGATCGCCGCCGACGCCCGGATCGAGCCCGGCACCAGCCTGCGCGGTGCCACCGCGGTCGGCGCCGGCTCGGTCGTCGGCCCGCTGACCACGCTGATCGACACGGTGCTCGGCGACGACGTCGCCGTCCCGCACTCCTACCTGGTCGCGTGCAAGGTGCTCGACGGCTGCAGCGTCGGCCCCTTCGCCTACCTGCGGCCGGGCTCCCGGCTCGAGCCCGGCGCCAAGGCGGGAACCTTCGTCGAGATCAAGAACTCGCAGATCGGAGCAGGGGCCAAAGTGCCCCACCTGGCCTACGTCGGCGACGCCGAGGTCGGCGCCGGCAGCAACCTCGGCGCCGGAACTGTCACCGCCAACTACGACGGTTTCCGCAAGCACCGCACGGTGATCGGCGCGGGGGCGCGGCTCGGCGTTGACACGATGCTGGTGGCGCCTGTACAAGTCGGGGACGCCGCCTACACTGGCGCCGGGGCAGTGATCAAGAAGGACGTCCCCGAGGGGGCGCTTGCCGTGAGCGAGAACCAACAGCGGAACATCGAGGGCTTCGCGGAGCGCAAGGCCGCGGAGTCGCGCGAGGAGGATTCGTGAGCACCATCGAGCAGCGTCCCCAGGTGGCGCCGACCGCCATCCCGCACGACTACCTGAAGCGGATGATGGTCTTCGGCGGTCGCAGCTCGATCGAGCTGGCCGCCAAGGTGGCCGGCAAGCTCGGCCTCGACATCGGCCAGGTGACGCTGAAGACGTTCGCCAACGGCGAGGTCTACTGCCGCTACGAGGAGTCGATCCGCGGCGCCGACGTGTTCATCGTCCAGTCGACCTGCGCCAACGAGCAGAGCGAGATGACCCCGAACGACGCCCTGGTCGAGCTGCTGACGATGATCGACGCGGCCCAGGGGGCCTCGGCCCACCGGATCATCGCCGTGCTGCCCTGGTACGGCTACGCCCGCCAGGACAAGAAGTCGGCGCCGCGCGAGCCGATCTCGGCCCGGATCGTCGCCAAATGCCTGGAGGGGGTGGGCGTCGACCGCGTTCTCACCATGGACCTGCACGCCGGCCAGGTGCAGGGTTTCTTCCACGTGCCGGTCGACCACATGACTGCGATGCCGATGCTCACCCAGTGGTTCATCGACCAGGAACTGAGCGAGGAGCTGGTGATCGTCTCCCCCGACGCCGGCCGGGTGAAGACGGCGCGCAACTTCGCGCGCCGGATCGGCACCCACTGGGCGGTGATGGAGAAGGAGCGACCCGCCCAGCAGGTTGCCGAGATCGGCTACGTGGTCGGCGACGTGAAGGGCAAGACCGCGGTCCTGGTCGACGACATGATCGACACCGCGGGGACGCTCTGCGCCGCCGCCCAGACCGTGCTCGAGGAGGGCGCGGCTCGGGTGATCGCCTGCGCCACCCACGGCGTCTTCTCCGGCCCCGCTTACGAGCGCCTCGCCCCGCAGAGCTCCGGGATCGAGCGGATCGTCGTCACCGACACGATCCCGCTTCGCCCCGGCGCTCCGGAGAACATCAGGGTGCTCTCCACCGCGACCACCTTCGCCGATTCGATCCGCCGCATCTTCACCGACGACTCGGTCTCGGAGATCTTCGCGGGAGAGAACCAGCTCTTCTGAGCTGGCGGCCGCGGCCGGCCGCTCGCGAGATCGATGATCAGGGTCGGTCACAAGGGCGCGGATTCGATCGCCCCCGGAAATACGCTCGCCAGCTTCGAGGCCGCGGTGAAGGCCGGCGTCGACGTCGTCGAGATCGACGTGCTCTGGACGCGGGACGGGCACCCGCGGATCCCGGTCGATGAGCGCACGCCCCTCGTCGTCGCGCACGACTGGCACGACGCGGCGGAGCGCGAGCCGCTGACGCTGGCGGAGGGGCTCGACGCCTTCCTCGAGCCGCCGCTCGACCAGGTCGAGATCGACCTCGACGTCAAACTGCCCGGACGGGAGGAGGAGATCATCGCCGCGGTGGGCGAGCGCGGGCTGCTCGGGCGGGCGATGGTCTCGACCATGGAGCTCTCGACCCTGGCTCGGATCCGCGAGCTGGAGCCCGAGCTGCGGCGCGGTTGGACCTATCCCAAGGTGACCAAGGACTGGACCTCGAAGCGCTGGGCGAAGGCGCCGATGCTGGTCGCCCTGGCCTTGATGCGCGAACGGCTTCCCGGCCTCGCTGCCCGCGAGCTGCCGCGTCTCGGGGTCGAGGCGATGTGGGTCTACCACCCACTCGCCAGCCGCCGCCTGGCACGCATAACCGACCTCGCCGGGATCGAGCTGATCGCCTGGACGGTCGACGACCTCACCCGGATGCGCAAGCTCGTGACGACGGGCGTCACCGGCATCTGCTCAAACGACCCCCGCCTCTTCGGTGCGATTGAGAAGCGAGTGGTCAGTTGACCTCCTTATAGGGGTGTCAACTGACCACTCGTGCTCAGACGGTGCCCGGCGTCGCGCCCGGCGGCGTGGCCGCCCGCCCGCCCTTATTACGCACCGCCGACTCCAGCTCCTCGGCGGTGAAGCCGCCCACCGCCTCGCCCTCCAGCGCGTAGCGGTAGAGCGCTACGCCGAAGATCCCGCTCAGCGCCTTGCTGACCAGCAGGGCGATCGCCAGACCGAGGACGCCGATCACCGCCAGCAGCGCGCCGGCGAACGAGGCCGAGGACCAGATCCCGACTCCCGCGGCAATCAGCAGCACGGATGGCAGCACGCCGATCAGGAAGACGGCGCCGCCGATCGCCACGTTGCCGGTGATCTGCTGGCCCCAGCGCCCCCGGAACATCGAAGCAGAGCGCTTCAGCGTCGCGAACGGGCCGGTGCCCTCGATCGCGATCACCGGCACCGCCAGGAAGGTGACCAGGGACCAGGCCGCGCCGACAAGCCGAGCGGCGATGTCCCCCGCAATGCCGCCCTGGTTCTCCAGCACGCCCATCAGGACGCTGATCGCGGTCGAGACCGCCGCCCAGCCGCAGATCTGGCCGAAGCGGCTGCGGGCTACCGCGAGCCCGTCGGAGACGGTTGCGTCCCGGCCGCGGAAGATCATGTCGGCGGCGGCGGCAAGGCCGACGCTGAAGTAGATGCCGACGACGCTGAGCACGTAGATGCCGATCACCGCCAGCGGGATCCCAACCCCGAGGGTGTCTTCGGCGATCAGGTAGACGCCCGGCCCGAGGAAGACGATCGCCAGCAAGGCGGTGGCGACGGCTCCGTAGAGTGGGAAGCGCATCAGCGACGGGTTCTCCCGCAGCAGCCCCCAGCTCTTCTTGGTCAGTGCCCAGCCGCGTTTGATCCGCTTCATCGTGTGCCCTCCTGTGCTCGTGTCGGCCGGCTCGTCAGATCGTTTCGGCCAAACCCGGGGTTCGCTTGAGTCCTCTTCCTTCGAAGTACTCCCACTCCTGCTCGCCCAGCTCGGTCGTCGGCGGGTCGGCATAGACCCACTCGCGGGCGATCCGGTGCCAGTTGCGCTTCGCCCCGAGCTGGCCGAGCACCGCGACCACGCCGATTTCCATTCGCCGCCCCATCAGCTCGTCCGCCGGGAGCGACTCGCGCCGCATCAGGTCGAAGTACTCCGAGCGCGGGTCGTTCGTGGACTCGATGATCTTCATCACCCGCCGCGGAGTGATTTCCAGCTCGCGGTCCTCCATCACGAACCAGCCGCCGACCGCCCGCATGTGGTCGAGCAGCCGCTCGGCGTCGAGCTTCGAGGGGTTCTTGACGAAGCCCAGCTCGTGCAGCGCCTCGCGGAAGGCCTCGGGGTTGTCGCGAGAGGCGGCGTCGAAGGCGCGCTGCTCGAGCAGGATCTGCTCGCGGTCGAGCTTCTTCGTCATCCCGAAGTCGAGGAAGGCGACGCGGTCGTCGGCCATCAGCAGGTAGTTGCCGGGGTGGGGGTCGGCGTTGAAGTGCTGCAGGTGGTAGATCGAGCCGAAGCTGCCGCGGAAGACGATCTCGCCGAAGCGGCTGCGCTGCTCGTGCGGCAGCCCCTTGATCTCCTCGAAGCCCATCCCCTCGACCAGCTCGGTGACCAGCACGCGGCGGCGCGAGAGCCGGGTGATCACTTCCGGCACGTAGACGAACGGGTGGTCGCGGTAGGCGCGCGAGAAGGTGCGCTGGTTCTGCGCCTCGTACTCGTAGTCGAGCTCCTCCATCACCCGTTCGCGGATCTCGTGGGCGATCGCCTTCGCGTCGAGGCCGGGGGCGAGGGCGCGGGCCAGCCGCACCAGGGTGCCGGCGTTGCGCAGATCGGCGTCGAGCGCCTCGGCGATCCCCGGGTACTGGATCTTGACCGCGACGCGGCGCCCATCGAGCAGTTCGGCCCGGTGCACCTGGCCGATCGAGGCGGCGGCGAAGGCCTCGTGCTCGAAGTCCGCGAACAGCTCGGCGACCGGCTCGCCGTCGTACTCCTCGAGCAGCACCCCCTCGACCTTCTCCCAGGGCATCGAGGGGGCGTCGGTGCGCAGCTTGGCGAGCTGCTCCTGGTAGATCTCGCGGTACTCCTCGGGGATGAACTCGGTGTCGATGAAGGAGGCGAACTGCCCCAGCTTCATCGCTGCGCCCTTCATCTGGCCGAGCGCCCCGACCATCTTCATCGCCGTTTCCAGGTGGCGCTGCTCGAGCCTCTCCTTGCCGCTCTCCTCGGAGCGGCCGACGTTGGTCGCCTTGGTGCCGGCGTAGCGGGCGCCCTGGACACCGACGATCGAGCCGAGCTTGGCGGAGCGCCGTACCCGCCCCTTCGGGATCTTCGAGTCGCCGCTCATCGATGGAAGATTGTCACAAGCGCCCGCATACGCCTCGTTCTCTATCCTCTCCCGTCCGATGGCCCGCGGACGCGAAAAGCTGGTGGCGGCCCCGCGTGCGGAGTTCGGCTCGCGCAGCTCCCGCCGCCTGCGCAGCGGCGGCCTCGTGCCCGGGGTCGTCTACGGCGGCGGCGCCGACGCGAGGCCCTTCCAGGTCTCCGAACGCGACGTCCGCAGCGTGCTGGCCGGCGGCCAGGCGCTGTTCGACCTCGAGCTGGACGGCTCGAAAGCCGTGCCTGTGGTCGTCAAGGAGCAGCAGCTGCACCCGGTGCGCGGCCACCTCCGGCACATCGACTTGCAGGAAGTGAAGCTGGACGAGGAGATCCAGGCAGAGGTGGCGATCGAGCTGGAGGGGACCGAGGGCGCGCCCGGCGTCAAGGAGGGGGGCGTGCTCGAGCACGTCACCCGCGAGATCACGGTCGAAGCGCTGCCGGCCGAGATCCCCGAGCGGCTCGTCGCCGACGTCTCCGAGATGGAGATCGGCGACACCCTGCAGCTCTCCTCGCTACCGGTCCCCGAGGGCGTCAGGTTCGTCGCCGATGAGCCCGAGGAGGTCACGATCGCGACCCTCTCGCCGCCCCGCGTCGAGGAGGAGCCCGAGCCGGCCGTCGAGGAGGAGGCCGAGCTCGTCGGCGAGGAGGGCGAGGCCCCGGCCGTCGAGGAGGAGGGCGGCGAGGAGGCCGAGGGCGAGGAGTCCGGCGAGTCCGGCGGGGAGTAGTCCCCTGTCGATCTTCCGCCGCCGCGCCCGGCACCAGGGCGAAGGGGGCGACCGGATACTGGTCGTCGGATTGGGCAATCCCGGTTCCGAGCACGCCGGCAGCCGCCACAACGTCGGCTTCGAGGTCGGCGCGGAGCTGGCGCGACGCTGGCAGCTGCCGCGGGCGAAGAAGCGCTTCGGCGGATTGGTCGCCGAAGGACGGACCCGGCCCGGCGGGCCGCGTGTCGCGCTGCTCCTGCCGCAGACCTACATGAACGCCTCCGGCGACTCGGCCGGCCCGGCCCGCGGCTCGCTGAAGGCGCCGCTCGACCGCGTGGTCGTCCTGCACGACGAGATCGACCTGCCGTTCGGGGAGGTGCAGAGCAGGCTCGGGGGCGGCCTTGCCGGCCACAACGGCCTCAAGAGCCTCAAACGCGGACTCGGCGGCACGGATTTCTGGCGGGTCCGGGTAGGCGTCGGACGGCCTGACTCGACCGATCCCGAGGTCGTCTCCTCCTACGTGCTGGGGCGCTTCCGCGAGCCGCGCGCCGAGGTCGAGGCGGTGGTCGCTCGCGCCGCCGAGGAGGCCGAGCGCCTGGTCGAGAGGCTAGGTTCCGAGGGATGAGCGACGACGGCGGATCCGAGCGCACGTCCTACGAGGTGGACGCCGGCGGCGTTGCGCTGCTGCGTCTGCGGCGGCCCGAGGCCCGCAACGCGATCGACACCCAGATGCTGGTCGAGATGCTCGAGCACCTCGCGGTCGCCCGGGCCGACGAGGCGGTCCGCGTCCTCGTCGTCAGCTCCTCGGACCCGATGGGCCTCTCCGCGGGCGCCGACTTCAAGGAGCGGCTCGATGAGGGGGGCAAGGTCCGCCGCATGCAGCTCTTCGCCGATCTCTACGACGCGATCGCCGCCTTCCCGAAGCCGACCGTTGCGGCCTGTCACGGCGACGTGGTCGGCGGCGGGGCGGAGATCGCGGTCGCCTGCGACATGCGGGTCGGCGGCGCCAACCTGCGGCTGCGCTTTCCCGGCGCGGCGCTCGGCGTCCCGGTCGGCCCGGCCCGCCTGGTCACCCTCTGCGGTCTGGCTACCGCGAAGTACCTGCTGCTCTCCTCGCGCACGGTCGGCGCCGACGAGGCGCTGCGCCTCGGCCTCGTCAACCGCGTCGCCCCGACCGCGACCACCGAGGCGGCGGCGTTCGAGCTGGCCGCTTCGGTCGCCGCCCATCCGCCCGAGGCGGTGGTCCGCCTCAAGCGGATGTTGCACGAGTGGGACGACGTCGAGGGCCGCTCCCGGGTCGAGGGAGAGGGCCAAGTCGAATGGGCGCGCAGCGGGCCCGGCCTGCCGAGCAGCGGCGCGTAGCTGGGACAATGCGCCGATGCTGACCGTCGCCGTCACCGGCCCCACCGGGGAGATCGGCAAGCCGTTCGTCGGCGCGCTCGAGCGGGCGCCGGAGGTGGACCGGGTGATCGGGATGGCGCGGCGCTACTTCGACCCGAGCGCCCACGGCTGGGAGAAGGTCGAGTATCGGCGCGGCGACATCCTCGACCGCGAGGCGGTCGAGGAGCTGGTCGAGGATGCCGACGTCGTCGTCCACCTCGCCTTCGTGATCGTCGCCGGGCGCGGCAAGACCCGCGAGATCAACCTGACCGGATCGCGCAACGTCTTCGAGGCGGCGGTCGCGGCCGGCGCGAAGCGGCTCGTCTACACGTCGTCGGTCGCCGCCTACGGCTTCCATCGCGATCTCCCTCGGCTGATCGACGAGGACGAGCCGACGCGGGGGACCGAGCGCCACCCCTACTCTGCCCACAAGGCCGCCGTGGAGAGGGAGCTGGCGGAGGCGCTCGAGGGCAAGGCGACCGACGCGTACGTCTTCCGTCCCTGCATCGTCGCCGGGCCGGACGCGACCCTGCTGCTCGATCTGATCCCCCTGCTGGCGCTGGGCCGGAGGATCCCCAGCCCGCTGCGCTGGGCGCTCGGCAGGGTGCCCGAGCTTCGACCGGTGCTGCCCGACCCGGGCGTTCCCTTCCAGCTCGTCCACCAGGACGATGTCGCCGCGGCGCTCGCCGCCGCCGTGCTCGGCCACGGCGAGCCCGGCGTCTACAACCTGGCCGGACCGGGGGAGCTGACGATCTCCGACCTCGCGCACGAGTTGGGTTGGCACGCCGTGCCGGCGCCCCAGCTCGCGGTCGGCGCCGCCGCCGAGGCGGTGGCCCTGATGCCCTTCCTCCCCGACGAGGCGGCCTGGATCGAGGCGGTGCGGCGCCCGATGCTGATGGATACCTCGCGCGCCCGCCGCAAGCTGCACTGGATGCCTCACCACGACTCCCGCGAGACGCTGCGGGAGACGATCGCCGCGGTCCGCTCCGGGTAACGGCCGGGTCCCGAGCGGACGTTCGCTGGGAGCGCCGCGTCTACCATTCGGTTGCATGCCTGAACCAATCAGGCGCGGCCAGCGATACATGCCCGGCCTGGACGGGCTGCGGGCGGTGGCCGTGCTCGTCGTCATCGCCTACCACCTGGGCTTCGCCTGGGCCCCCGGCGGGTTGCTGGGCGTCGGCGTCTTCTTCACGCTCAGCGGCTACCTGATCACCGACCTGCTCCTCGCCCAGGTGGATCGCAGCGGCCGGATCCGGCTCGGCGGCTTCTGGCTGGGAAGGGCGCGCCGGCTGCTGCCCGCCCTCTTCGTGATGTTGGTCGTGGTTGCGGCGTGGGTGACGCTGCTCGGTCCCGCACAGCCGTCGCAGTTCAGGGACGCGGTGGCCGCGGCGGCGCTCTACGTCAGCAACTGGCAGCTGATCCTCCACCACGTCTCCTACTTCGCCAGCTTCGCCCCGCCGTCGCCCGCTGAACCACCTCTGGTCGCTGGCTATCGAGGAGCAGTTCTACATCGTCTGGCCCTTCCTGCTGCTGCTCGGCATCCGCTTCCTAGGCAAGGCGGACCGGCTCGGCGTGCGGGCTCGGCTTGCCGCCGCCACGGTCGGGCTGGCGCTCGCCTCGGCGCTGGCGATGGCGCTGCTCTACCACCCCAGCCTCGACCCCTCGCGGCTCTACTACGGGACCGATACCCGCGCCAGCGAGCTGCTCGCAGGGGCAGCGCTGGCGATGGTCTGGCCCAGCCGTCGGCTGAAGGCGGACATCGCGGCGGGCGCCCGGCGGGGGCTCGACACCCTCGGGGTCGTCGGCCTGGCCGGGATCGGCCTGCTGGTCTGGCGCACCGGCGAGTTCTCGCCGTTCCTCTACCAGGGCGGCTTCGCCCTGCTGGCGATCTCGACCGTCCTCGTCGTCGCCGCGCTCGCCCATCCGGCCTGCAGGCTGGGCACCGTCCTCGGCTGGGCGCCGCTGCGCTGGATCGGGGTTCGCTCCTACGGGATCTACCTCTGGCACTTCCCGATCATCGTCCTCACCGCGCCGAGCGGACCGCACGGGACCGACCTGCTGCGCGACTCCCTCCAGGTCGCGGCGACGTTCGGCGTCGCAGCGCTCTCCTGGCGGTTCGTCGAGCAGCCGGTTCGCCACGGCGCCCTCGGCCGCCTCTGGGGACGCCTGCGGTCGGCGGGATGGCAGCCGCAGGCCGTCTCACCGCGCGGCTGGGCGGGTGCAACGGCAGCGCTCGCGGTCCTTGGCGTCGCCGCGGCAGGGCTGGCCGGGGTGGGCGCCGCCCCCGCCGGTCCGGCGCTCGCCTCGCAGAGCGGCAGCAGCCTGACCGTGCGCGCGGCGGGCGCCGGGGAGCCGCTGTCCGCCGGCACCGCCCATCCGGGGCGAAGCTCCTGCCGCGCCGTCGTCTACATCGGCGACTCGACCTCCGAGGGGCTCACCTCGCACGAATACCTGCCCCGTCGCTACGAGCGGATCGAAGCCCGCTTCGCTCGCGTCGGCGCTGCCGTCCAGCACTACGAGATCTCCGGCGCGCGCTCGATCGCCGAGACCTACGAAGGCGAACCGAACGCCGAGGAAGCCGCGCGGCGCTGGAAGCGGAAGGGATACCGCGGCTGCTGGGTGCTGGGGCTCGGAACCAACGATGCCGCAGACGTCTACGTCGGCTCGAACGTCGACATGAAGGAAAGGGTCAACCGGATGATGTCGACGATCGGCCGCCAGCCGGTCCTCTGGGTCGACGTCAAGTCGCTGGAAGGCAGCGGGCCCTACGCGGAGCAGAACATGCGCCGCTGGGACCAGGCCCTGCGCGAGTCCTGCGCCCGCTACCCGAACATGCGGATCTTCGATTGGGCATCGGCCGTCAGGGACAAGTGGTTCATCGCGGACGGCATCCACTTCACCTCGCCCGGATACAAGGCCCGGGCCCTGCTGATCGCCCGCGCCCTGGCCCGCGCTTTCCCCGCCGGCGAACCGCCCAACCCCGGCTGTGTGGTCCATGAGCGGCTCAAGCCTCCCCGCTCGCGCCACCGGGGCGGGCCGGGGCCGCACCCCCACGGCGTTTGAGAGGCCCTAATCTCGGATCGCGATGTCCCTGAGGCCGCTGCTGGAGATTGCCGCCGAAGAGGAGCGCCTCGGGGCGCTCGCCGCCCGCCTGCGCGGGGCGGTCGGCGGCAAACCCGAGACGGTCGTCGCGTCAACCTCCCTGCGGCCCCTGCTGCTGGCGACGCTGCTCGAGGACGAGCGCGGCCTGGCCGGCCGCCCGGCGCTGCTGGTCGGCGCCGACGACCGCTCCGCCCGCGACCTGGCCGCCGATCTGCGTGCCTACCTGGCGCCTCGTCGGGTCCGCCTCTACCCCTCGCGCGGCACCGGCTACGCGTCCCACGTCGCCCCGCCGCCGCACCTGGTCGGCCTGCGGATCGACGCGGTCGATGCCTTGCGGGAGGGTGGGGACGCGGTGGTCGTGGCGAGCGCCACTGCGCTCGCCGAGGCGGTCCCCGACGCCTCGCTTCGCCCCGCCGGCTTCTCGCTACGCCTCGGCGAGGAGATCGAGCTCGACGCGGTCGCCCGCGACCTGGTCGCAGCCGGCTACGAGCGGGTCGAGCAGGTCGAGGAGCGGGGCCAGTTCGCGGTGCGCGGCGGGATTCTCGACGCCTTCCCCGCGACCGAGGAGCGCGCCGTGCGGATCGAGCTGTTCGGCGACGAGATCGAGTCGATGCGCTGGTTCTCGACCTTCACCCAGCGCTCGCTGGGCGATGCCGAGCAAGTCGAGCTGGCGCCGGCGGCGGAGCTGGACGTCGAGCACCGCGAGCTGGCCGAGCTGGCGGCGATGGAGGCGGCGGAGAAGGGGAAGGAGGCGCCGAGCCCGGCCGAGGTGCTTCCCCTGGAGCGCTTCGGCGCCCCGCTGGACCTCGTCCCTGAGGGCGCCGCGACGATCCTCGTCGCGGCTGAGGAGATCGAGCCGGCCCTGCGAGACCACTGGGAGGACGCGACGGCGGCCATGCACGCCGACGACGCCCGCCACCTCTACGTCGACGTCGCCGCGCCGCTCGCCGCCCGCGCCGTTTTCGCGCTGACCGGCGACGGCGACGGCGATGGGGACGCCTTCCGCGCCGGCCGCGCCGAGTCGCCGGCACGCAGCATCGGAGAGGCCGAGGCCGAGCTGGAGAAGCTGCTCCGCTCCGGCTACCGCACGGTGGTCGCCTTCGACAGCCGCGGCGAGGCGGAACGGTCCCGCTACGGCCTCGAGCGGCTCGACGCCTCGTTGCTCGACGGGGGCCGCCTCTCCGCCGAGCCGGGTCTGGCCTTCGCCGAGGCGCGTCTGCGGGAGGGATTCGTCAGCCCCGAGCTGCGGCTGGCCGTCTACCCGTTCCGCCGGCTCGTCCACCGGCGCCGCCGCGCCGCCGAGCGCGCCCCGGGCGCCGGCCGCGGCCGTCTCGCCTTCAGCGACCTGCGGGTCGGCGACCACGTCGTCCATGAGGACCACGGCGTCGCCCGCTTCGCCGGCTTCGAGACGCGCGAGGTCGGCGGCGTCACCCGCGACTACCTCTACCTCGAATACAAGGGCGAGGACCGCGTCTACGTTCCCACCGACCAGCTCGCCAAACTGAGCCGCTACGCCGGCGCCGGCGCCGAGCCCGCCCTCTCGGCGCTGGGCGGCAAGCGCTGGCAGAACGTCAAGGCCCGTGCGCGCCGTGCAGCCGGCGCCCTGGCCGGCGAGCTGCTCAACCTCTACGCGGAGCGGCGCACCCGCAAGGGCCACGCCTTCCAGCCCGACGGCGAGTGGCAGATCCAGATGGAGGCTGCCTTCCCCTACCGCGAGACCGCCGATCAGGTCGAGGCGATCGAGGCGGTCAAGGGCGACATGGAATCCGACCGGCCGATGGACCGCCTGGTCTGCGGTGACGTCGGCTTCGGCAAGACCGAGGTGGCGCTGCGAGCCGCGGTCAAGGCCGCCTCCGACGGCAAGCAGACGATGATGCTGGCGCCGACCACGATCCTCGCCCAGCAGCACTTCGGCACCTTCCGCGAGCGGCTCGCCGACCTGCCGTTCAACCTCGACTGGGTCTCGCGGCTGCGCAAGCCGGCCGAGGTGAAGGAGGTGCTGAGGGGCTTCGAGGCGGGCAAGGTGGACGTGCTGATCGGCACCCACCGGCTGCTCTCGCGCGACGTTCGCGCCGCCGACCTCGGCCTGCTGATCCTCGATGAGGAGCAGCGCTTCGGCGTCAAGCAGAAGGAGCTGCTGCGCCAGCTGAAGCTGAAGGTCGACGTGCTCGCCCTCTCCGCAACGCCGATCCCCCGCACGCTGCAGATCAGCCTCGCCGGTCTGCGCGACATCTCGACGATCGAGACGCCGCCGGAGGGGCGCCGCCCGGTTCGCACCTACGTCGGCCCCTACGACGAGGATCTGGTGCAGCGGGCGATCGGGCGCGAGCTGCAGCGCGGCGGCCAGGCCTTCTTCCTCCACAACCGCGTCGAGACGCTGGCCGAGGTGGCCGAGCGGCTGCGCTCGCTGGCCCCGCAGGCGCGCGTAGCCGTCGCCCACGGCCAGATGCCGGAGGCCGAGCTGGAGGAGACGATGATGCGCTTCCTGCGCGGCGAGGCGGACTGCCTGGTGACGACGACGATCATCGAGTCGGGCCTCGACATCCCGACCGCCAACACGCTGATCGTCGAGCGCGCCGACCGGCTCGGTCTGGCCCAGGCCTACCAGATCCGCGGCCGGGTGGGGCGCTCGCGGGAGCGGGCCTTCGCCTACCTGCTCTATCCCTCGCCGCAGGAGCTGAGCGAGGAGGCGGCGGCGCGCCTCTCGACCCTCGCCGACCACACCGAGCTGGGCTCGGGGTTCAAGATCGCGATGCGGGACCTCGACATCCGCGGCGCCGGCGACCTGCTCGGCGACGAGCAGTCCGGCCACGTCGCCGCGGTCGGCTTCGAGCTCTACTGCCAGATGATCGACGAGGCGGTGGCCGAGGCCGGCGCCGCCGAGGAGGGCGGCAAGGAGGCACCGGAGCCGCTGCGCTTCGACGTCCCGGTCGACGCCTACCTGCCGGCCTCCTTCGTACCCTTCGAGGCGGCGAAGATCGACGTCCACCGGCGAGTCGTCGCCGCCCGCGCGCCCGGCGAGCTGCGGGCGATCCGCGACGAGTTGAGCGACCGCTTCGGGCCGCTGCCGCCGCAGGCCGAGAACCTGCTGGCCCTGCAGCGGGCGCGGATCGAGCTGCGCCTCGCCGGAGCGCGCAGCGTCGAGCTGCGCGGCGGGCGGCTCAGCGTGGCCGGGGTCGAGCTCGATTCCGAAGGGGCGACAGCGCTGCGCGAGCGGCTCGAGGGGGCTCTCTACGAGTGGCGGGAGCAGACTGCCTCGATCCGCGTGCCCGACGATCCGCAGGCCCGACTGTCCGCGGTGCTGGCGATGGCGGAGGCTCTGCGGGAGGCTGGCCGCTCGCCAATGGTCGGAAAAGATATGCTCCCAGCCTCGTGAGTCCGAACCAGGGCAGGAGAGGCACGAGTGGCAAGGGCAGGAGCGGCGGCGCCTCCGGGCCCGTGGCTGCGCGTCGCCTCGGCCTGATCGCGTTCGGGGCCCTCTTCGTCGCCCTCTTCGCGATCGTCGCGATCGCCGAGGGCATCGGCAGTCCCGGCGTGCCCTCCGGAGATGTGGCCTACGTCGAAGACGCCCCGCAAGGTCGCGCCGACGTCACCAAAGCCGACTTCCGGCGCACGCTGGCCCAGGCGGCCGCCCAGGCGGGCCAGAAAAAAACGCCGAAGCCGGGCAGCAAACAGTACGCGGAACTGAAGGAATCGACCTTGAACATCCTGCTCGAACCGATCTGGCTGGAAGGGCTGGCCGACGAACTCGGGATCACGGTGAGCGGCAAGGAAGTCGCCAAGGAATTCAAGAAACTGAAGAAGGAAAACTTCAAAACCGAGGCCGAATACAAGGAATTCCTGAAGAAAGCGAATTTCACGCAGGCGGACGTCAACGAACGGGTCAAGCTGCAGATCCTCAGCACCAAGGTCCAGGAACAGCTGAAAGAAAACGTCCCGACTCCGAGCAAGAGCGAAGTCGAGGACTACTACGAAGCGGCGAAGGCGACCCAGTTCACGCAGAAAGCGACCCGCGACATCCGGGAGGTCGTCAACAAGAGCCGCAAGAAGGCGAACGTGGCGCGCGAAGCGCTGAGCAAGGACGACAAGGCGAAGAACTGGATGAAGGTCGCGAAGAAGTACTCGGAAGAACCGACGACGAGCCAAAGCGGCGGCCTGCGCAAAGGGGTGACCGAAGAAACGCTCGAAGAACCGCTTGCAGCGGCCGTATTCAGCGCGCCGGAAGGCCGGGTCGAAGGCCCGATCAAGACCGAACAGGGCTACGCCGTGTTCGAGGTCGAGAATTCGACCCCGGCGACCGTCCAGGAACTGAAAACGGTCGAAGCGCAGATCCAGAGCACCCTCGCCCAGCGGGCCGAACAGGAATACTTCGGCTCTTACGTCGCCAACTTCAACTCGAAGTGGACCGCCCGCACCTTCTGCGCCTCGGGCTTCGCGACCGAACGGTGCGCCAACTTCAAGCCCTCCGGCCACCCCTCGACGGCGCCGGCAGGATGCTACGAAGCGAACCCGAAAGGCGGCCGGCCGGAAGCCTGTCCCGCTCCCGTCTTCCAGCTGATCCCGGCGCTGCCCGGCACGGTGACGCCGCTCGAACCGAAGGGCAAACCGCTGGCGCAGCGGCCGCAGCCGGCTGGCGGAGAAGAAGAAGGCGAAGAAGGAGCCGCAGGCCTGCCGCCGGGCATTTCGCCCGAAGGGGCTGCGCCGCCCGAAGGGGCTGCGCCGCCCGAAGAAGCGCCGCCGCCCGAAGAAGAACCTTCGGAATAGCCCCCCCGGCCGCCGATAGACTGCCGCATCCGTGAGCGCCATCGTCTCCATTCGCGCGCGCCAGATCCTCGACTCGCGCGGCAACCCGACGGTTGAGGTCGAAGTCGCGCTCGACTCGGGCGCAGTAGGCCTCGCCGCAGTGCCCTCGGGGGCCTCGACCGGCGAGTTCGAGGCGGTCGAGCTGCGCGACGGCGGCGAGGCGTGGGCGGGGAAGGGCGTCTCGCGGGCGGTAGCCAACGTCAACGAGGAGATCGCCGCGGCGCTGCAAGGGGCGCGCGCAGCCGAGCAGGGAGCGCTCGACGAGACGATGGTCGAGCTGGACGGGACTCCCAACAAGGGCCGGCTCGGAGCCAACGCGATCCTCGGCGTCTCCCTGGCTGCCGCGAAGGCCGCCGCGGCCGATTCCGGTCAGCCGCTCTACCGCTACCTGGCCGGGCTGTACGGCGGCGGCGAGCCGACCCTCCTGCCGGTGCCGATGATGAACGTGCTGAACGGCGGCGCCCACGCCGACAACTCGGTCGACTTCCAGGAGTTCATGGTGGTGCCCGCCGGCGCGTCGAGCTTCTCCGAGTGCCTGCGGGTCGGCGTCGAGGTATTCCACGCGCTGAAGAAGAGCCTCGCCTCGCAGGGGCTCTCCACGGCGGGCGGAGACGAGGGCGGTTTCGCCCCCAACCTCGACTCCAACGAGGCCGCCCTGCAGGCCGTTCTGGCGGGCGCCGAGGCGGCCGGTCACGAGCCCGGCGCCGACGTCTTCATCGCCCTCGATCCGGCGGCCAGCGAGGTCTACGAGGGCGGTGCGTACGTGCTCGAGCACGAGGGCCGCACGCTCTCCTCCGAGCAGATGGCCGCCTACTGGGAGGACGCCTGCTCCCGCTTCCCGATCGTCTCGCTCGAGGACGGCATGGACGAGGAGGACTGGGACGGCTGGCAGCATCTCACCGAGCGGCTCGGCGACCGAGTCCAGTTGGTCGGCGACGACCTCTTCGTCACCAACCCGGAGCGGTTGCGCCGCGGGATCGAGCTGGGCGTCGGCAACTCGATCCTCATCAAGGTCAACCAGATCGGCACCCTGACCGAGACCCTGGAGGCGATTCGGATCGCCCGCGAGGCCGGCTACACGACCGTCATCTCGCACCGCTCGGGCGAGACCGAGGACACGACGATCGCCGATCTGGCGGTGGCCACCGGCGCCGGCCAGATCAAGACCGGCGCCCCGTCGCGCTCCGACCGCGTCGCCAAGTACAACCGGCTGCTGCGCATCGAGGAGGAATTGGGATCCGCAGCCGTGTTTCCCGGCCTGAACGCGTTTGCCCAGGCCACCGTTCGGTGAAGGAATGCGGCCTTCGGCCGCAAATGAGCGGACATGGCAGCCCGTGCTCGCAGCCGGACCGCACCGAAAGGGCGCCGCACCGCATCCCGCTCCACGGGGTCTCGGCGGAAACGCCGTCCGGCCGCCCGCCGCAGGCCGGCGGCCCGGCGCGGCGCCAGCCGCATTCGCTGGGACAGAGTGGGCCGAATAGCCCTCACCCTGGTCCTAGCCGCCGTCCTCTACTCCTATCTGAACCCGGCAATCGACTTCGTCAAGACCTACACGGCGACCAGCGCGGCCAAGGCCGAGTTCCACCAGGTGCTGAGGGAAAACAAGCGCCTCCACAACCGGGTCCAAACGGCCGAAGACCCGGCCGTGATCGACCGCAAGGCGAGGGCCCAGGGAATGATCGCCGAAGGCGAGAGACCGGTCGTCGTCCAGGGCCTGGGCGGCTAGCCCCGCCCCGCGGAGCGCCCCGTGGTTAGCGCGGGCTCCTACGTCCTCAGCGCCGCCCTGCTGGCAGCGCTGATCCTCTCCCTGGCCTTCTCGGCGGTCTGCCTGCGGCGCCAGCTTCTGCCCACCTGGGAGGGCCCTCCGGCTCGCCTCGTCGAGGCGGTGGTCGGAGTCGCCCTGCTGATCTGGCTAGTGGAGCTGCTGGGCGTGGTTGGCCTCCTGTACAGCGGCACTCTGGTCGCCGCGTCGCTGGCTTTGTCGGGGGCGATTGGGCTGGCTGCGGGGTGGGGGGGAGGGGCGGGGTGGTCCCCAAGCGCGCGGCGTCCTGTTTTTCGCACAGATCACTCGGCGAGAGAGGCAGCGTCGGAGGCGAAAAACTCAGCGCGCGAGGGGGGCATCCCGCCCCTCCCCTCCTTGATCGCCATCGCCGTGGTCGCAGTCGTGTTTGCCCACTGGGGGCTGACTGCGAAAGACGCGCTGGGCCGCGGCGTGTTCAACTTCGACAGCCTCTGGTACCACCTGCCGTTCGCGACGGACATCGCGCAGAGCCACTCGGTGACCGGGCTGCATTACACCGAGACGGTCTTCACCAACTGGTTCTACCCGCAGAACTCGGAACTCGTGCACGCGGCGGGGATCCTGATCGTCCACCGCGACACGCTGTCGCTGTTCGTCAACTTCGGCTGGCTGGCACTGGCCTTCCTGGCCGCGTGGTGCATCGGGCGTCCGTGGGGGCGCGGGGCGCTGACGGCGATTGCCGCTGCGATCGTGCTGGACAGCCACACGCTGGTCGTCCGAGAGCCAGGGGCGGCGAAGAACGACCTGATGGCCGCAGCGCTGCTCCTGGCGGCGATCGCGATCCTCGTGAATGCCTGGGCGGCCCAGCGGCAGGAAAGACCCGCAGAAGCCGACGAGCCGCGGCGATCGCTCTCTCCGGGCTGGGCCGTCGCTGCAGCTGGCCTTGCCGCCGGGATGGCGGTCGGCACGAAGTCGACTGCGGTGGCGATGGCGGCGGCGCTGACCGTGGCGGTTGTCTTCCTGGCGCCGGCGGGGAGACGCCGGGCTGCGACTGCCTGGTGGTTCGTTCCGGCCCTCGCGGCCGGCGGCTACTGGTACCTGCGCAACCTGATCGTCGCCGGCAACCCCCTGCCGCAGCTCGAAAGCCTCGGGCCGATCTCGCTGCCCCACCCCGAGCGCCTGCAGAGCGGCCGCCCCGACTTCAGCGTCGTCCACTACGCGACCGACACCGCCGTCTGGCGCGAATACTTCGCCCCTGGCCTGCACCACGCTTTCGGCCTGCTCTGGCCGCTCGTCCTCGCCGGGGCGATAGCCGGCGGTTTGTTGGCGCTTCGCCGCGGCGATCGCCTCTTGCGCTGGATCGGGGGAGCGACCTTGTTCGGCATGCTCGCCTACCTGTTCACGCCGCTCAGCGCCGCCGGCGCCGAGGGCGCCCCGGTCGGCTTCGCGATCAACATCCGCTACGCGATTCCCGCTCTCCTCGCCGGCCTGGCCCTCCTTCCGCTCGCCCTGGCCCTCGCCTCTCGCAAGCCCAGATCGCCGACCGACGGCACGTCCACGTCCGCCGTGCAGTTGGGGCTGCTCGCCGCATTTGCCCTCGTCTGGGCAGCCACCGACCGTCCCGACGCCGTCCTGCGGGACCCCGACCGTCTCTTCGGGTGGCTCGTCGCCCTGCTGGCGGTGCTCGTCCCGGCCGTCCTGCTGCTGTGGCGGCGGCGCGGCGCGTCGCTGGTTGCCGTGGCGACTGGCTTCGCCGCACTGGCGCTGGCGAGCGTCGCGATCGCTTATCCAGTGCAGCGCGACTACCTGCGCGATCGCTATCTGAACGAGAACCCGGCGGCGAGCATCCCCGGCATGCACCTCGACTCGGCCTACCGGTGGGCCCGGGGCATCGATGACGCTCGCATCGGCCTGGCCGGCACCACCGCCGGCTTCCTCGAGTACGGCTTCTACGGAACCGACCTCTCCAACCGGGTCCGCTATCTCGGCATCGAAGCGCCCCACGGCGGCTTCGACGCGATCCCCACCTGCCGCCGCTTCCGCGCCGCCGTCAATGCCGCCGACCTCGACTACATCGTCACCGCGCCCTTCCTCAACTTCATCCACCCCGCCGAGCCGATCGCCTCCCCCGAGGCCGGGTGGCTGCGCGGCGAGCCGGCGGTGACGCCGGTCCTCCGCAGCGGCCCGGTCGCGGTCTGGGAGGTTCGCGGCCGCCTCGACCCCGCTGCCTGCGGCCCGCGCAACGCGCCGTTGCAGGTGGTCCCGCAGCAGCCTGGCCGGTGAGGCCAGCCCCTGCCGGGATTGGCCCTAACCTGGCAGGGTGGGCTATCCGCTCGAGAACGCGCTCTTCCAATGGGAGGAGGGCTGGCGAGTCCTCCAGAACGTCGAGGAGCCCCGCGAGCGGCAGCTCGCCGACCGCGTCGTCGGTGCGATCGGCGACGAGCTGCGGCGCCGCGTCGGGCCCACCTTCCGCGCGTCGGAATTGGCGGAGCTGTACGGGCGGGGGACCGACTGGTGCCTGCAGATCGCCCTCGACACGGCGCCAGCCGCCGCGGCCGACCCCCGCTCCTTGGCCGACGCGGCCTTCTGGCTCTACCTCCGCGGAGCGACGGATTTCGCCGGCGGGCGGCAGCTACTCGTCTGAATCGTCGCCGTCGCCGGCGTCGCCGGCCTCGCCGGCCAGCCGTATGACGATCTGGTCGGCCTCGATGCGCACCACGACCTCGCGCTTGCCGGCCCAGTGCTCGGTATAGACCGGGTTGTCCTTGACCGCAGGGTCGAGCCAGAGGCCGTAGCCGTCGGTGTCGCCGTGGTCGAAGGTCGCCTCGAGCTCTTTGCGCCGGCCGCGCCCGCCGCGCCTGCCGCGGCGCCGCCTGCGACGCGGGCGCGGGCCGCCCTCGCCCTCGCCGTCCGGCTTGCGCTCCTCCTGCTCCTCCTTCTCCTCAGGTTCCTCCCCTTCGTCGGCCGGCTCCTCTTCCTCGGCCGCCTCTTCGGCGGTTGCCGCCTCGACCTCCGCCTCGATCTCGTCGCGCAGGTCTACATCCTGCGCTCCGGCCTCCTCGTCGTCGGGAGTCAGGTCGTGCTGCTTGCGGAACTCCCGCAGCTCGGCGGCGGAGATCTTCGAGCTGGTGGGCGATCCAGGCATCGGTGCGGCCCTGCCGCACCCAGGCGCGGATCTGGTTGAGCTGTGGTTTCAGAGAGCGTCGTGCCATCGGCGCGCGAGTCTATTCGACCCGGGCCGGGGTTCGCGGCGCAGCGTGCAGAGGCTCCTAGGCGATCAGGAAGGAGAGCGCCTCGAACATCGAGACCACTACGACGATCACCGTCGCGGTCAGGCAGACCGCGAGCACGCTGAAGCGCACTTTTCCCTGCTGCTCGTTGCGGAGAATGCGGCGGGCCCGCGAGCGGCTCGCGGCACGGCGGCGCAGCTGCTCGCGGCGGCGGCGCTCCAAGCTCGTCTCCTGCTCGAATGCAACCTCGAACTGGGAGATGCTCTGTCGCATCCTCATCGAGGGGGTGGCCCCGGACGGCATCGGCGGGACGGTAGCAGAGCTGCATGGCTTGTTGCAGGGGCTCGAAAGTGACGATCGTTACGGCCGGCAGGCGCCCCAGAGGCCGCGCCCGGCCAGCGCGGCGCGCCGCTCGAGGCGCCGAAAGAGCGGCGCGAAGCTGTCGTTCGGCGGGATCGTCAGCGAGCGGGCCAGCCCACGGCGGACCAGCGCCGCCTCGACCAGGCGGCGTCCGAGGCGGACATAGGCCAGCAGCCTCCCGTAGGCATCGCGCCGCTCGGCGCCGAACACGAGACGTACTCGCCGTCCTTCGAGCAGCCGTTTCGTGAAATGCGAGGCGCGGGGCCCGAAGCACTGCACCGGCGTGCCCGGCTTCACCGTCTCCGGCGTGTCGATCCCGATCAGCCGCACGTCCTCGACGCCGCCGCCGATCCGCACCTCGATCGTGTCCCCGTCGATCACCCGCGTTACCGGCACGACCGCTTCGGCCGGCCCCTCGTGGGGATCCCGCTCCCATGGACGGAGAACGAGGAAGAGGACCGCGAGGAGCAGAACCGCACTGCCAGCCCAATGCCGCCGCATGGGAAGTAAAGGCTGTGGCGGCGAATTCTCTCCCCCGAGAGCCCGATGGGGGAGCTCTCGGGTCAGCGGGCTATGGGCCCTACGGGATCCGTCGCACGGACGACAGCAACGTCTCCTTGATCTGCGCGATGATCTCCAGCGCCTCGCTCCACTCGCGCTGCCAAACGTTGCGGCCGAAGATCACCCCGCTGCCGCCCGCCTCCATGATCTCGCGGCAGTGCGTCAGCACGGTCTCGTCGTCGACCTTGGAGCCGCCCGAGAGGACGACCAGCGCTCGCCCGGCTGAGGCGACGCACTGGCGGATCGCCTCCGCCTCGTCGACTTCCATCTCGTTGTAGGGGGCGGGGGCGTCCTTGTCCTTCTCCGGGTCGATCTTCGGCATGTTGAGCTTCACCACGTCGGCGCCCATCTCCATTGCCAGCCGCGCCGCATAGTCGATCGCGTAGAAGGAAACGTGGCCGCCCTTGGCGTCGACCGCTTCGCCGCGCGGGTACGCCCAGATCACCAGCGGCATCCCGTAGCGCTCGCAGTCCTCGCGCACGCCGCGAAGCTGGGCAAGATCCTCGTCCTGGCGCGGCGAGCCGACGTAGAGCGTGTAGCCGACCGCGTCGGCGCCGAGCCGCACCGCGTCCTCGACGCTGGCATTGCAGGTCGAGAGGGCGTGGGCAGAGGAGGGGATGTCGGTCTTCCCGTTCACCTTGAGGATCAGCGGAACCTGGCCCGCGTAGTCGGGGTAGTATTTGCTCGCCATCCCGATCTGGCAGGCGAGGGCGGAGTAGCCGGCCTCGGCGGCGAGCCGGAACTGGTAGTCGGGATCCTTTGACGCCGGGTTGGGGAAGAAGTCCCGCGGCCCGTGCTCGATGCCCTGGTCGATGGGCAGCAGCATCAGGGCCCCGTTTCCGGGCCCGAACTCGAACAGCAGCCGGCGCAGTCGGGTGCGTTTTCCGGGCGCCAGCTCTGCGAGAAGCGATTTCTGCTCGGTCAGGCTCTTCAACTCCACGCTGATTCCTCCTCGAAGATCGGTGTCCCCGCAGTATGCCACCGGCGCCCGGTCGCGAGCCTCATCGCCGCCGGGTTGCGAGCGCTTGCGGCTGGGCGGTTATCCTCGAAACACCATGAGCGAGACTGAGCTCAGCGTCATCTGCAAGAACTGCGGTTCGGAGGTCAGTCCATACGTCACCGAGTGTCCCTACTGCGGCGCCAGGCTGCGCAAGCGGGCGCCGCGTCTCGAACGTCGCGACGGTGGCCTCGAGGCGAGGCCGCGCCGCGGTCCGGCCGGCCGGCTGTTCCGCATCCGGATCCCGCGCCGCGCGATCGCCGCCCACGGCCCCTACGCCACCCTCGCCGCGATCTTGGGCTCCGCGGCGTTGCTTCTGGCCCAGCAGGCCAGCGGCGAGTCGCTGGCGACGCTGGGCGGGCTGACGGTTCCGGTTGGGGGCGAGTGGTGGCGCTTCCTCACCGCGCCCTTCGCCTACTCCGACGTCGGCTACCTGTTCGTCGTCGCGGTCGGCCTGGCGATCTTCGCGATCGGTGTGGAGAGGCGGCTTGGCAGCATCGCCACCGGTGTCCTGCTGCTCGCCTGCGGCTCGCTCGGGATGCTGGCGGCGAGCGCCGTCGCCAGTGCCCAGGGGGACATCGCCGTGATCGCCGGCGGTAACGGGATGGCGCTGGGGGCGGTCGCCGCCTGGTTCGCGATCCGCCGCCACGAGGCCCACCACGCGATCGACCAGGAGTACGACCCGATCGGGGTCGCCGTCGCTGCCGCCGTCCTCTTGGCGCTGCCGATCTTCGAGTCGACCGCCGACGTCTTCGCGGGGCTGGCCGGTGGCGCCGTCGGCGGCCTCGCGGGACTCGCCGCTGCGGCGCTGCGCGGCTCGGATTAAGCTCGGGCCGATGCTTCCCGACGAAGAGCGGCTCGAGGCCGCGATCGAGCGGCTTGCCTCGGCGGAGCGCTTCGCTGAGGCGGAGACGGTCGTCGCCCGAGCGGCGCCGCAGCTGCAGCGGCTGCTCGCGGGGGCGCTCGCCGAGGGCGGCTGGTTCGGCGAGTCGCACGAGGCCGAGACGCTGAGGGCGGCCACCGTCCCCGACGCCGAGGAGCGGATCGCCGCGTTGCGCACCCTGCTCGCCGAGGAGGCGCGAATGGGGATGATGGTCGGAGTCGCGGTCGGCTGGGCACTGAAGGAGGAGCTGACCGAGAACGAGAGCGAGCGAACCGAAAGAGAGAGCTGAAGATGGAGATCAAGTTCCACGGCCATTCGTGCTTCGAGCTGAGCGCGGGGGCCGCCACCGTCCTGGTCGACCCGTTCCTGAAGCCCAACAACCCCGCCGCGGTGGCGACCGCCGAGGAGGTCGAGCCGACCCACGTCGCGATCAGCCACGGCCACGCCGATCACGTCGCCGATGCGGTCTCCGTCGTGAAGCGGACCGGCGCCGAGTGCGTGGCGATCGTCGAGCTGGCCAAATGGCTCGAAGAGCAGGGGATCGAGAGCGTCTACGACCCGAACCTGGGCGGCACGATCGAGTTCGACTGGGGCTGGGTGAAGCTGGTCCCGGCCTGGCACACGAACACCATCCCCGGCTCCTCCGAGTCCCCCTTCAGCCCGACCAGCGGCACCGTGATCGGCGTGCCCGCCGGGCTGCTGATCGAGATCGGCGGCAAGACGGTCTACCACGCGGGCGACACGTGCCTGTTCAGCGACATGAAGCTGATCGCCGAGCGCAATCCGGTCGACGTCGCCCTGCTGCCGATCGGCGGCCACTACACGATGGACCGTCACGATGCCGTCGTCGCGGCTGGCTTCTTAGGGGCGCCGACCGTGACCCCGATGCACTACAACACCTTCCCGCCGATCGAGACCGACAGCAGCGCGTTCAAGGCGGACGTCGAGGCTCAAACCTCCTCGCAGGTGGTCCTGCTGGAGCCCGGCGATACGCACTCGCTGTAGCGCGGTCACGCGACTGGCTGGCCGGCCAGTCGCGCTGCTAGGCTCGCCTCTTCCCCAGCGCCGAGCCGAAGAGAGGCACAGACAGATGGAAGCCAAAGAGGCAATCCGGACGCAATCGAGGACCGAGCGGGCCGACTTCCAGGCGACCGCAGACCCCGCCCTGAACGAGGCGGCTGACCGTACGGCGGACGTCAAGCTGCTCACCTACGAGGAGCTTTACTCGCTATGGGAGCGACAGCAGTGGCAGACGCAGGAGCTGGACTTCAGCAGCGACCGGGAGGACTGGCTGGGCTTCGACGAGGAAGAGCGCTTCCAGCGGATGTACGGGCTCTCCGCCTTCTTCATCGGCGAGCAGAGGGTCGCCGAGGAGCTGGGGCCAATCATGCGCGCCGCGCCGACCGAGGATCAGAAAATCTTCCTCTGCACGCAGATCGCCGACGAGGCGCGCCATGTGCGCTTCTTCGAGCGCTTCTACAGGGAGGTCGGCGTGCTCGACGTCGATGGGCTCCCGCAGATGCTCGAGCGGACCTCCGAGCACCTCAACGAGAACTTCGGCCAGCTGTTCGACGGGATGCTGAAGGAGCGCACCGATCGCCTCTCGGCCGAGCCGCAGGACACCGAGGCGCTGGTCGAGGCGGTGACCCTCTACCACATGGTTATCGAGGGGATGCTGGCGCTCACCGGGCAGCACTTCATCATGGACTACAACGAGCGCGAAGGGACGCTGCCGGCTTTCGTCGAGGGCTTCCAGAACGTTGCGCGCGACGAGCACCGCCACGTCGCCTTCGGCTCGGTCTTCCTGCGCGAGAAGGCGCGCGAGGAGGATCGTTGCAAGAAGGCGATCCAGCGCACCCTGGAGGAAGCGCTGCCGGTCGCGGACGGGGTGCTCTCGCCGCCCTGGGCGCCGGATGACGACGACTTCGAACGGTTCGGCTACTCGCTGGCCGACACGCGTGAGTTCGCGGGCACTTGCCTGATGCGCCGCCTCAAGGTGATCGGCCTCGGTTAGGACCCCGGCCGGTGTTCAACCCTTCGGCGGGGGCTTCTTCGGAAGGCGGGGCCGACGCTTCCGTGCTGTCGCCGCTCGATTCGTCCGGCGGCGCGGATTCTTCGGCGGGCGGCGCCGTTTCTTCGGTCGGCGGCGCCGATTCGCTCGGTGGGGGGGTGCCTTCGGCCGGTGGCGCCGGGCCGCCTACCGTGACGACGACG
The DNA here is from genome assembly GCA_963730315.1 of uncultured Solirubrobacterales bacterium. GTDB lineage: Bacteria > Actinomycetota > Thermoleophilia > Solirubrobacterales > 70-9 > VRUE01. The sequence goes on along the minus strand of CAVSRD010000011.1, from coordinate 163,355 downwards.
GTTTCGCTGCCGGTCGGCGCCCCCGCGGTGCCGGTCGGCGGTTTGGCCCCGGTCAGCTTGGTGGCCTTTTCTTTCGCCGTCGCCGTTTCGTCGTTCTCTTCGCTCGTGTTCGACTGCCCGGCGGCTTCGTTGCTCGACGGCGCTTCCACGGCGGGCGCGGCCGGAGCCGGGGCGGGCGCCGGGGGCGTGGATTCGGGTTGCGGGGCGGGCACCGGCGTCACGGCAGTTTGGGGCGTCGGCTGCGGCGCAGCGGCGTGCCGTTGAGCGATCGCGGGCGAGGTGGGCTTGAAGATGCGGGCGGGCGCGGCGCTCTTCGGGACGGGGTTGGCTGGAGTGGTGTCGGCCTGTCGGTTGACCTCCACCGCGCCGGCGGTGATCACCGCAGCGGTGACGACGCCGGCCACGGCCTTGGTTCCGACCGCCCCGCCGACCGCGCCGATCCCGCTAGCTGCGCCGCCGCCGCCGATCGCTGCGCCGACGCTGCCAACCGCGCCCGTCGCGGTAGCGGTGGCGCCCGCGCCGGCTCCCGCCGCTGCGCCGCCGCCGGTGCTGCCGGCGGCGCCTCCGGCACCGCCGAAGCCGAGCTTGGAGACGATGAAGCCCTTCAGCGCGACCAACGCCCCGGCCGGGAACAGCGCCGCCAGCACCTTGTCGTTCGAGCGGACCTGGGAGCGGAAGTCGGCGCACTCCTCGCAGTCGCGCACGTGCCGCCGCACCGGGCCGGCGACCTTGCGCAGGCCCTCGGCCGCCTCGGCCAGCTCAAGGCGGACCTCGCCGCAGGTCAGCTGTCTCGCCTGGCTCGCCTCGGCGAGGGAGATCCGCGCCCGCACCAGCAGCGACTTGATTGACGGCACGCTGGTCTCCATCGCGGCCGCGATTTCCTCGTAGGACATCGCGTCCATCTCTCGCAGCAGCAGCGCCGAGCGCTGCGTCTCGGGAAGCTTGCCGACATCGTCGAGGAGCTGGCGGAACTCCTCTCGGTTGTGGACTTTCTCGGCGGTCGAGGCGGCCTCGACGACCGGCACCATGTCCATCGATTCCTGGGCGTCGGCGGTCGGTTTACGGAGGTGGTTGAGGCAGCGGTTGCGGGCGATCCGGTACAGCCAGGGCCGCAGGTTGATCTCGCGATCGTCGGCGAGCATCGCCCGGTAGGCGTTGACGAAGACCTCCTGGAGGACGTCCTCGGCGTCCTCGGTCGACCCCAGCATCTGCCGGCAGAAGCCCAGCAGGCGACCCTGGTAGCGGTCGACGATCGTCTCGAAGGCGCCTGCGTTGCCCTTTCTCGCCATCGCGATCAGCCGCTCGTCCCCCTGCAGCCTGAGCAACGGTGAGCGGCGGGCTAGAAGCCCGTGCTGGCTGGCGTGGGTTAGAGCCGATGCCTCCAAGCTTCACTCTCCAGGGAAGGCGTTGTGGGATGGCTTCGTCTTCTTAAACCAAGGGACACCGTACCAACGACGTAGTTGCGGTCCGGACAAAGTTTTACTCAGCCTTTATCCGCGCCGAACACCCGTCCCGCCGGCGCCCCGCCGGCCCTCTCAGCGAAAGTGCCCGGGGCGGGACTCGAACCCGCAAGCCCCCGAAGGGGCAGCGCATTTTAAGTGCGCCGCTTTTGCCAGTTTCGCCACCCGGGCGTCCTCATTATTCCGCCGCTCGCTCGGATCGTGACGCTCGCTAGTCGGTTGACATAGGCTCGCCCCGTGGAGCACGGAGGGCGCATAGTCGCCAAGGCGCTGAAGTCACGCGGGGTCAGCCACCTGTTCACGCTCTCCGGCGGGCACCTGTTCTCGATCTACGACGGCTGCCGCGCGGAGGGGATCGAGATCGTCGACGTGCGGCACGAGCAGTCGGCGGTGTTCGCCGCCGAGGGGTTCGCGAAGGCGACGCGGCGGCTCGGGGCGGCGGCGCTGACCGCCGGCCCGGGGGTGACCAACGGGGTCAGCGCGATCGCCGGCGCCCAGGCGAACGGCTCGCCGGTCTGCGTGCTCGGCGGGCGGGCCCCGGAGCTGCGCTGGGGGGCGGGCTCGCTGCAGGAGATCGACCACCTGCCCTTCGTCTCGCCCCTCGTCAAGTCGGCGGAGACGGTGAAGGAGGCGGAGCGGATCGGGGCGCGGACCGCGGCGGCCCTTGACCTGGCGCTCGCCGCGCCGAGCGGCCCGACCTTCGTCGACTACCCGCTCGATGTCGTGTTCAGCGAGGCGGAGGCGGGGATTCCTGACGCCTCTGCGGACGAGCCGACGCCGGCGGAGGGGGTCGAGAGGGCGGCGGCGCTGCTGGCCGGTGCGGAGCGGCCGGCGATCATGGCCGGGACCGGCCTCTACTGGGGCCGCGGCGAGAAGGACCTGAAGGAGCTGGCCGAGGCGCTCGGCATCCCGGTCTTCCTCAACGGGTTGGGCCGAGGTTGCCTGGCCGCCGATCACGAGCTGGCGTTCAGCCGGGCGCGCGGCGCCGGCCTGAAGGGTGCCGACGTGGTCCTCGTGGTCGGGGTCCCGATCGACTTCCGGCTCGGTTTCGGCGGCAGCTTCGGCGAGGAGACGACGCTGATCCGGCTCGACGCGGCCGCCAACGCGCTCACCGCCAACCGGGCGCCTGAGGTCGACCTGGTGGGCGACGTCGCACCGACCCTGGCGGCGATCCGCGAGTCGCTCGCCGGCGCGGTGCGCCGCAGCGACGCCTGGCTCGAGGAGCTGCGCGCGGTCGAGGCGGAGCGGCGGGCCGCCGAGCGGGAGGAGCTGGACGATCCCCGCTCGCCGCTGCACCCGGTTCGCGTTTATCGCGAGCTGGGGGAGGTGCTGGACCGCGACGCGATCGTGGTTGGCGACGGCGGCGACTTCGTTTCCTACGCCGGTCGCTTCGTCGAGACCTACGAGCCGGGCTGCTGGATGGACCCGGGACCGTTCGGCTGCCTCGGCGCGGGGCCCGGCCAGGCGCTCGGAGCGAAGCTCGCCCACCCCGATCGGCAGGTCTGCCTCCTGCTCGGCGACGGTGCCTTCGGTTTCGCGGGCATGGAGTTCGACACTTTGGCGCGTCACGGTCTGCCGGTGGTCGGCGTGATGGGCAACAACGGCATCTGGGCGCTCGAGCACCACCCGATGAAGTTCCTCTACGGATACTCGGTGGCGGCCGAGCTGCGGCCCGAGACGCCCTACGAGAAGGTGGTCGAAGCGCTCGGCTGCGAGGGGGCCGTGGTGAGCGACCCCGAGCAGTTGCGGCCGGTTCTGGAGCGGGCCTTTGAGTCGGGCCGGCCGACCCTGGTCAACGTCCTGACCGACCCCGAAGTCGTCTACCCGCGGAAGTCGAATCTGGCTTGAGAATGCGGAACGCCGGCCGATCTGCCGGCCGGCCATCGCACCGGCCCCGAACGAGAATCGACCGCCATCGCTGGCGGCCGATTCAAGTTGGCCCCTTAGGACGGGCAGGGGTACGTCTCCAGGGACCAGTGCTTATTCGTTGGGATCGGACGGCGGGAGGCGCCATAATGCGGCAATCGCCCGAACCCTATAGTCGGGTTGAGGATGGGGTTTTCGCCCTCACCTCGTCCCCGATGGGGAGGATTATGCGGCCGGCTATCCGATTTGTCCAGGTGCGGGATTTGTGCCTACTAATAATTCGGTAGCAAGCTACTACCAACTTTTAGTGGTTAGAGCGGTGCGTTTGCCCATCTGTAAGGACTCGGAAAACCCACCTGTACACCGGGTCCCACGGGTTTGGCACGGAGCCGTTCATGTGGGTTATCCGCAATCGGCGGCTGCCTGAAGAGCCGTTCCGTAGAGGATGTCGTGCTCGGACACCTCGACCCTGTCGAGGTCGAAGGCGCGCATCGCCTCGATCAGGATGACGGCGCCGGCGATGATCGTCTGGGCGCGATCGGGGTGCAGGCCGGGAATCGCAACGCGCTCGGCGAGCGGAACGGAGGCGAAGCGCGAGAGCAGTCGCTGAATCGTCGCGAGGGAGAGGACATGGCCGTGCACGCGGCTCGGGTCGTAGGGCTCGAGCTCCATCTCGACTGCGGCGAGGGAGGTAGGCGTGCCCGCGACGGCGATTGCGGCGGTCGCCCGCGCTTCGGCGTGGCCCGCGAGCGAGGCGGCGATCAGCGCCCGCACATCGGCCGCGAGCGCCTCCAGCTCAGCGGCCGTCGGGGGATCGTCGGAGACGTGCCGCTCGGTATGGCGGACGACCCCCGCCTGCAGCGAGGCGTGGAAGGCGATCTCCCTGCCGGTGCCGACGATCAGCTCGGTCGAGCCGCCGCCGATGTCGATCACCAGGGTCGGCCCGTCGGGCGGTCGCTCCGCGGTGGCGCCGCGATAGGTGAGGCGCGCCTCCTGCTCGCCGTCGAGCACTCGCGCCGAGAGCGCGAACCGCTCGCGCAGCTCGGCGACGAAGGCGGCGCCGTTCGAGGCATCGCGAACGGCGCTGGTGGCCATCGCGGCGATCTCCTCGGCGTCGTCCTCGCGGCACAGCGCGAGGTAGTCGCCGATCGCCTCGCAGGCGGCATCGATCGCCTCGTCGGAGAGCTGCCCGGAGAGGTCGACTCCCCGCCCGAGCCGAGTCACCCGGCTCTGCCGCTCGACCTCGCGGATGCGGCCGTCGGTCACGTCGGCGATCAGCAGCCGCGTCGAGTTGGTGCCGACGTCGATCACGGCGACTCTGTGCGGAGCGCTAGCCATCGGGGGCCGGGCACTTTAGAGCGCGCCGCTCCGCGGCGCGGGCGGCGTCCGGCCCGGCACGTCGATCTCCCAATTTACCCTGCACCGGCGCGGGGATTCCCCTGCCCCAGCAGCCGCACGCTGCTAGCATGGACGGACCGCCGCGGGGTGGAGCAGTCAGGTAGCTCGTCGGGCTCATAACCCGAAGGTCGCGGGTTCGAATCCCGCCCCCGCTATAGGAAAAGGCCCCGGAAATGGGGCCTTTTTTTCGTTCTCTGTCGATTTCCTCGATTGGCGGTTGCCGTCAGTTAGCCGTCATTGCGAGGCGCGGCTCCGATTGCCGTAGGTGTTCTGGCGCACCCATTCCTGGAGGTCCTCGCGCGTGAAGCGCAATCCTCGCTCCCCGATTCGGACATGGGGGAGGCCCCGCGACCGGACCAGTTCGTAGAGCGTGGCCCGGGGGACATTCAGCAGCTTGGCGGCTTCATCCGAGTTGAGGAGCGGGGTTTCGAGTCTCTGCGGCTGCTCCATATGGAGTTGGCCGGACGACTTTCGAACCCCGGCTTTCGGCAGCAGAATAGGCGATCTCTTGGAGCCTGGTCCTAAGGATTAGGTATCGGCCAAGCGTTCACGCTTTCACGCGGAAGCGAGCGTCTCCTCAGGCGCGCGAGAGATGCCCGCTCCGGACCATTTTGCAGAGTGGGGCCCAGAACGTCGTTTGGGCCAGCGTTCGCGAATGTCCCCTGAGCCCTACGGTAGTTTCCGTCCCGATCGCGTGACGATCGAATGGAGACAGAAATGAGGGTCTACATCTGGAGCGACGGTGCTGCCATGCCGAACGGCGGTCCCGCCGGGGCGGGGTACGTCGTCGTGGGCATGGGCGGCGTGCACTTGCTCAGCTCGGAAGCGCTCGGCGACGCGACGAACAACGAAGCCGAGTACATGGCGGTTCGGAACGCGCTGCGGGCCGCGGCGGACGCGGGCGCGACGTCGGCTTACGTGCGGATGGACTCGGCGGTGGTCGTCGGCCACCTCACTGGGGCATCGCGTGCGCGGGCCGAGCACCTGATCCAGCTCAAGGAAGAGGTCGAAGCGCAGAAGGCCCGGTATCCAGGGGGGGTCAGGTTCGCTCGGATTTCCAGGGCGCAGAACGGAGTTGCCGACGAGCTCGCGAAGAACGGCGCGCGGGCCTCGAAGGCGCTAAGTGCCGATCGGCGGCGATAGGTGCGCGTCAAGCGGCGAGCGTTGCTCGCCGATGTCGGCTCGCTATCGCAATGCGCGAGAGCCAGCAGCGATACCACCTCGAGCAAGCGAGCATTGGGATGGGGCGGGCTGGACTCGAACCAGCGACCAAGGGATTATGAGTCCCGTGCTCTGACCAACTGAGCTACCGCCCCGGGATGCCCGGATTATCCAGGGCCGCGGATCACGGGGGGGCGGGCCGCGACCCGACAGTCGTTACGCAACGAGACCGACAAGAGCGGCTACAGCTTTGTCGAACTGCGCCTGGGTGAGCCGAATATGCGACTGCTGTCGGACCGAAGTGGTCGCGACATCCATTTCGTCGAGAGAGGGGGCAAGATCAAGACGCGGGACGACAAGCGGAACCTTTACGTCCAAGACCCACGGCCACCGCTCCTCGCCAAGATCCTCAGTTGCTTCGGCCGACTCAACAATCGCAATTCCGTAGAAGCACTCCCATCCCGCCGCGTAGAGCACTAGGCGATCGTGTCGGGAGACTCCGCTTGGGCGTTTGTTCGCGGCGAATCGAATTCTGTCGAGGAGGTCGTAGCGGTCGTCCAGCCAGTTCTTGTTGAGCATGTGATCTGCCGCGCCGATCGACTTCAGCCAAAAATGCATTCCTGCTGCTCTCCTTGGTTCGAGTTTTCGTCAGCTAACCGGCTGCTAACCGGCAGCAAAAGGATTATAGCCTAATTTTTGGCTTTATAAAGAGCAAAAAATCAGCTCAGCAACGATTCAGCAAATCTTCAGCCAAATCTGAGGACGCAGCGCCGAATTCGAAGGTCGGAATAGGCTTGACCCATGACGGTGTGGGGCATCCATAACGATCGCCCGGAGCTCGATTTGGTTGGCAACGGCTTCGTTGGCATCGGCTGGCCCGAGATGGGCGATCTCACCGACATCGGCCCGGACAAGGACGAATTGAAGAAACGAGTAGCCGAGGCCTACCCAGACGCCAAGCCCGGTGCCATTCCTGTTTGGGCGGGAGTCTTTCTGCGGTTCAGATTCGAGATGGAACCGGGCGACCTCGTGATCTACCCCTATAAGCCGGACAGCACGCTCAACTTCGGCCGCATAAAGGGGGACTACTACTACGACGCCTCGGCCGCGCTCCATCGGAACCGACGCAAGGTCGACTGGCTGAAAACCGGGATACCGCGAGCGGAGTTCTCAAAGGGGGCTCGCTACGAGGTCGGTTCGGCGGTCACCTTGTTCCGGGTCAAGAATCATGACCAGGAGTTCATCGACTTCATCGAAGGTGACGCTGGTCCAGCTTCGTCTCCAGCCGAGTCCCCGGGAGCGGTGTCAGCGGACGAGGCCACGGCACAGGCCGAGGATGAGCCAAACGCCGAACGCATTGAGGAGTACACCCGAGACTTTGTCATCGAGACGCTGCTCAAGGAACTCGACGGCCCCAGGTTCGAGCACTTTGTCGCCCACCTGATGGAGGCTCTTGGGTATCGGACTCAGGTGACCCAGGCCAGCGGTGATGGGGGAGTAGACGTGATTGCTCATAGAGACCCCTTCGGCCTAGAGCCGCCGATCATCAAGGTCCAGTGCAAGCGCGTCGTCGGCAGCATTGGTGCTCCAGAGGTCCAAAAGCTCACTGGTTCTCTTGCTCCAGGGGGATCCGAGCTAGGGCTGTTCGTCACGCTCGGCACCTTCTCGAAGGACGCGGTCCATCTTGGACGTACGCGCCAAGACCTACGGTTGGTCAACGGCAACAAGTTCGTCGATTTGGTGCTCGACAATTACGAGAAGCTCAGTTCTGAGTGGAAGCGGCTGCTTCCATTTCGGCGTCTATACGTCGTGGATCGCGATCCGGAGGCCAGCTAGCAGCCAGCGGTCATTGCGGCCTTCAAATTTATGATTTGAACGTCGGCGAGGTCGTGCTACCGTCCGAACCGCAACCGAATACGTCCACGCAGACGTACTGCGGAACTGGACGCGCAGATCAACTAGCAAGAGGCGCGTCGAGGACGACCAACTTGTTGCCCTAAGGGCGACTTGGCGGAGCGGGACATCTGACCAGAGGAGGTCACATGTCCGCGAAACCAGATAAGCCCCTTTTCCGCTTTCGAGCGGCAGCCGAGCAATACATCGAGAAGGATTGGCATGTCCATCCCCTCGGCGTTCGGTCTAAACGACCGGCTACGAGCAGAGGCAAGGACGACGCCACGACCGATGCAGGTCAGGTCGCGGATTGGTGGTCGAGACCCCCAAGGCGAACATCGGGGTCTCCTGCGATGTCTCTGGCCTGCTCGTCCTTGACATCGATCCGCGAGACGGCGGCGATGAGACGCTTGCCGAGCTGATCAAGCAGCATGGCGAGCTACCGCCCACGCTTGAAGTCAGGACCGGCGGCGGGGGGAGACATCTCTATTTCGAGCACCCCGGCGACAAGCGGGGGTTCGTGAAGAAGATCGGTCCAGGCGTCGACGTGAAGGCCAACGGATACGTGGTCGCCCCGCCCAGCGTTCACGAATCGGGTGGCGTCTACGAATGGAGCGACCCACACGCCGCGATCCTGAAGTTGCCCAAGGCGTGGTTGAAGATCGTCAGCAAGTCGAAAGAGACGCGCCGAGCGCGAGTTGCTGGCGCCCAATTTCGCAGAGGCAAGCGAAACGATGGGTTGGCCAGCATCAGCGGGCGCCTGCGAAACGCGGGCTTCGAGGTTGCTGATATCGGCGCTTTCCTCGAAGGCATGAATAAGGAGATTTGCGATCCGCCTCTCCCCCCGGAAGAGGTGCGGAAGATCGCTCGAAGCATGGGCCGCTACGAGAAGGGCGACGCCCCAACCGGTGAGATCGCCCTTCGGCCGTTCTCAGAAATCGAGCGGCGTCAACTGAGCTGGATCTGGGCCGGCAGGGCGGCACGCGGCGAGATCACGTTGCTGGTTGGCGATCCCGGCCTTGGTAAGTCGCAGCTGACTGCTGGCTGTCAGCCAAGGTCAGCGCCGACGGGGGCATCGGCATGAGCTCGATGAGGATCGAGGCGTGCCTGCCTGGAGCATTCATCGACCGCGGCCTCACCGAGAAGGCGCTTCAACGGCCCGATCCGCTCGGCGTAATCGCTGGCGCCGAGCGGATCGGGGCAGAGCTGGCGGTATCGGCAAGTTAGCCGGGCGGATCCGAGCTGAACCCCGCCCTGTCGGCAGGGGCAAGGCCGATCAGTTCGTCTCCCGGGGAGAGGGAGGGGTCATCGCCGGCGGCGAGAATCCGAAGCCCCGCTCCGGCCTCGAGTACGAACATCGGGATCGCCCCCTCGCCAAGGTCTGCGTGAGCGCTCGCTTGCGCCTTCGCACCGGTGACGGTTGCTCCCTGCTCCAAGCGCGCCGCCAACTCGTCGTAGGCGGCGAAGGCGTCGAACAGCACCTGCGCCCTGACGTAGAACCCCGATTCGTCGTCTTTGCCGGTCGCCAGCTGATAGACGTGCGCCCTGCCGTAGTACTCGGCGAGATCGGCCGCGACCATTGCGTTCACGCCATCGTCGTCGGTCACCACCAACACGTTTTCGATGCCATCGAGCTCAGGGGGGCGCTCTGCCTTGAAGGCTGCGGTGGGGTCGCCGCGGAAGACGATGAGGTCGTCGGCCTCGGCCGCCTCAGCGGGCCTATCGCTGCCGGCCCAGATCACGGCGACCACCTCCCGGTTCTGTAGCGCGCGTGCGATCGCGCGCGCGACGACGGAGTCGCCGATCAGGAGCACTCCGCCCGAACCGGCGCTGGAAACGCCAAGCGCCCGAGCCACGTACGGGCCGGACAGTCCGTAGACCAGTGCCGTCCCGACGATCACCACGAAGGTGATCGGGATCAGCTTCTCCGCCCCGCCGCCGACCCCTGCCTCGGTCAGTCCGAGCGCGAACGTGGACGAGGTCGCTGCCGCGACGATGCCGCGAGGGGCCATCCAGGCGATCAGCGCCCGCTCGTTGACTTTCAGGGTTGAGCCAAGCGCCGATAGCGAGACCGCCAGCGGCCGGGCGATGAGAACCAGGATCGCGACGAAGGGAACGGAGGCCCAGCCGATATCGCCGATGTCCTGAGGCGATACCCGCGCCGAGAGGATGATGAACAGGATTCCGATCAGGAAGGTCGCGGTGGTGGCGATCCGGTCACGCCAGGCTCGGACCAACTTCGCCGACTCGACAATCATCCCCTGAGGCAGGATTTTCCGCAAAGGCCTGTTGACGAGGACGATGCCGATGACGAGTCCGGGTGATCAGCCCGGAGTCGTCACGCAAGAGATCGGCTGCCACCACCGCGGAGACGACGATCATCAGGATCCCGGTGACGGCCTGTGACTCGTTCGGCTTAAACCAGCGCCCCCACACGAGAGCGACCGCCGCCCCGATAAGGCCCAGCCCGACACCGACTCCGATGCTGAGCAGGAACTCGAGGATCTCCCTGCCGGGGGTCACCTGGCCGGCGAGAACCGCCTGAAATACGAGGATTCCGAGCGTCGCGCCAAGCGGGTCGGCGAGCGTGCCCTCCCACTTCAGCACCGTGCTCACGGTCTTCGAGGGACGGATGAAGTCGAGCAATGGCCCGACCACGGTGGGGCCGGAGACGACGAGCACCGCCCCAAGCACGAGCGCCACCTGCCAGGAGAGGTCGAACAGAAGATGGGACGCGATCGTGCCCACCGCCCAGGTAGCGGCTATCCCAAGGGTCACCAAACGCCGGTAGACGCGGGGGACGGCCCCTCGCAGCTCGCTGAGCCTCAAGTCGAGCCCGCTGTCGAAGAGGATGACGCCGACCGAGATCGAGACGATCGCGGAGACCACCTCGTTGCCGAGCAGCGCGTCGGGATCGAGCGTCCCGATCGCACCCGCCCCGAATCCCAGCGCCAGAAGCAGCAGGATGGATGGCATTCGGAGCACCTGGGCGACCAGCGGTGCCGCCGCCGCCAGGACCAAGATCAAGCCGCCCTCGAGCAGCGTGCGGGAGTCGCCGAGCGCGGCCAGCGGCAACACCGCGTCCAACGGCGCGATCATCTATTAGCGCTGGGGGCGCTTCAGGCCGGGCCCGCGGCTTCCCGCCTGACCCCCCGCATCCCCCAGCCAAGGGCGGTCATCCCGATCCCGTTGACGATAAAGCCGATCCCGACCAGGATCGCCAGGGTCGCGAAGCCGATGTCGGGGTTGACGACGATCACAATGCCCGCGATCAACTCCAAGACCCCCGCGAAAGCGTGCCAGCCGCGGTGCTCGTACTCCTCGAATGCGGTGGCGAAGCGGATCACGCCGATCGCGATCAGCCAGAGCCCGATCAGCAGGGCGACGAAGGCGACGCCGCCAACCGGGTGACGGATCAGCAGCACCCCGACGATCGCTGTCAGTACCCCCAACAGGGCGACTATCCCGCGGTTGGCCGTGCTCCGCATGAAAGAGCTGCCTAGCTCGAGAATGCCATCGACGAGGAGGAAGATGCCGGCGATCACGGCCAGCGTCGCGAGGCTGTCGCCGGGCTTGAACAAGATCACCACACCGGCCACCACGCTCAGCAAACCGCCGAGGAGCAGCAACCACCAACCCCAGGTGAGCGCCTTCACATCCGCCTGGTACAGGGTCTCCTCATTCATTGCTGCCCTCCGCTGGTAGGGGGACCGCGTCCACCCTATGGCGATCGGCGTGCCCCCGCAACCCCTCGCCAGTCGCCCGGAGGTGACTAGACTCGCCTGGACGGCATCTGTTCGGGGATAGTTGGAGGGATGATTCAGGTAGACGTGACGATGAGAGGCGACGTCCCGGGTGAGGCGCGCGAGTACGCGGAGGAGAAGGTCGGGGCGCTGGACCGACTCGTCGACATCCCCGTCCTCAGTGCTCGAGTGGTGCTCGTCCAGGAAGCGAACCCGCGGATCGAGCGCCCCGCCCGGGCCGAGGGCGAGATCGACCTGAATGGCCCGATGATCCGGGCGAAGGTCGCCGACCTCGACTCGATCGCGGCGATTAACAGCCTCACTCAGCGGCTCGAGCGGCAGCTGCGGAGCTTCGTCGACCGTCGCACCGACCAGGCCCGCCGTCCGACCGAGCGCAAGTCGGGCGAGTGGCGGCATTCCAGCTTTGCCACGGATCGTCCTGACTACTTCCCGCGAGCGCCGGAGGAGCGGGAGATAGTCCGCCGCAAGACCTTCGCCACCGACCCGCTCACCCCGGCCGAGGCCGTTGAGGAGATGGAGCTCCTCGATCACGACTTCTACCTGTTCATCGAGCGCGAGACTGGCGCCGACGCCGTCGTGTACCACCGCGACGACGGCCGACTCGGCGTTATCGGACCGAGCGGGATCGGCTGGTCGGGTGAGAGCGCTGGGATCGTCTACGAGGAGAGCCGGATGAGCGGGCCGACCAGACTCGAGGACGCGGTAGCGGAGATGAACATCCTCAACCATCGGTTCATGTACTTCACCGATGCCGCGAGCGGCTGCGGCAACGTGATCTACATGCGCTACGACGGCCACTACGGCCAGATCGAGTCGGCTCGGTAGCCGAATCGTGAATGCGCCCGGAATGTCCGCCTCCGGGGCCGGTGTCGGGGTTCGCTTCAGGACGCAGGCCGCCGTAAGCACCTTGCTCGGGGCTGGATGAGCAAACGCATCGCCGTCATCGGAGCTGGGGCCGCCGGGCTCACCGCCGGCTACCTGTTGCGACGGGAATTCGAGTTGACGCTGTTCGAGAAGGAACCCCGCCTCGGCGGCAACGCCTACACCTACACGGCCTCCGACGGGCAGCAGCTCGACATCGCGGTGGCCGCGTTCGGCCGCGCCGGATACGAGCACTTCTTTCGCCTGCTCGCCGAGCTCGGAATCGCCACCCGTTCCTCGGCCGGTAGATACATGAGCCTCCACGACCTCGACACTCAGCAGGGCATCTACGTCACGCCCAACCTTCGGGGGCTTCGCGCCCAGCGCTTGCGGATCCCGCGACCCTCGCGGCTGCGGCCTTTCTGGGACCTGTGGCGCGGGCTGGCCGCCGCCCGGAGGATCCAAAGGGAGGAAGGCTTCGGAGATCTCACCGTGCGCGAGGCCTTGCGGCTCCTTCCGCGCATTAGCGGCGACGCGGAGACGATCTTCATCTGCGTGCTCTGCCTCCTCTCCTCGATGAGCCCCGAGGAGGTGCTCGAGGGGCCGGCGAGGTTCTTCTTCGAGAAGATCGCGGTTCACAGCGATGTCCTGTCGCCGAAGGCGCTCTATTCTGTGCGCACCATCCCGGGCGGGACGAGGAGCTACGTTTCCGCCCTGGCGCGGGCCTACGGGGACCGGATCGTGCGCAATGCCCGGGTTCGGGCCGTGCGCCGCGACGACGACGGGATCCGCATCGCGTTCGCCGACGGTGGCGAGGCCGGATTTGACAAGGTGATCTTCGCCTGCAACGCCGACCAGGTGCTGGATCTGCTCGAGGCGCCGACACCCCTGGAGCGGGAGCTGTTCTCGGCCTGGCGCTACAAGGACGGCCGGCTGGTGGTGCACCGGGACTACACGGCGTTCCCGAAGCGGGAGCTCATGCAGCCGTACACCTTCCTCTACCGCCGGCGCGACGGCGTCCTCTCGACCTCGGTGAACGGGGCCCTGTGGCTCGAGTCTGCGGTCCCGGACACGTGCGACCTGATCTCCTCGCAGCATCCGAACTTCCCGATCCGGGAGGATCGGATCGAGCTGGACACGGTGCTACGCACCCCGATCTTCGATTTTGACTCCTGCGCCACCACCCACCGGCTGGAGGAGCTGAACGGCGTGAAGAACACCTACTACTGCGGCAGCTACTTCGGATACGGTCTGCACGAGGACGCGATCCGCTCTGCGGTGGAGGTGGCCAGGCGGCTGGGAGTCGAGCCCTGGCGGTGAGACCCGGAGGGCGGGTCGGCCGAGGCCGGAATGCCTGGTCAAACCAATCTGCTGGGGATAACCCCCTTCTTTTTTGGCTCGGCCTGACGACGCTCAGAAACGGCCACGGCTGGCTCTTCTTCGGGATCTTCTTTCCGATCCTGTGGATCGTGGGTGCCTTCATGGCCCCGACGGCCTCAGCGACCGGCGGCCCCGTGGACGGGACCGGCGCCTGAGCCGATCAGCCCTCGAGGTGCCCGGCTAGTGCAGATGCCGTCCCGCAGCCTCGGAGCGGGTACCAATTTGAGCGAAATCGCCCCCAACTCGGGGCAACTGCGCTGGGCTCCACAGGCACGAAGCACCATCTCCGGCAGAAGGCGGACGGGCGCATAGCTGGGGCTGCACAATTGGCTCAGCGGTACCTTCCCCCGCCGGAGCGCGCAGAGGACGGAATACGGCGTATGCTGGAGGCGGTTTGAGGATCTCTCTGCGAGCGGTGGTTGGGCATTCACGACAGCGACACGTCGCTTTCGGCGACCAGGCGCTGTGGCTCTATCGGTGGCCTGCGTGAGCAGCGCGCCACGCCCCCCGACAAGCTGGCTCGTCGGTCGAAGCGCGTGCGAGCGGGGAGCGCGATGGTAGCGGCGACGGCGATAGCGCCCAAATCGGGTTTGGCCAAGGAGCATTCCGATTGGCGCGAGGCGCTCGCTCCCTACGCTCGGCCGCACCTGGGGCGGAGCCTCTTGGATCTGATGACGTCCGCCGTGCCATACGTCGCGCTCTCGGTCTTGATGTATCTGGCGCTGGACGTCTCCTACGTGCTGACGCTTGCCATTGCAGTTCCCGCCGCCGGCTTCTTGCTGCGCACGTACATCGTCTTTCATGACTGCGCCCACGGCTCGCTGCTGCCGTCGAAGCGCGCCAACGCCTGGGTTGGCAGGACGCTGGGGCTGATCGTCTTCTCGCCCTTTTCCAGCTGGCGCCACAGCCACGCGGTCCATCACGCGACCGCCGGCGACCTCGAGCGGCGCGGCGTTGGCGATGTCCACACGCTGACCGTCGCCGAGTATCGCGGTCTGCCGTGGCGCAAGCGGCTCGGCTATCGGCTCTTTCGGAATCCGCTCGTGATGTTCGGGCTCGGGCCGCTGTTTGCGATGGTGATCCAGCCGCGACTGACCTCGCGTGCGGCGCGGCCGCGCATTCGCCGCAGCGTTATCGGCACCAACCTCGCGCTCCTTCTGCTCATCGGCGGGCTGTGCTGGTTGGTCGGGTGGCGCGACTACCTGCTCGTCCAGGCGCCGACGGCGATGCTTGCGGGAAGCGCCGGCGTCTGGCTCTTTTACGTCCAGCACCAGTTCGAGGACACCTACTGGCAGAACACTAGCGACTGGAGCTACGCGGCCGCCGCGCTGCAGGGCAGCTCCTACTTGAAGTTGCCCAAGGTCCTGCAGTTCTTCACCGGCAACATCGGGCTCCATCATGTCCATCACCTGAGTGCCCGCATCCCGAACTACAACCTGCAGCGCGCACACGACGAGAATCCGATCTGTCACGACGTTCCCACCCTCTCGCTGTGGGATGGCATGCGCGCGGTGCGGCTGAAGCTGTGGGACGGGGAGCGCGGTCGGCTGGTGACCTTTGCCGACGCCCGCGTCCCCTAAGCACTTCGGATTCGAGCCATGGCTGACCGCCACGACCTCGACTTCACTTACTCGCTGATCGATCGCGTCTTCCGGCTCAGCCTGGGAGAGCTGGCGGACTTCAGCGGAGCCAAATATGACGGCGACTTCTCACTGAGCCTCGAGGCTGCCCAGCGGCGCAAGCACGAGTACGTGTGCGAGCAGATCGGGATCGCACCGGGAAAGCGCGTGCTCGATCTCGGCTGCGGCTGGGGTCCGCTGCTCGCCTTCGTCCGCAGCCGCTCGGCCAGCGGCGTTGGCGTCACCCTCTCCGCCGCGCAGGCGAAGGCATGCCGGCGCCACGGCCTCGACGTTCGCCTCCACGACGCCCGCCAGGTCACGCGCGAGGACTTCGGCTCCTTTGACGCTGTCGCCAGCCTCGGCGCCTTCGAGCACTTCTGCTCTCCCGAGGAGCACCTCGCAGGACGCCAGGACGAGACCTATCGAAGTCTTTTCGCCCAGATCGCGAGTCTGCTGCCCGACGGCGGTCGGCTCTATCTCCAGACGATGGTGTTCGGGCGCAACATGATTTCCCGCGAGGAGATCGACATCAACGCGCCGCGAGACTCCGATGCGTGGTACCTGGCCCTCATGGGACGCCAGTTCCCCGGCTCCTTCCTCCCCAACGGTCAGGAACAGGTCATCAGCGGCGCGAGCCCCCACTTTCGACTCGTGGCCAGCACCAGCGGCCGCCTCGACTACATCGAGACGATCCGTCAGTGGCGCAAGCGGTTCGCGTCGCCGAGTTTCAGGAAGACGCTGCTCAAGCTTCAGTTGCTCCCTCGCTGGCTGACGAGCTCCGATTTCCGCCTTGCGTTCACGTCGGGTGTGAGCGCCAACAGCGTGTGCTTTGAACGGGAGCTGTTGGACCACTACCGCCTCGTCTTCGAGAAACAGGGGTGATGGAGGTCTACTTGTGCCGGGCTGAGATTCCCCAGCGGTCGGGCCCGGTCGACAGACTCAAGGTCGGGCAAAGCGGCGCGGTAGCCGCCGCCATGGAGACGATGGACCGCGTCCTCGGCCGCTACAGCCGCCGCCCCGAGCGCAAGTCGCGCGCCGGACGAGAGTCCGGCCGGACCGAGTACCGTTGGACTGACGGCTCGTCAAACCTGGGCGGTTCTGCACCTCGACCTGGGCATGCGAGAGCTGCGCTAGCCCACGATCACCGGGCGAGCTACCAGCCTCAGTGCACCTGCACGTTGCCGGCCTTCAACAGGCCACCGGTGACGGGATGATAGGTCAACGCCGCCGGGATTCCGCCGACGCTGTCGCTGACCTCGCTCCCGGCGCAAGTCCCAGCGCCCCTTGCGCGGACCATCAGGCCCGGCCTAGGATCGGGTTGTTCATCTGTCTCGTCGCGGAGGTGTTTCTATGTCCGAGGGTGTCTGGCCGAAAGTCGGCGCGTCGTTCGGGGTAGTCGCTGGCGTCCTGCTGATCCTCACGTTGGTCTTCGGGCCCACCGATAGCCCGCCTGGCTTCAATGGCAGTGCAGCCGAAGTTCAGGCCTATGTCCAAGACAACCACAACGAGATGCAGGCGGCGGTCGCGCTGCAGTTCGCGGCTCTTGCCGCGTTCCTCTGGTTCCTGGGCAGCGTCTTCTACCGGTTGCGTGCTGCCGAGAGCAACGCGCGACTATCGGCGGCAGCGCTGGCCGGCGGCGTCGCCTTGGCTACGGGCGGGTTGATGGGCAGCGCCGCCCAGGGCGCCGCCGTGTACCACGCGGACGTCCTCGACGCCGGTTCCGTGCTGGCTCTCTGGGATCTGAGCGAGTTCGGCTACCTCTTCTTCCTGGTCGGCTTCACCGTCCTGGCAGCTGCCGCCGGCGTGCTAGCGATCAGGGCGAAGGCGCTTCCCGGCTTGCTTGGCGTCTACACCGCGCTGGCAGCCGCCTATGTGTTCGTGGTCGGGGTGGTCGCCTCGTTCAGCGAGACCGGTGTCTTCTCGCCCTCCGACGGAGCGCTCGGCATTATCGCGTTCCTCGTCTTCATCGTTTGGCTGCTGGCGATGGGCGCCACCCTCGTCAGAGAGCCACGCGCGCGCGCATCGGGGACCGCAACTCAGCCTCCGCCGCAGTCGACGCTCTGAGGCCGGACCACCCGGCGCCGTCCTGGCGCCGGGTGGTTTACCCCTCCCGCGGTGCAGGAACCGGGCGGCGGATGGCCGCGAATGCAGGGCCCGGCCTCGCCAACCTCGTGCAGTTGCGGGCGCAAGCAGCAGCTTGACGCTCTCCGGCTCCAGATCACCTGTGCTCTTTCATAGGAGATCACGGGAGCCGGGTTGCGCGCGCCGTCGTCATGCGGCCGGTCCTGAGGTGCCCTCGGTCGGTTGCGGCATGCGCCAAAGCGCATCGTCGCCTGCAGGTTCGCAGATGACCCCGCGCTCCCCCGTGAGCAGCGTCAGCTGCCTCTCGGCGGCGGGGAGATCGGCGTCAACCAGGTCCGAAGGGCGCAAGACCGCTGCCACCTCGGCGGTCGTTAGTGCGTGCCGGGAGGCATTGAGGGCAGCGACGACATCGTCCACGGGTGGCGGGCGGCGATCCAGTGAGGCATCGAGGTTCGCGAGCGCCGTGTCGTAGGCCTCGAACGGCTGGAAGCCGCCGACCTCGATGCGGCGGCCGTCGCTGTGCTCGAAAATCACCGACGGCGCCGTGTAGCGAACAGGCCCGTCGCTGGTCGAGGAGCGCCCCTGGGCGTGCGTCGGCGAACCCTCGGCCGAGCGAGCGAGTGCCCGGTCGGACTCATAGGCAGCGACCACGGCGGGATCGTCGATCCGCCCGACCACTCCCTTCGCGTCGAGCCCCGGCACCGAAGCGAGCGCGTTGCACAAGTCCTCGTCCTCATCGAGCAAGCCTTTCGTCGTGAACTGCATCAACTGCAGTACCCGCAGCGCCGCCTCGCCGAGCGCCGGATCGAGCTCGCGCGCGGCGACGATCGCCCGGCAGGCGCGGGATGTGGCGGCCAGGCGCGGCTTGGCCCCAATCGCGAATGGCATCCCGAAGCGTCTCTCGAAGTCGCGCATTCCCGCCGCGCTTTGCGCCAGCGTGAAACCCAGCTCAGCGTAGCGCTCGGTCGGCTCGCTCAAACCGATCAGCACCAGCCGCCATTCGATCTGGGGCCCGAAGCGCCAGGTCAGGCGGGCGTGCGCGGGCCGGGCCCGAGTAAGCCCACGGGCAACCGGGATCCGTGAAGTGCCAGGCGATGATCGGTTGCACGCCCATGGACGCTAGTTGAAGTGCTGCGCCGGCTTGGTGCGGTGTTGCCCGGGCCCTCTGCCTAGACCCGGCAGGGATCCGCGTGTGACGGGTCAGAGTCCACGCGGTCGCCACGGAAGCCTCTCCGGGCCATCAACTCCCGTCCAGCTACAGGCCTGCTCGAGCTTGACCCGGTGCTGGCGCCTCGGCTCTCTCCCGGATGCCCACAGTGCCGTCTCGATCGCCATCTCGAGCTCTCGCTCTTGATCTGCGAGCCGCGGCCATCGAGGGTCGCCGCCGCCGCGTCGACGGCGCCGATCAGATCACCCATCACGCCCTCGGCCATTGGCTGGCAAGGCTAGTGCGTACCCAGAACGAAAGGTTGCGCTGGGCTGCGGTGGGCGATAAGTCTTGACGGTGGCGCACCGCGAGACGCTGACCCAGGTCCAAAGTTCAAGCGACCCCCTGCGGGCGCCACCTCGATGAGCACCCACCTGGCCGAACTCACCTTCCGGGTCTGGTTCATCGAGATCCTGGTGTCGGGGGTCAACTACTTCGTCCTGATGAGGTTGGTCTACGAGCCGCGGGTCGGGGCTTTGCGTGCGCACCAGATCGGGATGAGCACGCGGATCGTCTACATCCTCGTCTTCGCGTTCCTTCTCCTGCGCTTCTCCGACGGCTACACGACGCTGGAATCGTTCTACGCCGGCTGCTTTTGGCTGGCAATGATCCTCGCCTTCGAGTGGGTCGGCAGCTTCATCCTGCGCCGCCCCGTGCCCGAGATCCTGGAAGGCTGGCACGTGGAGAAGGGCTACATGTGGCCCTACGTGCTACTCGCCTACCTGCTCTCGCCGCTACTGGTCGGCCTGGTTCTGCATCCTGGACCGTGAGGTCGGGGCCTGTGCGGCTGTGCGCGCACACCTGCACACCCTGAACCACGGAAGGCTCTCCGAGGCCCTCGACCCCCGTCCAGCTACCTCAATAGTTGGAGAAGGGGGGGCGGGGAAATCGCCCGCGGCAGGGAGATCGCACGCGAACGGGGTGACGCCGAGGTGGTCGGCTGGACCCACTTCTTCTCCTGCTGGCACAACTACTTCGGTGGGGAGCCGGGGGCCACGCTCGCGCACGCCCGGCGTGGGGTGGAGATCGCCGAGCGGATTGGTGACTGGTTCACGCGCTCCTGGGCCTGGTTCTTTCTGGGCATGGCGGAGGTGATGCGGGAACGCTGGGGAGCGGCGCTCGAGGCGCTCGCGCGCTCACAAGAAATCTGCCGCGAGCAGCGTACCGCGGTGGAGGCCGAGCCCTGGCGCCTCGGGTTCCTCGCCGAAGCGCACCTCGGCCTCGGCGATAACGAGCGGGCGCGGCGGTTGGCCTCCGAGGGCGTGGCGATTGCCCGCTCGCAAGGGAACGTCCCCGGGGAGACGTTCGCGACCATCGCCCAGGCACGGGTGCTGTTGGGCACAGATGGGCCCGATGCCCGCGCCCAGATCGAGGCGGCCCTTGCCCGTGTGGTTGAGCTCATACGTCGCACGGGAACGAAGGCCTACGAACCTCACGTGCACGTCGAGCTTGCCGAGCTGGCGCGCCAGAGCGACGACGAGGGGACCTGGCGAGAAGAGCTGAGCAAGGCCCATCGCCTGTTCACAGAGTTCGGCGCCAGCGTGTATGCCGAGCGGGTCGCGGGTGAGCTGGCGGCAGCGACGGGTTAGCAAGGGGCGCTCGCCTCGCGCTACCGCCAAGGCGGCGGTAAGCCGGCGGGGGCCGTGACCAGCTGCCCCGGACTGCCGTTGCCCCTCGTGAGGGGGGTACCCAGCTTCGTTGTCGAGCGGCTCGGTCCAGCAAACAGAATGAGGCCGGGAAGAAAAGCTGTCGCTGCCCCGTCCTGGGATCAGCCGACAAATGCACGGAGTCCCAGGGATCGAGAGGAGTACAGATGATCGGGAACGAAGCTCGCAGAATCTCGGCCGCCGCCAAGGCCACCCGGCCAGGTGGCCTAGACCACGACGGGAGACGCCTAGGTCACCGTGTGCGGCGTGCCGCGCTGCCCGTCGCCGCTGCGGCGCTGGGGATCCTGCTCTTCGCGCCCGGCGCGGCGTTGGCGCTGAGCGGCGGGCCCGAGATCCCGATCAACACGACAACCGCGGGCAACCAGAACTCCCCCGCGATCGCCCCCGACCCGGGTGGCGGCTTCACCGTCGCCTGGACGAGCGACGAACAGGACGGCGACGGCTCGGGGGTCTACGCGCGCCGCTTCGACGCCGCCGGGGAACCGCTGGGCGGGGAGATCCCGATCAACACGACAACCGCGGGCAACCAGAACTCCCCCGCGATCGCCCCCGACCCGGGTGGCGGCTTCACCGTCGCCTGGACGAGCGACGAACAGGACGGCGACGGCTCGGGGGTCTACGCGCGCCGCTTCGACGCCGCCGGGGAACCGCTGGGCGGGGAGATCGCGATCAACACGACAACCGCGGGCAACCAGAACTCCCCCGCGATCGCCCCCGACCCGGGTGGCGGCTTCACCGTCGCCTGGACGAGCGACGAACAGGACGGCTCGGGCTCCGACGTCTACGCGCGGCGCTTCGACGCCGCCGGCGAACCGCTGGGCGGGGAGATCGCGGTCAACGCGAGCACCGCGGGCGACCAGTTCGGGGCCGTAATCGCCTCCGACGGAAGCGGCGGCTTCACCGCCGCCTGGGCGAGCTCCGGCTACGAAGAATGGGGAGGAATCACATTCCCGGTCTCGCGCGTCTACGCGCGCCGCTTCGATGCCACCGGTGCCCCGCTGGGCGGCGAGATCTTAGTGGGCTCCGGCTCCGGTGGCTTCTTTTCCCTGGTCGGTCTTGGGGACCCCGCAATCGCCACCGATGGCAGTGGCGGCTTCACCGTCGCCTGGCACAGACTAGAAGCTTCGTACATCTGCCCTCCGGGAGATTACTGTTACCCGGGACCCTTTTCGTACTACGTCTACGCGCGGCGCTTCGATGCCGCCGGATCCTCGCTGGGTGGCGCGATACAGGTCAACGCGACCACGACGGTAGGCCAGTTCAACCCCGCGATCGCCCCCGACGGCAGCGGAGGCTTCACGGTCACCTGGGCGGGCAACGGACTGGGCGACGCGGACGGCGTCTACGAACGGCGTCTCGACGCCGCCGGCGACCCGGTCTGGGACCCAAGCGCGGTTAATCTGACCACGGCGGGCCGCCAGTACGGGCCGGCAATCGCTCCCGACGGCGATGGCGGCTTCACCGTCGCCTGGACAAGTGACGAACAGGACGGCGACGGCTCTGGCGTCTATGCGCGACGCTTCGCCACCGACCTTCCCGACACCCGGATCGACTCCGGCCCCTCCGGCCCCACCAACGACAGCACGCCCACCTTCGCCTTCCACTCGGACGAGGAATCCGCGAGCTTCGAGTGCCGGCTGGACGGCGGCACCGTCTCGGCCTGCAGCTCGCCGCACACTACCGCGCCGCTCCCCGATGGAGAGCACTCCTTCGAGGTGCGGGCCATCGGCGAAGCCGGCAAGATCGACCCGGTGCCGGCGAGCCGCAGCTTCGATGTCGACACCGAGCCGCCCGATACCCAGATCACCTGCGGCCCGTACGACTGCTCCTACTCCTCCCCCGGCTACCTGTACTTCGGGTTCTCCTCCAGCGAGGAAGGCTTGAGCTTCGAGTGCCGGCACTTCGCCCAGGGCGGGACGCCGCCCGCCTTCCATCATTGCTTTGCGTTCTACTACGACAACAACTACTACCACTACCTCGGCTCGCTCCCCGATGGCGACTACACCTTCGAGGTTCGCGCCGTCGACACGGCCGGGAACCCCGATCCCACCCCCACCGCCCGCGACTTCACCTTCGACGCTACACCCCCCGATACCCGGATCGACTCCGGCCCGGCCGACGGCGCGAGGACCTCGAATGACTCGCCTGGCTTCGGCTTCTCCTCGCCCGACGGCGACGTCAACCACTTCAGCTGCCGGCTCACCGGCCCCGGCGCTCCGCTCGATGACGACCCCTGCCAGAGCCCCCGCAACTACACGGACCTCGCCGACGGCGCCTACACCTTCTCGGTCCGCGCCACCGACGGGGCCGGCAACCTCGGCCCCGCGAGCGAGCGCAGCTTCACCGTTGACACCGTCGCCCCAGAGACCCAGATCACCTTCGGCCCAGCCGGCCCCACCAAAGACACCACCCCGATCTTCGCCTTCTCCTCTGAGGCGGGGGCACGCTTCGAGTGCCGCCTCGATGGAGGCGGCTACTCGGCCTGCAGCTCGCCGCGCCCCCTCGGTCTGCTGTCAGACGGCCCCCACAGCTTCGAAGTGCGCGCCACCGATGCAGCCGGCAACAGCGACCCCAGCCCGGCCTCGCGCAGCTTCACGGTCGACACCCTGGCGCCCAACACCCAGATCACCTCGGGCCCCGCCGGCCCCACCGACGACCCCACGCCGAGCTTCGCCTTCTCCTCGAACGAGGCGGGCGCAGGCTTCGAATGCCGCCTCGACGGGGGCGGCTACTCGGCCTGCGCCTCGCCGCAGGTCCTCGCGCCGCTCGCCGATGGCCCCCACAGTTTCGAGGTAAGGGCAACCGACCAGGTGGGCAACACCGATCCGACCCCCGCCTCACGCAGCTTCACGGTCAACACCGCCGCCGCTGCGCCGCCAGCGAGCCCGCCCTCAGCGAATCCGCCCCCTCAGGTACGAAGGTTGCCTGCGCTGGCCACGCTGCCACCCAACACGGTGCCACCCAGGGCCAAGCTGTTCGGCAAGCGAAGGCAGGAGGCGGGCAAGCCGATCGAGATCGTGGCGAGCTGCGCGGAGGACTGCGGGCTCCTCGCTACCGGCAGGGTGGTGGTTTGGGGAGCGCCCCACAGGGGCGCCGCTCGCGCCGCCCGCCGGCCGAAGGCGAGGTTCGGCCTGAGGAAGGCCGCGCGACAACTCAGCGCTGGCCAGGTCGCCACCCTGAGGTTGCGCCCGAAGAGCGGAAAGGCAAGGCGCAGGCTGAGACGGCTGGTTCGGAGGGGCAGGAAGGCCCAGGCGAAGATCAGGGTCAGCTACCGGGATCGCGCCGGCAACGCGAGCACCGCGAAGCTGACGATCGGGCTGCGGAGGAGGTAGAGCGGCAGCGGCTTCGGGCTTGAGTTCCGCGGGGAAGGCGCGTCACCAAGATCGGCGCCAGCGTGTATGCCGAGCGGGTGGCGGGTGAGCTGGCGGCAGCGGCGGGTTAGCCGGGCAGATCTGAGCTGAGCTCCGGCCTGGCGGCCGTTCTGCTCGTGTCCCGGCCATTCAGGCGTATCAGCTCCACGATCCGCGGGTGGTCGCGAGAGACGAATCGGGCCCGGTATCGGTCCTCGCTACCACCGCCAGAATCGCTGGAAACGGAGATCTTTCGGACCTGCCTGTGCGGCTGTGCACCCACACCTGCACACCCTGAACCACGGAAGGCTCTCCGAGGCCCTCGACCCCCGT
Organism: uncultured Solirubrobacterales bacterium; assembly: GCA_963730315.1. Taxonomy (GTDB): domain Bacteria; phylum Actinomycetota; class Thermoleophilia; order Solirubrobacterales; family 70-9; genus VRUE01. Next base: position 139,314 of record CAVSRD010000011.1, on the reverse strand, counting down.
CCAGCTACATCAATATTCAGAGATATCGAGGAATCAAAGGGAAGCGCTCCGGTGGCCCCGGAGGTATATCCGTACGGCGGGGCTGGCGGGCGCTGGCATCAAGCGAGGGCCCGGAGCAGAGACGCGGCTCGTGGGCGTCACCGTTGTGGCTGACGAGCACCGGCTGACCTGAACGCTCTCGTTCCAGGGACCGGACTAGACTCGTCCGCACGGCATTTGTTCGGGGAGGTTTGAAGTGGATTGCCCAGCCTGTGCTCACCCCAACCGGCCCGAGGCGCGCTTCTGCGGGGCTTGCGGAGCGCCGCTGGCCGGATCGCTGCGCTGCCCCGACTGCGAGACCGAAAATCCCGCTGGCCAGCGCTTCTGCGACGGCTGCGGTCGGCAGCTGAGCCCCGAGGCGCCGCAGGTACAAGCGCCGCCCGAGCCGCGCTCCCAGATCCCTGCCCATCTCGCGGCGAAGATCCGTGCCGACGCTGGCGCCCTCGAGGGGGAGCGAAAGCAGGTCACGGTGCTGTTCGCCGACGTGGTCGGCTCCATGGAGCTCGCCTCCCAGAGCGACCCCGAGGCCTGGCGGGGGATCATGGCGCGGCTCTTTTCGCTCAGCTGCGATGCCGTGCACCGCTACGAGGGCACGGTCGACAAGTTCACCGGCGACGGGATGATGGCGATCTTCGGGGCGCCGGTTGCCCACGAGGACCATGCGCGACGCTCCTGCTACGCGGCGCTCGCGCTGCAGGAGAGCCTCAGCGCCTATGCGGAGGAGCTGCGCTCCGAGCAGGACCTCGAGCTGGCGATCCGCATCGGGCTCAACTCGGGCGAGGTGGTGGTGGGGGCGATCGGCGATGACCTGGAGATGGACTACACGGCGATCGGCCACACCGTCGGCCTTGCCCAGCGCGCCGAGCAACTGGCAGAGCCCGGCAAGATCTGCCTCACCGAGCACACCGCGGCCCTCGTCGAGGGCTACCTGGAGCTGGTCGACCTCGGTGAGCGGGAGCCGAAGGGCGCCGCCGCACCGTTGCGGATCTACAAGCTCGAAGGCCGCAGCGAGGCGACCGGCAGGTTGGAGGCGGGCCGCCGCCGCGGCCTCTCTCGCTTCGTTGGCCGCGAGGCCGAGATGGACGCGCTGGAGAGCGCCCGCGAGCAAGCCCTCGCCGGCCAGGGCCAGGCGGTGGGGGTGGTCGGCGAGGCGGGGGTGGGCAAGAGCCGGCTTGCCTACGAGTTCGCCGAGCGCTGCCGGGAGCGCGGCATGCCCGTCTACCACGTCGCCGCCCAGGCGCACGCCAAATCGGTGCCGCTGGCACCGGTGCTGGAGCTCCTGCGCGACTTCTTCGGGATCGGCGAGCACGACCCCGACCGGCTGGCACGCCAGCGGATCGAGGAGGCGGTCACCGGGCTAGATCCCGCCCTCGCCGAGGAGCTTCCCCTGCTCTTCGAGCTCCTCGCGGTGGCCGACCCCGATCGCCCTGTTGAACGGATGGACCCCGAAGCCCGCCAGCGCCGTCTGCTGGCGCTGTTGAAGCGCCTCGCCCGCGCCCAAAGCGCCCAGCAGCCCGGCCTCTTCGTCTTCGAGGACCTGCACTGGCTCGATACCGCCAGCGAGGCATACCTCGCCAATCACGTCGAGGCCCTGCAGGGCACCGAGAGCCTCACCGTGGTCAACTTCCGCCCCGACTACCACGCGCAGTGGATGTCGCGCTCCTATTACCGCCAGATCGCCCTCTCGCCGCTCGGAGCAGAGTCGAGCGAGCGGCTGCTCGCTGATCTGCTCGGTGCCGATCCCTCGCTCGATGGGCTGGTCGAGCTGATCGGGGAGCGCAGCGAGGGAAACCCGTTCTTCATCGAGGAGATAGTCCAGTCCCTGATAGAGGCGGGAAGTCTGGCGGGGGAGCGGGGTGCATACCGGTTGGTGGGCCCGATCGAGCAGGTCTCGGTGCCGGCCAGCGTGCAGGCGGTGCTGGCGGCGCGGATTGACCGCCTCGGCGAGCGCGAGAAGGCGGTGCTCGGCGCGGCCGCGGTGATCGGCCGAGAATTCTCCCAGCCGATCCTCGAGCAGGTGGCGGGTCTAGCACCACTCGAGCTGGAGGAGGCGCTAGGCGAGCTCGTCTCAGCCGAGTTCGTCTACCTGCAGGAGGCCTCTCCGCAGCCCCTCTATGCCTTCAAGCACGCCCTCACCCAGCAGGTCTCTTACGGCTCCCAGCTTGAGGAGCGCCGCCGCACCCTGAACGCCAAGGCCGCCGAGGCGATCGCTTCCGGCAACCCCGAGCGCCTCGAGGAGCGGGCCGCACTCATCGCGGGCCACTGGGAGGCGGCGGGAGAGCAGCTGGAGGCGGCCCGCTGGCACGCCCGCGCCGCCGCCTGGGCGGGGACCGGCGACCCGGCAGCTGCTTTCTCCCACTGGCAGCGGGTGCGTGAGCTCGCCGATCAGCTCCCCGAGTCCGAGGAGTCCGCCGGCCTGGGGTTCGCCGCCAGAGCCGCTCTGCTGATGTTCGGTTGGCGACTCGGGATTAGCCGCGAGGAGGCAGAGCGGTTGTTCGAGGAGGCTGAGCGGATGTCCGCGCTGACCGAAGACGTGCGCTCGCGGGCGCTGCTGCTCACCCACTATGGGGCGCTCAAGGCGGTGAGCGACATGGAGCTCGGCGAGGGGGTCCGCCTCATGCGCCAGGCAATCGCCCTGGCCGAGGAGGCCGAGGATCGAGCGCTCTACCTTGCCCTCGAGAACTATGCGTCCTATGCGTTCTGGCTGGTCGGCGAGCCCCAGGAAAGCCTTGCGGTGGCGGACCGGGCGATCGAGCTGACCGGCGGCGATCCCGGGGTCGGGGCCGGCCTCGATCTCGCCTGCCCATACGCGCACTGCTTCGGAATCAAAGGCCTGATCCTCACCATCCTGGGCGAGCTGGACACGGGGGGCGGGGAAATCGCCCGCGGCAGGGAGATCGCACGCGAACGGGGTGACGCCGAGGTGGTCGGCTGGACCCACTTCTTCTCCTGCTGGCACAACTACTTCGGTGGGGAGCCGGGGGCCACGCTCGCGCACGCCCGGCGTGGGGTGGAGATCGCCGAGCGGATTGGTGACTGGTTCACGCGCTCCTGGGCCTGGTTCTTTCTGGGCATGGCGGAGGTGATGCGGGAACGCTGGGGAGCGGCGCTCGAGGCGCTCGCGCGCTCACAAGAAATCTGCCGCGAGCAGCGTACCGCGGTGGAGGCCGAGCCCTGGCGCCTCGGGTTCCTCGCCGAAGCGCACCTCGGCCTCGGCGATAACGAGCGGGCGCGGCGGTTGGCCTCCGAGGGCGTGGCGATTGCCCGCTCGCAAGGGAACGTCCCCGGGGAGACGTTCGCGACCATCGCCCAGGCACGGGTGCTGTTGGGCACAGATGGGCCCGATGCCCGCGCCCAGATCGAGGCGGCCCTTGCCCGTGTGGTTGAGCTCATACGTCGCACGGGAACGAAGGCCTACGAACCTCACGTGCACGTCGAGCTTGCCGAGCTGGCGCGCCAGAGCGACGACGAGGGGACCTGGCGAGAAGAGCTGAGCAAGGCCCATCGCCTGTTCACAGAGTTCGGCGCCAGCGTGTATGCCGAGCGGGTCGCGGGTGAGCTGGCGGCAGCGACGGGTTAGCCGGGCAGATCTGAGCTGAGCTCCGGCCTGGCGGCCGTTCTGCTCGTGTCCCGGCCATTCAGGCGTATCAGCTCCACTATCCGCGGGTGGTCGCGAGAGACGAATCGGGCCCCCGCTATTGGAAAGGCCCCGGAAATGGGGCCTTTTCCGTGTTCCGGAGGGGATGGCCTCAAAGGCCGTGGTACCGAGGAGGTACCAAGCTTTGTTCCGAACATTGACCTCTGTGAGCCGTTCGGCTCCCGGTTGTGTCCAGACGGTCGCCGGTTCGACTCCGGTCGTCCCCTCACGAAAGCCCTGCTAAGGCGGGGGTTAGCGGGACTTGGTGCCCTCACCGGGGCTGCGCCCCAAGGCGCTGGCAGATGTAGGCTGGCGGACGTGGCGGAGACGGCGCTCATAACCGGTGCTTCCTCCGGAATTGGCGAGCAGTTCGCGCGTTCTCTCGCGGATCGTGGCCATGACCTGATCCTTGTCGCCCGTCGCGAGGAGCGGCTGCGAGCCCTGGCCGAGGAGCTGCCCACCGAGGCCGAGGCGATCGCCTGCGACTTGGCCGACGAAGCGGCCGCGGTTCCGGCGCGGGTCGAGGCGCTTGGGCGCAGCGTCGACCTGCTCGTCAACAACGCCGGGTTCGGCACCTACGGCCGCTTCCACGAGATCCCCGAGGGGCGGAACGCGGAGATGGTGCGGGTCAACTGTGAGGCAGTGGTGACCCTGACCCGTGCCTTCCTGCCCGGAATGGTCGCCCGCGGGCGCGGCGGGGTGATCGTCGTCGCCTCGACCGCGGGCCACCAGCCGCTCCCCTACATCACCACCTACTCCGCCACCAAGGCGTTCGCGCAGTTCTTCACCGAGGCCCTACATCAGGAGCTTCGGGGAACCGGAGTGCGGGCGCTGGCCGTCAACCCGGGGCCTGTGCCTACGGAGTGGCAGCGGGTTGCCGGCGTCGCCTCCACAAGGGGCGTGCCCGGGGAGATCTCGGCCGAGCAGGTCGTTGCCGAGGCTCTCGATGCGTTCGACCACGACCGGCGCTCAGTGGTCCCCGGACGGGTGATCAGGGCGTTCATGTGGCTCACCAAGCCGGGTCCCCGCGGCGTGCAGCTGCGTGTCACGGAGCGGATCAGCCGGCCGCGGACCTAGACGCTTCGGGCTGTCCGTTCTGCGAATGGACGGAGTTCGCGCCTCCTCGCTCGGCTCTGAGCAGGAGTATGGTGAGCCTTCTGCGCAGCTTTCGGAGGAGAGCACGCCGATCAGAGGCGCGACCTGAGGCCACTTCAAATCGGTGAGGAGGGCGGAAATGGCAAAGGATGGAGTTCCCGACGCGGCGTCACTGGAGGACTTGGACGGCAACCTGCACGGAGGTCTGGTCCGTCCGGGGGACGCCCGCTATGACGAGACCCGCGCGATCTGGAACGGTGCCCACGACGGACACCCCGCGGTGATCGCCCTCTGTGAGGACCTCTCCGACGTGCAGCACGCGATCGGCTTTGCCCGCAACGAGGGCCTCGAGGTGGCGGTGCGGGGGGGCGGCCACAGCATTCCCGGCTTCTCGACCTGCGACGGGGGCATCGTCATCGACCTCTCGCCGATGAAGGGGATCGAGATCGACCCCGAGGCGCGCCGGGCGGTCGCCCAGGGGGGCCTGACGTGGGGCGAGTTCGATGCCGCCACGCAGGAGCACGGTCTCGCCGTCACGGGGGGTCTGATCTCGACGACGGGGGTCGCGGGCTTCACGCTCGGCGGCGGGATCGGCTGGCTCCTGCGCAAGCACGGCCTGGCCTGCGACAACCTCCAGGCGGCCGAGCTGATCACCGCCGACGGGCAGGTCGTGAGGGCGAGCACCAGCGAGAACGCGGACCTGTTGTGGGGCTTGCGCGGCGGTGGCGGCAATTTCGGTGTGGTGACCTCGTTCGAGTTCGAACTCCACCCGGTCGGGCCGACGGTGACCGCCGGCCCCGTGTTCTATCCGGGGGACCGCGTCGAGGAGGTGCTGCGCTTCTATCGCGACTTCGTCAAGGACATCCCCGACGAGCTGACGATGCTCGCCAACCTGCTGACGGCACCGCCCGCCCCCTTCCTGCCCGAGGAATGGCACGGGAAGAAGCTGGTGGCGCTGCTCGGCTGCTACGCCGGGGACATCGACGAGGGTGCCGAGGCGATGCAGCCACTCCGCGATTTGGGCGACCCCGTCGCCGACCTCGTTGGCCCGATGCCCTACGTGCAGATGCAGGGCCTCGTCGACGACCTCTACCCCAAGGGAACGAAGGCCTACATGAAAGCGGGCTACCTCCGCGAGCTCGACGACCGCGCGATCGAGACCGCGGCCCGCTTCCACCGGGAGGCGACCTCGCCGGCCAGCGAAATCCACTTCCATCACTTCGGCGGGGCGGCCGCCCGTGTCGACAAGGGCGAGACGGCCTACGGGGAGCGCGAGGCACCCTTCATCCTCAACATCCTCGCGATGACGCACGAGCCCGGGCCGACCGACCCGCACGTCAAATGGGCGCGCGAGTTCTACGGCGCGATGGAGCCCTCGCTGACGGGCGGCGCCTACATCAACTACCTCTCCGCCGAGGGAGCGGCGCGTGTCGAGGCGGCCTACGGCGCGGAGAAGTTCGCCCGCCTGCGCGACCTGAAGGATCGCTACGACCCGACGAACCTATTCCACCTCAACCAGAACGTGCCCCCGACTGCCGAGCCCGCCGTGCCCTAGGCCGCCGTCGGCTCGGGCCCCGCGCCGGCCCGCTGTCGGTCTTCCGGCGTCTCACTGAGTTCCCCTAGGAGGCCGCGCAGCTCGGCGAATCGCCGGGGACCGAGCTTCTGCGTCCACTCGGCTTCGATCTCGAGTACGACCTCGCGCATGGCGGCGCTCGCCTCGCGGCCGCGCGGAGTGAGGCGTATGCGCTTGAAACGCTGGTCGGCCTTGTCCTCCTCGCGTTTCAGGTATCCGAGCTGTTCCATTTGTCCGAGGAGGTAATTCAGCGCCTGCTTGGTCATCCTGGTGCGGGCCGCGAGGTCCGACGGGCGCATGTTCTCGGGCCCCGGGTACTGCAGGACGGTCAGGTGCGGGGCGATCAGATCCTCGTAGCCGCGCCGGTGCAGGCTGGCGAGCATCCTTTCGTGGACCGCTTCCCAGGGCATGCGCAGCAGCGCACCGATGAGCGGTGGGCCGGGAGCGGCTGATTGGTCCTGTTGGGTAGTCAAGTGACTTGACAAAATCTCGCGGATTCTGTATATGATCGTCAAACTACTTTACCCAGCCACCCAGCGCAAGGAGATCACGATGAATCCAGCCACCACCGCGGAGACGATCACCGTTGGCCAGCTCGGCGTTCGCTTCCTCGTCGAGGGCACCGACTCGAACGGCAGCGTGAGCGTCTTCGAGTGCTACGTCCCGGCCAACTCCAAAATGCCGGCGCCGCACAGCCACGATGCCTTCGAGGAGACCATCTACGGGCTCGAGGGCGTCACGACCTGGGCGATCGACGGCGAGACGACTGAGATCGGAGTGGGCGAGGCCGTGTGCGTTCCGCGCGGCGCGATCCACGGCTTCGAGAACCGCGGCAGCGCGGACGCGACGTTCCTCGCGATCGCCAGCCCCGGCGTCTTCGGGCCCGTGTACTTCCAGGAAATAGGCGAGGTTCTGGCCGCTTCCGCGGGCGGTCCGCCGGACCTCGCCGCCCTGGCCGGGGTGATGCGCAGGCATGGCCTCACCCCGGCCCCGCCGGCTGGGGCCGAGGCCTGAGAGCTGCCGGTTGAGATGGGGAGAGACGCGCTGATGGAGCCTTCACGCAAGGCGGGGCTGCGGGGACGGCTTGAGGAAGCGCCGACAGCCGAACCCAACGATCATCCTCCCCCCGCCTCGATCGTTCGCTTGAGGTAGCGCAGCTCGACGCGGGCGTGCTCGCGGTCCTTCTCCAGGCCCCGGAGCAACCGGGTGAAGAACCACTCGAGAAGGCGCCCGCGCGGTCCCGGCGGGAAGGTTGCCCACACTCGTGCGCTCAGGCGCGCGGCGTCATCGCCGTGCGGCTCGAGGCTCCAGGTGACGCCCTCACCGATCGACACCGAGATGCCTGCAAGGCGGTAGCGGGCGGCGGGCGCCTCCCAGGTCACCCTTGCGCCGGGCTCCACCTCGGTGATCTCCCCCACTGCCTCGCCGGGAACGCCCGCGATCTTCTCGCGGATCCTGATCCGCGCACCCACCTCGAGCCCGCGGTCGTCAAGCCGCTCGAGGCTCTCGTGCTCCGGGTTCGACGGCGGCCACCAGCCCTCGATGTCGGCGACCACCTCCCACACGGTCTCGGGTGGGGCCTCGATCTCGATCGTCTCGGTGAATTCGAACACCTCTGATCTCCTGTTCCGGTCTAACGCGATGCATCGTCTCGCTGACCACCGCTATCGCCATCGGCTAGGGGGAGCCTATTTGGCGCAACACGGTTGGCACGGCAATCGTGGTCAGGATCGACATCCCGACGATCACCGCGAAGAGCTGCGCGTCGATCGCGCCGACCGTAGCGCCGATGCCGGCGACGATGATGCCCACCTCGCCCCGGGGGACCATCCCGACAGCGACGATCCGTGCATCCCGGCCATCGATGCTGCGCGCTCCAAACCAGGCACCGAGCAGCTTCGTAACGGTGGCGAGCGCCGTGACGGCGACGAGTAGGGCAAGCGTGCCGCCGTCGACCAGCTCGCCGAGCTCCAGTTTGATGCCGATGAAGGCGAAGAAGAAGGGCGGAAAGAAGGCATAGAGAGGTGCCACCTCGTCCTCGATCGGGTGCTGCTCCTTGGTCTCGGCGACCATCAGACCGGCGAGGAAGGCGCCGATGATCGCCGCGAGCCCGATCTGAGCCGCCAGGGCCGCCACTCCGAGGCAGAGGAGCACCGCGGGCAGCAGAGGCGACTCCGAGAAGCGAGGAGCCCGCAGGATCTGCGGTCTGCTGGCCATGATCCTGGTGCCGCCGAGCGCGAAGAAGGCGAGAAAGGCGAGTGCCAGGCCGAAGACGACGAGCAGCTCCCCGAACCGGACCCCGCCGCTGGCCGCGATCCCGGTCGCGACCGCCACAAGCAGCAGGGCCAGGATGTCGTCGATGATCGCGGCACCCAGGACGATGCGGGCCGCACGGGTGCGGATCAGCCCGAGGTCGATCATCGCGGCCGAGGTGATGCCGACGCTGGTCGCAGCCAGTGCGGCCCCGACGAAGACGCTCGTCTCCGTGCTCTCGCCGAGCGCCAGCGCGAGGCCGATTCCGCCGGCGAAGGGCAGCACCACGCCGGCCACGCCGACCCTGAGAGCGGCTGCGCCGATCGCTCGCATCTCGGCGATCCGCGTCTCCAGCCCGACCCAGAAGAGCAGGAAGATCACACCCAGCTCGGCGAACACCTCGAGCACCTTGCCTGCCTCCACCAGGCCGAGCACGGAGGGCCCGATGAGGATTCCGGCGAGAATCTCGCCGACGATCGCCGGCTGGCCGATCCGCTTGAAGACCTCGTCGCCGAGCTTCGCCGCAAGGAGCACCAGGAAGAGGTCGGTGAGGACACCCGCGGCGTCCCCGGCAGCAGCCAGTGGGAGGTTGGAAAGGTCGATCAGCAAGCCGGAGCCTAGGCGGTCGCAGCGAGCCCCGCCGAGCGGGGTTGGCGGCTCTCCGCCTGGTCAGCTTCCGGCCAGCGCGCCACCGTAGACCTGCCAGGCCAGGGCGCTCTTGGCAACGAGACTCAGGACCAGGTACGCCTTCTCCGCAAACAGCGGGTCCGCCCAGCGGCCGCGGCGTCGGTACTGCAGCCACATGTTGACGGCAAAGCTGTTGAACAGGATCAACAGCGTCACGAAGATCGCGATCACGAACCCGGGCACGTCGCCCGCCTCGTTCTGGGAGACGGCGAGCTGCAGGGCGATCGCAATCCACGGCACCGCCCCGATCAGGCAGCCGTAGACGAACGGGCGCCATTGCACTTCCTCGCGCCCGACGTTGATTCGCTCCATGATCAGCCCGAAGAGGATCATCGCGGCGTTGGCGCCGAACAGCGCCACCAGGGCCGTGCCCTCGCGCACCCCGGCCAGCATCGCGATCAGCACGACCATCAGCGAGGCGCTGATCGAGTACTCCCACCACCTCGCCGGGTTGATTCCACGCGATACCTGGTGCTCGTACCAGCGCCGCCCCCAGGTTCCCACCGAGAGGTGGTCAATCGCGGCGAGCAGGAGGAACGCCGCCACGGCGATGTCGACGCGGATGCTGAAGAGCTCCTTCGGCCCGCCGAAGTTGCCGGCCCCGGGCGGGCCGGTGAGGTAGACGATCGTCACCGGGAGCGAAACCGCGCCGGCGAGCAGCAGGATCGCCAGCGCCTGGGCCAGGTGAGCCGAGCCCACGCCGAGGTTCCAGCGCCTGAGGTTGGCGAGGGCTTCGCGGCGACCGCAACCTTCTTCTCGGTCTCGGTGAGGCAAGCTGGCTCGAGGGTACCTGGCCGACCAGGTAAGCACGAGGCGCGCGCCCGATCGCCGCGGGCGCGTCTGGGCCATCGCGCGCCATGGGGATCCGTGCGAGGCTACGGACGGCTTGAGCGTCCAGGGACCGCACCCATGCGAAAGCTGATCGACTCTCTATCGGGGGCACTGCAGATCGCCATCAATGTCCTCCTCTATCCACTTCTGCGCGGGTGGCGGCGGGGCTGGGGCGCGACCGAGCAGGAGAGGGCCATGCGGCTGCCCGGGGACGAGCTGGTCGCCAAGCCGGAATGGACCTATGACCACGCGGTCTCGATCGACGCCCCCCGCTCGGCAGTCTGGCCCTGGCTGGTGCAGCTCGGCCAGGGGCGCGGCGGCTTCTACAGCTACCAAGGGCTTGAGAACCTGGTCGGTTGCCAGATCCGCAACCTGACCGAGGTTCGACCCGAGCTGCAGAGCCTCAGCATCGGAGACACGATCGTCCTCCATGGTCGCTCGGGCTTCGGCCCCAAGGTCGCGCGCCTGGACCCCGAGCGCGCCCTCGTGCTCGGCGGACCGCCGAACGAGCGGGGATCGCAGGCGACCTGGGGCTTCTACCTGCTCGACGGCCGGCAGGGGACTACGCGACTGCTTGAGCGGGGCCGCTATGTCGCCGGGAAGGGTCTGGCCGAGAAGCTGGGGTTCGGCCCGTACCTGATGGACCCGATCGGCTTCGTGATGAGCAAGAAGATGCTCCAGAGCATCAAGCAGCTTGCAGCTCGTCGCCCTCGACGAGCTCCTCGACCCGCTGCCTAATATGGGCGCCGCCCGAGCGCAGAGGCATGCGAGCCCGCCGATCAGCCGCGTTCACAACGTCTCGGGTCAGGACGCCTAGCCGCAGCAAAGGCGCTGAGCCAAGCAGAGGGCGTATCGGCCTCGAAAATCGGCTTCAACGCCCAACAGGCGGTCGAGAAGGCGCTGAAGGCGGCGCTCGCCGGACGAGGGGAGGAATTCCCCTTCTCCTCCGCTCGAAACGAGGGTGATAAGAAACGAAGCCCAAGGCCCGCCCGAAGAGAGGTTCAGCGGCTCTCGCCGCCGTCTGAGAAGTCCGTCCTCCAGTTCGCTCGGATGGTCGGCGAGGAGCGGGCGCTTGTCGACCACGCTGACCTGGTCGAGCTCCTGGTCACGGTCGGACAGGATCCCCTCGCCACGGCCACCGATCGAAACGAGCTCTTCGCAATCCTCGCACCCTGCGTACTGCTCTCGCCGTCGCGCTTCCGCCGGCCAAGCCGCGTCGCGCCCGACGAGCTCGAGCGGTTGGGAATGCCCGTCCTGTTGATCTGGGGAGAGCGCGAGCCTGTAGGGGGCGCGCCGGTCACGGTCCGTGGCTCGGCCATTCTCGAGGCGTCGCGCAGATGATCGGCGACTTCGCGCGCGAGGACTCCGGTGCGAGCCGCTCCTAGGCGCCACGCTCGCCCCTGTGCGAAGCTTTGGCCAGGTGGCATCCGAGCGTGATTCAGCTAAAGAGGAAGTGCCCTCCGCCTCGAGGCAGCGCTCGAGCAGTGAAAAGCTGCGCCTCGCGGCCGCCGGCGTCGCCGGAACGCTCGCCGTGCTGTTCGCGGTGCTCAATCTCGACCAGGTCAACGTCAACTGGGTGGTCGGTTCTGGCGAGACGCCGCTGATCGTCGTCATCGTGGTCTCGTTCCTGCTCGGCGCAGCGGTCGACCGGCTGCTCGCCTACCGCTCGAGCAGGCGGTCTCGTGATTGAGCCACGCGTCGCATAACTCGGAAGTAGCGCCTCGATCCGCTTCGAGCTCCTAGGGAGGAGGACGAAGAATGACCGCAGGCCACGACATCGACGACCGGCGCCTCGAGCTAGTGCCGATCGGGTGGGTCGAGTCTCCGCTTACCGATCCGGGCTCGGCGCCGAGGCAGGGCGACGAGGGAGCGCCGGACGCCTGGATCGTCCTCGAACCCGCGGTCCTCGAGGCCCTCGACGGGATCCGAGCCGGCGACCCGATCGTCGTCCTCACGTGGCTCGACCGTGCCAGCCGTGCCGTCCTGCGGGTCCATCCACGCGGCGACGCCTCGAGAGCGCAGCAGGGCGTGTTCAGCACCCGCGCCGCCCACCGCCCCAACCCGATCGGCCTTCATCGGGTGGACGTCGTGTCGATCGACGGCCGCCGAATCCGAGTGCGCAACCTCGAGGCGGTGGAGGGAACACCGGTCGTCGACATAAAGCCGGTCCTGGGCGCCGATGTCAGCGAGCCGAGAGGACCTCGTCCCGATAGACTCGTCGTCGGATCTGAGGCTGCACTTGGGTCCCATCGGTTTGATCGCAGGGCTCAAGACTGCACGATGGGAGATTGCGAGTGAGCGACGAAGAACGGTTCTCGGCGACGATCTGGGGGATGGTGGCCCTTGGCGCGGTCGCATTCGGTCTTGCCCTGGCCTTCCTCGCGGGCTATTTCCTCGGGCACTTCACGGGCCACACGAAGACCACGACCGTCGCGGCCTCGGAAGCCGGTGCCGGCGAAACCACCGCCCCTCCCGAAGAAGCGGCGCCCAAACCCGAAACGAGAGCCGAAACCGAAGCCAAGCCCGAAACCGGCAAAACCGCCAAGAAAGCCGAAGAAAAGGGCGGCGGCGGCGAAGGCGGCTCCGAAGGCGGGGGCGGCAAGGGCGGCGGCGGGGCCGCCAATCTCGAAGAAGGAGAGCAGGCGTTCACCGCCAACGGCTGCGGCAGTTGCCACACGCTGGCGGCGGCGGAAGCGAGCGGCACGGTGGGACCCGACCTCGACGAAGTCCTCCCGGGCAAGAGCGCGGCCTTCATCGAAGAATCGATCGTCAACCCGGAAGCGCAGATCGCCCCCGGCTACGGCCCCGGGATCATGCCGACCAACTTCAAGGCCAGCCTCTCGAGCTCCGAACTGGAAGCGCTGGTTGCCTTCTTGAAGCAGGAAGCCGGCAAGTAGTCGCGTCACCACTCCCACGAAAGCGGGCCTCCACGTGGGCTGCCGTGGCGTAACGTGCTCCCGATGGCGTCGCTCGACCGCCTCGGCCGCCTGGCTCGCTCCGGCGTCGAGCTGACCGGCGCCGCGTGGCCGCATTTCCTTCGCCCGCTCGCGCTCGAGCTGGCGTCACACCGGCCGATTCGCGAGGTGCTCCCGGGCGTCCACCATTGGACGGGGATCCACCCGAGGATCAGGCTGCCCGTGGACTCGTGCTACATCGAGCCCGCCGGGATCGTCCTCGACCCGTTGGTGCCGCGCGAGGGCCTCGAGTGGTTCGAGCGGCGAGAGGCGCCGGGCCAGGTCGTCCTGACCAACCGCCACCATCTGCGCCACAGCGAGGCGTTCGCGGAGGCCTTCGGGTGTCCGATTCGCTGCAGCGAGGCCGGCCTGCACGAGTTCGGGCGCGGCCCGAAGGTCGAGGGCTTCGCGTTCGGGGACGAGCTGGCGCCGGGGGTGACCGCACACCGGCTCGGAGCCATCTGCCCGGACGACACCGCAATACACATTCGGAATGCCGGCGACGGCGCGCTCGCGTTCGCCGACGGCCTCACGCACCCGCGCGGCGGGGAGCTCACGTTCGTGCCGGGATTCCTGATGGGAGACGATCCTCCGGCCGTGCGAACCGGGCTTCGGGAGTCGCTTCGGGAGCTGCTTGACCTCGACTTCGACAGCCTCCTGTTCGCTCACGGAGAGCCGTTGGTCGGCGGCGGCAGGGCAGCGCTGCGTGAGTTCCTCGCGGATGGAAGACCGGCCGTGAGCAGCTTGCGCCGCCTGAGATGTCGGTGAGTCACCCTCGTTCGGTCACCGCGAGAGCAGGCCGTTCCTCCTCAGCGCGAAGTCCCTGAACGTCGCGGCCCAGGAGATCCCGGCCAGTTCCCGCTGTCCCTGCAACGACGGGTGGAAGTAGTCCGCCGTCGAGTGTTCGTATCCCGGTCCGATGACGGGAATCGCATCGAACGGCGACGGGAACGGCAGCCCTTCCGTGTTCATCACGGTTGCCACGTCGGCGGTCGTGAACGACGAGTTGAAGACCGCGTTGTCGTCGAAGCGGCAACGCTTGAACTCCGCGCAGACGTCGCTGAGCGCCGCGTTGAGGGCAATCACGTGTTCGCGGAAGGCTGCCCGCCGCGCGACGTCGGTCGGTTCCATTGACAGCGGGTCCGCGAGCAGCGTCTGGCAGACGCTCAGGACTTCCCAGCGCAGGAGCGCGTTCGGATCGGGCGGGTTGGTGAACAGCGTGTGGAGCTGGTTGATGTTGGGGATGCTCAGCATCAGGATGTAGGTCTTGGGCTCCGCGCCGACGAGAGCTTTGAGGGCAAGCTCCACCTGGCCGCGGAAGGTGGCCGTCGGGGTGGAGCCGCAGGCGTCGTTGGCGCCGATCTCGATCGTCACGTAGTCCGCGTGCTGCGCAGCGGCTTCTTCCGCCTGGCTGAGCAGGTGGATAGCCCGCGCCCCGGAGACGGCATCGTTGAAAGCGACGAGGTCGCGTCCGGGGTTGCTTGCCTGAAGGCGCTGGTACTGGCTGTCGACCGCCGGGTTCGTGCCGGTCGACCATGAGTTCATCGGGCAGTCGAGGAAGGGGCCGGTCGGGCAGCCGGGTCCATCCGAGTTGAAGGCTCGGGTGATCGAATCGCCCAGCGCAGCCATCACTTTCGGAGGCTTGGTCGCGGAGGCGGACGAGGCCAGCAGGCCGAGCGTGACCGAGAGCGCGGCGACTACGGCGGCGAAGCGGAGGCGAAAGCTGCTCATATCTACTCCTCGAGTTGGGATCGAACCCGTCGTCGGTGCTTGGCGCGCCCCCCGCCCCCGCAGTTGCCGCGCCCCCATGGTACCCGGCGGCCAGGGATCGACAAACTCCGCGTCCGACCGGCGCTCCCGCCTGCACATTCGAGACGACCTGGCGGGCCCGAACCGCCCCGGGGGCCGGTTCAGTGCTCCGGCCGCCAGCGGCTGACCTCCTTGAGCCCCCGGTTCGAGACCCGCTCGCTGTCGCGCCCGACGTTGTAGGTGCCGCTCGGGACCTCGAGAGACGTGGCGAGGGCGGAGCCGGCATCCTCGACCCTCAGGGTCGCGCCGTAGGACGCGAACCGCTCCGCCGGCGCGTCGCTGCCGGTGCCCGGCCCGTACAGCAACCCGAGCCGCAGGACCACGCCGTGGCGTCCCGCCTGCGCGAACCGGGCCACCTCCCGCTCGGCCGCCGGGGCCTCGAGCGCGGCGTCGACGAGGATCGGTGTCGCCTCGCTGCGCAGGCGGTCGTTCTCCCGCCACGCCGCCGGGTCGCCCTGTGCCTCTGGCCGGGGGATGTGCGTGGCGAGGTGCATGATCGCGTCCGCCCCCTCGACGGAGCGCCTGACCGAAACGGGGTCGAAGAGGTCGAGGCCGCCGCGGTCCCGCCGGTCGATCTCGTGGCCGGCCTTCCGCAGGAGCGGGCTCCCTGCTCGTCCCAGGACGCCAGTCCCTCCGGTGATCAGCAACTTCATCGGGTGTCGCCCTCCTGAGTCGGCGGCGGGCCGTGCGGCTCGGCGCGCCAACGTAGTCGCAGTCGCCCGGGCGCTCGGCTAGCGAACAGCCGTCCTGCATCCGACCCGTGGGCGGTCGCTTCCTTCACGGGCCCGGCGGGCCCGGCGCCGGTCAGCCCCCGGCGAGCGCCCAGGCCGAAGGTGGCGGCGAGCCTGGGACGTGCCGGGATTTGGATGCCTATTCGGGCACCGAATCACCGACACGTCCCCAGGCCTCGGCTACGGTCCGGTGAAGCTCCCCGCGTAGCAGGGGCCGCCGCCGCAGTTATCGCCGACTTGGATCGCTCCGGCGAAGAAGTCGGAGACGAGCTGCTGCTCGGCGGCGCCCGGCGCGGCGCCTCGTGCGGATCTTCGCCGATCCGGTTCGGCAGGTTCTCGTAGGGCGGCGGTTCGACGCCGATCGTTTCCCCGAGCGGGCCTTCGCGCACCGGACCGATATCCCAGTAGTAGATCGCCGAGCCCGTGTACGGGTAGTGGTGGATCGACGGAACGCCCCAGAGCACGTCGGTGTTCGGCCAGCGCCCCGCGTAGAGGACCGGCCGGTGGGCGGCGGCGCCGATCGTCCTTGCCTCGACGTCGGCCTGGTAGTCGGTGACCTGGTGGTCGCCGAGGGCGATGTTCATCAGCACCTGGTGGGGCGGCGTGCCGGGCAGCGGGTCGCTGGTCATCCGGTTCGCGTAGCCGTTGGGGTCGCCCCGGTCCCAGAGCATCTGCATCAGGTCGAGGATCAGCGGCCGCGCCGTTTCGTCGGGATAGGAGGGGTAGAGGATCGCCGCGAACAAGTCGAAGTCGACCGAGCGCGGCAGCAGGACCGAGTAGTTCATCGCCGACACGCCGAGCGAGGCCCGCGTGAAGTCCGGCGAGACCGCGGTCAGGGCGCCTCCCATGATCCCGCCCTGGCTGTTGCCGTTGTAGTAGAGGTGGCTGGTGTCGAGCACCGTGCCGCTGCTCAGCGTTCCGTCCTGGTGGAAGGCGGCGTCGGTGGTGAAGCCGCTCGGGCTGATCATCGCCCGCCCCAGGTAGAGCTCGTCGAGCAGCCCCTGCTGGAGGCGATCGGGGATTGCCGGGAACGCCGAGAGGTTCTGCAGCGCCCCGATCGCGACCCCGACATCGGAGGCCGACATGCCGATCTCGTCGGTGGCGCACTGGACGATCCCGTGCGCCTGGCTGAGGCTACGTTGCGAGTCCGAGCCCACCTCTCCGGCGGTGCCGAACAGGCCGTGCCCGTAGAGGGAGGGCCGTCCGGTTTCGGCCGGGCCGGTCGTCACCGACTCCGGGATGATGCAGTCGAAGTTGGCGGTCCAGGTGCCGTTCTGGATCGGCGCGCCGTTTTCGTCGAGGTGCATCGTGCCGCCCGGGCCGCAGTTGGGGAATAGGTAGCAGGGCACCTCGAAGGTGCCTTTGACGCGGCGGGCGATCTGGCCCGGGTTCGGTTCGTCTTCGGTTTCGGTCACTTCGAAGCTGGGCGATTCGCCCTGCGGCACCCTGTCGGCGAGGTTGGTGTCGCCGAGCTGGGCGAAGGCGGCGTTGCGCATCGCCAGCTCGCGGCCCGCGTTGTTCTGGTCGCTGGCGACAGTGAAGTCCCAGGCCAGGTAGAGGTCGCTGCGGTGGATGCCGGACATCTGCAGCCGTTTGAAGATCGCTTCGAAGTGTCCCCGCCGAGCGTTGATCTCGGGCTGTTTGGAGGGCACCTTGTCGCGGTAGTAGCGGAACGCGACGGGGGCTTCGATCGGTTCGCCGGCGGCGTTGCGCAGGTGGCGCAGGGCGACGATGTAGCGGTGGCCGGAGGCGAAGTTGACCGCCGGGTGGATCTCCAGCGCCGCCTTCGAGGCATCGGAGGCGGTCGAGTCGATCCCGACCCAGATCGGCCAACGCTTGCCGGTGGCGGCGTCGATCACCACAACCGGCGCGTTGCCCTTCCGGTAACGACCGATGTGGTTGATCGGCACGGCGCCGGTGGCGCGGACGTCGGCGGTGGTTTCGATTCCCGGCACCTTGAGCACGATCACCGACCCGGGGCTGAAGCCGTCGGAGGCGTTGTACGGTTCGGCGGCGATGTGGACGCTTTTTGCGTTGGCCGGCATCCCTTCGTTCGTGAAGTGGACGCGACGCCCGGTCGGGCTGCTCGGGTCGGGCACGGTGTAGTAGTCGTCGGGGAAGGGCAGCATGCAGACGGGGTTGCCCGGTTCGGCGATGAAGTCGCAGTTGGCCGCATTCGACGTGTCGATCGGCGGTAGTTCGTCCTGGTGCGCCCTGTGCGCGTGCCACGGCGACGATCCGTGCGAGTGCGACGACGCGCCAGCGGCGCCAGCGGCGCCAGCGGCGGCAAGAGCAACGACCGCGGCCACAACGGTGGCCCTGAACCAAGTCCTCATCGGCTTCCCTCCGAAGGTTGGAGGTCGGCCCCCTGCACTTCCCGTTCCCTTGCGAGACGTACCGGACCTCTATTCGGGGCGAGATGCTAACAAGCGCGGGGAGCCACTCAGCTCGTCGACCTTGATCCTAAGAGGATTCTCAGAGTCTGTCTGGTTCAGCGCGCGGAACGGATGCTCTCGGACAGGGGGGAGACTCTCACCCAAACCGCAGCCGGTAGACCCGCGGCTCGACCCCGCGGAGCGGACGCGGCAAGCCGGTCGCGTCGAAGGGCTGATCGTCGATGATCTCCCAGCCGGGGAACGCGGCCTCGATCTCGGCCCTGCTCGCCCCTCGCGGCAGCGGCCCGCGCCGTCCCGGCTTCCAGGCCAAGATCAGCGCCTTCGCCCAGGGAGCCGCGACGGCGCTCACCTCGCGCCCGACGGCCTCGCGCTGTCCGGCGTTCAGTCCGTGGATCGAGCCGAAGTCCCAGAACAGATCGAAACCCGAGCCCATGCCCGCGGCGCGCAGCGCCGTCAAGTCACCCTCGATCAGCTCGACCTCGACGCCAGCGTCTCGGGCCCTCCGACGAGCACGCTCAAGCGCTTCCGGGACGATGTCGACCCCAACGACTTCCCAGCCCCGCCTCGCCAGGTCGACAGCCCAATAGCCGCTGCCGCAGCCGAGGTCGAGCACCCGTCCATAGGGAGGCTCCCGTCCCTCCTCCTCGCGATCGAAGAGGGCGGCGATCGCCTTTGCGGCGGGAGGGTGGTCGGTGGCCTCCTCCCAGGGGGTGATGCCGAGGCGATACGCGAGCTTGTAGAAGAGGCTCACTTCAAGTCCCTCGGTCCACGTACATCACGCACCGACGCTACGAGCGCCCCGCGGTTCGCGCAATCGGGAGTTCTCCCCATGCGACGAGCCCGTGCTCCATGGCAAACAGGGCCGCGGCGGCGCGGGTGGACACGCCGATCTTCCCATAGGCGTTCTGAATGTGACGGTCGGCGGTCTTCGGCGAGATGTCAAGGGCGCGGGCGACCTGCTTGGTCTGCAAGCCCCGCGCCAGCAGGCCGATGACCTCCGCCTCCCGCTCGGTCAGGCCGGCGGGCCGCTCGATCGAGGGCACCTGCTGGCCGGTCTGCTCCAGCACAGCGGCGACCGCGTCGGGGTCGAGCCTTCCGGCGCTCGCCTCGCGGCCGAGTTCTGCAGCGGCCTCGCCCGGTGCAAGCGGCCCGCGGTGCGGTCGCGGTTCAATCATCGCGCGGTAGGCGTCGGACGCCGCGAGGAGGCGAGCCGGAAGCCCGAGCGAGGAGCCGCGGGCGCCGCGGTGACATCCGGAGCCGTCGAGGCGCTCGTGGTGGGCTCCGGCCACCTCTGCGAGCCTCGCCAGGAACGGCGAACGCGACAGAACCCGCTCGGAGTGGTAGGGGTGCAGCCTGACCTGCTCCCACTCGTCGGCGCTCAGGGGCCCGGCTTCTGCCAGATGCGGGCCGGGATCGCGACCCGTCCGAGGTCGTGGACGAAGCACGCTCGCCTCACGATGCCGATGTCGGCAGTGTCGAGGCTGCATCGCTGCGCTGCCGCCGTCGCCAGCGAGGAAACCCCCGCGGAGTGTCCGGCCAGATAGGGGGAGATCAGGTCGGCGAAATCCCCCATCGCGGCGACGGCGCGATCGACCGCCTCGCCTTCGAGGGTCAGCTGCGGATCGGGCTCAAGGTCTAGCGTGCGCCCCCAGGCCGATGTGCCGGTGTCGGCGGCGAGGATCTCCGCGCCCCGCTCCGCGACCAGCCCGGCTATCTGCGGATCGAACGCCCCACCGGCGCGTTCGCCGACGATTCGGGCCGCCTGCTCGTCGTCACCGAGCAGGCACTGAAAGGCGGCATCGCGCGCCACGTGGACGATTCGCACCGCAGGCGGGGTCGCCTCGCCCTCCGCGCCAGCGGGCGCGCCCTTACCGTCCCAGCGCTCGGTGAAGCCGGCGAACAGCGAGCGCACCGGCTCGGGCAGGCCGAGCCGGCGGGTCAGCATCTGCCCGACCTCACAGATCGCGGCGAGGTGACGGCGTTGCTCGCGAAGGGCGCGCGGAAGGCGACGCGCTAGCCGCGCTGCGCGGGCCGGCGCCGGCTCTCCCGGTGGGGCGACGGCCCGCATCAGGCCCCGCGCGACCTCGGCCCGCGATCCAAACATCACGGGAGTGAAATGGGTGCTGAGGTCGCCTTCAAAGATTTCGGCTGCGATCTCGGCGTCCGCGGTGCAGCCGACGTAGAAGAGCAGGCATGCGTAGTAGGTCTTCGATGCGGTCTCCCGGTCTATGCCCAGGCGCTCGCCCAGGCGCATTGCGATCGCGGTGCTATGCAATCCGTGCTCGAGAGGCAGCCCAGTGCCGAAATCCGTCGCCAGCGATAGGGCCGCGATCAGCTCCGCGGCGCGGACCCGGTCCCCGGCCTCGAGTCTCTGCTCACCCACGGTAGGACGGTAACGGGCGTGGGCCCACCGGTCGTCCTCTTGCACGGCACCGGCGGGACCGGCGCTGCTCCGTCGGTCCCTGCTCGAGGGGCTCAGCGGGGTCCGGGTGCTCGCCCCGGAGCGTCCGGGCCAAGGGCTCTCCGGCGTCTGAATACACTCGCCCCGTGAGCGCGCTCGAGCGGGACGGGTCGGTCGCTGTTGCGGGGCGCCGGTTCACCTGGCGTGCGCTCGGGGCCGGCCCGGGCCTGCTGCTCGTGCAGGGCTACTCGGGCAGCGCCGACGACTGGCCCCCGGACTTTCTGGCGGCGCTCGGGCGCTCGTTCGCGCTTCTCGCTCCCGACAACCGGGGGACGGGCGGCTCCGAGCTCGGCGATCC
Source organism: uncultured Solirubrobacterales bacterium (assembly GCA_963730315.1). Lineage (GTDB taxonomy): Bacteria > Actinomycetota > Thermoleophilia > Solirubrobacterales > 70-9 > VRUE01. The sequence continues at coordinate 118,550 of CAVSRD010000011.1, read as the reverse complement.
GGCTGAGGTGACGATCGACTCGATGGCCGCCGACCTCGAGGCGCTGCTCGACGAGCTGGCGATCGACCGGATCGCGGTCCTCGGCTTCTCGATGGGCGGCTTCATCGCCCAGGCCCTTGCGGTCCGGGCCCCCGAGCGGGTCGAGTCGCTCGCGCTGTTTTCCACCGACCCGGGCGGCCCGGGTGCGCTTCGCGCCAGGCCCGCCGACTGGGGCCGCCTCGTCGACCGCTCCGGTACCCCCCGGGAACGGGCATCGCGGACGATCTCGGTCATCTTTCCCCCCGACGTCGCCCCCCACTTCGATCGCGAGTTCGGCAAGCTCGAGGCCGCGTCGCTGGCCGCGCTCGACCCGACCGCCCTCGCCGCGCACGAGCGGGCGATGGCGCAGTGGTGGGCGGCATCGCCGGGCGCCGACGGCCTGTCGCAGATCGCACCGGTCCTGATCGGGCACGGCGCCGAGGACGTCGTCATCCCACCGGGCAACGCGGAGCTGCTCGCGGGGCGCTTCCCGGGCGCGCGGGTCGAGCTCTTCGCCGGTGCCGGTCACGCGTTCCCGGCCCAGCGGCCCGACGCCGCGGCCGATCTGATCGCATCCCAGCTTCGAGCCTGAGGGCTTCAGGCGAGCGGCTCCCCGTTCCAGCTGATGTCGTGGAGCTTCTGCTCCGCGTAGCTGATGTGCTCTCGGGAGGCGATCCGTGAGTCGTGCCGGAACCGCAGCCAGCCGAACAGGTCGCCGCGTGGGTCGTGTGGATCCAGAAACGCGCCGGGTGTGGCGAGCAGCTCGTCGATGGCGTGGGGGATCGAACGGATCCCGTGAAGGTTCTCGGTCAGGACCGCGTCGTCGAACTGCGCCGCCCTACCGGGCTCGATCAGCAGCGGCTCGGAAGAGGGCTCGCCGAGGATCGCGCTCGCGAGCTCGTCGTTCTCGAACAGCAACGCTCCGGGCGAGCAGCGGGCGTTGCACTCGAGCAGGTACGGCCCCCTCTCGCTCATCCGGTAATCGAGGCCGAAGAAGCCGTGCATCTCGACCGCCTCGGCGATTGTCGTGGCGATCCCGAGCGTCGGCCGGGCGTCGATCGCGACCTGGCGCATCGCGTAGCCGCCGTCTCCCTGAAGCGGCTCTTCGTAGACCGCGTAGGCGGCCAGCTTCCCCTCTCGTGCCACGGCAAAACAGGCCAGATCGTCGCCGTCGACGAACTCCTGCACCAGCCACGGGTTTCCCTGCGACGGGTCCGCCTGCTCGATGGACCGCTCGCCGGATCGCGGCCCGACATTGGTGACGATCGCGGTGCCCGCCCGCGAGAAGGCCGGCTTGGCGATGTAGCGCGGAAGGCGCTCGGCCGCGGCCCTCAGGCCGTCGGCGTCGGTCGCGATGGTCGTGCTGGGAGTGAGCATCCCGAGCCGTTCCGCCAGCGCCTGGAAGCTCGCCTTGCTGTGCAGCTGCGCGAGAATCTCGAAGGACGCGGCGAACAGCCCCGTGCCCTCGGGCAATTCCCCGCGCCGCGCGGCGAGCGCGAACGTCTCCTCGAAGGTCGGCATGACGAGCTCGATCGAGTGCGCTCGCGAATAGTTCGCGATCGCAGCAACGAACTCCGCGGCCCTCGGAAGCGGAGGCGGGGTGACGAGGTGCCCTGCGGCGAAGCGAGACCGGCTGCCCGGTGCGTCCCGGTAGGCGTCCGCGCCGTGCACCTCCTGCCCCTGACTGCCGAGCGCCCGGACGAGGTGGAGCGAGTAGGGCATGCGCGTGCTTGTGACCAGGACGCGGATACGCGGGGACTATCAGACCCGTGCAGACGCTCCTGGGGTCGAAGCAGTCGAAGCCGCTGGCCTGGCCTCATCGCTCCTGACTTCGGACCGCGAGCACCAGTGCGTTGCCGGAGGGATCGCGAACGAGCGCCCCGGCCTCTTCGCGTCCAATCTCGTGCCCTCCCTGGTTGAGGCGTTCGAGGACGCGGTCGCGCTCACCCTCGTCGGGGAGGATGACCGTGGCGTGTCGCAGCGCTGCCGTGCCGGGTGGCGGGGGCGATGCGCCGGAGCTGCCCCAGGTGTTGGCGCCGATGTGGTGGTGGTAGCCCCCGGCGCTGAGAAAGGCCGCCTGCGGACCGAGGGCGGCCATCAGCCCGAAGCCGAGGAGATCGCGGTAGAACGCCACCGTCTCCGGAATGCTTGCCACCTTCAGATGGACGTGTCCGACAACCGTTTCTCCGGGCAGCCCATCGAAGTCCGAGCCGGCCGGATCGGACAATTCCGCCAACAGGCCGTCGACGTCGAGTGGCAGCGTGGTCATCCTCTCCGCGACCGTCCCCTCCCAGGTTTCACGAGGTCGATCCCAGTAGATCTCGAGGCCGTGATCGTCGGGATCGCTGAGATACAGCGCCTCGCTGACGAAATGGTCGGACATGCCGACCAGCGGCACGCGATCACGGGCCGCATGGGCCAGCCAGGCGGCGAGGTCGAACCGCTGTGGCAGAAGCAAAGCGACGTGGTATAGGCCGGTGTAACCGGCGGAGGAGCCCGCGCCGGGTTCCTCGAAGAGCACGATCAACTCCCGATCGCCCACCCCGATCGAGGCCCGACCCTCGGACCGCTCGAGCCGCCGCAGCCCGACTGCGCTCTCGTAATAGGCGACCGACCGCCCGAGGTCGGCAACGGTCAGATGCACCGCCCCGAGCGAGGTCGAGGGGGAGATCTCCGCGCTCGCTGGCGCCCCGGTGGCCTCGTCGTTCATCCGGGATTTCGTCAGACGCTTCCGTAAACGTCGTAGCGCTCGACGCTCGACGGTGTCGGCCGGGGTGGATCGCCCAATTCGGCGAAGCGCGCATGCAGGGCGTCCCAGGCGGCGGCCGAAGCCTCCTCGCTCTCCCAGACCATCAGGCTGATGCGCTTGCCCGCCTCTCGATCGACGAGCCAGAAGCCTGTAAGGCCGGCGGCATCCCGCAGCACCGGAAGCACCTCCTCGTTGACGTGCCGAATGCCCTCATCGACCTCGGCCGGCTGCTCTTCGAAAGTGACCACTTGAGCAAACATCTCTGACCTCCTCGCGTGATTTACGGGGCGGAGCCAACTGGAAGGCGCGGGTCTCGATCGGCGCCCGCAGGGTCAGGCGCTTAGCCAGCGCTTCGGGTTCTCGACCATCATCGTCTCGATCTGCGCATCGGTCGCGCCCGCCTCCTTCAGAGCCGGGAGGATCTCCTCGAAGAGGAGGGTCATGCTCCAGCCCCGCGAGGCGCCGCCGGCTTCCAGCTGCTCGATCACCTGCGGCGGGTACCAGTCGAGCCCTGCGGCGATCGGGATGTCGAAGTCCTGCGACAGGAACATCCGCTCCGCGTAGCCGCGCCCGAGCAGCTCCAGGACAGTGGCGTTGCGCCGCTCGGTGGGCAGGAATATGTCGAGTCCGTAGCGGTCCATCCCGATGTAGACGCCCTGCTCCAGAAGGCCCTCTATGTAGTCGAGGTCGTCGGTGTCGCCGGTATGGGCGATTTGGATCTTCTCCGGCGCGACGCCCTCCTCGAGCAGGATCTCGACCTGTCTCGGCCCGGTGTTCGAGGCCGGGCGTGAGTGGGCCATGATCGGCGCCCCCGTCCGCAGGCTGGCCCGGGCGGCTGCCCGGTGGATCTTCTCGACCCGCTCGTTGACCCCGGCCGCGTCGGCAGCGCACTTGACGAAGGCCGCCTTGGCGTCGGTTCCCTGGATCCCCTGCTCGATGTCGTGCACGAACAGCCCGGCGACGAAGTCCTCGTCGCGGTTGAGGAGGAACTGAGGCAGGTGATCGTAGGTGTAGACGCCGGTGCAGGCGACGATCTGAAGCCCGGTCTCGGCCGCGAGCTGAATGGAGGCCCTGATGTCGCGACCCAACAGCATCGCGGTCGGTTCGACCACGGTGTTCACCCCGTGCCGCTTCACGGCCTCGGCTGACTCGACCGCCAGCCGGTGCTCGGTCGCGCGGTCGCGAACGTGAGGCCATTGCGCAGTCACGGCCTCGTCGGAGGAGAAAAAGTGCTCGTGGATCAGCGTCAGCCCGAGCTGCTCGGCCTCGATCGGTCCCTGTGCGCCCTCCACGGTGGCCATCGGAGTGCATCGTATTAGCCTGCCCCTCGAGGTGGGCAAGCCCCCCTGGGGACCTGCTCGGGGACTTGCCGAGGCGGTGCTAGGCTCGGGCGATCTCCCAGCGCAACCGCCGCTTTCTCCTCCGCGAACGTCCCACAGGCCGCATCGGCCCCGAGACCTTCGAGTTGGACGAGGAGGACGTCCCCGAGATCGGCGAGGGTGAGGCGCTGGTGCGAACGCTGTGGATCTCGATCGATCCCACCAACCGCCCCTGGATCAGCGATACGCCGACGTACCTGCCGCCGGTTGGGATCGGGGAGGTCATGCGCGCCGCCGGCCTTGGCCGAGTGGTCGCCTCGAATCATCCCAACTACTCAGTGGGGCAGCTGGTGCGGGGCCTGATCGGCTGGCAAGAGTGGTTCGTCACGTCCGATGCGGCACCGCTCCTCCCGGTCAGCGAACTCCCCGGGGCCTCCCCGAGCGCCTATCTGGGGGCGCTCGGGGCCACCGGATTGACAGCATGGGTCGGCATGAAGGACATCGGCCGCCCGCAGGCGGGCGAGACGGTGCTCGTCTCGGCAGCAGCCGGTGCCGTCGGCTCAGTCGCCTCCCAGCTTGCGAAGATCGAGGGTGCCCGCGTTGTCGGCGTCGCCGGGGGAGCGGAGAAGTGCGAGCTGCTCACCGAGCGACTGGGGCTCGATGCCGCGGTGGACCACAGGAATCCGGGCTGGCGCGAGAACCTGATCGCCGCGACGCCGGACGGCATCGACGTGGACTTCGAGAACGTTGGCGGCGAGATCATGGATGCGATCTTCGCCCGGCTGAACCTTCACGCGCGCGTTGTGCTCTGTGGGCTCATCTCCCGCTACAACGACAGCGATCCATCGCCCGGGCCGCGTAACTTTCCAAACCTCCTGTTCAACCGTGCACTGCTCCAGGGCTTCATCGTCTTGGACCACCTCGACCGCATGCCGGAGGCAGCCGCCGAGCTGTCGGGTTGGATGGCGGATGGCCGGCTGGAGGCTCTGGAGACCGTCGTCGAGGGGTTCGAGGAGCTGCCGACCGCGATCAACATGCTCTTCGACGGCGGCAACGTCGGCAAGCTCGTCGTGCGCGTTACGGACGATTAGGGCAGATGGCCCTGGGTCAGACGCTGTTGACCGCAGGGTTCGTGCCGGTCGACCATGAGTTCATCGGGCAGTCGAGGAACGGACCGGTCGGGCAGCCGGGGCCATCCGAGTTGAAGGCAACCGGGGACTGGGCAAACCGCCTCGGCGACGGCGGCGAAATAGGTCGTCAGGACCCCGATTCGCGCTCGGCACCGAGGAGCTGCGAGACGGACGCTGAAGTGGGAACGGGCGTTGAAGCGCTCGGGCCGACAGACGCGTCAGCACCGGACCAGCCTATCGACTGGCAATCGTCCGGCAGCTGTAGGCTCGAGCGCAATGGATGCGAGCTTCGCCGAAGGCTTTGCCTCTCGCTGGCAGGACGCGGTCAATCGGCAGGCGATTGAGGAGATCGCCGCCTTCTGCGCCGAGGACATTCGCCTCAGCGATCCCAGTCTCATTGAGCCGGGGACCGGCAAGGCGGCGCTCCGCCTGCTCTTCGAGCGGATCTGGAGAGCGTTCCCGGACCTCCGTTTCTCGCGGCCCGACTCGCCCAATCTCTTCCTCGCTGGCGACCGCGACGTCGCCGTCGCGCGGTGGATCGCGGCGGGCACCATGACCGGCAGGTTGGACCCGCCGGGCTATGCGCCGACGAATGGCACCGTGAGGTTTCACGGCATCGACGTCTGGCTGTTCAGGGACGGCCTGCTCGTCGATTGGGAGGGCATTTATGACGTGACCGGCATCGCACGGCAGATCGGGGCGTTGCCGCCTGCCGGGGGCGGGGGCGAACGGCTGGGCGCGCTTCTGCAGCGCCTCGGTGCACGGCGCATGCGACGCGCGGCGAGACCCTGATTGCAGGTGGACCGCTCGACGGGTCGGCTGGCCGCAGCTATTGCGCCGTGCACCGAGGCGCTGCAGGTAGAGCGAGCGGGCATCGGCGTAGTCGGAGAGGGCGGCGGTTCCTGGCGGCTCGAGAAGTCCGCCGAGAGTCGGGTGCGGGAGTTGGAACGCTTCGGCCAGCGCGGTGGCCGCTGCCGGCGCAGCGCGCTCCGATCGGGGACGAGGACACGGCCGCCATCCCATGCGGCGAGACGCCCGAGACCGCCTCGATGCGACATACTCACCCCCGGCATGGGCATCTTGCAGGGGCGTCCGAAGCTCGAACCCGGTGAGGCACTGTGCTGGAAGTCGCTGGCCAATCGCGTCTTGAGCCCGTCGGTCACGTCCGGCGGGCGGTTGGTAGTGACGGATCGTCGCGTCTTCTTCCAGCCCAACCGCTTTGACGCGGCGATCGGCAGGAAGCTCTGGGAGTGCCCGCTCGACGCCGTGACGGGCATCGATACGGTCGGCCGTGACGGAAATGTGTTTGCCGGCGGCGTGCGCAAGCGCCTTGGGGTCGAGACCGCGGACGGCCATGAGGTTTTCGTTGTCAACCGCCTGGAGAGGAAGGAGGCCGAGCTGCGCCGGCTTCTCCCACACCTCGGCGCATCTGACAAATGAAGGCCGATGTCCGAGGATGGCTACCTGCAACTGACTCAGGCCGGAGGGAGCCTGTGGCGCCGGTACATCTCCGCCACCCATTGGCCCCCGGGCCGCTCGGCCAGGGGGTCGAGGAACTGGCGTGCCGAATCGGGCGGATCGGTCATTGACGGATAGGGGAACTCGGGGGGGCGGGCGACCGGGTAGAAGAGGGCGGCTGCGGTGAGGTCGGCGACCGAGAAGGAATCGCCGACCAGGTAGCCGCTCGGCCCGATCTCCTCCTCGAGTCGATCCATCGCGGCCACCGTCTTCTCGCGGCTCCGCGCGGCCGTGGGGGCGTCGATCCGCATCCTTCGTCGCATCAGCCCCCGCAGCAGCGGGAACGTCGCCCGGACCAGGATCCGCGCCGGTAGCCGCTGATCGTGGGTGAACAGCGGAACCACTTCATCGGGGTGCGGGAGCAGCTCGTGATAGGCGGCGCGGCGGATGTGCGGGCCCAGCTCCTCGTCGAAGAACTCCTCCAGCTCGAGGGCGCGGCGACACTGTGCCTCGCCTTCGGGATAGAGAGGCGGCTGCGGCCAGCGCTGCTCGAGCGCCGCGATGATCCGCGTCGAGTCGGGTATCGAGCGGCCCTCGAGGGTGAGCACGGGCGTTGTATCCACCTCGCCGGTGAGGCGCCTGGCCTTGATCGCGTGCAGGCCCGGGAGCAGCGAGCGGCGGAGGTGGGGGATGCGCTTGTGGTCGAGCGCCCAGCGCACCTTCTCGTTGTAGTGGGAGATCTGCAGCTGCCAGAGGACCGGGAGGCGGTCGCTGTCCGCCGTCTCTGCGCGCTCCCTCGCCACGGCGCTCACCTAACCCGCCGCCACAGGGCTTGGCAGCAGCTCGCGCCACTCGGGCCACTCGGAGGGCGGGCCCTCGGGTCGGCTGATCTTGCTCGGATCCCCTTCCGGGAGGGCGGAGAGCAGCTCGCGGTTTCGCGGCTCGCGCAGCTGCTCGGCAACCGTGCGCCGGGCAACCTCGATGACGCGGTTGCGGTTCCCCGTCCGCATCAGGTTGGGGCCCATCGCCTCGAGGTCCTCGCCGGTCGGCTGGACGAGGACGACCTCGGCGCCGTCGGAGCGGAGCTTCTTCGCCTCGCTGCCGAGGCGGCGGCCGGAGGCGCGGCGGAAGAAGATCGTGACGGCATCGCGCGGGTTGATCGCCTGGATCGGGTGCAGCGTCGAGGTCGGGTTGAGGCAGATGACGAGGTCCAAGCCCTCGTCGCGCAGCAGGTCCAGGTTCGATACCGAGTAGATGCCGCCGTCGACGAAGCGACGGCCCCCGATCGTCACGGGGTGGTAGATGCCGGGGACCGCGCAGGAGGCGGCGACGGCATCGGCAAGGTCGGCCTTTGGCGCATCGGCACGGCCGAATGCGGTGCGACGGCCGGTCCGGTAGTCGCAGGCGACGGTCCACAGGTTCGAATGCGGGCTCCAGCCGCTGGGGACGACGTGCCGGATCGTCTCCTTCAGCGGCTCGGTCGAGAAGACGCCGCGCCACAACCAGCCGCTGAACACCGTCGCCGGCGTGTAGCGCCGCGGGTTGGCGAGGGTCCGAAGGGCCAGGCGCCAGGAGCCGGGGCCGATCGGCGGCCAGGTGCGGTGCAGCTCGAAGCGCGCCCCGGCGGCGCGATCGGCGGTCGCGGCCGGGTGTCCCTGCGCGTCCTCCACGCCCTCGAACGTCTCACCGCGCGAGTGGGCGACCATGAACCAGGGCGGGACGCCGGAGGCGCATAGCGCGCCGATCATCGAGCCGGCCGAGGTTCCGACCACGTAGTCCGCCGCCCCCGGGTCCCAGCCGGTCTCCTCGGCCAGCGCCTCCAAGCCGCCGGTGAGCCACGCGCCCCCCTGGATCCCACCCGCACCGAGGACGAGACCGACCTTCATCCTTACCGCGTCCGTGCAGTCATGGGCTGGTGGCAAGTATCACAGACAGGTCCAGCGACCGGAGCCGCTGGATCCGCAGTGCCAGGCGCTTAGAGTTCGGCGATGGACGGCGACGCGACAGGACGGCCGGAGCTGTTGGAGGCGATGCTCGAGCCCGGCTTCTACCCGCACGCTCCGCCGTCGGTCGAGCTGCGCGAGACCCACGCCTCCTGGGTTTTCCTGGCCGACGACCTCGCCTACAAGGTGAAGAAGCCGGTCGTTTTCCCCTTCCTCGACTACGGGACGCCGCCGCGGCGCCGCGAGATGTGCCGTGAGGAGGTCCGCCTCAACCGCCGCCTCGCCCCGCAGATCTACCGCGGGGTGGTCGGGATCGCCAGCAGCGAAGACGGCTACTCGCTCAGCTCCGAGGACGACCCCGCCGCGGTCGAGTACGCGGTCGAGATGCGCCGGGTGGAGGAGGACCGGAGCCTGGCCGTGCTCGCGAGCGGGGGCGGAGCCGAGCCGGCACAGGTCGAGGCCGTCGCCCTCCGGCTTGCGCGCTTCCACGCGGAGGCAGCGGTCGTCCCGCCCGAGCGTCGCGCTGTCGACGTCCTGGTCGCGACCCTGGAGGAGAACTCGGCGACGCTGCGCGAGGCGGGCGCTGGCCTCCTCGCCGCGGGTCGCCTCGAGGCCGCCGAGCGCTTCACGCGCGAGTTCGTCGCGGCGAGGCGCCGGCAGCTGGAGGCGCGGGCGGAGGCCGGGCTGGTGCGCGACTGCCACGGCGATCTGCGCGCCGAGCACGTGATCGTGCCGGAGCGCGAGCCGCCCTACGTCTACGACTGCGTGGAGTTCAGCCCGGCGCTGCGGGAGATCGACGTCGCAGCCGACCTCGCCTTCCTCGTCATGGACCTGGTCCGGCTCGGCGCCGAGCGGGCGGCCATGGGGCTGATCGACGCCTACCGCCGGGCCGGCGGCGACCCGGGGGACGACCCGCTGCTCTCCTTCTTCGCCGCCTACCGTGCCTGGGTCCGCGCCAAGGTCGCCGCCCTGCGCGCTCGCGAGCTGGGCGGGCAGGACCCCGAGCGCCGCACCCAGGAGGCCGAGGCGCGCGAGCTGCTCGGCCTCGGGCACCGGTTCGCGTGGCGCGCTCGCGAGCCCCTACTGCTGACGATCTGCGGTGTTTCCGGCGCGGGCAAGACGACGCTCGCACGGCGGCTTGCCGAGCTGAGCGGCTGGGCGCACGTCTCCTCGGACTTGACGCGCAAGCGGCTCGCCGGGATCGCCCCCACCGAGCGGGGCCGCGGGGAGCAGTACTCCGGCGAGATGACGGCACGGACCTACAGGGAGATGGGCAGGGCCGCCAGGGACGAGCTCGAGAGGAGGGGCGCGGCGATCGTCGACGCGACCTTCCACCGGCGGAGCGAGCGTGCCGCCTTCGAAGACGGGCTGGCGGGGCAGTCCGCTCCGCGCCTGTTGGTCGAGTGCACGGCGCCGCCCGGCGTGCTGATGCGCAGGGTGCGGGAGAGGGAGCGCCGGCGCGATCGCGTCTCCGACGCCGGCGCCGCGGTGGTGCGCCGGCAGCTCGACGATCTCGAGCCCTTCGTCGAGATCCCTGCGAGCGCGCGGACGCAGCTCGTCACCGAGGCTCCGACCGACGAGCTGGTCACCGAGGTCGAGGCCTTCCTCGATCGCTCGATCTGGTGAGCGATGAAATGCCGTAATGTTCAGAGGGAGATCTGGATGATGGGACGAGCGGGATTAGCGATACTTGTCGCGGCGGGGGCGATGCTCCTCGCCCTCGGCCTTGCCGCCTGCGGGGGCGGAGGGGACTCCTCCACCAGCTCCTCGACCGAAACGAGCGCGCAGGAACCCGCCAAGGAATCCTCCGGCAACGGTTCCACGGCGAAGACGAAGGGCAAGGGGAAGCAGAACGGCGGTGAAGGGAAGTCCTCCGGCAAGGGGGGCGGCAGCTCGGGCAGCGACAAGCCCATTCCCCACCACGACTCCGGCGGCGGTTCGGCTCAGTACCGCGTCAAGGGCGGGGACAACAGCGTCCAGAACTACGGTGAAGAGGCGGGTACCTCCGAACGCGACCAGGCGTCCGCTGCCGTGCACAGCTACCTCGACGCGCGGGCCAACCAGGACTGGGCTAAGGCATGCACCTATCTTGCCGCGCCGGTGAAGGAACAGCTGGAAAGCCTCGCCGAAAAAGCCGAACAGTTCAAGGGCAAGGGCTGTGCCCCGATCCTCGAAGCCCTCGCGTCTCAGGCCAACCGGAAGCTGCTGCGCGAAGAAGCCGCTCAGGCCAGCGTCGGCTCGCTGCGGGTCGAAAGCGAACGCGCCTTCGTGATCTTCCGGGGCGTAGGGAACACGACCTACACGATCCCGATGGTCGACGAAAACGGGCAGTGGCTGCTCGGCTCGATCGCTCCTACGCCGCTGTCGTGACCGCGGCTCGCCGCTAGCCGGCAGCGACCGCGTCCCGCTCGAGCAGGCTCCGAGCGCAATCGGTGATCGTCTCCTCGACCGGGCGGGGCGACCAGCCGAGCTGAGCTTCGGCCTTCCCACTCGACACCTCGGTCTTCTTGCCGAGCTGGCGCACCACCGAACGGATGCCGGGGTCGACGATTCCCATCGCCCGCACGAGCAGGTTCGGCACGGTTCGCTCCGGCACCTTCGCGGCCGCATCCCCGAGGCGGTCGCGCAGCACCTCGGCGACCTCCGACATCCACAGGAACGGGCCCGCCGCGATGAAGCGCTCGCCCCCCGCATCGGGTGCGGTCATCGCTCTGAGCTGCAGGTCGGCGACGTCGCGGACGTCGACGAAGCTGAAGCCGATGCGTGGTACGCCCGGCATTCCGCGCAGCAGCCGCTCGATCACCTCAAGCGAGTAGGAGAGGTCGTCGCTCAGCACCGGGCCGAGGATCGCGCCAGGGTTGACCGTCGCCAGCCTGCCGGTCTCGCTGCGCTCCTCCACGAGGTCCCACGCGGCCCGCTCGGCGATCGTCTTCGATCGCGCGTACGGAGTCAGCCTCGGATTGTCGGGGTCGCTCCAGTCCTCCTCGGTGAGCGGCCGGGAGGGGAGCTCGCGGCCGCCGCTGACCGCGGCAACCGAGGAGGTGACCACGACTCGGCCGACCCCCGCCTGCAGCGCGGCGCGAAGTACCCGCAGGGTTCCCTCCCGCGCCGGCACGATCAGCTCGTCGGGGTCCTTCGGCTGTGCTGGTGGGAACGGCGAGGCGACGTGGAGGACGTAGTCGCATCCCTCGACGGCCTGCTCCCAGCCCTCGTCGCTGCGCAGATCGGCTCTCAGCACCGAGAGGTTGTCGCCGGCATCGACCGCCGACCCGATCGCCGTACGCACCTCCCCATCCCGCGAGAGGTCGCGCACGGTCGTGCGCACCCGGTAGCCGCGGCGCAGCGCCTCGACCGCGCACCAGCCCCCGAGGAACCCGGAACCGCCGGTGACGAGAACGGTCCCGGTCTCGCCCTGTGAATGCTCCGAATCGGTCATCTCAGTCCTTTCGTCGAACCGTCAGCTTCTCACCTGTCGGGCCCGGGGTGGCGGAGGGCGGCTCGCGCTCTCGAGCCACGCGGCCGGCTCACCTGGGTCGGAACGCTCTCCATAGGCGGCGCAATGCCGCGCGGGTGGGATTCGTACCAGCGGGCGTAGCGGTCGGCCAGAGGTGCGGCGCTGAGGCCGTGGGCGAAAACCGAGAGTCCGACGGTCAGGTAGACAGCGAGCACGATCATGTGTTGGTGGGGGAGTTCGGACTCCGCGACCACGATCAGCGCGAAGACGATCGAGGCGAGGCCGCGGGGGCCGAACCAGCCGAGGAAGCCCCGCGTCGCGATCCGGCTCCGCGATCCGATCATCGCCGCCGCGACCGGCGCCATTCGCACCACCGTCAGGCTGAGGATCGCGTAGAGGGCGAGCTGCCAGCTCAACTCGCCCAGCGCCGGCCTGAGCAGGATCGCGCCGAACAGCAGGAACGTGACGCCGCTGAGCACGTCGCCCACCTCCTCGGTGAGCCGGTTCGTGTCCGCTGGATCGCGCCGCAGCAGCGCCCGGAACACGATGCCTGCCATGAACGCCGCGATGAACCCCGACCCGTCGAGGGGAGTTGCGATGCCGTAGGCGAGGGCCGCGCCCGCGGCCGGGATTACCTGGCGCCAGGGGCCCGCGATCAGGTCCCTGCGGCGGCCGGCGTAGACGACGATCGCGGCGATCAGGGCGCCGGCGAGGATCCCGCCCAGCGCCCCGTAGCCGATCTCCTCGAGCAGCAGTTCGACGGCGCCGCGCCCTGCGGCGATGCGCGACTCGACGTCCGCCGCCGCCACGGCGGCGAAGAGCAGCGGCACGCAGATCCCGTCGTTGAGCCCGCTCTCGACGTTCAGCCCCTGGCGGATCCGGGCCGGGATGCGCTGGTCGGCGGCGACCGCCTGTCCGAGCGCGGCGTCGGTGGGCGCCAGGATCACCCCGAGGACGATGGCCTCGGCAAGCGTCAGCTGGCCGAAGACGGCAGCCGCGGTCAGGGCGCCCAGCGCGATCGTCAGCGGCAGCCCGAGGCCGAGCAGCCGTAGCGGCACGCCGAGCCCCCGGCGCAGCTGGTGCAGACCGACGCGGGAGGCGTCCGAGAAGAGCACCAGGGTGAGCGTCGCCTCCGCCAGGGCGCGCAGGGTCGAGTTGCTGTCCGAAAGGTCGACCCCGCCGAGGAGCCGAGGGCCGACCAACAGCCCCAGGGCGACCAGCAGCATCGTCGGCGTGACCGGCGTGCCCGACAGCAGGCGCGACACCGCGGCGACGCCGAGCAGCGCGAGCGCCACGATCGCAAGCGACCACTCCATTCAGCCCGCCCCGGCTGGGAGCCGAGATGCTTCAGACAGGCCTCGAGGCCTCCCGCCTCAGCCCGCGCATGCCCCAGCCGAGGGCGGTCATCCCGATGCCGTTGAGGATGAAGCCGACGCCGACCAGGATCGCCAGCGTCGCGAAGCCGATGCTCGGCGTCGCGACGATCACGATGCCGGCGATCAGCTCCAGCGCCCCGGCGAAGGCGTGCCAGCCGCGGTGCTCGTACTCCTCGAACGCGGTTGCGATGCGGATCACGCCGACGGCGATCAGCCAGATCCCGATCAGCAGCGCGACCGCGGCGACGCCACCGATCGGGTGGCGGATCAGCAGCACCCCGATCACCGCGGTGAGGACTCCGAACAGCGCGGTCATGCCGCGGTTGGGGGTGCTCCGCGAGAGCGATGCGATCATCTCGAGGAGGCCGTCTGCCAGCAGGAAGATGCCGGCGATGACGGCCAGCGTCGCGAGGCTGTCGCTGGGCTTGAACAGGATCACCACCCCTGCCGCCACGCTGAGCAGGCCGACAAGCACGATCATCCACCAGCCCCAGGTGAATTCCTTCACTTCCGCTTCGTAGGGGGTCTCGGTCATCGTTTCCTCCATTCGAGACGAAGTAGCAAGTGCACCCTATGGCGAGACCGTCCTGAGCGCTAGTCTTCGAGCCGGTTCGGGAGGAAGCGGTCCGCGTCCGAGGCGAGGCATCCGTGTGATCCAGGCAGAGGAACTGACCAAGGAATACCGGCATTTCACGGCCGTGAAGCAGCTCAGCTTCGCGGCCGAGGCCGGCCGGGTGACCGGTTTCCTCGGGCCCAACGGCGCCGGCAAGACGACGACGATCAGCATGATCCTCGGCCTCGCGGAGCCCGATGGGGGGCAGGCGCTCGTCGCCGGCAAGCCGTTCCGCCGGCTCGGAAACCCGGCCACTGCGGTCGGCGCCGTCCTCGACGGAGGAGCCTTCCACGACGGCCGCTCCGCGCGGGCGAGCCTGCGGGCCAGCTGTGCGGCCGCCGGCCTGCCGGCGAGCCGGGCCGGCGAGGTGCTGGAGACGGTCGGGCTGAGCGACGCCCCCGACCGGCGGGTCGGCAAGTACTCGCTGGGGATGCGCCAGCGCCTCTCGCTCGCCCAGGCGCTGCTCGGCGACCCGCAGGTCCTGATCCTCGACGAGCCCGCCAACGGCCTCGATCCGGAAGGCATCGTCTGGCTGCGCAAGGCGCTGCGCCGGCTCGCCCACGAGGAGGGCAAGACCGTCTTCGTCTCCAGTCACATCCTCGCCGAGATGCAGGCGACGGTCGACACCGTGGTGGTGATCGCCGAAGGCCAGCTGGTCAGCGAGTTCGCGGTCGGCGAGCTGGCCGGGGGACGGACGGTGATCGCGCGGGCGAATCAGGCAGACCGGCTCGCCGATGCAGTGGAGCGCGGCGGCGGCAAGGCGGTACGCAGTGGCGAGCAGCTCAGCATCAGCGGCCTGAACGCCGATCGGGTCGGCGAGATCGCCCTCGAGGCGGGAGTGGCGCTATCGGCGCTGGGCATCGAGCAGCAGGACCTCGAGCAGCGCTACATGGAGCTGACCGCGGGCAAGGGGCGCTGATGGGCCACCAGATAGCCGCCGAGTGGATCAAGGCCCGCAGCCTCAGATCGACCTGGCTGCTGGTCGGGCTCGCCGTGATCGGCATGATCGCCCAGGCGCTGACCGGCGCGATCGGCTACGACGGCACGGGGGCCGGGCGGCAGACGCTCGACGTGATGTCCGGATCGGGGCTGACCCTGGTCGTGGTGACGATCATCGGCGTGCTGCTGGCCGCGAACGAGTACGGCTCCAAGTCGATCGTCTCCACCTACACGGTGACCGCCGACCGCCGGCGGGTGGTCCTCGCCAAGGCGGTGGTCGCGCTGGCGATCGCCGCGGGGATCGGCCTGTTCTCGGTGCCGCTGGCCCGGCTCGTCGCGGTGATCTGGTTCGCCCTCGGGGGGGGCGGCAACTGGGACGCCGGCTTCGGCACCGCCCTCCACTACGACTACGGCACGATGATCGCCTACGCCGGCTTCGCGGTGGTCGGCGTGGCGATTGGGGTGCTCTCGCGCTCGGTCGCGATCGGCGTCGGCGTCGCCTTCGTCGGGCTGTTCGTCATCGACTCGATCCTCGGGTCGGTCTCCTTCTACAGCGAGTACTCGTTCACGGCGGCAGCCGAAGTGCTGAACAACCCCGACGTGCACCAGGGGAACCTCCCGCGCTTCGGCTCGGCGATCGCCTTGATGGCCCTCTACGCAGGCCTGCTCACCGCGATCGGCGTCGGCGTCGAGCGGCGGCGCGACGTCTGACGGCGCCTCGGCGATCTGCTTCAATCGGGATCACCAGAGAAAGGAGGTGGTCCTAACTTGATTCACATGCTTGACGGGACTCTGGAGGTGCAGGGCCGCTAGGCGCCGCACTGGTTCGGGCGCCCGGTGGAATCCGCCCCGGGCACCGGCGAGCGCAGGGAGGCGGGCTTCGTCCCACCCGCTCGTGGTTCTCGCGTTCGTCTGCAAGCACCAGGCCAGGGCCGCCCTCGGGCGGCCCTGGTGCTAGGACGGGCAGCCGAGCGAACGCTCAGCCGCCTGCGCGTCCGCGATTAGGTCCCCCGCCGTCTCGGCGGAGAGCTGCTTGCCGCTCTGCGCTTCCAGCTCGGCTAGCAGCGCCCCGATGCTGTTGCCGGCGCTGCCGGTCTGCCCCCGGTCGAGCGCCGCCTGCGCCGCTTGGAGCTTCGCCTCGAGGCTTCTCTCGAAGCCCTGCGGCAGGCCGAGCGCCGCGACCGCTTCGGTCAGCTCGGGGATGGTCGGGCGCGGCTCGCCGAAGAGCTGGATCCTGCTGTTGGGGAAGCTCTCGGCGACGTACACGTCGTCGCGCTGGTCGGTGGCGACCCCGGCGGCGAAGTGGAATTGTTCGATCTCCGAGCCGAAGGACCCCCACTTGCGGACGAAGCTGCCGGCGGAATCGAACTCCTGGATCCTGTCGTTATTGGTGTCGGCGACGTAGACCTCGCCCTGCGAGTCGACGGCGACCCCGCGCGGCGAGCGGAACTGCCCGTCCCCGCTGCCGAAGCCCCCCCACTTGCGGACGAAGCTGCCGGCAGGGTCGAACTCCTGGATCCGGTTGTTGAACGTGTCGGCGACGTAGACCTCGCCCTGCGGCCCCGTGGCCACCGCGAACGGGGTGTTGAACTGCCCGTCCCCGCTGCCGAAGCCCCCCCACTTGCGGGCGAAGCTGCCCGCGGAGTCGAACTCCTCGATCCGGTTGTTGTCGGTGTCGGCGACGTACACCTCGCCATTCGGTCCGGTCGCGACGTCGAACGGGAGCCTGAACTGGCCATCGCCGCTGCCGAAGCCCCCCCACTTGCCGATGTAGTTGCCGGATGGGTCGAAGACCTCGATCCTGTTGTTGTTGGTGTCGGCCACGTAGAGACGGTCGAGCGAGTCGATCGCGACGCCCAGCGGTGAGTTGAGCTGCCCGTCTCCGCTGCCGAACGTTCCCCACTGGCCGGCGAATTCGTGGCAGTGGTCGAACGCCTGGATCCGGTTGTTGAACGTGTCGGCGACGTATACGTTGCCCTCCGAGTCGGTGACGATGCCGGAGGGTGAGTTGAACTGCCCGGGGCCGGTGCCGGTGCCGCCCCATGTCGCGATGAAGCCGAACGAGGCACTGGCGGGGGCGGCGAAGAGGAGCGCCGCGGCGAGGACGGCGGCCAGGAGCAGCGCCGCCGCTCGGATCGAGGCAGTGGGCTGCCAACCGGCTGGATAGGCGGGGGTCATCGTGCACTCGTGATCGGCGGTGGCGACGCCAGGGCGGCTAGGGCATCCGTCCGGCTTGGCCAGATATCCGAAAAGACCGGGTCAGAACCCGGTAGGGAGTTGTATCTCGGCTCCCCGGAGTCCTCCGTCCGCTCCAGGTCCGCAATGCGCCTCGTCACACTGGCTGACCAGCCAACATGCGACAATTCGATCCCGTGGCCGAGGCGTCGCCGGAACATCTCGATGTGCTGATCGTCGGCGCCGGCCTTTCCGGGATCGGCGCCGGCTACCACCTCCAGGAGCGCTGCCCGGGGAAGCGCTACGCGATTCTCGAGGCGCGGGACGACCTCGGCGGTACCTGGGACCTCTTCCGCTACCCGGGCGTCCGCTCCGACTCCGACATGCACACGCTGGGCTACCGGTTCAAGCCGTGGAAGGAGGAAAAGGCGATCGCCGACGGCCCGTCGATCCTGCGCTACGTTCGCGAGACGGCGCGCGACTATGGGATCGACGAGAAGGTCCGCTTCCACCATCGCGTCGTGCGCGCCGAGTGGTCGAGCGCCGAGTCCCGCTGGACGGTTGAGGCGGAGCGCTCCGACACGGGGGAGACCGTACGCCTCAGCTGCGACTTCCTGCTGATCTGCAGCGGCTACTACCGCTACGACGAAGGCTACACCCCGCAGTTCGAGGGAAGGGAGCGCTTCGCGGGCCGCGTCGTGCATCCGCAGCACTGGCCCGAGGACCTCGACTACGAGGGCAAGCGGGTCGTGGTGATCGGCAGCGGCGCGACCGCGGTGACCCTGGTGCCGGCGCTGGCCGAGCGGGCCGAGCACGTGACGATGCTGCAGCGCTCGCCGACCTACGTCATCTCGCTGCCCGGCGAGGACCCGATCGCCCGCGCCCTGCGCCGGGTGCTGCCGGACCGGCTCGCCTATCCGGTCATACGCTGGAAAAACGTCCTGCTCCAGATGCTCGTCTACCGGCTCAGCCGGCGCCGGCCGAGCTTCGTGAAGAGGCGCCTGCGCAGGGCGGCCGAAGAGGCGCTGCCGCCCGGCTACGACGTGGACACGCACTTCAAGCCCCGCTACGAGCCCTGGGACCAGCGCCTCTGCCTGATCCCCGACGGGGACCTGTTCGAGGCGATCTCCGCCGGGCGGGCCTCGATCGTCACCGACCGGATCGAGACCTTCACCGAGCGGGGGATCGAGCTGCGTTCCGGCGAGGAGCTGGAAGCCGACCTGATCGTCACCGCCACCGGCCTCAACCTGCTGTTCCTCGGGGGGATGCAAGTGGCCGTCGACGGCCGCGAGCCGGACCTCTCGAAGGCGATGACCTACAAGGGCGCGATGCTGAGCGGCGTGCCGAACTTCGCCTTCACCCTCGGCTACACCAACGCCTCCTGGACGTTGAAGGCCGACCTCAGCTCCGAATACGTCTGCCGGCTGCTCAACCACATGGACGCCCACGGCTACAGCCAGTGCGTGCCGCAGCTCACCGATACGGAGGTTGCCGAGGAGCCGCTGCTCGACCTGACCGCCGGCTACGTCCTGCGCTCGCGCGACCAGCTGCCCAAGCAGGGCACCAGGCAGCCGTGGCGACTGCGGCAGAACTACGCCCTCGACCTGCGGACGCTCAGGTACGGCGCGATCGACGACGGCACGATGCGGTTCTCCAGCCCGGCGCCCGAGACCCGGCCGCTGGAAAAGCTCGCCGCCTGAGCCGGTCCCGGGCGTTCAATCGCCGGCGCGTCCGGAATCGGCGCGGCTTTCGAGCCGCTCGGCGAGGCGGTTCATGCCTCGCTCCTGGGCCGCCGCGGCGGCACCGGCCCAGTCGGTGGGCCGGTCCGGGGGGCGGTCGACGTTGGCGTCCCGCAGCGTGGCGATCTCCTTGAAGGCGAGCAGCTGCTCGCGGGCGTCGAGCAGGGCGCCGCGCAGCTTCGGACGCGGCTCGCGGATCGCCTCGTCGAGCACCCGCTCCAGCGAGTCGTGGCGGCGCAGCAGCTCGGCCGCCGTCTTCGGGCCGACGCCCCTGGCGCCGGGCAGGCCGTCGGCGGGGTCGCCGCGCAGGGCGATGAAGTCGGGGACCTGCTCGGGGTCGACGCCGTAGCGCTCCCGCACCCCCTTCGGCGTCACCTCCTCGGCGCCCCTGCTGCCGGTCCGCACGTAGAGCACGGTGACCCGCTCGGCGGCGCACTGGTACATGTCGCGGTCGCCGGTCAGCAGCAGCGCTTGGCCGCCCGCCTCGGCCTCGCGCCGGGCGAAGCTGCCGAGCAGGTCGTCGGCCTCCAGCGACTGGCTCCTCGCCACGGTCCAGCCGAAGGCCTCGAAGAACGCGCCGCTCTCGGCCCATTGCGGGGCGAGGCCCTCGGGGAGGTCGGGCCGGTCGGCATGGTAGGCCGGGTACAGCTCGGTTCGGTAGGAGGCCGCGTCGGGCCCGAAGCAGAGGACGACCGCGCGCGGCTCGTGCGCCACGACCTCCCGCACGATCAGGTTGGCGGCGCCGAGCAGCGCGTTGACGGGGCCGCCGTCCGGCCCGACGATCGAGTCGGGCAGCGCGTAGAAGGCCCGGAACAGCATCGAGGGAGCGTCGACGGCAAGCAGCGGCGCGGGCACCGGCCCACCTTAAGGGCGCGGTCGACGACTCGAAAGTCGGTCGCCCGGCCGAAGTCGGCGGTCGTCTAGGTTTGGGCGCTGTGCTCCAGGACATCGTGCCCGAGAAGGCTCTCCAGGTGACCGACCTCGTCAAGCGCTACGAGACCGGGGTCGAGGCGCTGCGCGGCGTCTCACTCGCGATCGAGCCGGGCGAGCTGTTCGGGCTGCTGGGGCCGAACGGGGCGGGCAAGTCGACCCTGATCCACTGCACGACCGGGCTGGCGCAGCCGACCGGGGGCGCGATCCACGTCTTCGGCCACGACGCGATCGCCGACTACGGGGCGGCTCGCCAGGCGGTCGGGCTCGCCCCGCAGGAGCTGAACCTCGACTGGTTCCTGACCACCGAGGAGACGCTCGACTACCACGCCGGCTACTTCGGGATGCCGAAGCGCGAGCGGCGCGAGCGCACCGCCGAGCTGCTGGAGACCTTCTCGCTGACCGAGAAGCGCGACGAACGCACCCGCACCCTCTCGGGCGGGATGAAACGGCGGCTGATCCTCGCCCGGGCGGTGATGCACCGGCCGCGCCTGCTGATCCTCGACGAGCCGACCGCCGGGGTCGACGTCGAGCTGCGCCTCGAGCTGTGGCACTACGTGCAGCGGATCAACCAGGAGGGGACGACGATCCTGCTCACCACGCACTACCTGGAGGAGGCCGAGCAGCTCTGCGACCGGATCGCCTTCATCGCCGAGGGGCAGATCGTCGGCGAGGGGACGAGCGCCGAGCTGGCGGCGCGCTTCGGCGTCGCCAACCTCGAGGACGCGTACCTGGCGCTGGTCGGCCGCCGCGAGCTGTCGCGCTCGCACGTCGAGGTGAGTGCGACGTGAGCGCCGGCCAGATCCGCTTCACGACCCTCTGGCGGCGCGAGGTCAACCGCTTCATGAAGATCAAGAAGCAGACGGTCGGCGCGCCGCTGCTGGAAACCTTCCTCTACATCAGCGTGTTCGGCGCGGCGCTCGGCTCGCGGGTCGGCAAACTGCACGGGATCGACTACGTGGTCTTCGTGATCCCGGGCCTGATCATGATGTCCTTCTCGATCAACTCCTTCGCCAACAACTCCGCCTCGATCCTGCAGCAGAAATTCCAGGGGGCGATCCAGGACCAGCTCTCCTCGCCCGCCTCCCCGCTGGAGCTGCTGCTCGCCTTCTCGCTGGGCGGATTGATGCGCGGCCTGATGGTCGCGACGCTGACCTTCGTCGCCGCCTCGCTGCTGGTCGACCTGCCGGTCGACCACATCCTCGTCCTTCTCCCGTCGCTCTTCCTGGTCGGCTTCTTCTTCGCCCAGCTCGGCGTGCTGATCGGCGTCCGCGCCGAACAGTTCGACGACGTCGCCTTCGCGCAGACCTTCGTCCTGCAGCCGCTGATCTTCCTCGGCGGTGTCTTCTACTCCGCCACCCTGCTGCCCGAGCCCTTCCAGACCCTGACCCACTTCAACCCGCTCTTCTACATGATCAACCTGGTCCGCTACGGCTTCGTCGGCTTCACCGAAGTCAGCGTCGCGCTCTCGCTCCTCGCGCTGACCGCGGCGACCGCGGCCCTCTTCGCGGTCAACCTGCGTCTCTTCTCGCGCGGCTACCGGCTCAGGGCCTGACGCTCTCGCCCAGCCAGGCGAGGTACCCGGCGCTGCCGGCGGCGATCGCGGTGGCGACGATCTCCGGCTCGTCGTAGGAGTGCAGCTCGCGGATCGTCGCCTCGAGCTGCGGGTAGCGCGACGCCTCGGTCTTCGCCAGGCAGATCCACTCCCGCGCCTCCTCGATCTCGCCCCGCCAGCGGTAGCGGCTGGAGATCGGGCCGATCGTCTGCACGCAGGCGGCGAGGCGCCGCTCGACCAGCGCCGAGGAGATCCGCCCTGCCTCCTGCTCGGAGCCGGCCGTGGTCAGCACCTGCAGGTACTCGGCCATCGCCGCAGCTAGCTCGGTTCGGCGACCAGCTTTTCGCCGTCGGTCTCGGGCTGCACGAGGATCGCCCCCTCGCCGCTGGCGTAGGCCTCCTCGCCGTGGTAGACGACGTCCATGCCGACCGCCTCGTCGTGCTCGCTCGCCCGCAGCGGCATGAGCGCGCCGATCACTTTCAGCAGGACGAAGGTGGCGATGAAGGCGTAGGCGGGCGTCACCGCCGCGGCCAGCGCCTGCGACCAGAACTGGCCGGCGTCGCCGTAGAAGAGGCCGTTGGCAACCCCATTCCAGCCGGCCTGAGCAACCAGGCCGAGGAAGAGGATGCCGGTGAAGCCGGCGACGCCGTGAGCCGCGAGCACGTCGAGGGTCTCGTCGACCCGAGTGCGCGGCCGCCAGACGATCACCGCGTAGCAGGGCAGGGCGCCGAGGAAGCCGAGCGCCATCGCCCAGCCGGGGCTGATGAAGCCGCCCGCCGGGGTGATCAGCACGCAGCCGACGATGATCGCGGTGGCGGCGCCGATCGCGGTCACCCGCCGGCCGCGGATCAGGTCGAGCACGAACCAGGTGAGCAGGGCGCAGGCCGGCGTCAGCATCGTGTTGACGAAGGCGAGCACGCTCGAGTTGCCGGCCGAGAGTCCGCTGCCGCCGTTGAAGCCGAACCAGCCGAACCAGAGCAGACCGGCTCCGAGCAGGACGAAGACGGCGTTGTGCGGCAGCAGCGCCTGCCGCCCGTAGTCCTTGCGCTGACCGACGACCAGCGCCGCCGCCAGGGCGGCGAAGCCCGAGCCCATCTCGACCGGGACGCCGCCGGCGAAATCGAGCAGGCCGTTCGCCGACAGCCAGCCGCCACCGAAGGCCCAGTGGGCGAGCACCGCGTAGACCAGCACCGACCAGAGGGCGGCGAAGACCATCCAGGCGCCGAACCGCATCCGCTCGACCACGGCGCCGGAGATCAGCGCCACGGTGATGATGCAGAACGTCCCCTGGAAGGCCATGAAGACCAGGGCCGGGATCGTGCCGCCTTCGCGCGGCTCGAAGCCGACGCCGTTGAGGGCGAAGTGGTCGAGCCCCCCGAGCAGCGCCGCTTCGCCGTCGAAGGCCAGCGAGTAGCCGAGCAGCGCCCAGGTGACGCCGGCAATCCCCATCGCCGAGACGCACATCATGAACGTGTTGAGCGTGCTCTTGGCCCGCACGAGGCCGGAGTAGAAGAGGCCGAGCGCGATCGTCATCATCAGGACCAGCGCGGTTGCGGTCAGCATCCAGGCGGTATCGCCCGTGTCGACCTGGGCGAGAGGCAGCGCTGCGCCGAGCGAGCTCATCGCTGCGCCACCGGGGTCACGGCGGCCTCGGCGGACTCACCGGTGCGGATGCGGACCGCCTGCTCCAGCGGCACGACGAAGATCTTCCCGTCGCCGACCTCGCCGGTGCGCGCTCCCTCGCAAAGCGCCTCGATCGTCGGCTGCACGAACGACTCGGAGACTGCGACCTCGAAGCGGACCTTGTCGGAGAGTCCCATCTTCACCGTCGTCCCGCGGTAGGTCTCGACCCGCTCGAGCTCGCCGCCGTGACCCTCGACCCGGCTGATCGATACCCCGCGCACCTCGGCCCGGTAGAGCGCTTCCAACACGTCATTGGCCTTCTCGGGCCGCACGATGCCGATCACCAGTTTCAAGGCACTCTCCTCTCCCGTCGCCCCAATCCAGCGTCGGGGAGCGTATCGACCGCGGCTGCCGCGGGGCGGTTGACCCTGAGCGCGAGCTAGGCCGTCCGCTCCTCGACGATCTCGTAGAGGCCGTCAGCGCCGACCGACTCGACAAACGGCGCGATCCGCTCGAGCTGCTCGGCGTAGCCCTCTTTGGCAGCGGCCGCACGCAGCTGCTCGGGGCTGCCGTCGAAGAAGCCGAAGGCGATCACCTCGTCGGGATCGTCGCTGTTTCGCACCATGTGGAAGCGCACGAAGCCTTCGGGCGGGTTGTCGGCGAAGTCGCGCATGAACGCGTCGCGGAACTGCTCGTAGGTGCCTGGCTTCAGCTTGCGGACGGTGAGTGCGCAGATCATCTCGTTCTCCTCTCTGTGGACGCCGTCGCCCAAGGATCACCGCGTTGCGGCGCGACGTCAAGCTCCTAATCGCCGATCAGCTCTATGCGGTACCCGTCCGGGTCGCGAACGAAAGCGATCCGGTGGCCCTCGCTGCGGCCGCCAGGGCGGTAGGGGGGCTTTTCGGGCTCGACCCCCTGGGAGGCGAGCCGCTCCAGCGTGGCGTCGAGGTCGTCGACGGCGAGGGCGATGTGGTTGTAGCCGGTGCCGTGGTCGTAGGAGTCGACGCCGTGGTTGTAGGTCAGCTCGAGGATCGGGTCCTCGCCCGGAAGGCGCATGAAGATGTTGATCGCCTCGTCGCCGATCGGCATCCGCCCCGCCTCCTCGAAGCCGAGCTTCTCGTAGAAGGCGACCGAGCGATCGATCTCGCCGACCCGGTAGCAGGTGTGGAGGAAGCTGGGCATCGTGGGGCCTTGAAGGAAGGCTACCGTCCCGGAAATCAGTAGTTCCCACGGTAACCGGCCGACGTCCCAGGCATAATTGTGGTCGCGATGACCGAGGTGCAGACGAAGACCGCCACCGTGCACGGCCGGCCCGTCACCTACGCGGAGGCCGGCGAGGGCTCGGTGCTGCTGCTGATCCACGGGATCGCCGGCGACTGCGAGAACTGGAGCGAGGTGATCGAGCCGCTTGCCCGCCACCACACGGTGATTGCCCCCGACCTGCCTGGTCACGGCGCCTCGGCGCCTGGCGGCGGCGACTACTCGATCGGGGCGATGGCGGCGAGCCTGCGCGATTTGCTGGTCATGCTGGGTCACGACCGCGCCACCCTTGTCGGGCACTCGCTGGGCGGCGGCGTCGCGATGCAGCTTTCCTACCAGTTCCCGGAGATGGTCGAGCGCCTGGTGCTGGTCTCCAGCGGCGGCCTCGGCCCCGAGGTGAGCCCGGTGCTGCGCGCCGCGGCGCTTCCCGGCGCCGACATCTTCATCTCCGCCACGGCCGGGATCGGGCAGCGGGTTGGCGCCCCGATCGGCACCGCCCTCGCCGCGATCGGGCTTCGCCCCAGCGCCGACGTCGCCGAGGTCCTGCGCGGCTACGCCTCGCTGACCGATCCGGAGCGCCGCGCCGCCTTCCTCTCGACCCTGCGCTCGGTGATCGGCACCCGCGGGCAGCGAGTCGACGCGACCGACCGCCTCTACCTGGCCGAGCTGCTGCCAGTGCTGATCGTCTGGGGTGCACGCGACTCGATCATTCCCGTCGGTCACGGCGAGGACGCCCACCGACAGATCCCGGGCAGCCGCCTCGAGGTCTTCGACGACGTCGGCCACCTTCCCCAGCTCGAGGCTCCCGGCCGCTTCATCGCGGTGCTCGAACGCTTCCTGCGCGAGACCGAGGCGGCGAAATTCGACGCGGACGAGTGGCGGGCGATGTTCAGGGCGGTCGCCTGAGGCGGCCTCCGGCCGACGGGCACGCGAAGTTGCGCCCGGGGCGGCCGAAAATCCCGGCCAGTCGGCCTCTTTAGAGTTTCGTCGATGGCGCGCCGAACCCGCAGGCGACGACGCAGGTCGCACAGCTCGACCTGGAAGAGACTGCTGATTGCTTCAGGCGTGCTCGCCTGCGCGACCGCGGTCGCCGGCGGCTTCGCGGCCAGCTGGGGGGTCGACGTCTACGACTCGGCGCCCCCGCTCTCCAGCCTGAAGCCGGTCGAGAAGGGCCGCTCCTCGGCGATCTACGCTGCCGACGGCAGCCTGATCGGCTTCATCCGCGCCAGCAGCATCCGCCAGCCCGTCTCCTCGCGGGCGCTTCCCCAGAGCCTCAAGCACGCGACGGTAGCGATCGAGGATCGCAACTTCTTCGAGCATGGCGCGATCGACCCGGCGGGGATCGCCCGCGCCGCCTGGAAGGACCTGCTGGCCGGCGGCAGGCCGGTGCAGGGCGCCTCGACGATCACCCAGCAGCTGGTCCGCAACCTCTACATCCGCGACCCCGAAGAGACGATCAGGCGCAAGCTGATCGAAGCCCACCTCGCCTTCGAGGAGGAGGAAGCGCACTCCAAGCAGTGGATCCTCACCGCCTACCTGAACACCGCGCCCTACGGCACCGTGGAAGGCGAGACGGCGGTTGGCGCCGAGGCGGCGGCGCAGACCTACTTCGGCAAGCCGGCACGCCGCCTCACCCTGACCGAGGCGGCGACGATCGCCGGTCTTCCGCAGGCGCCCTCCGAATACAACCCCTTCCTCGATCCTCGCGCCGCACGCGAGCGCCGCGACCAGGTGCTGGAAGCGATGGAGGACCAGGGCTACATCACGCCCTCCGTCTACCGCAAGGCGGTCAAGAGGGGCCTCGGGCTGAACCCCGGCCACAAGTACCGGGTGATCCGCGACCCCTTCCTCTTCGACCTGGTCGAGCAGGAGCTGATCGACAAATACGGGCTCAACACGGTTCGCTACGGCGGCCTCAAGGCTTACACGACGATCGACCCCGAACTGCAGGAACGGGCGCAGGAAGCGGTCGACTCCTGCAGCGTCTGCTACCAGGAAGGCGGCCCGGCCGCCGGGCTCGCCTCGGTCGACCCCTCCAACGGGGAGATCGTCGCCCTTGCCTCGACCGAAGGTCCCGCCGAAGAAAGCGAATTCAACTACGCCTGGCAGGCGCACCGGCAACCCGGCTCCTCGTTCAAGGCCTTCGTCCTGACCACGGCGATCAAACAGGGCATCGATCCCAACAGCACCTACTACGACGGCTCCGCGCCGCGGACGCTCTCGCTGCCGGGCGGCGGCACCTGGACGGTCAACAACGCCGAGCCGGGGGGCGGCACGATGTCGCTCGCCAGCGCCACCTGGGCCTCGGTCAACGCCGTCTTCGCCCAGCTCGACCTCGACGTCGGCCCCGAACACGTCACCCACACCGCGCACCAGATGGGGATCGAAGCGCCGCTCGAATCGGTCCCGGCGGAGGCGATCGGCGGGCTCGCGGTCGGCGTCACCCCGCTGGAAATGGCCGACGCCTATGCGACCCTGGCGAACGGCGGCGTCCATCACGACCCGACGGCGATCGGCCGGGTCGAGTTCCCCAGCGGCAAGGTCGACGAACCGAGCCCCGACTCCGGCGACCGGGTCCTCACCGAGGGCGAGGCATACGAGGTCACCAAGCTGCTGGAGGGCGTGATCACCCACGGCACCGGCGCCGGCTACACCTCGATCGGCTGCTCGGCCGAGGCGGGGAAGACCGGCACCTCTGAGGAACTCTCGGACGCCTGGTTCGTCGGCTACACGCCGCGCTACTCGACCGCGGTCTGGGTTGGCCACCCGCAGTCGCGCGAAGCGACCGGCTACGGCGGCCCGACCGCGGGGCCGATCTGGCGCTCCTTCATGGAATCGGCGAACGCCGGCGAATGCGGCGAATTCGCGACTCCCTCCAGCCTGCCCTCGCTGTCGGGCCTGCACAGCGGCTACGCCGGCTCCTCCGGCTCCTCGCACCGAGGCGAAGGCTTCGAAGAAGGGGAAGGCTTCGAAGAAGGGGAAGGCTTCGAAGAAGGGGAAGGCTACGAAGAAGGCGAAGAAGGCGGGGGCGAAGCCGAAGAAGGCGAAGCCGAAGGGTCGCCGGAAGCCGCGCCGAAGCCGGCCCCCGCGCCGGCGCCGTCTCCGCCGCCGTCGACCGGGGCGGCTGGCGGCGTCGCCAGCCCGAGCGGCTGAGGGAGGGGCGCCGAGACTGCCCCCGCCCGAGGCCAGCGAGCGCTTCGATCCCGAGCAGAGGCTCGACCTGATCTTCAGGCGGCTGGGGACGAGCCGCTCCGGCCTCTCCTCGCGCGAGGCGAGCCGGCGGCTCGAGCAGCACGGGCCGAACGAGATCGAGCGGCGGCGGGGGCCGAGCCACGTCCGGGACCTGGCACTGCAGTTCACCCACCCGCTGGCGCTGCTGCTCTGGGTCGCCGCGGCGCTGGCCGCCGCCACCGGGATCCTTGCCCTGGCGGCAGCGATCGTCGCGGTGATCGTCCTCAACGCCGTCTTCGCCTTCGCCCAGGAGCTGCAGGCGGAGCGGGCGACCGAGGCGCTGCGCGAGTACCTGCCGCCACGAGCGCGGGTGCGGCGCGGGGGGGAGGCGGTCGAGGTCGAGGTCGCGGAGCTGGTGCCCGGCGACCTGCTGCTGATCGGCGAGGGCGACCGCCTCTCCGCCGACGCCCGCCTGGTCGACGGCGCGATCGAGGTCGACGCTTCGCCGCTGACCGGCGAGTCGCAGCCGGTCGCCCGCTCCGTGACCCGCGGCCGTCCGGCTGCCTCGCCGCTCGAGTCCGAAGACCTCGTCTTCTCCGGCACGCTTTGCACCGGGGGAGAAGCGGAGGCGGTCGTCTACGCGACCGGGATGGCGACCCAGCTCGGCCGGATCGCCGCCCTCTCGCAGCGGGTCCGAGCCGAAGCCAGCCCGCTGCAGGTGCAGGTCAACCGGGTCGCCCTGCTGATCGCCGCGGTTGCGGTCGCCGCCGGCCTCGTCTTCTTCGCGGTCGGCACGACGCTCGCCGGCCTCTCGCTGGGCGATTCGGTCACCTTCGCGATCGGCTTGCTGGTCGCCAACGTGCCCGAGGGCCTGCTGCCGACCATAACCCTGGCGCTGGCGGTCGGGGTGCGGCGGATGGCGCGCCGCCGGGCGCTGGTCAAGCGGCTGACCGCGGTCGAGACGCTCGGCTCGACCGACGTCATCTGCACCGACAAGACCGGCACCCTGACCGAGGGGCGGATGAGCGTGCACGCCCTCTGGGCCGAGGGCGAGGAGCTGCTCCCGGGCCGGGACGCGGCGCCCGAGGCCGGTCGCGAGCCGTTCTCGGCGTTACTCCGAACCGCGCTGCGCTGCAACAACGCCGCCGCCCACCGCGAGGCGGACGGCTGGCGGCGCGCTGGGGACCCGGGCGAGAGCGCCCTCCTCGTCGCCGCCGCCGAGCTTGGCGAGGACGTCGAGTCGGCGCAAGCCGACCGCGACTCGGTCCGCCACGGGCTCTTCCACTTCGACCCACGGCTGAAGCGGATGACGACCCTCGACCGCGAGCCGGACGGCCGCCTCTGGTACCACGCGAAGGGCGCCCCGCTGGAGCTGCTGGAGCGTTGCGGGGCGATCCGTGGCCGCGGCGGGGACCGCCCGCTGGTCGGCGCCGATCGGGAGGCGGTCGAGGCCGCCTTCGAGCGCTACGCGGGCCGCGGCATGCGGGTGCTCGGCTTCGCCGAGCGGCAGGTCGAGACACCGACCGCTGAGCGCGAGGGCGCCGAGGCGGAGCTGACCTTCGTCGGCCTGGTCGTCCTCGAGGACCCGCTGCGGCCCGAGGTGGCGGGCTCGGTGGCCCGTTGTCGCCGCGCCGGGGTGAGGATCTTCGTCGTCACCGGCGACCACGGCCTGACCGCAACCGCGGTCGCCCGCGAGGCCGGCATCGTCGGCGCCGAGCCGACCGTGCTGAGCGGCGCCGAGGTCGACGCGATGCCCGAGCCGCGGCTCGACCGGCTGCTCGCCGAGACGCCGGAGCTGATCGTCGCCCGCAGCAACCCGGAGACGAAGCTGCACCTGGTCGAAGCGCTGGAGTCCGAGGGCCACACGGTGGCGATGACCGGCGACGGCGTCAACGACGCCCCGGCCCTGCGCCGCGCCGACATCGGCATCGCGATGGGGGAGTCGGGGACGGATGTGGCGCGCGAGACGGCGACGATGGTGCTCGCCGACGACAACTTCGCCTCGATCGTCGCGGCGATCGAGGAGGGCCGGGTCGTCTACGAGAACATCCGCAAGTTCATCACTTACATCTTCGCCCACCTCACCCCCGAGGTCATCCCCTTCCTCATCTTCGCGCTGTCCGGCGGCTCGATCCCGCTGCCGATCACCGCGCTGCAGATCCTCGCGATCGACCTCGGCACCGAGACGCTGCCGGCGCTCGCCCTGGGGCGCGAGCCGGCCGAGCCGGGGATCCTCGACCGGCCGCCGCGCCCGCGCCGCGAGAGCATCGTCAGCCGCGAGATGCTGACCCGCGCCTGGCTCTGGCTCGGCCTGCTCGAGGCGGCCCTGGTGCTGGGCGGCTTCTTCCTCGTCCTCGACGCCGCCGGCTGGTCGCCCGGCGACCCGACCGGCTCCGGCACGCCCCTGCACGACGACTACCTGGCGGCGACGACGATGACCTTCGCCGGGATCACCGCCTGCCAGGTCGGCACCGCCTTCGCCGCGCGGACGAGCCGCGCGTCCCTACGTCAGATTGGGTTCCTCTCCAACCCCCTACTGCTCTGGGGAATCGTCTTCGAGCTCGTCTTCGCCGCGGCGCTGATCTACCTGCCGCCGTTGCAGAGCGCCTTCGGCACGGCGGCGATCGAACCGCAGTACCTCGCCGTCCTCGCCGCCTTCCCGTTCGTCGTCTGGGGCTCGGACGAGCTGCGCCGCTGGGCGCTGCGCCGGCGCAGCCGCGGCGACTGAGTCCCGCCCAATCCTCGCGTCCGTGCCTCGCCGCTTCGTACTTTGACCGTGCTACGACACGGTCAAGGTCCAACGCGGCGTTCATCGTCGCGCCAGGTGCCGCGTCACCTTCGCCAGCACCGACCGCACGTAGGCGGGCTCGTATTTGACCTGGTAGTGGCTGAAGCGGAGGGTGGTGAGACCGGCCGCCGTATGCGTCTGGTCGCGCCGCCGGTCCCGGCTCTGGGAGGCGGGCGTGCGGTGATATCTCAGGCCGTCCGTCTCGACCACCAGGCCCAGCTCGGGCCAGTGGAAGTCGACTTCGTAGTCGTTGACCATCTGTTTGGTCAGCGGCTCCGGCAGGCCGGCGGCGCGTGCGAGCGGTCGGAAGAGGACTTCCAGGTCTGTGTCGGAGAGCCGGAACGTGTGCTTGTCGAGGATCGACCGCAGCAGTCGCACGCCCGGCACGCCGCGATAGCCGTCGAGAGCGTCACGCAGCGTCTCGGGGTCGACGAGGTCGTACTTGTCGGCGTCGTTCACCGCCCGCTCTATCGTCCCCCAGCCGACTTCGGCTGCTATATCGACCAGGGTGCGCACCGGCGTCGTCACTGGGAGCCCGCGGTGGACGGTGACATCGTCCTCGGGCAACGACGGCCGGCTTCTGACTTGAATTCCGGGACGACTGTGCTTGCCGCGCCGCCCGATCGTCACGTCGATCCGGCCGCGTCTCTCCCGGCCGATCCCCCATAGCGCGGCGGCGCTGCGATGGCTGAGCGCGGCTCCCTCCCTGCAGGCGAGGACCGCCGCCATCCATCGCTGCTCTCGGGTCGTCGCCGGCCAGCCGACGGCGTATACGCCGCGAGCGACCGGATGTAAGCGTCCTCTCTCTATTCGGTGATCGATCGCCTCGGCGCTGAACCCGAGCCCCAGTAGGCCCCGCCGCGTGACGATCCCATGCTGGCGCCTCGCCATCTCCCATGCCCGCGCACTCCGCGAATTGGACTTTGACCGTGTCACTGCACGGTCAAAGTGCGCAGCGGCGGAGATTCATCCCCCTGAGGCGCGCACGGGGGCGACGATTTGGCGCTGCCGCGTGGTGGATCATGCGGGCGTGGCAGCGATCGAGACGAGGGGGCTGACGAAGTTCTACGGGGCGGCGCGGGGCATCGAGGACGTCACGATGACGGTTGAGCCCGGGGAGGTGTTCGGCTTCCTCGGGCCGAACGGGGCGGGCAAGACGACGACGATCCGGACGCTGCTCGACCTGCTCCACCCGACCCGCGGCAGCGCTCGCGTCTTCGGCCTCGACAGCCGCCGCGACAGCGTCGCGATCCGCGCCCGGCTCGGCAACCTGCCGGGCGACTTCGGCTACGGCAAGGGCGCTACCGGCCGCGAAGCGCTGGCGCTGCTCGGGCGGCTGCGCGGCGTCGCCGACCTCGGCCGCGCCGAGCAGCTCGCCGAGCGCTTCCGCGCCGAGCTCGAGCGACCGCTGGGGCAGCTCTCACGCGGCAACAGGCAGAAGGTGGGGCTGATCCTCGCCGTCTTCCACCGGCCCGAGCTGCTGATCGTCGACGAGCCGACCAGCGGCCTCGATCCGCTGATGCAGGAGGAGTTCCTGGCGCTGGTCCGCGAGGAACGCGAGCGCGGTTGCGCGGTCTTCCTCTCCTCGCACGAGCTGGACGAGGTCGAGCGGGTCTGCGACCGGGTCGGGATCATCCGCAGCGGTCGCCTGATCGCGGTCGAGCGGGTGGGCGAGCTGCTCGGGCGGGCGCAGCGCCGCGTCTCGGTCGAGTTCGCCGAGCCGGTCGACCCGGCTGAGCTGAGCCGCCTCCCGGGGGTCGCCGACCTGAGCGCGGAAGACGGCAGGGTCCGCTTCCACTTCGGCGGCGAGCCGAACGCGCTGCTCGCGGCGCTCGCCGCCCACCGGGTCGCCGAGATCGAGATCGCCCACCCGACCCTCGAGGAGATCTTCCTCACCTACTACGAGGAGCGACGGGAGGGATGAGCGCGCTGATCGCCGCCCGCCTGCACGAGCGGCGCCGCTCGCTGCTCTCCTGGGGGCTGCCGATCGGCCTCTGGTCGGCCTTCGTCGTCGCTATCTACCCGACCGTCGAAGACGCGCTCAGCAAGGCGATCGCCTCCTACCCGGAAGCGCTCAAGCAGGCCTTCGGGATCGCCGAGCTGAACTCGGTCGAGCAGTACCTGAACGCCGAGATGCTGAGCCTGATCGTGCCGCTCGCGGTCGGTTACCTGGCCGTGCGCTCGATCGCCGCCGGGCTCTCCGGGGCCGCCGAAAGCGGCCGGCTCGACGTCCTGCTCTCTGCCCCGATCTCGCGCAGCCGACTCGTCGCCTCCGGCTTCGCCGCGACCGCGGTCGAGCTGGCCGCGGTCCTCGCGGTCGGCCTGGCGCTGACCGCGCTGGGGAGCCTGCTCGCCGGCTCCGGCCTCTCCTTCACCAAGGCTCTCGCCGGCTTCGCCAATGTCTGGCCGCTCGCCCTGCTCGCCGCCGGCTTCGGCGTCGTCGTCACCGGCTGGTCGCTGCGGACCAGCGTCGTCACCGGCTCCATCGCCGGCGTGCTGGTCGCGATGTACGTGGCCGACCTGATCGGCCGCCTCGACACCGACCTCGACTGGGTCCGCTACGGCTCGGTCTTCCGCTACTACGGAAGGGCGATCGACGAAGGCATCGACCCGCTCACCTTCCTCGGCGTCACCGCCGTCGCGGTTGCCTGCGCGGCGCTCGGCGCGCTGCTGTTCGAGCGCCGCGACCTGGCAGCCTGAGCAAGCTCACACGGGACGCGACCGTGAGGGTCCATCCCGGTAGGGGTGGAACGTCTTGTACTTTTTGCGATCTGAGATTTGCGGACAGCAACAGACTGTCTTCGCAAAAAGTTAAGTGGAACCCCTGCCCGGATGGACGCTCACGCCAGCGGGCTCCAAGTGCTCGGCCAGGGGCGCGGGGCGGGGGCGGGCCGGGCCCGGGCCCGGGCGTCGACCGCGACCGCGCCGTCCGGGCCGGCGATCACCGGGTTGAGGTCGAGCTCGACGATCTCGCGGTGCGAGTCGACCATCGCGCTGACCCGCAGCAGCAGCTCTTCGAGCGCCGCCAGGTCGGCCGGCGGCTCGCCGCGGAAGCCGGTCAGCAGCGGGTAGATCGCCAGCGAGCGGATCATCTCGCCGGCTTCGCCGGCGCTGACCGGGCAGATTCGCACCGCCACGTCTCCCTGCAGCTCGGCCAGGGTGCCGCCGGCGCCGCAGGCCAGCACCGGCCCGAAGGCGGGGTCGCTGGCGATCCCGACCAGCAGCTCGACCCCGCCGGAGACCATCGCCTGGACGAGGAAGCTCTCGCGCTCGACCCCGGCGGCGGCGAGCGACTCGTCCATCTGCACCGCGGCGCCGGCGACCGCGGTCGGGTCGGCGAGGCCGGTCCGCACCGCGCCGAGGTCGGTCTTGTGGAGGATCGCCGCCCCCTCCGCCTTCAGCGCCACCGGCCCGCCGAGCGCTTCGGCGGCGTGCGCGGCGCCGGCCGGGTCGGCCGCCCGGCGCCAGGGCGGGGTCGGGATCCCGTAGCAGTCGAGCAGCTTGGCGGCGTCGTCGGCGTTCAGCCATTCGCCCTCGTCCTCCAGGGCCGCCGCGAGCACCGCGCTCGCCTCGTCGCGCCGCAGGTCGTCGAAGCTCCGCGGCTCCTCCGCCGGTCGCCGGCGCCAGCGCACGTGGCGCATCACCCGCCCCAGCGTCCGCGCCGCGTCCTCGGGGTAGACGTAGGTCGGGACGCCGCCGCCAGCCGCCATCGCCTCGCGGTCGCCGCTCGACATGAACACCGCCTGCACCGGTATGTGGCGCCCCATCTCGCCGAGCGCGGCGCGGACCGCGTCGGCCACCTCCTCCGCCCGGGTCAGCAGCGGCCGGATGAAGATCACGATCAGCGCGTCGATGCCCTCCCAGGCGGACAGCGTGGCGATCGAGCGGCGGTACTGCTCGGCGCTTGCCGTCGCGATCATGTCGACCGGGTTGGCGAGCGAGGCCTCCGCCGGCAGGTGCTCGGCCAGCGCCGCGCGCACCTCCTCCGGCAGCTCCGGCACCTCCAGCCCGGCGGCCTCGCAGGCGTCGGCGCACATGATTCCCGGACCGCCCGCATTGGTCAGGATCCCTACTCGGGGACCGTCGGGCAGCGGCTGGCTGCTGAGCAGCGCGGCGACGTCGAGCAGCTCGGCCAGCGTCTCGGTGCGGACCACCCCCGCCTGCTCGAACAGCGCGTCCACCGTCACGTCGGAGGCGGAGAGCAGGGCGCCGGTGTGCGAGCCGGTCGCCCGCTCGCCGGCCAGCGAGCGGCCGCCCTTGACGACCGCGATCGGCATCGCGCGCCCGGCCCGCCGCGCCACCCGCGAGAAGCGCCCGGGGTCGCTGAACGACTCGATGTAGAGCAGGGCGACACGGGTCGCCGGATCGCCCTCCCAGTACTCGAGCATGTCGTTGGCGGTGATGTCGGCGCGGTTGCCGATCGAGGCGAAGGAGGAGACGCCGATGCCGCGGTCGGCGGCGAGATCGATCAGGGCGAGCCCGAGCGCGCCGCTCTGGGTGACGAAGCCGACGTTGCCGGGGGGCGGGGTCGCGGGCGCGAAGCTGGCGTTGAGGCTGCCGTCGGGGCCGTTGGCGATCACCCCGAGGCAGTTGGGACCGACCAGCCGCATCCCCGACTCGCGGCAGACCTCGACCAACTCGCGCTGGCGCTCGGCCCCCTCCGGGCCGACCTCGGCGAAGCCGGCGGCGAGCACGACCAAGGTCGAGGCGCCCTTGGCGGCCGCTTCGCGGGCCGCCTCGACCGCCGCCGCGGGCGGCACCGCGATCACCGCCAGGTCGACTTGATCGGGGACCTCGGCCAGCCGCCGGTAGGCGTGCACCGACTGGACCACGTCGCTGGCCGGGTTGACCGGATGGACGACGCCGTCGAAGCGCGATTCGAGCAGGTTGTGGAAGACGGCCCCGCCGACCGTCTCGCGGCGGCGCGAGGCGCCGACCACGGCGACCGAGCGCGGCGCCAGGAAGCGCCGCACCGCCGCCTCGGCTGCCAGCCTGTCGCGCTCCTCGAAGCGGCCGACCGCGTCGGGGCCGAAGTCGGTCGGCAGCTCGACGTGGATCGCGCCCGGCTCCGAGGAGGTCGCGATCGGGAAGCCGCTCTCGCGGAAGACGTCGATCATCCGGTGGTTCTCCGGCATCACCTCGGCGAAGAACGCCTCGATGCCGTTGGCCTGGGCGACCTCGGCCAGGTGGGCAAGCAGGATCGTCCCCAGTCCCTGGCCCTGCAGCTCGTCGGAGATCGCGAAGGCGACCTCGGCGCGTCCCGGGCTCGAGCTGACGTAGGCACCGTGGCCGACCGGGTGGCCGTCGTCGCCGCGGGTCGCGACCAGGCCGTAGCGCTCGGCGTAGTCGACGTCGGCCATCCGCTCGGCGGCGGCCTCGAGGTCGCTCGCCCCGGAGAAGAAGCGGAACATCCGCGCGCCGGGGCTGAGCCCCTCGAACAGCTCGTGCAGCGCCGCCTCGTCCGCGGAGCGCACCGGTCGCAGGTGCACGGTCGAGCCGTCCCGCAGGACGACGTCGGCTTCGCGGTAGGCGGGATACTCGTCATGCTGGGCGCCCACGCCACGATGGTAGGGCGTCTACAGTCCCGCCGATGGCCGCCGCGCCGAGCGCCCCGCTGTACTTCAGCCACCCGGCCTGCCTCGAGCACGATCCGCGCCAGGGGATGCCGCTGCATCCCGACACGCCCGAGCGGCTGGGGGCGATCGAGCGCCGCCTCGAGGCCGCCGGCTGGCTCGGCTGGGAGCGGCGCGAGGCGCCGGCCGCGAGCGAGGCCGACCTGGAGCTGGTCCACAGCCGCCGCCTGGTCGAGTCGATCCGCGACCTCTGTCTCGGCGGCGGCGGCCCGATCGACCCCGACACCTTCGTCGGCGAGGCGTCCTTCCGGGCGGCGTTGCACGCCGCCGGCGGCGCCTGCGAGATGACCCGGGCGCTGCTCGGCGGTGAGGCGGCCGCCGGCTTCTGCGCGGTGCGGCCCGCCGGCCACCACGCCGAGCCGGACCGCGCGATGGGCTTCTGCCTGTTCGACAACGTCGCGATCGCCGCCGAGCTGGCGATCGGCGAGCTGAGCGCCGAGCGGGTGATGGTCCTCGACTGGGACGTCCACCACGGCAACGGCACCGTGGAGGCGTTCCGCGCGCGCCCCGACGTGCTCGTCGCCGGCCTCCACCAGCAGGGGATCTACCCGGGGAGCGGCTCGATCGCCGACGCCGGCTCCGGCCCCGGTGAGGGCTACACGATCAACCTGCCGGTCCCGGCCGGCTCCGAAGGGGAGCTCTGGCTCTCGCTGCTCGAGCACGTGATCCTCCCTGTCGCGACGCAGTTCGAGCCGCAGCTGATCCTCGTCTCGGCCGGCTTCGACGCCCACCGCGACGACCCCCTGGCCGGCTGCCGCCTCGAGTCCTCCTCCTTCGCCCGTATGGCGCGCCAGGTCCGCGAGCTGGCCCGCACCCTGAAGGCGCCCCTGGGCGCAGTGCTGGAGGGCGGTTACGCTCCCGCCGCCCTGGCCGAGTCGGTCGAGGCGACGATGGCCGCTCTGGGGGGCGAGGGCGAGGCGGAGTCGGTGGCCCCCGACCCGATCCTCACCTCCCGCGCCGCCTCCCACGTCGGCCGCCACTGGTCGCTCTAGACTGGCCCACGACCGGAACCGTGGCCGTCCCCAAGTTCGTCCAGATCCCGCCACAGCCGCTCGAGCGCTTCGAGCCGCTGCTCGGTGCCGAGCGGTTCGCCCCGTTCGAACGGGTGGCCGAGCGGGCGCGCCGCGAGTTCGCCGGGCTGGCGATCTGGCACGTCAGCTCGACCGCCCGCGGCGGCGGCGTCGCCGAGATCCTCCACGCGCTGCTGCCCTACGTGCGCGGCGCGGGGATCGACACCCGCTGGGTGGTGGTGCGCGAGGGCGAGGAGTTCTTCACGGCCACCAAGCGCCTCCACAACAACCTGCACGGCGACCCCGGCGACGGCGGCGAGCTGGGGGAGGAGGAGCGCCGCGTCTACGAGGCGACCCTGTCGAGCAGCGCCGCCCACCTCGGCCGGCTCGTGCAGCCCGGCGACGTCGTCTACCTGCACGACCCGCAGACCGCTGGCCTCGTCCCCGCGATGAAGGAGCTGGGCGCAAGGGTCGTCTGGCGCTGCCACATCGGGGTCGACGACGCCGGCCGCCTGACCCGCCGCGCGTGGGACTTCCTCCGCCCCTACGTCGAGCCGGCGGACGCCTACGTCTTCTCGCGCACCGAGTACGCCTGGGAGGGGCTGGACCGCGGCAAGGTCTGGCGGATGCCGCCGGCGATCGACCCCTTCTCGACCAAGAACCAGGAGCTGGACGCCGACACGGTAGAGGCGATCGTGCAGACGATCGGCCTGCGCGACGGTCCCCCCGAGGCGGCGCCGGTCTTCGTCCGCGGCGACGGCACCCCGGACCGGGTCGAGCGCCGCGCCGAGCTGCTGCGCGAGGAACCGCTGCCGTCCGACGCCAGGCTGGTCGTCCAGGTCTCCCGCTGGGACCGCCTCAAGGACCCGCGCGGCGTGCTCGAGTGCTTCGAGCGCTGCCTGACCGAGCCCGACGTCCACCTCGCCCTGGTCGCTCCGGCTACCGGCGCCGTAGCCGACGATCCCGAGGGCGCCGCGGTGTTCGGCGACGTCGCCGAGTCGTGGCGGCGGATGCCGGTCGAGGCGCGGCGGCGCGCCCACCTGGTCAGCCTGCCGATGTACGACCTCGACGAAAACGGGGCGATGGTCAACGCGCTGCAGCGCCGCGCCGACGTGCTGCTGCAGAAGAGCCTCGCCGAGGGCTTCGGGCTCACCGTCGCCGAGGGTATGTGGAAGGAAAGGCCGATGGTCGGCAGCCGGGTCGGCGGCATCCAGGACCAGATCGTCGACGGCGAGTCGGGCCTGCTGATCGACGACCCGCGCGACCTGCCGGCCTTCGGCCGGGCGATCCGCCTGCTGCTCGACGACGCGGGGCTGGCCGCCCGGCTCGGCCGGGCCGCGCGGCTGCGGGTGCTCGACCGCTTCCTCGGGATCGGCAGGCTGACCGAGTACGTCGAGCTGGTCGCCAGCCTCACCTCGCGTTGACCCGCGGCTGCGCTACCCGCGCTCCGGCTGCGGCCGCGGCACGACCAGCACCGGGCAGGGGGCGTCGCCGACCAGCTGCGTCGAGACCGAGCCGAGCAGCACCCGCATCACCGGGCCGTAGCCGCGCGAGCCGGCGACCAGCAAGTCGACGCCCTCCTCGCAGGCTTTTGCCAGGGTGGCGGCGGGCGGGCCATTGAGCTTGCGGCCCTCGGTGGCGACCTTCGGGCCGAGCGCCCGCACGGCCCGCTCGATCACCTCGTCCGGTTCGGGCGGCTCGATCGGCGTGTAGCCGACCACGCCGGGCAACGCGACCGGCGGCGCGACAGCGGTCAGCACCCGGACGGCGGCGCCGCTCGCTTCGGCGAGGGCGCCGGCGCGCTGCAGCGCCGCCCTCGCTTCCGGCGTGCCGTCGTAGGCGACCGCGATCAGGCGGAGCGGACCGCGGTCCTGTTCTGAGTAGCCGCGCGGTGCGACGGCGACGGCGCAGGGGGCGCCGTGCAGGACGCCCTCGGCGACGCTGCCGAGCAGCGTCCGCCCGATCGGCCCCCGGTGCGGGGAGCCGACCACGATCGAGTCAACCTCGCTGCTTTCGGCGAGGTCGGTCATCACCCCGGCCGGCGAGCCGCCGCCGAAGGCGCGCGTCTTCACCTCGAGCCCCGCCAGCCGCTTGCGCGCTTCCTCGAGCAGTGGCTTTGCCGCAGCCGCCGCGTCGCTCTCCAGCTCGACGAAGCGCACCGGCAGCGGCCCGTACGGCATCACCGCGACGACCAGGGCGCTCGTCTCCTCCGCCGAGCCCAGCACGCGGGCCAGCTCCAGCGCGTCGCGGCCTCCGTCGCTTCCGTCGTGGCCCACAAGCAGCTGCATCGATCGCCTTCCTTTCCGCATCGCCGGTCTCGCCCGGTCGGCCAGAAACCTAGAGGGGCGCGCCGGCGGGGGCATCGGGGATAAGCCGAACCTCGATCGGTGGGTTCGTGCGGATGGAGTACCAAACGCGCCTGCGTAGTGTCGCTCTATGAATCTGGAGTCGGGTGACGAGGGGCTCCCCAGGGTCGTGATCGCCGGCGGCGGTGTGGCTGCGCTGGAGGGCGCGCTGGCGCTCCGCAAGCTGGCCGGCCAGCGGGTGGCGGTGGAGCTGTGGGCGCCCCGCCGCGAGTTCGTCTACCGGCCCTTCGCGGTCGGCGAACCCTACGGCGCGGGCAGCATCCTCCGCTACGACCTGGACGGGCTGGCCGGGGCATGTGGCGCCTCCTTCCGCCTCGGCGGCATCGTCTCGGTGGATGCCGAGCAGAGATGCGTCAGCGCGCGCGACGGCGAGCGCGTCCCCTACGACCAGCTCCTGCTCGCCCCCGGCGCCCGCATGCTGTGGGCGGTGCCGGGTGCCGTCACCTTCTGGGGGGTCGCCGACGAAGGCGGGGTCGGCGCGGTCGTTCGCAGGCTGCGTTCCGGCGGGCTGCGCAACGTCGTCTTCACGATGCCGGGGGGGTCGAGCTGGGCGTTGCCGCTCTACGAGCTGGCGCTGCTGGCCTCCGCGGTGCTGGCCAGGTCGGGCGTCGAGGACGCCCGGCTCACCGTGGTCACGCCGGAGGGCGCGCCGCTGGATCTGTTCGGGCGGACGGTCGCCGAGCGGATGGCGCGGCTGCTGGAGGAGCGCGGGATCGAGCTGGTGGCCGGCACTCACCCGGTCGGCTTTGATCGCGGGCGTTTGGAGATCACCCCCGGCGCGCCGATCGAGACCGAGGCGGTGGTCAGCCTGCCCCGCCTGGAGGGTCGGCGGATCGACGGCGTCCCCCAGGACGAGGACGGCTTCGTCCCGGTCGACGAGCACAACCGCGTGGTCGGGATGGAGCGCGTCTTCGCCGCCGGAGACGTGACCTCGTTCCCGGTCAAGCAGGGTGGGATCGCAACGCAGCAGGCCGACGCGGCGGCCGAGGCGATCGCCGCAGCGGCCGGCAGCGACGTCGAGCCGTCGCCGTTCGATCCCGAGCTTCGCGCGGTCCTCTGGACGGGCTCTTCACCGCGGTATCTCTACGGCCACCCGACTGGCGGCCACGGCGAAGTCTCGACCTTGGAGGAGAACCCGCCCTGGCACGAGCGCGACGGCAAGATCATCGGTCGCTACCTGACACCGTTCCTGGACGGGTTCCCGGACGTGAACGACCGCTCGCTGACCATCGTGCCGACCGCGCGGCGTTGAGCCGCCGCGGCGGGTCATGATGCGGCGGTGAGCGATGCCGCCGAGCAGGCGCTGATCCGCCGCTACCGGAGCGCCAGGCGCGACCGGCGCTTAGCGGTGCTGGAGGGGTTCCACGCCCTCAAGCACGCGCTTCGCTTTGGCGCCGACCCGCTCGAGTCGGTCGCCTCCGAGCCCGAGCAGCTGGAGTGCCTCGCCGCCGAGCTGGCCCCCGACCTCGCCGGCTCGCTGGTCGAGCGGACCGAGCGGGTCACCCCCGAGCTGCTGGCCGAGCTGGTCCCGCAGGCGCCCCGCACCGGGGTCGTGGCGATCGCCCAGCGCCGCCGCATCCCGCCCGAAGCGGTCCTGCTGGACCCGCGGCCTGCGCCGTTGGTCCTGCTCGAGGAGCCGCGGACGATGGGCAACCTCGGCGCCTGCGTGCGGGTTGCGGCGGCGGCCGACGCTGCCGGCGTATTCACCACGGGGTCCAACGATCCCTGGCACCCCGACGCGCTGCGGGCCGCCGCCGGGCTTCACTTCGCCCTGCCGGTCGCTGCGCTCGCGGACCTGCCGGAGAGCGACCGTCCGCTGGTCGCGATCGACCCCGGCGGCGAGGACGTGCGCCCGGCCGAGCTGCCGCGGCGGGCGATCCTCGCCTTCGGCAGCGAGCGCTACGGCCTCGGCGACGCCCTCCTCGGGCGCGCCGACGCCCGCCTCGCGATCCCAATGCGTTCCGGGGTCTCCAGCCTCAACCTCGCCACCGCGGTGGCCGCCGTCCTCTTCGCCCAGCGGCTCTGACTAGGTCACCGGCTTGCCGCTCGG
This sequence comes from uncultured Solirubrobacterales bacterium, assembly GCA_963730315.1. Classification (GTDB taxonomy): domain Bacteria; phylum Actinomycetota; class Thermoleophilia; order Solirubrobacterales; family 70-9; genus VRUE01. The sequence continues at coordinate 77,251 of CAVSRD010000011.1, read as the reverse complement.
CTTGACGACCAGCCAGACGCCGCCGAACTCGCTGACGTTCTGGCAGAGGATACGGCCCGGCGAGTCGTTCACGTAGTAGTAGAGGGGGTGGCCGGCGTAGGTGACCTGGCGCTTGCCGTTGCTGCGCTTCGTCGTGCCGAGCAGCCGCGCCTTCACCCCGTTGCCGGCGCGCGGCCTGCCCTTCGTGGTCACCGGTGGCCAGGCGCGGGCGCAGGCGCCGTAGCAGCGGCTCTTTCCCCCCTTGTCCTTGCCGAACAGGTAGAAGGCCTCGCCGCGCCCGTCGGAGATCACCTTCCCGTAGGTCGAGCTTTCCGCCTTCACCTTCTTGCCTGTGCGGGCGCTGGCGGTCGTCGCGGTCGCGGCCTCGCCGGCCACGGCCAGCGTGGCGGCGCAGAGCGCGAGAATCGACAGGCGTGCCATCCGGGCCTCCTCTCGGTCGGAATCCGGGACCGAGTATCGCGCCGCCGTCTTACGAGGGGATTACGGTGCGCGTCGTGGATCGCAGCCGCAACCTGCACGAGCGCGTCGAGCTGTGGTCCGCGGCGCTGCTCGCGGCGGCGACCCTGACCACCGCCTACAGCGCCTACCAGGCGACCCGCTGGGGTGGCCAGCAGTCGACCCGCTTCACGCAGGCCGGCGCGGCCCGCACCGAGTCCGCCAAGGCGCAGTCGCGCGGCTTCTCCTTCGTCACGATTGACGCCGACCTGTTCACGCAGTTCGTGGTCGCCTACTCGCAGGGCAACAAACAGCTCGAGCGGCTATTCGTCCAGCGCTTCTTCCGCGACGAGTTCAGGCACGCCTTCAGCGCCTGGCGGAAGACGCGGCCGTCGACGAACCCGCAGTCGCCGGCGACGCCGTTCAGCATGAAGCAGTACAAGGTGGCCGACCTGGAGGAATCCGAACAGCTCGAAGACGAAGCCTTGCAGCTGTTCGAGGAAGGTCGCGAAGCGAACCAGACCGCAGACAACTACGTGCTGGCGACGATCTTCTTCGCCGCGGTGCTCTTCTTCGGCGGGCTCTCGGTCAAGTTCGGCTCGCGGCGGCTGGTGATCGCGACCCTGGTCTTCGGCTCGCTGATGTTCCTGGGCGGCGTGGCCCGCCTCGCGACGCTGCCGTTCCTATGATCTTCCCGCGTCACATCCTGCCCCCACCGAAAGGACTCGCCGTGCCGTTCGCAGACATCAACTTCGGGGAAGCCCTGTGGCTCGCCCTCGAGATCTTCTTCTTCGTTGTCTGGATCTGGATCCTGATCACGATCCTCACCGACCTCTTCCGCGACCACGAGATGTCCGGCTGGGGGAAGGCGGCCTGGGTCCTCTTCCTCGTGATCATCCCCTTCCTGACGGCGCTCATCTACCTGATCGCGCGCGGCAGCGGGATGCGCGAAAGGGCGATCAAAGCGCAGGCCGAGGCGAAGCAGCACATGGATTCCTACATCCGCGAGCAAGCGCACAGCTCGCCGGCCGACGAGTTGCACAAGCTCAACGACCTGCGGGAAAAGGGCGCGATCTCGAGCGAGGAGTTCGAGCGGGCGAAGGCCAAACTGCTCGCCTGACGCCGCCCGTGCCGTCGCTATGGTGCCCATTTTGGCCGCATAGCGACGGCACGTCTCGTCGTCGCGGCAGCCGTTTTTCCTGCAAGGCAGCGGATTCTGCAACCGAAGTTGCAGGTTATTAGCAACTCCTAACATTTTTTCGGCGACTTCGCTAGCGTGACGCGCTCGATGCGCGCCCCCTCCGGCACCCCACGGTGGCTGCCGCTCCTCGCCGCCCTGCTCCTCCTCGTGCTCTGCCTGGCGGCGAGCGCGCCGGCCGCCACGCTGCGCGAAAAGCTCGACGCGACGCAGAGCAAGCTGAGCAAGGTGCGCGAAAGCCAGAGCTCGCTGAGCGCGACGATCGCCGAGCAGAACAAGGCGATCGACTCGATGCTCGGCGAAGTCTCGCGGCTGCGCCGGCAGCAGCTCGCGCTGGAAAGCGAACTGGCCGCCAAGCAGGGCGAAGTGGACCGCGCCAGCGCCAAGCTCGCCGCCGAGAAGCGGCGGCTGGCCCGGATCCGCGCGCGCCTGCATCGCGCTCTCGGGGTGCTGCGCAAGCGGCTGGTCGCAATCTACGAGGCCGGCACCCCCGACGTGCTCAGCGTCGTCGTCGAATCGGCGAGCTGGTCGCAGGTCAGCGCCCGCGCCGAATACCTGAGCCGCGTGCAGGACTACGACGACGCGGTCGCCGAGCGGGTCAAGGGGCTGCGCGACGAAGCAAGGGCCGCGGTCAAGCGGATGGCGGCGATCCGCCGCCAGCTGAAGGAAGCGCGCGACGCGATCGCCGTCAAGGAGCACGAAGCCTCCGCCGCCCGCGCCGAAGCCGCCGCTCGCTTCGCCGACCTGAAGGCCGCGCAGGCGCAGCGGCAGCGCCAGCTCGAATCGCTCGAGTCGCGCGAACAGGCGCTCGGCGACAACCTCGCCGCGATCTCCTCGCAGATCGCCTCCGCCGGCGGCCCAGCCCCGGCCGCCGCGGCGCCGGCGCCGCTCACCCCCGGGCAGAGCGCCAGCTACATCTCCGAAAGCCAGGCCAGCGTGCCGAGCGGCGCCCCGCCGGCGGTCGCGGCGGCGATCGAAGCCGCCAACTCGATCGCCACCACGCCCTACGTCTGGGGCGGCGGCCACGGCTCCTTCAGCTCCTCCGGATACGACTGCTCGGGCGCAGTCAGCTTCGCCCTGCACGGCGGCGGCTTCCTCGAAAGCCCGCTCGACTCGACCGGCCTGGAGACCTGGGGCGAAGCGGGGCCCGGCCACTGGATCACCGTCTACGCCAACTCCGGCCACACCTGGGTGATCATCGCCGGCCTCGCCTTCGACACGGTCGGCGGCCCCGGCCCGCGTTGGCATTCCTCTCCCGTCAGCTCCACGGCTGGGTTCATCGCTCGGCACCCACCCGGTTACTGAGGCTCTGTCCCGGTAGGGGTGGAGCGTCTTGTACTTAAGCGGAATCCCTACCGGGACAGGACCTCGGCTACCTCAACCGGCCGCCCTTCGTCCTGCCAGGTACCGACCCCGCCGCGGGCGACGTGGATAGTCTCGAAGCCCTCGCGCTGCAGCACCGAGGCCGCCAGGCCGCTGCGTTTGCCCAGCTTGCAGATCGTCGCCAGGGTGCGCTCGCGGGGCAGGTCCTCGAGCCGCCCCAGCAGCTCGCCGTAGGGGACGTGGACCGAGCCGGCGATGTGCGCCTCGGAGAACTCCTTCTCGCCTCGCACGTCGACGATCAGCGGCGGCTCGGAGCCCGCCAACAGCGCGGCCAGCTGCGGCGTGCCTATCGGCTCGATTCGCTCCACCGGGCGCTCCTCCGCGCGCCAGACGCTCATCCCGCCGCCGAGGAAGCCGCGCACCCGCAGCCCGACCGCGGCGAGCAGTTCGGCCGCTTCCAGCTCGTTGCCGTCCGACCCGGCGACGACGACGAGCTCGCGGTCCGGCGGGACCACCTGGGCGACCTTGGTGGCGAAGCCGGTGTCGTAGGCGGAGGCGCTGATCGCGCCCGGGATGTGAGCCTCGTCGAACTGCTCGTTGGTGCGCGAGTCGACCGCCACCGCGCCTTCGGCGATCGCCGCCTCGAAGCGGCGCGCAGTAAGCCGCACGGGCGAGCCGATCGCTTCGACCAGCGGTCCGCGGTTGAGGGCGACGATGTGCTCGACGTTGGGCGGCCGCTCGCCAAGCGAGGCGACCGCGTCCTCGACGAACGCCGCTTCGTCGCTGAAGGCCAGCGCCCGGTTGTGGACGCGCTCGAAGCCGATCGTGGAGGAGGTCTTCAGGTCGATCCCGGCGCTGCCGCAGAGCGAGCCGCCGAGGTGCCCGGGCCAGACCTCGACCTCATCGGGCAGCGCCAGCAGGCGATCGTGCAGGGAGCGGAAGATCCCGGCGGCGCCCACCCGCGGCTCGACCGCGAGGTCGGGGCGGGCGACGTCGCCGACGAACAGCGAGTCGCCGGTCAGCACCGCGACCGGATCGCCGCCGCGGGTGGCGTCGCGCAGCAGGAAGGAGGTGTGCTCGGGGCGGTGGCCGGGGGTGTGGATTGCCTCGATCGAGACGGCCTCGCCCAGCTCCACGGTCGAACCGTCGGCCAGCGGCTGGTGCTCGTACTCGGCTTCAGCCAGCTCGCTGACGTGGATCGTCGACCCGCTTGCCCGCGCCAGCCGCCCGTGCCCGGAGACGTGGTCGGCGTGGTTGTGGGTCTCCAGCACGTGCTCGATCCGCACCCCGTGCAGGCGGCTGAGGCTCAGATAGGGGTCGATCTCCCACTGGGGGTCGACCACGGCGGCGACGCCCGAGTCGGGGTCGCCGACCAGATAGGAGGCACAGCCGAGGTCCTCGTGGATGATCTGCCTGAAGAGCATCGCCGCCGTCGATTTGCTTCGAATGGTTGAGCGGGTACGGTTCCCGCTCAGAGTAGCGGGCCAGGAAGGAGTGCAATGCACGGCAATGTGGAGACGAATCTGGAGCAGGAGCTGGGCGCGCTGCTGGCCGTGGAGCGGTTCGAGCCGCCGCAGCGGTTCCGCGAAGAGGCCCTGCTCGACGACGCGGCGGTCTATGCGGAGGCGGCGGCCGACCCGGAGGCCTGGTGGCTGCGGCAGGCGACCGAGCTGCTCGACTGGGTCGAGGAGCCGAGCGAATCGCTCGACGAGTCCGACCCGCCGTTCTACCGCTGGTTCGCCGACGGCAGGCTGAACGTCTCCGCCAACTGCCTCGACCGCCACGTCGAGGCGGGGCTGGGAGAGCGCGTCGCCTACCACTGGCGCGGCGAGGAGGGGGAGGAGCGCGACATCACCTACGCCGAGCTGCTGGCCGACGTCCAGCGCTTCGCGAACGCGCTGCGCGACCACGGGATCGGCAAGGGCGACGTGGTCGGGATCTACCTGCCGATGATCCCCGCGGTGGTCGTTGCGATGCTCGCCTGCGCGCGGATCGGCGCCGTCCACAACGTCGTCTTCGGCGGCTTCTCGGCCGGGGCGGTGCGGGAGCGGATGGAGTTCTCCCACGCGAAGGCGCTGGTCACCGTCGACGGGGCGCGCCGCAAGGGCCGCACCGCCGCGGTCAAGGCGCGGGTCGACGAGGCGATGGAAGGGCTCGACTCGATCGAGACCGTCTTCGTCGTCCGCCACACCGGCACCGAGTGCGAGATGCGCGAGGGGCGCGACGTCTCCTTCGAGGAGGCGATGGCCGCGGCGGGCGCCGAGTGCGCGCCCGAGCCGATGGGTGCCGAGGACCCGCTGTTCATCCTCTACACCTCCGGCTCGACCGCCAAGCCGAAGGGCATCCTCCACACGACGGGCGGCTACCTGACCGGCGTCGCCTGCACCCACCGCCACGTCTTCGACCTGAAGCCGGAGCGCGACGTCTACTGGTGCGCCGCCGACGTCGGCTGGGTCACCGGCCACTCCTACATCGTCTACGGCCCGCTGGCCAACGGAGCGACCGGTGTGATGTTCGAGGGGGCGCCCGACTACCCCGACAAGGACATCTGGTGGGAGCTGATCGAGCGCTACGGGGTGACGATCCTCTACACGGCGCCGACCGCGATCCGCGCCTGCATGAAATGGGGGGTTGAGTACCCCCAGCGCCACGACCTCTCGACCCTGCGGCTGCTCGGCACGGTCGGCGAGCCGATCAACCCGAAGGCTTGGCTCTGGTACCACAAGGCGATCGGGGGCGGGCGCTGCCCGATCGTCGACACGTGGTGGCAGACCGAGACCGGCCAGATCATGATCTCGCCGCTGCCGGGGATCGTCTCGACCAAGCCCGGCTCGGCGACGCGGGCGCTGCCGGGGATCGACGCGGCGGTCTACGACGAGGCCGGCGAGCCGGTCTCCGAAGGGGAGGGGCTGCTCGTCCTGCGCCGCCCCTGGCCGGCGATGCTGCGCACCCTCTACCGGGAGCGGGAGCGCTTCGTCGAGACCTACTTCTCGCGCTTCGGCCCCGAGACCTACCTGGTCGGCGACGCCGCCCGCGAAGACGAGGACGGCTACTTCTGGGTGCTGGGGCGGATCGACGACGTGATCAACGTCTCCGGCCACCGCCTCTCGACTGCCGAGGTCGAGTCGGCGATCGTCTCCCACCCGAAGGTCGCCGAGGCGGCGGTGATCGGGCAGTCCGACCCGGACACCGGCCAGGCGATCTGCGCCTTCGTCACCCTCGAGGGCGATCACGAAGGCGACGAGGAGATGATCGCCGAGCTGGCCGACCACGTCGCGGAGAGGATCGGCAAACTGGCCCGCCCGAAGCGGGTGATCTGGTCCGGCGACCTGCCGAAGACGCGCTCCGGCAAGATCATGCGCCGCCTGCTGCGCGACATCGCCGAGGGACGCGAGCTGGGCGACGTCACCACGCTGCGCGACCCCGGCGTGATGAAGGAGCTGGAGGGCAAGGTCGCCGCCCGCGCCGACGAAGCCTGATTCGCCTGCGATCAGCCGGGTGAGCGTTGGTCGGCGATTCGTTCGACCGCAACCTCGAGCGCCTGCATCTGCTTGCGGACCTCGTGCAGTTCGCGCAGCGCGAGCGCCTCCGCGCTCAGCTGCTCGGACTCCAGCTCCTGCTCGAGTTCGGCGATCCCGGGGCCGAGGAAGCGCTGCGCGATCGCGCCGGTGAGCAGCGCCACGAAGGAGATGCCGACGATAACCACGACTGTGGCGACGATCTGGCCGCCCACGGTCGTCGGGTAGATGCTCGAGCCCAGCGTGGTCATCGAGGTGACCGCCCAGTAGACGCCCTCCCAGGCGTTGAGGTGCTGGTTGTGCTTCTCGAAGCCGATGAACGCGGCGCCGCCGGCCATTGCGGTCAGCACCGCGAGCAGCGCTGCGTAGTGCAGTCCGCGCAGCGAGAAGAGCTGGCGCGAGATCTGGGCGAGGCGGAGCAGGCGCAGCAGGCGGAGCAGGCGCAGCGCTCGCAGGCCCTGCAGGCCGGCCGGCAGGACCGGCGGGGTGAAGACGACGATAATCAGGTCGAGCGGGTGGTGCCGCAGCCAGGTCCGGCGGTCGGGCACCACTGCCAGCATCACCACCAGCTCGACCAGGAAGGCGAGCCAGGTGATCCAGTTGAGGGTGTTGGCGACCCTCTCGAGGGCGCCGCCCGGGTGGGACTCGCTGATTGCCACGGTGGGGATGACCAGCGCCGAGGCGATCAGCATCGGCGGGTCGAGGACCCGCGCGATGCGTGCGCTGCGCGCGTCCATCCCCGGCGGGTAGCGGACCGGCTTCTCGGCGGCCTCGGCGTTCATTCGCGTCTCCTTCGACGCTGCGGCGTGCGCGCCCTACTAGTTTGCTAGGCTAATTACCAAGGCTAATCAAATGACCGAACTGGCTGCCGACACCTCGCTTGCCGCCTCCGCCGCCAGGCTGCGGCTGGCGATCGTGCGCACCGCGCGGCGGCTGCGGCAGGAGGCTGCCGGGGCGGCCGGGCAGCTGACGCCGACGACGGCGGCGGCGCTGGCCAGCGTCGAGCGCCACGGGCCGCTGACTCCCAGCGAGCTGGCGGGGATCGAGCGGGTGAAGCGGCCGACCGCGACGCGGACGCTACGCGCGCTCACCGAGGCGGGGCTGGTCGAGCGAACTCCCGACCCCGACGACGGCCGCAGCGCCCTGGTCAGCGTCACCGCCGCGGGCCGGGAGCGGCTGCACCGCCTGCGCGGCCGGAAGAACGCCTACCTCGCCCGTCGCATGCGAGAGCTTCCGGCCGCCGACCTGGAGACACTCGAGCGGGGGGCGGAGATCCTCGAGCGGATGCTCGAGGAGAAGCGCCCCGGGGGCGCAGAGTGAGCGCCGCGGTAAGGCGCAGCTTCGGCTCCCTCTCGGTCCCCAACTACCGCCGCTACTTCGTCGGGCAGCTCGTCTCGCTGTCCGGCAACTGGATGCAGGCGGTCGCAGCGATCTGGCTCGTCCTCACCCTGACCGGCAGCGGCGTCGCGGTCGGCCTGACGACCGCGCTGCAGTTCCTGCCGATGCTGCTGCTCGGCGCCTGGGGCGGCCTGCTCGCCGACCGCTTTCCGAAGCGCGACCTGCTGATCGCCACCCAGGCGCTGATGGCGCTGCCGGCGCTCGGCCTGCTCGCGGTCAGCGCTGCCGGCATCGTCGCCCCCTGGATGGTCTACGTCGCCGCTTTCGCCCGCGGCGCCGTCAACGCGATCGACAACCCGACCCGGCAGAGCTTCGTGATCGAGATGGTCGGCCCCGACCGCGTCGTCAACGCGGTCAGCCTCAACAGCGTCCTCGTCCAGACGGCGCGGATCGCCGGCCCGGCGCTCGCCGGGGTGCTGATCGCCACCGTCGGCGTCGTCCCCTGCTTCGCCGTCAACGCCGCCACCTTCGGCGTGATGATCGTCGCCCTCTGGGGGATGGATACGAGCCGCCTGGGCGCCGGCCCGACCTCGGGCCGCGAGCCGGGCGCGATCCGCGCCGGCCTGCGCTACGTGCGCCGCACGCCGGAGCTGGCCGTGCCGCTGGCGCTGATGGCGTTGGTCGGCACCTTCGGCTTCAACTTCCAGGTCGTCCTGCCGCTGCTCGCCACCTTCAGCTTCGACGGCGGCGCCGGCGCCTACGCGGCACTGGTCAGCGCGATGGGGGTCGGCTCGGTGATCGGCGCGCTGGTCGTCGGCGCCCGCGGCCGCACCGGCCCGCGCCTGATCGCCGTTGCGGCGCTGGCCTTCGGCGCTCTGGCGCTGCTCGCCGCCGCGATGCCCACCCTCGCCTTCGAGATCCCGGTGCTGGCTCTGCTCGGGGCCGCCGCGGTGACTTTCGCCGCCAGCGTCAACTCGACCCTGCAGCTCGCGGTCGAGCCGGCGATGCGGGGCCGGGTGATGGCCCTCTACTCGGTCGTCTTCCTCGGCTCGACCCCGATCGGCGGACCGCTGAGCGGCTGGCTCTCGCAGGCCTACGACCCGCGGGTGGCCCTGCTGCTCGCCGCGTCGGCCGGGCTTTCGGCGGCGTGGGCGGGGCACGCGGCGCTCGCCCGGGCGGCGTCGCGGCGGGTGAGCCAGAACAGCGTCGCGAAGATCGCCAGGCCGAGGACGTTGAGGAACAGCTTGTAGTCGACCTCGACCGAGCCGAAGATGTCGTTGCGGGTCGGCCGCGGGCCGCTCGGGATCAGCCCGAGCGCCCCGAACAGCCCGTCGACGATCAGCGCCGCGATCACGATCGTCGCCAGCATCAGCGCGGTGATCCGCAGCGCGAAGGCGGTGCCGTAGTACTTGCGGTAGGCGGCGACGATCGTCAGCACGATCAGGTCGGCGAAGATGAAGGCGATCACCCCGGCGAAGCTGATCCCGCCCGACCACAGCACCGCTGCGAGGGGCACGTTGCCGACCGAGCAGACGAAGCTGAGGACCGCGATCAGCGGCCCGACCAGGACGTTCTCGATCGTCCGCACGAGTGGCGGCGCGTCGGTGACGAAGAGGAAGTTGAAGAAGTCGTTGCCGAGCAGGCCGATGAAGCCGGCCAGCAGGAAGCCGATCGTGATCTCCTTCCAGAGCATCGTCCAGTCGGCGCGGAAGTTGTGGGCGACGTCGGTCCAGGCCCTGGCCGAGACCAGCTTCTCGCGCAGGGTCCGCGGCTGCTCGCCCTCGCCGTCCGAGCCGTGGTCGTGCATGTGGCCTTCCTGCGCCTCCTGGGCGTGCGCGCGGGCCTGCGCTTCGAGCCGCGGCGAGACGAAGAAGCGGAGCAGCGCCGCCATCAGGGCGATCAGAATGATCCCGCCGACGTACTCGGCCAGGGCGAACTGCCAGCCGATCAGCACCCAGAGCACCAGGCCCAGCTCCCAGACGAGGTTGGTCGAGGCGAACTGGAAGGCGAGTGCGGTGGTCGCCGAGGCGCCCTTCTGGAGCAGCGAGCGGGCGATCGCGATCGCCGCGTAGGAGCAGGAGGAGGAGGCGGCGCCGAGCCCGGTCGCCCAGGCGACCGGCTTCGGGCCGCGGCCGGCGAGCGTCGACTCGATCCGCTCGCGCGGCACCCAGGCCTGGACGATGCCGGAGATCGCGAAGCCGAGCACCAGCGCCCACCAGACCTCATAGGCCATCAGCAGCGACTGTTCGAAGCCTTCTCCGATCGTGCGCAGGACGTCGAGCATGCGATCTTCAGGCTATCCCCAGCCGCCGCGCCCGCTCCGCGGCGCGGGCGAGGATCTCCGCCTCGCTCTCGACCTCGCCGCCCCGCATCAGCACCCGGCCGGCGACGACGGTCGTGTCGACCACCGAGCCGCTCGCCGCGTAGACGAGGTCGGAGGCGAGGTCGCCGATCCCCAGCTCGGGCGCGTCCTTGCGCAGCAGCAGGAAGTCGGCGGGGGCGCCGGGGACGAGGCGCCCGGCGGGCCTCGGGCCCGCACCGTCGAGCAGCCCCGGCGCCCGCGCCCCGGTTGCGATCTCCAGCGCCTCGGCGGCCGGCAGCACGGTCGCGTCGCCGCTCGCGTGGCGCTGCAGCAGGGCGAACGTCTTCAGGTCGGAGAGCAGGTCGAGCGAGTCGTTGGAGCCGGCTCCGTCGGTGCCCAGCCCGACCGCGACGCCGGCGCGGCGCGCTGCCGCATAGGGGAGGACGCCGCCCACCGCCAGCTTCAGGTTGGCGACGGGGTTGGCGACCACGGTCGCGCCGCGCTCGGCGATCAGCTCCAGCTCCGCCTGGTCGAGCCAGACGCCGTGGGCGAGCACGGTCCGCTCGCCGAGCGCCCCGATCCGGTCGAGGTAGGCGGCGGGTCGCTCGCCGTGCCCCTCCAGGCAGTCCTCGACCTCCTGCTCGGTCTCGGAGAGGTGGATGTGGATCGGCAGCTCCAGCTCGGCCGCCTGCTCCGCCGCCCAGCGCATCAGCCCTTCGCTGACCGTGTAGATCGAGTGCGGGGCGAGCGAGGTGTCGATCGTCGGGCCGAAGTCGGCCAGCGCCTCGACGTCGCGCAGGGCCGCCTCCCGCAGCTCGTGGGGGCTGTCGGCTCCGACATCGAGCAGCGGACCGCCGATGTGGGCGCGCAGGCCGGCGTCCTCGACTGCGCGCGCGGTCGCCTGCGGATGCCAGTACATGTCCCAGAAGCGGGCGGTGCCTGTGCGGATCATCTCCGCGCAGGCCAGCCGCGTGCCCCAGTAGACGTCGTCGGGGTCGAGCTTCGCCTCGACCGGCCAGACCTTCTCGCGCAGCCAGCGGATCAGCGGAAGGTCGCCGGCGTAGCCGCGGAACAGGGTCATCGCCGCATGAGTGTGGCCGTTGACCAGGGCGGGCACGAGCGGCGCCCCGGCGGCGTCGATCGTCTCCTCGCCGGGCTGCGGCGTCACCTCCGGCCCGATCGCCTCGATCAGCCCGTCGGCGCAGCGCATCCCGACGGTCTCACCGTCGAGGACCGCTCCGGTGACGGCGGGAGTGCTCATCGCGCCAGCTCGGGGAGGATCGCGTCGAGGGCGTCGCTGAGGCGGGCCGCGTTGGCCTCGCGGTCCCGCTCCAGCTCATGTGGGGAGAGGGGGCGCTCCCGGATCCCGTTCGCCAGGTTGTCGACCATGCAGATCCCGGCGTATGGCAGCCCCAGCTCGCCGGCGACGATGCACTCGGAGGCCATAGTCATCCCGACCAGGTCTGCGTGGGCGGCGACCAGGCCGATCTCCGCCGGGGTCTCGAAGCGGGGGCCGTTGGTCTGCCAGTAGACGCCGCCGTCGCGCACGGGCACGCCGGCGGCCGCCGCGGTGGACAGCAACCTCCCCCGCCAGTCCCGGTCGAAGCCGGCCGTGGCGTGGCCGCGTGCGTCGTCGAAGGTCGTGATCGTCACCTGGAGGGCGACGAAGTCGTCTGGGCAGGCGAGGCTGCCGACCTCGATCTGCGGCTTCAGCGAGCCGACCGAGCAGATCGCCAGCGCCCGGTCGCAGCCCGCTTCGAGCAGGGCGCGCAGGTTGGCGGCGTGGTCGATCCGGTGGGGGAGGAGGTACTCGCCACTGCCGTGGCGCTGCAGGACGAAGGCGTCGTGCCGCTCTGCGGCGGCGACGATCTTGGCGCCGCCGGGCCCGGCGGCGCCGCTGCCGAGGATGACCGCGAGGCGTCCCAAGGGCGCGATCCTAAACGTCGACCGCGCCAGTCCCCTGCCTTTATCGTGACCGCATGGCCGACCGCCCGTCGGGCAGAGAGGAGAGCGAGGACCAGCGCCTCGACCGCAACCTCGGCGAGCTGCTCCAGGAGCTGCGGGTCGCGCTGCCGGGCGTCCAGGTCCTCTTCGCCTTCCTGCTCGCCGTCCCGTTCCAGCGCAACTTCGTCGACATCTCGCCCTTCGAGGAGAAGGTCTACTTCGCGACCCTGCTCTGCACGGCGGTCTCGGCGGCGCTGCTGATCGCACCCACCGCCTACCACCGGATGACCTTCCGCTTCCAGCAGAAGCGCTGGCTCGTCTTCGTCGCCAACCGGATGGTGATCGCCGGCCTCGGCTTCCTGGCGCTGGCGATGACCGGGGCGATCATGCTGATCACCGACGTCCTCTTCGGCGGCGTCGCAACCGTCGCCTTCACCGCCGCTGCGGCGGCGATGTTCGTCGTGCTCTGGTGGCTGCTGCCGCTGCGGCGGCGGCTCGGCCTGCGGCGGCGCTGAGCGCGCCGCCGCGTCCGTTCAGGCCGCCTCGACCGAGCTGGGGGCCTCGGCCGGCCTGCGGGCCGGCGCCCGCAGCGAGTACTCGCCCCCCTCGGTGCCCAGCTCGATTGCCCCGGCCGCTCCCCCTGCAGCCACCCAGCGCTCCCGCGCTTCGGCGCCGAGCGCGTCGAGGCGCTCGTCGGAGTGCAGCGGGTCGTGATGGAAGAGGACGGTGCGCTCGGGCCCGGTGCGGTGGGCGAAGGCGAGCGAGTGTGAGAGCGAGGAGTGGCCCCAGCCGATGTGGTCCGGGTACTCGGCGTCGGCGTACTGGCCGTCGTGGATCAGCAACGAGGCGTCGCGGGCGAGTGCAAAGCCGGAGATCCAGTCCTCCTCCAGCGCTTCGATGTCGGCGCCCAGCGCCGGCTCGTGGTCGGGGATGTAGGCGAGGGAGCACCCGCCCTCGTCGATCCGGTAGCCGAGGGTCGGACCGCGGTGGGCCACCGAGGCGGAGCGGATCCGCGCCGGGCCGATCTCCCACTCCGTCTCGGGGGTGTGGCGGAAGGAGACGTCGCAGGGAAGCTCGCGCACCTCGACCGGCGAGAGGGGCGCCGAGATGTAGCGGGCTATGCGGTCGCGCAGCGAGGCCTCCGGCGAGGCCGGGCCCCAGATGACGATCTCCGTCTGCGGCCGGAAGACGGGCGCGAAGAAGACCAGGCCCTGGATGTGGTCCAGGTGGAGGTGGGTGAGGAGGATGTGGAGACGGCTCGGCTCGGCCGGCAGGGAGAGGCCGAAGTTGCGGATGCCGGTGCCGGCGTCGAGCACCAGCAGCGATCCGTCCGAGAGGGTGACCCCGACGCAGGAGGTGTTGCCGCCGTAGCGGATCGTTTCGGGTCCCGGGGAGGGGATCGAGCCGCGCGTGCCCCAGAGCTTGACCTCCACGTCAGCCGTCCGCCCCGTTCGTGGATGCCGGCCAGAAGACCGCGATCGCCCCCTGCGAGCCGTGCGTGGTGAGGATCGGGAAGGCCGAGGCCTCGACCCGGCGGCGGGTGCCGTCGGTCGAACGAATCTCGAAGTCGGCGTGGGCGGGGCGACCGTTGCGGACCGCGACGACCAGCGGCAGCTCGTCGTAGGGGATCGGCTCGCCCGCCCCGTCGAAGGGGCCGAACAGCGCCCCCCACTCCTCGGGGCCGACCGTGCCCAACTCCTCGAACCGCCGGCCGAGCAGCATCCCCGCGGCCTCGTTGTAGAAAACGAGCAGGCCGCCCTCGTCGACCAGGAACGCCGGGGTCGAGAGGGCCGACATCAGGTTGCGAGCCAGGATCAGCTCGAGCGGCTTCTGTGACGCATTTTGCACGTAATCGCCTAGCCTCGAATGCCGGACAACCCGGCTGCCGTGATGTTCGTCACTTTAGGAATCTACAAGAGGCGAACCGTGCTTCACGAACCGCGCTTCAGTCGGGGGCGCGGGCGGCGCCGCAGCCACGCCTACTACATCTTCCCGATCTTGAAGATCTTCGTGCCGCAGTCGGGGCAGACGCCCTGGATGGCCGGGCGGCCGTTCTTCATCGTCACCTGTTTGGCGTCTTTGATCTCGACCTTCTTGCGCTCTTTGACGCAGTAACCCTCAGGCATTGGGTCTCCTTTCGCTGCCGCTTCCGGCAAGGCTCGCGCTGAGCGCGAGGTGGATTGCGGCGAATCTAACGGAGGAGGGGGACGATTCCGGGGGGATCGTGCGATTACGCACGACCCTTCGCTACTTGCCTCCCGCTTTTTCCGCTTCTTCCTTGGTTTTCTGGAGGAGCTTTTCGAGCCTGGCGCCGCCCGCCGAGCCGCTGCTGGCGCCTCGGTCCGCGCTGCCACCGCCGCCCGCTGCGGCCCCGCCTCCACCTGAGCTGCCGCCCTTGCCCGATCCGCCGCTCGAGCCGCCGCCGCTCGAGCCGCGGCCGCGGCCGCGAAGCTGCGCGACTTCGCCCTGCAGCGCCCGCAGTTCGGCTTCGAGCTGCGCGACGCCGCCGGCCCCGCCCGCGGCGCCCGTGCCGATCCTCGCTTCGAGCTTTTCCTGCAGCGCCTGCACGTCGCCCTCGCTGACGGCGTTGTCGCGGGTGTCGATCGCCAGGTAGATCGCCGCGCCGGTGCCGCCGATCGCGATCACGGCCAGCGCCAGGAAGACGCGGGTGCGCATGCGGAGCTTGCGCTCCACCTCCCCGATCCAAGCGCGTAGGCCGTCCAGCGACATCGGTCTAACTTAGTCGAGAACCCCGCCGGACAGTCGGGTCAACTACGCTCCGGGCACTCCAGCCCATCCGACCCTTCGAGGAGATGTCCCGCATGCCCGATGCAGTGATCGTCGACACCGTCCGCACGCCGATCGGCCGCGCCTTCAAGGGTTCGCTGGCGCAGCTTCGCCCAGAGGAGATGGGCGCCTACGTCGTCGACCGGCTGCTCGAGCGCAACCCCGCGGTCGACCCCGCCGAGGTCGAAGACCTGTTCTGCGGCTGCGGCATGCCGCAGGGCCTGCAGGCGTTCAACATCGGCCGGATCGTGACGCTGCTCTCCGAGAAGCTGCCGGAGACGGTCAACGGGGTGACGATCTCGCGCTACTGCTCATCCAGCCTCGACGCGATCCGCCACGCCGGCAACGCGATCAAGGCCGGCGAGGGCGACGTCTACATCGCCGCCGGGGTCGAGTGGGTGAGCCGCTACAACGAGCGCACCGAGCCGGCCGGCGCCGACGACCAGAACGACGACCTGAAAGGCAACGACGGCCAGCCCAACGCCTACATCGAGATGGGCGTGACGGCGGTCAACGTCGCCAACCGCTACGAGGTGAGCCGCGCCGACATGGACAAGTACGCGCAGCGCTCGCAGGAACTGGCCGTGCAGTCGGAGGAGGACGGCTTCTTCGACCGCGAGATCGTCCCGGTGACGCTGCCCGACGGCACCGAGGTCGCCAAGGACGACGGCCCTCGCCCCAGCTCGACCCTGGAGAAGCTCGCCGAACTGCCGGAGGCGTTCGGGGGCGGCGGGGTGACGGCCGGCAACTCCTGCCCGCTCAACGACGGCGCCGCGGCGGTGCTGCTGATGAGCGACGCCAAGGCGAAGGAGCTGGGCCTGGCGCCGCGCGCCCGGATCGTCACCGCCGCCACCTTCGGCAACGAGCCCGAGTACATGGGCGTCGCGCCGATCGGCGCGATCAAGAAGGTCCTGGAGCGGGCGGAGATGACGATCGACGACGTCGACGCGGTCGAGCTGAACGAGGCTTTCGCCGCCCAGGTGATCCCGATCATGGACGAGTGCGGCATCCCGCTGGAGAAGCTCAACACGCGCGGCGGGGCGATCGCCCTCGGCCACCCCTTCGGGATGACCGGCGCCCGCATCATGTGCACCCTGCTCAACCGGATGGAGACCGACGACGACCAGGTCGGCCTCGAGACGATGTGCGTCGCCGGCGGTCAAGGCAAGGCGATGATCGTCGAGAGGATGAACTGACGGCGATTGGCGAGTTGATGACCCTATAGGGGTCAAAATCGCCAATTGAGCGCGATGGACCTCGCGACCCTCACCTACGAGAGCGGCGACCGGGTCGCCCGCATAACCCTGAACCGGCCCGAGCGGGGGAACGGGATCGTGCCGCGGATGCCCGCCGAGATCGCCGCCTGCGTCGAGCGGGCCAACCTCGACCCGGCCGTCCACGCGATCGCCCTGGCCGGCAACGGCAGCGGCTTCTGCGGCGGCTACGACCTGGTCGCCTCCGCGGAGCGGGACCTGAGCGACCTCGGCGAAGCCGATGCCGGGGCGACCGGCTCGCCGCTCGCCCCGCCGCCGCCCGGCTCCCCGACCGACCCGGCGACGATCGCAGCCAACCACGCTCCGCAGTCGAACTGGGACCCGGTCACCGACTTCCAGTTCATGTGGCGCAACGTGCGCGGCTTCATGAGCCTCTTCCACTCCGAGAAGCCGGTGCTCTGCAAGGTGCACGGCTACTGCGTCGCCGGCGGCACCGACATGGCGCTCTGCTCGGACCTGCTGGTGGTCGCCGCCGACGCGAAGATCGGCTACCCGCCGGCGCGCGTCTGGGGGTCGCCGACCACCGCGCTATGGGCCGCGCGGGTCGGCCCGATGCGGGCCAAGCGGCTGCTCCTGACCGGCGACTCGCTGAGCGGCGAGCAGGCAGCCCAGTGGGGGCTGGCGACCGAGGCGGCGGCGGCGGAGGAGCTGGACGAGCGCTTCGAGGCGCTGCTCGAGCGCGTCGCGCGCTTGCCGGTCAACCAGCTGGTGATGATGAAGATGTTGGTCAACCAGTCGCTCTACGCGCAGGGTCTGCACCAGACGCAGCTGCTCGGCACCTTCTTCGACGGCGTCGCCCGCCACACCGAGGAGGGCCACGAGTTCGTCCGCCGCGCCGCCGAGGGAGGCTTCAAGCAGGCGGTGCGCGAGCGGGACGAGCCGTTCGGCGATTTCGGCCTCGGCGGTTCCGGCGTTCCCTAGTCGCCAGTAGCCTCTGCGGGGTGGACCCGACCGTGAGGAGCAACGGAGATCGCCCCAGCCGCTCGATCGCCGTCGTCGGGGGTGGCTTCGGCGGGGTCGGTGCGGCGGTGATGCTGCGCAAGGCCGGCTACGAGGACGTGACCGTGTTCGAGAAGAGCGAGCGGGTCGGCGGCGTCTGGCAGCACAACAGCTATCCGGGCGCCGCCTGCGACGTTCCTTCGCACCTCTACGAGTTCTCCTTCGCCCCGAACCGCTGGTCGCGCCGCTTCTCGCCGGGCGCCGAGATCCGCGCCTACGTCGAGGGCGTCGCCCGCCGATTCGGCGTGCTCGACCGGATCCGCACCGGGGTCGAGGTGAAGAGCGCCCGCTGGGAGGAGGAGCGGGGCCGCTGGGCGCTCGAGACGAGCGCCGGCCCGCACGAGGCCGAGATCCTGGTCACCGCCTGCGGCCAGCTCTCGGTGCCGAAGACGCCGCCGCTGTCCGGCCTGCAGAGCTTCGAAGGGCCCGCCTTCCATACGGCGGAGTGGCGTCACGACGTCGACCTCGCCGGCAAGCGGGTCGCGGTGGTTGGCACCGGTTGCAGCGCGATTCAGACCGTGCCGGCGATCCAGCCCGAAGTCGCCCAGCTCGACGTCTACCAGCGTTCGGCCGGCTGGACGCTGCCGAAGATGGACTACGCCTACCCCGAGTGGGCGCACCGGCTCTTCCGTCGCCTCCCGGCCCTGCGCCGTCTCGACCGCGCCTCGGTCTTCGCCTTCATGGAGCTCGGGGCGGCGGCGATGACGAACCGACCCTGGCTGCTGCCCGTCTTCCGGGCCGCCTGCCGCCGTCAGATCGACAAGGCGATCTCCGACCCCGAGCTGCGCCGCAAGGTGACCCCGACCGACGAGGTCGGCTGCAAGCGGGTGATGCTCACCGACGAGTGGTACCCGACGCTGACCAAGCCGAACGTTGAGCTGGTGACCGAGCGGATCGCTGCCGTGACGCCGGGTGGGATTCGCACCGAGGACGGGACCGAGCGCGCCACCGACGTCCTCGTCCTCGCGACCGGCTTCGCGACGCATGGCTTCGTCGCGCCGATGGAGGTGCTCGGGCGGGGCGGCCGCACCCTCGCCGAGGAGTGGGCGGAGGTGGCGCGCGCCTACCTGGGGCTGAGCGTCCCCGGCTTCCCCAACATGTTCCTGCTCTACGGGCCGAACACGAACGGCGGCACCGGCTCGGTGATCTACACGATCGAGTCGGGGATCCTGCACCTGGTTGCCGCCCTGCGCGAGATGGAGCGGGCCGATGCGGACCGGATCGAGGTGCGGCGCGATGCGGCCGAGCGGTTCGACCGCGAGCTGCACGACGCCCTGGCCGGGACGGTCTGGCACACCGGCTGCACGAGCTGGTACGTCGACGAGAACGGCAACGACCCCAACCAGTGGCCCTGGCTGTGGAGCGCCTACCGCCGCCGCACGGCGAAGCTTGAGCCGGGCGCCTACGAGCTGAGCACCGCCCCGGCCCCGGTCGGGTCGGGCGCGCTCGGGTCGGGTGCCGAGGCGTGAGCGAGGCGCACCCCAGCTCCCTGATCACGCCGGACTCGGTGCGCAAGATCTTCCCCGGCAGCTTCCCGGGCGACCTCGGGATCGAGCCGCTGGAGATCGAGGACTCGCACGCGCGCGGGCGGATTGTGGTCGACCAGCGCCACCTCCACCCGGGCGGATTCGTCCACGGCGGGGTTTGGACGGCGCTCGGCGACACCTGCGCCGCCTGGGCCACCTTTCGCAGCATTCCGCCCGGGCACAACTTCACGACGATCGAGCTGAAGCTGAACGTTTTCGCCGCCGGGGTGCTCGGCGACGAGATCGTCGCCGTCGGAGAGCCGTTGCACGCCGGCAAGAGCACGGTCGTGATCGAGGTGCGGATGGAGCGCCGCCGCGAGGGCTCCGAGCCCCGCCTGGCCGCGAACCTGATCGTCAGCCAGTTCGTGCTGGCGCCTGAGTGACCGACCGGGCCGGGGACGCGTAGGCTCGCGCCGATGCGCCCGCCGAACATGCTGCTGCTGATCACCGACCAGCAGCGCCAGCCGCGTCACTGGCCGCAGGACCCCGGCTGGCTGCGCGAGCTGATGCCCAACGAGGCCGAGCTGGCGAGGACCGGGCTGAGCTTCAGCAACGGCTTCTGCAACAGCTCGATGTGCTCGCCGAGCCGCGCCACGCTGTTCACCGGTCTCTACCCGGCCCGCCACGGGGTGACCCTGACCCTGACCGCCGCCGACCTCAAGCCCGAGCTGCGCAACACCCCCGCCGTGGTCGCCAACCTGGCCGGGCTGATGCTGAGGCGGGGTGCGCCGCGCCGCCGCGCCCTGCGCCAGTTCGCGCGCGGCGCTCTGGGGCTCGGCCCGCCGGGCGGCAACGAGCCCGAGCTGCGGCCGGAGACGCCGAACCTGGCGCGGATGCTCCGCGCCGCCGGCTACGAGGTTGCCTACAAGGGCAAGTGGCACCTCACCCAGCCGGTTGCCGCCGACGGCTGGAGCGACCGCGACGCCGAGCTGCTTCGGGAGCGGTTCGGCTTCGCCGCCTGGGAGCCGCCGGACGCGGGCGAGAACGCGAAGGCCGAGAACTTCGGCGGCGGCAACGCAGGGCCGCTCGGCGAGGGCTGGGACGAGGTCTACACCCGCCAGGTCGAGGCCTGGCTGGGACAGGCGGAGCTGCCCGAGCCGTTCTGCCTCGTCGTCTCGCTGGTCAACCCGCACGACGTGCTCGGCTACGCCTCCTCCTACCGCGAGGGCGGTTACCGGGCGGGGGAGTTCCGCGACGCCGGGGTGGAGCTGCCGCCGACGATCGACGAGGACCTCTCCTCCAAGCCCGCCGTCCACAGCCTGATGCAGATGGGGATGACCGCCTACCTGGGGCCGCTGCGGGGGCGGCGCGCCCAACTCGACTACGTCAACTTCTACGCCCACCTGCACCGCCTCGTCGACGCCAAGGTGGGCCGCGTCCTGGCGGCGCTCGGCGACCCCGGCGACCCGGGCTCGCTGCGCTCGCGGACCGTGGTCGTGCGCTGCTCGGACCACGGTGAGATGGGGCTCTCGCACGGCGGCCTGCGCCAGAAGGCGTTCAACGCCTACGAGGAGACGACCCACGTGCCGCTGGTCGTCTCCAACCCGCTGCTCTTCCCGCGGGCGGCCGAGACCGAGGCGCTCGCCTCGCTGGTCGACGTGCTGCCGACCCTGGCGACGCTCGGCGGCGCCCAGCCGCCGGCCGGCGCGCAGGGGGTCGACCTGAGCCCGCTGCTCGCCCGCCACGCCGCGCCCGAGCGCGAGGCGCCGCGCCGCGCCGGCGTCGACTTCGGGCCGGTCCTCGACCACCCGGCCCCGGCCGACTCGGTCCGCGACTCGGTCCACTTCAGCTACGACGACCACCAGGCGGCGACCGCCCAGGTCGACGCCCCCGGCCAGCCGAACCGGGTGCGCTGCGTCCGCGAGCGGCGGCTCAAGTACGCCGTCTACCTCGACCCGGAGGGGCGGGCGGCGCCCGAGCACGAGATGTACGACCTGGAGCGCGACCCGGAGGAGCGGATCAACCTGCTCGACCACGCGACGGGCGAGGCGCGCCGCGCCGCCGAGCGGTCCGAGCGCGACCGCCTCGCCGAGCTGCTGCGCGCGCAGATGGTCGAGCTGGGCACCGACAACCTGGCGCCGACCCGCGCCTGATCACTCGGCCGCTTCGAGGCGTTCGATCGCCGGCACGCGCCACAGCGCGCTGGCGATGGTCAGGCCGACCGCGGCGCAGAGCAGCGCCAGGAACCACTGGGTCGAGCTGAGCAGCGCCATGTCGAAGAAGGCGCGCACCGGGGCGGCGGCGAGGATCAGCGCGAAGAGGGCGCCGAGGCCGGCAACCATCGCCAGCATGTAGCTCTGGATTGCGATGTGCTCGCGGCCCGGGCCGCGCTCCAGCAGTAACACGAAGGCGAGGCCGAGGACGATCAGCGTCGTCGTCGCCGCGGTCCGCCCGGCCTCCAGCGAGCCGCCGAAGACGGTGTCGACGAGGAAGAAGCAGAGGATCGAGCCGAGCGCCGTCGCCAGCCCGGCCGGCACCGCAAAGGCGGCCAGGGCGCGCAGTAGCCGGCCGCGGTAGAGCGGCCCGTCGGAGGGGGCGAGGGCGAGCACGAAGGAGGGGACGCCGATCGTCAGGAAGGCGGCCAGGGTGAGGTGGCGGGGCAGGAACGGGAAGGCGAAGCCGGGCACCGCAACGAGCAGGATCAGCGCCGCCGCGTAGACGCTCTTGGTCAGGTAGAGGCGGCCGAGCCGGTGGATGTTGCGGGCGATCCGCCGCCCTTCGGCGACCGCCTGGGGCAGTCGCGCGAACTCGTCCTTGAGCAGCACCACGTCGGCGACCCCTTTGGTCACCTGCGCGCCCGAGCCCATCGCCACCGCCAGCCGCGCCTGCTTCAGCGCCGGCACGTCGTTGACCCCGTCGCCGATCATCGCCGTGTAGCGGCCCGAGGCGCGCAGCGCCGCGACCAGCGCCTTCTTCTGCTCCGGGGCGATCCGGCAAAAGATCGTGTTGCGCTGCGCAGCCGCCGCAAGCGCCTCGGGGTCCTCGGGCAGCTCGGGGCCCTCGATCACGCCGGCCTCCCGCGGCACCCCGACCGCGTAGGCGACCGCGGTCACCGTCGCCCGCGCGTCGCCGGAAATCAGCTTCAGGTCGACCTCCGACTCGCGGATGAAGGCGATCGTCTCCGCCGCGTCGGGCCGCAGCGTCTCTTCGAGCACGACCAGGGCGAGCGGCGTGAGGTGCGGCGGCGGCGCCTCCGCCGGACCGTCGGGCAGCGCCTCGGCGGAGCTGCCGAAGGCGACCACCCGCCGCCCCGCCGCGGTCTCCTCCTCGAGCTTGCGGGCGAGGCCCGGCGGCAGGGCGAGTGCGCCGGCCTGCGCCAGCACGTCCGGGGCCCCCATTACGTACGAGCTCCCCCCCATTGTTATCCCGCTCCACTTCCAGCGCGAGGAGAAGGGGACCTCCCCGCTCACCCGCACGGGTTGCGCGGGGAAGGCCGCAGCGACCGTCTCCAGAGTGCGGTTGCGCTCGCCGGCGCTCGCCGCGAAGCGCCCCAGCGCCGCCCGCGCCTCGTCGGGGTCGGTTCCCTCGGCGACCTCGACCCCGAGCAGCCGCAGCTCGCCGTCGGTCAGCGTGCCGGTCTTGTCGACGCAGATCGTGTCGACCGCGGCGAGGCTCTCGGTGGCGCTGATTTGCTGCACCAGCGTGTCCTTGCGGGCCAGCCGCACCGCCGCCACCGCGAAGGTGACGCTCATCAGCAGGACCAGCCCCTCGGGGATCAGCGTCACCAGGCCGGCGGTCGCCGTCTGCGCGGCTTCGATCAGGTCGGTGGCGCGCAGCTCGAAGGTGAGCAGCAGCAGCGCCGCCAGCGGCACCATCCCCCAGGTGCAGGCGACGATCACCCGGTTGACCTCGCCCTGGAGCGGCGAGGGCGGGTGGCGGAAGGCTTTCGCCTCGCCGGCCAGCCGGCCGGCGTAGCTCTGCTCGCGCACCGCGTCGACCCGGTAGCGGCCCGAGCCGGAGATGCAGAAGGAGCCCGACAGCGCCTGCTCGCCGGGCGCCTTGTGCACCCCTTCGGCCTCGCCGGTCAGCATCGACTCGTCCAGGGTCATCCCGCGGCTGGCGATCACCTCTCCGTCGGCGACCAGCTGGTCGCCCGGCTCGACCGCGATCACGTCGCCGGGGACTACCTGCTCGGCCAGCAGGCCGGTCTCGGCGCCGTCGCGCAGCACGCGGGCGTGAGGGGCGACCAGCACCGCAAGCTCGTCCAGGGTCCGCTTCGCCTTCAGCTCCTGGCGGATGCCGATGTAGGAGTTGACCGCGGCGATCAGGCCGAAGACCGCATCGGCGATCAGCCCGAGCGAGAGGATCAGCACGAAGAAGACGCCGATGATCGCGTTGAACAGCGTGAAGACGTTGCCGGCGACGATGCTGGAGACCGAGCGCGAGGAGGACTCGGCGGGCGGGCCGAGCTTGCGCAGGCGGGTCGCCGCCTTGGCGCTGGTCAGTCCCTGGTCGTTCATTGGGGACATTCAATAGGGTTCGCGGCGGATGGCTCTGAAGCTCGGACTCAATCTCGGCTACTGGGGCATCGGCCCGACCGGCGAGGAGGCGGTCGAGGTGGTGCAGGCGGCCGAGCGAACCGGCTTCGAGTCGGTCTGGGTGGCCGAGTCCTACGGCTCCGACGCGGTCAGCGTGCTCGCCTGGCTCGTCCCGCAGACGAAGACGATCAACCTCGGCGCCGCGATCATGCAGGTGCCGGCCCGCCCGCCCGCCGCCGCGGCGATGGCCGGCGCGACGCTCGACAAGCTCTCCGGCGGGCGCTTCCTGTTCGGCTTCGGGCCCTCCGGCCCGCAGGTCTCCGAAGGGTGGTACGGGGTGCCCTACGCGAAGCCTTGGGGGCGGACCCGCGAGTACGTCGAGGTGGTGCGGGAGATCGTCGCCCGCGAGGGCCCGCTCGAGCACCAGGGCAAGCACTACCAGCTGCCACTGCCGGGCGGCGAGGGCAAGGCGCTGAAGCTCAACTTCCACCCCGAGCGCAGCCGCATCCCGGTCTTCCTCGGCGCGATCGGCCGCAAATCGGTCGAGCTGGCGGCGGAGATCGCCGACGGCTGGATCCCGATCTTCTTCAGCGTCGACGCCTTCGAGCAGACCTGGGGCGAGCACCTGGAGGCAGGCTTCGCCAAGAGCGGGCGGGCGAGGAGCGACCTCGAGGTCTCGCCGTCGCTGCAGGTTGCGATCGACGGCGATCAGGAGGCGGCGAAGGGAGTCGTCAAGGCGGGGCTCGTCCTCTACTTCGGCGGCATGGGCAGCCGCAAGACCAACTTCTACGTCGACCTCGCCCACCGCTTCGGCTTCGGCGAGGTCGCCGACGAGGTCCAGCGCCGCTTCCAGGACGGCGACCGCGGCGGCGCCTTCGAGGCGATGCCGGACGAGATCGTCGAGGCGACCTCGCTGGTCGGCAGCGAGGCCGAGGTGGCGGAGCGGATCGAGCGTTTCCGCGGCGCCGGGATCGACCGCCTGATCGTCTCGCCGGTGCACGCGGATCGCGGCGAGCAACTCCACACCTTGGAGCGCCTCGCAGCGCTTATCGCATAACCTCCCGCGCCGCAGCGCGATGAGGATCGGAGTGCCGAAAGAGACCGCCGAGGGGGAGCGCCGCGTCGCGCTCGTCCCCGACGTAGTCAAGTCGCTGAAGCGCAACGAGCGGGTCGACGTGGTCGTCGAGTCCGGCGCCGGCGAGGCCGCCGGCCACCCCGACTCCCAGTACGAGGAGGCGGGGGCTGAGGTAGTCGACCCCGAGGTTGCCTGGGGGGGCGACGTCGTGCTCCGCGTCGCCACCCCCAGCGCCGGGGAGATCGGGCGGCTCCGTTCCAACCAGCTCCTGATCGGTCACCTCGCCCCCTGGACCTCGGCCGAGACCAACCGGGCGCTGGCGGCGGCCGGCGTCACCAGCTTCGCGATGGAGGCGATCCCGCGCACGACGCGCGCCCAGGCGATGGACGCGCTCTCCTCGCAGGCCGCCGCCGGCGGCTACGCGGCGACGCTGATCGCCGCCCGCGAGTCGGGCCGCTTCTTCGGGATGATGACCACCGCCGCCGGCACCGTGCCGCCGGCCAAGGTGCTGGTGCTGGGGGCGGGCGTCGCCGGCCTGCAGGCGGTCGCCACCGCGAAGCGACTGGGCGCGGTGGTCACCGGCTTCGACATCCGCCGCGCCGCCTGGGAGCAGATCGCCTCGCTGGGCGGCCGCCCGCTCGAACTCGACTTCATCCCCGACGCCGAAGGCGAGGGCGGCTACGCGCGCCCGCTCACCGACGAGGAGAACGCGCAGGTCGTCGAGGCGATCGGCGAGAACGCCGCCAAGCAGGACGTGATCGTCACCACCGCGGCAATCCCGGGCCGCCCGGCGCCGCTGCTGATCACCGCCGGGGCGGTGCGCAACATGCAGCCCGGCTCGGTGATCGTCGACCTCGCTGCCGAGACCGGCGGCAACTGCGAGCTGACCCGGGCGGGGGAGACGGTCGTCGAGGGCGGCGTCAAGGTGATCGGCCCGCGCAACCTGGCAAGCGAGATGCCGCTCCCCGCCTCGCAGCTCTACGCCAAGAACCTCGAGAGCCTGCTCGACCTGCTGATCGGCGAGGACGGCGAGCTGAAGCTCGACTTCGAAGACGACATCGTCGCCGCCGCGTGCATCACGCACGGCGGCCAGGTCCGCAACGAGAGGGCGGCACAGTGAGCGCGGTAGCGACCGAACGTCCATATCTGATTCTTCGTGAGGGAGCGACGCGGGAGGTCGTCGTATGACCCTGTTCACCGAGCTGACCATCTTCGTGCTCGCCGCCTTCGTCGGCTTCGAGGTGATCTCGAAGGTGCCGACCACCCTGCACACGCCGCTGATGTCGCAGACCAATGCGATACACGGGATCGTCATGCTCGGCGGGCTGATCGTCGTCGGCTACGCAAACGACCCGCTCGAGTACGTGATCGGCACGATCGCGATCGCCTTCGGCACGATCAACATCATCGGCGGCTTCATGGTCACGGACCGGATGCTCGGCATGTTCTCGAAAAAGCCGAAGCCCAAGGCCGAGGACGGGGAGGGCGACTCGTCGTGATCGCCGAGGCCGTGCTGAAGCCGGGCGGCGACGCCGCCACGGCGCTCTACATCGTCTCCTTCTCGATGTTCATCTTCGGCGTGCGCCGCGGCACCCACCCGACCACGGCGAAACAGGGCAACATGATCGCCGCGGGGGGGATGGCGATCGCCGTCGTCACCACCCTGCTGCTCGACGGGATCGGCAACTGGGGGCTGATCGCGATCGGCCTGGCGGTCGGCGCGGCGGTCGGCGTGATCGCCTCGGTTCGCGTGCAGATGACCCAGATGCCGCAGATGGTGGCGCTCTACAACGGGGTCGGCGGCGGCGCCGTTGCGCTGATCGCCTGGTCGGAGATCCGCCACGGGATCGGCGAGATCGACGCCGGGACGATCGCCTCGATCCCGCTCGACACGCTGATTCCGGTCCTCTTCGCCGCCGTGGTGGGCTCGGTCTCCTTCTGGGGCTCGAACATCGCCTTCGCCAAGCTGCAGGACCTGATCCCGACCAGGCCGCTCGCCGTCCCCGGCCAGCAGGTGGTCAACGCGCTGCTGCTGGTCGGCATCGTCGCCGCCTGCGTCGACATCGCCCTCAACCACGGCGACCCCTCGCAGGGCCTGTTCATTGCGATCCTGATCGCAGCCGCGCTGCTCGGCAACCTCGTGGTGCTGCCGATCGGCGGCGCCGACATGCCGGTGGTGATCTCGCTGCTCAACGCGTTCACCGGCCTCTCCGCCGCCGCGGCCGGCTTCGCGCTGGAAAACGTCGCGCTGATCGTCGCCGGCACCCTGGTCGGCTCCTCGGGAACGATCCTCACGATGGAGATGGCGACCGCGATGAACCGTTCGGTCGCCAACATCCTCTTCGCCGGCTTCGGCGGCGCCCCGGCGGGGGGCAAGGGGGTTACGGAGGAACGACCGGTGACCTCGATCGGGGCGCAGGACGCGGCGATCAAGCTCGCTTACGCCGACTCCGTCGTGATCGTGCCCGGCTACGGCCTCGCCGTCGCCCAGGCCCAGCACGCGATCAAGGAGGTCGCCGACGCGCTGGAGAAGCGGGGGGTCCCGGTCAACTACGCGATCCACCCCGTGGCGGGCCGCATGCCGGGCCACATGAACGTCCTGCTGGCCGAGGCGGACGTCCCCTACGAGCAGCTGAAGGAGATGGAGGAGATCAACCCGGAGATGCCGCGCACCGACGTCGCCGTGGTGATCGGCGCCAACGACGTCACCAACCCGGCGGCGAAGGACGACCCCGACAGCCCGATCGCCGGCATGCCGATCATCGAAGTCGACCAGGCCCAGCAGGCGATCGTGATCAAGCGCTCGCTCAGCCCCGGCTTCGCCGGCATTGACAACGACCTCTTCTACGCGCCCAACACCTCGATGCTGTTCGGCGACGCCAAACAGGCCGCCTCCGACATCGCCTCCGAGATCCAGGGGCTGTAGCCACCTCGCGGCGTCGTATCTCGTCGGCAGTTGACCGACGGTGACCCCCGGGGGAGAGATCGACGGGCTGTGGCCTTGAACCTGCATGAGGCTTGGTCAGGCGGCGCCCGAGAGGGGGCAGGGGACTGTCGAGTGGGTTGGGACGATTGCCGTCGTCGCGCTGCTGCTGGCCGGGCTGCTGGCGGCCGGGGTGCGGGTGCCGGGGACGGACCTGGCGCGGGCCGTCGCCTCGCGGCTTCTCTGCGCGGTCGCGATGGCCGACGGCTGCGGGGACGAGCCGGCGCTGATCGCCGTCTACGGCACCGAGGTGGGCAAGCTCGTCAGGCAGCACATGCCGACGCTGCTCTTCGAGCGCGGCTCGCGTGCCCTGCCGGTCGACTTCCGCCGCTGCCGAGCCGTCGCCTGCGGCGACGGCACGTCGCGCGGCCTCGTCCACGCGAGCGACGCGGGAATGCACGTGACCGCGTTCGTCCACGTAATCGATTGCCGGGACGGCGGCGGAGCGTTCCCGGGCGGGAGCGACGGCTCCCCCGACTGCTCCGGCTCGCGGGCCGGCAACCTCTACATCCAGTACTGGACCTACTACGCGGACTCCGCCACGCTGCGCGGCGTGCCGATCGTCGGCGAGGAGGGCTACCACCGCGACGATTGGGAGGGCCTGGAAGTCCGCATCGGGCGCGACGGGCGGGTCGAGGAGCGCGCCTCCTCGCACCACGGCCACAACGCCGAGCAGAGCCTCGCCAACGCCGGCTCCGACGCCGGCATCGTCCCGCTCAGGGAAGCCGCTGAATCGGTCGGTGCCCGCCCCGCCAACGGCTGGGGCCCCGAGACCCGCCTGCTGGTCGTCTCCGGCGGCAGCCACGCCGGCAACACGAACGGCTACCTGAGGATCGACCGCGTCACCCCCGGCCGCCGCGTCCATCTCGTGCCGCTGGAGCCGATCGTGGCGGCCGAAGGCGGCGCCTACCGGTTCGCGATCAGCCCGCCCTGGCTGAAGAGCGTCTGGCGCGACCCGGAGGCCGCCGGCACCGACTGACGGGCTCTCGCGGATCGGCGAACCGGCGCGTTGGCGGATTTCGTCGTCCCGTCACATCCCCGCTCGCCCACCGCGCTACTGTTTTCGGATCGCCACCGAGGTGACGGCAAAGTCTCGCTCCAAGGATGCGATCGCGGAACGGCTCGCGGAGGCGCGACGGCGCACGCTCGACCTGATCGAGCCGCTCGACGACGAGCAGCTCAACCGCGTCTACTCGCCGATCCTCAGCCCGCTCGCCTGGGACCTCGGCCACATCGCCAACTTCGAGGAGCTGTGGCTGGTGCAGACGATCGGCGAGCGCGAGCCGCTGCACGGCGATCTCGGCCGCCTCTACGACGCGATCGAGAACCCCCGCCGGACGCGCGGCGAGCTGCCGATCCTGCGCGACGCCGAGCTGCGCGCCTACCTCGACGACGTCCGCAACCGCGCCCTCGACGTGCTTGACGGCATCGAGATCGGCCCGGACGCCGAGGACCCCCTGCTGCGCGACGGCTTCGTCTACGAGATGCTGGTCGCCCACGAGCACCAGCACAACGAGACGATGCTGCAGCTGCTGATGCTGGTCGATGGCTACGACCTGGTCGGCGCGGCCCCGGCCCCCGCCTCCGAAGCGGCTCCCCCCGGTCCCGAGATGGTCGGGGTGGAAGGGGGGACGCACTGGATCGGCGCGCCCCCCGCCGGCTTCGCCTACGACAACGAGCGCCCCCGCCACGCCGTCGAGCTGGAGCCGTTCGAGATCGATCGAACCCCGGTCACGAACCGCGCGTACATCGCCTACATGGAGGAGACGGGAGCCGAGCCGCCGCTCTACTGGGAGCGCGACGGCGAGCGCGGCTGGGTCCACACGGCGATGGGGCGGCGCGAGCCGATCGACCCCGCTCAGCCGGTCGTACACGTCTCCTGGCACGAGGCCGATGCCTTCGCCCGCTGGGCGGGCAAGCGGCTGCCGACGGAGGCCGAGTGGGAGGCGGCCGCCGCCAGCCTGGGCCTGCCGATGGCCGGACGGGTCTGGGAATGGACGCGCTCGGACTTCCTCGCCTACCCCGGCTTCGAGGCGTTCCCCTACCCCGAGTACTCGGAGGTCTTCTTCGGCGACACCTACAAGCTGCTGCGGGGTGGCTCGTGGGCGACCCACCGCGACGACCTGCGGCCCAGCTTCCGCAACTGGGACCTGCCGCAGCGCCGCCAGATATTCGCCGGCCTGCGCTGCGCGAGGGGCGCACCCCGATGACTCCGCGAGCGGGTGGGCAGGGCGCGACGCGGCCGGGGGCGGTCGCGGACCCGATCGAGATCGAGGTCCGGCTCAGCCCGGGCGGCGGCGCGACGATGGCCCGCGAGGTCCGCCTCGGCCTCACCGCCGACCCCAAGGAGCTGGCGCCGAAGTACTTCTACGACGAGCGCGGCTCGCAGCTCTTCGAGCGGATCACCGAGCTGCCCGAGTACTACCCGACCCGCGCCGAGCGCGAGATCCTCGACGAGCGCTCGGTCGAGATCGTCGCCGCGGCGGGGGAGCCGGGGACGCTGGTCGAGCTGGGCTCGGGCTCGGCCACAAAGACCCGTCACCTGCTGAGCGCGATGCGCGACGCCGGCTGCCTCGACACCTACGTCCCGGTCGACATCTCGGAGGAGATCACCCACGAAACGGCGCAGGCGCTGGTCGACGAGTACCCCGGCCTCGCCGTGCGCGGCCTGGTCTGCGACTTCGAGCACGACCTGGAGCGGATACCGGACGGCGCGGGCGGCCGGCTGGTCGCCTTCCTCGGCGGCACGATCGGCAACCTCTACCCGGACGCACGCCGCGAGTTCCTCGCCCGGGTCGGCGCTCTGCTGGAGCCGGAGGACCGCATCCTGCTCGGCACCGACCTGGTCAAGGAGCCGGCCCGCCTCGAGGCGGCCTATGACGACGCCGCCGGGATCACCGCCGAGTTCAACAAGAACGTGCTCCTGGTCCTCAACCGCGAGCTGGGCGCCGATTTCGATCCGGCGGGATTCGAGCACGTCGCGCGCTATGACGAAGAGGAGTCCCGCGTGGACATCCGGCTGCGCTCGCTGGCCGATCAGACGGTGCGCATCGACGGCCTCGACCTGACGGTGCGGTTCGCCGCCGGCGAGGAGATGCGGACCGAGATCTCGTCCAAGTTCACCCGCAAGAGACTGGAAGGCATCTATTGCGAGGCGGGGCTGCGGCCGGCCGGTTGGTTCACGGATTCGGCCGGCGACTACGCGCTCAGCCTCGCATCGATTTAGAGTCTTGGATTAACGGGGAGAATTTGAAGCTTTGGAAGGCCGGGGTCGATCAAGGAGGGGTGAGAGTTGAGCCTTGATATCCATCTATACGGGGAACGGATCGGGACCCTCTTCCCAGCCGGAGACAACGACTACAGGTTCGCCTACGACCCGAAGCTGGTCGACAAGCTCGGAGCGGGAAATGCGCTGCTGAGCAACGCGCTGCCGGTTCGCCCGGAGCCGTTCAGCTTCGAGGCGACGGCTGCGTACGTGGAGGGGCTGCTGCCCGACGGGCGGCGGCGAAGGAAGGTTGCAAAAGAGCTCGGCATCGACCCAGCGGACGGCTACGGCCTGCTGCGCGAGCTCGGCCGCGATTGCCCGGGGGCGGTCGTGTTCCTGCCCGAGGGCACGGAGATCGAGGAGAGCCCCGATCCCGAGTCGCTCGAGTGGCTGACCAAGGAGGAACTGGCGGAAGTGGTGAAGCAACCACCGCCGCGGCTCTTCACCCCCGACGAGTGCCCGGGTCGGATGCGCTTCGCGCTCGCCGGCGCCCGTCACAAGCTGGCCCTCGTGCGCGACGACGAGAACGACCGCTGGGCCTGGCCTCAGGCGGGGGTGCCGAGCACCCACATAGTCAAGCCGGAGACCGGCGAATATCCGGAATACGTGGCCAACGAGATGTTCTGCTCGACAGTCTGCCGGCAGGTCGGCCTGCCGGTGGCGAAAGCGCGGGTGGAGGAGATCGGCGGGCGCAGCTGCCTGGTCTCGGAGCGCTTCGACCGCGAGGGCACCGGCCTGGAGGCGAAGCGGACCCACCAGGAGTCGTTTGCCCAGGCGCTCGGCATAACCCCCTTCGCGGAGGAGGAAACCGAGGAGGGCGAAGCGCCCGGCTTCGCCGAAGCCACCGGGCTGTTGCACGCGGTCAGCCGCTCGGACGAGGTGATGACGCTGCTCAACGTCGCCTTCTGCAACTACATGCTGGGCAACGGCGACGCCCACGGGGAGAACTTCCCGCTGGTCTATCGCGACGAGCGGTGGCGGATGGGCCCCGTCCACGACATCACCTCGCTCGCCGTCTACGACGAGCCGCTGCACACCGGGATGACGATCGCCGACGATGCCGACGAAACGGCGTACCTGCTCGAACTCGCCGAAGTCTGCGAAGAGTGCGAGTTCGACTTCGAAATCCTCCGCGGCCTAGCCTCGATCGCCGCGGCGCAGCTCGGCAAAGCGATCGAGACGGTCGCCAGCCGCTCCCACAAGGAGGGCTGGTACGAGCCGGTCGTCGACCGGATCGTCGAACTCGCCGCCGAGCGCTCCTTCGGGCTGGGGGTCGAGGTCGAGTACTGAGCGGCCCCGTGCGGCTCCACGCCGCGCGCGCGGGTTCTACGCGGCCAGCGCCTCGATCGTCTCGCCCAGCTTCTCGGGCGGGACGATCGGCGTGAGCACCGGCAGCGTCACCCCGCCGGCGACGAAGGCATCCAGCCGCTCGCGCATCCGCTCCGCGGAACCGAAGACGAAGGTGTCCTCGATCAGCTCCCAGGGGGCGGCCGCGGCGGCGCCCTGGCGGTCGCCCGCCTCCCAGGCGGCGACCATCGCGTCGATCTGCTCTCCGTATCCGAGCCAGCGGTAGAAGGCGGCGTAGACAGGGACGGTGACGTAGGAGGAGAACATGAAGCGGGCCAGCGGCTCGACCGCCTCGCGCTCGCCCGGCAGGCAGAAGAAGCGGCAAAGCAGCTCGAAGCCCTCGGGGGCGCGGTCGAGCTGGGCGGCGACCTGCGGCAGGCCTGCGAGCGGCAGGAAGTTGGTGAAGGCGCCGTCGGCCCGCTCGACCGCCAGCTCCAGCATCTTGCCGCGCAGCGCGGCGAGCACGATCGGCACCCGGTGCGCCGGCGCGGTCTCCAGCTTGAAGCCGCTCGCGGTGCGCTCGCCCTCGAGCGCGACGCGCAGGAACTCGAGCGTCTCCCGCACCCGGCTGAGCGGCCGCTCGAAGGGGATCCCGTTCCAGCCCTCGACGATCCGGTCCGAGGAAGAGCCGATCCCGAGCGCGAAGCGCCCCCGCGAGGCGTCGGCCAGCGCCGCCGCCTCCTGGGCGAGCAGCGCCGGGCCGCGCTGGAAGACCCCGACGATCCCGGTCCCCAGGCGCGCCCGCTCGGTCCAGGCGGCGCCCAGCGCCAGCGGCGTGAAGCCGTCCGGCCCGTTCGTCTCGCCGCTCCACAGGTCGGTATAGCCGGCCGCCTCGGCCCGCCTCACGAGCTCCTCGTGCTCGGCGAGCGGCAGCCCGGGCAAGGGCAGCGTCAATCCCCATCTGCGGTCCATCGGTTGGCGACTCTATCGGGACGGCGGTTCTGTATCGTGCTCGCGCGGTGAAGAGAAACTTGATTACAAGCCTTTCCCTTTTGCCCGCGGTGATCGCGCTCGTGGTGGCTCTCGGGGGCTGCGGCGGCGGCGACTCGAGCAGCAGTGCCACGACCGGCGGCGAAGCCACCGGTACGGCCACTCAGGGCGAATCCGGCGGCGCGTCCGGTAAGAGCCCGGCGCCCTCGGGCGGACTCTCCAAGGCCGAATTCGTCAAACGGGCCAACGCAATCTGCGAAAAGCGGAAGAAACAGAGCCTGGCGAAGATGGGGGCTTACGTGAAACAGCACAAACGCGGCACGGGCGGGACGAACGCCGCGTTGATCGTCGAGGCGGTCAAGGCCGTCTTCCTTCCCGGCGTCGAAACCCAGGTCAAGGAAATCCGCGCCCTCGGGGCGCCCCCGGGCGACGAGGCGGAGGTCGAAGACTTCCTCACCGCGCTGGAAGAAGGGGTCGCAGGCGCCAGCGAAGCCTCCGGCTCGCCGAGCGCCGCCTTCGGCAAGAGCTTCGCGCGCTCCGCAAAGCTGGCGCGCGAATACGGCATCGACGGCTGCGTGTACGGCTGAGCGCTGGCTTCCCTGCGATAGCCTGCGGCCCGCAATGGGGGAGACCTCGCCAGACCCCGGTTCGCAGCCCGTGAAGCCGGACCGCAACCTCGCGCTGGAGCTGGTCCGCGTCACCGAGTCGGCGGCGCTGGCCGCGGCGCGCTGGGTCGGGCGGGGGGACAAGATCGCCGCCGACCAGGCTGCGGTCGACGCGATGCGCCTCGTGCTCGACTCGGTCTCGATGGACGGGGTCGTGGTGATCGGCGAGGGGGAGAAGGACGAGGCGCCGATGCTCTACAACGGCGAGCAGATCGGCGACGGCAACCCGCCGGTGGTCGATATCGCGGTCGACCCGCTGGAGGGGACGCGGCTCTGCGCCCTCGGCATGCCCAGCGCGCTTGCGGTGATCGCCCTCGCCGAGCGCGGCACGATGTTCGACCCCGGCCCCTGCGTCTACATGGAGAAGATCGCCGGGGGCGAGGAGATCGCCGACCTGCTCGACCTCGACCGGCCGCTGCCCGAGACGCTGAAGGCGATCGCCGAGCGCAAGGGGGGGAGCGTCGGCGACGTCACCGTCGTGATGCTCGACCGCCCCCGCCACGAGGAGGCGATGCGCGAAGTGCGCGAGGCGGGCGGCCGCATCCGCCTGATCACCGACGGCGATGTCTCCGCCGCCCTGCTGGCGGTCAGCGACCGCTCCCCGGTCGACCTGCTGTGGGGGATCGGCGGCACGCCGGAGGGCGTGCTATCCGCCGCGGCGCTGAAGTCGATGGGCGGCCAGCTGCTCGGCCGCCTCTGGCCGCGCGACGACGCCGAGCGCAGCGCCGCGGTCGACGCCGGCTACGACCTTGACCGCGTCCTCACCTGCGACGACCTATGTTCCGGCGACGACGTCTTCTTCTCGGCCAGCGGAGTCACCGACGGCGACGTCCTGCAGGGCGTCCGCTACCGGGGGGCCGGCGCCGGCACCGAATCGCTGGTGATGCGCTCTCGCTCGGGCACCGTGCGCCGCGTCCAGGCCCGACACGACCGCGCCAAGCTGAGGGCGATCATCGGCGAGCGCTACGGCTAGTACTTCTCACGTCTCCAGAGGAGCGGGGCGGCGGGGAGCTAAGCCTCCGGCGAGGAGGCGGCCAGCTGCTCGATGCCGCTCGCCCGCTGGCCGCCTGCCGCCAGCATCAGCTTGAAGTCGTGCGGGCTGGAGGCGTAGTCGAGGGCGACCTGCTCGGAGATCTTGCCCTCCATGACGTAGGAGAGCAGCGACTGGTCGAAGGTGCGCATCCCGTAGTACTCGCCCTCGGCGATCACCTCGGTGATCTTCGAGGTCTCGT
The DNA here is from genome assembly GCA_963730315.1 of uncultured Solirubrobacterales bacterium. GTDB lineage: Bacteria > Actinomycetota > Thermoleophilia > Solirubrobacterales > 70-9 > VRUE01. The sequence continues at coordinate 42,632 of CAVSRD010000011.1, read as the reverse complement.
CGGGGTTGAGGATCAGGTCCTGGACGCGGCCGGTGACGACCAGCACCTCCGAGGCGGGGACGCGGCCACCGCCCGTGATGTCGGGGACGAGCCGCTGGGCGATCGCCCCCTTCAGGGTCGAGGCCAGCATCACCCGCGCCTGGTGCTGGAGGTGGGGCGGGAAGAAGTCGATGATCCGGTTGATCGTCTCGGTCGCGTCGAGGGTGTGCACCGTGGAGAGGACGAGGTGGCCGGTCTCCGCCGCGGAGAGGGCCGTGCGCACCGTCTCTTCGTCGCGCATCTCGCCGATCAGGATCACGTCGGGGTCCTGGCGCAGGACGCGGCGCATCGCCCGCGCGAAGCTCTCGGTGTCCGAGCCCACCTCGCGCTGGTTGATGATCGAGCCCTTGTCGGTGTGCAGGTACTCGATCGGATCCTCGAGCGTGACGATGTGGTGGGCGCGGGTGCGGTTGATGTGGTCGATCATCGCCGCCAGGGTCGTCGACTTGCCCGAGCCGGTGGTGCCGGTGATCAAGATGATCCCCCGCTGCTCCTCGGCCAGGTCGGTGACCACCTGGGGCAGGCCCAGCTCCTCGACCGAGCGGATTTCGAAGGGGATCGCCCGGCAGACGACCGAGATCGAGCCGCGCTGCTTGAAGGTGTTGACGCGGAATCTCGAGACGCCGGGGAGCGCGTAGGAGAAGTCGGCCTCGCCGGCCTCCTCGAACTCGGTCAGCGAGCGCACCTCGGCGATGTCGTGGAAGGCCTTCTCGGTGTCCTCGCTCTCGAGCGGCTCGTAGCCCTCCAGCGGCACCAGCTCGCCGTGCAGGCGGATCGTCGGCGGCGCGGCCACCTTGACGTGCAGATCGGAGCCTTCCCGCTCAACCAGGGTGCGCAGGGCTGCGTCGATGTCGAACATCGGGGCTGTATCGGCGGAGTGGCCCGCTTTCCTTAGCGGGGCCAGCTGCATTCGCGCGACCGGGGCGGTTCGGTGCAGTTTGACCCAGCCATGTATGCTATTCCATTCGGTATCGGAGGAGTTTCGGCCAGACACGTGTTCTCGGTTACCTGCGGGTGAACGCCCAGCCCCCCCAGCCGACCGGAGCCGGCAATGCCGGCACGGTTCGCCAGCGCTTCGCGGTCAACCTGCGCAGAGCGAGGAAGGCGGCGGGCATCCCCCAGGCGGAGCTGGGCGACCGCGCCGACATGCACCGGACCGAGATCTCGCTGCTTGAGCGAGCCGGCCGCGAGCCGCGCCTCGGCACGATCGTCAAGATCGCGGGCGCGCTCGGCGTCACCCCGCAGAGCCTCTGCGGCGGGATGAGCTGGGACGTCGAGGGCCAGCGGTTCAAGACCAAGGGCTAGCGGCGCCACCTCGCTTTGTTCAAGTAAGTTAGAGCGCGTGTCCCGGGGACTCGCTCCCGAGAGGGGTGTCGCGATTGCGCGCCGGCGCCTGCTCGGCGCGGCGGCGGCGGCGCTGCTCCTGATGGGGTGCGCCAGCGGCTCGTCCTCGAGCGCAGGGGAGTCGGCCGATCGGTTCGACGCCGCGCGGGCATGGCGGCTGGTCGAACGCCAGGTGGCGGTCGGCCAGCGACCGGCAGGCTCGCGCCGTCTGCGCAGGCTGGCGACCAAACTGCGGCCGCTCCTCTTATCCGGCCGCTTCGAAGCGATCCCGGGCGAACCGGCGCTGCGCAACGTGGTCGGCTCCCTGCCGGGGGCCAGGCCGGCGATCGTGCTCGGAGCCCACTACGACACGCTGGCCGCGCCGCCGGGGTTCGTCGGCGCCAACAACGGGGCGGCTGGCACCGCCGTGGTGATCGAGGCCGCGCGGGTGCTGAGCCGTATGCCGGCCGGCCCCGGCGCCCGCGAAGTCCGCTTCGTGCTGTTCGACGGCGAGGAGCCGTCAGCGAGGCTGCCCGAGGAAAGCCCCAACTTCTACGCCGAAGGCCTGCGCGGGTCCCGTGCCTACGCGGCGGCCCACCGGGGCCAGACCGAGGCGATGATCCTGCTCGACTACGTCGGCAACCGCGGGTTGCGGCTGCCGCGCGAGGCTAGCTCATCGGAATCCCTTTGGAGCCGCTTGAGGATCGCTGCGGAAAGCGTCGGCGTGGCGCGGTTCTTCTCGGCCGAGACCGGTCCCGAAATCGTCGACGACCACACACCGTTCCTGCGCGAAGGCGTCCCGGCTGTCGATTTGATCGACTGGCGCTACCCGGGCCATAGCCTCGCCGACCGCCTGGACCGGCTCTCGCGGCGCAGCCTCGACGGCGTCGGCGAGACGGTCGTGCGGCTGGTCGGCGAACTGCGCGAGGAATAAGCCCGGGGGAGCCCCAAGGGATCGGGGACGGACGCAGAGCGCGGCCCCGGGGTCCCCGGGGCCGCGGCGCGCCTCAGGTCACTTCGCGCAGTTTCTGGGCTTCGCCAAGCTGCTGGAGCTTTTTCAGGCTCTGGTTCTCGATCTGGCGGATGCGCTCGCGGGTGACGTTGAAGGTGCGGCCCACCTCGTCGAGGGTGCGCGGGTGCTCGCCGCCCAGCCCGTAGCGCAGCTCGAGCACGCGCCGCTCCCGGTAAGAGAGGTTCTCAAGCGCCTCTTTCAGCGCCTCTTTGGTGAGCAGGTCGGCGGCGCGGTCGAAGGGCGATTCGGCCTTCTCGTCGGCGATGAACTGTCCGAACTCAGACTCCTCCTCGTCGCCGACAGGCTTCTCGAGGCTGACCGGCGCCTGGGCGGAGCGCTTGATCGAGTCGACCTCCTCGGGGTCGATGCCGGTCACCGTGGCGATCTCCTCCGGACTCGGCTCGCGGCCCAGCTCGGTGACCAGCTTGCGCTCGGCGCGGCCGATCTTGTTGAGCTTCTCGACCACGTGGACGGGGATGCGGATCGTGCGTGCCTTGTCGGCCAGGGCGCGGGCGATCGCCTGGCGGATCCACCAGGTCGCGTAGGTGGAGAACTTGAAGCCCTTGCGGTAGTCGAACTTCTCCGCGGCTCGGACGAGGCCCAGCGTGCCCTCCTGGATCAGGTCGAGGAAGGGAAGACCCTGGTTGCGGTAGTTCTTGGCGATCGAGACGACCAGGCGCAGGTTGGACTCGACCATTTTCTGCTTCGCGTCGAGGTCGCCGCGCTCAATCCGTTTGGCCAGTTCGACCTCCTCCTGCGCAGTCAAGAGGCGAACTTTTCCGATGTCCTTGAGGAACAGCTGCAGGCTGTCCGTCGTCATGTCGGGTTTCAGGTCGATCGCCTGTTTGCGGCGCCGCCCCTTCTTCCCGGTATCGACGGGGATCGCATCCGCGGCCGCTTTCTGGGCCGGGTCCATGTCCTCGACCAACTCGATCCCCTGCTTCTCGATGTGGCCGTAGAGATCCTCGACGTCGGACTCGTCGAGGTCCACCTCGGAGACCGCCGAGGCGATGTCACCGAAGGTGAGCACGCCGAGCTGCTGACCGCGGTGGATCAGCCCTTTGACCTCCTCGAGCTCCTGAAGCTCTGCTACCAGCATCTATTGTCCACCCGTCTTTCTCTGCGTCAGGCGTGAAGCGTAAAAAACGGACCGGCAACCGCGGTCCGCTGGAGAAGCCCTTTCAAACGTCTGTTCGCATATTAGGTGCTTCAGTTTGTGAAGTCAAGGCGCAGATGCCCGCAATTTCGAAGAAACCCAGACCTTGGCTGCGCGCCTTCTGGCAACGGGCCTACCGCGAGAACGTCACCGGAATGGCGGCGATGGTCGCCTACAACCTGATGCTGGCAGTGTTCCCGTTCGCCCTGCTACTCCTTTTCGTGTTCGGCCAGGTGCTGAGGATCAAGGGGGTGGAGACAGGGGTGCTCGACGACCTGCAGCGACTCTTCCCCAACACCGAGCAGGGGACGCTGAGCAGCGTGCTGGAACGAATCGAGGAAAACTCGACGACCATCGGTATTGCCGCCTTCCTCGGCTCGCTGTGGATCGGCGCCTCCTTCTGGGGGGCGATGGACACCGCCTTCGGCCACATCTACCACGTCGAGACGCGTGGTTGGTTGGAGCAGAAGCGCTTCTCCTTCGCGATGCTGGCGGTGGTGGCGCTGCTGATCGCAGCCAGCATCCTGCTGCCGACGCTGGAGGGAGCGCTGGTCTCCGGCACCGACCGGTTGCCCCTGGGTCTCTCAGACATCAAGGCGATCGACACGGCGCTGCTGCTGGGGCTGGCGGTGCTGATCGTGTTCGGAATCTGCTGCGTGATCTACTGGGCGGTGCCGAAGGGTCATATGCCATGGCGGGCGGTCTGGCCCGGCGCGGCCTTCGTCACTGTTGGGGCGGGGATTGCCAACTGGGCCTTCCCCTTCTACCTCTCCAACGTCTCCAGCCTCTCGCGCTTCGGCTCGACTCTGGGCTTCGTGCTGATTGCGCTGCTCTGGTTCTACTTGCTCAGCCTGGCGCTGCTGGCGGGTGCGGTGATTAACTCGCTGCGCTTCGAGCTGCACGACACCGGAGTCCTGCCGTACGGTCCGGATTGACCGCACGATCGTCGACCCGCCGGAGCGTGCAGGACACCGTGCAGCGGGCTCAAGCTCGCGCCCCCCGCTGCCGAGCTAGGTAAGCGAACGTATGAGGGACGCGCTGAACAGCAACCCGCTCGTGCAGCTCGCCGTGATCGGCGTGCTGCTGGTCGGGGTCGGCTTCTTCGTTCTCTCCTCGAGCGGCGGCGGGGGAGGGGGCGGCAAAGAATCGGCGAAGACGTCTGGGCTCGAATCGCCCACCGTAACCACCACGGCCAACCTGCCGGCGTCGAGCAGCCCCTCCGAAGCGCTCTCCGCGGCGCTCTCCCGGGCCCGCGGCGGCGTCAGCGACGCGCCGCCGCTGCCCCGCCCGGTGGTCGCCGCCTGGCACGCAAACAAGACCCTGGTCCTGCTCTTCGTCCGCGACGGCGGCATCGACGACCGGCTGGTCAAGATCGCCACCGAGGGCGTCGCCTCCTTCCCGGGCGTGGCGCTCTTCGTCGTCCCGGCCGCCCAGATCTCGCGCTACGCGGCGATCACCGAGGGGGTAGGGGTCGACCGGGTGCCGGCGCTGGTCGTCGTCACCCCGAAGCGCTTCAAGCGCGTCGTCCCCACCGCTTCGGTCAGCTACGGCTTCCAGAGCGCGCAGAGCGTTCGCCAGGCAGTGATTGACGCCGGCTACAAGGGCCCGACCGTCGACTATCACCCATAGCGCCCCCTACGCCACCGGGATCCCGAACAGCACGTCGTGCAGTCCCTCGAGCAGGGCGCGGACGAGGGCCTGGTCGCCATCGAGCTGTCCTCGAATGGGAGCCCGAGTTCCGCGCCCTATCTCCGGTGAGCTCTCCGCCGATCGACTCGTGTTGCTTGTGGCACGACCGGCGCAATTTGGGAACCGGGCGGGTCCTCATGGCGGCGATCGTTTCGCGCCCCCGCAGGCGAATCGCCTGCATTCAAGGCAGAGCCGCCCGCTGTCGAGCTAATAAGCGAACGTATGAGCCGCGGAGCGGAGAGCTGAGGCATGGATTCGCGCGAGTACCCGAGTCACCTACGGCCGGTCCCCGAGTCCGGCGACTCGACCGCGCCGGTGCTCGAGCCCGGCGAGGGCGGTACGCCCGGCCTCACGCCGCCGCGCGCCCGCGGCCGCTCCAGCGGCTTCGTCACCGACGTGCTGGTCGACCTCGGCTTCGTCGATGACGAGACGGCGCGGCGGGCGATCGAGCAGGCCCGCGTCGCCGCCCGCCCCCCCGAGCAGCTGCTGCTCGAGCAGGGGGCGATCGACGCCGACCAGCTCTCGCGCGCGATCGCCGAGCGCTATGGCCTCGACCACGTCGACCTCTCCATCTTCCAGGTCGACATGGCCGCGGCCAACCTGATCTCGGTCACTACCGCACGCCGCTACCGCGCCCTGCCGATCGGCTTCGTCGACAAGGACACGCTGCTGGTAGCGATGGCCGACCCGACCAACGTGCTTGCGGTCGACGACATCCAGATCGCCACGGCGCTCGACTGCCGCGCCGCGGTCGCCGCCGAGGAGGACATCGAAGCGCTGATCGGCCGCCTCAACACGCTGCAGAGCGCGGTCAGCGAGGCGGTCAGCGAGGGCGAGGCGGAGGCTGAGGAGGAGCCGGCGGAAGTCGCCGCGATGGAGGTCAGCGCCGAGGACGCGCCGGTGATCAAGCTCGTCTACAGCATCCTCGGCCAGGCGGTGGGGGAGGAGGCCTCCGACGTGCACTTCGAGCCCGGCGAGGGGGAGATGCGGGTCCGCTTCAGGGTTGACGGCGTGCTGCGCGAGGCGGCCCACGTGCCGAAGCGGATGGTCAACGCGGTCGTCTCGCGGGTGAAGATCATGAGCGACCTCAACATCGCCGAGAAGCGGGTGCCGCAGGACGGCCGGGTCAGCGTCACGGTCGAGGACCGGCGCGTCGACCTGCGCGTCACAACCCTGCCCACCCAGCGCGGCGAGGGTGCGACGATCCGCATCCTCGACAAGAACAACGCGCAGCGCACGCTCGACGACCTGGGGATGGACGGCACGGCGCGCGAGCGCTTCGAGGAGGCCTTCCTGCAGGCCTACGGGGCGGTGCTGGTCACCGGGCCGACCGGCTCGGGCAAGTCGACGACCCTCTACGCGGCGCTGCAGAGGCTGAACGAGGTCGAGAAGAACATCATCACGATCGAGGACCCGGTCGAGTACCGGCTGCCCGGGATCAACCAGATCAACGTCAACCGCAAGGCGGGGCTCGACTTCGCCACCGGGCTGCGCTCGATGCTGCGCGCCGACCCCGACATCGTGATGGTCGGCGAGATCCGCGACGGCGAGACGGCGCGGATCGCGATCGAGGCGGCGCTGACCGGCCACATGATGCTGACCACGCTGCACACCAACGACGCCCCCGGCGCGATCACCCGCCTGATGAAAATGGGGATCGAGGCGTTCCTCACCGCCTCGGCGGTCGACTGCGTGGTCGCCCAGCGGCTCGCCCGCAAGCTCTGCAGCCACTGCAAGCGGCGGATCGCGATCCCGCCGGAGGCGCTGGCCGAGGCCGAGATCCGGGTCGGCGGCGACCTCGAGGCCTACGAGCCGGTCGGCTGCACGCGCTGCAACCAGAGCGGCTACCGCGGCCGCGTCGGGATCTTCTCGGTGATGCGGATGGGCGAGCGGATCAAGGAGATGGCCGTCGACCAGGCGTCGGAGGCGGATCTCGCCGCGGTGGCCCGCGAGGAGGGGATGCTCACCCTGCGCGAGGACGGCCTCACCAAGGTGCGCTCCGGCCTGACCAGTCTCGAGGAGGTCATCCGTGTCACCGCTTAAGGATTCGGCCCCGAAGTCGATCTAGATGGCCATGGATTTCGACTTCGCAGAGGTTCTGAGTCGCATGGTCGAGGCTCGCGCCTCCGACGTCCACATCACCCCCGGCTTCCCGCCGGCGATTCGCGAAAAGGGGCGGATCGAGCCGATGGAGGGCTTCCCGGTGCTCTCCAACGCCGAGACCCGCGAGGTCGTCTACGGCATCCTCAACGACGACCAGCGCAAGCGCTTCGAGAACAACAAGCAGCTCGACTTCGCCTACGCGATCCCCGGCGTCGCCCGCTTCCGCGTCAACTGCTTCTTCCAGCGCGGCGCGGTCAGCGCCGCCTTCCGCCTCGTCCCGCAGGACATCCCCGGGCTCGACACGCTCGGCGTGCCGCAGGTGCTGCGCGAGCTGGCCGCCAAACCGCGCGGTTTCGTGCTGATCACCGGGCCGACCGGCTCGGGCAAGTCGACGACCCTGGCGGCGATGGTCGACGTGATCAACGGCGAACGCCAGGACCACATCCTGACGATCGAGGACCCGATCGAGTTCCTGCACCAGCACAAACGCTCGATCGTCAACCAGCGCGAGGTCGGCTCCGACGCGCCCGACTTCGCGCTCGGCCTGCGCGCCGCTCTGCGAGAGGATCCCGACGTGATCCTGGTCGGCGAGATGCGCGACCTGGAGACGATCGCCACCGCGCTGACCGCGGCCGAGACCGGCCACCTCGTCTTCGCCACTCTGCACACCCAGTCGACCGCGCAGACGGTCGACCGGATCATCGACGTCTTCCCGCCCGAGCAGCAGGGGCAGGTGCGCACCCAGCTCTCGATCGCCCTGCAGGGGATCGTCACCCAGCAGCTGCTGCCGACCGCCGACGGCAGGGGCCGGGTCGTCGCCTGCGAGGTGCTGGTGCCGACGCCCGCGATCCGCAACCTGATCCGCGAGGGCAAGACGCACCAGATCTACGCCGCTGTGCAGACCTCGGGCGCGGTCGGCATGCAGACGATGGACGCCGACCTGGCGCGGCTGGTGCGGGCGGGGACGATCACCCGCGCCCTGGCGGAGGCGCGCGCCTCGGTGCCCGAGGAGCTGAAACGACTGCTCGGCGCGGCGCCGGTGGCGCCGGCGGCGCTGCAGGGCGACGGGGCGGGGGGCAGCGGCGGAGGCAACGGGGCGCCGGCGCCGCCTGCCGCGTCCGCGCCGCCGTCCGCACCCCCTGCGTCGGCCCCGCCCCCTGCCCCCACCCAGCGAGGGGCCTAGCCGATGGCCTCCGCGACCACCTTCGCCTTCCGGGCGATGGACGTGGCCGGCGCGGCGACCGCGGGCGAGGTCGAGGCCGAGTCGAAGGCGCAGGTCAGCGAGCAGCTGCGCCAGCGCGGCCTGATCGTCCTCGACGTCAGCGAGAAGCGCGAGCCGTTCGCGCTCGAGAACCTGTTCAGGCGCTGGAAGGGCGTCGATGTGCGCGAGCTGGCGGTCTTCTCGCGCCAGTTCGCGACCCTGATCGCCTCCGGGATGCCGATGCTGCGCACCCTGCACACCCTGGAGGAGCAGACCCAGGACGAGAGGATCCGCGAGGCGACCGCCGGGGTGCGGGCCGACGTCGAGGCCGGCAGCACCCTGGAGCAGGGGATGGAGCGCCACCCGGAGGTCTTCGACCGCCTCTACCGGGCGATGGTCCGCTCCGGCGAGGAATCGGGGCGGCTGGAGGACGCGCTCGACCGGATCGCCTACCAGGTGGAGAAGGCCGACGCGCTGCGGCGCCAGGTCAAATCGGCGCTCACCTACCCGGTTCTGGTCTTCGGCTTCGCGACCCTGGCGCTGATCGGCGTGGTCGCCTTCGTGATCCCCGTCTTCGCCACGGTGTTCGAAGAACTGGCCGAAGAACACCCCGGAGAAAGCGCTGCGCTGCCGCTGCCGACCCAGGTCTGCGTCAGCGCATCCGACGCGATCACCGGCTACTGGTTCATCATCATCCCGGCGCTGATCCTCGCAGCCGTCGGCTTCTTCCGCTGGAAGCGGACCGATCGCGGCAAGGAGGTCTGGGACCGATTCAAGCTGCGCATCCCGTTCCGGATCGGCGACGTGATCCAGAAGGTGGCGCTGGCCCGCTGGTCGCGCACCTTCTCGGGCGCGGTCTCGGCCGGCGTGCCGATGCTCCAGGCGATCAAACTGACCGGCGAAACGGCCGGCAACGTCGTCGTCGAGCAATCGATGGAAGACCTCTACGCGGCGGCCAAGCGGGGCGGCTCGCTGGCCGGGCCGATCGAGCGCAACCCCGTATTCCCACCGATGGTCGGCCACATGGTCGCGGTCGGCGAGGAAACCGGCCAGCTCGAGCAGATGCTCAGCAAGATCGCCGACTTCTACGAGACCGAGGTCGACGCAAAGGTCAAAGCCCTCACCTCGCTGATCGAGCCGCTGATGATCGTCTTCGTCGGCGGCGTGGTCGGCTTCATCGTGGTCTCGATGTACCTGCCGATCTTCAGCCTGTACGAAAAGATCCGGTAGGGGCCGGGACCGCCCCGGGAATCGGCACTCGACGCGTGCGCGAGCGCGCGGCCGTGTGGGTTACGGGTTATTTGGCGCACCACGCCCACAGTCGGCCACGAACCTGAGTTTTCGCACTACGAAGCCCAAATTTCGAGGATTTAGGGATCGGGGGTGCGGCCGATTAGGGCCTGGTGATGAATCTGCCAGCGCCTCGGTGCAAAAGGCAAACCCGTCGTGAGGCGGGGGCGCAAAGCCGCCGGGACTTCTGCACGGAAGTCGGCCGGGCTACCACCGGGGTCGACAGACACCACGTGGCTTCTCGCGACGGGGCTCTGGCGCAAACGATTGGGACCACAGGAGGTCACTAATGTTTCTCCAGAATCTCCGGGCCAAGGTAGGCGCCCGGCTCAACGGCGAAGGGGAGGCCGGCTTCACGCTGATCGAGCTCCTCGTCGTCATGCTGATCCTCGGCATCCTCGCCGCGATCGCCATCCCCGCGTTCTTCAACCAGCGGGAGAAGGCGAGCGACGCGCAGGCCAAGTCGATGGCCCGCACGGCCGAGACCGCGATGGAGACCTACTCGACCGAACACGGCGGGAAATACACTGCAGTCGATGCAGAAAAACTCCACAAAATCGAGGAGACGATCAACGACGCAGTAAGCCCAGATACCCCGTACCTCTCGAAAGCTGAAGCAACGGCCGGGGGCGGCGGGTACACGGTGACCGTCACCTCGCCGAAGACCGAAAACACGTTTTCCATCGCCCGTGAAGAAGGCTCAGGTATAGCTACGTTCTCATGCGAACAGGAAAACCGCGGGGGTTGCCCGGAAGGCAAAGACTGGAGCAAATAGTCGCCTGACGTAGCCACGCTGGCCAGCGCATCGGCTGGCACTGGCAACCCAAAGGGCGGGCCTTCGGGCCCGCCCTTTACCTATTTTTAAGGCCCAGGCGGTGGCCGATCCGTCCAGGGGCAAGCGCCCGCCTCGCGCCCGCGCGCATCCGGCGCTCAAGCCGCAGCCTCCTGCGCTCGATCTATGAGGGGCAGATGCCTTCGCGCAGCCGATTCCACGCCGCCGTAGGCCGGGCTCTGCCGAGCCGGGCGGGCGACCTGCGCCGCGACCTCGCGTCCGAGCGGGGTTTCGCGGTGCCGACCGTGACCCTGATGCTGCTCGCGGCGATGGCGCTTGCGGGCGCCGCGGTGACCGCCTCGATCGGGGGGCAGAGGGGCACGGTGCGGGACCAGGACGTGAAGTCGGCGCTGGGGGTCGCGGAGTCGGGAGTCGAACAGGCTCTGCTCCGGTTCAACCACTATGGGGTCGCCTCGGAGACCGCGGCGTGCGTGCCTGTAGGCGGCACGGCGCCGGACGCCGAAGGCTGGTGCCCGGAAGCCAGCGGCACGGTCAACGGCGCCTCCGTCGCCTACCGCGTCAAGCCCACCGGCACCGAAATGCCCAGCGGCAAAATCGCCTGGACCGAAGTGGAGGTCGTCTCGGTGGGCACCCTCTCCGGGGTGACGCGACGCGTCGATGTCACCGCGAGCTCTTCCGCCGGCCAGGACATCTTCCTCAACGCGACCGTGCAGTCCAAAGAATGGATCGGACTGGACCAGAACGCGCAGATCCACGCGGGTTCCGCGACCAACGGCAACCTCGTGATCGAAGAAAACGCCGACCAGTGCGGCACGGCGACCGTCGGCGTCGGCCACGAAAAGCAAGGCGGCGGCGGCTACTTCACCGACGTCGAATGCGAAGTCGCGGGGGGCGAACCGGGGGAAGAAGAAATCGACCTTCCCCCGGTCAACCAGGGTGACGCGCCGACCGAAAACGACAACGGCCGGCTCTTCACCGAGGACCGGATCAGCGGCAACAAAAACACCGCCTGCTTCGACGGCCACAACGGCACCGGCAAAGAAGACAACTCATGCGGCACGCGCGAACTGGAGGTCGGAAGCAACAGCTCCGTGACGCTGGCCGGTTCCGTCTACAGCTTATGCAAACTGACCCTGGACAGCAACAGCTCGCTCTACGTCGCTGCCGGGTCGGAAGTGCTGATCTACTTCGACTCGCCCGAGGCATGCGGGTACGAAAGCGGCGTGACGCAGCTCGAACTGCGCTCCAACGCCCGCATCACCCCTGTATCCGGGAAGTCGAGCGACTTGGCGCTGCTCTTCGTCGGCTCGCCGAACCTGGAGACGAACATCCTCCTGAGGAGCGAATCCACGATCAAAGACCCGGTGCTCTGCGAGCAGAACTTCATCATGTACGCCCCCTACACCGACATCGAAATGGAAAGCAACACGTCGTTCTGCGGTGCGATGGCCGGCAGCACGGTGCATCTGGACTCGAACGCCCAAGTGTGGACCGGCAGCGGGGTGGACGAATTCTACTTGCCGCTGACCGCGCCGCACTACGAAGTGAGCCGCTTTGTCGACTGCACCGCGGAGCCCCCGACCGGCGCACCCAACGAAGGCTGCTGAGGGATGGGCGCGGTCGGTGACATTGCCGGCGGGCTGCACCGGTGCGAGAGGGGCTTCACCCTGATCGAGCTGCTGGTCGCGTCGACGATGGCGATGGTCGTGCTGGGCGGGGCGGTGATGGTCTTCGTCGGCGCGGTGCGCAGCGAGCCGCGGACCAGCTCCAAGGTGACGGCGATCCAGCAGGGACGGGTCACGCTCGAACGGATGACCCGGGAGCTGCGGCAGGGATCCGACGTCTTGACCGCCGCCGCCGACGAACTCTCGCTGATCACCTACGTCGACCGGTCCACCTGCGGCGGTGGGGCGGCGGGAGAAGCGATCGCCTGCCGCGTGACTTATGCCTGCGAAGAAGGCGAATGCCGGCGCACGGTGGCACAACCCGACGGCAGCTCGCCCGGCCCCGCCGTGCAGGTGGTCAGCGGCCTCGCCTCGGATCAGGTGTTCAGCTACTCGCAGCCGAGCGAACCGGAAGCCGGGCCAGGTTACGTCGGCGTGGAGCTCTCCTTCGCCACGCGCGAAGGCGGGCCGGTGACGATCGCCGACGGGGCCGCGCTGCGCAACGGGGGGTCGTGATGGTGGCTGCGCTGCGCAGAGCAGCCGCGCGGCTCGGCGGGGGAGAGGAAGGCCTGACCGTGATCGAGGTCGTGGTCGCGGGGATCATCCTGGTGATCGGCAGCCTCGGCGTGCTCGGCATCGTCGATGCCGCGACCCGCAACACCTTCCGCGCCGAGCAGAGCCAGGTCGTAAACGACGTGATGCAGCGGGAAATGGAGAAGATCCGCGAACTGCCCTACGGGAAGATCGGGCTGAGCGGCCTGCCCTCGCACGAAAGCGGCGAGAACAACCCCAACTCGCGCGTCTCCGCCACCGCCTTCTACACCAAGCGGGACGGGACCGGACTGAGGCCGCTTGTGCTGGAAGGCTCGGTCGCCCCCGGGCCCGAACCCTTCCAGGTCGAAAACGTCAAGGGCTCGATCTACCGCTACGTGGTCTGGGCCGCCTGCCCGGAAGCGACCTGCACCAACGGCGACTTCCTGAAACGCGTGATCGTCGTCGTCAGGCTCGACTCGACCTCGGCCGGCGGCGCAAACCGGCGCTACCAGGAAATCCAGAGCCAGTTCCTCGACCCGGAAGCGGAGCCTCCCGAAAACCCCGGGCCGGCGCCGGGCGGCGGCACGGTAACGACGTGGATCCTCTGGCTCACCGACACGACCTGCGACGCGACCGAACCGCAGACGCCCGCCGAAAGGGGGGCTGTGGGCGACCACCTCGCCCACAACACGCGCGGGGTCTGTGCCGACGGCACGAAGAACGGCAACGAACCGGGCGCCCCCGACCTGCTCTGGCCGGAAGCGCCGGTTCTCTCCGATGAGAACCCCGTCTACGACTACGCGACCGATGTCGAGCCGGAAACCGACCCGGACTTCGACAAGGGGCTGCAGGTCAAGGTCGGCAGCGAATGCGGCGCGATGCCGGCCACCGAAGTGGCGAGCGAACCCGACGCCGACGCGACGCTGTTCCAGCAGCTGCACAAGTGGATCACGCCGCCGGTCAACACCGCGGACCTGGAATTGACCGGGGAAGCCAACGTCAGCCTCTGGACCCAGTCGATCGAACACGGCGTCTACCCGGCGACGATCTGCATCTGGCTGTTCGTGCGCGAAGGGGGCACCGATACGGCACTGACCCACCCCTTCGAAAGCCTGCCGTACGTCACCTACAGCCGAGCGACCTGGCCCAGCTCGGGCTGGACCGAGCTGACCGTCTCGGTCGATCTCGCCACCGGCGAAGGCGAGATCCCCGTGCCACAGGGCTCGCGCCTCGGGCTGGCGCTCAGCGTCGACGCCGGCTCGGGCAGCGGGATCCAGACCCTCTACGACGAGCCGAGCTTCGACAGCCGCCTCTCCCTGGGGACCACCGGCACGCTGCCGACCTGGCCGTGAGCGCCCGCCACCGCGGCTAAACCGCTTCCGCGGACACGCCGATACGGGTGGCGGCCACGATCCACGCGGCCGCCACTTGAAAGAGACGATGCCAGCGATCCTCCTCTTCCCGGCCGGACTGGTCTTCGGCAGCTTCCTCACCGTGGTCGGCCACAGAGTGCCGCGCGGCGAATCGATCGTCGGCGGACGCTCGCGCTGCCCGCGTTGCGGCGCCCAGATCGCCGCGTACGACAACGTCCCGGTTCTCTCCTGGCTGATGCTGCGCGGGCGAAGCCGCTGTTGCGGCGAGCGGATCCCCTTGCGCTACCCGCTGACCGAGCTCGCCCTCGGGCTGCTCTTCGCGGCGACGGCGCTGGTCTTCGCGGGCGAACCGGGCGAGCTGGCGCTCGGCCTCGTCCTCGTCTCCACCCTCGTCGCCGTCACTCTCACCGACCTCGAGCAGCGGATCATCCCGAACAAGATCCTCGCCGCCGCCGCGGCGCTCGGGGTGGCGATCGCCGCGGCGACCGACCCGGCCAGCCTGCCCGAGCGGGCGATCGCCGCCGCCGCGGCGGGCGGCCTGCTGTTCGCCGCGGCTCTCGCCTATCCGCGCGGCATGGGGCTCGGCGACGTGAAGCTGGCGGCGACGATGGGTCTCTTCCTCGGCCGCGCCGTCGCCCCGGCGCTGTTCGTCGCGCTGCTCGCCGGCTCGCTCGTCGGTCTGGCGATCGTCGTGCGCCACGGCGCGGCGGCGCGCAAGCGGGCGATCCCCTTCGGCCCCTTCCTCGCCCTCGGCGGGGTGGTCGGCCTGCTGGCCGGCGAACAGCTGGTCGACTGGTACCTGGGCGCTTTCTGACGCGGTGGTGCCGGCCTCGTCCGTTCGTCCAGGTTTGGGAATAAATGGGTAGTTGCAAGGCGAAAGGTCGACGGCCTCCCTGCCGATTCATAGATGGCCGGGGCGCCATCAGCGGTCGCGCCGGCCGACCCCCATGCGCTTCCAACTCACCCACAAGCAAACCGGGAGCCTCGTCGGCCTCGAGATAGAGGCCGGGAGCATCGCCGCGACCGAGGTCTCGGTAAACGGGCTGGCGCAGGTAACCGCCTCGGCGATCGGCCCGCTCGACCCCGGTGCCTTCCACGACGGGGAGGTGCTCGACCCCGAGCGCCTGGCGGCGGCGCTCAAGTCGCTCTTCGCCGAGCACAGGCTCTCCAAGCGGGTCAGGCTCGGGATCGGCAACCAGCGGGTCGTGGTCCGCACGGTGCGGCTGCCGGCAATCGAGGACCCTAAGGAGATGGAGGCGGCGGTCCGCTTCCAGGCCCAGGAGCAGGTGCCGATGCCGCTCGACCAGGCGGTGCTCGAGCACCAGGTGGTTGGCGGCGTCCCGGCCGAGGAGGGCGGGACCGCGCAGGTCGACGTCATCGTTGTCGCCGCCCGGCGCGACATGGTCGCCTCCTTCATCGAGCCGATCCGCAGGGCCGGCCTCGACCCGGTCGGGGTCGACCTCTCCGCTTTCGGCATGATCCGCGCCCTCAACGCCGCCGACGTGGCCGGTGTAAGTGCCGCGGAGACGGCCTACCCGGGCGAGACTGCCGCCGACGGCGGCGAGGGCGCCGCGGATGGCGCCGCGCAGCCCGCCGGGCACTCCGCGCGCCCGCCCGGCGCCGCCCTCTACTGCAGTCTCGGCGACGTCACCAACCTCGCCGTCGCGCGCGGCAACTCCTGCCTCTTCACCCGCGTCTCGTACGCCGGCTTGGAGTCGATCGCGGGGCGCCTGGCGAGCACCGGTGGCCTCAGCCCCGAGCATGCCACGGAGTGGCTCTCGCACGTTGGGCTTGAGCATCCGGTGGAGCAGCTCGAGGGCGACGCCGAGACGGTGGCAGAGGCGCGCCGCGCCCTGGAAGAGGGCGTCACCTCGCTGATCGACGAGCTGCGCCTCTCGCTCGACTACTACGGCGCCCAGGAGGGGGCGCTGCCGGTCGAGCGGATTGTCCTCTGCGGCCCGGGCAGCGCGATCACCGGCCTCGGGCCGCGGATGGAGGTCGGCCTCGGCTTGCCGATCGCCGTCTCGCGCCCGGCCGCCCTGGCCGGCTTCGAGGAGGCCGACGCGGCGCGGCTGACCCTTCCCTTCGGCCTCGCCCTGGAGGACTAGAGACGAGATGCGACCGGTCAACCTGATCCCCCCCGAGGACCGCCGCGGCGAGCAGGCGCCGCTGCGCACCGGCCCGCTCGCCTACATCGTGCTCGGCGCCCTGGTCGTCGTGCTGATCGGCGTCGTCGCCCTGGTCCTGACGGACAATCAGGTCTCCGACCGCAAGGACGAAGTCGCGAAGCTGAAGCGCGAAGACGCCGCGGCGGCGGCCAGGGCGACGCGCCTCGCCTCCTACACACAGTTCCGCAGCATCAGCGAACAGCGGGTGGAGACCGTGCAGAGCCTTGCCGACAGTCGCTTCGACTGGGAGCGTGTGATGCGCGAACTGTCGCTGGTTCTACCCAGCAACGTCTGGCTGGTCGACCTCACCGCGTCGGCGACCCCGGAAGCCAATGTCAGCGGTGGGTCTGGGGGCTCCTCCGGCGGCAACATGCGGTCCTCCATTCCCGGGCCGGCGCTCGAACTGTCCGGTTGCGCAACCGGACAGGAAGCGGTGGCCGGCTTCGTGACCGCGCTGAGGGACATCGACGGCGTCACCAGGGTGGGCGTGCAGTCCTCGGAACTGGGAAAACAGCAAGGCGGCCAGACGGGTGGCGGCTCGGCCTCCGGCGACGGCTCGTCGAGCGGCGAATGCCGCACCCGTGCCTTCATCGCCAAGTTCGAGATCGTCGTCGCCTTCGACGCGGCGCCGATCCCGACGACCGGCTCCACGGAAGGCGAATCCGTCCCCTCAGCGACCGAAAAGGCGGAATCGGCGTCGAGCGAAGCCTCGGCGAAAGCCGCCCCGTCGGGCGAATCCCCCGAATCCTCGACGACGACGAGCGCGGAAGGCGGCTGAGATGAAGCTGGGAACCCGCTCGACCAACGTGATCGTCGCCGCGCTTCTCGCCGTCGCCGCGCTGGCGGTCGCCTTCTGGCTGCTCGCGCTGGGGCCGAAGCGCGACGAAGCGAGCAGGCTCGGCAAGCAGGCGAAGGAATTGAAGACGTCGCTGGCCGGGCACCGCGCCGAAGTCGCCGCCGGGCTGGCCGCGCGCCGCCAGTTCCCGGTCGACTACCAGAAGCTGGTCGTGCTCGGCAAGGCGGTGCCCCGCGAATCCGAAACCGCGTCCCTGCTGGTCCAGTTGAACCGGATCTCCGATCGGGTCGGGGTGAGGTTCGCCACCCTGCAACTGGAAGGCGGCGGTGGCTCCGGCGGCGGCGAAGAAGCCGCGTCGGCGGCGCCGAGCGCCGGCCCCGGAGCCGCTCCGGTGTCGGCCACCGAGGCAGCCGCCTCGTTGCTGCCGCTGGGCGCGACGATCGGCCCGGCCGGCCTTGCGGTGATGCCCTACAAGCTCACCTTCCAGGGCGACTTCTTCCAGCTCGCCGACTTCATCAAGGGCCTCGACGGGCTGGTCGCGACGAAGAGCTCGAAGGTCGCGGTCGACGGGCGCTTGCTGACGGTCGACGGCTTCACGCTGACCGGCGACCCGGGGCGGGGCTTCCCGAAGCTCGAAGCGGCCTTCACGGTCACCACCTACCTGACCCCGCCCGGCGAGGGCGCAACTGCGGGGGCCGGTCCGGAAGGCCCGGCGCCGAGTGAAGCGACCCCCGCGGCGGCGACGATCGGAGCGGCCCGATGAAGCTGAGCAGGCCTGAGCTGAAGAGACCGGAACTGCGGGCGCCCGCCTTGCTCGCCGATCTCTACTACGACCTGCGCGACCGCCGCCTGCTGCCGCTGGTCGCCCTGGTGCTGGTGGCGACCGTCGCCACGCCCTTCCTGCTCGGCAACGAACGGGAAGAGAGGCTCGAACAGCCGGCCGGCCGCGGCTCCTCCGCGGGGATCGCGGCGCTGGGAGCGAAGGGGGCGAGGCTCACCGTGGTCCAGGCCGAGCCGGGGCTGCGCGACTACCGCAAGCGGCTCCACCGGCGCTCGCCGACCGACCCCTTCAAGCAGAAATACACGGCGGTGCCGAAGAGCGCTCAGTTGCAGAGCACCTCGAAGACCGGCTCCGGCGAAGGATCGTCAACGACCGGGAGCACCACGGTCGAAGTCGAAACCGGCGGCGGCTCGGGGAGTGGCGGCGGCTCGGGGAGTGGTGCCGGATCCGGGAGTGGCGGCGGATCCGGAGGCGGCGGCGCCCCGCAGCACTCGGGCGTGCGGCTCTACGAATTCGTCTTCGACGTGCAGATCTCCCACTCGGAACCGACCGCCGCCGGGGGCCAGAAGATGAGCGAGCCGAAGATTCGCCACCGGGTGAGGTCGCTGACCCAGCTGCCCGGGAAAAAGACGCCGGTTGTGACCCTGGGCGGGGTCAACCTTCACAACGGCAAGGTCTTCTTCCTCGTCTCCGATGAAGTGCGCTCGCTGGACGGCGATTACACCTGCGCCACGCGGGCGCCCGGCGGGCTCTGCGAACTGGTCGAACTCAAGCCGGGCTTCGTGCTCGAACTCGCGTACGGCCCGGACAAGGTCGCCTACCGAATCAAGGTGACCAACATCGACACCGTGCCGGCCGGGCGGGCGGGGAACAGGCGTTCGCCTCGAGCGCGCTTCGCTGGGCCGGCGCTTGGGCCTTCGCCGAAGCCATAGCTTCAGTAAGTGAAGCGTTGCCGCTAAACTCGCTGGAGGAGATCGACGTAGCTTCCCAACCGTCGATCCCGTCGATTTCGCGATGAGCGCCGAGAGCAACTCCCGATGTCCTGTTTGCCGCACGGCCGACGTGGTCTGCGGCAAGTGGACGCTGCTGGTGATCCGCGACCTGGCCGACGGCCGCAGCCGCTTCTGCGAGCTGGAGCGCTCGCTGGAGGGAATCAGCCCGCGGACCCTGTCGCTGCGCCTGCGGGCGCTCGAAGAAGAGGGGATCGTCGCCCGCCACACCTTCCCCGAGGTGCCGCCGCGGGTTGAGTACGCGCTGACCGAGAAAGGCGAGGCGCTGGTCCCGCTGATCGAGGACATGCGCCGCTACGGCACCCGCTGGCTGTTCGAAGAAGAGTCGAAGCCGGTCCCCGCCTGACCCTGCAAGGCGGCGTGCAGGCGCAGGAGCGCCCCGCGCCGGAGGGAAGCGTGGGACGTGCGCGACCCCCTGCTCAACGAGGCGCTGCGACGGCTTGCCGCCGATGCTGCGACGCACTTTGCCACCCTGGTCGCCGGCGGCGACCAGATCCCCTTCGACGTCGCCGAGCAGGCCGGACCCGACGAGGCCTTCTTCCATAGCTACGTCCCCCTGACCGAGCGCTACGTGCGCGAGCGGGAGGCCGAGCTGCGCTCCCTGCCGAGCTTCGAGCCCGCCAGGGAAGCTGTCGCGGAGGCAGGCGCTGCGGCGCGGTACCTGGAGCAGCGGGGCGAGGCCGTCTCCACCGACCCGGGGGAGCGAGCCGCCCGCCTGCTGACCGTCTTCGTCGCCTCGCTGTGGGCCGGCTGCACCGAGTTCTCGCTCGATCGCGAGCGCCTCGACGCCGCCCTTGCGGCGCTCGACGCCGAGGTCGGCGAGGCCGACGACGCCGAGCTGCTGCTCGTGCCGATCGCCGGCCTGCGGATGCCCGTGCCGCGCCTGCGGCTACCGCACGGGGCGCAGATCGTCCGCGCCGACGGCTTCGAGGCGCCGATCGAGTCGAAGCGCAGCGAGGGGATGGGCCGCGCCGCCTGGGAACCGCAGTTCCTGGCGATCGCCGAGCAGGGCGAGGACTCGGACAGCGCCGCAGCCGCCCTGCGCCAGCTGCGCGAGCTGATCACCGTGATGCGCCTCTTCAAGCACGGCGGCCTCGGCCTCGGGCCCTATGCGTTCGCGCCGACCGGCGAGGGGGGCTGGCATCGCATCGCGACCGGCGCCCCGGCCCCGCGCGGCGGCGGCTACCGGCTCGACGAGGAGGAGGCGGAGCGCCTCGCCGAGCTGGCGAGCGCCCTGGAGGCCCGCCCCGACCCGGACGGCTCGCTGTCCTGGGCGGTGCGGCGCTTCGAGCTGGGCTGCGAGCGCGAGACCGCGCTCGAAGGCCTCAGCGATCACCTGCTGGCGCTGCGTGCGGTGCTCGACGGCCAGGGGCCGGTGGGCGCCTCGCTGCCGATGCGCGCCGCCGCGCTAATCGCCGCCGGGTCCGCGGACCGCGTCGCGGTCCGCGAGCGGATCGAAGCGGCCGTGGAGCTGGAGCACGGCCTGATGGCCGGCACCCGCGTCGAGGGAACGGCCGAGCTGGCGCGTTGGATCGAGGAGAGCGTTCGCCGCATCCTCCGCGAAGCGGCGCTCGGGGAGCTGGGCGCCGATCTGGGCGCGGCCGCCGACGAGTCGCTGATCGCCACGGGCCTCGGCAGCGGCGACGCCGCGATCGCCGTCGCCCCCGAACCGGAGCCCCCCGCGCCCGCGACTGAACGCTTTGCCCCCGAACCCGTGGGGAACGAGTCCACTGGGGCGAGCGAAGAGCCGACCCCGATCGACGAGGAGGAGCACGATATGGACCAGGACACGCGCATCCTCGAGCCGGTCCCGGCCGAGGACGAGATCCGGATCACCGCGAGGGACTGGCTGGAGGAGGTCGAGGTCGAGGAGAGCACGCTCGACTTCCCCGCGGTCGAGGGGGACGTCGAGCGCCGCGAGCGGATCGACACGCCCCGCGTCCGCCACCTCTTCCCGGTTCCCGAGGACGCGGACTGGGAGGTCCGCGAGCTGCGGTACGACCACTACGAGCGCCGTCGCGCCGGCTAGGCCCGACCGGCGGCCAGCGCCACCCGTTCCTCGGCGCTGGCGAACAGGTAGCGGTTGATCTCGGCGAGGCCGCCGAGATCGTGGACGTCCTCGTCCAGGTAGGGGACGCGGATCACGCCCTTGGTCCGCAACTCGTCTGCGAGGTGCTCGATGTTGCCCGCGTCGCGCTCGGCCAACGCCTGGTAGTCGGCGAAGTTCCCGGCGACGCGGCCGGCCAGCTCCTCGTCGCCCAGCCTCGCGGCGAGCGCCGCGCCGAGGTCGCCGCCGTCGCCGCGCAGCCGCTCGGTCGGGTAGTGGACCTTGTTGACGATCACGCCGCCGAACGGCAGCTTCGCCTCGACCAGCTTGCGGTGGAAGTAGACGGCCTCGCGGACCGGCTCGCCCTGCGGGCCGCAGACGACCAGGAAGCAGGTGTGGGGGTCGGCGAGCAGGCTGTTGACGCGCTTGGCGCGGGCCTGGAAGCCGTCGACCATGCCACTAAAGGCGTTGAAGAACTCGGCCAGGTCGGCGAGCAGGTCGAAGCCGACAATCCGCTTCAGCACGCCCAGCGCCACGGTCGCGCCGCGGCCGGCGACCCGGGCCGCGAGGCCGGTCGGTTTCATGAAGACGCGCAGCGAGCGACCTTCGATGAACTGGGTGAGCCGGCGCGGCGCGTCGAGGAAGTCGAGCGCGTTGCGGGTCGGCGGGGTGTCGAGGACGAGCAGGTCGAAGCGGCCCTCGGTGTGCAGCTCGAAGAGCTTCTCCATCGCCATGTACTCCTGCGAGCCGGCCAGCGCGTTGGAGATCTGCTGGTAGATGCGGTTGCCGAGCACCCTGTCGCGCGACTCCTCGTCGGGAGCCTGCCGCGCGACCAGCTCGTCGAAGGTCGCCTTGGCGTCGAGCATCATCGCCCACAGCTCGCCCTTCATCTCCACGCCGTGGCGCTCGAACAGCGCCGGGTCGACCCGCTTCGCCTCGTTGCCCAGCTCGCGCAGGCCGAGCGAGTCGGCCAGCCGCTTCGCCGGGTCGATCGTCAGCACGCAGACCTTCAGCCCGCGCGCCGCCATCCCCGCGGCGATCGCCGCCGAGGTGGTCGTCTTGCCGACCCCGCCGGAGCCCGCGCAGATACATATGTCCTTGCCGGCGAGGATCTCGTCGACCGCGGGCATCAGTGCAGCCTCCTGGCCAGCTCGCGGGCCGACTCGACCCCCAGCTCGGGCTCGAAGAGGAAGGGCAGCGTCCTCACCGGGGTCTCGACCCGGCGGCGCAGGCGGGCCAGCTGGGCGCGCTGCGAGCGGGCGCGGCCGTGCTCGGAGACGGCGGCGCGGGCCGCGGCCCGCACGCCTCCGTTCTCGCCCGCCGCCAACTCGGCCAGCCGCTCGGCCTCCTGGTTGGAGAAGCGCTCCGGGTAGAGCGCGTTGAGGTAGACGCGGTCGACCGCGACGCCGACCTCGGAGCGCAGCTCGCTCTCCAGCGCAGCCGACTCGTTGACCGGCATCTCCTCCGGCAGGGCGACGATCGCGGTGCCGGTGTGCTCGTGGTCGACGATCAGCCGGTTGAGCTGCAGCGCCTGCGAGTGGACCGGGCCGACCCGGGCGATCGAGGCGAAGGTCCGCGGGGTCTGCAGGAAGCCGATCCCGTGGCCGGTGGCGGGGGCGTCGACGATCACCAGGTCGTACTTGCGTCCCCGCTTCACCTTGCGGTCGAGCTGCGCCAGCTCCCAGATCTTGCCGATCGTCACCAGCTCCTTGAGGCCGGGGGTGGCGGCGGCGAGGTAGCTGAAGATGCGGCTGCGGAAGAGCAGATCGCGCATCGCACGGACCTTGAGCTGGAGCAGCACGTACTCGCGCATCGACTCGTCTGGGTCGATCGAGATCGACCAGAGGTTCTCCTCCATCTCGACCTCATGGAAGCCGACTTCGGTGTGGTCGAAGAACCGCGAGGCGTTCTCCTGCGAGGAGACCTCGCAGACGATCGTTCGCTTCCCTTCCGCGGCGGCGCGCAGCCCGAGGGCGACCGCGACGGTCGTCTTGCCGACGCCTCCCTTGCCGGTCACGAAGACCAGCCGCTTGTCGAGGAGGTCGGGCAAAGGGATCCAGGGTGATTCCTAGCAATTTCCCGACGCGGCAGGAAAAGCGGGCGCCCATGCGAATACCCGCGCATGGGATTCCTAAGCCGTAGGTCGAAGCCCGCATCCGCGCCGCCCGAAGAGCCGCACCCGATCGTCGAGGAGCTAGAGCAGATGGAGGAAGTGGTGCCGGAGCGACCGGTTGACGAGCCAGGGACCAACGGCTCGCCTGCGGCTCCCGTCGCCGCAAAAGAGGAGCCTGGTGCCGACGACGAGGGCCCGGCCAGGATGAAAGCTGAGGATCTGATCGCTCCCTCCAGGCACGAGGGAGCCGTGGAGAGGGCCGAGGCCGAGGCGCCCGCCAAGCACGCAGAGGTGCTCGCCTTCGCCAACCAGAAGGGCGGGGTCGCGAAGACGACCACGACGCTGAACCTCGCGGTGGCGTTCGCCGAGTCCGGGTACCGGGTGCTCTGCATCGACCTCGACCCGCAGGGCAACCTGACGATGAGCCAGGGGATCGACCCGGACAAGGTCGAGAAGAGCCTCTACGACGTGCTCGTCAACGACATGCCGATCAGCGAGGTGATCCAGCATCGCGAGATCGACATCGCCGTCGCCTCGATCGACCTGGCTGGCGCGGAGATCGCGATGAGCACCAAGATCGGCCGCGAGCGCTCGCTGGAGAAAGCGCTGAAGGAGGTCTCCGGCGACTACGACTTCATCTGCATCGACACGCCGCCCAGTCTCGGGCTGATGACTATCAACGCCCTGACCGCGGCGAGCAAGGTGATCGTCCCCGTCCAGTGCGAGTATTTGTCGATGCGCGGGCTGGTCCAGCTCCAGAACACGCTGCGGATGATCCAGGAGAATCTCAACCCGGACGTGAAGATCGAGGGCATCCTGCCGACCATGCTCGACTCGCGCACGGTCCACGCCAAGGAGGCGGTGGAGATCCTCGAGGAGAACTTTGGCGACCTCGTCTTCAAGTCGCGGATCAAGAAGGCGATCAAGTTCGCGGAGGCGCCCGTGAAGGGATCGAGCGTCCTCAAGTACGATCCCGAGGGGAACGCCGCCAACTACTACCGGGAGCTTGCTAAGGAGGTATTGGCGAATGAGCCGGCGTAAGCGCGCCAGCATGCGCGAGGGCCCCCTCGCCGATCTGTTCCGCTCTACCTCCGACGACCCGCCCGCAGATCCGCCCGAGGCATCGGAGCACCTGCCCGCAGGTCCTGTCGCGGAGGAGGCGCCCAAGGCGTCGGGCTCGGCCGAGTCCTCGCCCCCCGCGGAACAGATTCGCTCGGGAGAAGCTCCCGAGACCGCCCCCGATCGGTTGAAGCGGGTGTTCGCCGAGCCTCCCGAGTCGCGCGACGAGCCGCTCCAGACGCCCCGCTACGGGCGCGAGGACCCGGAGTACGTGGCGCCCGGCAGCGGCGAGCCGCATCAGCCGGTGATCCGGGTCGTCGGGGTGGGGGGCGCCGGGGTGAACGCGGTCAACCGGATGGTCGAGGCGAACGTGCCGGGGGTCGAGTTCATGGCCGTCAACACCGATCTTCAGTCGTTGCAGCTCTGCGTCGCCGACGTCACGGTCCATATCGGCGACGAGCAGACGCGGGGGCTGGGCGCCGGCGCCGACGCCGACGTGGGGCACCGGTCCGCCTTCGACGAGCAGGACAAGATCAAGCGCCTGCTGAAGGGCTCCGACATGGTCTTCGTCGCCGCCGGGGCCGGTGGCGGCACCGGCACGGGCGCCGCCCCGGTGATCGCCCGCCTCGCCCGCGAGGTCGGCGCGCTGACCGTCGGCATCGTCACCAAGCCGTTCAGCTTCGAGGGCTCGCGGCGCGGCAACCAGGCGAAGAAGGGGGTCGAGGAACTCGCCGCCGAGGTCGACACGCTGATCGTCGTTCCCAACGACCGTCTGCTCGAAGTGCTCGACCAGCAGACCTCGATGGTCGAGGCCTTCCAGGTCGCCGACGACGTGCTGCGCCAGGGCGTGCAGGGCATCTCCGACCTGGTGACGCTGCCGGCGCTGATCAACCTCGACTTCGCCGACGTGCGGACGATCATGTCCGAAGCCGGCCGGGCGCTGCTCGGAATCGGCATGGGCAGCGGCGAGGGACGCGCCCTGCTGGCCGCCGAGAAAGCGATCTCCTCGCCCCTGCTGGAGACCTCGATGGAGGGGGCGCGCTCGATCCTGCTCTCGATCACGGGCGGCGCCGACCTCTCGCTCGTCGAAGTCAGCGAGGCCGCAAAGATGGTCGGCGAAGCCGCCCATCCCGACGCCAACATCATCTTCGGCGCCAACATCGACGAGGAGCTGGGCGACCAGATCTGGGTCACCGTCGTTGCCACCCGCTTCGACGGCCGCGCCGCCGAGCCGCGCCGCGCCGCCGAGCCGACCATCCGCCGGACCAGGGACGGCGGTCGCGCCCCGCGCAACGAGAAGGCCGGCGAGCTGAGCAGCCTGGACGTCCCCGAGTTCCTTCCCGGGTAGCCCGCACCCCATGAGCGGGGTCGTCGCCGCCGGCCATCCCCTGACCGCCGAGGCGGGGGCCGAGGTGCTGCGCGAGGGCGGCAACGCCGTCGATGCCGCCGTCGCCGCGGTTCTCGCCTCGTTTGCGGTCGAGAGCCCCCTGACCGGGTTCGGGGCAGGGGGGTTCATGATCGTCAGCGGACCCGGCGTTGACCCGACCCCCTCCGACCGCGGGAGCTACCGAGCGTCACGATCTGATTCTCGCGAGGGAGTGGGAGCCGAGGAGGGGGTCGGAACTGTGTTGGTCGATTTCTTTGTGTCCGCGCCCGGCAAGGACGGGACCGAGCGGGGGATCGAGCTGGCCCCCGTCCCGGTCCACTTCGACGCGGAGACCGTGCAGACGTTCTACGTCGGACCCGCCTCCTGCGGTGTGCCGGGGACGGCGGCGGGACTGGAGCTGGCGCTGCGGCGCTTCGGCTCGGCGCCGCTCTCCGAGCTGGCCGCGCCCGGCGCCCGCCTTGCCCGCGAGGGCGCCCCGGTCAACGCCGAGCAGGCCTACATCCTCGAGATCCTCTGGCCGATCCACGAGCGGCTGCCGGGAACGCGGGAGCTGTACGCGCCCGAGGGGAGGCCGCTGGGCCGGGGCGACGTCTTCCGCTTCCCGGCCCTGGCCGAGGCGCTGGAGCGGTTCGGCGCCGAGGGGGCGGAGCCGTTCTATCGCGGCAATGTGGCGGCGGCGCTGAGCGGATTCGTCGGCGAGCGCGGCGGCACCCTGGGGCCGACCGACCTGGCCGAGTACGAGGCGATCGAGCGGCGCCCGATCCGGGCGCCCTTCCGCGGCACCGAGGTGCTCACCAACCCGCCGCCGTCCTCGGGCGGGATCCTGATCGCCTACACGCTCGCTTTGCTGGAGCGGCTGGGGGAGAGCAGCGGCCCGGAGCAGCTGGTCGCGGCGATGGACGCCGCCAACGCCGCCCGCGACGAGGAGTTCGCCGAGGCTCTCTACGGCGAGGAGTTGGAGGAGGCGCTGCTCGATCCGGCGCGCCTCGACTTGAAGGCCGGCGACGTGCTCGGGTCGACCACCCACATCGCGGCGCTCGACGGCGACGGCATGTGCGCGAGCGTCACCTGCTCGAACGGCTCCGGCTCCGGCGTGCTCGTCCCCGGCACCGGGGTGATCCTCAACAACATGCTCGGCGAGGAGGACCTCAACCCGCTCGGCTTCCACGCGATCGCCCCGGGGCGGCGGGTGCCGTCGATGATGGCGCCGACCGTGGTGCTGCGCGACGGCGAGATCGAGCTGGGGCTGGGCAGCGCCGGCTCCAACCGGATCCGCTCGGCGATCGTGCAGACGGTCGCGCGGGCGGTCGAGCAGGGGATGGGCGCCGGCGAGGCGGTGCGGGCGCCGCGACTGCACTTCGAGGCCGGGATCGTCCAGGCCGAGCCGGGGATCGACGAGGCGGCGCTGGCGCGGATCGAGGCGCGCGGGGTCCCGGTCCTGCGCCGGCCGCGGCTCAACCTCTTCTTCGGCGGCGTGCAGGCGGTGGCCCGCGATCGCGCGACGGGCGATCTGAGCGGCGGCGGCGACCCGAGGCGAGGCGGTAGCGTGGCGACCGCATGACGATCGATTTCGAGGCGGAGGGCCTGCTCGCCGGGCTGGAGGGCGAGGGGCGCGAGGCGCGGCGCGAGCTGTTGGAGCGCCTGGCGGGCGAAGGGATTCCGCTCGAGGAGCTGCGCGAGGCGATCCTCGCCGGCCGCCTCACCCTGCTGCCGGTCGAGCGGGTCCTGGCGGCGGACGGCCCCCGCTACACCCCGCGCGAGATCGCCGAGATCTCCGGGGTCGAGCTGGACCTGCTGCAGCGCGCCACGGCGGCGCTCGGCATCCCCTACCCGGACCCCGACGAGCGCTCGCTGACCGAGGCGGAGCTGGCAGAGGCGCGGCGGGTGAAGGCGTTCCGCGACGCCGGCCTGCCCGAGGAGGGGATCCTCCAGGTGGCGCGGACGATCGGGATGGCGACGGCGCGGATCGCCGAAGCCAACCGCGAGCTGGTGATCCGCACCCTCATGCACCCCGGCGACAGCGAGCGCGACCTGGCGCTGCGCTTCGCCGCCGCGGCCGAGTACATGCAGCCGCTGATCGAGCCGACCCTCGCCTACGCGCTGCGCGCCCACATGCTCGAGCAGATCCGCCGCGACGTGATCGGCGCCGCCGACCTCGCCGCGGGGGAGATCCGGGCGACCTCGGAGGTGTCCGTCTGCTTCGCCGACCTGGTCGGCTTCACCAGGCTGGGCGAGCAGGTTGCGACCGAAGAGCTGGGGCTGATCGCCGGCCGGCTCGACGAACTGGCCAGCGCCGCGGCCGAACCCCCGGTGCGGTTGGTGAAGCTGATCGGCGACGCGGCGATGCTGGTCTCCACCGACGCCACCGCGATGGTCGAGGCGGCGCTGCGGATGGTCGAGGCGGCCGACGCCGAGGGCGAGGCCTTCCCGCAGCTGCGGGCAGGAATCGCCCACGGCTCTGTCCACGTCCAGGCCGGCGATTACTACGGCCGCCCGGTCAACCTGGCGAGCCGGCTCACCGCGATCGCCAGGCCGGGCAGCGTCCTGATCGACTCCGTGGGGAAAGCGGCGGCGGGGGAGGGGTTCGCCTACTCCTTCGCCGGCGAGCAGCACCTCAAGGGCTTCGACTCGCGTGTCTCGCTCTACCGCATCCGCCGCGCCTCGCTCGGCTACTAGGCCCAGCCTCGCAGAGAGGGGGGCGAGGTTCGCTCCGGGCAGCCTTGTGTCTCCTATGGGGGACAAAAAGCTGCCGAAGGACTCGGTGCGGCCCTGGGAGTTGACGCGACGCCAGCATGGAGTCGTGTCCCGGTCACAGCTGCTGGCACTCGGCTTCAGCTCGCGTGCGATACAGCGCCGGATCGGTACGGGTCGGCTGCACCCGCTTTGGCGTGGCGTCTATGCGGTTGGAAGGCCCGCCGTGACCCAGCGGGGACGCTGGATGGCGGCGGTCCTGAGCTGTGGACCCGGCGCCTTGCTCAGTCATCGAAGCGCAGCTGCCCTATGGGGACTGGTGGCCCGGTTCAAGGGTGTCGAAGTCGTGATTCCCCACAGCGCGTACCGGCGCCGGCCGGGGATCCGGCTCCATCGCCGGACCGACCTGGGCCCGGTGCACCGCCGGCTGGTCGACGGCATCCCGGTGACCGACGTGGTGTCGACGCTCGTCGACCTGGCCTCGTGCGTCCCGGAATGGCGGGTGGAACGCGCGATCAACGAGGCGGATCGACTTGACCTCGTGGACCTCGAGGATTTGCGCGTCGCTGTCGGCGCGTTGCCGCCCAGGTCGGGCATGGCATGCCTGCGCCGGCTACTGGGCCGCGATGCACTGACCGACTCGGGGCTGGAGCGCAAGTTCCTCGCGCTGGCTAGGACCGCAGGCCTGCCGCAACCGGAAACGCAGGCGCGGGTGAGCGGATACCGGGTCGATTTCTACTGGCCCGACCTCAGGCTGGTGGTCGAGGTTGACGGCTGGCGGTACCACCGCACGCCGGGCGAGCAGGCCACCGACCATCGGCGAGACCAGGTGCATGCGGCAGCGGGCCTGACCACTCTGCGCTTCGCCGAAAGGCAAATCCGCTTCGCGCCGCAAGAGGTCGTGCGGGGGCTGAAGACGGTCGCCGCTCGACTCGCCGAAGACGCTCGCCACCAGACCTCGGCGTAGTCGCTTCCGGGCCGACAGGGTGCGGCGAAGTGCCTATGCCGGCCTGCGGCCGGAGGCGAGCAGGTTGTAGAAGAGCTCGGCCGGGAGGCGGGGCTCGAGCAGGCGGCTGTCGACCTTCTGCAGGGCCATGTAGCTCTGGAAGGCGAAGCGGCGCCAGGCGAAGGAGACCGAGTCGGGCTCGGCGGTCGACTCGACCGTGCGCAGGCCCCAGCCCCAGGCGTTGGCGAGCAGTTCCTCGCCGCCGACCCGGCGCCGCTCGAAGTGGGCGTCGCGCAGAAGGCGGCGCAGGTCGGCGGGGGCGAAGGCGTGGACGTCGACCTCGCCCTCGAGGGCATGGCCGCAAGACCGCTCGGCCTCGGGTACGGCGCGGGAGCGGGCCCGGACCAGGCGCCGCCAGACGGGGGCGGCTAGCATCGCCGCCCGCTTCGGCGCAGCCGCCAGCCGGTCGCCGTAGCGCGAGGGCTCGCCGCAGAAGGCGATCGCGCCGCCCGGGCGCAGGACGCGGCGGAACTCGGCGAAGGCGCGCCGCAGGTCGGGGATGTGGTGGAGGACGGCGTGGCCGAAGACGAGGTCGAAGCTCTCGTCCTCGAAGGGCAGCTTCTCGGCGTCGGTCTCGACCGTCTCCGCGTCCAGCCCCAGCGCCTCAGCGGTGGCGCTGAGGCGGTGCAGCATCCCGGGTGAGATGTCGGTCGCGGTGAGCCGCTCGATCAGCCCGAGCTGCACGAGGTTGAGCGAGAAGTAGCCGGTGCCGGAGCCGATCTCCAGCCCGTCGCGGAAGCGGACGCCGTCGAGGCCTCCGAGCGCCTTGGCGAGCTTCAAGCGCACCTGCTCTTGGCCGGTGGCGCCGAAGTCGATCCCCCACTTGGCGTCGTATCCTTCGGCCGCCGCGTCGTGATAGCGGGCGTTGACGTCCTTGATGTGCTCCGGCGTTGCCGTCGGCGAGGCGGGCATCGAGCCGGGAACTCTAGTCCGCCACCGTTGAGGTCGTGGTTCTCTCGGTCTGCGGGAAGAACTACGACCTCGAGGGCTGCAATACGGTGCCGGACACGATGGAGCGCGATTACGTGCAGGAGAACCAACCGCCCGGCGTTCCGCCGCTCTCGCTGACCGGCGAGCGGACGCTGCCCGATGTGCCCGAGGAGAACTACTGGTACCGGCGCCACCTCGCCGTCTACGAGTGGATCGGGGCGCGCACCGCCGGCCAGCGCGTCGTCGACATGGCCTGCGGCGAGGGCTACGGCTCCCGCGTGCTGGCGGAGACGGCGGCGAGCGTGGTCGGGGTCGACGCCAACCCGGAGGCCCACGAGCACGCCCGGCTGCGTTACGCGCGCCCCAACCTGCGCTTCGAGCGCGACCTTGTCGAGAGCTTCTCGGAGTCCTGCGACGCGGTCGTCTTCCTGCAGACGATCGAGCACCTGGAGGACCCCGACGCGATCCTCGCGCACTTCGGGTCGATGCTGGACTCGGGCGGGGCGGCCTTCGTCTCCACCCCGAACCTGCTCACCCTGGCGCCGCCGGGGGCGCAGAAGTCCGGCAACCCCTGGCACCTGCGCGAGTACCGCGCGGCCGAGTTCCGGGCGCTCTGCGAGGACCACTTCGAGCGGGTCGAGATGCTCGGGGTCTTCCACGCCGGCAAGCTGCGGGCGCACGAGATCGCGCTGCGGCTGGGCTGGGACCGCGTCCACAAGGCGCTACGCCTGACCGGCCCCTTCTACGGCCGCTTCACGCCGGCGATCTCCAGCTCCGATTTCACGCTGCGGGAAGGCAACCCCGACGCGGCGCTCGACTTCCTCGCCGTGTGCCATGCCTGAGGAGAGCGTCGGCGACCTGGCAATCGCCCTGCATTCTCACATGCCCTACGTGGAGGGCTTCGGGACGTATCCGTTCGGAGAGGAGTGGCTGTTCGACGCGGTGATCCGCTCCTACCTGCCGGTGCTGGAGGTGGCGGAGCGGCTGACGATGACGGTGACGCCGGTGCTCGCCGACCAGCTCGAGGACGGCGGGGTTCGGGAGCGACTGCGCAGGTTCCTGGTCGACTGGCGGATCGGGGCAGCAGAAGCCGACCTCGGGGAGGTGCCGGTCGAGTGCCGGGAGGCCTGCGCGGCGGAGCTGGCCCGGTACCGGCACGCGCTCGAGCTGCTCGACGCCGCCGGCGGGAACCCGTTGCGAACGTTTCAGGTCGCCGCTGGGGAGGGGCGGGTGGCGCTCGCCGGCTCGGCGGCGACGCATGCGGTGCTGCCGCTGCTCGCCACCCGGGCCGGCCTGCGGCTGCAGCTCGACGCCGGGATCCGCTCGCACCGACGGCGCTTCGGCTGGGCCGGCGGGTTCTGGCTGCCCGAGTGCGCCTACTCCCCGGGGGTGGAGCAGGCGCTGGCCGAGCACGGAGTCCGCTGGTTCTGCGTCGACCAGAGCGCCCATCGGGAGCCCCTGGATGCGCTGACGCCGGTGGTCACGGCGGCGGGGCCGGTGGCGCTGCCGATCGACTGGGAGGCGATCCGCTGGCTCTGGTCGCTCGAGGGGTATCCCTCCGACCCTGCGCACGCCCAGTTCGCCGGCAAGTCGCTGCGCGGGGTGCGGATCTGGAAGGTGGGAGGCGGCGCCTACGAGCCGGCTGCCGCGGAGGCGGCGGCACGGCGCCAGGCGGGCGAGTTCCTCGCCGCGGTCGCCGCGCGCCTGCGCGAGTTCGCCGCGGCGCGGGGACGGCGCGGGCTGCTGGTCTTCGCGATCGACACCGAGCTGCTCGGCCACTGGTGGTCGGAGGGGGCAATCTGGCTGCGCGAGGTGCTGGCGGAGGCCGCGGCGGCGCGGGTGCGGCTGCTCACCGTGCCGCAGGCGCTGGTCGAGCACCGGCCGGTCGAGCGGCCGCTCGCCGCCTCGAGCTGGGGCGAGGAGAAGGACTTGCGCACCTGGGACTCGCCGGCCGTCGCCGACCTCGCCTGGGGGGCGCGGCGGCTGGAGCTGCGCCTGCTGCGGGGGCTCTCCGAGGGGCTGCGCGGGCCGGCCGCCGTGCGGGCCTCGCGCGAGCTGCTCGCCGTCCAGTCGAGCGACTGGGCCTTCCTCGACAAGCGCGGCCAGGCGGGGGATTACGCCTTTCAGCGAGCCACCGGGCACGGCGAGGCGATGCAGGAGGCCATAGACTCCCCGTACGACACCGATCCGTGCATGAGAGCGCTCGCCCCGGACCTGCGCCTCGCCCCACTGCTCGAGCCCTGATGATCGACCCCAGCCAGCCGCCCTCCCGGACGACGCGGACGGCGCGGGGGGACGACCTGCTGCGATGACCCGGGTATTGATCCTCTCCTGGGAGTACCCCCCGCTGATCGAGGGGGGCCTGGCCCGCCACGTCCGCAAGCTCTCGGAGGCGTTGGTCGAAGGCGACGTCGAGGTGCACGTACTGACCCGCGGCGGCGAGGAGTCGCCGGCCGAGGAGCGCCGCGCCGGGGTCTTCATCCACCGCATCCGCGAGCCGACCCGGCCCACCGACCTCGGCGAGTTCGTCGCCTGGGTGGAGCGGATGAACTCGGACATGCTGGCCGCCGGGGTCGAGCTGGGCGACCGGTACAGCTTCGACCTGGTCCACGGCCACGACTGGCTGGTCGCCAACGCCGGCGACCACCTCGCGAAGCGCTTCGAAGCGCCGCTGCTGACGACGATCCACGCGACCGAGCACGGCCGCCACCAGGGCTGGGTCGAGGAGCACCCGCAGACCTACATCCACGGCGTCGAGCGCTGGATCGTCAACCGCTCGCAGCGGGTGATCGCCTGCTCCCACTACATGCGGGAGCAGATCGCCGACATCTTCGGGGTCGAGGAGGAGCGGATCGTCGTGATCCCGAACGGGATCGACCCCGAAGACCTGCAGCCGCAGGACCCGGCCGAGCTGCGCCGGCTGCGGGCCGAGTTCGCCGCACCGCAGGAGAAGCTGGTGCTGCTGATCGGGCGGCTGGTCTACGAGAAGGGCTTCCAGCTGGCGCTGGAGGCGATGCCGCAGGTGATCGAGGAGGCGCCCGGTACGCGCTTCCTGGTCGCCGGCTCGGGCACCCACGAGGCCGAGCTGCACAAGCAGGCGGAGGAGCTGGGCCTGATGGAGCACGGCACATTCCTCGGCTGGATCGGCGATGACGTGCTGCACTCGCTCTACCGGATCGCCGACCTCACCGTCGTCCCCTCGATCTACGAGCCGTTCGGCCTGGTGGCGCTGGAGGCGATGGCCTCCGAATGCCCCTGCATCGTCGCCGACACCGGCGGCCTGCGCGAGGTCGTCCCCCATGAGGAGGTCGGCCTTCGCTTCCGCTCGCACGACCCCGAAGCGCTCGCCGAGGTGGCGATCCGGGTGCTCCGCGACGACGAGCTGGGTCACCGCCTCGTCGCCGAAGCCTACGAGCACCTGCGCCGCTTCGACTGGGCCGACGTCGCCGAGCAGACGGCCGCCGTCTACGCCGAGCTGGTCGGCGAGGCGAGCCGCGCCTGAGCGCTCCGCTCAGCCCGGCTCCGGCTCGGCTGGCTCCGGCCCCTCGTCCTCCATACGCCGAGCCCTTACACGCAGCGGGATTCCCCTGTATTACAGACAAAATGATACCAACGGGCTCGGAACGCAGATGGCCTAGGGCTCGACCGGATCGGTCCAGCGCAGGTCCTTGGGCGCCTCGCGCATGCGGATCACCTCGGCCGGGACGCCGGCGACGACCGCGTTGGCGGGGACGTCCTTGGTGACCACCGAGCCGGTGCCGACGATCGAGTTGTCGCCGACCCTGACGCCGCGCAGGATGCAGGCGCCGTAGCCGATCCAGACGTTGGAGCCGACCTCGACCTCGCGCGTGTAGATGCCCTGCTTGCGGATCGGGCGCTCGACCTCGACCACGCCGTGGTCGAAGTCGATGAACATCGCCCGGTCGGCGATCACGCACTGCTCGCCGATCCGCACCCGGCGGTAGGCGGAGATCGTGCACTCCTGGCCGAGCACCGTCTTGGCGCCGATCTCGACCACGCCCTCGTGGCAGCGGATCTTCGTGCCGTGGCCGAGCCAGACGAAGCGGCCGAACTCGACCCGGCCGCGGCGGGCGATGTGCAGTTCGAGCCCGCTGCCGAGGAAGAGCGGCCCGTCGGTGCGCCAGCGCCAGCCGGCCGGGGTGAGCAGGCGCCGCCGCAGGTAGCGCAGCGCCAGCAGCGCGTATTTCGGCGTCAGCATCCGGTTGCGGGCGCAAAAGCGGAGGAAGCGGATCACGGCGGCCAGGACTTTAGACTGGCCTCTGTGAGCACGGAGCGAGCAAGCGTGCCACCGAACCCGTGCGGAGCGAGGGTGAGGTTGCCGGGTATCTGGTTCTTCGCGCCGCGAGCGGAGCGGGAGGCAATGTAAGTGCCAGGAGCCGCGAAATCGGCCTCGCTCGCCGAGCGCCTCGTCGCCGGCGACAAGCGGGCGCTGGCGCGGGCGATCACCCTTATCGAGTCCGACGACCCGGCCGGCTGGGAGCTGGTCCGCGAGGTCTACCCGCGCACCGGCCGGGCGCGGATCGTCGGCTTCACCGGCCCGCCCGGGGTCGGCAAGAGCACCCTGATCGGGGCGCTGACCGTGGAGCTGCGCAAGTCCGAGCGGGGGGTCGCGGTGCTCTCGATCGACCCCTCCAGCCCGTTTACGCGCGGCGCCCTGCTGGGCGACCGGATCCGCCTCTCCGAGCACTTCCTCGACCCCGGCGTGTTCATCCGCTCGATGGCCTCGCGCGGCGCCCTCGGCGGCCTCTCGGAGGCGGCGCTGCAGGTCGCGCTGGCGATGGACGCGGCCGGCAAGGACGACGTGCTGATCGAGACGGTCGGGGTGGGCCAGGCGGAGATCGACATCGTCGACCACGCCGACACGATCGTGCTGGCGCTGATGCCCGGCTCGGGCGACTCGATCCAGGCGCTGAAGGCGGGGGTGATGGAGATCCCCGACCTGATCGTCGTCAACAAGGCGGACCACCCGATGACCGACACGATGGTGCGCGAGGTCCGCAGCGTGCTCTCGCTCTCCGAGCGGCCCGGCGGCTGGCAGGTTCCGATCCTGCGAACCGAGGCGGCGCGCGGCGAGGGGGTGGCGGAGCTGGCGGAGAAGATCGACGAGCACCGCGCCCACATCGAAGCCGAGGGGACGCTCGAGGAGCGCCGCGCCCGCAACCTGCGCAACGAGGTGCTGGGGATCGCCGCGTCGCGGATGCGGCGGCGGCTGGAGGCGACGGTCGCCGACGACCCCGAAGTCGCCGCGCTGCTGGACCGCGTGGTGCGGCGCGAGCTGGATCCGGCGAGCGCCGCCGGCGCGCTGCTGGAGGAGCAGGTCGATGGCTGAGGCGCCGCCAGCCGCGCCGCCGCCCCTCGAGGAGGCGATCCGCTGGGTCGGCTTCGAGGTCGACGATCTCGAAGGGGCGCGGGTCGGGCGGGTGCACGGCGTCTTCGCCGACGCCGGCGACGGCGCGCCTGCCTGGCTGGTCGTCGCGCTCGGGCAGCGCCGGCTCCTGGGCCGCCGCCGGGGCGCCGCGGTGGCGGTCCCGCTGCGCGAGTGCGCCGCCGCCGCCGGCCGCGTCTGGATCGCCCTGCCGCGCCGGGCGTTGGGCTCCGCGCCGACCGTCGACCCGGCCCGCCCGCTGCTGCGCGAGCACGAGCTGGCGATCGGCGCCCACTACGGGATCGGCGAAGCGGAGGGCCGCTGCGCAGATGTCGCCGGTCGCCCGCAGGCCTCGGTCACCGCCCGCCCCGCTGGCTGAACCTCCCCGTCGGCGGTAGCTCGAAGCCGTCACCTCCCTGTAATCCCGAGCTGCCAAGCTCGGGCGCATGGCACTGCTGATCCTGTTCGGCTTCGTGGCCGGAGCCGCGACGGCGCTCTCGCCCTGCGTGCTGCCGGTGCTGCCGATCGCGCTCTCGGCGGGCGCGACCGGCGGCCGGCGGCGGCCGCTCGGCGTGGTCACCGGGCTCGCGGTCTCGTTCACCTTCGCGACCGTCGCGCTCGTCTACGTGATCTCTGCGCTCGGGCTGCCCGGCGACCTGCTGCGCACGCTGGCGATCGTCGTCCTGATCGGCTTCGGCGTCTCGCTGATGATCCCGCCGCTGGCGGCGCGGCTGGAGGCGGCGCTCAGCCGCATCGCCGGGCGCGCCGGGGTGGGGCGCGGCGGCGAGGGCTTCTGGTCGGGGACCGCGGTCGGCGCCAGCCTCGGGCTCGTCTACGCGCCCTGCGCCGGCCCGATCCTCGCCGGGGTGATAACCGTCTCCGCCGCGCAGCCGTTCACCGCAGGCCGGCTCGCCGTCGCGCTCAGCTACGGGATCGGCTCGGCCGTCGTCCTCTACCTGCTGATGCTGGGCGGCCGCCGGGCGATCGCGCCGCTTGCCCGCCGAGGGAGCGGTGTGCAGGTCGCGATGGGAGCGGTGATGGTCGTCGTCGCGCTGGCGATGCTCGGCGACTACGACATCGAGTTCCAGAACGCGATCGCCGGCGGCCTGCCCGCCTTCCTGGTCAACCCGTCGAAGTCGCTGGAGGACACGTCGGCCGCCCGCGAAGCGCTCTCCGGGGTGCGCGGCGGCTCGGGCGGTGGGGTGGGGACGGCGGTCGCCGCCCCCAAGGCCGGCCCCAGCTCCGACCTGCCGGTGCTCGGCACGGCGCCCGAATTCGTCGACACACAGCGCCAGTTCAACACCCCCGGCGGCAAGCCGCTGACCATGGCGTCGCTGCGCGGCCGGGTGGTGCTGGTCGACTTCTGGACCTACAGCTGCATCAACTGCCTGCGCACCCTGCCCTACCTGACTGCCTGGGACAGGCGCTACCGCAGGGACGGCCTGACGATCGTCGGCGTCCACTCGCCGGAGTTCCCGTTCGAGAAGGACGCCGGCAACGTCGAGGAAGCGATTGCCCGCAACGGCATCCGCTACCCGGTCGTCCAGGACAACGACCTGGCGACCTTCACCGCCTACGGCACCGAATACTGGCCGGCCGAGTACTTCGTCGACCGGCGCGGCCGGGTCCGCTACGTGCACTTCGGCGAGGGCGAATACGGCGAGAAAGAGAAGGTGATCCGCGAGCTGTTGGCCGAAGCGGGGCACCGCGTCGGGGGCGCGGGGTCCGGCGCCCGCGGGATCGCCCCCTCGGCGGGTGTGACCACGCCGGAGAGCTACCTCGGCTCGCTGCGCGCCGAACGCTTCGTCAACGGCCCAATCGCCGCGGAGACGCGCGACTTCGGCGAACCGGGCGAGCCACCGGCCGACCGCCTCGCCTACAGCGGCCGCTGGAGGGTCTCGCCCGCGTCGGCTACCGCGGAGGGCGGCGCGCTCCAGATCTCCTTCGGGGCGCGGCGCGTCTACCTGGTGCTCGGCTCTCACGGACGGAGCCGCCGCGTGCGGGTGCTGCTCGACGGCCGCCCGATTCCCGCCCGGCTGGCCGGCGCCGACGTCCACGGCGGCGTCGTCGAGGTCTCCTCGCAGCGGCTCTACGACCTGGTCGACCTGCCCCGGGTGGAGCGCCACACGCTCCGCCTCGTGCCCGAAAGGGGGGTGACGGGCTATGCCTTTACCTTTGGCTAGTGGCGTCGCCAGAATGGACGACGTGAACGACCCCGCGCGCGGCACCGTGCTGATCGTCGACGACGAGCCGACGATCGTTGAGGTGGTCGGCCGCTACATGGAGCGGGCCGGCTACGAGATCCACGGCGCCTCGGACGGGCCGGAGGCGCTGCGGCTCGCCCGCCTGCACCGCCCCGATCTGGTCGTCCTCGACGTGATGCTGCCCGGCCTCGACGGCATCGAGGTGATGCGGCAGCTGCACGAGGGGCCGGGCGAACGCACCGCGGTGATCCTGCTGACCGCGCGCGGCGAGGAGTCCGACCGCCTGGTTGGCCTGCGCCGCGGCGCCGACGACTACGTGGTGAAGCCGTTCTCGCCGGCTGAGCTGGTCGCCCGGGTCGACGCGGTGCTGCGCCGCGCCTCGTCGCAGGCCGAGGCCGAGGCCGAGCCGGAGCCGATCGTGCGGGGGCCGCTGCGGATCGAGCCGGCCTCGCGCGTCGTCACGCTGGACGGCGCGGAGGTCTCGCTCACCCAGCGGGAGTTCGACCTGCTCGCCTACCTCGCCGCCCGTCCGGGCCGGGTTTTCTCGCGCGACCAGCTGATGGAAGCGGTCTGGGGGTACCCGGTCTTCACCGACACCAGCACCGTCACCGTCCACGTCCGCCGCCTGCGCGCCAAGCTGGGCGACGATCCCTCCGAGCCGCGCTTCATCGAGACCGTGTGGGGCGTCGGGTACAGGTTGCGACCGTGAGCGCGGAGCGAGCAAGCGAGCATCCCTGGTTCTACGCGCCGCGAGCGAAGCGCGAGGCTGCGCGATGAAGCGCTCGCTGGCGATCGCGATCGCAATCGCCGCTGCGGCCTTCCTGGCCGGTGCCGCGGCGGTGACCGTGCCGCACAAAATGGGCTGGGTGCAGATCGGCCTGGTCGCGCTGGCGATCGTCGGGGGCGCGCTGGCGGCCGGGCTGGTGGTGCGGCTCGCGGCCGAGGAGCGTTCGCGCCGCGACGTCGAGGCGGCGCGGCGGCAGCTGGTCGCCTCGGTCTCGCACGACCTGCGCACGCCGCTCGCCTCGCTGCGGCTGCTGGTCGAGTCGATCGACGACGGGGTGGTGACGGGGGAGACGCGCGACCGCTACCTGGGCGGGGTCCGCACCCAGGTCGCGGCGCTGAGCGCCCTGATCGACGACCTCTTCGAGCTGTCGCGGATCGAGGCCGGCGACATCTCCTGGACGATGAGCCAGATCGAGCTGCGCGAGCTGGTCGGCGACACGGTCGCCGCGATGCGGGCTCCGGCGGCAGAGCGCGGCGTTGCGCTGGCCGCGGACCTGCCGGCCGAGCAGGTGCTCGCCCGGGCCAACGCGGAGAAGCTGCAGCGCGTCCTCTTCAACCTGATCCAGAACGCGATCCGCCACACCCCGGCCGACGGCAGCGTCACGGTGCGGGCGCGGACGGCGGCGGGCGGGGTCGAGGTCGAGGTGGCCGACGACGGGGCCGGGGTCTCCGAGGACGACGACCAGCGGGTCTTCGACGCTTTCTACCGCGGCGACGACGCCCGCAGCGGCGACGGCGCCGGCCTCGGCCTGGCGATCTCCCGGGCGATCGTCGAAGCGCACGGCGGCCGCATCTGGCTGGAGCGGGCGATGCCCGGCACGCGGGTGCGGTTCACGCTGCAGGGCTCCTAGCTGGGGCGGGTAGGGCGTGGGGCGTCAGCAGCCGAGCTGGCGGGCGATCACCATCTGCTGCACCTCGTCGGTGCCCTCGCCTATCGTGAGGATCTTGGCGTCGCGGTAGAAGCGGCAGACCGGGTACTCCTCGATGTAGCCGTAGCCGCCGTGGATCTGCACCGCCTCCTCGCTGGCGCGGACGGCGAGGCGGCCGGTGATCAGCTTCGCCTGGGCCGCGGTCAGCGTGAACGAACGGCCGGCGTCCTTCTCCAGCGCGGCACGCCAGGTGAGCAGACGGGCGGCCTCGATCTGCGCAGAGAGGTCGGCGATCTTCGCCTGGATCGACTGGAACTTGGAGATCGCCTGCCCGAAGGCCTGGCGCTCCCTCGCGTAGGAGAGCGCCTCGTCGAGGGCGCCCTGGGCGAGGCCGACGCCCATCGCGGCGACGCCGATCCGGCCACCGTCGAGGATGTGGAGGAAGTTCTTGAAGCCGTCGCCGCGGCGGCCGAGCAGGTTGGACTCCGGCACGCGGCAGCCCTCGAAGGCGAGCGGCCGCGTGTCCGATGCGTTCCAGCCCATCTTCCGGTAGGCCTCGCCCACCACGTATCCGGGCGTCCCGGTGGGGACGATCAGGTTGGAGATCTCCTTGCGCCCCCCCGCGTCGCCGGTCGCCGCGGTGATCGAGACGCAGCCCGAGATCTCGGTTCCCGAGTTCGTGATGAACTGCTTCGCGCCGTTGATCGTCCACTGCCCGTCCTCCAGCCTCGCGGTGGTCCGCACGTTCCCGGCGTCGGACCCCGCCTCCGGCTCGGTCAGCCCGAACGAGGCGAGCTTCTGCCCGCTGCAGAGGACGGGCAGCCACTCGTCCTTCTGCTCGTCGGACCCCCAGAGGTAGATCGGCATCGTGCCGAGCGAGGTGTGCGCGGCCATCGTGATGCAGACCGACGAGTCGACCCGAGCCAGCTCTTCGACCGCGAGCACGTAGGAGAGCGTGTCCGCCCCGCCGCCCCCGTACTCCTGGGGGAACGGGATCCCCATCAGCCCCAGCTCGCCGAGCTTGCCGACGATCCCGTACGGGAACCGCTTCTCCCGGTCCAGCTCCTCCGCCACCGGCGCGACCTCCTGCCGGGCAAACTCGCGCACCGTGTCGCGCAGCAGCATCTGCTCGTCAGAGAGGTCGAGGTTCACGCGGGGAGGGTATGCGTTGTCGGGCGGGCGACAGGACCCGCCCGCCTACAGCTGCAGAGACTTCACCTGCAGCAGCTCCTCGATCGCGTAGCGCCCGTTCTCGCGCCCGTGCCCGGACTGCTTGTAGCCGCCGAACGGCGCGATCGGGTTGTAGGCGCCGCCGTTGATCTCGATCTGGCCGGTACGGATCCGCCGGGCGACGGCGATCGCCCGGTCGACGTCGGCCGACCAGACGCCGCCGGAGAGGCCGTAGACCGTGTCGTTGGCGATCCGCACCGCGTCGTCCTCGTTTTCGTAGGGCTGGATGACCAGCACCGGGCCGAAGATCTCCTCCTGGGCGATCGTCATCTCCGGCGTCACCTCGGAGAAGACGGTGGGGCGAACGAAGTAGCCGCGCTCGAGCCCCTCCGGAGCCGCCGCGCCGCCGGTCAGCAGCTTGGCGCCTTCCGCCTCCCCCCTGCGGATGTAGTCGCGGACCCGCTCGCGCTGCACATCGGAGACCAGCGGGCCGAGCCGGGTCGAAGGGTCGAACGGGTCGCCGGGAGTGAACGCCTCCGCCGCCTTCACCGCAAGCTGCTCGGCTTCGGCCAGCTTCTCCTGCGGGACCAGCATCCGGGTCAGGGCGCTGCAGGTCTGGCCGGAGTTGAGGAAGCACTTGCCGACGCCGTCGGGGACCGCCTGCTCGAGGTCGGCGTCGTCGAGGATCACGTTCGGCGACTTGCCGCCCAGCTCCATCGCGACCGGCTTCACCGTCGCCGAGGCCAGCTCGGAGACCCGCCGCCCGGCCCGGGTCGAGCCGGTGAAGGAGACCATGTCGACGCCGGGATGGCCGGCGACCGCCTCGCCGACCACCGGGCCGGCGCCGGTCACCATGTTGAAGACGCCGGCGGGCAGGCCGGCCGCCTCGATCACCTCGGCGAGGATGTAGGCGTTGAGCGGAACCACCTCGCTCGGCTTGAGGACGACGGTGCAGCCGGCGGCGAGGGCGGGGGCGACCTTGGCGGCGATCTGGTTCAGCGGGTAGTTCCAGGGGGTGATCGCGCCAAGCACGCCGACCGGCTCGCGCAGCACGCGGGAGTTGCCGATCTCCTCCTCCCAGGCGACTTCCTCCATCAGCTTCGGCATCGCCGCGAACTGGCCGGTCGGCAGGCCGGCCTGGACGAGCTTGCTCAGCTTCAGCGGCATTCCCAGCTCGGCGGCGATCGTCGCCGCGATCTCGTCGGAGCGCTCGCCGAGCCCCGCGGCGATCGCCTCCAGGAAGCCGGCGCGCTTTTCGTGCGGGGTCTGCGACCATTCCTCGAAGGCGGCGCGGGCGGCGCGCACGGCGAGGTCGGCGTCCTCGGCGGCGCAGGCGGGGATCGTCGCCAGCGTCTCCTCGGTGGTCGAGTTGACGACCTCGATCGCGTCGGTCCCCTGCGGCTCCACCCACTCGCCGTCGATGAATACCCTGTCCCTGGTCTGAACCTCAGCTGCGGTTGCCATCTGTCTCTCCTCTAGTCGGTCGCCCTCCCCGACAACGCTACCGAGCCGAGGCCGGGGCCGGGCAGGGCGCGGGCGTCGCGGGCATGCAGCTCCTTGCCGCAGGCCTCGCAGATGCCGCGGTCGTTGACCGGGCCGCTGCACTCCTTGTGGACGATCAGCATCGGCGGGCCGCCCGGGGTGGGGGAGTGGCGGTCGCCCCAGGCGAGCAGCGCAATCAGGGCCGGCCAGAGGTCGAGCCCCTTCTCGGTGAGGAAGTACTCGTGGCGCTCCGGGCTCTCCTGGTAGGGGCGCCGCTCGAGGATGTCCTCGTCGACCAGCCGTTGCAGGCGGGCGGCGAGCACGTTCCGCGCCACGCCGAGCGAGCGCTGCAGCTCGCCGAACCGGCGGTTGCCGTTCATCACGTCGCGGACGATCAGCAGCGTCCAGCGCTCGCCGACCACCTCGAGCGCCTTGGCGATCGAGCAGACCTGGCCGGGGTAGTCGTGGCGCAGCATCAAAGTGATCTTCTCACACAAGGTTGCTTCAAGCAACCGACTGCGCTAGTGTGCGGCCG
Organism: uncultured Solirubrobacterales bacterium; assembly: GCA_963730315.1. Classification (GTDB taxonomy): domain Bacteria; phylum Actinomycetota; class Thermoleophilia; order Solirubrobacterales; family 70-9; genus VRUE01. The sequence goes on along the minus strand of CAVSRD010000011.1, from coordinate 35 downwards.
ACAAGAGTTGCTTCAAGCAACCCAGCCGAGCATTG
>CAVSRD010000010.1:0-10940 GCA_963730315.1 uncultured Solirubrobacterales bacterium | reverse complement strand
ATCGGCGGCGCACACGGCTGACGACCTCAAAGACACCCTGGACGACTACAACAACGGTCGTCTTTGCGCTCCGCACCGCGGCTGATCCGCGGCGGACCGGCGCCCTGTTGCAAGGGGCCCGCACAGCTTTTTTAAGCAGCATTGCATTAAGTTCTCAGGTGCGACTACTGTCGAGGCCGACACGAGATTGCGGAAAGCAAGCATGGCACTGGATCCCGAGAAACCGATACCGACTTCGATGAATCCTCTTCCATCGTCTCAAGCGGAGGATGCCGGTGATACCGACCAACGCCTGGTCTATCGGGCACCGCAGCTAAGGTGCCACGGCACACTGAGTGAGCTGACCCAGTTGGAGCCCATCGACCAGAACTTCGATGGGCAATTTGGCTCCACTCCTGGAACCTGAACCTGGAAGAGAGACAATCGGCTGGACCTTTCGACTCGTCGATGGTTGTCGAATGGGACCTGCGGGATGCGCATCCCGCTTGGCCGGTGGGATCTGATACGGACCGACATCCACGGTGCTTGTGGCTACGGGGCTTCATTGCAGGCCGTCGAGCGTTGGCCGACGCGTTGGGCCTGCCTTTCCAGGTGAGTGGGCACCGGCTCGTCGAGTTGCTGGTGGAACGGGAGGGTGCGTCCGCGGCCGCTGAGCGCATCGGTGGCTCCTGCGCGTGGATCGTCTGGGACCCCGTGGGCCGACGGCTGGTGGCGTGCCGCGACCGCCTTGGTCTGCAGCCTCTCTTCTACGCTCGATCCGGGCAGCGAGTCGCCTTCGATTCGCAGCCGACCCGCATCGCGGCCACCCTGAACCTTCCCTGCGAGCCGGACCCTCCGGCCGTCGCTGCTCACCTTCAGGGACGGTTCCTGTCCCCGGGCCGCTCCTACCTCAGAGGCATCGCCGCCGTACCTCCCGCGCATCTGGTGGTGGTCACGGCTGCAGGCATCCTCCTCGACCGCTACTGGAACCTCGATCCAAACCGGCCCGAAATTCCCGCAGCTGCCTCTGCCACCGAGGTCGAGCGCATGCTTCGGACGGTGGTTTCCGACACCATGTCTGCGGAGTCCACGGCACTCACGCTGAGTAGTGGTCTGGATACCGGTGCGCTGGCCCTCTTTTGGAGGCAGACCTACCCCAAGGCTGACCTCGATGCCATTCTCTGGGCTACGCCAGAGCTGCCTGTTGCGGATGAATCTCCCACAGCGCACCAAGTGGCTGGGGAATTGGGCTTGCGCAGCCACGACGTTCGCGCGGATTGGCGGTGGCCGCTCTCTACCGGCAAGCCCCTGGGGGGGCCGGACTCACCCTACGTCCCATATTATGCGGAGGTTTGGGAGGAGACGTTGGATCGCACGCGGCGGATCGGTGCAACCCGCTTGGCCACCGGGGCCGGCGGCGATCACCTCGTGGGCTTCTGTGGGCTCGGGGCCTACACGTACGTCGACCTTCTGATGACCGGTCGCTGGGTGGAGCTCGCTCGGCAGATCCGGAGCCATAACCGCGTTTCGCCAGCTTCCCTTGGTCGAATCCTCGACCGTGACTTGATCCGGCCCATCGCACACCTCCTGCTTCCTGCCTGGCGACCGCGGCGGCGGGTCGCGCTGCCCTGGCTCGGCCCTGCTGCACGACAGGAGCTGGGGCGCCTTGAGCCGCGCCGTCCAAGTCGCTCCGGCAGCGGGTTACCGGCACGTCGGCACCGCCTCGCTGTCCTCTCGAATCCCGGCGTCGCGATGCCCCTATCCGACCTTGGAGCGCGCGCGCGCCGGCATGGCGTCGAGCTCTGCCACCCGCTACTCGATCACCGCCTTGTCGAGCTCGCCGCGAGGCTCCCGAGTGAGGTTTGCTTCCAGGCCGGATATTACAAAGTGGTGCTGCGCGATCTCCTGCGCGACCACCTCCCTGCGGAAGTAGTCGATCGTCGCGAAAAGGTGACGCCGGAGGCGATTTTCGATCGTGGTATCCGCGAGCGGCAGGTGACGCAGGTCGAGGAACTGATTACCGGCATGGAGGCCGCGCGGCGCGGTTGGGTAAATGAAGAGCCTCTCCGCCACGCCTACGACCGGTACCTGGAGGATGGTCGAGGCGGCAGCCGTATCTGGTCTGCCTTGACCTTAGAGCACTGGCTTCGGCAATACTTCTGACCATGGCCCCCGAAAACCAGAAGGCCGAAGCGCCGGATATCCAACATCTCAACCAAGTCGCCGGCTTTCTGAAGCGCGCAGGTACCCGGTTGCGCTACGTCGACTACCATCAAGCCGAGTCGGATGTTCTCGGCCTTGCAGTGAAACTGCGTCAGATGTTGGGGGAGGAGACTCTGAGATCCGCCTCCTTCGTCGCCATTCCACGAGGTGGTTTAGTGGTTCTCGGCATGTTGTCCTACGCTCTGGACCTGCAGCGTGAACAGCTCGACGGCCGCAACAGCGAGGCGGCGCTGGTGATTCTCGTTGATGACTGTTCCCTTTCAGGGATGCGCCTCCGCCAGAAGCTGGACCGGCTGGAGCCGCCGCGGAGGGTCGTAGTGGCTCATCTCTATTCGGCTCCTGAGTTGCGGCGAGCGGTCGAGGAGGCCGAGCCGCAGGTCGATTTCTGTGTTGCTGCTCAGGATCTGGAGGATCGGTCCCGCTCGCTTTATCCAGATCCGGAGGAGCACGCCGCTTGGCAGCGCATCTGGCTCGATCGCCTCGGTAGCGACCGTTACTGGCTCGGCCTGCCCGAACTGGTGGCTTTTGCGTGGAGCGAGCCGGACCGTCCGTTTTGGAACTCGGCGACCGAGCGGATCGAGGACGGTTGGCGCTTCGTGCCGCCACATCGATGCCTGAAGAGCCGAGCCCGTCTGGTTCGACACCTGCCTGAGGTTGCGAATAGCGGAGTTTGCGAGCCGGTATGGCGGTCAGCAGCGGAGTTGGTGTGGGGCGAGTTCGACGGCGTTCTCTGGCTCTGCCACACGGGAAGCCAGCAGGTCTACTCCCTCGACCCCAGTGCCTCATTGGCCTGGAAGGCCCTGGTGACAGGCGCCGACCTCGCCGGTGCGGCCAAGGCGCTCACCACCCGTTTCGAGGTCGATGCCGGGGCCGCCAGGTCCGACGTCGAGGCGCTGGTCGCCGCGCTGGTCGGAGCCGGCCTGCTCGAGCGGGTCGATGGTTGAGGGCGTTCGCGCCGAGGGTCGCATCTACGGCTTGAACCTGGCGTCGGCGGTCGACCTGTCGCATCAGCTCGAACCGGCCTGCGGTCCGCCCGACATCGCCGTCGACGTCGCCGGTGGCCCCCCCGAGATGGCCGACGACCCGGCGGATGAGACGCCCTGCTGGGAGAGCCCGGAGCACGCTTCTGACGGCCGTCCGGTAACCCGCCTCGCCCGCCGCGGGCCCTGGTGGGTACTGGATTTCCACTCGGTGGGGGCCTTCTTCGTCGGCGACCGCCGCATCGTGGCCGTGCCGGTCGCCGGGGTTCCGCCCGAGCTGGTGGAGCTGCGACTCCTCGGGCCGGTCCTTTCCTTCTGGTTGGAGCTGCAGGGAATCGTTTGCCTGCATGCGTCCGCCGTCGTGGCGGACGGGCGGGCCATCGTCTTCCTGGCCCACCACGGGGGCGGCAAGAGCTCCTTGGCGGCGACGCTCGTCGAGCAGGGATTCCCTTTGCTGACCGACGACGTCCTGCCGCTCGAAGCTCTGCCCGACGGCTCGCTCCGTGCCCGCCCCGGCTATCCGCAGATGCGCTTCTGGCCGCAGGAGGCGGAGCGCTTCGCCGGTGCCGCCGAGGAGCTTCCCAGGGTGCTCTCGAGCCTCGACAAGCGCCGCGTCGCGGTGGGTCCGCACGGTTTCGGCGCCTTCCACGGCGAGCCCTGCCCACTCGCGGCCGTCTTCCTGGTCGAGCGCCGCGACGATGCGGTCGGGGCGGAGATCGAGCCCGTCCTCCGTCGCAGGCGGTGGTCGCCTTGCTGGCGGGCTCCTTCCTGCCGCGCCTCGCCGCCCGGGCCGGGTTGCAGGAGCGCCGCCTCGACCTGCTGGCCCGGCTGGTCGAGGTGGTGCCGGTGCGGCGCCTCGTGTACCCGAGTGGCTTTGAACACCTGAAGCCTGCCGTCACAGCGGCGTTGGAGGCGGCGCGCAGGCCGCGACGCGCCTGAGCTGCTACCGGGCCTCCGGGCCTTCCTCCAGGTCTCGCAGATCGCGCTCGATCAGCCGCAGGATGCTCTCCGCCGAGTCGATGCCGCTGGGGAAGCCGAGTCGCCGCACCGGGACCGTCTCGGCGACCTCGGCGAGCCGCTCGAGCCGTCGCTCGGCCAGCCCCAGGACCGCTGCCGGTGCCGCGGCGACACCGTGCCCGACCAGCCGTACCAGCGCCTCGCGCGGCGCGCACGCGGTGAGGCGCACCGGCCCGTCCGGGTCGGCTCGACGCTCCAGCACGTAGAGGGCCGCGAGCGCGTGGCGGTACGGTTCCACGTCCGACGGTGACCCGGTCGCCGGCGAGGGAGACGCGAGAAGCCCCTCTGCGGGCGGCCCGCCCGGGTCCGCGTCGCGGCGGAGTGGAAGCCGCCTCTTGTCGCCGCCTTCGCGGACCCGCGGCAGGCTTTCCGCCGCGACGTCAAGCCGCCCCGCGAGCCCGCTGGGCCACAAGCGCATCATGGGCGGGCCGTCGAGACAGCACCAGCCGCCGTCCTCCGCCGGCTCCAGGGCGAGCCCGTCGTCGGCGACGAAGCCGCATCCGAGGCGCAGAAGCTCGGCGCAGAGGACCGACTTGCCGATGCCGCTCGGCCCGAGGAAGCCGACGGCTCGCCCGGCCACCGTCACCGCGCTGCCGTGGAGCACGGGCACGCCGCACAGCTCGAGCCAGAGGGGCAGGACGTAGGCGAAGAAGCCGTGGGGCGCTGCGGAGGCCGCCGCCGACCACTCGAGCTCGATCCGCTCGCGCGTACAGCGCACCAGCCCACGGTCCTCGCCCGTGAAGCGGAGCCCGAAGCCGCCCGCGACGCGAAAGAGGGCGAGGCGCTCCACGGACTCCGCCTCCCCCGTCTGCGAGACCCAGATCTCCTCGACCTCCGGCACCGTCCGGACGGTCCGGAAGGTCACCGTGAGGGGGACCGTCGTGGCCGCGGGATCGCCGCGAGCGGCCAGGAGATACGGCGCGAAGACGGCGGGTAGCCTGCCGCGGAGGTGGATTCCGTAGACGACGCCGGAGACTTCGCTGAGCCGGTCCGTCATCGTTCGCGGTACCGCATGCCCTGGAGCTCCTGCGCTCGGCCGATCAACCGGCGATGCCACAGCTCGTAGCTGATCACCCGCCACAGGATGGTATGGCCGAAAGCGATCGACCGGGTCGCCGACAGGTACGGTTCGAGCCAATCGCGGTGCACGTAGCGCTGCCAGTCCGAACGTGGGTGCCGGAAGACCGTTTCGCGAAGCTCCGCCTGGCGAAGCTCGATCCCGCGCAGGAAGAAGGTTCCCAGCAGCCCGCTCCGGTCGCCTTGGAGGACGCTCTCCGGCAGCCGCCCGCGGAGCGCCAGGCGGGTCAGCGGCTTGTCCCGGCCGTCGCGGTGGTACCAGTAGGCGGGAAGCTGGATCGCCGCCTCGAGTAGCGGCCAGGACCAGAAGGGATTGCTGCGCTCGATTCCGCAGGCGGCGAACAGGCGCCGCTCCTCGCTTTCGAGCTCGCTGTGCTTGGCGCCGACGCAGAGCTCGTAGCGGGCTCGCCGCGGTCCCGGGGGGAGGATCGGCGACAGCGGCTCGGCCGGGAGCGCGGCTCGTGCGTCCGCGGTCAGCCACGGCAACGGCGTGCCGCGGAGCAGGCGGCGGAGCGGCTTTCGCAACCCGCCGAGCGGCAGCAGCCGGGTGAGGGCGTCGGCGTGCGAAACGGTCGCCCCGTCCGGCACGCCGCAGCGTCGCGGCCAGGCTGCGCAGCGCGCCCGGCTCGCGGGCGGCCACGAGATCGCGCAACCAGAACACGCGAGCGGCGTACAGCGCGTCGCCGCCGTCGCCGACCAGGACCCGCTCGCATCCCGCGGCCCGGGCGGCGTCGTAGAGGCGGCCCTTCAGCGCTGCGAACGGATTGACATAGGGCGAGCTCGGATCGACGAAGCGGGCGGCGAAGTCGCCGGCGAGCGGGTGCAGCCCGTCGCCCGGGCACCCACTCGACCGGCAGGCCGAGATGGCGGGAAACGGCCTCGATCCGCGGGCGCTCGTCGGCCGCCGGCGTCTCCGCGAAGGTCCAGGAGAAGGCGCGAACGCCGTGTGGCGCGACGGCCGCGATGGCGGTCGAGTCGAGGCCGCCGCTGAGGGACAGGGCCAGCCGTGCCGGCTCGTCGCCGGCCACCTCTTCAGCGACGGATCGCTCCAGGCGGTCCAGGAAGTCGTCCGCGATCTCCTCCGGCCGGCGATCTCCTCCGGCCGGCAGGCGCCGGAAGCGCCAGTACGGCTCGACGCTCTCCCGGGCTTCGGAGACGTCGAGACGATGCGCCGGCGGAAGCTGCCGGATGTGGCGGAAGAAGCTCCGCTCACCGGCACCGAACCGGAAGCCGAGGAAGCGGGCGGCGGCGGTCTCGTCGAGGTCGCTGGAGACGGCGTCGTGGGCGAGGATCGCGGCCGGCTCGCTGGCCGCGATGAGGAGGGACGGCGTGAGGAAGTAGTGGACCGCATGGTCGCCCAGGTGATCGCGGGCGATGGTCAGCCGGCCGCGGCGCGGATCGGCGACCACCAGGGCGAAGGAACCGCACGTGTCGGCCAGCCAGTCGTGGTCCTCGTCGCCGCACCGGGCGAGCACCGCCTCAATGCCAACCGCCTCGAGGCCATGAGATCCAGTGCCCGCGGACTCGCCGGAGGCAACGCCGAGCCGGCGGAACCGGCCCGCCACCGCGACCACCCTTCCCGTCCGCGGATCGGTCCGCGGGCCGTGCGGATTCGTCGGGGAGGCCCGGTGCCGCACCGCGATGCCGAGCGAGCCCCCACAGTACGTGGAGACTTCGTCGCCGTAGAGGGCGAGGGGCTGCGCGAGGCGATGGAGCCAGCGCGGGTCGACAGGCGCCCCGTCGCGATGAAAGATGCAGACGAAGGCGCTCAATCTGCAACCGGATCGATCAGCGGTAGCGCCAGCGCACCGGGATGGGGACCGGTAGGCGCCGAACGGCTACGGCTGAGCGCCCAGACCGCTCCCCGAGTCCACGATGTCCGAGCCGCCAAAACGGGTCATCTCGGCGAGGCGCCCGTGGCACTCGAAGAGAGGCGGCCGATAGGTGAGCCGAGACCGCGGTTCGAGGAGCGGGCCGGGCGCCGTGCACGAGCAGTCTCCGGCTGCCGGGCTCGTTCCCCGTCGCTGCCGCGATTCGGTTGGTTTCATCGGTCGCCCCTCCCGTCCGTGACTCGGTACCGCAAGATCTAGTGCCCCATCCTGACGGCGACGTCGCCCTGGGTCGTCCAGTTGTCCAGGAGCTCCTGGCGCTCGGAGCCGAGCACACGGCGCCCCTCCGCCACCGCCTCGCCCAGGGTGAGCCCGGCCTTCAGGCCGGCGAGGACGTGGTCGGCCATCAGCTCGTTCTCGTCCAGGTTGGAGAGCGCCACCGCGCCGCTGATCGCCAGCGCACCCTGATCCCCGGCGAAGAGCAGCTGGTGCCCCAGGACGTTGGCGTTGGGGCTGATGTCGTAGGTCGACTCGCAGGCCAACGGGATCATGACCGTCGGCAATCCGTGGTTGGTCAGCGCGGCCGCCGTGCTCGTCGTCAGCAGGCCGCGGAACGCCCACACCGTCGGCGAGGAGTGCCCCGAGAAGACGGTCAGGGCCCGCCCCTCGTCCAGCGAGGCGCGCATCGCATCCCGGGCCGTCTGGATCTGCGGGTGGGCCGCCATGTCGAGGACGTCGCTCTCGTCCCAGGGGAAGGCGCTCGCCAGCCGCGCGACCTGGCCGGAGAAGCTGTTGATGCCGTCGGTCTCCTCGGCGATGAGCAGCACGGAGTCCTTGGCCGACAGGCCGCTCTCGTCCCAGGCGTCCGCCTTGGCGACGATCGTCGCCAGCTCGCTCTCGTCGCGCACCGAGAACTGGCCCACCGCCTTGTCGCCGACCCCGTCACCGTCGAGGTCGACGAGGCGATTCTGGCTCGGCGTGAAGAGGTTGATGCCGACCGGTGCGGTCGGCAGGGGGAGGAAGCTCACGCACTGGGAGATGTAGTTCAAGCGGTCGTAGCAGTCGGTGCCGACGAGCTGGACCTGGGTGAAGGGATGCGTCGCGTCCCGGGCCCGCAGGTAGCTCGTGATCGCGGACGGCAGCGCCATGCCGTACCCCACCGCGTTGTAGATGTCCTCGACGTCGACCACGATCGGATCGTACTCGGAGCGCTGGGCGACGTAGTCGTCGAGCGCGGTGCTGCCGACGAAGCTCGATCCGGCGATCACCACCAGGTCGGCCGCGCCGGAGAGGAGATCCGGCGGAGCCTCGGTGGTGAACACCGCGGGATGGAAGGGCGACTCGGTGACCCAGAAGTGCGCCGCATCCATCGGCCGCAGCTCGGCCACGAAACCTCCGCTGCGGGGGGCGACCCGCGGCGTCAAGCGGGTCAGCGATCCGTCCTCGTCCTGCGCATAGGCGATGACGTCCGACGTGGCGAAGCCCTCGATCTGGTACCCCGAGGACCACGGGTCGGCGGCGAAGTCGAGGGTCGGGCCGCGGTAGGGGCTGGGGTAGCTCACCTCGTAGTCGTCCACCAGCACGAGGGAGTAGCTGTACTGGGTGGAGAAGCGGAGCTGGACCTGGTTGACGCCGGCGGCCAGCCAACCGGCCGGCAGCGTGGCCTCGATCGTCCACTCGGCCTGCCCCGACGTCGAGGAGGTGGCCGCGGGGGCGAAGGCGCCGTCGGGTCCGCGGAACCAGACCTCGACGTTGTGCTCCGGGATGACCTTGCCGGCGGCGTCGCGCAGGTCCGGAAGATCGGTGATCGTGCCCAGGCCGACCCGCAGGTGGCTCGGGCCGTCGGCGACCGGGCCGTCGACCGGCAGGTCGAGCGTCACCGTGGTCGTCCGCCCGCCGCGCACCAGCAGGCTCTGCTCGACCCACGGATCGCCGGTGGGGGACTGCTGGCGGTAGATCAGGGGCCGGTCCATCCGAGCCTGCCGGAGATACGACGACGATTCGCGTTTCGCCTTGCCGAACCCGATCGACCGTGCGCTGCGGGCGCGCGAAGAGTCGACCGAGACCTGGTACAGATTGGCGTCGATGTAGAGAGCGTCGTCGCCCTGCGGTGGGTTGCCGAGGAACTCGATGCTGCTGCCGGGGCCGAACTTCGGCCCGCCCTCGATCCACCGCTCCACCGGCTCGCCCCGCCAGGTGACGGCGATGTCGCGGTTCTGCACCCCGGCCAGGTCGAGGCCGCCGTCGCGCAGCGCCTCGTAGCTGACCCGCTGGATGCCGCGCTCGGTGACCGCGACGTGCGTGCTGGGACCCGTGGCGACCGCGATCGTGCCACCGGTGGTGCCGGCGTGCCCGTGCGAGGCCGCCGCCGCGATCGACGTGACCTGCGGCCGGTCCACCGCCGCGCCGCGGACCGGCGCCGTCTGCCGTACCTTCTTCCAGCGCGCGGCGGGCTCCGCCGCCACGCCCGGACGGCCCGTCGGCCGCGCGACGTCCGTGAAGCCCTGCTGCCGCAGCCGCTCCTCGCGCTCGGCCCGGGGGCCGCTCCAGTCGATCTCGCGGACCGGCTGGAAGTCGCCGTAGCCGCCGCCGACCTGGAAGGAGCCGAAGCGCTCCTGCCGTCCGCGGCTGTCGTAGTCGACGAGCCGGATCGCGGTGAGCCCCGGCGGTGCCGAGACCTGCGCTTCGTAGGTCTCCGGCAGTCCGGAGGTCATGCTGCGGCTGGCGATCAGGTCGCTGAGCGGCTGCCACGTCCCGCGCACCAGTCCCCACACCTCGAAGCCGACGTTGTCGGTCTCCGACGCCGTCTGCCAGCGCACCGTGAGGTCGCCCCCGGGGGTCCGCTCGCTGCCGACGGCGTTCAAGGTCACCGGCAGGCTGCCGGCCTCGAAGCGGTAGTCCTCGACCTCGCCGTCGGTCGCGGTGCCGACGAAGTCGGCCTGGGTCAGCGAGCCGCCCGGCGCCGCGGCGGCGCTGGAGAAGATGCGGAAGCGGGTGTAGAGGTCGTTGGTCGCCCAGTCGAAGCCGGTGCCGACGGTGAGGCTGAGGGTGTTCGTGCCGTTCGACACGTTCCAGGTGAAGTACTCGCCCGCGTCGTTGAAGTCCCCGTCATGGTTCCAGTCGAACCAGCCGGCGAGCAGGGCGCCGCTCGGGGCGTTGGAGACCACGACGTCGATCGACTGGGTGGACCCGGCGGTCCAGTTGCCGTCGACGATCGCCGTCACCCCGTCCTCTTCGCTGCCGTCGCCGCTGGAGTCGGCCGTCGGCTGGCCGTCGGGCTCGGCCTGCAGGTCGGCTCCGAGGTAGGGCCCGTCGACGGTGATGTAGTGGCGGGCGCCGCCGCTGGCCTCGGTGGTGCCGTAGCTGTCCGGGTCGTCGCCCCAGTCGGAGAATCTCGGGTCGGAAGGCGGTGGGAACGTGTCGTTGTCGCAACCGGCGCACTTGGGTGGCGAGTGGTGCGACACGCCGGTGACGAAGTAGATGGCCTCTCCACCGCAGTCCGTACCCCCGGGGCCGAGATTGACCGACCATTCATAGACCATCGACCATTCCCAGCGGTAGTTGCCCCCGCTGTAGGTCGGGTAACCGGGCACCTGCGTCGCGTCGTCCGGGGCGGATGCGAGATAAGGGCTCTTCCAACCGCCGTCGATGTCGGTCCCGAAGGTGTACAGGTTCCAGGCGACATTGCCGGGATAGTTGGCCTGATAGGTGTTGATGTTGGCGACGAACGAGGACGTCGCCACGATGCTGGGTGGCCAGGTTCCGGAGCTCGGTCCGCAAGCGGGGCTCGAGACCCAGTTGCTCGGCGGCGGCCCGGCCGTTTGTGCACAGGAGA